>CAWJWR010000004.1:0-330868 GCA_963846645.1 uncultured Alphaproteobacteria bacterium | reverse complement strand
GCCATCAGCATCGAAATGATGCCGTATGCAATGAGGCCGAAGATGAATGTCGCGATAATTCGCGCAGGCGGCGAGGTTCGAGTGCAAAATCGGGGCGGTTGGGTTGGGCGATCCGCTCGACGTAGGCCTGCTTGCGACGGGCTTCGTTCCGGGCCTCCTGCAGGCCTGCGATGGCTCCGGCGAGCTGTTTGTCGGCAACTTCGCTCTCCAGCTGGAATCGCTGGTACTGGGCCGCGGCGGCCGACAGCGACCGGGTGCCCCCCGCGACCTTATTGAGTTCCGCTTCGATGTCCCGGGTCAGGCCGGCAATCTTCGTGCGCAGGACAGGCACTTGCGGATTGTCGGGAGCGAAGGCCCGGAGCTGGAGCATCTGGTTACGCGATGCGATCAGTTCGTCCTGAAGCTTCGAGATCATCTGGAGCTGCACCGTCGCCTGGCGTTCGGGATCGATGAGGCCGGAGACGTTACGGAAGCGCGCCAGGTTCATGGCTGCGTTGCGCGACTTGCCCTCGGCCTCATCAACCTCGGTTTGCGCGAAACGGATGAGATCCTGCCGGCCACGGACGTTAAGCCGGTTCACCGTAGCTTCGGCCATTTCGAGCAGTTCGCGGTTGAACTTGACCGCATCTTCGGGCGTGTAGGCCCGTACTCGCAGTGTACTGATGGCGGAGACGGTGTCGTGCTCAATGCCGATCTTCTTGCGATAATATAGGTAGAGATCTTCGAACGATCCGAACATTCCCGTCGGATTGAACTTGTCGAAAATCGAGATCGAGGGCCGAGTATAGGCCGTCCGGAAAGCTTCGTTCCGATTGATCGCGCGCAAGGCATCGCGCGAAAGAACGTAGGATTGCGCAGAATAGATTTCGTCGTTCGCGTTCGAGAAACCGGCCGTCTTCAGGATTACCCCGAGACCGGAAGAGGTCGGCTTGTCGGGACTACGGACCACGAATTGAAATTCGACACGTACACGTTCGAGGCGATCAAACCGTAATAGAGTATCGCCAAAATGGTCGGAAGAACGACGACGAGAAAGAAGAGTATCTTTCCGCGGCTCGCCCGCCTGAGAAACGGCATCTGCATTCGGTCTGTCTTCTCAGCGGCAGGCGCGGCCTCGCCGTCTCGCGAGAAGGAATGGTCGAGTTTCAAAAGCTTGGCAATCATAAACCGTCTCTAATGGGAAGCCGCTGGGCCTTACCAGCCGGGCGACTGAATTTACGTTGAATGCGAACCCTCTAGGCCGTCAAAGGCGGATCACGAAAGTCTCGCTCGATCGTTCGAGGTTGGGGTTAAAAAGTGGGTCTTGGAACGTTTCCGTACTCCAACGTTCCTGGAAGACTTTCAGTTCACGCCTGTAGCGATCGATCTGGCTTGGTGAATGGTCCTTCCCACGCGACTTCGAACTCGTGATGGATCAGCACCGCGTGTGGCACGTAGACATTGCGCCAACCCGCCCGCTCGAACTTCAGGCACAGGTCGATGTCGTTGTAGGCAATCGCCAGGTCGCGCTCGTCGAACCCGCCGACATCCAGAAACTTCTGTTTTTCGACAAGCAGGCAGGCGCCGGTCACGGCGGTAACGAATTGCGCGGCATGAGCCTGAGCGAAATATCCCGGTTCGGCGTTCGGCAAATTCCGGTGGGCATGCCCTGCCGCGTCGCCCATGCCGACGATGACGCCGGCATGCTGGATGGTGCCGTCCTCGTAGAGAAGCTTGGCGCCCACGGCGGCGACTTGCGGCCGGATCGCCTGCCGCATCATCTCTCTCAGCCAAGACGCGTGGATCACCTCCGTGTCGTTGTTGAGGAAGCAGACGTACGACCCTGCACTTTCCCGGACGGCAAAATTGTTGATCGCGGAGAAATTGTAGGCTCCGGGGTGGGATAATACTCGCACGCGGGGATCCGCTTCGATCCGTGCGAGATAGGCGAGGGCGCGATCTTCAACGCTCCCATTGTCCACGATGAGCACTTCGAAGGGAGAGTAGCTGGTCTTGGCGAGCAGGCTGTCCACGCAGGCCCTGAGCAGCTCGACCTTGTCGCGGGTCGGGATGATGATGCTGACGGTTGGACGAGCGCTGGGCAGGGGCCAGGCGACTTTAACAGTTCCGAATGGGCCGGAAGATGTTTCCCCCCCGGTTCCGTCCAAATGCTTGCGTGTCACTTCGACGCGAGCCGCTTGGTCCTCGGCCCGCAAGTCGTGGCGCGCATGAACGGTTACGAATGGCGCATGCAGTACGGCGTCCGCATCTCGCGTCACCCGCAGCAGCAGGTCGTACGCAGTGGCATGTTCGCCCAATTCGCCACTTACCAGCGCCTCGCGGGCCGCTTCAGTCCGAATGGCTGCGGCATCGGAAAGATAGTCTTGTGCGAGGAACAATTCCCGGTTCCAGGCTGGCTTAAACCAGGGGGACGACCGCTCACCGGATTGGTCAATCGAATCCTGATCACCGAAAACGACCGGAGCCTCGGGGCTAGCTTCAAGCGCCTCCGCGTAACGGATGAGCGCCGTGGGTGACAGCCGATCGCCCGCGCGCAGGGGCACGATGAAATCGCCCGTCGCTTCGACTATTGCCTGCTTCCAATTACCAGCAGATGGATCGACGACGGAAATGGTCCGGTGCGGATAGATTTGCTGACTGACGAACTCGGGACTTCTGAGTCATCGCGACTTCGTTCGGTTGGCCGGAAACGATGATCGTGAACTCTGGTCGATGTGCGAGGCGCGCCATGGTCGTTTCTGCGCGTTCCCGGCTCTCGCGAAGGGGTTCCACCTTATCTATCCAGAAGCGATAAGCGAACGGAAGGCGCGATCCTTCGACACGCAGGCGATTGCGGGCACGGACGCGCTTTCCGGTGACATGCCACCACAGGCCTGCGAGCGCCGCGAATGGGCGCCGGAAAAGCAGCCGAACGAAGATTTGCCAGAAAGTCATTGAGTTAGATATAAATCTTGCCGCTCCCTAAGCGACGGCTAAGGTCATGACAACATGCCTGGCGGATATGCAATGCCGATCAATAGGGGGTTAAGGCCGACGGTTCCATCGCCGCGGTTTCGTTGCCTTCTCGCAGGCAGGGGTGATAAGGGCCAGTGACAGTTCAGCGTTCAGTTGGGAATTCTCCACAGATGACCAGAAGCCGCCGTGCGCGGGGCGAATCGCTCCAGCGCATGTTCGTTACGTCTGCCGCGCTTTTCTTGGCCGGTTGTTCGACCTTGCCGGTGAGCGGTCCGACGGGCGCGGAAATTCGGAGCGCTGCCCGGAGGGCTTCTGAGGCGCAGCCCGGACAATTGCCGTTCAGGATCGTTCCGGTGACGACTGCGGACGCGCTTCCGCCGCCTGCTCCGGTGCCCGCCTCGACAATGGCGATCCCCCCCGCGCCGCCGACCGACCTGATTGAGACCCGCGATACCTTGAACATCACGATCTACGAAGCGGGCGTCAGCCTGTTCGGAAAGCCAGCCACGCGCCTCGGGACGCCAACGGGTTCGGCGACCGCATCGTCAGTCGATCAGGGTGCCAGTGCCGAGCAGAATTCCGGGTGTGCGCGTCGACGATCGTGGTGACATCGGCTGCCGTTCGTGGGTAGATTGCGCGCCGCAGGCCGCACTCCTGAGGAGTTGCAGGCGATGATCCGGGTTTCGCTGCGTGGAATGTCGCAGGACCCGCAGGTCCTCGTCTCCATCGACCAGTCGATCACCAACAGCGTGGTGCTGGCTGGCGAAGTAAATCGCCCTGGCCGCTTCGTACTGCCGACCAACCGCGAGACGCTGAACGAGACGGTCGCGCTGGCCGGCGGCTACAGGGGAGAAACGAAGGACGTGGTGGCGCGGGTCGAGCGCGGCCCGAGCAGCTTTGAAATTTGGCTCAGCGACCTGATGGATCTGCCCGACCGGGATGTACCGATCGCGCCGGGCGACCGGATTTACTTTGATCAGCCGGCCCCAGAGCTTTCGGTTCTTGGCGCACCCAACCGCGCCGAGCAGATCCGCTTTCCGCGCGGACGCATTTCGCTCGCGGAAGCTGTTGCACTCGCAGGCGGTGCAAATCCGAACCAGGGTGACGCCGCGGCGATTTTCGTCTTCCGCTATGTGCCGACGGCTACGGGCTCCGAAGAGCCCGTGGTGTATCATCTGAACATGATGAAGCCGGGGGCGCTGTTCCTGTCGCAGCAATTTGCGATGAAGGACAAGGACCTTCTGTACGTCGGCAACGCCCAGGCCAACCAGCCGACCAAGCTCGTTCAGCTCGTGAGCCAGCTGTTTGTGCCGGTCACGACGGTTCGCGCGACAGTACAGTGACGACGTTCGACTTGTGCGGCCGGCAAGTAGGCCTGGGTGAGCGTCTTTTCCTGATCGCGGGACCGTGCGTGGTCGAAAGCGAGGCGCTTTGTCTCGACGTCGCGGAGCATCTGCGCGGCATCGCTGATCGGCTCGGCATCCTCATCATCTTCAAGTCCAGTTTCGACAAGGCCAACCGGACGTCGGGAGAATCCTCCGTGGGCTCGGTATCGACGAGGGCCTTCGCGTGCTCGAGAAGGTTCGGGGTGAGACCGGCTTGCCGGTGCTTACGGACGTGCACTCCGCCGGTCAGGTTTCTATGGTTGCCGACGTCGTCGACGTGCTTCAGACGCCCGCTTTCCTTGCACGGCAAACCGACCTGATCGAGGCTGCGGCCGCCAGCGGCAAACCTGTGAACTTTAAGAAAGCGCAATTCATGGCGCCCGCGGACGTGAAGCCTCTGATCGGCAAGGCCAGGGACGCTTCAAAGAACGAAGGCCATGGCGAGGGCGCCTTCATGCTTTGCGAGCGAGGCACGAGCTTCGGTTACAACAATTTGGTCGTCGACATGCGCAGCCTCGTCCTCATGCGCGAAGCCGGCTGCCCGGTCGTCTTCGACGCGACGCATTCCGTGCAATTACCGGGCGGGATGGGGACAAATCCGGCGGGCAGCGCGAGTTCGTCCACCCCTTGGCGAGGGCGGCGGTCTCGGTCGGAGTGGCGGGGCTGTTCATGGAATGCCATCCTGACCCGGACCAGGCGCTATCGGACGGACCGAACGCCGTGCCACTCGCCCAGATGGAAGCGATGATGGAAGACCTTCTTTCAATTCCTCCAACGGTCGGGCCTTAACTTGAGGAACTAGGGGTCGCTGCGTGCCGATGGCCATCCGAGACGTCGTTCCTACTCGACGTCTCGCGCCTTGTGTGGCGGGCTTGGCGCGGCGGCCTCCACGGGGATTGACCGTGTCTGTCAGGCGTATGTGAAGCAATATGGAACTCGGTCCTGTGCTGTCGTGCAGCGTCGGGGGTTTCACTTCACCCTTCCGCCGACGGACTCCGACACTTTTTTTGAACTGCTGCTGGCAAATGAGCCTGTCCGGGCGAAGTTTATGGCGTTCGCATTTAAGACCATCGCAAGAACGCTTCCGCAATTCGCCACGGCCCGGCGCGATCTATTTGAACGTGGGGCACACTGGTCTCAATGAACCTTCGCTTCCGAGGTGGATCGAGCGTCACCGGCTTCGCGCCGTCTATCTCATCCACGACCTGATCCCCCTCACGCATCCGCAGTTCTGCCGCGCGGGCGAATCCGAGAAACACGAACGCCGGATGAGCAATGTCCTCGCGAGTGCGGCGGGGGTTATTGGAAACTCCCAAGTGACAATCGACGGGCTTGCGGCCTTCGCACGCGGGCAGGGCAAGCCGATGCCCCCATCAGTGTCCGCATGGCTCGGCGGAGCGGATTTTCCGCTCAACGCGACCCCAGACACGCTTCGAAACCGCACTTCGTCGTTGTCGGCACCATCGAGGGCCGGAAAAACCATCAGCTCTTGCTGAACGTGTGGAGGAAGATCGTCGAGGAGCGAGGCTCTGATGCTCCGTCGCTTGTGATCATCGGACAGCGCGGCTGGCAGGCCGATAGCGTCTTCGATCAGCTGGACAGGCCAGGGGAACTCGAAGGCCATGTTTTTGAGTATGGAACCTGCGACGATGACGAGCTCGCGGGCTGGATTGCCGGTGCTGAAGCCCTGCTCATGCCGTCTTTCGCGGAAGGATTCGGCCTACCAGTGATTGAGGCACTGCAAATCGGAACGCCGGTGATTGCGAGCGATCTGCCCGTATATCGCGAGATAGCGAGTGAAGGTCCGACGTATTTGGACCCAACCGACGAAGCGGCCTGGAAGCGGACGATTGGGGCCTTCAGCGATAGAACAGATCGACCTTTTGCACCGCCGCCCGCCTTTCACGCTCCGACTTGGCAAGAACACTTCGGAAAGGTCGATGCATGGCTGAGTACACTTTGATCTTGCTCGACAAGGGAGGAATTGCAGCTTGAATCGGACGGGTTCTGAAGTAAGCCGCCGGGGCCGGATCCAGTTGAGTGATCTTCAGGGGTAATTGATGGAATTTCGCACCTTCGCAATCGAAGGGCCGCTCGAACTTGTGCCGCGCAAGATAGAGGATGCACGCGGCTACTTCTCCGAGACCTTCCGTCTTTCGGCCTTCACGGAGCATGCCGGACCGGTAGAGTTCGTCCAGGACAATCAGTCGCTCAGCGTCCGTGCGGGCACGATTCGCGGAATTCATTTCCAGAGCCATCCGAAGGCGCAGGGAAAGCTTGTCCGCTGCCTTTCCGGCTCGGTTCTAGACGTCGCCGTGGACCTGCGGGCGGGCTCTCCTACCTACGGACAGTGGATTTCGGTCGCGCTGACGCCTGAAGGAAACAACCAGCTTTGGGTCCCAGTTGGATTTGGGCACGCGTTCTGCACGCTCGAACCCAATTCGGTGATCGCCTACAGGGTGAGCGACTATTACAGTCCCGAAAACGACAAGGGTGTCGCCTGGGACGATCCCCATATCGCGATCGAATGGCCTGACGTCGCGGATGCCGAGACGCTTTCGGCCAAGGACCGTGAGCAGCCGGCCTTGGCTGATCTGCCGGCCTACTTCCCTCTGAAAGGCAATTGATGCGCGTAATCGTTACCGGCGGCGCAGGCTTCATCGGCTCGGCGCTCGTCCGGCATCTCGTGCTGCGAAAAGGGCTACGAGGTCCTCAACGTCGATGCGCTGACCTATGCCGGCAATCTGGCTTCGCTGAGAGTCGGTCGAGGGCAAGCAAAACTATCGCTTCCTGCAGGCGGACATCTGCAATCGCTCGGCGATGGAGAAAGCCGTCGGCGAATTTCGGCCCGACCGGATCATGCATCTCGCGGCCGAAAGCCATGTCGATCGCTCCATCACAGGGGCCGCCGAATTCATTCAGACCAATGTGATCGGGCACGTTTCACGTTGCTGGAGACGGCGAGGCGCATATTGGACCGGCCTGCAGCACGACCAGAAGGACGCGTTCCGTTTCCTTCACGTGTCCACCGACGAGGTCTACGGTTCGCTTGGCGACGATGGCCTGTTCCACGAAGAAACGCCGTACGATCCGAGCTCGCCCTATTCGGCGTCCAAGGCCGCTTCCGATCACCTGGCGAAGGCCTGGCAGCGGACCTATGGGCTGCCGGTCGTCGTTTCCAACTGCTCGAACAATTACGGGCCGTATCACTTTCCCGAAAAGCTGATCCCGCTGACGATCCTCAATGCGCTCGCGGGCGAAGCCGCTGCCGGTCTACGGCAAGGGCGAGAACGTTCGCGACTGGCTGTACGTCGAAGATCACGCCCGTGCGCTCGACCTGATCGCCGAGCGTGGCCGGGTCGGGCGAGACCTACAATGTCGGCGGGCGAAACGAGCGCCGGAACATCGATGTGGTGCGACAGCATCTGCGCAGGTCCTCGACCGCATCGCTCCCGGCGACCGGCCGCGTGCCGATCTCATCGACTATGTGACGGACCGGCCTGGCCATGATGCCCGCTACGCGATCGACGCGTCCAAGCTGGAGAACGAACTCGGCTGGCAGGCGCAGGAGACGTTCGACACGGGCATCGAGAAGACCGTGCAGTGGTATCTCGACAACGAATGGTGGTGGCAGCCGTTGCAGGACCGCTACGCCGGCCAGCGGCTTGGCCTGCTGAACGGCGCGAAGGTCTAAGGTCTCGCAATGCGGATTGTCGTAACCGGAGGACCCGACGGTCAGGTTCTCCTCTCACTTGCCGAGCGCGGTGTAGCTGCGGGGCACGAGATCGTGCCCGTCGGTCGACCCGAACTCGATCTGGCCGGCGACGAAGGCGCGATCAGTCGGCGTCATCGAGCAAGCCAAGCCCGACGTTGTCGTATCCGCCGCCGCCTATACGGCCGTCGACAAGGCTGAGAGCGAGCGTGACCTAGCGTTCGCTATCAACGGACGCGGTGCAGGGGCGGTCGCGAAGGCCGCCGGACGCCTCGGCGTACCCGTGATTCATTTGTCGACCGACTATGTATTCGATGGATCGAAGCCGATCGCCGTATCACGGAGGGAGACGTCCGACCAATCCGGTGAGCGTCTACGGCGCCTCGAAGCTGGCCGGCGAGCAGGCGGTCCTCGCCGCGAGCCGAAACGCGGTGATCCTTCGGACCGCCTGGGTCTACAGCCCCTTCGACGCGAACTTCGTAAAGACCATGCTTCGTCTTGCGGGGGATCGCGATGAAGTCGGCGTCGTTGCAGACCAGCGCGGCAATCCGACGAGCGCTCTCGATATTGCCGACGCCATAGCTGGCGGTCGCTGACGAACTTGGCCGAGTCCGATGAACCGGGTCTTCGAGGGATCTTCCATATGACGGCGGCAGGGTGAGGCCAGCTGGGCGGAGTTCGCTGAGCGCATCTTCACGACTTCCGCCGCGGCCGGCGGTCCAGCCGCAAACGTCAGGCCGATCTCGACCGCGGAATATCCGACGCCGGCCCGGCGGCCGGCCAATTCGCGGCTCGACAGCTCGAAGCTATACCAAACGCATAGGGTCCGACTGCCCGATTGGCGCTGTCGTCGACGGATGACGGTGGTACAGGCGGCTAGTCGAAGAGGGACAATCACGATGAAGGGAATCATCCTCGCCGGCGGTAGCGGAACTCGGCTCTATCCGATGACCGTCGCCGTCTCGAAACAGCTGATGCCGGTCTACGACAAGCCGATGATCTATTACCCGCTGACGACGCTGATGCTCGCCGGTATCCGGGACGTTCTGATCATCACCACGCCGCATGATGCTCCCGCATTCGAGCATTTGCTTGGCGACGGGTCGCAGTGGGGAATGCGCTTGTCCTACGCCGTTCAGCCGGAGCCGAAGGGACTTGCCCAGGCTTTCACGATCGGTGCGGACTTCGTCTCGGGCGGACCTTCATGCCTCGTGCTGGGCGACAACATCTTCTTCGGGCAGGGCCTTTCCGACGTCCTTCAGCAGGCACGGAAGCGGACGTCCGGCTCGACGGTGTTCGCATATCAGGTCGCCGATCCCGAGCGTTACGGCGTGGTCCAGTTCGACAAGGAAATGCGGGCGCTCGATATCGAGGAGAAGCCCGCTCAGCCCAATTCTCACTGGGCAGTCACCGGCCTCTATTTCTACGACGAACAGGTCGTCGATATCGCTGCGAATCTCGCGCCGTCGCCGCGTGGGGAATATGAGATCACCGACCTCAACCGCGCCTACCTCGAAAAGGGAGAGTTGATGGTCGAGGTCATGGGCCGCGGCTACGCCTGGCTCGACACCGGTACTCCCGACAGCCTTCTGGAAGCGGCGGAGTTCGTGGCGACTCTCGAGCGGCGGCAGGGAATGAAGATCGCGTGCCCGGAGGAGATCGCATGGCGCAGCGGCTTTATAGACGATGCCGGTCTGGAGCGGGCAATCGCTCGGCTTGGGAAGGGCGAATATGCCTCCTATCTCCGCCGTCTGCCGGAATTGTACTGAGAAAAAGCCATGGGTCACAAAGTCTTGCGCGGCAGGCGCGAACAGGCTGTAGCTAATCGCTGATATGAACCTGGTTGAGTCAAAGCCCTTTCTCCGAGTCCCGCCATTTCCTGGTGCACGAACCGCGAGCCTCGTCGGCTCGTCCAGCTCGGGATGCGCGCCTGCGAGGACAGAACTCGCCGATCTGATCGCGGATTTGCGGCAGTTGAGAGTGGGCGGCGACTATTGGGGAAAGCAGCCGGACCTGCCTGAACGTTCTTACACCCTGGTGAAGGTTTCTGATCCGGAGAGCGCGGCCGCTTATGCTTCGGAGGATCCTAAGCTCGTCTGGACCGATGGCTCCGACCCTTGGCACTTCGTCGCTAATGCCAAACGCGTAGTCGTCGATGCCGACGACGAACTGGCTCTTATCGCTGCGATCGCCGGGGTTCCGCTGGTTACGGTCGGGGAGGGTCGTTTTTCCGGCTTGCCCGGCGGAGGTGAACCCGCACTCGCGTCCGCAGTTGGCCGTTACGTCGTGGACGCGCGGGCCTACGTAAACCCCTACACCGGGGAACAGATCGACGCTCGAGCGGCCGTCCGGCTTTGTGGATTCTGGCGCAATCTCGTGGACAGCAATCGCGACATCTCTGCGGCTTTCGGTTTCGCATTCTGGAAGCGTCCCACCGTCGCGCCGCTTCTGTGGGCCGGCGATGACGTTCACTTTGCGTCCGAACTGAAGCAGGGCCGGAACGGCACGGTAGCTGTGTGGAAGTCACGTACCTCGCCGGATGTGCTTGAGGCACTGGAGCGTGAAGGCGCCAGGCTGATCGAGGTCGAGGACGGCTTCATCCGCTCGACCGGGCTCGGCTCCGATTGCGTGCCGCCGCTTTCGATCGTCGTGGATCGGCAAGGCGTTCATTTCGACGCAAGCCAGCCAAGCGACCTCGAGAACTTGCTCCAGAACGGATCATTCGACGACGACATCCTAAGCCGCGCCGGCGATCTTCGGGAAATGATCGTCGCTTCGGGTGTCAGCAAATATGGTTCGGGCTCTGCGCAGCTTCCGCGCAGGGTTGCTGATCGCCGCCACGTGCTCGTTCCAGGCCAGGTCGAGGATGATCGCGCGGTGCTCAACAGCGGAAGTCCCGTCACGGGCAACCTCGACCTGTTGAAGCGGGTGAGGGAGGAAGCCCCTGACGCCTACATCATCTACAAGCCGCACCCGGACGTCGAAGCCGGGCATCGAGTTCGGGAGGATCCCCGAGAACGAATGCCTTAAGGTCGCCGACGAGGTCGTTCGCGATCAACCCATCTCGGCGCTGATCGACCTGGCCGACGAAATCCACGTGAACACGTCCCTGGCAGGGTTTGAGGCGCTTCTCCGATCGAAGGCCGTCACTACGCACGGTGTTCCCTTTCTATGCAGGTTGGGGACTTACGCGCGACCTTGGACCGGTGCCGGGCCGCAGGACGGCGAAGCGCGGCCTGGACGAGCTCGTTGCCGCCGTGTTGCTGCTCTATCCGCGGTACCTGGACCCAGTCACCGGGCTTGCCCTGCCCGCCGGAGGTTCTGGTTCATCGGATTGCCGAAGGAGCGGGCACGCAACAAGGCGGCGCCGTCGTACACCTACGGCGTCTTCAGGGCCGCTGGAAAAAGCGCCTTGCAGGGCTGGGATCGAGATAGGCCGTGAAGCCTCGCGTCTTCCTCTTCCTCCAGGGTCCGCCGGGACCGTTCTTCCGTCGCCTCGGCGAGGAAATGATCCGTCAGGGCATCGAAGTGCACCGCATCAATCTGAGCGGCGGCGACAGGCTCGACTGGCCCGATGGTGCGACGGATTTCCGCGGGCGTTTTTCCGAATGGCCCGTCTTCTTCGACAAGTTCCTGAATGAGAACGGGATCACGGACGTGCTCCTGTATGGAGACTGCCGTCCGTATCATCTTGCCGCGCACGGCGTCGCCTCGTCGCGCCATGTCCGGACGCATGTCGTGGAAGAGGGTTACCTCCGGCCGCACTGGATGACGCTGGAGCCGGAAGGGGTGAACGCCCGTTCCACGCTTCCTCGCGACAAGACCTGGTTCCTGAAGGAAGCCCGAAGGCTGGCGCCAGAACCACCCGAGCCGCCAATCACCGCGAGTTTCCGGCGGCGGGCGCGTGATTCCTACTGGTACTATCATCATGTGGTCACCGGGCGCTTCGCTTTTCCCCATTATCGATCGCACCGGTCCGGCTCGATCCTCAAGGAGGGTTTCGGCTGGCTCTGGAAATTCTCGCGCGAGGATCAAGCACGCCGGAAGGCTGACAGCGTGCTTGATGGACTGGCGGGGAAGGAGATGTTCATTCTCCCGCTGCAGCTCTCGGGCGACTATCAAATCCGGTCACACTCGCCGTTTCCCGACATGCAGAGCGCCGCGGGCTACGCGATTGAGAGTTTCGCGGCCAACGCGCCCCGACACTTGCATCTACTGCTGAAGGCGCACCCGCTCGACAGCAGCTTCTTCAATTGGGAGACGTTCGTCCGCCGGCACGCGCAGCGGCTTTCGCTCGAAGGCCGGCTACACTTCATCGATGGTGGCGATCTCGAGAGCATGGTCCGCAAGGCGCGGGGACTCGTGTGCGTCAACAGTACGTCGGCAACGCTGGCGCTTGCGAACGGCACTCCGGTTTGCACCATGGGCGAGGCGATCTACGACCTGCCCGGCCTTACCCACCAAGGGCATCTGGACAGCTTCTGGGCGAATCCGGTTCCGCCCGAACCGGATGTCTATCCGGCGTTCAGGCGCGTGCTGGTCGATCGCTGCCTGGTTCGGGGCGGGCTTGCGAGCAAATCGGCCGTCAGCATCCTGATCGATTCGATGATCAAGCGGCTCGGCTGTCTGGAAGGCGACGATCGGGGATCGGAACCGATTCCGATCCGGCGGCAGGGGTAACGCCGGGTTCGATCGCTCGGCGCAGGCCGTCCGGGTTCCAGTGCTGCTTCTTTACACCTTTGCGGTCGAGCCAATCGAGGATTGCCGTGAGCCATTCCCCGCGGCGAACTGCGAAAGGACCCCACGACAATATGCCGCCGGCCGTCCATGGCACGAAAGGCGTTCGTCTGCAGTAGGCCCATAGCTCCACCCGAGTCGTTGGGCGGTCGGAGTCGGCGCGGGCATGAAAACCGCAGGTATCGGCTACAACGAGCGTGTTTGCCGGGACGTCGAAGTTCGTCGGCAAAGGTAGGCCCAAATCGCCCAGCTCTTCGGGCGAAATGCGCAGCGACCCGCGGCGGGAGAGTGCGTCCCCACTGGAGAGAACCTCCATGCTCTTTCGCTTTTCCCAGGCGATGCGTTCCGGCGACAGCCGATGCGACCCCGCGACGTAGGTCAGCGGCCGGCCATCCTCCGGAACGTCCGTAAGGAAGTACCATGCCTTCAGCGATGGGTGGAAGGTATCCGCGTGAAGCTCGAGCTGGGGGTCCGCCGGGCCTTCCGCGATCCCACCGAGGATCGTCTGAAGGTAGTAGAGCGGCTTGCTGCGAGTGCTCGCCACATAGGCCATCAGCCCGGTCCACAAGGGGGTGGCGAGCATGTCGGAAAGCTGTGGAAAGCGGCTCAGCATCTCGGGACCGACGGAAACCCGGCGAGTAATCGTGTCGCCCTGTTGATGGCTGCGCGTCGGCAGCTCAGAGCTGAGCATCGCCGTCTGCAGCGAACGAAATTCCTCAGCGGGCAGGAAGTCCGGGATAACGACGAAGCCGTTCCCGTCGAACTCCTCGCGCAGGTTGGGGGGCACGAGATTGGCCAGCCGGGACCGCCTCGATCTGGCAAATGCGTGTGCTGTCCTCAGTCGCCACACGTGCAGGCCAAGTCGATTGAGCGCCGGAGAGCCGAGGATCGGATTATCGGCGAAGGACTTCGCGCCGGTCGCCAGCTGCAGCAACCAGATGGGCGAGCGCCACCATCTGAAAATCCCGCCCAATGATCGGCCGCCAAGGCCATCACGCAACTTCACTGTGAAACTCTCTATTGCCCAGGCACTTCATACGCTCTGGCTGCGGCAGGTCCACAAATTGCGAGCTATCTCGGTGCCGCGGCGCGACGGAGACGGTCGTTGATTGCTGCGCCAAGGGCCTCATCCGGGACAGGTGCGACCGCGATACGCGGCTTGTCCGAGGAGTCCGCTTTGTGGAGCAAATCGAACAGGTTGGCAGCGGCTGCGATCAAATCCCCTGAAGGACTGAGGTTTGAATGTCCTTCGATGGCCCCAAAGCCGATCAGGTATTCGTCGCTTTCGGCCTGAGCAGCGCCGAGCCGGAGCAGTTTAGAAGGCGCATAGTGGCTCGCGAGTTGACCCGGCGCCTCGATCGCCCCGCACTCCACCGACAACGCGTGGGTAATCTCGATCGGCCCTCGACGCAGCAATCGCAACGTGCCGCCGGTGGCCGCCACGATCGTCGACTCGAGTCCTCTTTCGGTCCGGCCCCCGTCGATGATCAGCGGAATCCGTCCGCCGAGAACTCTTCATCACATGGTCGGCCCGCGTCGGGCTAATCGAGCCGCTGGCGTTTGCCGATGGAGCGGCGAGCGGTCTGCCGGTGGCGCGCAGAAGCGCCTGCATCGCAGGATGCGCCGGAATGCGAAGCGCGATGGTCGAAAGTCCCGCAGTGACGAGCGCGGCGATCGGTGCGTCGGCCCTCAGCGGAACGACCAAAGTGAGGGGTCCCGGCCAGTGCGCCTCCGCGAGCGAGCAGGCGTCATCATCGAATTGTCCAATCCGCTCGGCCGCTGCGAGATCTGCTACGTGCACGATCAAGGGATTGAAGCTCGGCCGGCCTTTCGCCTCGTAGATGCGGGCGACCGCTTCGGCGTTCGTGGCATCCGCCGCGAGCCCGTAGACCGTCTCGGTCGGGACCGCGACGGGCTGTCCTTCGGCAATCAGTCGGGCAGCTTCCGCGATTGCCCCGTCGTCGAACGGCAGTATGCGGGTGGTCTCGGGCATCGGGCCGCCGCTATAGGTGCCCGGACCCATCATCAAGTGGAGCGTGCATGAGCTTCGCCTGCCCAGTGAGCGACCAACGCCTCGTGTTGGACCATGTGGTCCGTATCGCTGAACTCGCCCAGTCGAACCGGTTCGCAGAAGCCACGTCGGATACGGTGGACGCCGTTCTGCAGGGCGCGGCCGAATTCGCGGAGGCGGAGTTGGCGCCACTCAACGACGTTGGCGACAAGCACGGATCACGCTGGAACGCGGGCGCGGTGACGACGCCGCCCGGGTTCCGAGAAGCTTATTCGAAGTTCGTCGAAGGCGGGTGGATGGGCTTGTCCGCGCCAGTCGAAGCCGGCGGGCAGGGACTTCCGAACAGCCTGTCGGCCGCGATGATGGAAGACTTCAACGCGGCGAACGTGGCCTTCGCTCTTTGCCCGATGCTCGGGCTGGGCGCGGTCGAGGCGATCGAGGTGCATGGTTCGGACGATCTGAAGCGCGACTATCTGGGCAAGATCGTCAGCGGAGAGTGGACCGCCACCATGAACCTGACCGAGCCTCAAGCCGGCAGCGACGTCGGTGCGCTCAAGTCGCGAGCGGTTCCGGCCGGCGACGGCAGCTGGCGGGTGACCGGCACCAAGATTTTCATCACCTATGGCGATCACGACCTGACGGACAACGTCATCCACATGGTGCTGGCGCGCACGCCCAATGCGCCGGACGGGACCAAGGGCATCTCGCTTTTCCTCGTCCCGAAGATCCTCCCGGACGGCCGAGCGAACGACCTGCAATGCGTGTCGATCGAGCACAAGATGGGCATCCACGCCTCGCCGACCTGCGTCATGGGCTATGGCGAAAATGGTGGCGCGACGGGCTGGCTGATCGGCGACGAGCTGGCCGGCATGCGCGCCATGTTCACCATGATGAACAATGCGCGGCTTAACGTCGGCCTTCAGGGCGTCGGCCTGGCCGAGCGGGCGACGCAACGGGCGGTGGCCTACGCAATCGATCGCAAGCAGGGTCAGCGCAACGGCCTGCCGATTGCGATCGCCGAGCATCCCGACGTACGCCGGATGCTCGTTCGGATGCGGGCTCTTACGATGGCGTCGCGGGCACTCGCTTATTACGCGTTCGGGCAGCTCGACCGCGGCACGTTAGGCGATCGGGAGGCCGGGCTTCGTGCCGACATCCTCACGCCGCTGGTGAAGGCCTGGTGCACCGATGTCGGTTGCGAGGTGACGAACCTTGGAATCCAGGTGCACGGCGGAATGGGCTTCATCGAGGAGACTGGCGCCGCGCAGCATCTCCGCGACGCTCGCATTGCTCCGATCTATGAGGGCACTAACGGCATCCAGGCGGCCGACTTCGTGCAGCGCAAGATCGGGCTCGACGGCGGCGCAGCGCTCGATTCCCTGTTCGCCGACATTCGCGCGGAAGCCCAGCACGAAGAATTGATCGCGCTTACCGACGAGGTCGAGATTCTGGTCGCCACGGCGCGGAATTCAGAGCCGGACGACCGGTTGGCCAGCAGCTATCCATTGATGACGATGACGGCAGTCCTGACCGGCGGGTTGGCTAATGGAACGAATGGGACGGGCGATCGACGCCGGCGAGGCCGAGGCAAACAAGGGCCGTCGAGCGGCGATCGAATATTTCCTGTCGGTGGTCGTTCCCGAGGCGCTCGGACTTGGGGCCGGCGCGGGGGCCACGGCGGAAATCTTCTACCGTGCTCCTGCGGATGAGCTGGCCTAGGCCCGCTCGCGCTCCATCAGTTCGGAAGCCTTGATGCCCAGCCGCGCCATGCGGTCGCGAATGACTGGCCATTCCTCCTCGACGAAGCGCTTGCGTTCTCCGTCGCGAAGCCGGGTACGCGCTCCCTCGGCGACGAATAGTCCGACGCCGCGGCGTACAGTCACCAGACCTTCGTCCTGGAAGCCCTGATAGGCCTTTGCGACCGTAAGGGGATTGGCCTGCTGCTCGGCAGCAAGTGCGCGGACCGACGGAAGAGGGTCGCCGTCACGGAATTTTCCGGAGAGAATGGCGTCAGCGATCGTCTCGCGAAGTCGAACGTAAACGGGCTTTTCGTGGCCAGTGCGGAGCGTCATGCTGTCCTAATACAGCACTGCGCGACAAAGGGTCAATCCGAAGGCGGGTCCCATTTCCGCACAATTTCCGCGTGATCGGGGCGCGGACGCTCTTCGAGATCGCGTCCCGGCGAGCCGATGATAGATGAAGCCGGCTATGCGTTCGCCGGGCTTCGCGAAAGCCGCGTTCACCTTCGGCGAATAGGCTTCCCAGCCGGTCAGCCAGCCGCCCACGTAACCGAAAGCATGGGCCGCATGGAGCAGGTTCATCGCCGCCGCGCCGGCCGACAATTCCTGTTCCCAGACCGGGATCTTGTGCTGCCGGGTGGGGGACGAAATCAGCACGATCAGCACTTCGCCCTGCGTGGCAAACTGGTCTGCCTTTTCATGATGGGCGGGACCGGCGCACTCATCCTCTTCCTGCAGCGCTCTGCGGAGGAGAAGGGCGAACTGCTCTCTTTGGTCCTTGCCGACGATCACAAACCGCCAGGGGACGAGCTTGCCATGATCCGGCACACGCATGGCGACTTCGAGGATCTGCCGAAGCTCCTCATCTGAAGGACCGGGTCCGACCATTTCGCGAGGACGGCCGGAGCGGCGTGTCTTGAGCAGTGACAGGGCTGAGGTGCGGTCGTTGAGCATCGGCCCGTTCATCTAGGGATGTCAAACGTCTGCAACAATGCGCTTCACAAGAGAGTTTCCCCCGTTAGGGTGCCCGGCCATATCTGAGCGGCCCTGGGGAGCGGCCGCCGCAAGAAGATTGGGAGAGTTTCGTTGAACGGTTTCAAACCCATGGGCGCATGGCAAGAAGGCGACTGGATCGCCGCGATTGCCGTTTTCGTCCTAGCCATTTTCCTTACGATCGGCGCGAAGGTCGCCATCCAGAAAGAGCCGGAATTCGCAGGCCATCCCAAGGGCCTGTACATGCTCTTCTTCGCCGAAATGTGGGAGCGCTTCTCCTACTACGGCATGCGCGCGCTGCTGATTTTCTACCTGACGCAGCATTGGCTGTTCAACGATTCCAAATCGAACCTGATCTACGGCGCCTACACCAGCCTCGTGTACATCACGCCCGTGCTGGGCGGCTATCTCGCCGACCGGTACCTCGGTCAGCGCAAGGCGGTCCTTTTCGGCGGCCTGCTGCTCGCCATCGGCCACAGCCTGATGGCGGTCGAAGGCGTTGGCGGACAGTCCGATCCGACGATCAACGTCTTCTGGGCGGCGCTCGCCTTCATCATCGTCGGCTCTGGCTTCCTCAAAGCCAACATCTCGGTGATGGTCGGACAGCTGTACAAGCTCACGGACGTTCGCCGGGATGGTGCTTACACCATCTTCTACATGGGCATTAACGTCGGCGCCGCGATCGGCACGATCCTCGTCGGCTACCTCGGCCAAACGATCGGCTGGGGCTACGGCTTCGGGCTTGCCGGCATCGGCATGCTAGCAGGCCTCGTCGTCTTCGTTCTCGGCAAGAAAGCCCTTCGGGGTGCGGGTGAAGCGCCGCAGGCCCTCGCAAGGTCAAAAGAGTTCACGCTCTACGGAGTGGGCGTCGCCGCTGTCGCGGTGATCTGGGCGTTGGTTCAGTACCAGGACGTCATCCAGAGCCTGCTTGTCGTCTCCGGAATCGCGCTCCTTGGCTACGTGCTCTACGAAAGCTTCAAGCTGGACAAGGAACCGCGCGAGCGGATGTTCGCGATCCTGTTCCTGATTGCGCTCAATCCCTTGTTCTGGGGACTGTTCGAGCAGGCGGGCGGATCGATGAACCTGTTCACCGACCGCTTTGTCGATCGGTCCGGCGTTCCGGCGTCAATCTTCCAGTCGATCAACCCGATCTACATCATCCTGCTGGCGCCGTTGTTTGCCGGCCTGTGGCAGTGGCTCGGACGCCGAGGCAAGGAGCCGTCGGCACCGGCCAAGTTCGGTCTCGCACTCGCGCAGATGGGCCTGGCCAATCTCGTTCTTGTCTGGGGAGCCGAGGCGTACGGACTGGCCGCGATGACGCCCGTCATTTTCGTCTTCCTCTATTACCTGCTCGCGACGACCGGTGAGCTCTGCCTGTCGCCGGTTGGCCTGTCGGCGATGAACCGCCTTGCGCCATCGTTCCTCGCGTCCCTGATCATGGGCGCCTGGTTCTACATGACCGCGGTCGGCAATTTCGTTGCAGGCAAGATCGGTGAGGCTACCGGAGGACATGGCGGCGAGATGAGCAAGGAGAAGCTGCTCGAGATCTACGAGATGTTCGGCTGGATCTCGATCGGCGCTGCCGTCGCCGTCCTCGCGCTCTCGCCGATCGTCAAGCGATGGATGCATCTCGACACCCTGCAGGATCGCGATCCACTCGCGGGCCGCGACGAACTGGCCGAGCCCGCTGCTCCAGGCCTGTTCCCGCAGGCTGAAACCAGCCCTCGCAACACATAGCCGGAGAGGGCCGATCATGAAGCTGGGGGAGTGGGGGAGCGTCCTGGCGGTCGCTCTCCTCAGCGCCTGCGCGCAGCTGACGCCGCCGGAAAAGAAGGCTGCGGCGATCCGTATTAATCAGGATCCGTATCCGTCCACCTACCATCGCTATCCGGGCGCTGTGACGGTCATTCGCGGTGCGACCGTGTTCGACGGCGAGGGCGGCCGGATCGAGAGTGGAACGGTCGTTCTCGCGGACGGAGTCATTCAAGCCGTCGGCGGGCCGGATACTCCGGTTCCCGCGGGAGCCTACCAGATCGACGGCACGGGCAAGTTCGTCACCCCCGGGATCATCGACGTTCACAGTCATCTCGGCAATTATCCGTCACCCGGTACCCAGTCTCACAGCGACGGCAACGAGGCGACGGGCCCTGTCCGGCCGGAGGTCTGGGCGGAGCATAGCGTCTGGCCGCAGGACCCCGGTTTCAGCCGGGCGCTGATGCAACGGCGGAGTTACGGCGCTTCAGATTCTGCCAGGCTCGGCAAACCTGTTCGGAGGGCGTTCGGTCACGCTCAAGAACGTGCCCGCGCGCACGGTGCAGGGCATGAAGTTTCCCGGCGCGCCCTACGGCCTGAAGATGGCCTGCGGCGAGAACCCGAAGCGCGTCTATGGTTCGAAGAGCCAGATGCCCCAGACCCGGATGGGCAATATCGCTTTGACCCGCGCGACGTGGATCAAGGCGCAGGCCTACAAGCGCAAGTGGGACAAGTATAACGCGCGATGGCGGCGCCATGCCCGAGCGCGACCTTGCCATGGACACGCTGGCCGGTGTCCTGGGCGGCGAGATCATCGATCCACAATCACTGCTACCGCGCCGACGAGATGGCCATCATGCTCGATGTGGCGAAGGAGTTCGGCTACAAGGTCGGCACGTTCCACCACGCGGTCGAGGCCTACAAGATCGCCGACTTGCTGGCCGCCAATGGCATCTGTGCGGCGATGTGGGCGGACTGGTGGGGCTTCAAGATGGAAGCCTATGACGGCATCAAGGAGAACATCGCCGCTGGTCGACAAGGCCGGCGCCTGCGCCATCGTCCACTCCGACGATTCCAACGGCATCCAGCGGCTGAACCAGGAGGCGGCCAAGGCGCTCGCCGACGGACGGCGTATGGGCCTCAATCTCACGGACGAGCATGCCTGGACCTGGCTCACCGCACAATCCTGCAAAGGCGCTTGGTATCGCCGAGAAAACGGGCAGTCTGAAAGCCGGCAAGATGGCCGACGTCGTGCTGTGGAACGCCAATCCGTTCAGCGTCTACGCCCGGCCCGAACGGGTATGGATCGACGGTGCCCTCATGTACTTCAGCGGCAATCCGCGACTGCGTCCGGTGAGCGATTTCGAGCTCGGCCAGCCCGGCGAAGGAGACGTGAAGTGATGCGCGCTCTCGTTGCGGCGCTACTGGTCGCTGCCGCCTCACCGGCGGTCGCGCAGACGATCGCCATCACCGGCGGCACGGTAGCGCTCGGCGATGGCTCGGAGCCGATCGCGGGAGGAACGGTCGTCATTCGCGACGGCCGCATAGCAGCAGCCGGCGCCGACGTGGCCGTCCCTCCCGGCGCCCAGATCATCGATGCACGGGGGAAGTGGGTTACGCCGGGCATCGTCGCCGGTTTCTCGCGCCTTGGGCTGTCGGAAGTGGACCTGTCTGGCGACGGGACCACCGACGACCAGGCCAGCGGCGGGCCGTTCGGCGCCGCCATCGACGTCGCGCCCGCAGTGAATCCGAACAATTCGACCATCGCAATCAACCGGGCGGACGGAATCACCCGCGCGGTGGTTGCTCCGAACACCGCAAAGAGCATCTTTGCCGGGCAAGGCGCCGTCATCGATCTCGGCGCGGACATGGAGCCCATTACCCGCGCCCGCCTATTCCAGTTCGTGGAGTTCGGCGAGTCGGGCGCAGCGACCGCGGGCGGGTCCCGCGCTTCGGCCTACGTGCTCTTTCGCAATGCGCTGAAGGAAGCCTCGGAACTTCGCCGCTATGCGCCGTCCATCTCTTCGACTCGGGAGGCCCCCGACCCGCGGGATCGGCCGATCGTGCGCAATCCCAACGAGTCGCGGGAATATGGACCGGACGCGCAGCGCAGCGAGGACGTGCTGCTTACGCGGTTCGACGCCGCGGCGCTCGTTCCCGTGCTGCAAGGCCGTCAGTACCTGTTGATCCACGTCGAGCGTGCCCGGGACATCCTCAACGTACTCGACCTCAAGCGCGACTATCCCGCGCTCAAACCGGTCATCGTTGGCGCTTCCGAAGGCTGGCTCGTCGCGGACCAGATCGCGGCTTCGGGCATTCCGGTGATCGCTTCGGCCGTGAATGATCTGCCTTCAAGCTTCGAACAGCTTGCCGCGACCCAGTCCAACGTTGGCCGGATGCGAAGCGCTGGCGTCGACGTCGCGATCGGCATGATCGACGACAATGACACCCGCTATCTGTTCAACGAACGCCAATATGCCGGCAATCTCGTCGCCTTGACGAATGTGCCCGGCGCCAGCGGACTTCGCTGGGGCGAGGCACTCGCGATGATCACCTCGCGCCCTGCGCAGATCCTTGGTCTCGGGCGCGAAATCGGCAGCCTCGCGCCCGGCCGCCGCGCCGACGTCGTGATCTGGTCCGATGACCCATTGCAGGTCAGCAGCAATGCGGACATGGTGCTGATAGACGGGGTGCAGCAGCCGATGGACAGCAGGCAGACCAAGCTTCGCGAGCGCTACAAGGACTTGTCCCGCGACGTCCTTCCGGAGGCTTACAGGCGGTGACGCCTCAGGCGAGCCTGTTCCTGTCGACTATCGCCTTCGTCGGATTGCATTTCCTTCTCTCGCACCCGCTGCGCGCTTCGTTGGTCGGGAAGCTCGGCGAACGAGGCTTCCAGGGTCTCTATTCCGTGCAAGCCCTGCTGACGTTCGGGCTGATGATCTATTTCTATCGAGCGATCGGACGCGAGCAGCCCATATGGGTGGCGGACGAATGGGTCTGGGGGGTCGCCGCACTGGTGATGTGGGTTGGCTCGATCCTGTTCGTCGGCTCGTTTCTTGGTAATCCGGCGCTGCCGGGCGCCCGCCTTGAGCGCGGCGCCCGGCCGGGCGGCGTGTTCGCAATCACTCGCCATCCCATGATGTGGGGCTTCGCGGCCTGGGCGGCCGTGCACCTTGCGGTCCTCGGGACTGCGAAGGCGATCGTCTTCGACGGAGCCATCCTTTTCCTGGCGATCGTGGGATCCGTCGGACAGGATTCGAAGAAAGCGAAGCTGATGGGCGAACGATTCCATGAATGGGCCGCGCAAACTGCGTTCGTGCCCTTCGCTCGCGGTTTCGCGTGGCCCGGAGCGATCGCCGTGCTCGGCGGAACCCTGCTGTTCCTTGTCGCGACGTGGTTCCACCCGATGCCCGTCGGCGTGTGGCGCTGGATCGGCTGACTTCTCGCGCTACTGCGGTTGCCGCGCTAAAGCCGAGGCAATGACACGCAAATTCTTCGGCACCGACGGTATCCGCGGGCTCACCAATACGGAGCCGATGACGGCCGAGACCGCGCTTCGCGTCGGCCAGGCGGCAGGTGCGCACTTCCTCCGTGGCGATCACCGCCATCGCGTGGTGATTGGCAAGGATACGCGTCTGAGCGGCTACATGGTGGAATCGGCGATGGTCGCAGGATTCACTTCGGTCGGAATGGACGTGGTCCTGCTCGGCCCCATGCCGACGCCTGCGGTTGCCATGCTCACGCGGTCCATGCGCGCCGACATCGGCGTGATGATCTCGGCCTCGCACAATCCGTTCGCTGACAATGGGATCAAGCTGTTCGGACCGGACGGCTACAAGCTCAGCGACAAGACCGAAGCGACGATCGAGCAGCGCATGGAAAAGGGCGTGAAGCTCGTCGCCGCCGACAAGATCGGGCGTGCGCGGCGCATCGACGATGCTCGCGGCCGTTACATCCACCACGTCAAGTCGACCTTCCCGGAGCGCCTTCGGCTCGACGGGCTGAAGATCGTCGTCGATTGCGCGAACGGCGCCGCCTACCATGTCGCTCCCGAAGCGCTGTGGGAGCTTGGCGCAGACGTCATTCCTCTCGGCGTGAAGCCGGACGGCCTCAACATCAACGACGGATGCGGTTCGACCCAGCCGCAGCTCCTCCGCGAAACGGTCGTCGCAAGCGGCGCCGATATCGGCATAGCGCTAGATGGAGACGCGGATCGCCTGATCGTCGTCGATGAGACCGGCCGCATCGTCGATGGCGACCAGTTGATGGCGCTCGTCGGGCTCGACCTGAAGCGCCGGGGCGAACTTCGCGGCGGAGCAGTCGTCGCAACCGTCATGTCCAACCTTGGGCTGGAACGCCGCCTTGCCGAAGAAGGCATCGATCTGCTGCGCACGCAGGTCGGCGACCGCTACGTCCTGGAAGCGATGCGCGAGAAATCGTGCAACGTCGGCGGAGAGCAGTCCGGTCACATCATTCTCAGCGATCATTCGACGACGGGCGACGGTCTCGTGGCGGCGCTTGCAGGTGCTCGCGGCGCTCGTCGATTCCGGAAAGCCGGCGAGCGAGGTGCTGCACCTCTTCGACCCCGTGCCGCAGTTGCTGAAAAATGTCCGCTTCAACGGCGGCAAGGCACCCCTCGAGGCCGACAGCGTTCAAAAGCGCATCGCTGCTGCCGAGGCGGAGCTGAAGGGGCGTGGCCGGCTCGTCATTCGCAAGTCCGGAACCGAGCCCCTCATTCGCGTGATGGCCGAAGGCGACGATCCGGCGTTGGTCGAGCGCCTCGTCGACGATATTTGCGAGGCTGTGCGACAAGCGGCGTGAACCGTTTGTTCGCAATTGGGCGCGAAACCAAGCCGTTGTGCGCATCGACAAGTTCGCCCCGCAGGCCCGGCCGAAGGTCGCGATGAGCGCAACCATTCCGCGCGTGCTGGTCATCGCCGGCTCCGATTCCGGCGGGGGTGCGGGCATTCAGGCCGACATCAAGACGATCACGATGCTCGGCGGTCACGCGATGACTGCGGTCACGGCGATTACCGCACAAAACACGCTTGGCGTGACTGCGGTTCATCCGGTCCCGGCCGAGATCATCCTCGCGCAGATCGACGCCGTAGTCTCGGATATCGGCGTGGATGCCGTGAAAATCGGCATGATCGGAAGCGCGTTCGCTGCCGAGCAGGTCGCGCTGCGGCTGAAAGCGCTGAAAGCCCAGCAGCCCGACCTGCCCGATCGTTTTCGACCCGGTCATGATTGCGACCAGCGGTTCGGCGCTGGCCGACGATCCGACCATCGCGGCCTTCACGCAGCTGATGGACATCGCAACCATCGCGACACCGAACTTGCCAGAACTTGCCCGGCTGAGCGGACAGGACGATCCCGTGTCGTCGGCGCTTGCGCTGGTCGGCGACCACGGCTGCGCCGTCTTGATCAAGGGCGGCCACGAGGAAGGCGATGCCTTGGCCGACGCCCTGATCGAGACCGACAACATGACCAGCTGGCAAGGCCAGCGCATCGATACGACCAGCACGCACGGCACCGGCTGCACCATGGCCAGCGCCATCGCGACCTTCCTCGGCCGCGGCGACAGCCTCTCTTCGGCAGTGGAGCGGGCGCGGACCTTTGTGCGTGTGGCCCTCTACGCGGCTCCGAAACTGGGGCAGGGCGCCGGCCCGGTCGGATCGGGCGAAGTCCGGCTCGACGTTGGGCCGGGACCAAGGCTCAACCAGGTTACCCTCACCGTCACCGATTACGCCAAGTCCGTGCACTTCTATGCGCTGCTCGGACTGAAGCAGATCGTCGACAGCCGCGAGAACCAGTACGCCCGCTTCGAGACTGCTGGCGGCGCAACGCTCTCGATTCAGGCCGATCCCGAAGAGAAGGTCTCGGCGACGACTGCCGTCTATCTCGAGTGCGACGACCTCGACGCGCAGGTCGAACGCCTTGCCCGTGCCGGCATTCCGTTCGAGCATGCCCCGCGCAACCAGCCATGGATGTGGCGCGAGGCCCGTCTGCGCGATCCGTCGGGAAACATCATCTTCCTCTACAAGGCCGGGGAAGCTCGCCGTTATCCGCCTTGGCGGGTCGACTAATCCACAAATTTGCGATTCGGCGGCTGGCGACTCATCGATCCTCTCCATAGGCTCGAGCGATGCCTCGCCGCTGTTCCTTCAAGATCGAACTCGACTTCCCGCAGCCTTTAGCTGGCGTTGACGAGGCGGGCTGCGCTCCACTGGCGGGTCCGGTCGTGGCTGCGGCCTGCATTCTCGATCGCAGCAAGTTTCCGCGTGGAATCGACGATTCGAAGAACCTGCCGCTGGAGAAGCGCGAGGCGCTCTACGCCCGTATTACCAAGGTTGCGCGCTGGGGCGTGGGCATGGCGAGCGTCGAAGAGATCGACAGCATCAACATCTACTGGGCCCGCATGCTGGCCATGACGCGCGCGGTTGAGGCGCTCGGCGAGGATCCGGCGTGGGTTCTGGTCGACGGGAACGCCTGTCCGAAGTGGCAGCGGCCGTCGAAGGCGATCGTCGACGGCGACGCAAAATGCCGCTCGATCGCGGCGGCGTCGATCATCGCCAAGGTCACGCGCGACCGCATGATGGTCGAGCATGCGCTCACTTATCCCGGCTACGGTTGGGAGCGGAATCGGGGCTATCCGACGCCCGATCATCGCCGCGCACTGCGCGAGCTTGGGCCGACCCCGCTGCACCGCCGAAGCTTCGGTTTGGTGCGCGAAATGATGGCTGCAGCCGCCCAGCCCGAGCTTCAACTGCCGGAAATCGGGACTACGAGTCCTTTGAGTCACACCACCATCGGTTGAGTCCGTTGTACCCGAACAGACTCAATATCTTGTGGTCGGGGCCTCATAGACTCTCTTCGTTCCAAGCCGCCGACAAGCCTCGTTAACCCTTGATCGCTTGACCGCGAGTCGGGCCTGACTCACCCTTCCACGCAAGGGGGAATTCATGAATCTGATCGCCCGTATCGCGGAGACCGAGGGCGCTTTGCGCCCGCGTGCAAGTACGAAGGGCAAGCGAGAGCTGCCGTTCGACGAAATCATGATGGGCGACTGCGTCGCCGAAATGGCGCGGTTGCCCGACAAGTCGGTGGACATGATCTTCGCCGACCCGCCCTACAATCTGCAGCTTGGCGGCGATCTGTTTCGGCCCGAAGGCGGCCGGGTCGATGCGGTCGACGACGATTGGGACAAGTTCGACAGCCTTGCCGTCTACGACGAATTCACCCGCCAGTGGCTCGCCGAGGCCCGCCGTATCCTGAAGGACAACGGCACAATCTGGGTGATCGGCAGCTATCACAACATTTTCCGCGTCGGCTCACTGCTTCAGGACGCCGAGTTCTGGATCCTCAACGACGTGATCTGGCGCAAGTCGAACCCGATGCCGAACTTCCGCGGCACGCGCTTCACGAACGCTCATGAGACGCTCATCTGGTGCGCCAAGGACGAGAAGGCGCGCTACACGTTCAATTATCGCGCGATGAAGGCACTGAACGACGACCTTCAGATGCGCTCCGACTGGGTCCTGCCGATCTGCAGCGGCCAGGAACGCGTGAAGGACGAGGAGGGCATCAAGGCGCATCCGACGCAGAAGCCGGAAGCCTTGCTCTACCGCATCCTGCTCGCCTGCACGAAGCCGGGTGACGTGGTGCTCGATCCCTTCTTCGGTACCGGGACGACCGGCGCGGTGGCGCGAAGGCTTGGTCGCCGCTGGATCGGCATCGAGCGTGAGCCATCCTATGTGAAGATCGCCAGGCAGCGCATCGCGTCGACCCTGCCGCTCGACGAAAGCGCGATGCAGGTCGTGCCCGACAAGCGCTCCGCACCTCGCGTGGCCTTTGGCCTGCTCGTCGAAAGCGGAATGATCGCGCCGGGCAGTTTTCTCACGGACTCCAAGCGTCGCTGGCAGGCCAAGGTCTGCGCCGACGGCTCGCTCGTCTGCGAGGTCCACGCGGGCTCGATCCATAAGGTCGGAGCCGCCTTGCAGGGCGCGCCATCTTGCAATGGCTGGACCTTCTGGCACGTCGAGGATGGCGGGAAGCTCCAGCCGATCGACCTTCTTCGGCAAAGGCACTTGGCCGCTCCCAGCTAAGGTGCCATTGCTCGCACCCGAATGAGCAACACTCCCAATTTCGCAGTCGTGATCCTAGCGGCGGGGCAGGGCACCCGCATGCGTTCGGACACGCACAAGGTCCTGCATCCAATCGCCGGCAAGGGCCTGCTGATGCACCTGCTCGACAGCGTCGCGCGGCTTGGCGCCGAGAAGAGCGTCGTCGTCGTCGGCAAGGGCCGCGACCAGGTCGAGAAGGCCCTCGACGGCCGCGAGGTCAGCATTGCACATCAGGCGGAGCAGAAGGGCACTGCCCATGCCGTCCAGCAGGCGAGGGATGCCTTGGCAGGCTATGAAGGCGCGGTCCTCATCCTTTACGGCGATACGCCTTTCGTCGAGCTAGAGACGCTGAAGCGCATGCTCGATCGGCTGGATGGCGACGGCGGGCCCGGCGTCGTGGTGCTCGCGTCCACGCCTGCCGATCCGCTCAAGTACGGGCGGATCATCCTCGGGGAGGGCGACCACATCGCGAAGATGGTCGAGTACAAGGACGCGACTGAGGAAGAACGTGCCGTCCGCCTCTGCAATAGCGGAATGATGGCCGCTCGGGCCAAGGATTTGTTCCGCTGGCTTGACGAGGTCGGCAACGACAATGCGGCAGGCGAATATTATTTGCCTGACGTCGTCAACATCGCCGCCGCCGAGGGACGCGATGCGGTCGTCATCGAAGCGGACCCCTATGAAACGGCAGGCGTCAACAGCCGCGCCGAGCTCGCGCATCTTGAGCTCGACTGGCAGCGCCGCCGCCGCGAGCAGGCGTTGCAGGACGGCGCGACGCTGATCGATCCGGAAAGCGTTTGGTTTGCCCATGACACCAGGCTCGGCCGCGACGTCACGGTCGAACCGCACGTGGTCTTCGGCCCTGGCGTCGAGATTGCCGACGGGGCAACGATCAAGGCGTTCAGCCACATCGAAGGCGCGACCATCGCTACCAAGGCCGTCGTTGGCCCCTTCGCGCGCTTGCGACCCGGCGCGAAAGATCGGCGAGAAAGTTAAGGTCGGCAACTTCGTGGAGGTGAAGAAATCTACGCTCGGCACAGGCGCCAAGGTCAGTCACCTCTCGTACATCGGCGACGCGGAGATCGGGGCCGACGCGAACATCGGCGCGGGGACGATCACCTGCAATTACGATGGCTTCGGCAAGTACGGCACGGTCATCGGCGAAGGCGCGTTCATTGGCTCGAACACCGCCCTCGTGGCCCCGGTTACCGTAGGCGCCGGCGCAATCGTTGGAGCGGGCTCGGTGATCACCAAGGACGTTGAAGCTGATAGCCTCGCCGTTGAGCGCAACGAGCAGAGAGGCGTTGCCGGCTGGGCGAAGCGTTTTCGCGAACGGATGTTGGCCAAGAAGGCGGCAGTTTAGCCGACTAACGATGGTTTCGGGGTCATCAGTCGCGGTTGTTATTCCTTGCTACAACCAGCGCAACTTCCTGGCCTCCGCGATCGAAAGTGCTCTCGACCAATCGTTGCCGGCAGCCGAAATCATTGTTGTCGATGACGGCAATGAAGAGAACCTCTCCGACTTCACTCGGCTCTACCCGGCAATCACGCTGCTGAGGCAGGCCAACCGGGGCTTGGCGGGCGCCCGTAATTCCGGTCTTCGAGCATGCACCTCGCGAAGGGTCATATTCCTCGACGCAGACGATCTATTGGGTCCCAACGCAATCGAGGCCGGCCTTCGCTGTTTCGACGATAACCCAAAGGCGGCGTTCGTTTACGGCGCCTATGTCGAAGAGCGTGGTTCTGCTCGAAGATTGATGTTCATGCCCGCGGCCGGGCGCCTGGACCTGTTACGCTTCAATTGCGTGGCGATGATCGCGACTGCGATGTTCGAACGCGCACCCCTTCTTCAGCAGGGAGGCTTCGATGAAACTCTGGGCATGTGCGAAGATTGGGATGCCATACTCCGCCTGAGCCGGTCGCACTCCTTCGC
The DNA here is from genome assembly GCA_963846645.1 of uncultured Alphaproteobacteria bacterium. Classification (GTDB taxonomy): domain Bacteria; phylum Pseudomonadota; class Alphaproteobacteria; order Sphingomonadales; family Sphingomonadaceae; genus Sphingomicrobium. The sequence goes on along the minus strand of CAWJWR010000004.1, from coordinate 301,528 downwards.
TGCCCATCCACAGGTCGTTGCACGTTACGCCCTTCACCGAGACAACATGTCGAACGACGCTCGCGAAATGAAGGGGTGGATGGAAGTCGTTCGAGCAAAGGAGCGGGATCGCGGGCTCGAAAGAGACGAGCTCAAGGCCTGGCGGGACGGCGGAAGAGCCATCGACGCAATCTATCCGGAACCAACCTTGCGAGGCTTGTCGCGCCGCGCTTATCGGAAAGTATTACGATTGGTCGGTTTGGGCCAATCCGTCCCTTGCGGTACCATTAATCGTCGCCTCGCATCACACGAGCAGTGACAGTGACGGGGTAAGCCTCGTCGTTGCGGTCAAGCCTGCCTCGAGAAACCTCCTCGACCGCCGCCCCGTGTAGAAAGGCCGTTGCGGAGAACAAATTGCCGTAGTTCGAGATTTCGATTTGGTTTCCAACAAACGTCTGGGAAAGCAGACGTTCGAGCGCGACGCCCGTGAACGACCAGTACCAGCTTTCTTTCCACTCACCCCGATCGACAGGAGTGATCCCGGGGACGGTGATTAGCGCAACCCCGCCCGGTCGAAGCGCATGATGGATCTGCTTCAGCGCGGCGTCAGCGTCGAAAATCAGGTGAAGCGTTTGGGTGAGTATGATGCAGTCGAATGCCGCCTTTGGCAGCACGCCAGGCTGTGACAGATCGCCCACGATCGTGGCGTTCGGCTCGCTACCGTGAACGTGCAGCACGTCCTGCTCCGTCACCCGGCTCCCGCCAAATCGGCGCGAGTAGGAGTCGTCGCCGATTTCGAGCACGCGCCCGCGAATGTCATCCCGGTGAGCGTGGAGGAAGCGCTCGATATAGTAGCGGTCGATCGGCGTTCCGCGGGAATAGCCGAACCCTCGGCACAAGGGCTTGGCGCTGCGTATCCGTCCGACCGACATTGCCAGGCGTCCGCGGAGTCGGCGTGCCGGCATGATCAGGCGCTTCAGCAGTTTACGGTCGATCATGCGCCGCCGAGCAGCCTTTGGCGAAATGTAGCAGCGCTCCAATTTCCAACCGCTAACCGCGGCAATGCAAAGTTGGACGCAGATCGTCTGACGAATCCGAACTCGGCAGTGCAGGCGCAGTCGTAGCCCGCCTCGGCCGCCAATTGCTCGTCCCGGGGATCGCGCCGGCCGTAGGGATAGGCGAAGGTTCGCGGCACTCGGCCGATGAGTTGCAAGCAGTCGTCGATGCTCTCGCTGATCTCATCGACTTTCTCTGCATCGCTCAAGGTTGGGAGGTCGGGATGTGTCAGGCCATGAGAACCGAATTCAAACATGGTTCCCCTTAGTGACCGGGCTTCCGTAACGCTCATCGGCCTGTGCGAGGGTCTCGGCTCGATCGGGATTTCCGCTTGCGCGCGAAGTTGCTCCAGCGAGGACTCACACTCGGCGTACCGCATGGCGCGAAACCTGGACCAGAAGAAATGGAACGCCTGTTGGCGCTCAGTTCGCGGCGGCTTATCGACGGACCAGTCCCGATCGCTCGAATCACGCGCTCCTAGCCTGACGGTTTCGCCGTGCCAGAGAAGCTGCTCTTGCGAGCTCCCGAGGATGATACGTTCGAGGTCGTCCCACCAGAACTCTCGTCCGCGCCGAATCAGGGCCGTGGGAAGAAAGATGGTCGCAGGAATGCCCAGGCGATTGAGTAGCGGCGCCGCAATTTCCGCAGAACAGGCATATCCATCGTCGAAGGTAATCGCGACAGCTTCGGTCGAAAGCCTGCCTTCCTTATGCCGGTGAGCGAACTCTGTGAGAGATAGCGGCGCGCGATTGTTCGCCAGCCACTCCATCTGTTCCGCAAATCGAGAGGGGTGCACCGCCAGGCCCCATGGATCGAAGCGCTCCTCGGCTACGCGATGATACATCAGGATGGCCGGACCGGGCCGGGGCCAAAGCCTTCGGCCTAGCCGCGATGCAGCCCCGACGAACCGGTGCATCACGCGCTGCGGACCTTTCTCAATTTGCTCAAGCCTCGTCGCACGATATCCCCCGGACGCGGATAGCGCTGTGACTTGAGAGCCTTCTGAACTGCAGCATCGATTGTCGAAGTTCGCTCATCCTGCTTCTGTGCGAGATGTTGCGCGAACCACTCGAGGAAATGGCCTCGCACCTCCCCGTATCGACCGTCGCGCCTGACTCCACTCACGAACGACCGACTGTGAACGCGGTAGTCAAGCCAGAGCCGACTGGCGACGTAGATCGTCTTGTCGAGGTAGAACTTGGCCAGGAACGCCTGGTCTTCATACATTTGCAGCGGACCGGTGAAGGACTCCTCGAATCCACCGACGTCCCTGATCGCCGAACGGCGCATCATGAGGTCCGAAGGGCAGGGCGCCGGCGCTTTGCCCAGCGGATAGAATGCGAGGCTGGCATGAGGGGGATGCACCGGCCTGTCCTGGACGTGCCCCGTGGGAACGATTTTGTCGCGCCCGCCTCTCCAGCTCTTCCAGTATCTCACCGTTCCGCAAACCGCATCGACTCTCCGGCCGAGCTCGGAGGATCTCGACTTGCTCTTGGAGCTTGTTCGCAGCCCAGCGATCATCGGCGTCCAGGAATGCCACGAACTCTCCTCTTGCCTCCTGCAAACCCAAATTCCGGGCGGCACTCATTCCATGATTTGAACGGTCCGGATGCTGCAAATAGCGGATGCGATCGGGATCCTGGATGGCATATGCACGTGCGATGTCGACCGCCCTCGTCGGTGGACCCGTCGTCGACCAGCAGTAGCTCGAAATCCTGTAATTGCTGCGCAAGGACGCTATCGATGGCTTCTGCGAGATACGGCGAGGCATTGTAGAAGATCGTGATCACCGAGACCGCAGGCGCGCGTAAGGCGGTTTTCATCGACGCAGCCTGCCTTGCACTGATCACGCTCCTCTCCGCGCTGCCCTACATCACGAAGATCGGCTTCTACAGCGACGACTGGTTCATTGTCGCGAGCTTCCATGACGGAAGGCTCGGATTGCCAGCGCTGCTGGCCGATTTTCCGTCGCGACCATTGCAGGGACTGTATCTGGCGTCGCTGTTCAAGCTCTCTGGCACGGAGCCGCTCGGATATCATGCGGTGAACACGGCGATAATCGCGCTTTCGGCGGTCGGTCTCTACCTTCTACTCGTCAGACTTCGGTTCGGCCGCGCGGAAGCGTTCGCAAGCGCAGTCGTCTTTCTTCTGCTCCCGCAGCTTTCGACCGTGAGGGTGTGGGTTGCAGCTGCACAGGTTCCGCTCAGCATGTTGCTGGCGCTGATTTCGATGCACGCCCAGTTGTCTTTCGTTCAATCAAGGAAGCCAGGCCTAGTCCTCCTGGCGGCGATATCGGCGATCGCGAGCGTCCTCGCGTATGAGATCTTCGCGGCGCCGATCATTGCTTTCCCGGTCGGACTTGCCTTCGCCCGCTGGAAAGAGCGCTCAATTCGCTCGTCGTTGCAGTCGAAGGGCATCGCAATAGCTGCGGCGACAGTGGCCGTGGCACTCGCAGTGACGGCTGTCCTGAAGGTCCTGCTCAGCGAACGCGCCCGCCTCATGAAGCCCTATGACTATCTGGTTGGCGCCTACCGGTTCTTCAGTCCCAGTTACGACTGGCGGGTGGATTATGGACCCAACATCTTCGCCGCCCTCGATGTGTATGCGTGGCAGACGCTCATTCGCTGGCCCGAAGCATTCACGACTCTTGTCAGTGGCGGTCTCCCGTTTCAGACTATTGTCGTCGCCATTCTCAGCGGCCTGATTGTCTTCCAGCGGATGAGTTCAGGCGAAGAGGTTCGGCCGAAGCGCCTGGCGCTGGTCGGTTTCGCCGCCTTCCTGCTCGGGCACGCCGTCTTCCTGGTCTTGCCGGGGTTGATGTTTTCGCCAAGCGGTTTGGCCAATCGCGTCTCGGTTGCTGCTGCACCGGGGGTGGCGATGCTGATCGTCGCTGCCTTGATTTTCATAGTGTCCACGCTGCCCTCGCGCTGGCGGCGGAAGGCGATTGCGATGTCGGTGACACTTGTCGTGATCGCGGCCATGGCACGCCTTGTTTTCGTCGAGGCTCACTGGGCGGAGGCGAGCAGGCTTCAAAACCGCATCCTGGCATCGGCAAAGCGAGATCTAGCGTCCGTTCCGACCGGATCGACCGTGATCCTCGACAGGGTCTGTCCATACCAGGGCCCCGGCGTAGTCTTCGAAACATGGTGGGATACGGGTCCGGCGCTGAGCCTCGCGATGGGCAGAAAAATCGATGGAGATGTCATCAGCGAGCGCGCGAAGATCACCCCGCGAGGCCTCGTCACATCCATCTACGGCGAGGCGAGGGAGTATCCCTACGGCGACGTCTTGTATCTCTACGACCCGAGCTCAAAATTCCTGACTCAGTTGCGGAACCTGACGGAAGCGCGGTCCTATTTCTCCGCGAGGCGGCCCGCGCCATGCCCGCGAGGATTTGTCTCCCAAGGCGTAATCGTCTGATCTTCAGTTAACGATCTGCCAGCATTATCGCCGACCAGAAGTCCAACCGGCGACAAACGCCGCGCCATCTAACGAAGGATAACTTCAACCTAGGGAATGCGTGGCTAGTCTGATCGCAATCGATCCTGGGTGGGGACCATGCGTAAGACTTTGATCGCCGGCGGCGTGCTTGCTCTTCTTGGCTCGGCTGCGATGCCGGCCCAGTCCACGAGCAACTACTACGGTTATGGTGCGGCCGCGTTGCGGATTCTCGCGGCTCACAATCATGAGCGCGCCCGTGTCGGTGTCGCTCCACTGCGTTGGGACCCTCGATTGGCTGCGTCCGCCGCGTCTTATGGGCCAAAGCTCGCGCGGCTCGGGGGCCTGAGGCATTCGGCTCGATCGGATCGCCCCGACCAGCGCGAGAATCTCTGGATGGGGTCGCGCGGGGCCTATTCGCCCGAACAGATGGTCCAGTACTGGATTTCCGAGAAGGCCTATTACCGCCCCGGAATGCCGTTCCCGCACGTGAGTCGCACGGGGAACTGGGCCGATGTGGCGCATTATACGCAGGTCGTCTGGAAGGGTACGACGCATGTCGGGTGCGCCATCCATCCGTCGGCGAAGTGGGATTATCTCATCTGCCGCTATTCGCCGCCGGGCAACGTGGATGGCCGAACCGCGATCTAATCGAGCGCATCCCTAAATAGCTGTGGTATAATCGGGGTCGCTGCGGTTAAGCGGCCTCATGTCGGTTCTCATCACTGGAGCAGCTGGATTCATCGGTTCGGCAACGGCCCGCGCACTGCTTGCGCGCGGCGACAGCGTGATCGGCATCGACAATCTCAATTCCTATTACGATCCGTCGCTGAAACAGGCCCGGCTCGATGCCTTGTCGCGCGATTATGGAGACCGTTTCCAGTTCGAACGGCTCGACTTTTCCGATGCCGACGCTCTGGGAAACCTGAGCCGAAAGACCGAGTTCGACCGCATCGTCCATCTCGGGGCTCAGGCTGGCGTTCGGTACAGCCTCGAAAATCCCGCAGCCTATTTCCAGTCTAACCTGGTCGGGCACGGCAACATGATCGAGCTCGCCCGGCAGCGGCGTTCCAGTCACTTCGTCTACGCATCGTCGTCGTCGGTCTACGGGAGCAACAAATCGCTCCCTTTTCGGGTCGAGGACCGCGTCGACCATCCCCTCTCGCTCTACGCCGCAAGCAAGAAGGCGAACGAGCTGATGAGCGAATCCTATGCCAACATTCACGGCGTGCCGAGCACGGGCCTTCGCTTCTTCACGGTCTACGGACCATGGGGCCGGCCGGACATGGCGATGTGGATTTTTCTCAAGGCCCTGTACGCGGGGGAGCCGTTGCCCCTATTCAATCGCGGCGAGATGCGGCGGGACTTCACCTACATCGACGATATCGTCAGCGGCGTTGTCGCGTGCCTGGATGGTCCGCCGCAGGACGACGGGTCGGTCAAGGCCGGCGGCGGCACGGGGCCGCATGCCATCTACAACATCGGCAATCATCGCAGCGAGGACCTGATGCGCGTCGTCGAACTTGCTCGAGCAGTCGACCGGGCGCAAAGCGCTGATCGATCCGCAACCGATGCAACCCGGTGACGTAAAGGACACGTTTGCGGACATCAGCGCGATGGAGCGCGACCATGGCTTCCATCCGATCACGACCATCGACGAAGGCGTTCCGCGTTTCGTCGACTGGTACCGCGGCTATCACGGCCTCTGATGCTGCCGCCAATCCTCTCGAACCTGCGCCTGCCGGTCATCGCGGCGCCGCTCTTCATCGTCTCCAATCCGAAGCTCGTCATCGCGCAATGCACGGCTGGCGTCGTCGGCAGCTTCCCGTCGCTCAACGCGCGGCCGGCGTCGCAGCTGGACGAATGGATGCACGAGATTACCGAGGCGCTTGCCGAGCACGATCGCGCGCATCCTGACGCGCCATCCGCCCCCTTCGCGGTCAACCAGATCGTCCACCGCTCGAACGACCGTTTCGAGCAGGACATGGAGGTCTGCGCGAAATGGAAGGTGCCGATCGTCATCACTTCGTTGGGCGCGCGCGAGGAGCTCAATCATGCCGTCCATTCCTGGGGCGGGATCACGCTTCATGACATCATCGACGACCGATATGCGCGCAAGGCGATCGAGAAAGGCGCAGACGGACTGATCGCGGTTGCGGCGGGCGCCGGCGGACATGCCGGCCGCTGGTCGCCTTTCGCTTTGATCCACGAAATTCGCCGCTGGTTCGACGGTCCGCTGGCGCTGTCCGGGGCCATTGCCCATGGCGACGCAGTGCTCGCCGCGCAGGCGATGGGCGCCGATCTGGCTTATGTCGGCTCGGCCTTCATCGCGACCCCGGAGGCGCGGGCGAGCGATGAATACAAGCAGGCCATCGTGGCCAGCAGTGCGGCCGACATCGTCTACTCCGACCTCTTCACCGGCATTCACGGCAATTATCTGCGGGCGTCGATCGTCGCGGCAGGCCTTGATCCCGAAAACCTTCCGGCGCCCGGTGCAGAAGCGATGAACTTCCAGTCGGCGAGCGGAGCGAAGGCCTGGCGCGACATCTGGGGCTCGGGGCAGGGCGTCGGCGCCATCGATGCGGTGCTGCCGGCGGCCGAGCTGGTGGCCAAAATGGCCGAGGAATATCGCGCCGCGAAAGCGCGGATCTGCGCTAGCTGATCGCTGTCCAGCTTCCGCCGCCATTCCGGTGGAATCTCGACCGGCCGGCGGGTCGTCCGATCGACGACGACATGGACGAAATCACCTTCCGCGGCGGCATCCGCTGCGCCTTCAGCGAAAATCCCGATCCGGTAGCGGATGCTCGATCGTCCCAGTTCGGCCACGGCCAAGCCGACCTCGATCGGTTGCGGAAATTCGAGCGGCGAAATGTAGGTGCACCGCGTTTCGACGACGAGAGCGATCGGATCGCCATCGGCGATGTCGAGCAGGCCTTGCTCGACCATCCAGGCGTTCACCGCGCTGTCGAACCACTCGTAATAGACGGTGTTATTGACGTGACCGTAGGCGTCGTTGTCGGCCCAGCGCGTCGTCATGCGATCGCCAGACCTTGAAGTCGGAACGCGCCGCGGGCGGCCCTCGGCTCACCAGGCGGCCTCGTAGAGCCGCTGGGCGTCGGCCTCGGTGATCTCGCACGGATTGTTCACCAGCAGCCGCGTCTGCTTCATCGCTTCGCGCGCCAGCGTTGGCGCCTCCGCGACGTCGATCCCATAGTCGCGCAGGCGCGTTGCGATGCCGCTTTCGCGGACAAGCTCGTCGAGCCTGTCGATCAGCATCGCGGCGCGTGCCTGGCTGCCTTCGGCCTCGCACTGTCGGGACGACGATCGGCGCAAGCTCCGCATAATGCTCGCGAGCGGCCTCGGCATTGTGCTGCAGCACATGGCGAAGCATCAGCGCATTGCGTCACGCCATGCGGCAGGTGATGCAGGCCGCCGAGCGGGTAGGCGAGGGCGTGGACGCCCGCGACCGGGGCGTTGGAGAATGCGAGCCCGGCCAGATGCGCGCCGAGCAGCATCGCCTCCCGTGCCGCCATGTCCTGCGGCTCGGTCGCAGGCGGTCAGCAGATTGGCGGTCAGCAATCGCAGCGCCTCCCGCGCGAGCGCGTCGGAAACGGGGTTCTTGAGCCGCGCGGACGTGTAGGCCTCGATCGCATGGACGATGGCGTCGATGCCGGTCGCCGCCGTGACATCCGCGCGGCAGGCCGACCGTCAGTTGCGGGTCGAGGACAGCCCAGTCGGCGGTCAGCGGACGGGCGTTGACGGCGAGCTTCACGCCGCCCTCGCAGGTGATGACCGAGATCGGCGTCGCCTCGGACCCGGTACCGGCCGTGGTCGGCACGAGCACCAGCGGCAGGCGCGGGCCCTTGGCGATGTCGACGCCCCAGACGCTGTCGAGATCGTCGCCGGAGCCGAGCAGATAGGCCGCAAGCTTGGCGACATCCATCGGGCTCCCGCCGCCGAAGCCGACGACCGAAGTCACGCCTGCTTCGCGCCCGGCCGCGACCGCGGCTTCCAGGGTGGCCCGCGAGGGATCGGCTTCGACCGCGTCGAACAAGACGATGGCGCGTCCGCTCTCCTCGAGCGCCCTGCGCGCCGTCTCCGTCAGGCCAAGCTGCGACCAATTGCTGGTCGGTACACGAACAGGCAGGGCCCGGCGGGCAACAAGTCGGCGATTGTCTCCGATTTTCCGGCGCCGGCGATCAGGCGCGGTCCGGGATGAAAGGTGAAGCTCCGCATCGAGCGGCAGACTACGCAGCTTAGCCGAGATTCCCACCGAGCCCGCGTTCGAGCCGCCCCATCAGGGCGCGGGCGGGGCTGGCCGCCGGTTCCTCGGAGACGACGCCTTCGTCGATGCGCTTGATGCGGGCGTAAAGCTCGCTGCTGGAGTCGATCAGGCGCTGCGCTGCGGGAGGGAGCTTGGCCACTAGTTCGAAGTCGCTCTCGCCGGCATGGCCGAGCCTCCGCTCCGGACGGCGACCTTCGCGCCCGGGAAGTTCGCCCGTCTCGATCGCCCGCTGGGTCAGCAGCCAGGCGACGATGTGCATGATCCGGGTCGTCACCTTCAGCGACTCGCAGGCGAATCCGACTCGAACGAACGGCTCCAGCGTGCCGCGGTCGTCGCGGCCGGCATCGTCGAAATAGGAGCGCGCCTCGTCGGCCAGCAGCATCGCCTCCGTATAGAGGCTGTCGATCAGCCGCGAGGTGATGCGCGCCTCGGGCTGTGGATTGATCGAATCATCCATGGCTAATCACTGCCATTGTTCGCTGCGGGTGAAAACGCTCGAAAACAGCCGCCGGTCGCGGCTTTCGGGCTGAAAGTCCCTTGGTGGGACAATTTGGCGGGCATTTCAGGCAATGAGGTCGGGCGTATTCCGGTCGCAGCATCAACTGAATATGGTCCTTGAGCTGGAGCTTGCGCCGCTTCAGGCGGGCGATCTCCAGCTGGTCGAACACAGGCTCCGCGCTCAAAGCCGCGATACGATCGTCGAGTCGCCGGTGTTCCGCCTTCATGGCGTCCAGCTGTTCGCGGATTGCGTCGTCCATTCGGCTTCGAACTACTCCTGTCGGACTTCAACGTCACCGCCCAACTGCCGCGATGAGCCGCGACTTAAGCAGGGCGGATAGACGCTATGGATACGAGACAAAGGGTCTGAAAAGTGTTTTACTGCAGACACTGTTCAGTCTCATTCGAGGAAAGGAATGGCACCGATGGACAAGGTACAGGGCGAAGAGCTGACCTCTAAGCATGCAGCGGTCGCTGCGCAGATCGACGAGGAAGAGCATCGCCCGCTCCCCGACATGATCAAGCTTCATGAGCTGAAGAAGGAAAAGCTCAGACTGAAGGACGAATTGGCCGGCCACTTCCACTAGGGCCGGTTTATTTATGCGCGGGACCGCGAGGCCCCGCGCACCGGCGGGTCGTCAGTCGTCCCGCGAAACTTTCTCGATCCGCTCGTGGCGTTCCTGCGCCTCAAGGGTCATCGTCGCGACCGGCCGCGCTTCGAGCCGGGCCAGCGAAATCGGGTCGCCACTGACTTCGCAATAGCCATATTCGCCTTCGTAGAGGCGGCGGATCGCGGAATCGATCTTGGCGATCAGCTTGCGCTGGCGGTCGCGGGTGCGGAGCTCGATGCCCCAGTCGGTTTCGCTTGATGCGCGATCGGCGATGTCCGGTTCGCGGAGCGAGTTCGACCTGAAGCTGCGCCATGGTCTGGCGCGACTCGTCGATCACCGCTTCTTTCCAATCCTTGAGCTTCCGAAGGAAGTAAGCGCGATGCAGGTCGCACATGAACTCATCGTCTTCGCTGGGGCGATAGCCCTCGGCCAAGATGATGCGATCGAACGGTATCGGTTGACCGCCATACAGGTCGACTAATGCTGTAGCCATTGATCCCCTCCCAACTCGAACCAGCGTGCTCCCCCGAGCGCGCAGGACACCCCCGTGTCACCTACGACTGCGGCCGGGCCACCGGGCAGCCGGAGGCAGATTAACTCGACATTCCCGGGACTTAGGAAACCCGGACTCAGTCGGTTTATCCCCAAGGGCCCTATAGATAAGGCCGCAGACCCTTAACAAGGACTGTCAAACGCGGGGTGAAGAAATGGCATTTCTGTTGCTGAATTAGCGCATTAGCAGCCGGTTGCGGTCCCAGCGGCACTCGCCCATAGCCGCCGCGACATGCGTATTCTCCTCACCAACGACGACGGCATCAATGCCCGCGGCCTCGACCTGCTGGAAACGATCGCACGGCGGTTTTCCGACGATATCTGGGTGGTCGCGCCAACGGACGAGCAGTCCGGCGCTGGCCATTCCCTTACCCTGACGCAGCCGGTGCGAATTCGCCGTCACGACAATTTTCGCTTCTCGGTGACCGGTACGCCGACAGACGCCGTGATGATGGCCCTCGCGCAGATCATGAAGGATTCGCCGCCGGACCTGATTCTCTCCGGCATCAACCGCGGCGCGAATCTCGCGGAGGACGTCACTTATTCCGGCACCGTATCCGCCGCGATGGAAGGTGCGTTGGCTGGCGTGCGCTCGATCGCGCTCAGCCAAAGCTACTCACGCGAAGGCATGGGGGACACGGTTCCCTATGCAGCCGCCGAGGCCTGGGCGGAGCGCGCCCTGGCGCCATTGATCAATGTTGAGCTAGCGCCGGGAACGCTCATCAATGTGAACTTTCCCGCGCTTCCGCCGGAGCAGGTGAAGGGTGTGCGCGTCTGCCGTCAGGGCATCCGCGACTATGGCCGCCTGCGCATCGTCGAGCGGACCGACCCGCGCGGCTACAACTACTATTGGTTTGGATTGGCGCCGGTCGTCGAAACGCCGGGCCATTCCACCGACCTCGAAGTGATTGCCGACGGGTATGTGTCGGTCACACCGCTGCACCTGGACCTGACGCACGACCCCTCGATGGAAGCCCTGCGCGCCCGGTTCGGCGACGTTCAGGCGTCCGGGTAGCGGATCTCCACGACTTCGTAGCTCTTCTCGCCGGCGGGCAGACGCACGATGCGCTCGTCTCCGACCTTTGCCCCGACCAATGCGCGCGAGAGCGGAGCGCTCCATCCGATCCGCCCGTTCGAGGCATCTGCCTCGTCGTCGCCGACGATCGGTCAGCGTGCGGCGGGCATCATCTTCGTCCGCCAGCTCAACGGTCGCTCCAAAGCGTACCTGCTCCCGCGATCCCTGCGCGCCCGGCTCGACGACCTTGGCCGCCTTCATGACTTTGGCGAGATAGCCAAGCCGGCGATCGATCTCACGAAGCTTCTTGCGGCCGTAGATGTAGTCGCCGTTCTCCGAGCGATCGCCATTCGCGGCCGCCCACGAGATCGTTTCGACAAGCTTCGGCCGCTCGCTGGCAAACAGCTCTTCGTATTCGGCGCGAAGCCTGGCGAAGCCCGCGGCCGTGATGAACCGCGGTTGTGGGTTGCTCATGGATGCTTCTTAGCCCGGACGGCTCTTCCCAAGATAGTTCGACACGTGAACCGCACCGGCAGGGCTGCTCGGGTTCATGCGATCGTAGACCACGCTGTTCTCGATGACCCGTTGGACGTAGGCCTTGGTCTCGCTGAACGGGATCTGCTCGATGAACTGCAGCACGTCCTTGCCGCGGCGCGGATCGCCGAAGCGATTGACCCATTTGCCGGCATTTCCCGAACCCGCATTGTAGCTGGCGATCGCGAGCGGCGCATTGCCGTCCCAGATGTTCAGCATGCGCTGGAAATAGGCCGTGCCGAGCATGACGTTATAGACCGGGTCGGTCGTCAGCCGCGATGGATCGTAGCTCATGCCGAGCTTGCCGGCCTGCTCGCGGGCAGTCCCGGGCATCAGCTGCATCATTCCGCGAGCACCCGCATGGCTGATTGCGGCGCGGTCGAAAGAGCTTTCCTGGCGAGCGATGCCGTGGGCGAGCGACCACAGCCGAGCGCCGTTCACCGCTGCCGGCAGGCGCGGGTAGGCGGTCTCGACGTAGAAGGCGCTTCCCTTCACCCGGGCCATGCGAGCGACCCAGACGCCAAGGTCGGGGCGGCTAATTTGCTGACCGAACTGCGTTGCGAGCACGCGCTCGGCGTCGTTGTTCAGCGATTCTGCCAATGCACGGACGAACAGAGTCTGCTCTGTGCGCTGCCCTTGCTGGCCGAGGATCTGCGTGGCCTGCACAATGCGGCGCGTTCCGAATTCGGTCCGCTGCGCCGGGTTCACCGCGAAGGTCGGCAACGGCCCCGGCGCCGGAACCGCGCGTCCGAGTTGCTCGAGCGCGAGCTGGCCATAGAACAGTTCCGGATAAGCAGCGGCGCGCTGGAAATACATCGTGCCTTCGGTCGCCCGGCGCGCGGACATGGCGGCCTTGCCCGCCCAGTAAAGGCCTTTCGAAAGAACCTGCAGCGACTTGCCCCCGCGCGAATAGCGGTCGAACATGATCATCGCGTCCGCAGGACGATTGAGACCGCTCCACGCCGCCGTCCCGCCAAGCCACATCAGCGAAGTATATTTGTCGCGGATCCCGATATGCTGGTCGCTGACGACCGCCCCGGGAGCGAGCACGTCGTCGCTCTGCCGCGCGATATTGTAGGCGAGGCCCCATTGCCGTTCGTTCGCAGCCCCGTCCGCGAGCAAAATCTGCATGTCGAGAAAGCGCTCGGGGTCGGCCGGGCGATGCGTAAAGTTATGGTTGCGAGCGAAAAGCTGACGAGCGGCGCTCTCCCAATTCGCATCGCGAAGGTAACGCGCGCGGTCCATCATCAGTCCGGCGTCGGTCGTGACCTGCCCGAGAACCGCCTGGTAGCGGGTCTCCGCGTCCGGCCAGCGGCGCTGCATCGCGACACGCGCTGTGAAGGCTCCGCGCCGTGCGGCAGACGTCATGGACAGGAAGCGCTCGGCGTTCGACGCGTCCTTGGCGAACAGCAAGGCGTCGGTCCTGCGGTCGTGGTCCTGCCAGGTCAGGTAAGCGCCATAGCGAGCGAAAATGCTCCGTTCGTCCGTCGCGCTGAGATCGGCGGAAGCCCAGGCTTCCTTGACCGCTGCGACTGCCTCGGCGCCACGCCCGGTCGCGGCATATGCATCGGCGAGGCGGGCGTAGCCCGTGCCGGTCTTGGGCTTCTCGTTCGCGAAGAAGGAGAGGACGGTTCCGACATTCTCGCCGGGCCGCATGACCTTTTCGGCCGAGAGGCGCATCGAGCTCTCGCCCGGCCAGCCCGGATTGTAGACCAGGAAACGGGCATAATCGGCGAAGCTGGTGCTTCCGCTTTGGCGGAGCCGCCTCCAGTCGTTGAGCGCATAGCCGACGCCATAGCTGGCGGCTGGCTGTGCATATTGAACTTGCCGAGCCGGCGGCGCGGAATAAGGCACCTGGGTCGACGCGGCGGTAGCCGTCGCGAAAATCAGCGGAATAAAGATAGCGACACCCCTCATGCTGGACATAATCCGACCGCGGTCCTTATCAGTCCCTGAACGCGGTCGATTATTCACCTCGGCGAACCTCACGTGAAGGCAAAAAGTTCATGTTTTACGGGTCGATACCCGCTCTGGTGACACCTTTTTCGGGAAAGTGTGTCGATGAAGACTCACTAAGGAATTTCATCGATTGGCAAATCGAAGAAGGCAGCAACGCCCTCGTGCCTTGCGGTACGACGGGCGAAGCGCCGACGCTTTCGAACCCCGAACAGTACCGCGTTTTCGAGATTGTCGTGGAGCAAGCCAAGGGCCGCGTTCCGGTAATCGCTGGCTGCGGCAGCAATTCGACCGCGACCTGCCTGGAGCATCTGAAAGCAGCCAAGGATGCGGGCGCCGACGCGGCCCTCGTCGTCACTGGCTACTACAATAAGCCGAGTCAGGCGGGCTTGCTCGCCAACTTCCGTGCGGTTGCCGAGGCGTCCGAACTGCCCGATCATCGTTTACAATGTGCCGGGCCGCACGATCGTCGACATCAAGGCCGAGACGATGGCCGAGATCGCCCGTCTGCCGAACATCGTCGGAGTGAAGGACGCAACTGGCGATCTTGGCCGGGTGACTGCGCATCGCCTGCTTTGCGGCGAGAAATTCTGCCAGCTGTCGGGCAATGACGAGACTGCGCTTGGCTACAACGCGATGGGCGGGGTGGGCTGCATCTCGGTCAGTGCCAACGTTGCACCGCGCCTCTGCGCCGAGTTTCAGGCCGCAACCCGCGAGGGGCGCTGGGATGACGCGATCACGCTGCAGGACCGGCTCTATCCCCTGCACGCGGCCTTGTTCACCGACAGCTCGCCGGGACCGACGAAATATGCGCTCAGCCGCGTTCGTCCAGGTTTTCCGACAGCCCTTCGCTTGCCGCTCACCGAGCCGTCGGAGGCCTCGAAGCAGGCGGTCGACAAGGCTTTGGAGCACGCGGGCCTGATTTAGCCCCTATATAGGTCCTCGTGTCCAAGCCGCTGCCATCCCCTTTCGACAAGAAGAAGGTCGTCGCCGAGAACCGGCGCGCGCGCTTCGACTATTTCGTCGACGACCGCATGGAGGCGGGGATCGCCCTCACCGGGACCGAGGTGAAGGCACTCCGGCAAGGTGAAGGCTCGATCGCCGAGAGCTATGCGACGATCAACGACGAGGAAGTCTGGCTGATCAACAGCCACATCCCCGAATACAGCCACGGCAACCGTCTCAATCATGAACCGCGGCGGCAGCGGAAGCTGTTGCTGAAGGGGCGAGAAATCGCCAAGTTGAACGGCGCGGTGACTCGCCAGGGATTAACCCTTGTGCCGCTATCGATATATTTCAATTCCAAGCGGTAAGGCGAAGGTCGAGCTGGCGCTCGCCCGAGGGAAGAAAGTGCACGACAAAAGGGACACGATCAAAGAGCGCGACTGGAAGCGCGAACAGGGACGGCTGCTGAGGTCACGTGGCTGATCTCGCATCCATCGTTCGCGGCTTCATGGCGAAGCATGCCCCGAGCCGGCACGACATGCAGAACAGCGTTCTCCTGAAGCCGTTCGGCCATCGAATCCGGCATTCGGAGCTGTGGCGCTTCACCCGGCGATCCGTTCCGCGCGGCGTGGCCGTGGGCTTGTTCGTCGGAATCTTCCTGATGGTACCGGGGCTCCAGATCGTCGGCGCGGCGCTCGCCTGCATGGCCCTGCGCGGAAACGTCGCGATCGCAGCGGCCATGACCTTCCTGTCCAACCCGGCGACCACGCCATTCTTCCTTGTCGCGGCCGTTAATGTCGGCAACCGATTGGGCTTTCATGCCGATTTAGCGACGCTTCAGGTGCTGGCGACGACACATGCCAGCATTGGGCGATGGTTCACTTGGCTGCTTTCCGATGCGGCTCCCGCAATGGTGACTGGCCTGGTGGTGATCGCTGCGGTCTTTGCATTTGCGGGATATTGGGTGTCGCTCGTCGGATGGCGCTGGTGGGTCGGACGGAAATGGGTCCAACGACGCTACGCTGCGCGAGAAGACGCGTCAGCTCAAGAGATTAGCTGACGGGTCTAATATGAAGTATCGGACCAGCGATCAGTAGCATCCGGCCCTCGGCGTGGAGGCGGGCCATAAAATGTACCTTTCGCCGGAGCAGCGTGTAAGAATCTGGTAGCGGAGGACCCCAGCCGAATGTTGCATCAGGAGCTGCCGACAATTGCACCCCATCCGCTGGATGACCGTGCTCGTTGGCTGCTTCCGGCGCTTGGCGGTGGGGCGCTGCTCAGCCTTGGGCTGATCTGGCTGCAATTCGGTATCGTTCCGACGCTCGTTCTGGCGGGGCTAGCTGGCGGAGGCGCCTTCGCCACGATGACCGCGCTCGACGGGCGTCCTTCTCGCCTTAATTCGGAAATCGTCGGTGACCAGGGCTCCGACTTCGGGCTGGTGGGCGCAGCTCTTGCGCTATGTGAAGAACCAGCTGCAATTACCTCAACTGAGGGCGCATTACTCGCGGCGAACGAGGCTTATCGTACGCGGTTCGAGACTGTGCCGCCCCTTCGTCTGCCTGCAGACCATGAGTCGACGCAATCTCTGCTGGCTGCGGTCTCTATGGCTTGGCGCGACGGTGCGGGCTGTGCAGCTGGCGTTGCAACCCTTGCCGGTCCCTCCGCGGTGGAGGTTCAGCGCGCCGGGCTTCGCAACGACCTGCTGCTGTGGCGCTTTCCCGTTCCCGCTCCGGCCGATCCGCTGGCGCTCGCGATCCAGGGCATTTCCGGAGTCACCGGGGAGCGTCTGACACGGGCGGGAGTGCTTGCGGCGCTGGTCGATGTCGGCGGTCGCGTCCTAGCGGCGAACAAGCTCTTCGCGGACCGCGCTATTCCCGCGGGACATCGCGACGACAGTCCGCGCTTTTCAGAGTTGGTCGAGGTTGCCGAGGACGGCTCCTTCCATCTTCCCGCCGACGGGGAGGCGGGCGGTCCCCTGCGGGCGGTCCACGTGCCGGTCAATCCGGCCGTGCCGGGCGGGACGGGCACATTCCTGCTATTCGACGGGTCCGCGGCATCGGGCGGCTCGTCCAATCTGCAAGCCCTGCTCGACATGCTGCCGATCGGCCTGGCGCTGGTCGACCGCGACGGTCGCTTCCTGACGATGAACAAGGCATTCCGGATGCCGCGGGCATCAAGGACAATGCAAGCTGGTCTATCCCGGCGACCTCGTCGTCAAGGAAGACAAGGCGGCCGTCGCCGACGCCGTCCGACGCAACGCGCGCGGCCCGGCCATGTCGGGCGACATCCCATCCGCCTGACGCGCGATCCGGAGGAGCCGGTCGCGCTGACCGTCGCCGGTCTGCGCGGCCTCGGCGACGCGGCCGTGCTGCTGCTGCTCAAGGACAATAGCGAGGAAGCCAAGCTGAAGCGCCAGGTCGCGCAGGCGACCAAGATGCAGGCGGTCGGTCAGCTCGCCGGCGGCGTCGCGCACGATTTCAACAATATCCTGACCGCGATCATCGGCCATTGCGACCTGATGCTGATGCGCCACACGCCGGGCGACAGCGATTATGACGACATCCAGCAGATCAAGTCGAACTCGAACCGCGCCGCCGGCCTGACCCGGCAATTGCTCGCCTTCTCGCGCCAGCAGACGCTTCGCCCGCAGGTCGCTGCAGCTTCCCGACGTCGTGTCCGAAGTGTCGCACCTCCTGCAAGACGGCTGCTCGGCGAGACCGTCGTTCTCGTCGTCAAGCATGGCCGCGACCTCGTCCCGGTTCGTGCCGATCCGGGCCAGCTCGAACAGGTGATCGTCAATCTGGCGGTCAATGCGCGCGACGCCATGGCAGGCGAAGGGCGGCGGCGACGCTGACGATCCAGACCTATGCGGTCCAATCCGACCAGGTCGCAGAACTGGGTCGCGATATCCTGCCGGTCGCCGATTATGCCGCGCTGTCGATTACCGACACCGGCACCGGCATTCCGCCCAATGTGCTCGGCAAGGTGTTCGAGCCGTTCTTCACCACCAAGGAAGTCGGCAAGGGCACCGGGCTCGGTCTTTCCACCGTCTACGGCATCGTCAAGCAGTCGGGCGGCTTCATCTTCGCCGACAGCAAGGTCGACGAGGGCACCCGCTTCACCATCTATCTTGCCGGTGCATGCAGTCGAAGCGTGCAGCCGTGGCGACGCGCACGCGCGTCAAGCCGAAGGAGCGACAACGAACTGTGGGGTAGCGGGACGCGTCCTGCTGGTCGAGGACGAGCCGATGGTTCGCACGGTCGCCGAGCGTGCGCTGACCCGTCACGGCTATACGGTGATGACCGCCAAGCAACGGCGAGGAGGCGCTCGAAATGCTCGCCAACGGGGCGAGGACGGTCGATCTGCTGATCAGCGACGTCGTCATGCCGATAATGGACGGGCCGACGATGGTCCGCGAAGCGCGCAAGACCCGTCCCGAGCTGCCGATCCTGTTCATGTCCGGCTATGCCGAAGAACAGCTGCGCAAATCGATCGATATCGACAATGTCGCCTTTCCTGCCCAAGCCCTTCTCGATGCAGGAGCTTGCCGAGGCGGTGCGGGACGCCCTGGCGGCGTCAGCAATGAATTAGCGCTTTCCACAGCCGAAACGCACGCTATTCCCGAGATCCATGGCCGGCACGCGTTATATCCTGATCGTCGAAGACGAGCCGCTCATCTCGATGATGCTCGAGGACTTCCTCGATGTCGCTCGGTCATTAGGTCGCGGCAATCTGCGAGACGTGTCAGGACGCGATGCGTGCGCAGCCGCCACCAAGGGTGGCTTCGATCTCGCCATCCTCGACGTGAATCTGAAGGGCGAGAGCGTCTGGCCGGTCGCGAGCCGACTGCGCGAGCAGCGGCGTTCCGTTCGTTCTTGCGAGTGGCGGCCATGTCGATCCGCCGCCGCGCGAGTTCGCCAGCGTGCCGGTGATCGACAAGCCCTATACGATCGACCGAGTCACCCCGGCGATCGACGCGCATTGGACGCCTGACGACGCCCGCCGCGCGCCTACTGTGGCCAGCGCTTGGCGTTCGCTGTCCTTTTCGTCGCTTGTGCGGTGATCATTCGCCATGCTTTGGTCTTTCAAGACGACTTTCATCTTCCCGGTTCACGCCGTCGCGCCGGCGCGGTGCCCAGCGGCCTCGGCGCGGAAAGCTGCACGGTCTGCACGACGGACGGGAGACATCTGCACGGCGTCCACATTCCGCCGCGACAGGAGTCGAAGTCGAGGATCGCGATGATCCTGGGCTTTGGTGGCAATGCCTGGAATGGCGAACGACGTCGCGGCATATCTTCACGACTCTATCCCGAAGCGCATGTCGTCGCCTTCCACTATCGCGGCTATCGGCCGTCGACGGGCAGGCCATCCGCGGACGCTCTGATCGCCGATGCGCCGATCGTCTTCGATGCGGCGGTCGAGCCAGGGTGAGCCGATGCGGATCGATCGCCGTCGGCTTCAGCATCGGCACGGGCGTCGCGGCCCTCGCCGAAAGCCGGCGCGACCTCGGTGGGCTGATCCTCGTCACCCCGTTCGATTCGCTGAAAAGGTCGCCGCCGCATCATTATGCCCTGGCTGCCCGATGGGCTCGTTCTTCCACATGAGATCGATGCCGCTGGCGCGCTCGCGAACGTCCAGGTTCCGATCGGTCGATCATCGCGCGCGAATGCGACGAGATCATCCGGCCTCGGCGCACCGACGCGCTTCGCGCCAGTCAGGTGCCGAACCTCGTCTTCGACCGGACGATCTCCGCGCGCCGGACACAACGACATCTACCAGCGCTCAGAATTTCGTGAGGCCATGGATGATGCGCTGGAAGCGATCGCGCGGAAAAACGCTGATCACAGCGCGTTAGTGTGGCAATTCCGACTGATGTTCCCCTCTTGTTCTCCTAGAACAAATGCATGATACGCATAACGTCAATCGGGTCGGCGCTCGGCCGCCAGTTGACGAGGAGGACAGGGGTCATGGCAGCGCAGCTCAAGGTCGTCGGAAGCGGATGAATCGGTGAGAATGGATCGGCAAAAGGCGCTCGAAGCAGCGCTCGCACAAATCGATCGCGCCTTCGGCAAGGGCTCGGCGATGAAGCTCGGCAGCCGCGAGAAGATCGAGATCGAGACGATCTCGACCGGCAGCCTGGGGCTGGACATCGCGCTCGGCGTCGGCGGCTTGCCGCGCGGCCGCATCGTCGAGATTTACGGGCCGGAGAGCTCGGGCAAGACTACGCTCGCGCTTGCACGCCATTGCCGAAGCGCAGAAGCGTCGGCGGAACGGCCGCCTTCGTCGATGCCGAACATGCGCTCGATCCGGTCTACGCCAAGAAGCTGGGCGTCAACATCGACGAGCTGATCGTGTCGCAGCCCGACACGGGTGAGCAGGCGCTGGAAATCGTCGACACGTTGGTGCGTTCGAATGCGATCGACGTGCTGGTCATCGACTTCGGTCGCGGCGCTGGTGCCGCGGGCCGAGATCGAAGGCGAGATGGGCGACAGCCACGTCGGCCTTCAGGCGCGCTTGATGAGCCAGGCGCTGCGCAAGCTGACCGGCTCGATCAGCCGCTCGCGCTGCACCGTCATCTTCATCAACCAGGTCCGAATGAAGATCGGCGTCATGTACGGCAATCCGGAAACCACCACCGGCGGCAATGCGCTCAAATTCTACGCCTCGGTCCGGCTCGACATCCGCCGCACCGGCCAGATCAAGGATCGCGACGATATCGTCGGCAATACGACCCGCGTGAAGGTGGTCAAAAACAAGGTCGCCCCGCCGTTCAAGCAGGTCGAATTCGACATCATGTACGGCGAAGGCGTCTCCAAGGTCGGCGAAATCCTCGATCTCGGCGTCAAGGCCGGGCATCGTCGAAAAGTCGGGTGCCTGGTTCAGCTACGATTCGATCCGCATCGGTCAGGGCCGTGAGAACGCCAAGACTACCTCAAGGAAAATCCCGAGATGGCCGAGCGCGATCGAGCGCTCGATCCGCGGCAAGACCGAGGAAGTCGGCGAAGCGCTGATGGTCGGCCCGACCGCCGACGACGATATCGCCGCCGAATAGTCCCCAGCCCTCCCTCTCCGCTCAAGCGGGGAGGGAGCTAGCCCAGGTCCTCGGGTAGGGTTTCGCAGCGCTCGGGCGCTGACGGTCCGGCGAACAGGCGCTTCGGCTCCGTAAGCATCGTCAGCACGAACGTGATGGTGGCGCAGGCTGCCGTTCCCCACAGGAAGGGCAGGGCCGTGCCGTCAAAGGCCTGGCCGATCGCGTAGCCGACCGCCGATCCGCCGATCGTGCCGACCACGCCCTGCACCGACGAGGCCGTTCCGGCGATCGGTCCCATATGCTCCATCGCCAGCGTGCCGAGGTTCGACGAGCAGAAGGCGAAGCAGACCATCGCCAGCGCCTGGAGGATGATGAACGCGGTGAGGCTTTCATAGCCGGCGGTGGCGATCAGGGCGTGAATCAGCGTCACGACGGCGAAAGCCAACGCTCCGCCATGCCCCACGCGGCGCAATCCGAAGCGACCGACAAAGCGCGCATTGGTCCAGGACGCTAGCGCCATGGGCGCGGCCACTGCGCCAAACACCAGGCCGATTGCCCCAGGCGCCTTGAACACGTCGAAGACGATCTGCTGGATGGTCGAGATATAGGCGATCAGCGCGCCGAAAGTCGACCGTCAGCGCCAGCGTGTAGCCGCGCGACAGCGGCTCGCGCACCGTCTCGACCGCCGGCCCGCAAAATTTCGCGCGGCGCCAGGCTCCGCCGATATTCCGGATGCAGCGTTTCCGGCAGGCGCAGCAGGCCCCAGGTCAGCATGATCAGGCCGTAAGCAGCGAGCACAAGGAAGATGGCGCGCCACGGCGCCGAACAGCAGGATGCCCTGGCCGACGCTTGGCGCCAGCACGGGAACGACCATGAAGACCATGAACACCAGGCTCATGACCCGCGCCATCGCCTCGCCTTCGAACAGGTCGCGGACCATGGCGACGACCAGCACGCGCGTGACCGCCGCCGATGCGCCCATGGCGGCCCGCCCGGCGACGAGAAGCGGAAAGCTTCCAGCGACCGCGCAAAGCACGGCGAAGAAGGCATAGAGTCCGACGCCTGCCGCAAGAATCGGCTTGCGGCCGTAGCGGTCGGCCAGCGGACCCCAGACCAACTGCGTCGCTCCGAAGCCGAGCATGTAGGCGACCACGACCAGTTGCCGGTCGTTGTCGTTGACCACGTCGAGATCCGCCCCGATCGCCGGCAGCGCGGGAATCATCGCATCGATCGCGAAGGCATTGAGCGCCATAAGCCCGGCGAGAAGCGCGATCGTCTCGCGCGGCCCGGGCCGCGGTCCGGACCCGGGCAGGTTATGCAAGCTGAACGGCATCCGGGCCTGCTGGCCGAAGCCGCCGCCTCGTGCAACAGTGCAGCGCGGCAATCCAGGGGCGGAAAATGCTTGGAATGAATATCAGTCGACGCGCTTTGATTGGAACTGGAGGCGCCGTCGCTGCTACAGCCATCCTTCCGGTTCGCGCGTCGTCCAGTGCGCAGGCGACGACAGCAATCAAGTTCCCGCCCGCCGATCGGCCGAGAGGAGCGGCTGGTCCGTCTCGCCAGGGCTCGCGAGCTGATGCAGCGGCACGGGATCGGAGCCGTCGTCATCGAGTCCGGCGCCAGTCTCGACTATTTCACAGGCGTTCAATGGGGCCGGTCGGAGAGGCTGACAGGGGTCGTCATTCCCGCCAGCGGGGAGCCGATCATCGTCACGCCGCATTTCGAAAAGCCGTCGGTCGAGGAAAGCCTCAAGGTTCCGGCCGAAATCCGCGTCTGGCAGGAGGACGAGGAGCCGCTGAAGCTCGTCGCCGACTATCTCAAGGAGCGCGGCGTCGCCGGCTCGCCGATCGGGTTCGAAGAGACCAACCGTTACTTCATCCTCGACAAGCTGCAGCAGCAGCTGCCTGGCGCCAAGGTCGTCAGCGCCAATCCGGTCGTGCGGGCCTTGAGGATGCTCAAATCTCCGGCGGAGCTTGCGCTGATGCAGGCTGCCGCGGACATCACGGTCGGCGCCTACCGACAGGTTCATCCGCAAGTCCGCCGAGGGATGAGCCAGACCGATATCTCGGCGATGATCAACGCCGCGACCGAGGCGCTCGGCGGAACTCCCGAATTCGCGCTCGTGCTGACCGGGGAGGGCTCGGCCTACCCGCATGGGACCCGGAAGCCGCAGCTTGTCGAGCCGGGATCGGTGGTCCTGCTGGACTGTGGCTGCTCCGTTCACGGCTACCAGTCCGACATCTCGCGAACGTTCGTATTCGGCGGCGGTCCCGCGCCGGAAGTGCGCAAGGTCTGGGATCAAATGCGCCGGGGGCAGGACATCGCCTTTGCCGCGGCCAAGGTCGGTGCGCCCGCGGGCAGCGTCGACGATGCGGTCCGGCGCACCTACGAAAGCTGGGGCTACGGGCCGGGCTACAAATTGCCGGGCACGTCGCATCGCACGGGCCACGGCATCGGTATGGAAGGTCACGAACCAATCAACCTCGTCCACGGCGAAACGACGCCGCTTGCACCGGGAATGTGCTTCTCGAACGAGCCGGGCATCTATCTGCCGGGCAAGTTCGGGATCCGGCTGGAGGACTGTTTCTACATGACCGAAGCAGGTCCCAAGTGGTTTTCGGTGCCGCCGCCGTCGATCGACGATCCGTTTGGACCGGCCGCGTGAGCGACCCAAGCACCCGGACCGGGCCGGAATGGGCAACCGCGAACGGCGACGTCTGGGCCGAGCTTTGGGAGCACACCGACCGAGGATTGCAGGGCCTGTCGTCGGATTTGCTGTCGGCTTCGCTCCAAGGTTCGCCCGAGAACGGCTTTCGAGCCTTCGAGGTTGGCTGTGGTGCCGGTTCGACCGCCATTGCCCTGGCCGACGCCAGGCCGGACGCATCCATCGTTGCCTGCGATATCTCGCCGGCCCTGGTCCGCGTCGCGCAGGGCAGAACCGCCAACAGGCCAAACATCGAAGTCGTCCTTGGCGACGCCGAAGCGGTGGCAGGGAAGCGGGGTCCCTTCGACCTGATCTATTCGCGCCACGGTGTCATGTTCTTCCCGGACCCCGTCCAGGCGTTCCGGCATTTGCGCGATTCTGCCAGTCCTGGCGCCTCGATCGTCTTTTCATGCTTTCAGGAGTGGCAGGCGAACCACTGGGCTTCCGAACTCGCAGCGGCGGCTGCCGGACAGACGGTCCCGCCGCCGGGTCGAGCGCCTAGTGGCTTTGCATTCGCAGATCCGAATTATGTGACGGAAATCCTCACATCCTCCGGCTGGAACGACGCAAAGCCGCGTGCCGTCAATTTCAATTATGTCGCCGGGACCGTGGAAAGCGCCATGACGATGATGACGCGGATCGGCCCTGCGGCCTCCGTGCTGGCTTCGCTGCCTGAAGATCAACGGGAGGGTGCCCGCGATCGGATGCAGCGCGTGCTCGAGGAACATTTTGACGGCACCGCCGTGAGTTTTCCGGCGGCCGCCTGGATATGGTCCGCGAGGGCCGGCTTCGCTTGACAGGCGTTGGCCCCGGCTCAATGCCCCGGCTGAAACAGGAGGGTTGATGCAAGAGGCGCAAACGGGTCGCGGCTTGAAGCTGCAGTGGCAGATGCTGATCGGATTTGTCGTCGGGCTCGTGCTCGGCCTAGTCGTCTATTCGACCCAGCGCGACGCGGCTTGGGTCGACGTCGTCACGACCTATGTGACGCAGCCGATAGGGCAGATTTTCCTGCGCCTCATCTTCATGCTCGTAATCCCTCTGCTCTTCTCGGCGCTGATCGTCGGCATTTCCGAGATGGGCGAGGTCCGTTCGTTGAAACGCGTCGGATTGCGGACTTTGGTCTACACCATCGTCGTGTCCGCGATCGCGGTCGCGGTCAGCCTTGCCGTCGTGAACATCTTTAAGCCGGGCGCCGGCGTGGATCGGCAGGCCGCGGCGGAGATGCTCGCAGGACAGGCGGATCGCGCAGGTGAGATCGTCAAGACTGGCACCGAGCAGCCGTCCGGTGTCGACGCCTTCATCAACATCATCCCGAACAACCTGGTCGAGGTGATGGGCACGTAACAGCGCTATCCTTTCGGTCATGTTCTTCGCGCTCTTCTTCGGCATCGGCCTGCTCCTCACCGACACCCCGAATGCGCATGCGCTGAAGCGGGGATTCGAAGGTCTGTTCGACGTTACGATGCGGCTCATCCTGCTCGTCATCAAGCTCGCGCCGATCGCGGTTGCCTGCTTCATGTTCAACCTTGCCGCCTTGTTCGGCTGGGACCTGCTGATCCGCCTGTCGGCCTATGTCGGTGTCGTGGTGCTGGCCCTCGCGATCCAGATGTTCATCGTCTACCCGATCCTGCTGGCCGTGCTTGGCAAGAAGAACCCCATCGCCTTCTTCCGCGAAGTCCAGGAAGCCATGTTGATGGCCTTCTCGACGGCATCGTCGAATGCCACGCTTCCGACTGCGCTTCGCGTTGCGGAGGAGAAGCTGCAGCTGCCGCGCCGGGTCTCGCGTTTCGTCCTCACCATCGGCGCGACCGCCAACCAGAACGGGACCGCCATGTTCGAAGGCGTAACCGTCATCTTTCTCGCCCAATTCTTCGGCATCGAGCTGACCTTGTGGCAGCAGTTGACGGTGATGCTCGTCTGCATCCTCGGCGGTATCGGTACTGCGGGCGTCCCCGCCGGCTCCTTGCCGGTCGTGGCCCTGATCCTCGCGATGGTCGGCATCGACCCGCAGGCGATCGCCCTCGTTCTCGGAGTCGACCGGTTCCTCGACATGTGCCGAACCACGCTCAACGTGACGGGTGACCTCGTCGCTGCGCAGGTGATTTCTGCGGGAGAGCCGGAAGAAGAAGCGGGGAACGTTGCAGCACAACCCGCCTGATCCGAGTTCTACCCCGCGATGAATATCCTTGATGCGCTTCCGGAGCGCTACCGACTGATCCTGTGCGATATTTGGGGCGTCGTTCACGACGGCGTGCATTTGTATCCGGGCTCGGCCGAGCGCCTGCTGCAGTGGAGGCGGGAAGGGCGGACGATCATTCTGGTCACTAACGCGCCGCGAACGGCCGTGGCCGTGGAAGAGCAGCTTCGACGGCTCGGCCTGCCTGCCGAGGCCTGGAACGGCATTGCGACGAGCGGAGAGGCAGGTATCGCCGAGATTACGTCCGCTGGACGTCCGGTGGGCTTCATCGGCACGGAGCCGGACCGGGAAATCCTGGAAGGCCGCAGCGTCCGGATTGCCGAGGACGAAAGCTTCACCGAGCTGGCGTGCACGGGCCTCGACGACCTGCGGCGCCACGTCGAAGATTATCGCGGACAACTCGAACAGCTCGCCGACCGCGACGTGCTCCTGCACTGCCTAAACCCCGACCGCGTCGTCGTTCGGGGCGGCGCGGTCGAGCCATGTGCCGGTGCGCTTGCGGACGTCTACCTCGGACTGGGCGGGCGTGTCGTCTGGTACGGGAAGCCGTTCCCGGCGATCTATCATTATGCGCTGAGCCTGGCGGGCTATCCGCCAGCCAGCGAAGTGCTTGCGATCGGCGATGGGCTGCCAACCGACATCGTCGGAGCGGCCAGGCAGGGCTTCGATGCCCTGTTCGTTGCCGGGGGCATTCACGCCGGCGAGCCGTTTCCCGAGAATTTCGCGGAGGAGAACGGTCTGGGCGATTGGCAGCCGATCGCTGTGGTGGAGTCGCTTCTCTAGGCTGACTTGCTCGTCGCGGCGCCCCTTACGCGGAGGTATTCCCGCCAGAGTTGGAAAGCGAGCACGCTGACGGTCGCGGCGGTACCCACAACAAATGCGACGGCCGCGCCGATGACACCGAACCGCCAGGCCAGTGGAGCGATGATCGCGAAGAATATGATCGTCCCGACAAGCCGGGCCTTCAGGGGTGCATCGGGCCTGTCGAGGGCGTAGAGCATCGACGGTAGCGGGAAACTGACCACGGCCAGCAGCGGTGCGATCAGCAAGACCATGATGACCGGGTAGGCGGCGAGGAATTCCTTGCCGAACAGCAGTTCGATCAGCGGCCGTCCGGTAATCAGCAGCACCAAGACAAATGCAAGTCCCACGGCACCGGCGAGCGCCGTTCCCCGCAGCATCAGCTTCCAGGGCTTCTTGGTGGCCAGGTCCATGCGGACCACTTCGGGATAGAAGGCCTTCGACAGCAAATCGGCCGGCTTCTCGGCGACGTCGGCAAGGCTCGAAGCGACGCGGAAGATGGCTGCTCCGGCTGGGCCGAGGAGACCGCCGACGACCAGGCGTGCGATGGGTCCCCAGGCGGTCGTGAGGCTGGAGGTCAGGTTGACGTGGATGGCGAACCGCCAGGCGCCGGGCAGCCTCTCGGGCCGAAGCGTTGGCCGGATGCCCTCCAGCAAGCCGCGCCTGCGCAGTTCGCGCCAGGCAAGGAACCACAGGACGAGGTCACCGCCGAGATCGGTGACGAACCAGATCGCGACATAGGCTTCAAAGGGCGCGCCGGTGGCGAAGGCGATGCCGGCAAGCACTGCACGGGCGATGGGGTAGCTGCTGCCCTGCCAGCTGATGAGGTCGAAGCGGTCGAGCGCGCGGAGCACGCCGATCGGCGTTGCGGCGCTCATTGTCGGCAGCAATGTGCAATAGAGCATCGCGAGCCACAGATATTGCTCGGTGATCCCGAACCAATGCCCGATGAAGGGCAAGAGCATCACGGCGAGGATCATTCCGCCGATCCCGCTGACAACGTCGAGCGCGAAGGCGAAGCCGGTGGAAGCCTTGAACTCCTCTTGCTCGCCGCCCGCCAGCGCCCGTCCGCCGTAGCGAACGATCAGCTGCCACGACTGGAACTTGCTCAGTCCGCTGGCGGCCTTGGCGTAGCTGACGATCAGGATCAGCATGCCGAACAAAATCACGCCGAGGCCGCGTCCGGCGAAGGCCAGCGTCGCGATGCCGGCGACTGCCGCCACGGCCTTGGACACGCCGAGATAGCTGCTGTTCTTCAACAGCGAGCGGAAGTGCGCGTCCTTGATCCAATGCCTCATCAACCGACAGGTCTAGGCGAGCCTATCCGCCCTGTCAGGCAGCAATCGCGATCTAGGCGGTTTCCGGCACGCGTTGCTGGATCACCTTGTCCGCCAGCGGCCCGTTCAGTTCGGCCAGATGGTCGAACTGCGCTTCGTAGGTCGCGAGACCCTGGCTCTGCGACCGAAGCTCGGCCTCAAGCCCGCCAAGCTCAGGCTTCCGGAAGCAAGGCGTCGATGCGGTCCCAGCCGGTCCAGCCGTCGCGCGGAGCCATGCCGAGCATCTGACCGCGTCGGCCCGCGACGGCGGACGTGATG
This sequence comes from uncultured Alphaproteobacteria bacterium, assembly GCA_963846645.1. Classification (GTDB taxonomy): domain Bacteria; phylum Pseudomonadota; class Alphaproteobacteria; order Sphingomonadales; family Sphingomonadaceae; genus Sphingomicrobium. Next base: position 273,331 of record CAWJWR010000004.1, on the reverse strand, counting down.
CGACTGGTCGCGCTCGACGGGCAGACGACGGTGAGCTTGTGCATCGGCTCAAGCAGGTGTGGGCCCGCGGCAGCAAGGGCTTCATGCATCGCCAGGCGCCCGGCAAGGCGGAAGGCGAGCTCGGAGCTGTCGACGCTGTGGTAGCTGCCGTCGACGAGGGTCACGGCGACGTCGACCACTTCGAAGCCGAGCGGACCCTTGACCAGCGCCTCGCGAACGCCATCCTCGACCGCCGGAATCCACTGCTTCGGCACGGAGCCGCCGTGGATCTTCTCCTCGAATTTGAAGCCTTCGCCCCGGCTGAGGGGACGGATTTCGATGATGACGTCGCCGAACTGGCCGTGCCCGCCCGACTGCTTCTTGTGACGGCCATGCTGCCGCACCGGCTTGCGAATGGATTCGCGGTAGCCGACCTGCGGCGTGTGGCTCTTCACGTCGACGCCGTAGCGGCGTTTCAAGCGACCGATGACCGTGTTGAGATGCTCGTCGTTCACGCCGCGAAGGCGGATTTCGTGGTTGGCATCGTCATGCTCGACGATCAGCGCCGAAGTCCTCCTCGGTGAGCCGCTGGAGCGCGCCCGACAGCTTGACGTCGTCCTTGCGGTCGGCGGGCTCGATGGCGAAGGCGCAGTTCCGTGCCGGATATTCGACCTCGACCGGCGGCGGGGCCTTGCCCGACCCGAGCCACTGGCCGGCCCTGACGTTGTCCACCTTGGCGACTGCGATGACATCGCCGGGGCGCGCTTCGTTGATCTTCTGCGTCTTTTCGCCCTGGACCTTGAACATCGACCCGGCGCGGGAATGATCGCCGGCGTCGGTCTTCAGGTCAGCGCCTTCCGCGATTTTTCCACCGAGCGCGCGGCCGAGGGCGAGCCTGCCGACCGATCCATGCTGCACCTTGAAGGCGTAGATCGACGGGTCGGAGACGGAGAGGCGGCTCGCCGCCGCTTCGGGACCGGGCGTTTCGTGACGCAGCGCCTTGAGCAGGCGGCGCACGCCCCAGGAACTGGTCGCGCTTCCGAACAGGACGGGCACGCCGAGGCTCTCGCCGGTTTCGCGCGCGAGATCCTGCAATCACGCGGTTTTGCTCGGGGGTCTGGTCCATGAGCAATTGCTCGAGAAGCTCGTCGTCATGATCGGCGAGATGCTCCAGCATCTGCGTGCGTGCTTCCGCCTCGCGCTGCTGAAGCTCCTCGGGAATCTCGATACGCTCGGACTCCTTGCCGGGCACGTAATGGTAGGCGCGTTCCAGCGCGAGATCGACGAAGCCGGTGACCTTCTCGCCGTCGCGGATCGGAATCTGGCGGGCGATCAGCGGCGAGACGCTGACCGGCTGAAGCGCCGAGAGCAGGTCGCGGATGCGGCCGTGCGACTGGTCGATGCGGTTGACGAAAATGAGGTGCGGTATGCCAAGCTCGTCGAGCATGCGCAGCGCCGGAGCCGCGAGCGGAGCTCGTGCGGGATCCGGGTCGACGACGACGATGGCAAGGTCGGCCGTCGCGACGGCACGCGCGCCGTCGGCGGCGAAGCCGACCGAACCGGGGCAATCGATCAGCGCGAATTCGTCGTCGAGATATTTGAAATTGTAGAGGTTGAGCTCGGTCGAGCCGCCACGCTGGCGCGCTTCGGCGCTGCTGTCGCCGATGCTGCTTCCGTTGGCCGTGGAGCCCAGTCGATCGGTTGCGCCTGCCGCGAAAAGCATCGCTTCGGCGAGGCTGGTCTTGCCCGCGCCGGCCGGTCCGACCAGCGCGATGGCTCGAGTGCCGGTTGTAGGGGCTCCATTGGCATGTGGCATGCGACTCTCCTCTCGTCCGTTGCCGGGCGCCCGAGTCGCCTGAAGGCGCTCGACGCGCTCTTCCGAAACGATCAGCGTCGGACTGTTTTGTAGTCTTGGCAAGAGCCTTGGCTGATTCGCTCTAGGCGATGATGCGCCGGGCAGACGCAAATGCAGGTTGGCGAAGAAACGGTCGCGCCCGGCGGAGGCGATGGAGCGATCGGGCGCACGCAAGTTGACGATGTTGATGGTGTTGCGCGGGTTCGCGGTGTCACCTTTGCTGCCGCCGGGCCGCAATGACTCCCCAGCTTCCAGAGCGCGCTTCCAGAGAGAAGCGAAGGCGCAGTCGCGCTTCTTCAGCGCGTAGGCGGACTTGCGGCTGAGACCCGCGGAAGCCGCCGCAAAGGTAACACTGCCGCTCGCCGCGAGGGTGACAATGAAGGTGACACGTTTGCGGTCCGTCCAACCGTCTGCGCGGGCGCGGCGTTGAGGGGGCGCTCGAAATCTCATCCGCCAGTGTGGAGCACAAAGGCCGCGTTGTAGGACAGCGATATGTGCAATGTCCGCTTTGGGTGGAAAGCTGACACTAGCATTTAGGACTTTCTCGACGAGTGGACCTTTAGGTGTTGCGCTTCCTCCATAGTTGGACGAGACGGCGAACTTGATACGGCCCAAAGAACGCGACGCAGAAGGCCAGCACGAGCACAAACATAACCTCGAACTTGTTCAGCCCTGTGTGCACCCACGAGGCCAGCCACGCCGCCAACGAGGTAAGGCGAGACTTTGCCGGTCAGAAGCCTGACAGCGGTTCTCTCAATTACTGCGACACCCCCGCCTCCATGCTGTGCGTGACGCGTAGCATCGCAGCAGATCCAATGTCCGCAATGGAAAGCCGACGCGGCAGGTTTGGTGGAAAGCGGACATGCGCTCGGTCAGTCGCCTTTAAGCTCGGGACATGGATGAACAATACCTTCCCGAGTTTTCCGGTGCCTATCTTGAGGACAGCTATTTCCTAGGGGTGGTCGCCGAAGGCCCCAATCTACGTTTGAAGTTCCTGTTCGCGCTGACGGCTGACCACGCCGCTTATGCACCGCCGAGCCGGACGAACAGCATTGCTACCGGCGAGGGAAGCTTCCTCATCGAGCTTGACCTCTCCATCCGTGATTGGCAAGCTGGCAAGCCCGCTGCGCATGCTCGACCGAGATGCCGACCTTCGATTTCGGCAGCGTGAACTCTACCGACGTGGGCTTAGCCAATTCCGCCTCGTGACTGAATGGTTCGAGACAACGGTGGAAACCGCCAAACTGCAACTAGAACTTTCAGAGACTAGTGTCTGATTTGGGTCGAAGGACGCCACTACGACAGCTAATGGCCGGAATGGGTCGAAAGCAGACACTCCGCTAATGTTGTCTTCTGGTGGAAACGGACATGGGCGGTCGTCAGCTCTGCCGCGTTACAGCACGCTTCACGCGATGGGCGATCCACACGCACGCGGCAATGACGGCGATCCAAGAACCAAAGAAGTAAACCATCATCCAGGTGCTGCCGTTGCTATGCATGAAGCCATAGGACACCGCGAAAAGCACCCAAACTCCTACCGTCAGAAAGACGGCCATCCCAACGGCAAACCCGATGATCCAGCCAAGAATAGGACTAACCATTTTCATCGGCTGCGCCCCTCCACCAGGACAATTTACGGGTAGGTCGCTAATGTCTGCAATGGGTCGTAATCGGACCTTCTAGCTCCCTCCCCCTTGATGGGGAGGGAAGGGTGGGGGTGGCGTTCGAGCAAAGCCGACGCGATCACCGAATGCACCCCTTCCGCATTGCCAAGCACGTCGTGATTCCAGAAGCGAATCACGCGATATCCCTCGGCCTCGATGAGCTTCGTCCGCTCCGCGTCCGCTGCTTCGTCGTGCTGGCCGCCGTCGCATTCGATCACCAGGCGAGCACGATGGCTTGCGAAGTCCACGACATAGCGGCGGAGCGGCACCTGCCGGCGAAATCGAGCCTCGGGAAAAAACTCGCGAAGCAGCCTCCACATAGCTTTCTCAGCGTCGGTCGGGTCTGATCTAAGCGACCTCGCGCGGGCGGTGGAACCGATTGCGGGACGGTATTTCATCGGTCGAGCTTTAGGGCGACCGTCACCCCTCCCCAACCCCTCCCCATCGAGGGGAGGGGCTAGAAATGGAGCGACTATTCCTTCTTCATCCGGACGCCGAGGGCGGTGGAGCGGTCGATCAGGGCGGAGACTTCCCGCAATTCCAGCTCGCTTTCGAAGCAGACTCCCAGAAGTTCGCCGTTGCGCCACCTGATGATCGCCGAGCGGCAGAGCGTGCCGCAGTCGAGGGTCACGGTTGCTCCCACCGGAAGGTCCGCGGCGCAGTTCAGCTTGGCGCCGCCGGACGACACGTCGAGCAGCTGGACGGAATGGCGCACGCCATCGGCCTGGACGAAGGCCGGCAGCGCCACCGTTACCCTCGGATAGGCCCGGCGATCTTCGTACGGATCGCTGTCTTGAGGGGACGGAACGGCTGCCATCATGGTCTCCAGTGGCGATGGCGTAACACCAGTGTGCTGTCAGAGAGTAAATGCCGAAGCCATTAAATGGAACGCGCGGTCGCCGCCGCGATTTGGGTCGGCATGAGCAGCAGCGGCGTCATCGACGATCCCAAGGGTCACCAGGCCACTTCACCGTGGCAGATGCCCCGTGCCGCATGGCGGGACATCGCCAGCCGCACGTGGCAGCGCGTCTGGGACGACAATGTCGGGCTCGTCGCGGCGGGGGTCGCTTTCTACGGTTTCTTCGGATTGCTCTCTCTGCTGGCGATGATCGTCTTGTTCTACGGCCTCGTCGCGGACGTGCAGACCCTGATCGGCACGATGCAGACGCTGACGCGCATCCTGCCGAACGATGTGGCCGCGCTGATCGGCGACCAGCTGGTGCAGGCGATGAAGTCGTCGGAAGGGCAGAAGGGGGTGGGGCTGCTGATCGCCTTCTTTGTCGCGCTCTACGGTGGGACGAACGGCGCGGGCTCGATCATCACGGCGCTCAACATCGCCTATGAGGAGAAGGAGAAGAGGAGCCTTCTCAAGTTCTACCTCACGGCCATGGCGATGACCCTGGTTGCGGTCGTTCTCTCCGTGGTGACGCTTGCAGGCGTGACGGTTGCGGCACAGCTCGAAGCGGTCGTGCCGGATGCCTCGCCGCTGTTGGTCGCGGCTGGAAAGTTGGTGGCCTATGCGGTCCTGCTTCTGGTCACTTCAGGCGTTGCTGCGACCCTGTACCGCTTCGGCCCCTCGCGGGAGAAGGCGAAGTGGACTTGGATTACTCCGGGGTCGCTCTTCACGTCCGTTTCCTGGCTGCTGCTGACCGTGCTGTTCGGCGTGTGGGTGACGACGGTCAGCGACTATAGCCGAACCTATGGTTCGCTGGGGGCGACGGTGGGCTTGCTGACGTGGATGTACCTGTCTGCCTACGTTTTCGTGATTGGTGCGGAGATCAATGGAGAGATCGAGCACCAGACGGCGAAGGACAGCACGACGGGCCACCCGCAGCCGATGGGTGAGCGCGGTGCGTGGGCCGCGGACAATGTGGCCACGGACGATAAGGTTCAGAATCGGCCGGAAGAGGCGCGGGATGGGGAGAAGCTGACCGGTGCGTCACCGACCATCGCCGACGCGGAGGAACGCGCGGAGCCGTAGGGCGCGGGCGTTGTGCCAGCGCCCTTCGACAAGCTCAGGACGAACGGACGTTCGGTGCGGCCTCAGGCGGCGGGCAGCAGCCTTTTCTCGCCGGCGAGACGGATCAGCGCCGACTGCAGCTTCTCGAACGCGCGGACCTCGATCTGGCGGATGCGTTCGCGGCTGACGTCATAGACCTGGCTCAATTCCTCGAGCGTCTTGGGGTCGTCCGTCAGGCGGCGCTCCGTGAGGATGTGCTTCTCGCGGTCGTTGAGCGTTTCCAGCGCGTCCATCAGCAGATCGTGGCGGACGCGGGTTTCCTCGTCCTCCGCGATCAGCTCGTCCTGCAGCGGGCCGGTGTCGACCAGGAAGTCCTGCCACTGGCCTTCGCCCTCGGTGTCGCGCAGCGGGGCGTTGAGGCTGGTGTCGCCTCCCATGCCCATGCGGCGGTTCATCGAGACGACTTCTTCCTCGGTGACGCCGAGATCCTTGGCGATCTTGGCGACGTCGGCGGGCTTGAGATCGCCCTCTTCGAACGCCTCGATCTGGTTCTTCATCCGGCGGAGGTTGAAGAACAATTTCTTCTGGGCCGCAGTGGTGCCCATCTTCACGAGGCTCCACGAGCGCAGGATGAACTCCTGGATCGACGCGCGAATCCACCACATGGCGTAGGTCGCCAGGCGGAAGCCGCGATCGGGCTCGAACTTCTTCACGCCCTGCATCAGGCCGATATTGCCTTCGGAGATCAGCTCGCTGACCGGCAGGCCGTAGCCGCGGTAGCCCATTGCGATCTTCGCGACGAGGCGAAGGTGTGAATTGACGAGCTTCGCCGCTGCCTCGGTATCGTCATGTTCGCGCCAGCGCTTGGCGAGCATATACTCTTCCTCCGGCGCGAGGATCGGAAACTTCTTGATCTCCGATAGATAGCGGTTGAGCCCGGCCTCCCCACCGGATGAGGGGATCGAGACGAGATTCTTCTGTGCCATTTGCTTCAAGCGTCTCCCTGGGCCGGCGGCTTAATACGCTGCCTAGCTCTCTAAATCCTATACCAAAAGGGCGGTGAACAGTTCCTGCATGTCCGCTGGCATGCCACTGGCGAACGACAGGCGGTTCTTCGTTACGGGGTGAACAAATCCAAGCTCTGCCGCGTGCAGCGCCTGGCGATCAAAATTCAGTCTTTTCAACAGGTCACGGCTGTTCTTTCTGGAACTGCCGTAAACCGGATCGCCGAGCAACGGGTGCCCAAGCGATGCCATGTGGACCCGGACCTGGTGGGTCCGGCCTGTTTCGAGGCGGCACTCGACGAGCGCTGCGTCGCGCAAGATCTGCAAGCGTCTCCAATGGGTTACGGCGCGCTTTCCGCGGCCACCTTCGACTATCGAAATCTTCTTGCGGTTGGTCGAAGACCGCGCGAGCGGGGCGTCGACCGTGCCCTCGGAGGCCTTCGGGAACGCCGGTCGTGATCGCGAGATAGCGCCGATCGATGCTGTGCGCAGCGAACTGCCTTGCGAGCCCTTCGTGCGCGACGTCGGTTTTGGCGACGACCAACAGCCCTGACGTATCCTTGTCGATGCGATGCACTATGCCCGGACGGGCAACCCCGCCAATACCGGATAAGGTCCCGTCGCAGTGGTGCAGCAGCGCGTTCACCAGCGTGCCGTCGGGATTTCCGGCGGCCGGATGGACGACCAACCCGGCGGGCTTGTCGACCACCAGCAAATGCTGGTCCTCGAACACCACCCGAAGCGGAATGTCCTGGGCCTCGTTATGGGCCGGCGCGGGCTCCGGAACGGTGAGCATGAAGGCTTCTCCGCCACGGACCTTCAGAGCGGGATCGCGGACGGCTCCAGCCGCCTGCGATTCCAGCGCTCCGCTGCGGATCAAAGCCTTGAGGCGCTCCCTCGAAAGGGTGGGGACCGTATCGGCAAGCGCACGGTCCAAACGCCAGCCCGCATGGCTCGGCGCGAGTTCGACAGCGATGACCTGGTGGCCCCCCACGTCGGTGGATATGGGAGCCACTGTTGGATTTTCAATAGCTACCGATCAGTCGCCTTTCGGGCCGAGATAGGTCTCTCCGTAGACGGCCTTGCGGATGTCCTTGTGAAGCGTTCCGTCGAAGGGGTCGCTCTGCACGAAATAGACGGCCGTCAGCTTGTTCGCCGGATCGACCCAGAAGAGCGTGGTCCAGGCGCCATCCCAGAAGAATTCGCCAACCGCGCCACGATTCTCGTCCGCCGTCTTCGGCTGTGCGTTGCGAACGGCGAAATCAACGCCGAAGCCGAGCTGGCCCTTGCCGGGCAGCCATGAGCGCTCCGTCACGCGCGCGTCGAGATGATCGGTGGCCATCAGCTCGACGGTTGACGGCTTGAGGATGCGCACGCCGTCGAGGCTGCCCTCGTTCACCAGCATTCGCGCAAAGCGCATGTAGTCGTCGAGCGACGAGACCAGCCCCGCACCGCCCATGGTCAGCTTACGGGTCGGATCGAAGTTCATTCGACGAATGTCGGCGTCGCTCTTGCGCTCGAGCTTTCCGTCGGGCCCCTTCTGGTAGCCGATCGCAAGGCGAGCGAAGCGCTCCTCCGGCTGAGTCCAGCCCGTTTCCTTCATTCCCAGCGGATCGAAGATGTGCTGCTTGACGTAAGCTTCGAGCGTCTGGCCCGACAGTTTCTCGACGAGCAGCCCCTGGACATCGACGCCCGCGCTGTAATTCCACTTGGTGCCGGGCTCGAACAGCAATGGCACGGTCGCGAGCCGGCGGCCGAATTCCGGCAGATCATTGCTGAGGTTCAGCGGATCGGCCTTGGCAAACGCCTGCTCGGGATAGCTCTCGCCTGGGCCGTAGCCGAAGCCCGCCGTGTGGCGGAGCACGTCGCGGATGAGGATCGGCCGATGCGGCGGCCGCAGGATCGGATTCCCCTGGTTATCCATGTTCACGAAGACCGGGGTCTGGGCAAATTCAGGAAGATAGTCGGACAATTTGTCGTCCAGCCCGAACTTGCCCTGTTCCCATAGCTGCATCAGGGCGACGCCGGTCACCGGCTTGGTCATCGAATAGATTTGAACGAGCGTGTCGCGGCGGAATGGCTTCTTGGTCTCCCGGTCCGCGTAGCCGGCCGAGCCGAAATAGACTTCCTTGCCGTCCTTCCAGACGAGGGCCGAGGTGCCGGCCGCGCGGCCGTCGGCGACCATCTGCGCGAGAGCCTTGTCGATGCGCGCCTTGTTCACCTGAAATTGCGAAGTGCTCGTGGCGGCCTTGGGCGCCGCAATTGCGGTAGCGGGCACGGAAACGAGCAACGCGGCGACGACAAGCAATCCTCTCACAGGCATTCCCCCTCCGGTGTGTGGCAACAGCCTTAGCGAAACTTGCGCGTAGTTAAACTCTGGCTCATGCAGCCAGCCATGAATGCCGTCGATCTTGCCAGCCTGCTCTGCTCCAGGCTTTGCCACGACCTGATGTCGCCCGTTGGCGCGCTCAACAACGGTATCGAGCTGATGGCCGACGAGCAGGACCCCGAAATGCGCGATCGTTGCGTTGAGCTTCTGGCCGACAGCGCCAAGGCGACCGCGAACAAGCTGAAGTTCTTCCGGCTCGCGTTCGGAGCGGGGGGCGGGTTCGGCGACCTCATCGACGCCAATGAGGCGAGGATCGCGCTCGAAGGCATTTTCGGTGCCGAGCGCAGGATCGAGCTTGGCTGGATGGTCGCCGACGACAAGCTTTCGAAAGGTGCGATGAAGCTGTTGCTCAACCTCGCTCTGATCGTCGGCGATGCGCTCGTTCGCGGTGGTCGGCTGGACATTGGTTCCGAGACAACCGGTAACGGACTTGAGATTGCGATCCGGGGCGAGGGACCGCGGGTCATGCTGGACGCAGGGCTTCGCGAGATGCTCGTCAACGGCGCGCCGAACGACGGCCAGATCGAACCAAGGGCTGCCGGAGCATGGCTGGCCAAGGCACTGGCGCAGGAAGCGGGCGGCACGATCCAGCTTTCCGAGCCCGCACCCGAAATTCTGATCATCGGAGCGACCGTTCCCCGACAGGGCTAACGGCGCATTAACACCTGCGCGCGATAAGCCCTTGCGAGGGACGGGACCGCGCACCGATGGACGATCTGATTTCCGAATTCATTGCAGAATGCCGCGAGATGCTCGAGGCGCTCGGAGGAGAGATCGTCGCCTGGGAAGCCACGCCGGACGACCGCGCCCGCCTCGATTCCATCTTCCGCTTCGTCCACACCGTGAAAGGCAATTGCGGCTTCTTCGATTTCCCCCGGCTCGAGGCGCTTAGCCACGCGGCTGAGGATGCGCTTGCCGAAGTCCGCGCTGGCCGCCGGCAGGCCGACCATGCCCTGGTGAGCGCCGTTCTCGGCGTCATCGACCGCATCAGCGAGATGGTCGCCGCGCTTGAAGCCGGCGATGAAATCGTCGCTGGCGATGACACCCTGCTCATTCAAGCTCTGCAGCCGAGCGCGGACGTGCCGGTTGCGCCTGTCGCGACGACCGTTGCCGAGGCGCAGACCAAGGCCGTCGCCCCGCGCACGATCCGCCTGTCGGTTGAGCTGCTCGATCGCCTGATGAGCGGCGTTTCGGACATGGTGCTTGCCCGCAACGAGCTGGCGCGGCGCTTGCGCGAAGCACCGGGCGATGTCGCCGTCGACGGTGCGTTCGAACGCCTATCGTCGATCATCGCCGACATGCGGGATTCGATCACGCGCACCCGCATGCAGCGGATCGAGAACTTGTTCGTCGCACTGCCGCGCATGGTTCGCGACCTGTCCGCCGATCTCGGCAAGCAGGTGCTGGTCGATATCGAGGGCGGCGACGTCGAACTGGATCGCGAGATGATCGAGATGATCCGCGATCCCCTGACGCACATCATTCGCAATGCGGTCGATCATGGCATCGAGACGCCCGCCGAACGCCTCAAGGCCGGCAAGCGCGAGATTGGCCTTCTGATCGTTTCCGCCCGCCAATCGGGCAATCAGATCCTCATCGACATCCAGGACGACGGGCGCGGCATCGACGGCAAGCGGCTGATCGAAAAGGCTGTGGCTTCTCGGGTGATCAAGAAGTCGGAAGCCGCAAACCTTTCGCGGCGCGAGCAATTGCACCTGATCTTCGAGGCCGGCCTGTCGACCGCGAGCGAGGTTACCGCGGTCTCCGGGCGCGGCGTCGGAATGGACGTCGTGCGCTCGAACATCGAACGCATCGGTGGGATCGTCGAAGTAGAGAGCACGTTGGGCGAGGGGACGCGGATGACTTTGCGCGTCCCGCTCACGCTGACCATCATCCCTGCGCTGACCGTCTCGGTAGCCGGGCAGAGCTTCGCCATTCCACGCTCCGCAATCGACGAGATCGTTCGCGCGAACGGCGCGAGCGTCACGCTGGAGAAGCTCGGCGGAGCAGGCGTCGCGACCATTCGCGGCCGTCGCGTTCCGGAGATCGCGCTTGCGGATGTCCTAGGACTCAAGAGCGACGTTCCTGAGGAGGAGCGCAGCTTCGTTGTCCTCCGTCCAGCAGGCGCGGACGTCTATGCGCTCGCGGTCGACAAGATCCACGACCATGAGGAGCTTGTCGTGAAACCGGCCGCTCCAGCCATCATGGCGACCGGCCTTTACGCCGGCACCACGCTCGCGGACGACGGCAGTCCGATCCTTCTTTTCGATCCGGCGGGCATTGCGAAGGTCGGCGGTGTGAAGCTCGAAGCGCACGACCGCGCCGCCCGTATCGTGGAGGCTGCCGCCGAAACGGTGTCGGAGGATACGCCGGTGCTTCTCTTCCGCGGTCTCGATGGCGGACGCCGCGTCATGCGCCTCGCGGTGGTCGATCGTATCGAGGAGGTTCCCGCCGCTACGATCCGTCCAGGCGCAGGCCAGCTTCGGGTGCAGCTGGGCGAGACGATCCTGCCTTTGGCCGGGGTCAATGGCGACTTGCCGACCGAGAAGGTTCGCCTTTTCCGGTTGAACGACGGTGCCCGCGAGATCGGCTACGCCTTCCGCGAGGTCATCGACATGTCGGTGGTCGGCAATGAGATCATCGCCGCCTCGTCGCCGGGTGAAATCTCCGGCGTGGCCCTGGTTTCGGGCGAGCCGGCCGAATTGGTCGACCCGCACTGGCTGTTCGCCAATTTCGCGACGGGGCCGATTTGCATGTCGGAACAGCTCGTCTGCCGCCTGCCTTCGGACGATCCATGGATGCAAAACATGCTTCGACCGATCGTCGAGGCGGTGGGCTATCGCGTCGTTTCGGACGCTGACGAGGTTGAAGCCGATCTCGCGATCCTGTCCGAAATGTCGGGCATTGACGGGGTGGCGGCTCGCGTCATTCGCTTGCGGTCCGACCCGGACCCAGCGTCGGAAAAGGACGAGACCATCTATCGCTATGACCGCGCCGCACTGCTGATGGCGCTGAAGTCGGCCGGCGGGGGACGGCGCTGATGACCAAGCTCGTGCTCATCGTCACCATCGCCGGGGAGCGTGTCGCTCTTCCTGCCGAAGCCGTGGAATCCGTGGTGGAGCTCGATACCCTGATCCAGGTCCCACGTGCGGCGCCACACGTCGCCGGTTTGTCCGCGCTGCGGAGCCGGGTGCTCACGGTGATCGACTGCATGCGCTCATTGGAGCTCGGCGTGACCGATTGCTCCGACGGAATTCGCGAGGCCGCGGTCGTCGGGCTCGACGGGCACAATTACGCACTGATCGTCGACCAGGTCGAAGACGTCGTGGAAGCGCTGTCGGATCTACAGCCCGTCCGCGCGGCGATGGGGCCGGGCTGGGAGCGCGTTTGTCAGGGCATGGTCGAGACTGAACAGGGACCGATGCTCCTGGTCGACGTCGCTGCCCTGGTTGGCGGTGCTGAAGCCAAGGCTGCTTAAGAGGTTCGTTACCCTTCGAGCATAAGTAGCATGCAGCAACCTTGAGGACGTGTTTCGGTATGAAGACCTGCTTGATCGTCGATGACTCGAAGGTCATTCGCAAAGTCGCGAGGCACATCCTCGAAACGCTCAACTTCGAAGTCGATGAGGCGGGCGACGGCCGCGAGGCGCTGACCCGCTGCGAAGCTAAGATGCCCGACGTCGTCCTGCTCGACTGGAACATGCCGGTGATGAGCGGGATGGAGTTCCTGCGCATGCTTCGGCAGCGCGGCCATTCGGACCAGCCGAAGGTCGTCTTTTGCACCACCGAGAACGACATGGCGCATATCCGTGCGGCTCTCGAGGCCGGCGCGGATGAGTATGTGATGAAGCCGTTCGACCGCGAGACGCTCCACATCAAGCTTCAGCTCGTCGGCGTAGCCTGAGTCGGTGGCCGTGGAGCGGGCGCTCGCCAGTTCGCGGGACCGCCAGCCGGCTCCGCCAGTAAAGAACCGCCGCATTCGCCTGATGATCGTCGACGACAGCGTCGTCGCCCGGTCGGTCCTGTCGCGCATGGTCGAAAGCGACGACGCGCTCGAGCTTGTCGCCGTTGCCGGCACGGCCGAGGACGCGATCGACGCGCTGCAGGCGGTCCGCGTCGATACCATCCTGCTCGACCTTGAAATGCCTGGGGCGGGTGGCCTGCGCTCGATCCCGCGAATTCTCGACAATGCTTCGGGCGCGCACATCATGATCGTTTCCTCGACGGCCGAAGAAGGCGCCGAGGAGACGGTCGCCGCCCTTGCGCTCGGCGCGGCAGACGCGCTTCCGAAGCCCGGGACGGGACGCTTCAACGGCCGCTTCTCCGAGGTTCTCATCTCGCGGCTGAAGGCCCTCGGCTATGCGGACGACGTGCGTCCTATGGCTATCGCGACTCCTGCGCCGGTGCTGAACGCACCGCTGCTGGCCATGTCGAACGAGCCGATCGACCTGCTTGCAATCGGCGCATCCACGGGCGGGATTCACGCCCTCAACAGTTTCTTCGAAGCTTTGCCCAAGCGCATCGGCGTACCCATCCTCGTCACGCAGCATCTGCCTGCGCCGTTCATGCCGGTGTTCGCTCGGCAGCTCGGCATTGCATCGAAGCGTGAGGCGCTTGTGGCGGAGGAGGGGATGGCCCTGCTTCCCGATCGTGTCTTGATCGCGCCCGGCGATGCCCATTTGCTGGTGACCGACGGTCCCGGCGGGCCCGTGGTTCGTCTCGACCGGAGCGCGACTTCCACGGGTTGCATGCCGTCGCTCGACCCGATGTTTCAGTCGGTGGCGGAGGTTTACGGCGCCAACGCGGCAACCGTGATCCTGACCGGCATGGGCCGTGACGGGACGCACGGAGCGGCTCGCGTGGTCGCTGCCGGCGGGTCGGTCCTCGCCCAGGATGAGGCGAGCTGCGCCGTCTGGGGCATGCCGCGCGCCGTCCTCGAGGCAGGTCTTGCGTGCGCCATCATGTCTCCCGACAAGCTCGCGCGGCGTATCGCGTCGCGGCTGGGAGGCGGCGCTTGCAAATAAGCGACAGTTCCAGCCGCATCCTCGCCGGCCTGCTCGAAGCGCGTACCGGACAGCAACTGACCATGAGCCGCCGCTGGCGGATCGAGACCGCACTTTCGGCACTTCTTCGCGAGCGCGGCATCAGCACATTGGACCAGCTGATCACCATATTGGTCATGGGCAAGGAGCCCGGGCTTTCGAACCGGGTGGTCGAGGCCCTGCTCAACAACGAAACCTATTTCTTCCGCGATCGGACGCCGTTCGACACGCTGGCGCGGCACGCGCTGCCGGCGCTCGCGGTGAAGCGGGCGTCGAAGAAAAGGCTGCGCATCTGGTCGGCGGGGTGCTCGACCGGTCAGGAAGTCTACTCGCTCGCGATGCTGTTCGCGGACGAGCCCGAAAAGTGGCGCGGATGGACGATCGACATTCTCGGGACCGACGTTTCAGGCTGCGTGATCGATCGCGCCCGGGCGGGCGTCTACAGCCAGTTCGAGGTTCAGCGCGGCCTCGCCATCACCCAGACGATCCGCTGGTTCGAGGAATGCAGCGACGGCTGGAGGATCGCGGAGTCGCTGCGCAAGAACGTGCGGTTCCAGGCTCACAACCTGCTCGAGGCGCCGCCGCATCCAGGCAGCTTCGACATCGTGCTGTGCCGCAACGTGCTGCTCTATCTGTGTTCGGAGAAGAAGGCGCTCGCCTTCGACCGGCTGGCGACGGCGATGGAGCCCGACGGCTATCTGATGCTCGGTGCGGGGGAGACCGTCATCGGCCAGACCAAGAAGCTTGCTTCGGATGCCTCGGCACGGGGCCTGTACCGCCTCGATGGGCGGGACAAGTCCGATCGCCGTACGATTGCCGAGCGCCGGGCCGCGGCACGAGGCTGATTGGCCGCCCTTGGGGGTTGACCGAATCCACGGCTGATGCGCCATATTGCGCATGGACCTGGACATGATCGAAAGGCCGTCGCCGAACTTCGACGACCGCAAAATGCCGGTCTCGATGATCGTCCTGCACTATACGGGCATGCCGGATTGCGACGGGGCGTTGAACCGCCTCTGTTCACCCGAAGCGAAGGTCTCCTGCCACTATCTGATCGACGAAGACGGCATCATCTACCGCTTGGTCGACGAGGAGAAACGCGCCTGGCACGCGGGCAAGTCGCGGTGGCGCGGAATTTCGGACGTAAACAGCGCCAGCGTCGGCATCGAGATCGTCAATCCCGGCCATGAGTTCGGCTATCGCAACTTCCCGGACGAGCAGATCGCCTCGCTCATTCCCGCTCGTCGCCGACATCAAGGCGCGGCATGGCGTGGGCCGCGGCAACGTCGTGGGGCATTCGGATGTGGCGCCCGCGCGGAAGGAAGATCCGGGCGAGTTGTTCCCGTGGGAGGCTCTGGCTCGGTATCGACTGGCCCTGCCGAGCCCGACGCGGGACCTCATCGATCCCTTCTGGACCGATGCCGCGTTTCTGCTGGCGCTCGAGCGTTTTGGTTACGACGTCACCGACGAGCAGAAGGCGGTGATCGCGTTCCAGCGACGCTTTCGTCCGGACCTGATCGACGGCGTCATCGACGGCGAGTGTCGGGCGAAGCTGTTGTCCCTTTTGCTGCCAAGGCCGCAATGAATGCTAATGTCTGCTTTCGGCCCTTGCGGACGCTGGGCGGCTTTCGAGCTGGAGGCGTACAACGGCGAACAGCGCCGGGAAGAAGAGCTTAAGTTGTTGGCGAAACTCGAAGAGCGAGACCACCTAGAGTGCGTAGCCGACTGACGAGGGTTGGCGCGTTTGCAGGTGCCGCCATTGCCGGAGCCGCAGCGTCCGGTTGTGTCGGGCTATTGCTTCTTTTTTCAGATAACTATGTTTCTGGTAATGCCTCAGACGCCGTGGGCTCCGGTATTGGTTGGGTTCCTTATGCTCGTTGTCTTCGGCTTCTCCTTTTTGAAAGCGTACAACGCGCTCAGCGGACGGTCCGACAGCCAGCGTTTCTAGAGTCCATGATCGCCCTTTTTTGTGCTCATTAGCTTTTGCCCTCGATGTCTGTTTTGCACCCCAAGCGGACATTCGGAGCAATTAGCGAAGACCTCTCGCAAGCTGCTGCCGAAACGCCTATATCGCTGCTCGCCAGAGGGCCGGGCGGCCGCGGCTTGCGCAAGCAGGGCGAGGAAAGTCCGGGCTCCACGGAACAACGGTGCCGGGTAACGCCCGGCCGGTGCTCGCAAGGGTATCGAGGGAAAGTGCCACAGAAAGGATACCGCCTGCCTTTGGGCGGGTAAGGTCGAAAGGGTGCGGCAAGAGCGCACCGCGGCGGCGGCAACGTCACCGGCATGGAAAACCCCACCGGGTGCAAGACCGAATAGGGGCGGCATATGGGCCTGTTCCGGCTCGTCGCCCGGGTTGGTTGCTTGAGGGGCAGGGTAACCTGCCTCCTAGAGGAATGGCCGCACAGGCGCAGCAATGCGCTGGACAGAACCCGGCTTACAGGCCCTCTGGCGATTTTCGTCGTTGCGAGCGTAGCGAAGCAATCCAGGTTCGCGCTAACTGGATTGCTTCGTCGCTGCGCTCCTCGCAATGACGAGTGGAAGGATTGGATGAGAAAGCAGAAGAGATCCGACGATTGGGGCTTTCCCCGCTGGCGTGCGTACGGCTCGGCGGGCCGAGGCGCGACCAAGGTGCGCCTGTGCGACCGCGAGGGCTGCAACGAGGCCGGCGACCGGCCCGCGCCCAAGGCGCCCAACAGTCCCGACCGCTGGTACTTCTGCGAGGCGCATGCCGGCGAGTACAACAAGAACTGGAATTATTTCGCGGGGCTGAGCCCAGAGGAAGCAGCCCGGCGCGCGCAGGAAGAAGAGTCCGGCGCTTCGGCTTTCCGCAAGTCCGCCCAGTGGCAGTGGGCGGGCCCCGGCGACGGCACGCACAGCCGCGACGAGATGCGGGCGTTCGACGTGCTGGAGCTCGACCCGGACGTGGAGTTCAAGGACGTGAAGGCGGCGTATCGTCGTCTCGCCAAGGAGCATCACCCGGATACCAACGCCGGCAACAGGGAAGCCGCGGACAAATTCCAGAAGGTGCAGGCGGCCTACGAAGTCCTTCGCAAGGCCGAAGAGCGGAAGAACGGCAAGGCGGCCTAGCCGTAGATCATGAAGGTGGCGGCGCTCTGGGCGATCGGCCGCGCCTCATCGCCGCCATGGGCGGTACCCCGTACGAACGCGATCTGACGCGTGAGCTTCACGCATTCGCACCGCGCGATGACGGTTTCGCCTTTCAGGGCCGGTCGCATGTAATCGAGCCTGAGGTCGAGGGTGACGACCGGCACGAAATGGCCGAGCTTCATCCATACCGAGCCGCCGCTCGCCGTATCGATCAGGCTGACGATCGCTCCTGAAGCGAGGACGCCGGTTTCCGGCAATCCGACCAGTTCCTCCCGCCACGGAAGGCCCAGTTCCATCCAGTCGGGACCGGAGCCGCGATATTCGAGGCCGAGTGCGCGCCCGTGGCCGACGCGCCGGGCCAGCTCGAAGAAGCGGGCAGGGTCGAATGGGGCAGGCTTGGCGCTCATGCTGCGAGCCGCTGCGCTGTCTCTCGGACCAGTTCGATCATGTTCGGCACGCCCTGGGTCCGATTGGCGCTGAGGTGCTTGCTGAGTTCGAAGGGCGCGAGTGCCTCCGCGACGTCCATCGCAGCGACCTCTTCGGCGGGCTTGTCCTGCACTGCGGACAGGACCAGCGCGACGATGCCCTTGGTGATCGCCGCATTGCTGTCGGCAAGGAAGTGCAGTCGACCATCCTCGGTCGTGGTCGGATAGACCCATACCGACGCGGAACATCCGCGGACCTTGGTCGCTTCCGTTTTCAGGGCATCCGGCATTGCTTCGAGCTTCCGGCCGAGGTCGATCAGCAGCCGGTAGCGATCCTCGCCTTCCAGCAGCTCAAATTCGTCGAAGATATCCTGAAGGGGCGGGAGGCTCGTCACCAGCCCCGACTAGCAGCCGCCAAGCCCGCCTTCTAGCGGTCGCGAAGCTCGTCGATCTGGCGTGCGAGGCTGTTTTCCTTCTCGACCGTGATCCGTTCGAGAACCTTGATCCGTTCCTTGAGGTCCGCGACTTCTTCGCGAAGCCGCTTGGTTTCGCTCGTTTCGGCCATGCCCGGGAGATCCACCCTGGGGGAATCCGCATGCCACTCGCCCTTCGCCGCCAGCCGGTTCTTGAGCAAAGTGAAGCCGAAGACCATCGCGATGATGACGAGGACAAACTCAAAGGGGTTCATCGAACCGTTTCTCCACTCTCGATACGGGGCCTGTCGCGCAGGGCTTCGATCTGGGCGGCCGTATCGACTCCGCGGTCGGTAACGATCTGCTCGAGCACGCGAAGACGGGCCTCGATGCGCTCGACGTGCGCGGCATATTGGGCCGTCTTTTCCGCGGCAAGGCTGCTCTGCGCCTCGATCTGCTTCTCCTTGACCCTCAGCCACATCTTGAACGAGCGATTCCGATCGCGGCGAGGGGGATCAGGACCCAGATCCAGCTTGCAGGATTATCGAACATCGACGTCTCCGATAGAATGACAGGATTATAGCGTCGTTGACGCCGAGAAGCTATCTCGCGACTACCGATTAACTGCTCCGTCGCGAAGTCTCGGCTTTTCTCGGAGCGCTTCGATCTGCGCCGCTGTCTGGGCGCCGCCATCGGTGACGATCTGCTCCAGCACGCGGACGCGCTCCTCGAGATAGACGTTGCTCGTCGCATATTGGGCGGCCTTCTCGGCGGCGAGCTGCGCATTAACGTCCAGCTGCTTCTCTCGATAGGCGAAGAAGCGATGGAAAGTGTAACCGATCAGAGCCGTCGGAATGAGGACGATGATCAGCAGCGCGAAGACTTCACCGGGACCCATTCCCATTACGCGTTCCCCCCCTTGTCGATTGCCAGGGAATCGATCTCACGAGCGAGGCGCGACGGCCTATCAGTGACGATCCGCTCGACGTTCTCGAGCCGGTCTTTCACCGAGCCGAGCTCGGCGCGGAGCTGCGCATTTTCGGATGTCAGCAGCTTTATGCGCTCGACGGACTCACGGTCGCTCGATGGATGCAGCGGCGTGCCCCAGGAGGTTTCCAGCGGATAGCCGTTCTTGATCCTCAGCCAGGTGGTGAACATCCAGCCAATCACTCCAAGCGCACCCACGACGAGGCCACCGCCAATCATCCACGGCAAGTTCGGAATGATCACGGTCTCAGCCAGATTTCCACCACTCACGTTCATTTCTCCCTTTGGAACCGGTCAGCGTAATTCTTCGATCTCACGCGACACGCGTTCGGCAGGATCGGTCGCTATCCGTTCAAGGACCTTCAGCCGTTCGGTCAGCTCGCCCACCTGCTGGCGCAACTCGTCATTCTCCGTGCGAACGGCGTCGATCTGACGGGCATCGCCCCGGTCCAGTTCGCGACGCTTGAGCTTGGTCCATTCGATGTAGGCCACGAAGGTCATCGTGACGGCGATGGTGGCGAAGATAAAAGTCCAAAGTGACATTTGGCCCCCGTTCGAATCCAACTATCGGAGCTGCTCGATTTCGCGGGCGAGCGAGCGGTTCTCGGTCGTGACGTAATTCTCTACGTCGCCGAGCCGCCGGTCGATGTCCTTCAATCGCAGGCGGATCTCGCGAGCAGTTCGGGTCGGGGACCGCCGAACGGATTGCCAGAATTCACGCTCCTCGCGATCCGTGCTTTCCAGTTCGCGCGGCGTGTTCGGGGTGATCCAGCCGGCCACGAAATAAACTGGCAGGATCGATCCGCTGCTCAGGAAGATCGCGGCAACGAAGGCGATCCGGACCATGCTCACGTCGAACCCGGTGTAATCTGCGATTCCCGCGCAGATTCCCATCAACTTGCCCTTGCTCTTGTTCCGGTAGAAGCGGGTCTGGCTAGGAGGCTGATAGCTCATCGTTATTCCCCGGTCCGAACGCGCGAGCGGCTGCGCGTCCGTTCGAGTTCCTGAGAGATTTCTGCGGCCGAATCGGGAAGGCACTGCTGGCGCCAGTTCGGATTCTCGGCGCTCATGATCCGCTCGATCGAACAAAGGCGATCGTCGAGCCGACGCGCCAGGTCATAAAGCTCGTCGAGCAGCTTCTCGTCCGCACCGGTGATCGTCGCCGCCTGCTTCCACTTGGTCACATAGTGAAACACGATCCACGGCAGTGCGATGAACAGGATCGAACAAATGACCAGCGGTAACAAAACATCTTCCATGCCTTAATCCCCTTTGCGCTTCAGCGCGGCCTTCATGGCTTCCAGCTCGGCGTCGACCTTCTCCGACGACCGTAATTCGGCGATTTCCTCTTCGAGGCTCTTTGGGCCCGTCATGCCCAGCGCCTCGGCGCGGCCTTCGGCGAAGTCAGCGCGCCGCTCGAGAATTTCGAACTTCGAGAAGGCGTCTTCGGTGCGGCCGCCATGGAGGACTTCGCGGGCCCGTGCGCGTGAGACCGCGCTTTCGAGGCGGGTTGCGATCGCGTTCTGGCGTGCGCGGGCTTCGCGAAGCTTGCCCTGAAGCTTGGCGATGTCGACTTCGTAGGTTTTCAGAGTCTCTTCGATCTGGTCGATCTCTTCCTTGAGGCCGCCGGCCATGTCGGCCGCCTTCTGGCGCTCGATGAGCGCGGCCTTGGCGAGATCCTCCCGGTCCTTCGACAGCGCGAGCTCGGCTTTCTCGGTCCAGCTGTACTGGAGTTCCTCAAGCCGCTTGAGCGCGCGGCGCATTTCCTTGCCGTCGGCGATGGAGCGGGCAGCGCTGGCCCGAACCTCTACCAACGTCTCTTCCATCTCGAGAATGATCATGCGGATCATCTTCGCCGGGTCTTCCGACCGGTCGAGAAGCTCCGTCATGTTCGCCGCGAAGATATCCCTCGTGCGAGAGAATATACCCATATCGTACTCCGCAATCCGTATCAGGCCCTGTACGGGGAAATCATATTCAAGGTTCATGCCACTTTTCAGTAAATGGCTTCAATCTAAGAAAACCTCGAAAAACCGCCGATAAAATCACTGAAATATCTTGCCAACAGATGGGGTCCGGCACCAACTGTAGGTGAATGGAGCGGACCAATCAGTTTGTCGGGCAAAGCTTCGCCTTTCTCGATGCGGTCGAGCGGGCCAGTCGCGCCGCGCCGCTGAATCGTCCCGTACTTGTGATCGGCGAGCGCGGAACGGGCAAGGAACTGATCGCCGAACGCCTGCACCATCTGTCGTCTCGCTGGGCAGGTCCGTTGGTCATCATGAACTGCGCGGCGCTGCCGGAGAACTCTGATCGAGGCCGAGCTGTTCGGCCACGAGGCGGGAAGCTTCACCGGAGCGGCCAAGACTCGCCACGGACGCTTCGAAGAGTCTGACGGCGGCACCCTGTTTCTCGACGAATTGGGCACGCTATCCAAGCCGGCCCAGGACCGCCTACTCCGCGCGGTCGAATATGGAGAGATCACGCGGATCGGCGCCTCCAAGCCCATCCAGGTGGACGTGCGGATCGTCGCCGCGACCAATGAGAATCTTCCGCTACAGGTGGAGAGGGGGCTTTTCCGAGCCGACCTTCTCGACCGGCTGTCGTTCGAGGTCGTCACCCTTCCGCCGCTCCGGGCCCGTACCGGGGACATACCCTTACTGGCCGACCATTTTGGACGCCGGATGGCCGTGGAGCTGGACTGGACCAACTGGCCCGGCTTCTCGCCACGCGCCGTCGCCGATCTCGAAGCGTATAATTGGCCGGGCAACGTGCGCGAGCTGCGCAACGTGGTCGAGCGCGCAGTCTATCGCTGGGAGGATCCGGAGCGCGAGATCGACGCCCTCCAGTTCGATCCGTTCCATTCGCCGTGGGCTCCGTCCGCGGTGCCGGCGACGGCATCCCACGGGCATCAGGTGGAGGTCGATGCGCCTTCGTCAGCGCCAGCAGAAGCGGCTTCCGTGACGACGCCGGCAGCATCGACCAACGATTTCCGGGCGGCCGTTTCCGACTACGAGAAGACGCTGTTGCAGAACGCTTTGGCCGCCAACCGCTTCAACCAGCGTGCGACCGCGACCGCCCTCAACCTAAGCTACGACCAGCTCCGTCACGCGCTGAAGCGTCACAAGCTTCTCGAGACAGACGCCGCCGCCTGAACCGGTGGCAGCATGTGGGCGTGGAGCGACCCCGTCAGGATCAGTAGCGGAACGCCGTCATCGCGTAGAGCATCGGGATCGACAGCAAGGTGTTGGTCCGCGAGGCGAGCATCGCCGTTCGGGCCGACTTCGCCTTCGATGCGTCGTCCGCCTCGACCAGTCCCAGAGCGCGCTTCTGGTTCGGCCAGATGATGAACCAGACGTTGGCCGCCATGATAAGCGCGAGCCACATTCCGGTGCCGATCAGCTGATACGGCGCCTGCAAGGTCAGCGCCTCAGCCTCATAATCCTGCACCCAGGCCAGGATCAGGCCGGTCAGGACCGTGAACGCAGCGCCCCAGCGGAAGAAGAACAGCGCCTTGGGGGCGATATACTTCGACACGCCCGGCTTCAGCTCGGCCGGGATGCTGGGCATCGTCGGAATCTGGACGAAGTTGAAGTAGTAGAGCAGCCCGATCCACGTGATGCCGAAGAACACGTGCAGCCATTGCAGGATGGCGGACGCATTCACCTCCCCGACGTGGAACAGGGCCATGAGGGCGATCGCGAGGCCGAGGCCGATCGCCAGCACGACGTGTAGATTTTCCAGCATCTTACCCATGAGTTCCCCCTTTTCGCCGCCGTAACGGTTTGCCGTGTCTTACGGCTGGAATGCCGCAATTCGCAAGCTTCTGCGGTGAGCGGTGGAGCCTCAGGCGACCGCAGTCGTTTCGATACCGTCCCCCCGCTCGCAAGGAGTTTTGATCGCCATGGCCTTCCAGCTGCCCGAACTGCCCTATTCCAAGGACGCGCTAGCGCCGCACATCTCAGCCGAGACACTGGAGTTCCACTGGGGCAAGCATCACCGGGCCTATTTCACCAAGACGAACGATGCCGTTCAGTCTCGACTGGACCTGAGCGGCGCCTCGCTGGTCGAAATCATCCGCAAGGCCCGGGAGGAAGGCGACAACAAGCTCTTCAACAACAGCGCCCAGGCCTGGAACCACAGCTTCTTCTGGCAATGCCTGAGCCCCGAGCAGCAGCAGCCGTCGGGCCGCCTGGCGGAGCTGATCGAATCCGGTTTCGGCGGCGTCGAGGCCGTGCTGCAGAAGCTCGGCGACGAGGCGGTGAACCATTTCTCCAACGGCTGGGCCTGGCTCGTGCTCGACCGCGACCAGCTCAAGATCACCTCGCTTCACGACGCGGATACGCCGCTCGTCCATGACGGGATGATGCCGCTCTTCACGCTCGATGTGTGGGAGCACGCTTATTACATCGACTATCGCAATGAGCGGCCCAAGTTCGTGACCTCGGTCCTGTCGAACATCGTCAATTGGGAATTCGTCGCACAGAACCTCGACGGGCAGGGCGACCGGCGCGCCGATCAGGAACCGGCCGAGGAGCGAACGCCGGAGACGATTTCCTGACCTTGCGAAGACTTTGCCCGCACTTCATAGCTGAAGCATGGGGGTGGGGAAGCACAAAGCGCTGATCGTTGGCGCGTCTACAGCGGCGATTATCGGAGCGGGGACCGTCGTCGCCGTCGCTCCTCTCGCGGCCGAACCTGACGGGGAGAAGGATTGCGGGAGTGTGCTGCCGTCTTCGGCAGCAGCAATGGCCGCCTCTCAGGCGTCGATCGATTGGGCGCAGAAGGGCGGTTCGGTCAACGACGCGAGCTGCCTCAGCCGGACGGCGGTTGCGGGAATCGTCACTCCACATAGCGAGAAGGACGTCGCTACCGCGCTCACTCAGGCCAAGGTCGCCGGCCTCACAGTCGCGCCGGCTGGCGTGCGCCACAGCATGGGCGGGCAGGCGCTTCCACGCGGCGGAATGCTCATCGACATGCGCGACCTCAACCGGATCGAGCTGGATGCCGCCAAGTCGACGGTGACCGTCGGCGCAGGCGCTACCTGGCACGACATCCAGAACGCCATCCATCCGCGCTTCGCGGTGAAGGCAATGCAGTCGACGGACATTTTCAGCGTCGGCGGTTCTATCTCCGTCAACGCCCATGGGATGGACCATCAGGCGGGCGCCATACGGGATTCGCTTCGCTCGCTGCGCGTGATGCTCGCGGACGGGAAGGTGGTGACCACTTCGCGGACGGAGAATCCGGAACTCTTCGATTTGGTCGTCGGCGGCTACGGCCTGTTCGGGATCATCCTGTCGGCGGAGCTCGATGTCGTTCCCAACGCGCTCTACGCCTCGCAACGCGCGCTAATCCCGACGGCGGAGCTCCCACGCAAACTGGAGCAGGTCATCGCCGATCCGTCGATCGGGTTGATGTACGCGCATCTGTCGACCGCACCCGGATCGCTTCTCGATGAGGCGCTGATCTACACCTATCACCAGATGGACGACGCGGGTGCGGAGCGGGCGCCTCTCGGAGAGGTCAGCTCGGTCAAGTTCCGTCGCCTCACCGTCAATCTCGCGAAGCGCTCGTCCGCGTTCCGAAGCTTCAAATGGTGGGCTGAAAAGAACCTCGAGCATCGCTTCGAAACCTGCACGGTCACCCGCGCCCAGGCGATGCAGGACGGCGAAGCCTGCCTCGTCTCGCGCAACGACCCGATGCATGACAGCGTGCCTTACCTTCGCAACGCGATGAAGAACGACACCGACATCCTGCAGGAATATTTCGTCCCGCGTGACCGGCTGATCCCGTTCATCGACGGCCTGCGCGAGGTCGTCCGCGATCAGGATGCGAACCTGCTCAACGCGTCGATCCGGGTCGTCGATCAGGAGGACAATTTCCTGAGCTACGCGCCGGCGCCTTCCTATTCGGTGGTGCTCTATTTCAACCAGCGCACCGACGCGGACGGAAATGCCCGAATGGCCCGGCTCACGAGCGCATTGATCGACCTGACGCAAAAGGAGGGTGGCCGCTTCTTCCTGCCGTATCAGCTGCACTATGACGCCGGCCAGCTGGCCCGTGCCTATCCGCAGATCGCGGCTTTCTTCGCAGCGAAGAAGAAGTGGGATCCGGAAGGCCGCTTCAGCAATCGCTGGTATGAGCGCTTCGGGGGTGAAGTCGGCTAATAATCGTAGACGTGCTCGACCCGGCCGCCCTTGCTCCGCACGGTCCGGATCGTCGCCAGCAGGTTCGGGACCTTGGTCGAGACACCGACGCGGCGCCATCCGTTCGGCTCGTCGAGCGGGGTTTCGAACAGCGCCTTGTCCGATTTCGGCAGCGTGACTTTCGGAGGCAGCAGGACGGTCACGAAGACGTCGTCATTGCCGCTGATTTCGACGAGCCTCGCATTGGTCGCCGATAGTTTGAGCATGAGGTCGGTGAACTGGGCGTAACGCGGGGCTTCGACGACTGTCAGGCCGTTACCCGCGCGTCCCGCAATCCTGAACCGGCGATCCGTTGCAGCGACCGTTCTGCCCTCCCCCTGAACCAGGAAGCGCAGCATCTTCTCGTCCGAGCCAAGGCTCGCGCCGGAAGCCCAGCCGATCAGTTTCGCATAGCCGGCCTTGAAGCCATATTCGGCACTCAAGGCGATTCGCCTCTCCCAGTGACGGGTGAAGTAGAAGGGCTCCTTCGTCCGCCAGAGACCGGACAGCGCCTTGCCGAAGGGGAATTCATACCAGGGCGTCTCGTGCATGAAGGCACCGTAGCGTTGCTGGATGCGCGCCGAGTAATGGTCGTCGGCGCTGTCATATCCGCCGGCCCATTCGAAGAACCGCCCGAGCGTATTCTCGTACGCCGACTTCACCAGCAGCTCCGCCGTGAAGCTGATGCCGATGGTGTAGAGCATGACCTTGGCGTCAGTGCCCGCGCGATCGGCCGAAGCGCGGTTCATCGCGCACAGATTGCGCCAGAAGCCGCTGGCGTCACGCATGAAGGGATAGCCGCTTGGGGGCTGTTTCGTCGCCAGATGCCGGCCGAAGGATTCAGCCGAATAGACAATGTGCCATTCGGGATAGGTCAGCCACGTGCGCGCCTCGTCGCGTTGCCACTTCGGATCGGTCAGCTTCGACTTGTATCCCTCGGTGGAAAGCCCCTCGATCGGCTCGCTGCACTGCGTTTCGGTGATGAGGATCGGCGTGGCGACGAGCGCCAGCAGGACGGCGCTCGTCCCGATCAAGACTTTCCAGCGACGCTTCACGCAGTTGCGGGGGAAGCACTAAGCCGGCGGCGCGCCAGCACGTATCCGACGATCGTGGCGAAGCCGCCGATGGCGATGTGCGGCATGTTGGCGGCAATTCGGGTCTCCAGCGGGAGGCTCATCGGGCCGTGGAGGAAGATCCCGAGGTCCAGAAAGCCCATTCCGGTCAGAAGGCCGCAGACCCCGTCGAACATGTAGAGCGGGCCGAAGATACGGAAGTAGGTCCGCGTAGCATCGTACGATTTCCACGCGGCAATCGCTGCCCAGATGCCCGAGCCGAGGTGCAGCGCGTCGTCCCACCATTCGAGCTTGAACAGGCCGAACAGGTAGCCGCTGTGGTCCATCAGTGGCGGCATGTAGCCAAGGGCAGTGACGCCGACGAAGAGCAGGGCGTAGGCCCAGCCTAATGCTCTAACGGATTTTTCCATGCGACCCCCCTCTGTCTGGGGGCAATGTGCCTCGCGTCAGGACTTTAGTCGATAGCCCGTACGGAAGATCCACCAGATGGTGCCGAGGCACACGAGGAAGAAGGCGAAGGTCGCCGCCAGGCTCATGGCCACGGGCACGTCGGCGGTCCCGAAGAAGGTCCAGCGGAACCCATTGATCAGGTACACCACCGGGTTGAAGTAGGTGATCGTCCGCCATGGCTCGCCGAGCATGTCGATCGAATAGAATGCGCCGCCAAGAAAGGTGAGTGGCGTCACGACCAGCAGCGGGATGATCTGCAGCTGCTCGAACCCCTTCGCCCAGATGCCGACGATGAATCCGAACAGGCAAAAGGTCCACGCGACCAGCAGAAGGTAGAGGATCATCCAGAACGGGTGCTCGATGTGGACGTCGACGAACAGATTGGCCGTCAACAGAATGACGAGCGCGACGGACATTGCCTTGGAGGCGGCCGCGCCGACATAGCCGATAACCGTCTCCACCGCCGACAAGGGTGCGGAGAGCAACTCGTAGATGGTGCCGGTGAAGCGCGGCATGTGGATGCCGAAGCTGGCGTTGAAGATGCTCTCGGTGAACAGCGACAGCATCATCAGACCGGGCACGATGAAGCTGCCATAGTCGATGCCGTTGATCTCGCTCATGCGCGACCCGATCGCCGAGCCGAACACTACGAAATAGAGCGACGTGGTGATGACCGGCACCGCGAGCCCCGTCCACAGGGTGCGGGCGAAGCGGTGCATCTCGAACTTGTAGATCGCCCAGATTCCGCGCCAGTTCATGCCGCCGCCTTCTTCTCGTGGATCAGGCCCACGAAGATGTCCTCGAGGCTGGATTGGTGGGTATCGAGGTCCTTGAAGGCGATCCCCGCGTCGCGCATCGCCGCAAGCAGCGAGGGAACGCCAGTACGGTCCGCCTTGGCGTCGAACTCGAAGGTCAGCTGCGACCCGTCCGGGCTCAACTCAAGCTTCCATTCGGACAATTCCGTCGGGATGGCCTCGAGCGGCTCGGCGAGTTGCAAATGCAGCACCTTGCGGCCGAGCTTCTTCATAAGCTCGGACTTGTCCTCGACCAGGATGAGCTCGCCCTTGTTGATGACGCCCACCCGGTCCGCCATTTCCTCGGCTTCCTCGATGTAGTGCGTCGTCAGGATGATGGTGGTGCCCATCTCCCGCAGGCGGCGGACCATGTTCCACATGTCGCGCCGAAGCTCGACGTCGACGCCGGCCGTCGGCTCGTCGAGGAACAATATGTCGGGATCGTGAGCGAGCGCCTTGGCGATCATCACGCGCCGCTTCATGCCGCCCGACAATTCCTTGAGGATCGTCTTGCGCTTGTCCCACAGCGACAGCTCGCGAAGGATTTCCTCGATGCGGGCGGGATTCGGGCGCGCGGCCGAACAGTTCACGGCTGAAGCTGACTGTGCTGATCAGCGGCTCGAACACGTCCAGCGTCAGTTCCTGCGGCACGAGTCCGATTCGCTTGCGCGCCTCGCGGTAATGCTTCTGCCAGTTCTTGCCGTCGATCAGCACTTCGCCGGCGGTCGCGTTGACGATGCCGCAGATGATGCTGATCATCGTCGTCTTGCCGGCGCCATTCGGGCCGAGCAGCGCGAAGATCTCGCCGCGCTTGATGTCGAGATCTACGGCCTTCAGCGCTTCCACGCCCGTCGCATATTGCTTGCGCAGACCGCGGATGGAGAGGATCGGATCGTTCATTCGACGGGCGTTTCCGCGATAGCTTCCGTCTTCTTCTCAGGATCGAGCCCATGACGAAGAAGCATCGGCATGTTGGCGATGGCGAAGACCAGCGACACGGCCGTCACGCCCCACACCTTGACCGTCAGCCAGGTATCGAACGTCAGCGTCGCCCGCATCACTTCATTGGCGATGGCCAGCGCGGCGAAGAACAGCGCCCAGTTGCGCGTGAGCTTCATCCAGCCTTCTTCGGTCAAACCGGTGAAAACCGGCCCGAACAGCCACTTCAGAAGCGGCTTGCCGCGCATCAGGCCGGCGCCGAGGAGCACGGCGAAGCCGACGTAGATGACGGTCGGCTTCATCTGGATGAACTTCGGATCGCGCAGGTAAAGGGTGATGGCGCCGAAACCGAGGATCAGCACGGTCGACAGCCACACCATCGGCGAGACGCGCTTCACGACCGCAAGGCCGATCGCGATGGAGATGATCACCGCGACCATGAAGGCGAAGGTGGCGACGAGCGAGCCCTGCAGGCCGGAGCCCGCCAGCTTGTAGGCTACGAAGAAGACGATCAGCGGCCCGTAATCGAGCAGCATCGTCCACGAGCCATGCTTCTGTTCCGGCTCGCTCATTCGGGCGGAAGTCCTGCAATGGCCCGGGCGACGGCGCGCGGATCGAACGGGCGAAGGTCGTCCGCCTGCTCGCCGACGCCGATGGCGTGGATGGGAAGGCCGAACTTTTCCGCCGCGGCGACGAGCACGCCGCCGCGCGCCGTACCGTCCAGCTTGGTCATGATGAGGCCCGTCACGCCCGCCGTCTCGCGGAACACCTCGACCTGCGCAAGCGCGTTCTGGCCGGTCGTTGCGTCGAGGACGAGGAGGATGTCGTGCGGCGCCTCCGGATTGAGACGGCCGAGCACGCGACGGATCTTCGACAGCTCCTCCATCAGGTGTG
The DNA here is from genome assembly GCA_963846645.1 of uncultured Alphaproteobacteria bacterium. Taxonomy (GTDB): domain Bacteria; phylum Pseudomonadota; class Alphaproteobacteria; order Sphingomonadales; family Sphingomonadaceae; genus Sphingomicrobium. Next base: position 244,171 of record CAWJWR010000004.1, on the reverse strand, counting down.
CCTTGTTCTGCAGCCGTCCCGCAGTGTCGACGATCAGCGCGTCGATGCCGGTCGCGGTCGCTTGCTTCACCCCGTCGAATACGATGCCGGCAGCGTCGCCGCCTTCCTTGCCGGTGATGACCGGCGCCCCAATCCGGTCGCCCCAGATCTTGAGCTGTTCGATGGCCGCCGCCCGGAAGGTGTCGCCGGCGGCGAGCAGCACTCCATAATCCTGCTCCTTCAGCCAATGCGCCAGCTTGCCGATGGTCGTCGTCTTGCCCGAGCCGTTGACGCCAATCACCAGGATCACGTGCGGGCGTGGAAAACCCCACACTTGCAGCGGCTTGGCGACTGGAACGAGGATCTTTTCGATTTCTTCCGCAAGGATCGAGCGGAGGCCGCGCTCGTCGAGGCGCTCGAATTTCTGTCGGGCGATCCCTTCGCGAATGCGGTGCGACGCTTCCGGACCGAGGTCCGACGCAATGAGCGCTTCCTCGATGTCATCAAGTGTCGACGTGTCCAGAGCCGCGCGGCTGGTCAGCCCCGTGAGGTTGTCGGCGACCTTTTCCGCAGTCTTGGAAAACCCGCCTCGCAGGCGGTCGAGCCAACTCATGCCCAGACCGCCGTGAGGTGATCGCCATTGCGGCCGATGATGCGGGCAGGGCCGACTATCGCCGCGGGTCGGTGCCATCGATGCGCACCGGAGCGAAATTGGCGCTGTGTCCCTTGCTGTTGTTCTCGATCATTACGTCCATCGTTGAGCCGACGAGCCCATCCAGCCAGCGCGCCCGGCGCTCCGCCGCCGCGGCGCGGAGCCGTGCAGCGCGGGCCTTGACCAGTTCCGGCGGAAGCTGCGGCATGCGTGCCGCCGGCGTGTTCGGCCGCGGCGAGAAGGGGAAGATGTGAGCTGCCACAATGTCGCAATCGTCGAGCAATTTCAGGCTGTTCAGTGCCATTTCCTCAGTTTCGGTGGGAAAGCCCGCAATCAGGTCCGCGCCGATGGTAGCATCGGGGCTAGCGGACTTGATGCGCGCCACCGTCTTCACGGCGTCGGCGCGGCTGTGACGGCGCTTCATCCGCTTCAGGATCATGTCGTCGCCGGCCTGAAGCGAGAGGTGGAAATGCGGCATCAGGCGCGGCTCGCCGGCGATCAGTTCGAGCAGGGGCTCATCGATTTCGATGCTGTCCAGCGACGAGAGGCGAAGGCGTTCGAGCGAGGGGATCGTGGTCAAGAGCTTCTGGCACAGAAGTCCCAGACCTATGCCCCCATCATCGTAGCTGGTGATGTCGACGCCAGTCAGGGCGATTTCCGTCGCTCCTCGAGCCAGTTCGCGCTCAATCGCGTCGCGAATGGCTTCGAACGGAAGAGACCGGCTCGGCCCGCGCGCCTGCCAGATGGAGCAGAAGGTGCAGCGGTGATCGCAGCCGTTCTGGATGGCGACGAAGCTTCGGACGTGGCCGAGGAATCCCGCCGGAATCACCTCGTTCGTCCTGAGCGGAGCGCGAAGCGTGAAGTCGAAGGGCGCTGGCACGGGCCTCTCACTCCGCCCTTCGACTTCGCTCAGGACGAACGATGGTTTGGCGAGTGCATGGAGCTTTTCGGAATTGCCGACGACACGCTCGACTTCGGGCATCGCCTCAAAAGCCTTCGGATCCAGCTCCGCAGCGCAGCCGGTGACGAGAATGCGCGCGTCCGGACGCGCGCGATACGAACGGCGGATCGCCTGGCGCGTCTGCCGCACGGCTTCGTTGGTCACCGCGCAGCTGTTGACGACGACCCAATCCTCATCGGCTGTTGCAAGGCGTCGGATCGTTTCGCTCTCGGCGAAATTCAAACGGCAGCCGAGCGTAATCGTCTCAACGCTCACGCAATCGTCTCCAGGTCGATCTCGCCCTTGAAGACATAGGTCGCACCGCCGCGCATGCGGATGGGCTGGCCCGGCTCCCACGCAATGGTCAGCGAGCCCCCTGGCATGGTGACCTTTACGGGTGACTGCACGCGCTTGGACAGGATCGCGGCGACGGCGGTGGCGCTCGCGCCGGTTCCGCAGGCCCGTGTCAGGCCAGCACCGCGTTCCCAGGTGCGCAGGCTGGATGCCGTCAGGATGCACCTCCGCGACGTTGACGTTGATGCGGTCGGGGAAGACCGGGTCGTGCTCGATGCGCGGACCAAGCTCGTCGAGTTCGATGGCGTTCGCATTGTCGACGAAGAAGACGACGTGCGGATTGCCTACGCTGAGTGCAATCGGATGCTGGAGTTCGCCCCACGCCATCGGCATCGGGTTGGTTGGCATCGCATAGGTGATCGGCACCCGATCCCACTCGAAATGCGGGCTCGCCGAGCGACACCTCGATATCGCCGCCATGCTCGGTGCCCTCGACCAGGCCGCCACCGGTCTCGATGCTCTTGGCATGGGTCAGCGCAACGACGCAGCGCGAGGCATTGCCGCAGCTTTCGACCTCGATCCCGTCATGATTCCAGATCCGCATCCTGAGGTCGGCGACGGTCGACGGCTCCAGAACGATCAGCTGATCGCAACCAATGCCCGTCTTTCGGTCGCTGCATGGCGCGCGCAAGCGGCTCGTCGATCGCGAGTGGCTCTGTCCGTGCATCGAAGATCACGAAGTCGTTTCCGAGCCCGTGCATCTTGTGAAACGTGCGTGTCATGGCTTGCGGCGGCACTTAGGGACGGGCAGAGGGCAAGTCCACCAGCCGCGAGTAAGGAACCATGCAAAGAGCCGCCAACGAAGTCATGCAATCGGTCCTGTTCTCGGCAGTGCTCGATGCCATCGCGGCGCTGAAGGCTGGGTCGGGCGGATTGCCAAACCAGCTGCTTGCGCGATGTGCAGGCGATTCATCCCAACGTCACCTTCGCGGATCTGCCCAAGGCCGTTCAGGACGCCATCGCGTCGAGCACTCGCGCCGCGTTCACGCAACTGCTGAAGGAAGGCTATGCCGTGGGTCCACGGCAGCAGATGCAGGCGACGCGTCCGATGGACCGCGTTCCAGAACGCGATCGCCGTGATCCCTCCGACCGGCGCACGGTCCGACATGGTCAAGGCCGGCGCGGCCCGCCGCGTCCGGAAGGCGACGGGCCTCCCAAGGGACCCGGCGGTCCGTCGCGCCCGCGCAAGCCTCCCAAGGGCAAGCCGCGGCTGAGTTGATTTGCCGGAGCGCATCCGCTAGGGCGCGCCCGTCTTTTAGACACAACATCGATGATCGGCGCCTGAAGGGATCAAAACCCGGGCGTACGCTGGCCGACGAGGTTTCGTCCGCCGGCGTATTTTGCGTTTTGCGCCCCCATATGGGCCGAACATCGAATTGGAGACGTGGATGTTCGACAGTCTGAGCGATCGGCTCGGCAGTGTTTTCGAGAGGCTTCGTGGGCGCGGCGCGCTTACGGAGGCGGACGTGCGCGCCGCGATGCGCGAGGTGCGCGTTGCGCTGCTGGAGGCGGACGTCGCCTTGCCGGTGGCCCGCGACTTTGTCGACAAGGTCACCGAGCGCGCGGTCGGGCAGGAAGTTATCCGCTCGGTCACGCCGGGCCAGATGGTCGTCAAGATCGTCAACGACGCCCTCGTCGAGATGCTCGGGTCCGAAACGGCCGAGCTGAACGTCGACGTCACTCCGCCCGCCGATCATCATGATGGTCGGCCTGCAGGGCTCGGGTAAGACGACCACCACCGCCAAGCTCGCCAAGCGCCTGACCGAGCGCGACCGCAAGACGCGTGCTGATGGCGTCGCTCGACGTCGCCCGGCCGGCGGCGCAGGAGCAGCTGGCGGTGCTCGGCCGCCAGACGAACGTCGACACGCTGCCGATCGTCGCCGGCCAGCAGCCGGTCGATATCGCCAAGCGCGCGATCCAGGCCGCCAAGCTGCAGGCCTATGACGTCGTCCTGCTCGATACCGCCGGCCGTCTCCACGTCGACGATGCGCTGATGGGCGAGATGAAGGCCGTCGCGCAGGCGTCCAGCCCGACCGAGACCTTGCTCGTCGTCGACAGCCTGACCGGTCAGGACGCCGTCAACGTCGCCAAGGGCTTCGCCGGCGAAGTCGACCTTACCGGCGTGATCCTGACCCGCATGGACGGCGATGCCCGCGGCGGCGCGGCCCTGTCGATGCGCGCGGTCACCGGCAAGCCGATCAAGTTCGCCGGCGTTGGCGAAGCGCTCGACAAGCTCGAGGCCTTCCACCCGGACCGCGTCGCCGGCCGCATCCTCGGCATGGGCGACGTCGTCAGCCTGGTCGAGCGCGCCGCCGAAACCATCGAGATGGAGGAAGCGGAGAAGCTCGCGGCCAAGATGGCCAAGGGCAAGTTCGACCTCGACGATCTCTGGTCGCAGCTCGAGCAGATGCAGCGCATGGGCGGCCTTGGCGCGCTCGCCGGCATGATGCCCGGAATGAAGGGCATGAAGGGCGCCGATCGACAAGGCGCAGGACGGCAAGGCGCTGGTCCACATGGAAGCGATGCTGTCGTCGATGACCGCCAAGGAGCGGGCCAAGCCGGACGTGATCAACGCCAAGCGCAAGATCCGCATCGCCAAGGGCAGCGGCACCACCGTTCAGGAAGTCAACAAGCTGCTGAAGATGCACCAGGAAATGGCGACCGTGATGAAGCGGCTGAAGAAGATGGGCGGGCTCGGGCAAGCTCGCGTCCATGTTCGGCAAGGGCGGCCTCGAAGGCGCGCTCGGCGGGCTTGCGCCCGGAGCGGTGCCTCCGGGCGGTCTCGGCGGCGGCGCGGCCCTCCCGGGCTTGGCGGCCAGCCGTTCAACCTACCACCAGGTTTCGACAAGTTTACAAAGCGTTAGACGAACATACTGAAAGGAAGACTTAGAAATGGCACTTGCAATCCGGCTCGCCCGCGGCGGCGCAAAGAAGCGGCCTTATTACCGCATCGTGGTCGCGGACAGCCGCGCTCCGCGTGACGGCCGCTTCATCGAGAAGCTCGGCACCTACAACCCGCTGCTGGCGAAGGATTTGCCCGAGCGCGTGAAGCTCGACAGCGACCGCATTTCGCATTGGCTGTCGGTCGGCGCCCAGCCGTCGGACCGCGTGATGCGCTTCCTCGATGCCGCCGGCATCAAGGAGCGTGCGGCTCGCAACAACCCGAAGAAGGCCGAGCCGGGCGAGAAGGCCAAGGAGCGCGTCGAAGAGCGTGCGCAAGCGCGCTGCGGACGCTGAAGCTGCCGCCGCCGAGGCCGCCGCCGCTCCGGCTCCGGTCGAAGAGCCGGTGGTTGAGGAAGCCGCCGAGGCTCCCGCTGAAGAGGTTGTGGCCGAAGAAGCGGCCGCCGAAGAAGCGCCTGCTGCTGAGGAAGCTTCGGCTCCGGAAGAAGCGGCTGCCGAGGAAGCTCCGGCTGAAGCCGCTGCCGAAGAGGCTCCGGCCGCCGAGTTGACCGATGAGCCAGCTGAAGGCGCTGCCGAAGACACTCCGGCCGAGGGTGCCGAGACCGCCGAGCAGCCGACCGCCGAGGGCGAAGGCGAGTCGGCCGAGGAACCTGCCGAGGGCTCCGTCGAGGATGCTCCGGCCGAGGGCGCCGAGAAGGCCGAACAGGCCTAAGCTCGTCCCATGACGGAAAAGCGCGTCGCACTCGCCGCAGTCGCCGGCGCGCATGGCGTGAAGGGTGAGGTTCGGCTGAAGCTGTTTTCGGACAGCATCGCCAGCCTCACCCAACATGCGAAAGTCTTTGTTGGCGGTGTCGAGCATCGGTTGCTCGGCGTCCGCGACGGCGGCAAGACCGCCATCGCTCGCTTCGAGGGGATTGCCGACCGCTCAGCCGTCGAAGCGCTGCGCGGCCAGCTGATCGAAGTCGATCGTTCAGACCTGCCGCCGCTCGAGGAAGGCGAATTCTACCACGCCGACGTCTGATCGGCTTGCCTTGCGTCGACCGGGACGGCCAGGCCGTCGGGACTGTGGCAGCGGTCGAGAATTTCGGCGCCGGTGACCTCCTTGAGGTCGAACTGCCGAACGGCCGCAAGTCACTGATCCCCTTCAGGATGGTGTTGCCGACTTAGTAGACTTCCGGATCGTCCTGGACCCCGAATTCCTGGCTTAACCCGCTCGTCCTGAGCGACCGAGTCGAAGGGCGCTCGCACAACCTTCGAGCGCGCCCTTCGACTTCGCTCGGGACGAACGAGAGTTGAGCGCTACAGTCAACGAAGTAGCGGCCGCTCCTTGGCCAGATCATTTCGGATAGTCGTGGCCGCGACACCGCCTTCGCCCATGGCGTGACTGATCTGGTCGAGGCCGACGACCACGTCGCCAGCCGCGTAAAGACCGCGGAACGCTCGTCCGCTGACGGGCATCGACGCCCACGCAGCCCATCTCGCTAAGTCGCGCCCCTAGCTGTTCGGCGAGCTGAGTGTGCGTGTCCGATCCGAGCGCCGGGTAGACGCTGTCGAAGCGTCTGCGTGCCTTCTGCGGTCTCGACGACGATGCAATCGTCGGTGATTGCGACCGCCCGCGCAGGGCCGTCGATGGTCGCTATTCCCGCGTCCTCGGAGTTGTTCTTGTTCCTCGGCTGTGAGCCCAAGCGCCTTGTCGGGAGCGATCAGCGTGACGTCGGCCGTGAAGCTTCGCAGGAAGATGGCTTCGGCCACGCCCCGGCTGTCGCTGCCGATGACGCCGACCTTCTTGTCGGTCACCTCGTACCCGTCGCAGATCGGGCAATAGCGGATCAGCCCGCGCGCCAGCGCCTCGTCGTGAAGCGCTTCGTCCATCGGCGGCCGGCGATTCTTGACGCCGGTCGCAAGCAGCACGGTCTTCGCCTGGACGGAGCCTGAGCCCCAGGTCGCGCAGAAGCCGTCGTCCGTCTTGTCGAGACGGGTGACGTAATCCCGCTCGATCCGGGTTCCGTACCTCTGCGCCTGCTCGCGCATGAGGCGGATCAGTTCCTTGCCGCTGATGCCGTCGGGGTATCCCGCATGGTTATGCGTGCACGGGATGCTCTCGGCGCGTCCCTTGCCGTCATCGACGAGAAGGATGTCGAGATGGAAGCGGGCGAGGTAAATCGCGGCGGTCAGGCCGGCGGGTCCGCCGCCGACGATCAGGCAATCGAGTGGTTCAGCCATCGTGGCCCAATGGATTGCTGCAGTTACAGTTCCGGACTAGCGCCCGCTCATGTCGTTTCGAGCATCCGTCCTGACGCTTTATCCGGAGATGTTTCCCGGGCCGCTGGGCGTCAGCCTTGCCGGACGGGCGCTCGGCGAAGGCGTGTGGTCGCTGGAAACCGTCCAAATCCGCGACTTCGCGACCGACAAGCATCGCAGCGTGGACGATACGCCGGCCGGCGGCGGGGCGGGGATGGTGCTCAAGCCCGACGTGCTCGCCGCGGCGGTCGACAGCGTCGCCGACGGTCGTCCCGATGCTGGCGCTGACGCCTCGCGGGAAGCCGCTGACGCAGGAGCGCGTGCGCGAGCTCGCGGCGGGCGAGGGGGTCATTCTCCTCTGCGGTCGCTTCGAGGGATTCGACGAGCGAATCTTCGACGCGCGGGCAGTCGAACCCGTGTCGATCGGCGACTATGTCCTCTCCGGCGGAGAGCTTGGGGCGATGGTCGTGCTCGACGCTTGCGTAAGGCTGCTCCCCGGGGTAATGGGCGCGGCCTCCAGCGGTGAGGAGGAGAGCTTCGAAACGGGGCTGCTCGAATATCCGCATTATACCCGACCTGTCGAATGGGAAGGGCGCACGATCCCCGAAGTGCTGCGGTCGGGGGATCATGCGAAGATCGCCGCGTGGCGACACGCAAGGGCAGTCGAAGACACACGGCTAAGGCGGCCGGACCTGATCGAGCGCCACGGGGGCGCATCGCAGGCACCGCCCTCTGGCGCGCGGCACGAAGATAGAGCGAGTAAGAAATGAACCTGATCGAGACTCTCGAGCGCGAAGCCATTGAAGCGCTGACCGCCGACAAGACCATCCCCGAATTCCGTCCCGGTGACACTCTGCGCGTCGGCGTGAAGGTCGTCGAAGGCGAACGCAGCCGCGTCCAGGCGTTCGAGGGCGTTTGCATCGCCCGTTCGAACAAGGGCGTCGGCTCCAGCTTCACCGTCCGCAAGATCAGCTTCGGCGAAGGTGTCGAGCGCGTCTTCCCGCTCTATTCGCCGGCCATCGATTCGATCGAGGTCGTCCGCCGCGGCGCAGTCCGCCGCGCGAAGCTCTACTATCTGCGTGGCCGCCGCGGTAAGTCGGCGCGTATCGCCGAGCGCCGCGACCCGCGCCGCGAAGCCGCCAAGCAGGACGCCTAAATCGCTGGAGCCCCTGCGCAGGCAGGGGCCCAGTTCCTTGCAGGTCGGTCAGTCTCCCCGCACGCGGATCGCGCTGCGGTCGACGAGCTTCGTGTACAGATGCCAGGTCGCGTAGCCGAGCCACGGCAGCACCGCCGCCAGCCCGACGAAGAACGGGATCGAGCCGAGCACCAGCAGCGCGGCGACGATCAAGCCCCAGCGGAACAGGACGCCCGGGTTCGCCTTGGCAGCACGCCATGACGTCGACACCGCCTGCGATGCGCTGATGTTGCAATCGACCAGCATCGGCAGCGACACCACGCTGATCCCCAGCACGAGCGCGGAGAAGGCGAGGCCGACGGCGTTGCCGATCAGGATCAGCGCCCAACCTTCGGGCGTTGTGAAGACGCGGGACAAAAAGCGCCGATCGACGGCGGCTCCCACCATCCGAACAGGGCGATGTAGAGCGCCGCTGGCGACGAACAGCCAGGCGACGAAGATTCCGACTAGCAGGCCCGCGATCGCGGCGATTTCGTCCGCTCCGGGCCGCTTCCGCACATCGAGGAAGTGCTGCCAGTTGGACTGCAGTCCACGCTCCCGCCGGCGAGCCATTTCGTAGAAGCCGATCGCTGCGACCGGGCCGAGCAGGCCGACACCGGTCAGGATCGGGAAGAGCAGGGGCAGCAGCGGCCCGCCCATGATGGCCGTCGCGGCGACGATGCCGACCAGCACGTAGATCAGTCCGACGAAGATCAGGTCCCCGCGCATCTCCATGAAATCGGCCCATCCTTCGCGCAATGCCGCATTGGCATCGGCGTTCGTGATGGTGCGGATGGGAATGGCGGAAGACTTGGACGCGGGGGACGCGGATACGGTTGTCGCGGGCACGAAGACCTCCCTTCACCTGCAAAGGGCGCGTCTCGCGACCGGCGGGGCGCGTCGCTTGGGCGACTCCATTACCAAATAATTTGGGATCCCGACACTTGGTAAATTTGGTGCGCTGCACTAGGTGCGTCAGCGGAACGGAGAAGCAGAATGGGTTATCGGGTCGCAGTCGTCGGAGCGACGGGCAATGTCGGGCGCGAGATGCTGAACATCCTCGCGGAGCGGCAGTTTCCGGTGGACGAGGTGGCCGCGGTCGCCTCCGCGCGCTCGACGGGCGACATCATCGACTTCGGCGACAGCGGACAGGAGCTCAAGGTCAAGAACCTCGAGCATTTCGACTTTTCCGGCTGGGACATGGCCCTGTTCGCGGCTGGCTCGCGACATCAGCAAGGTCCATGCTCCGCGCGCCGCCCAGGCCGGCTGCACGGTCATCGACAACAGCTCGTTCTATCGGATGGACCCGGACGTCCCGCTCATCGTGCCGGAAGTGAACGCCGAGGCGATCGCGGGCTACACCCGGAAGAACATCATCGCGAACCCGAATTGCTCGACCGCGCAGCTGGTCGTCGCGCTGAAGCCGCTGCACGACTTCGCCAAGATCAAGCGCGTCGTCGTCGCGACCTACCAGTCGGTGTCCGGAGCCGGGAAAGCAGGGCATGGACGAACTGTTCGAGCAGTCCCGCAACATCTTCGTCGGCGATTCCAACGAGCCGGTGAAGTTCACCAAGCAGATCGCCTTCAACGTCATCCCGCACATCGACGCTTCCTCGACGACGGCTCGACCAAGGAGGAGTGGAAGATGGTCGTCGAGACCAAGAAGATCCTCGACCCGTCGATCAAGCTGACCGCGACCTGCGTCCGCGTCCCCGTGTTCGTCGGCCACAGCGAGGCGGTGAACATCGAATTCGAGCATGAAATCTCGGCTGACGAGGCGCGCAATATCCTGCGCGAGGCGCCGGGCCTCATGGTCGTCGATAAGCGCGAAGACGGCGGCTACGTCACGCCGGTCGAAGCCGTCGGTGAATATGCCACCTACGTCAGCCGCATCCGCGAGGATTCAACGGTCGAGAACGGCCTCAGCCTGTGGGTCGTAAGCGACAACCTCCGGAAGGGCGCAGCTCTGAACGCGGTGCAGATTGCAGAACTGCTCGGCCGCAAGCACCTGCGGAAAGCGGCTTAGGGCTGCTCGCCCCAGTAGCGTAGCAGGTTCGCCTGGATCAGCTGCATCCGGCTGAAGTTCTCCGGGCTCATGGTGTTGCCTTCGAGTGCTGCGACCTCGTTGAGCTCGAATAGCATGTGCCGCTGGAACGGGTCCTTCAAGCGGCTCTGGATGAAGGTAATCGCCACCAGCCGTTCGCCGCTCGTCACCGGCTCGACCTCGTGCATCGTGTCTGACGGATAGACGATCGCCTGGCCCGGCTTCAGCTTGAAGCGGATGCTGGCGTCCGCAAGCCGAATGTGGAGCGAGCCGCCCTCATAATCCTCCGGCTCATTGAGGAAGATCGTGCAGCTGAGGTCGCTGCGCACGACGCCCTGCGGCAGCGTCAGATAGGCCGCATCCGCATGCGCGCCATAATGCATGCCGGGCTTGTACCGGGTGAGCAAAGGCGGCGCGATCTGCACCGGGAAGGCGAACTCGCGGAACTCCTCGCTGCGGGTCAGCGCGTCGAACACGATCTTTGCGCTGCGCTGGTACGCCGCCTGCTCGTGGAGCTGCTCGTTCTGCTTCGCCTTGTTGTGCGGATTGCTGATCTTGCCGTGGACGAACGTCGCGGTCGCGGCGATCTGCCGGCATTCCGCGACTTCCTGCGGTGTCAGGATGTCCAGCACTCGATACATTCAGCTCTCCGCCTCCGCCCGGTCCAGTGCTCTTCGCAACAAGGGCGCTGTTTCGGCTGCCCGTTCGAGCATGGCAAGCGCACTTTCGATGTCGGCACGGTGGCGGCGCATGGGCTTCCGCCAGCAGGTCGCGGCGAAGTTGCGGGCTGTACTCATGCTCCGTCGCCTTGGAATAACAGCCGGAGCAACGGGCCGCTCGCAATCTCGCCCAGCTCGCTCGTCGGTGGCGGCGAGGCCGAAAATGGTCCGCGATCGATCGAAGCGATGGTTGAAGGTCCGCGAGGATGCGGTCGAAGTCGGTCCACAGGCAGTTCGTGCCGTCTGCCGCTTCCAGCGAAGTCATCTCGCAGGCCCAGGCGATCGCCGCGGCATCGGCCTCGTTGCGCGGTTGCGGCAGTGCCGATATCGCGCGAAGCGAGGCGCTGCCGCCGCATGTCGGCCAAGCCGGCCAACTCCTTGCGAGAATTCTCGCCCGCAAGAATGCCGGAAATGTACGACCGCGGGCCGGCGTAGAGATAGAGGCCCTTGGCCGCCTGCCATCAGCTCCGGGGCGATCTCGCTGACGAAGCTGGTGGCCTTCACGACCGCGAGCTGGTCGGCCGCGAAGCGTACGCGACATCAGGGCCCGCACCGTCGGCGCGAATCGATCGCGAACCTCGGACGGGAAGAAGGTGAGGTCGCGCAGTGCCCGGGGCTCCCGCACGGAAAGCACGCCTTCAAGCTCCCCAAGCAGCCGCGCGATCAGGGTCGATCCGACATGACCGATGTGGAAGATCCAGCGAGCGTCGACCCGCGCGGCGGGCGGAGCGGCTCCGGCTACCTCATCCCATTTGAGGAGATGGCTGGTCCGCTGCCGATCGAACATCCGGTCGTCCAGGAAGCTCGCCTGCCGATAATCCTCCGGCGTCATCTCCACGACTCGCACTAGCCCAGCGGGCGGGTCGACGGCCTGCGCCAGCCAACGCGCATCCTTCCAGATTTCTTGCGGAGTGGGGGCGCTGGACATGCCGTCACTTAGCCGGGCAAATGGCGAGCGCTCCAAGGGAGGATGTTGTGGCTGATCAGATGAGCGGCGGCTGCGCCTGTGGCCGAGTGCGTTTCACCGCGAATATCGAGAATGACGAGGCCTACCTCTGCCACTGCCGAATGTGCCAGCGGGCGACCGGCTCGATCTCGATCGCCTTCAAGAACGTGAAGCTGGCCGACATCGACTGGCAGCATGAGCCCGACTGGTACGACAGCTCACCGATCGCCCGGCGGCCCTATTGCCGCGAATGCGGGACGTCGCTCGGGTTCGCGTTCAAGACCGGCAGCGACCAGATGGACCTGACGATCGCCAGCTTCGACGACCCGTCGCGCTTCAAGCCCAAGCATCATTTCGGCGCAGAGAGCATCCACCGCGCGTGGCTCAACACCGAAGGCCTGCCGGAATATCGGACGGACGAGTATCAGGCGCTGGTCGACCGCTGGGTCGAAGCGACCGGGAAAGTGCCGGATTAGGGGTGCAGCTTATGTCTGCTTTCGACCCATTACGGACATTAGCTCCAAGCGCTGCTGCACTCATTGACAGTTCTGCTACGCTCTTGGGGTGATCCTTGAACGGCCTGACCTTATCGATCGGTTTGCGAACTACTTCGTGAGTGATGCCGCACGGAACTGGTATTTCCAGCCTCGCGCAGATTGGCCTCCGTTACCAGTTTCGGAGGGCGAGATGCTTGACGGTGTTGAACGCTACCGCCGCCGCTCGATGATTGCGATGGCGGCGCTTTGGATTACGTTCTTCGCAGCGTTTCTGTGGTTTTGCTGGACCGCCTTCACGGACGCAAATGCGGTAGGACTTGGCAACGTACTTGCGTTTCCGTTGGCGTTCCTCGTTGGCTTCGTGGCCCACCAATGGGCTCTCCGCGCATCTTATCGGCCATTCCACCGGCGATTGCTGGAATATGTTCAAGATCGACACCGTTCCGGCGCTCCGGTTGGTTCCCCACACATCCTCCTGCCGAAAACGGATCCGCAGCAAACTCGGCAAAAGCGCCAAGGAACTTGGTGGCGTAGCGACTAAGGAGTGTCCGCATTCCACCCATTCCGGACATTGCGCCGGACCGCCGTTCCACATTGCAAAATAGGGAAGCGGCTGACATGCCCCTGGCTATGCAAGCAGTCATCAGACGGGTGTCGCAAGTCGGCATCGTGGCGGGGCTCGGCAAGCCCGCCTGAGTACGTCTGTCAGTGTGAACATTCGTGAACATTCGGCCATGAGCGACGCCGGCACTTCACCGCTGGACCGCTTCCGACGGGGTCGAGCTTGCCTGGCATGAACTGGGCGAGGGCAAGCCGGTCATCCTGATGCATGGCCTCTTCTCGGACGCCCAGATGAACTGGATCAAGTTCGGCCATGCCGAGCGGATCGCGAGCGAGGGCTTCCGGGTGATCATGCCCGATCTCCGCGCTCACGGGGAAAGCGGCAAGCCGCACGATCCGGCGAACTATCCACCCGACATCCTCGTCCGCGACCTCAGGGAGCTGATCGTCCACCTCGGCCTGCAGGAGTTCGACCTCGGAGGCTTCTCGCTGGGCGCGCGCACGACCATCGACGCTGTCAGTCATGGCGTCAGTCCGCGGCGAGCCATCCTGGCGGGAACGGGCGTCGACGTGCTCACGAACTGGGAGCGTCGCTCCCGCTTCTTCCTCGAGGCCATCGAACGGTTCGACGAGGCGCGGCGCGGGGACCCGCACTGGCTGTCGATCCAGTTCATGCGCACGATGAAGATCGACCTGGAAGCCGCCGCCTTGCTGCTCAAGGCTCTGGGCGATCATCCAAGTCCGGAGGAAGCTCTCGCCGCCTTCACCATGCCGACCCTGGTCGTCTGCGGGAGCGAGGACCATGACAATGGATCGGCAAGCGAGCTTGCGGCGGTGCTGCCGAATGCGCGTTTCGAGGAGATACCGGGAACGCACATGAGCTCGGTCACCAAGCCGGAACTCGGCGAGGCAATCGCGCGTTTCCTCTCCGCTTGACGTGACTTGTGAGGTTGTTCCAGGCGCCTCGCGTCTGGAATCATCTTTGCGTTTGGGAGAGTTCAGTCCATGAAGTTTGCTGCTTCCGTTTCTCTTGTCGCGCTCGCGCTGGCAGGTTGCGCCGCTTATCCTTCAGTCGAGACCGCAGCGCCCGCGCCGGCTGCCGTCAACGATACGCCAGGGACGACCGATGCGCCCGCCGGCGGCCCAATATCCGCTCACTCCCGAAGGCGCTCGCCAGTTCATTGCCGAGGTCGAGAAGGACCTGTTCGACCTGAGCGTCATCTCGGGCCGCGCGCAATGGGTGAACGCGACCTACATCAACGACGATACGGACGCGCTCGCCGCTTATTTCGGCACGATCGCCACCGAGAAGGGCGTGCGCTACGCCACCCTCGCGTCGCGCTATTCGCAGGTGCAGGGGCTCGATCCCGATACGGCGCGCAAGCTCAACATCCTGCGCGGCGCGCTTGTTCTTGCTGCGCCGTCGACGCCGGGCGCGGCCGCCGAACTCAACGAGATCACGACGCGCCTGCAGTCGACCTACGGCAAGGGCCGCGCGACGCATAAGGGCAAGGTCATCACCGGCGACGATGCCGAGGCGCTGATGGGCGACCTCCGCAACCCGGCCGAGCTCAAGGAAATCTGGCAGAGCTGGCACGAGAATGTCGGCCGTCCGATGCGCCAGGATTATACGCGCATGGTCGAGATCGCGAACCAGGGCGCCAAGGAGCTCGGCTATGCCGACACCGGCGCGATGTGGCGGTCGAACTACGACATGTCGCCGGAAGAATTTTCGGCGATGTACGACCGGCTGTGGGCGGAGACGAAGCCGCTCTACGACCAGCTTCACTGCTACACGCGGACCAAGCTCAACCAGAAGTACGGCAATGCCGTCCAGCCCGCGACCGGCCCGATCCGCGCCGACCTGCTCGGCAATATGTGGGCGCAGGAATGGGGCAATATCTACGACGTTGTCGCGCCCAAGGGTGCCGGCGACATCGGCTACGACCTCACCGACCTGCTGGTGAAGAAGAAGGTCGACCCGACCGAGATGGTTCGCATCGGCGAGCGCTTCTACACGTCACTCGGCCTCGCGCCGCTTGCCGCAGACCTTCTGGCAGCGTTCGCAGATCGTTCGCCCGGAAGGCCGCGAGGTCATCTGCCATGCCTCGGCCTGGGATCTCGACAACAAGGACGACCTGCGCATCAAGATGTGCACGAAGGTCAATGCCGACGACTTCGTCACCATCCACCATGAACTCGGCCACAATTACTATCAGCGGGCCTACAACCAGCAGCCGTACCTCTATCTCAACGGCGCCAACGACGGCTTCCATGAGGCGATCGGCGATTTCATCGCTCTGTCGGTGACGCCGGACTATCTGGTGCAGATCGGCCTGCTCGATCGCAGCAAGGTGCCGGACGCGAGCAAGGACACGGGCCTGCTGCTGCGTCAGGCGATGGACAAGGTCGCCTTCCTTCCGTTCGGCCTGCTTGTCGACAAATGGCGCTGGGGCGTGTTCGACGGCTCGATCACGCCGGCGAATTACAACCAGGCGTGGGTCGGGCTGAAGCAGCAATACCAGGGCATCACGCCGCCGGTGCAGCGCTCCGAGGCCGACTTCGATCCCGGCGCCAAGTTCCACATTCCAGGCAACACGCCCTACGCGCGCTACTTCCTCGCCCGGATCCTGCAGTTCCAGTTCTACAAGGCGGCTTGCGAGATGTCGGGCTGGAAGGGCCCGCTTCACCGCTGCAGCTTCTACGGCAACAAGGAAGTCGGCGACGCGGCTCAACCAGATGCTGGCGATGGGCGCGTCGCAAGCCGTGGCCGGATGCGCTCCAGGCGTTCACCGGCAATCGCGAGATGACGGCCAAGCCGATGCTCGAATATTTCGCGCCGCTGCAGAGCTGGCTCGAAGAGCAGAACCGCGGAAAGCAATGCGGCTGGTGATCTGATCCGGCGCCGACGTTCGTGGGAATGTCGGCGCCGTTCGTCGGAAGCGGATTGAGCTTCGCCCCTCGCAGCGGCCACCTGAACCCCTGCATCAACGGGGGTTGAAATGCGCTTTCTATTACTTGCTTCGGCCGCATCCGTGGTCGCTCTTTTCGTCGGTCCGGCCACTGCTCAGTCGCCTGCGGCGGGAACGCCCGAACAGGCTCGGGCCTTTGTCGAGGCCGCCGAGAAGGATCTGACCGACTTCTCCATGGTCTCGTCCCGCGCAGCGTGGGTGAACGAGACCTACGTCAACGACGATAGCGATGCCGTCGCCGCCTACTTCGGCGCGATCGGCACCGAGAAGGGCGTGCGCTACGCCAAGGAAGCGGCGCGCTGGGCGCAGATTCAGGGTCTCGATGCCGACACGCAGCCGCAAGCTCGATACGCTGCGTGGTTCGCTGACGCTCGCGGCACCGGAAACTCCGGGTGCGGCGACCGAGCTCAACACGATCGCGACGCGGCTACAATCGACCTACGCCAAGGGACGGGCCACGCTCGATGGCAAGTCCCTGCCTGGCGACGAGGTCGAGGCGCTGATGGGCTCCACCCGCGACCCGGCGAAGCTCGCCGCGCTGTGGCAGAGCTGGCACGAGACGACCGGGCGACCGATGCGCGAAGACTATCGCCGCATGGCCGAAATCTCGAACGCCGGCGCGAAGGAGCTTGGCTTCGCCGACACCGGAGCGATGTGGCGCTCGCGCTTCGACATGAGCCCGCAGGAATTCGAGGTCGATGTACGACCGCCTGCTTTCCGAGCTGAAGCGGCTCTACGACGACATGCATTGCTATGTCCGGACGAAGCTGAACGAGAAGTACGGTGCGTCCGTCCAGCCGGCGACCGGGCCGATCCGTGCCGATTTGCTCGGCAATATGTGGGCGCAGGAATGGGGCAACATCTACGATGTCGTCGCGCCTCCCGGCGTTGGCGACATCGGCTACAGCCTGACCGACCTGCTGGTGTCGAAGCAGTATGATCCGACAAAGATGGTTCGCGCAGGAGAGGGCTTCTACACCTCGCTCGGCCTGCAGGCCCTGCCGGAAACCTTCTTCACCCGCTCGCAGCTGGTCCGGCCCCGCGACCGTGACGTCATCTGTCACGCGTCGGCGTGGAACGTCGATGCAAAGGAAGATTTGCGGATCAAGATGTGCATCCGCCCGAACGCGGACGACTTCGTCACCATCCACCACGAGCTTGGGCACAATTACTACCAGCGTGCCTACAATGGCCTGCCGTACCTGTTTCAGGATAGCGCCAACGACGGCTTCCATGAGGCCATCGGCGACTTCGTGGCCCTATCGGTGACGCCGGAATATCTCGTTCAGATCGGGCTGCTTGATCGAAGCAAGGTCCCGTCTGCGGACAAGGATACCGGGCTGCTGCTGCGGCAGGCGCTCGACAAGGTCGCCTTCATGCCGTTCGGCTATATCGTCGACAAATGGCGGTGGGGCGTATTCGACGGCTCGATTACCCCGGCGAACTACAACAAGGCTTGGGTCGACCTGAAGACCAGGTATCAGGGCATCGTACCGCCGGTAGCGCGGTCGGAAGCGGACTTCGATCCGGGCGCCAAGTTCCACGTGCCGGGGAACACGACCTACGAGCGCTACTTCCTCGCCCGGGTGCTGCAGTTCCAGTTCTACAAGGCGGCCTGCGATATGGCGGGCTGGAAGGGGCCGCTTCACCGTTGCAGTTTCTACGGCAACAAGGAGGTCGGGCAGCGGCTCCAGCAGATGCTGAGCATGGGTCGGTCGAAGCCGTGGCCGGACGCGCTGCAAGCTTTCACCGGCACTCGCGAGATTTCGGGCAAGCCGATGGTCGCCTATTTCGCGCCGCTGCATTCGTGGCTGAAGCAGCAGAACCGTGGAAAGCAGTGCGGCTGGTGAAAAAAGGGGCGCCCGAAGGCGCCCCTGATCGTCTTGGCTGAGGTGGCTTAGGAGCCCGAGCCGGTTCCGGTCGTGCCGCTATGCGCTCCGAGCGAGGCGTTGCCGCCGCCGGTCTCGCTCATGCCGCGGGTGGAGCGGTTGCTGCCGCTTCGCGTGCTCGTCGAGCGGGACCCCGTCGAACGCGAGGTCCGCGAGGAGGTCGCGCCGGTGGCCGCGCCGGAAGTGTTCGATGCGGTTCCGATGTCGCCGCTGCCGGCCATTTCATATTCGTCGTCGCTGTTCGGACGAACGCATATTGTCCTTCCAGTCGGTGATCTGGTCGCTGAGGTTGCTGATCTGATCGCTTATGGTGCTCCGGCGCGACCAGAGGAACACGCCTGCGCCGACGGCGGCCGCTGCCGTTGCTGCGGCGGCGATCGGACGGTCGCGCGCCGAATCCAGCCAGCTGTTGGTGTACTGGTTGTGGCCTTCCGGATTGTTGTTCCGGCCGCGGCCGCGACTGCTGTTATTACTGTTATTGTTTCTCGCCATCGCGATGTCTCCTCCAATGTTTCGTTTGGTTTCAACGCGCTGGACCGCGCGTTGTTGCGGTCCAGCGGCGAGGAGAGGCGATAAAGCGGCGGATGCCGGAACTGGTCAGAGCTGCTCGAGCAAGGTCTCGGCGCTCGAGGCGCGATATTCGCCGGGAGCCTCGACGTTGAGTTGTTCGACGACTCCGTCGTTGACGACCATCGAGTAACGCTGGCTGCGCTTGCCCATGCCGAACTTGCTGGCGTCCATCGACAGGCCGACCGCATCGGCGAACGCGCCATTGCCGTCCGCGAGCATGGTGATGTCCTCGGAGCCGTCCGACTTGTTCCAGGCCGACATGACGAACGGATCATTGACGGAGATGCAGGCGATGTCGTCGACGCCCTTGCCCTTCAGCTCGGAGGCTTTCTCAACATAGGAAGGGAGATGCCGGGCGGAGCAGGTCGGCGTGTAGGCGCCCGGTACCGCGAACAGGGCCACGCGGCGTCCGGCGAAGAAGTCGGTGCTCGTCGTTTGCTCCGGCCCATCGGGCGTTGCGACGGTCAGCGGAACGTCCGGAAGTTTGTCACCGACATTGATAGCCATAGCGTGTCTCCTGTGGGATTCGATTGAAGCCCCTACAGCCGCGACGGGCTACGCCTCAAGGGTTGCCCGCCACGCTGCCCCGTTTCATTAGCCAAACCATGGACGAGCCGCGTTTCCTGTCAGGCAAGCTGTTGCTGGCGATGCCAGGGATGGCCGACCCGCGTTTCGAGCGCGCCGTGATCGCACTTTGCGTGCATGACGAGAACGGCGCCGTCGGCGTCGGCATCGGTCACAAGCGTTCGGGCATGCGCTTCCGGGCGTTGCTGCAGCAGCTGGACATCGATCCGGGAGAGGCGCCCGATTGTGCCGTCCATCACGGTGGGCCGGTGGAGCCGGGCAGGGGCTTCGTGCTGCATTCGACCGACTGGGGCGGTCAGGACAGCCTGCAGGTGAACGGCCCGAACGGGACCACGTTCGCCATGACCGGCACGATCGACGTCCTGAAGGCCATTGCGGAAGGCAAGGGTCCGACGCGGTGGATCGTTTCGCTCGGCTATGCGGGCTGGGGCGAGGGACAGCTCGAGGAAGAGATGACCCGTCACGGCTGGTTCGCGGCCGACGGCAGCGAGAAGATCTTGTTCGATACGCCGACCGACGAGCGCTGGGCGGCGGCCTTCAAGGAGGAGGGCGTCGACACGCGCCTCCTGTCGAGCGAGACGGGGGCGGCCTAGGTCATATAAAGAATTCTTTATATTTGCTTTGATGCCGTCCTGCGGCTAGGGGCAGCGGCGACGCGCAGTTGCGCACTATCAAACAGAACCGGAGATTTTGACGTGGCGACCCAGGCTGAAACGCGTTTCACCGATTATGTCGTGAAGGACCTTGCTCTTGCCGATTTCGGCCGCAAGGAAATCGAGATCGCCGAGACCGAAATGCCGGGCCTGATGGCGCTGCGCGAGGAATATGGCGCATCGAAGCCGCTGAAGGGCGCGCGCATCACCGGCTCGCTGCACATGACGATCCAGACTGCCGTGCTGATCGAGACGCTCGCCGAGCTGGGTGCGGAAATCCGCTGGGCGTCGTGCAACATCTATTCGACGCAGGACCATGCGGCGGCGGCGATTGCCGCGCGCAACATTCCCGTGTTCGCCATCAAGGGCGAAACGCTCGAGGAATATTGGGACTATGTCGTCCGCATCTTCGACTGGGGTCGCGACACCACCTGTAACATGATCCTCGACGATGGCGGCGACGCGACGATGTTCGCGCTCTGGGGCGCGCGCGTCGAAGGTGGCGAGGAGCTGTTCACGCCCTCGAACGAGGAAGAGGAAATCTTCGCGGCGACGCTGAAGCGCTTCCTGGCCGAGCGTCCCGGCTACCTCACCAAGACGGTCGAAGCGATCAAGGGTGTCTCCGAAGAGACCACCACGGGCGTTCACCGGCTCTACGACCTTGCCAAGAAGGGCAAGCTTCCGTTCCCGGCAATCAACGTCAACGACAGCGTCACCAAGTCGAAGTTCGACAACCTGTACGGCTGCAAGGAGTCGCTGGTCGACGCCATCCGTCGTGCCACTGACGTCATGCTCGCCGGCAAGGTCGCCTGCGTCGCCGGCTTCGGCGATGTCGGCAAGGGCTCGGCCGCATCGCTCCGCAACGGCGGCGCCCGCGTCATCGTGACCGAGGTCGATCCCATCTGCGCGCTCCAGGCGGCGATGGAAGGCTATGAAGTCGTGACGATGGAAGAAGCCGCTCCGCGCGCCGACATCTTCGTCACCGCCACCGGCAACATGGACGTCATCACGCTCGACCACATGCGGGCGATGAAGAACATGGCGATCGTGTCGAACATCGGCCACTTCGACAGCGAGATTCAGATCGGCGCGCTGTCCAACATGAAGTGGACCGAGATCAAGCCGCAGGTCGACGAGGTCGAATTCCCGGACGGCAAGAAGATCATCGTGCTGTCCGAAGGGCCGCCTGGTGAACCTCGGCAACGCCACGGGTCACCCGAGCTTCGTCATGTCCTCGTCCTTCACCAACCAGGTGCTGGCGCAGATCGAGCTGTGGACGAAGAACGACCAGTATCAGAATGACGTCTACGTTCTTCCGAAGCATCTCGACGAGAAGGTTGCCGCGCTGCACCTCGACAAGCTGGGCGTGCACCTGACCAAGCTGAACGACAAGCAGGCGGCGTATATCGGCGTCTCGCCGGAAGGGCCGTTCAAGCCGGACCATTACCGGTACTAGGCTAAGGGGCCGAAGGGCTTCTGCCGGATCCAACGGGAAGCGATCAGCTTCTCGCCGCTGAGAACGGGAAGTCCGGCGTGGAGAGAATCCATGTCGGGCGTTCCGTCCGGCGCGGCGTTGCGGAACAGCAGCCCGTCGCCGGTCTCGCCGCGAACCTTCAAGCCGCTTTTCAGGAAGAGGGTCTCACCGCCGGTGTAGCCATCGTTGAGATAGACCAGCATCGTCAGGATGCGCTGGTTCTCACGATCTTCCGTGCAGTCTCGGTGCGGTTTGAACTCTTGCCCCCGACCGTAGCGGAGGATCTGAAGCGGCTCGCCGTTTCGAACAGATGTCTGTGCGGCTTTGGCGATGCGGCGATTGAGTGCGTGGATCACGGGCGTTTCGGCGATCCAAGGGAAGGCGGCCACGTCGCAGGTACGAACCTGGTTCACCATCAATCGTCCGCCTGAACCGACATGTCCCACTGGCGCGCGATGAAAGGCTGGCTCCGCAGCTTCGATCAGAAAACGACATTCCTCCGGCGTGAAGAGGCGGCGGAAAACATGAGCCTCGGGAGTGCTGCCGACAAGATTTCCTTCGGGGACGGCGTGGGGGTCGCCGTGCTCGTCGATGGACATGTCCGTCAGGAGTTGGAGCTGGCGGCGCGCGCTCTCGTCGTCCGTCGCTTCGAGCATCCGGACGGCCCTTGCGAAGTCAGGTGGCCCTCCAGTCCCGTTCGCCAATAGCGACAGGTGGATCATGCGCGCCTGCGCGTGGCCAGCCTCGGCCGCTATGCCGAAGAGCTTGCGAGCGCGCGCGAGATCGCGAGGAATGCCGCGAGCTTGAAGATTCCAGAAGGCGAGCTCCACCAGGCAGTCGGGGTCGCCGCTCGCTTCGAGCAAGCCAACGCCTTCGACAACCCTGCCAGCCTGCGCCGCGAGCCGTGCATCTTCCAGTACGCCCATTCACGAGGCTTAGCGCGCGGTCGACGCCATTGGAAACCGCCGGAGGATGCAGACTGCAGATGCGAAGTGGAGCGAATTGAGGGCCAGCTGCTCAAGCTCAGGCTGCGGCCGCCGTTGACGCCGTCGCTGCCCTGTACATAAGCAGCTGCGATGGCAACGAATTCAACCGAAGTCGAAGCGGCGCAGAACGCTGGCGAAGCGGAATTAAAGGAACTCGCCGATCGCGCACGAGCGGCGGTAGCTGCGGCTCCGCGCGATGAAGCGGCGGCCATCGAATTGCGCAAGGCCGTAAGGCTTTACAGGGACAGCACTCAAACGGCTGAGGGAGAGGAAAAGGCGCCGGCGCCCGATTTGCTCGAAGCGCGCCGACTGATCGGCGAAGACGAGCTTGAGGCGGCCGAGATACTGTTGCGAAAGCACCTTGCCTCCGTTCGCAATGATCCGCCGGCGATGCACATGATGGCCGAAATTGCGGCCTACTGCGGGCTGCGGGAGGACGCCGAGCGCATTCTCGACCACTCGGCTCGGCTCCACGGCAGCAATCCGGATGCGCTCGCTCAACTCGGTGCGACATTGCACCGCATTGCCGTCCACGAGGACATTCCTGAACTCGTCTACAAGGCCGCTCACGTTTTCGATCGCGCGCTGACGCTGAATCCGATGCATCAACGTGCGTTGGCCCTGAAGGCCGAGATGATGATGCAGACTCGCGGTCTCGATCAGTCCGATGCAACCTATCGCAAGCTGATCGCCCTCAATCCGCACGTCGCCGTGCATTGGATGAATTACGGCTACCTGCTGAAAACGCTCGGCGATGCCGGCAACGCGGTGGCCGCGATCCGAACCTCGCTCGCGCTCAAACCGGCCAGCGGGTCAGCCTGGTGGACACTTGCAGACCTCAAGAACGTGAATCTCTTTGAGAGCGATATTGCGGAAATGGAGGAGGCCCTTGAGCATGGCGACCTTTCCGAGAAGGAAAAGGTCCCGCTTCATTTCGCGCTCGCCAAGGCGCTGGATTCCGCAGGCGAGTACGAACGGGCGATCAGCCATATCGAGCGCGGCAGCGAAATCCGCAACGAGACGAATACGGCTGCACCGAAGAAGTCCATCGTTAGCGGCTCCGCATTCATCCGCGACACCTTTACGAGGGAGTTCTTCGAGGAGCGCCAAGGATGGGGAGACCCGCGTCCTGGCCCGATCTTTATTGTTGGGATGCACCGCGCCGGGTCGACCCTGGTCGAGCAGATCCTGTCGAGCCATTCGCAAATCGAGGGGAGCGAAGAGCTCTTCATCATCACAAAATTTTCGAACGAACTGGCCAGCGACAGTCCAGACCAGAATTATGCTGACGGTCTAAGGGGCCTCAAGAATGCCGATTTCAGATCGCTCGCCGAGCGCTATTTCGAGATTTCCTCGCGATCGCGGCAGACCGAACGCCCATATCTGACCGACAAGTATCCCGGTAACTGGAAATTTGTCGGGTTGATCCATTGCATGCTGCCGAATGCGAGGATCATCGACGTTCGGCGCAATCCAATGGATTGCTGTTTCGCGAACTACTTCCGTTATTACGGAACGGCGGTGAGCCATAGTTTCAGCCAGGCCGGGATGGGACGTTATTACGCCGACTATGTCGCGGCGATGCGTCACATCGATGCGGTCCTGCCGGGCCGAGTGCACCGCCTGATCTACGACGATCTGGTCGACGACCTCGAGGGCCAGGTGCGGCGCCTTCTCGACTATGTCGGCGTGCCGTTCGACGACAATTGCCTGCGCTTCTTCGAAACCAAGCGGGCCGTGCATACGCCGAGTTCCGAACAGGTCCGCCAGCCGATCAATCGCAAGGGATTCGGACGCTGGCGCCATTACGAGCCTTGGCTGGACGAGATGAAGCAGGCTCTCGGCTCAACCCTTGATGATTGGCGTTAAACAGTCGTTCGGACGACATTCGGTCATGTGGCATTAATGTTACACGGATTGTCGTTCTGCCTGTAGCCGGCGGAAACCCATTTTTTTTTAAGCCTCGTTCCTCCACACACCCCGTCTGACATAATTTCTCCGGTCTGAGGGGACCTCTCAACATGCGCGTACGTAACGCCTTCATCTATTCGACCGTTTCCATTGCTGCGCTCGCAGCAGCAACGCCGTCGTATGCGCAGGCCTCTGCGCCCGCCGAGGCTACTCCGGAGAAGACTGCCGAAGGCGAGCAGCTTCCGCCGTCCAGCGAGCCGACCAATGCCGAAGGTCAGCCGGCTGCGGAGACGACGCCAACCGAAAGCGGTGGCGCAATCGTCGTCACCGGTTCGCGCATTCGTCGCGACAATTTCAGCACCCCGCAGAACATCGACGTGATCACTCGCGACGACCAGGTCCTGGCGGGTGCGCGGTCGACGACCGATGTTCTTCAGTCGGGATCGGTCACTTCGGGCACGTCGCAGATCAGCGGCAGCTTCCTCGGCTTCCTGTCCGACAACGGTCAGGGTGCCAACACGGTCGGCCTGCGTGGTCTTGGCGCATCGCGCACGCTCGTCCTGCTCAACGGCCGCCGCCTGGCGCCGGCGGGCGTCGGCGCGCAGCTGATCGCCGCCGACCTCAACACGCTGCCGACCTCGGTCGTGCAGCGGATCGAAATCCTGCGTGAAGGCGCGTCGTCGATCTACGGTTCGGACGCCATCGCCGGCGTCATCAACGTCATCACCGACACTGAAATCGACGGCATCACGGTCGACGCCTACGCCGACATTCCCGAGATCGGTGCCGGACGAACCCTTCGCGGTTCAGTCACCGCCGGCAAGGTGTTCGACCGCGGTCACATCATGGCCTCGTTCGAATATCGCGAAGACAAGGGCCTCGAGTTCGGCGATCGCAAGGACACGCGCTGCCAGCGCGAACTGGCGTACGTCAACGGCCAGGAAGTCGGTCAGCAGCGTCCGTTCTCCGACGAACTCCGCTGCTATCCCTACGCGCGCGCCGGCATCCGGCATTGCCGCAGGTTACTCTCTGAACTCGGCCTGGGTTGGCGGTGGGCCAATCCGCACCTCCTTCGGCGACTATCAAAATGGCGGAGACATTTTCGCGCCTCCGGTTGGCGTGGCTACCGGGGGTCTCGATTTCAACGAGCGTCCGGAAAGCCCTTCCAGCATTCTGGACCAGACCTTCCTGACGCCGCTGAAGACTTATACGGCTTATGTGAACGGCTCGTACGAACTTCAGGCTCTGGGCGATGCCGAGCTTTACGGCGAGGCCTTGTTCGTTCGTCGCAAGACCAAGCAGCGCGGGCCCGACCGGCCTGATTGGTTGAGCGCCAGCGTCTTCCCGCAAGTCTATGGCCCGGATTACTCCCCCGGCGACCAGTACTTCGCCAACAGTCCTTATTATGCTCCATATGTTTCGCCGTTTTACCCGGTTTCCTGGTCCAATGCCGGCCTGTTCCGTGTTTACACTCCGCTCTGGTCGCCGGATTTCGTTCCAGCAACCAAGCAGAAGGTCGACTTCTGGCGTGCCAATGCCGGGCTTCGTGGCAATTTGGGCCTCGGGGATTGGCGCTATGACGCGAACTTCCAGTGGTCGAAGACCAAGGGGCGCGACGATCGCCAGGCCACGCTCACCGAGAACATCACCAATGTTCTGCGCGCCATCGAAGCTCCGGCTGGAACACCGGAGCAGTTCATCACCCGCGCGATCCCGGGTCAGTATCGGGATGGAGAAGCGTTCACCTGCGAAAGCAACGTAACCGCCGGTGCCTACAACGGCGGCACTTGCCAGCCAGTCAACATCTTCGATCCGCGCGTGATGATCGGTGGCCAGATCACCGATGCTCAGATCGCCTATCTCTATCCTTGGAGCAATTACACCAAGACCGAGTTCGAGCAGAAGACGTTCGCAATCGGGTTCGACGGCTCGCTCTTCACGCTCCCCGGTGGTGAAGCCAAGGGCGCGATCGGTTTCGAGTATCGCCACGACTCGATCGACGATATCCCTGGTGCGGAACGTCAGGCCGGCACGCTCTACCGCTACGGCACGGCTGCGCGGACCAAGGGTTCGGACAGCGTCAAGGAGGCTTACGCCGAACTTAGTCTGCCTTTCTTGAGGGACAGGCCGTTCGCTCACTTGCTCGAGCTCGACGTTTCCGGCCGTTATACCGACTACAAGTCGTACGGATCGGATTTCACTTATCACGCCGGTGCGCAGTGGGCCCCGGTTCCGGAGGTTCGTTTCCGCGGTAACTACGGCACCAACTTCCGTGCTCCGAACCTCTATGAGCAGTTCGTCGCCGACGAAGTGGGCTTCTACCCGAATTCCTTCGATCCCTGCGCCGGTTTCGCTGGCAACAGTGCGCCTACCACCAACATCTATCAGAACTGCTTGACGGAGCTGACAGCGGTGCTTGGATCGCAGGCGGCTGCGCTCGCTTACAATCCCAATGGTGGTTCGTTCCAGATCACGACGGTCGGCGGAGCAGGCGTAGTCGAAGCTGAAACCGCCAAGACCTGGGGCGGTGGCGTTGTCTTGACGTTGCCGAGGGAAATCGCCGACTTTTCATTGGCGATCGACTACTTCCACATCAAGGTGAAGGGTGAAGTCAGTACGCTCAACAACCTCATCGTAGACTTCTGCTACGACTCGGATGACTTCCCCAACAACGTGTATTGCGGGTTCATCGACGGGCGTTACGATGCGAACACTGCACCAACTCCCAACTCGGTCGGCAACATCATAAACTTCAACAACCCGTATCTCAATATTGCCCAGCAGATCTCTGCCGGTCTCGATTTCGATGCGCGTTACTCTACGCCAGTTCTCGGTGGTAAGTTCACCGCTCAGCTTCAAGCTACGCGCAACCTGGAACAGAAGATCGAGTTCTTCCCAGGCGATGGTTTGAACAGCTTCAATGGTGAGCTTGGTTATCCTGGTCGTGGCTCAGGCCCGAAGTGGACCGGCGCTCTCGATGCCCGGTTCAAGACGGCTAACGATATTACCTTCCGCTGGGGCGTCCAGTGGATCGGGAAGATGAGTTCGCAGGACGATGCGAATGAGATCTTCCTCGACGAAACGGGCACCGTCTGTGCCGAGGGTACGCCGGGCTGTGGCGCAGCGTTCTATGACCTGTCGGTTCCGAACTACTTCCAGCACGGAGCATCGGTCCAGTGGCTTTGGAAGAACGTCGGTCAGTTCACGATCGGCGTGAACAACCTGTTCGATAAGGATCCGCCGACGATCAGCGACGATAACGTCAACGGTTATCCACGGTTCGGTAATTTCTTCGCGAATGGCGCGTATGATTACCGCGGACGCTCCTTCTTCGTGAACGTGACAAAGACGTTCAAGTAAGAGCGACTACTTAGTGATCAGAGGGGCGGGAGCGATCCCGCCCCTTTTTTGTTCAGCGAAGCGGGCTCAACCGCCTCACGTAAGTTTCTGCGATTTCGGCTTTGCAACCGCGGCAGGCTTCCTAAAGTCGAACCATGGGAGCTGAGGGCACCGAATGAGCGAGCTGGGGGGCTCGGCATGGCTGGCGCTAGCGATTGCGGGCCTATGGCTCGCCATTGCCGGCGCTCTGTTGGTGCTGGCCCTGCGGCGAATGCGTGACGCCAATTCCGTCATTGCGGCGGCTACGTCGATGGCAGCGCTGCTGGAGGTTGCCCCAAGCCGCCCGTTGCTGGTCCGAGCGGACGGCTCGATCGACGCAGACCAGCGGCTGTTGAGGGAACTCGGGATTCAAAACCCCGTACGGACGCTTGCCGATCTCGCCGGTGCTGATCTCGGACTGGTCGACGAAGATCTCGATAGCTTGCAGCGCGCGATCGAGGGAGCCGCGCTTTCGGGCTCAACGCTCGTGCAGCAGGTCAGGACTGCGGGTTCCAATCGTATCTTTGAGGTGCGCGGCGCTCCGGCTCCGGCAACCGAGCCGGCGGGGTCGATATTGCTGTGGTTCAGCGACACGAGCGGCGCCGAAGCCGAGCGGTCGAAGTTGGCCCTTCGCATTCGGCAGACGGAAGCGGCGCTCGATTCGTTGACGCACCTGATCGAAGCGGCGCCTTTTCCGATGTGGTATCGCGGACCGGACCTGAGGCTAGGTCTCGTCAACCGCGCCTTCGTGGAAGCGGTCGAAGCGCGCGACGCGGCGGACGTCATCTCTCGTTCCACAGAGCTGATCGACGCCAGCGGTCCACGAAAGTGCGCGCGCTGCCGCCGAAGCTGCGGTCGCAACGGGCGAGTTTCAAACGCAGATGCAGCCGGCGACAATCCGTGGCGAGCGCCGAATGATGCGGATCGTCAACGTGCCTCTGCCGACCGGCGCGGTCGCGGGCTTCGCCATCGACATCCAGGAATTGGAAGACGCACGCGGGGAACTGGTGCGGCACGTCCAGTCCCAGCGCGACCTCTCCGACCGAATGACGGCAGGAACCGTTCAGTTCGATGCGGATCGCGCCGTCAATTTCTTCAACCAGCCGTTTGCGATCATGGCGCAGCTTGACCCAGACTGGCTCGCGGAAGGCCCGGAATTCGACCGCGTGCTGGAGCGGATGCGCGAACGCAACCGCCTGCCCGAAGTCCGCGACTTTCCGGTCTGGAAGGCGGAGCGGCGGGACTGGTTCACGAGCGCGAATGAAGTCATCGAGGAGGATTGGATCCTCGCCGACGGTGACCATCTGCGTCTCGTCGCCCAGCCGCTTCCCGACGGCGGCCTGCGCATGTTCCTTGAGGACCGGACGGAGCAGGTCCGCCTGGCTTCGGCCCGCGACACCTTGCTTCGCGTTCGTGCTGCGACCTTCGACAATTTGTTCGAAGCGATCAGCGTCTTCGCGAGCGACGGGCGGCTCTACCTCTGGAACCGGCGCTTCCGCGACGTCTGGGACTTCGAGGAAGAGCGGCTCACCGAGCACCCTCGCGTCGACGAACTGGTGCCCGCGATGGCTCGCAAGCTCGTCAATCCTACGGCGGCCGCCCAGATTCGCGAGATGGTACGGCACACGACCAACGAGCGTCAGCCAGCCAGCGGCCGAATCTCGTTGACGGACGGCAGGCACTTCGAATTTGCGGCGGTGCCGCTTCCCGACGGCAACGCGCTCTTCACCATGGTCGACGTGACCAACTCCACGCGCATCCAGGAGGCGTTGCGCGAAAGGGCGACCGCGCTTGAGCAGGCAGATCGGATCAAGACGGATTTCGTCGCGAACGTCAGCTACGAGTTGAGGACGCCGCTGACGTCCATCGGCGGCTTCGCCGAGATGCTGGCGGGCGGATACGCGGGCCAATTGGCCCCGGCAGCAAAGGATTATGTCGAGGCGATCCTCGAAGCCGTCGCGCGGCTCTCGAAGCTGATCGACGATGTCCTGGCCCTGACTCAGGGCGACAAGAGCGGCACTCCAATGGAGCGCGAGCGCGTTGATATCGCTGGACTTTGCCGGATGGCGGTGGAAGCGGTCCAGGCTCGGGCGGATGCAAAGGCGCAGAAGCTGGAGGTCGCCATCGACCCCGCGACGGGTTTCGCCTTTGGCGACGTCCGGCTGCTGCGAGAGTCCATCGAACACGTCCTCGACAATGCGATTGCCTATACGGACCAGAAGGGGCGCATCCGGCTCGAAGCTTCCGGTGACGAACAGGCGGCGACCATTCGGATCATCGACAATGGCATCGGCATTTCGAAACAGGACCTTCCGCGCGTGTTCGAGCGGTTCGACCGGATCAACGAAGCCGGCGTGCGCGGGGAGGCGGCGCTGGGCCTCGGCTTGCCGCTGACGCGGCAGTTTCTCGAGGCGCACGGCGGGAAGGTCGAACTGGAATCCCGAAAGGGCAGGGGCACGACGGTGACCCTGACCATTCCCCGCGGCTCGAAATGATCCTTGCCGACGAACAAGCGACCGAGGCGCTTGGGGCAGCGCTTGCGGGACTTTTGCGCTCCGGAGATGTGATTACGCTTTCCGGTCCCCTTGGTGTCGGGAAGACGGCCCTAGCGCGCGGTCTGCTTGCGGCTCTCGGTCATAGCGGCGAGGTGCCGAGCCCGAGTTTCGCAATCGTCCAGCCCTATGACGAGCTCGAGCCGCCGATCTGGCACGTCGACTTGTTCCGCATCGACGACATCGGCGAGCTCGATGAACTTGGGCTCGATGCGGCCGCGGACGGAGTTCTGATCGTCGAATGGCCAGAGAAAGCGGGGCCTTCGGCGTGGCCACAAGCGCTTGGACTCACCCTGGAATTTGCGGAGGGTGGCGCGAGACGCTTGACAGTGAAGGTGCCGCCTTCATGGCAGTCGCGATGGCCTCCAAGATGATTCCGCCGGCTCACGCTCCTGAATTCCTTGCGTCCTGTGGCTGGGAAGGCGCTGAAATCCTGCCTCTGGCAGGCGACGCGTCCTTCCGGCGCTATTTTCGGATCGTGCAAGGCGATCGGACGGCGGTCCTGATGGATGCGCCGCCCGAGCATGAGGATGTTCGCCCGTTCGTCGCGGTGGCCGAATGGCTGGTAAGTTCGGGTCTTACGGCGCCGGAGATCCTCGCGCGCGACTTGGATCGTGGACTGCTCCTGCTTGGCGATTTCGGCGACTGGCGCTTGCGTGAATATCTGGACGAGGATCCCACGCGCGAGCGGGAACTCTACGCGCTTGCGACCGATGTCCTCGTCCACTTGCACCGGCATGAACCCATGCCGGGCCTTCCGCCGCACGGTCTCGACCAATGGCTGGAAGAGTTGAAACTGTTCACCGAATGGTACTGCCCGGCGGTCGGCCTTTCGGTCGACGCTGAGAGTTATAGCGAGGCCTGGGCCAAGGTGCTGGGGCCCGTCGCCGAGGATGGTCTTGGTCCAGTGACGGTGCTTCGCGACTACCATGCCGAGAATGTCATGCTCGTGAAGAGTCGCGAGGGCGTGGCGCGGTTCGGTTTGCTGGATTTCCAGGACGCACTTGCGGGTCATCCGGCCTATGATCTGGCTTCGGTCCTGGAGGACGCGCGGCGCGACGTTTCGCCGGAGATCGAGCGGCTGATGCTCGACCGCTATATCGCGGCGACTGGCAATGCGGAGGCGTTCGAGCGCGCATATTGGGCGCTGGCCGCACAGCGTAACACCCGCATCCTCGGCGTCTTCACGCGGCTGTGGAAGCGCGACAACAAGCCCCACTACACCCAATTCCAGCCGCGCATGTGGGGTCTGCTGGAACGCGATCTCGCTCAACCGGGATTGGAGCCCGTACGCGAATGGTTCGATGCCAACGTCGGCTCCGACCATCGCGTTGCTCCCTGGAAGGAAGCCGCGTGACCGCTGCCCGCCGGGCGCTGAGGCTTCGTGCCGAGGTCGAGGCGGAAGTGCCGAAGACGGCGATGGTCATGGCCGCCGGGCTGGGTAAGCGGATGCGACCGCTGACGGCGACGCGTCCCAAGCCGCTTGTCGAGGTTGCCGGACGTCCGTTGATCGACCACGTGCTCGACCGGCTTGAAGACCGCGGGCGTCGAGAAGATCGTCGTCAACGTCCACTACCTTCCGGGTTCGATCGAGGCGCATCTCGCGTCCAAGTCGCATGGGCTGGAGTTTACGATTTCCGACGAGCGAGGAGTGCTGCTCGAAACCGGCGGCGGCATGGTCAAGGCGGCGCCGATGATCGACGCCGACCCGTTCCTCGTGGTGAACAGCGACAATCTGTGGATCGACGGTCCGGCCGACACGCTGAAGCTGCTGGCGTCGCATTGGGACGGCAATCGCATGGATGCGCTGTTGCTCCTCGTCCCGCACGCCCGCGCACAGAATCACCGCGGAATGGGCGACTTCCACATGGAACGGTCGGGTCGTTTGAGGCGGCGGGAGAAGGCGCGTGTAGCGCCCTTCGTCTTCACCGGTATTCAGATCGTGTCGAAGGCGCTTCTGGACGGCGCTCCCGAAGGGCCGTTCTCGACGAATATCCTGTGGGACCGGGCCATAGAGGCGGGGCGCTGCTTCGGCGCCGTGCACCAGGGCCTGTGGTTCGACGTCGGAACGCCCAAGGCCATCGGCGAGACCGAAGCTTTCCTGCAGAATGTCTGACGGGCGCGCCGCTCGTCCGGCGGTCTTCACCATCCCGACCCACCGGTCGTTCGCCGACTCGCTTGCGGCGGGCCTAATCGCAAAGTTTGGCTCCGACCCATTGGGATTGGCCTCTGGCCGCATCCTGCTTCCCAACAATCGCGCGGTCCGAACGGTCACGGAGGCATTCGTCCGCGCAAGCGGATCGGGCCTGTTGCTGCCGCGGCTGATTCCGATCGGCGATCCGGAACTCGATGAAAGGGTCGGCGGAGCGCTCGACCCGGCCGACGATAGCGAACCGGCGCCGCCCGCCATCGATCCCCTCGAGCGTATGGCCATGCTCGCGGCGCTCGTGCGCAGGTCGGAGGAATCCGCTGCGGAAGCCTTGCGGCTTGCGGCGGAGCTTGCACGGACGATCGACGCTTTGACCATCGAGGAAGTCGACCCAAACAAGCTGGCCGATGCTGTCGCCGACGTTCCAGAACTGGCGCGGCACTGGGAAAAGGCGCTGGAGCGATTCCGTGCGGTGCTCGAGCGATGGCCGTCGCTGCTCGGAAGAGCGCGGCAGGATCGATTTGACCGACCGTCGCAACCGCCTGCTGCGAAAAACAGCGGAGCGCTGGAGCGAGCGGCCGCCAGTTGGTTTCACGGTCGCAGCAGGTATCACCACCGCCGCACCTGCGATCGCTGCGCTATCTGCATCAGGTTGCGCGAATGCCCGGAGGAATGGTCGTTCTTCCCGGCCTAAGCCTCCCGGCTTCCATGCCGGATGAGGAATGGGAAGCGCTTGGCCCCAACGACAGCGGGCGAGCTGAGGAAACGCATCCGCAGTTCCACTTGAAGACGCTGCTGGATCGGATCGGCGTGGCGCGTGGCGAAGTGCAGCTGTGGCCTTCCTCGGGGCGCGCGGCATCGCCTGCGGTTCGTACGCGAGCGATTGCCCACGCGATGACCGCTGCGGATTTCAGCGACAAATGGAATGGCCTGAAGCCCGCCGAGCGCCGACTGACGGGAATCCGTGCCGCCGAGCTCACGGACCCGGCCGCGGAGGCGCAGGCAATCGCAATGGCCATTCGCGAAACGCTTGAGACGCCGGGACGGACGGCGGCTCTTGTGACGCCCGATCGTATCCTGGCGCAGCGCGTGTCCGCGCTCCTCGGCCGTTGGGGGATCGAAGCCGACGACAGCGCGGGGCGAGCGCTGTCGCAGCTCGCGCCGGGCACATTGCTATTGGCGATTGCTTCGGTGGCGGCCGAGGATTTCGCGCCCGTGCCGTTGCTCGCTCTGCTCAAGCATCCACTGGTCGGCGGTGAGGGTGAAGAGCGGCGCAAGTGGATGGACGACGTCCGCCTGCTCGACCTTGCCCTGCGCGGCCCCAGGCCGGCGGGCGGTCTCGAAGGCATCGACACGCATCTTCGGAACAAAGCGGTTGCCGAACGGGCGTGGAAGCGCATTCGACCGTGTTTGGCCGATCTCAACGCCTTCGCGGGGGCGCAGACGCTCGCGGCCATCGCGAAATGCGCCACCGCCACGGCACAACAGCTTGCAGGCGATCGCGCCTGGACGGGTTCAGCGGGCCGCGCTGTTGCCGACCTGCTTGCGGACGTGCAGTCGTTGGAGACGAGTCTGGAGGTCGCGCCTGCAGACGCCGTTCCGATCCTCCGCCAACTTCTCGACGGAGTTCGCATCCGGCCTCCCTACGGCGGGCATCCTCGCGTGTTCATCTGGGGCCTTCTGGAAGCGCGACTGCAGCAAGCTGACCTGACGATCCTGGGCGGCCTGAACGAGGGCGTTTGGCCTGCTCTTCCGGCGCCCGACCCGTGGCTTGCGCCCAAAATCCGCGCAAACCTTGGCCTTCCCGGTCTGGAATTCCGCGTAGGCCTGTCGGCGCACGACTTCGCCAGCGCCCTGGGCGCCCCGCAGGTTCTGATCACCCGGGCGCGTCGCGACAGCCGTTCGCCGACGGTGGCATCGCGCTTGTGGTTGCGGTTGCAGGCGATGACCGGCGGGCTGCCGCATGACACGAGGCTTGAGCGACTGGCCCTGACGCTCGACAATCCCGGCCGTCCGAAGCCGGTCGACCGCCCAGAGCCGATACCATCACTCGAGCAGCGGCCGAAGAAAATCTCGGTCACGTCGGTGGATCGGCTCAAGGCCGACCCGTTCGCTTTCTATGCCCAGGAGGTCCTGCGCGTTCGCCGCATCGAACCTGTCGACGCGGATCATAGTGCCGCGTGGAAGGGCACGGCGGTCCACAAGGTGCTGGAAGAATGGTTGAGCCAGGACGATTGCGACCCAGACAAGCTCATGGCGCGGGCCCGCGCGCTGCTGGTCAGCGAAACCATCCACCCGATGCTTCGGGCGCTGTGGCAACCGCGCCTGATGGAGGCGATCCGCTGGATCGAGGAGCAGGAAAGCGCGAACCAAGCCCTCGGACGCCGCCCTATCGCGGCGGAGAAGAAAGGCGAGGCGAATATCGCGGGCGTCCTGCTTCACGGGAAGGCCGATCGTATCGACCGCTTCGACGTCGGTGGCATTGCCATCGTCGACTACAAGACCGGCAAGGCACCTTCGCAAACGGCGGTCGATGAAGGCTTTTCGCTTCAGTTGGGTCTGCTCGGGCTCATCGCCGAGGCGGGCGGGTTCGAAGGAATTTCCGGGCGGTCGCGGGCTCACGAATATTGGTCGCTGAGCAAATATCGCAATGAGTTCGGTAGGTGCGTCAGGCCCGACAAGAAAATGGGCCCGGATGCATTTCTGGACCACGCTCGGCGCAACTTCACTGCGGTCGCTCGCGATTATCTTACCGGCGACAGAGCCTTCGAGGCGAAGCTCCATCCAGCCTACGCGCCATATGGCGACTACGACCAGCTGATGCGGCTGGAAGAATGGTACGGCCGCAGATGAGCCTAGCGCGGCTTCTTCTTGACCTTGGACGCGTAGAGCAAGGCGGCGACGATGGCTGCCGAGCCGATGCCGACCGCGAAGCCGGCCTTTACGAGCTTCGTCCGGCGCTGTTCGCTGGCGTCGTCACTGTCGCTTTCGTCGGCCATGTCCGTCCTCTTCAGTCCAATCCTCGTGGCTCATCTATGAGCGCCGCAGGTACAATGGAAGCGGCGGCCTGATGGTTGCACGATTTAAGCCGCTACCCACCCTGGAGGGGGCGCAGGCCGCGGCCGTCGATCCCAATGTGCATGCGTCGGTGTCGGCATCCGCTGGCTCGGGGAAGACGCAGGTGCTCACCGGCCGTGTGCTGAGCTTGCTTCTGAACGGAGCGGACCCCGAGGCCATCCTCTGCCTGACCTTCACCAAGGCCGGCGCGGCGGAGATGGCAAACCGCATCGGAGCGCGTCTCGCCGCCTGGGTGCGGATGAAGGACGCCGAGCTCGGCGCCGACCTCATGGCCCTTCGAGCCGATCCGGGTCCAGCCACGAGGGAACGCGCCCGGCGGCTGTTCGCGAAGGTGCTGGAGGCGCCGGGCGGCCTTCGTATCCAGACCATTCATAGCTTCGCACAGGCGCTGCTCGCGGCGTTTCCGGCGGAGGCCGGGATTACGCCCGGTTTCCAGCCGATCGAAGGCCGGGCGGAGCAGGAACTTGCGCGGACGACGCTCGCCAACCTTCTCGCGGACGCGGAAGCGCACGGGAACGAGCAACTCATCGGCGACGTGCAGTGCCTCAGCCTGCGGCTCGGGGAAGAGGGCGCGGTCGACTATCTCATGCGCTGTGCCCGTGTGCCCGATGCGATGGGGAAGCTGGGTCCTGCGGAGCTGATCGAACCGTTCCTTAAGCGCCTGATGGACCTGCCCGACGGCTCCGTCGAAGAGTTCCTGACCCATCACTGCCATGAAGAGCGGTTCGACTGCGACCTGCTGGAGGCGATTGCCAAAGCCAACCGCAAATGGGGTGCCCAATCAGGCCTCGGCCACGCTCAGGTTATCGAGAAGTGGTTGGCGTTGACGCCTATTGAGCGTGCGGCGGAGCTTCCGGCGCTGCGCAAGGTGGTCCTGACCGAAAAGGCGACCCCGAGGGTTTCTGCCGGCCAAGAGAAGGCCGAACCGAACTACGAAGTTTACGCCGGGCGTATCGCGACTCTCGTCGGCGAATTGCTGGCTGTGCAAAATGGCGCTCGCCTGGCGGCGGACATGGCCGCCGGATTACGGGCGGGACAGGCCTTCGCGGCAGCCTACGCTAAGGCCAAGCGAAGCGCCGGAGTCGCCGACTTCAACGATTTGATTGCCTGGACGCGGCAGCTTCTGGCCACGCCGGGAATGGGCGAGTGGGTGCGATACAAGCTCGATCGCCGCACCGATCACATTCTCGTCGACGAATCCCAGGACACGAACCGTGAGCAGTGGGAGATCGTGCAGGCGCTTGCCTCAGAATTCTTCGCCGGCGCCGGCGCCTACGAGGGGCGCGGGCGAACCATATTCATGGTCGGCGACTTCAAGCAGGCGATCTTCGGTTTCCAGGGCACGGATCCGGAGGAGTTCAAGCTCGCTCGCGAATGGGTTCGCCAGCAGTCGGCCTCGCTGCTCACCTCGGACGAGGATGCGAGGGCGGGTGCCGCACTCGAATTCCGCGACCTCTCGATCGAGGCGAGCTTCCGATCGGCGCCGGCGGTCCTCGACGTCGTCGATGCCGTCATTGCCGACGTCGGCTATCGGAACATGGGCCTCCCCGAGCAGCCGAACCGGCATCAGGCGCACTTCTACGGGCGTCCTGGCATCGTGGAGCTATGGAAACCCTTCGCCGTCGAAGATGGGGAGGAAGAGAACGAAGGCGAGGAGGGGTGGCTGGGCGAGGACGCGCGTCGCTACGCCAGCGCCATTGCGCAACAGGTCCGTCGCTGGATCGACGAGGCGCCGATCCTTGCAAAGACCAAGCGTCCGCTCAGCGCCGGCGACGTCCTGATCCTCGTGCGCAGCCGCGGCGAACTTGCTTCGCTGATCGTCGCTCGACTGTTCGAGGAAGGCGTGCCGGTCGCCGGCATCGACCGCCTGCACCTGCAGGAGCCGCTGGCGGTCAAGGACCTGCTTGCGGCGATTACCTTCGCGGTTCAGCCGCTCGACGATCTCAATCTCGCGAACCTGCTGGTTTCGCCGCTGCTTGGGTGTGGACCCAGGAACTGCTTCTGGAGCTTGCCTACGACCGAAAGGGGATATCGCTCTGGCAGCGGCTCGGCGAGCGTGCGGACGCGCGTGCCGAGTTCCGTGAGGCTCGCGACCGCCTCAACGCTTTGCTGGCGATGGCGGACTACACCACGCCGCATCGCTACCTGGAAACGATCCTGTCGGGTCCAATGGACGGCCGGCGGAAGCTTTACAGCCGCCTTGGGATGGCGGCGCGCGACCCGATCGACGAGTTGCTCGGGAAGCGCCCTCGAATTCGAGCACCAGGAAATCGCCTCGCTCGACCGCTTCATCGCCTGGTTTGCGCGCGGAGAGGTCGAGATCAAGCGCGACCCGTCGGCACCGATGAACGCCGTCCGGGTGATGACCGTTCACGGCGCCAAGGGCCTTGAAGCACCAATCGTCATCCTCGCCGACGCGACCGCCGACCCGGCGAGGCTCGGCGGCGTATCACGTACGCTCGATCTAAAGATGCCGAGAGTGGTGACGTTCTTCCATTGATACGTCCGCGGAAAGCCGAACGTCGTCCCCAAGTTCGACGAGTACATTCGACGCGGAAAAGGCACGCGACCTGGAGGAGCACTGGCGGCTGCTCTACGTCGGACTGACCCGGGCCGAGGAGCGGCTGGTCATCGCCGGTCTCCAACCCAAGACGAAGGACGGCGTTCGACCGGAGAATTGCTGGCACACGCGGGTCGAGCGGGCGCTCGTCTCGCTCGGCGCGCAGCCGGAGGTCGGATTCCGCCTGGGGGCAGGTGCTGCGCTACAAAGGCAATGTCCCGGCGGGTCCGGTGAAGGCGAAGGCGGCTCCGATTGCCCTTGCGCCTCCAGCGATCCCGGCCTGGGCCACGACTGCCGCACCGCCAGAGGCGCGACCACCGCAGCCGCTCGCGCCATCGGCCATCGCGGAAGACACCGAAGCTGCTCCGCCGCCCAGCGAGAACCAGCGAGCCGCAGCCCAACGCGGGACCTTTATCCACCAACTACTGGAGCGCCTTGCGCCGGTTGCGGTCGCCGAAAGGCACGCAACCGCACTTCGCTGGCTTGATCGCTCCGCCGGGCTGAGCGATGCGACCGCCCGGACGGAGATCGCCGACACGGTCTGCGAAGTGCTCTCGGACCCCCGTTTTTCGGCTTTGTTCGGCGAAGGCTCGCTTGCGGAAGCGCCCCTTGCCGCGACCTTGCCCGACGGCATCGTGGTCGCCGGCACGGTCGACCGTCTGCTGGTCGAACCGGACCGGATTTCCGTCATCGACTTCAAGACCGGCCGCGTGCCGGAAACGGAGGGCGTAATCCCGGCTTCGCACAAGGCGCAGATGGCCGCCTACACCAAGGCGTTGCGGGTCATCTTCCCGGGTCGCGAAATCCGTGCGGCCTTGCTCTACACCAGCGGGCCACAGCTTTTCGAACTGCACAGTTGAGGCATCGGCACATCGACCCCATATGAGCATAAACATTGATTACGGAGACTATTGAAATGGCCACCAAGAGCGTCACCGACCAGAGCTTTCAGGACGATGTCCTCGGCGCTTCGGGGCCGGTCCTTGTCGATTTCTGGGCAGAATGGTGCGGGCCTTGCCGCATGATCGCTCCGGCGCTCGAGGAAATTGCGACCGAGCTCGGCGAAAAGGTCACGATCGCGAAGATCAACATCGACGAAAATCCGGAGACGCCAGGCCGGTATGGGGTTCGCGGTATCCCGACCATGCTCCTGTTCAAGGACGGCCAGCCGGTTGCTCAGAAGGTGGGAGCCGCCCCGCGCAGCCAGATTCAGCAATGGCTCGAGGGTAACCTCTAAACCGGGCTTCGCCCGCAACGCGCGACCCTCCGGCCCCCCGGCGTTAGAGAGTGTGCTTTCATTGACTAGGCCTAGGGCGCTGCCTACATCGCCGGCACAGTTTGCCGGCTGTTGGGGGCAGTCGTTCAGGCCCTTTCCAAGCGCCCGGCACGTAAAGGATTTCCATGATTGCCGCACTGGCCAAGAGTATCTTCGGATCGTCCAACGACCGCTATGTCCGGAGCCTTGGGAAATATGTCGACGCCGTAAACGGGTTCGAGCCGACCATCTCCGCGATGACGGACGAGGAGCTCCGCGGCCAGACCGAGATCTTCCGCCGTCGGCTCGCCGAAGGCACGAAGCTTGACGACCTTCTTCCAGAGGCATTTGCCACCGTTCGCGAGGCGGCGGTGCGCACGCTTGGCCAGCGGCATTATGACGTCCAGCTGATCGGCGGAATCGCCCTCCATCGCGGCGAGATTGCCGAGATGAAGACGGGTGAGGGTAAGACGCTCGTCGCGACGCTTGCCGTTTATCTCAACGCGCTTCCGGGCAAGGGCGTCCACGTCGTCACGGTCAACGACTATCTCGCCCGCCGCGACGCGGAGTGGATGGGCCAGATCTACCGCTTCCTCGGCCTGACCGTTGGCGTGATCGTGC
Organism: uncultured Alphaproteobacteria bacterium; assembly: GCA_963846645.1. GTDB lineage: Bacteria > Pseudomonadota > Alphaproteobacteria > Sphingomonadales > Sphingomonadaceae > Sphingomicrobium. Next base: position 204,530 of record CAWJWR010000004.1, on the reverse strand, counting down.
CGAACATGGCCGATCACGAGCGGCGCGCGGCTTACGAAGCCGACATCACCTACGCGACGAACAACGAGCTCGGCTTCGACTACCTCCGCGACAATATGAAATACTCGCGGGAGCAGATGGTCCAGCGGCCGTTCAACTTCGCGATCGTCGATGAGGTGGACTCCATCCTGATCGACGAAGCGCGCACGCCGCTCATCATTTCCGGCCCGACGGACGACAAGTCCGACCTCTACAGGTCCGTCGACATCATCGTGAAGACGTTCGCCGCCGAAGATTATGAGCTCGACGAAAAGCAGAAATCCGTCGTCCTTACTGAAGACGGCACCGAAAAGGCCGAGCGGATGCTCGAGGAAGCGGGCCTGATCGAGGGCCGCAACCTCTACGACATCGCCAACACGCAGGTCGTGCACCACTTGAACCAGGCCCTGAAGGCCAACGTGATGTTCAAGCGGGACACCGACTATATCGTGAAGGAGAACAAGGTCGTCATCATCGACGAGTTCACGGGTCGGATGATGGACGGACGCCGCTGGTCCGACGGACTTCACCAGGCCGTGGAGGCCAAGGAAGGCGTCAATATCGAGGCCGAGAACCAGACTCTCGCGTCGATTACCTTCCAGAACTACTTCCGCATGTACCCGAAGCTGTCAGGCATGACCGGGACCGCGCTGACGGAAGCGCCGGAGTTCTTCGACATCTATCGCATGAACGTGGTGTCGATCCCAACCAACGTCCCGGTGCAGCGCATCGACGAGGACGATGAGTTCTACAAGAACATCACCGACAAGTTCGCCGCCATCGCGATCGAGATCCGTGCGCGGCAGGAGAAGGGGCAGCCGGTTCTCGTCGGCACCGTCTCCATCGAAAAGTCGGAAATGCTGTCCGAATTCCTCCAGCGCGAAGGCATCAAGCATCACGTGCTGAACGCCCGGTTCCACGAGAGCGAGGCGCACATCGTTGCTCAGGCGGGTCGAATGGGTGCGGTCACCATCGCGACGAACATGGCGGGCCGCGGGACCGATATTCAGCTCGGCGGCAATCTCGAATTCCGGATGCAGGACGAGTTCGCGGATCTCGTTGCCGGAACGCCAGAATATGAGGCGCAGGCGCAAAAGATCGTTGCCGAGATTGCCGAAGAGAAGCAGCGCGTGCTCGACAATGGCGGCCTGTTCGTCCTCGGCACGGAGCGCCACGAAAGCCGCCGCATCGACAACCAGCTTCGCGGCCGTTCAGGCCGTCAGGGCGACCCCGGCCTGTCGCGCTTCTATCTCAGCCTGGACGACGACCTTCTTCGCATCTTCGGGCCGCAGACGATGTTCGCGCGTCTGATGAACAAGAACCTCGAGGATGGCGAAGCGATCGTCAGCCCCTGGATCTCGAAGGCGATCGAGACCGCGCAGAAGAAGGTCGAGGCGCGCAACTACGACATTCGCAAGCAGGTCGTCGAATTCGACGACGTGATGAACGACCAGCGCAAGGTCATTTACGAGCAGCGCTCCGACATCATGGATGCCGAGACGGTCAACGACGTGGTCATCGACATGCGCGCGGAAACGGCCGCTTCGCTGGTGACCGCGCATTGTCCCCCCGGCACCTATCCAGAGCAATGGGACGTCGAGAGCCTCAAGGAGAGCGTCGACCTGATCTTCGGTCTCCAGCCGCCGATCGATGAGTGGCTACAGGAGGAAGCGGTTGAGCAGGAGGCTCTCATCGAGCGCCTGCAGAATCTCGCCGACGAGGCGATGGCCGCCAAGGTAGCCGATGTCGACCCGGAACGCTGGACGATGCTGGAGAAGAACATCCTCCTCCAGACCCTCGACAATTTCTGGAAGGAGCATCTGGCGACGCTGGATGCCCTGCGCGCCGTGATTCACCTGCGCAGCTACGCCCAGAAGAAGCCGATCGACGAGTACAAGCAGGAGGCATTCCTCCTGTTCGAGCGGCTGCTGATTTCCATTCGCGAGGAAGTGACCCGCGTTCTGATGCGCGTGCAGGTGCAGTTCGAGGTTCCGCCGCCGATGGAGCTGCCCGACTTCATCACCCAGCATATCGACCCGCTTTCAGGCGAAGACGATACTGCGGACATAGATCCGTCGAGCTTCCTTTCGAACCTCGGCATGTCGTCGCTGAACATTCCAACGCCCGCGTTTCCGGCAGACGAGAATGGTGATGCCGTCGGCCAGCCGGCAAGCCGCAACGCGCCCTGTCCGTGCGGTTCGGGCAAGAAGTTTAAGCATTGTCACGGGCAGTTGGCCTGACGTCCGAGCGCGGGGCGGCCGTGGCCGATCGTTCGCAGCTGAGGACTGCCTATCGCGTTGACGAAGAGGCGGTCGTCAGCGAGCGTTTACGGCAGGCCCGGCTGGACAAGGAGGCCCTTGGCGAAGCAACGGCGACAGCTCGCGCGCTGGTGAAAGGCGTCAGGGCGCACAAGCCGTCCGGCCTCGACGCGTTTCTCCACGCCTACGACCTCGGCAGTGACGAAGGCATTGCCATGATGTGCCTCGCCGAAGCGCTGCTGCGCATTCCGGACGCGCATACCGCCGACGAGCTGATCGCCGACAAGCTTTCGGGCCCCGATTGGGCGGACAAGATGGGCCGGTCGGACTCCGCCTTCGTCAACGCCGCGACATTCTCGCTTCTTCTGACGGGCAAGGTGCTCGAAGGCGCCAACGACCGCAGCGACAATTGGCGGGCGGCCCTGGGCCGTGCCGTGGGACGGCTCGGCGAGCCGGTCGTGCGGACCGCCGTGCGCGAAGCGATGAAGATTCTCGGACGCAACTTCGTCTTTGGACGAACCATCGACGAAGCGCTGCGCCGGGCGAAGCCGGAACGTGAAGAAGGCCTGACGCATAGCTTCGACATGCTGGGCGAGGCTGCCCGGACGATGAAAGACGCGGAACGATACGCCGATGCGTACCGCAACGCGCTCGACCGCATCGCCAAGGAAGCGAAAGGCGGTTTCACGCAATCCCCGGGCATTTCGGTCAAGCTGTCCGCGCTGCATCCACGCTACGAATGGAGCCATGCGGAGGAGGCCAAGGCCTACATCCTTCCGATCCTGCGCGAGCTTGCGGCAAAGGCCAGCGCGGCCGACGTCCACCTGACGATCGATGCCGAGGAGGCGGATCGGCTCGAACTTCAGATGGACATGCTGGAGGCATTGCTCGCCGACGACAGTTTGTTCGCGAATGGCTGGGGTGGTCTGGGCATCGCAATTCAAGCCTATCAGAAGCGCGCGGCTCCACTTTGCGACTGGGTCGTGGCGGCAGCTCGCGCTCAACGCCGCCAGCTGATGGTCCGCCTCGTGAAGGGCGCCTATTGGGATACGGAGATCAAGACGGCCCAGGTCGCCGGCCTGCCCGACTACCCGGTCTTTACGCGCAAGATCGCGACGGACGTCTCCTACCTCGCCTGCGCCAAGATCCTGCTGGCCGGCAGCGACGTCCTCTACCCCGCGTTCGCGACGCACAATGCGAACACCATAGCCGCCGTGAAGGCCCTCGCGGGCAAGACGCCGTTCGAATTCCAGCGTCTCCATGGCATGGGCGAGGGCCTCTACGCAGAAGTGGCGAAACTCGAAGAGGCGATCGGCGATGACCGCACGCCAGTGCGCATCTACGCGCCAGTCGGAAGCCACAAGGAATTGCTGGCCTATCTGGTTCGCCGCCTGCTCGAGAACGGGGCCAACTCCTCCTTCGTCAACCGCATCGCCGACGAGCATCTGAGCCTGGACGACCTCGTGCGCGATCCGGTCTCCGACCTCGAAGCGCTGGAGCCCAAGCGGAATCCGAAGATCGTCTTGCCGAGCGAGCTGTTCGGCGCCGCACGCCGCAATAGCGCCGGTGTCGACCTCAGCGACCCACTCGTGCGTGAGCCGTTGATGCAGCGGTTGAAAGCGCTCGAAGCGCGCAACTGGACCGCGAAGCCGAGTATCGGAAAGGGCGAGGGCAGGCCGATCGTCTCGCCCCACGACAATCGGATTGCCGTCGGCACGACATTCGAAGCGACAGCCGACGAAGTCGATCGCATGGTCCGCGCCGGGCACGCGGCACAGCTTGGCTGGGATGCGCTCGGTGGCGAGGCGCGGGCGAAATTGCTCGAACGCGCGGCCGATCTCTACGAAGAGCATGCGGAAGAGTTCTTCTCCCTCTGCACGCGGGAAGCCGGAAAGACCCTGGTCGACGCGGTGCTCGAGGTGCGCGAGGCGGTCGATTTCCTGCGTTTCTATGCGTCGGAAGCGCGCCGCCAGTTCGCAAGGCCGCTTCCGCTTCCGGGCCCGACCGGGGAGCAGAACGAACTGCGCCTGCACGGCCGTGGGGTGATCGCGGCCATTTCGCCGTGGAATTTTCCTCTCGCCATCTTCACCGGCCTGGTGTCGGCGCCGCTCGCCGCGGGCAATTCCGTCATCGCAAAGCCTGCCGGGCAAACGCCGCTGATTGGCGCTTTGGCGATCGAGTTGATGCATGAGGCGGGCATCCCCAAGGACATCGTTCAGCTCGCGCCCGGTTCAGGCCGCGTCGTCGGTGGTACGTTGACTGCACATCCGTTGCTTTCTGGCGTCGTCTTTACCGGCTCCACTGAGACCGCGCGCACGATCAATCGCACTCTGGCCGAACGCGACGGTCCCATCATCCCGTTCGTCGCGGAAACCGGCGGGCAGAATGCAATGATCGTGGACAGCTCGGCTCTGCCGGAGCAGGTGACGCGCGATGTTATTTCGTCCGCATTCCAGAGTGCGGGCCAGCGCTGTTCGGCCCTGCGGGTACTGTTTGTGCAGGAAGACGTTGCCGACGGCATGATCGAGATGATCGCGGGCGCGATGGAGACTTTGACTGTCGGCGACCCGAGCAACCTGACAACCGATGTCGGTCCGGTGATCGACGAGGCCGCGAAGAAGGCGCTCGACGACCACATCGAGTGGCTCGACAAGAATGCGAAGAAGATCTGCCGGTTGAAGGCACCGAAGGAAGCCGCAAACGGCTATTTCGTTGCTCCGGCCTTTTATGAAATCCAGTCGCTAAACCAATTGAATCGCGAGAATTTCGGCGCGATCCTCCACGTCATCCGCTTTGCCGGCGACAAGCTCGGTGAGGTCGTCGATGAGATCAACGCCACCGGTTATGGTCTGACGCTCGGCCTGCAGAGCCGCATCGACACGACGCGCGACTTCGTCGAGCAGCGCGCGCGCGTCGGCAACTTCTACGTCAACCGCAACCAGATCGGCGCCGTGGTTGAAAGCCAGCCGTTCGGCGGCGAAGGCCTGTCAGGGACCGGCCCGAAGGCCGGCGGGCCACACTATGTCGCGCGCTTCGCGACCGAACGCGTCACCTGCATCGACACCACCGCGGCAGGCGGAAATGCCAGCCTGATGGCGGCGATCGAAGGCTGATTTCGTGATTTGTCCCTCGGCGGGACGCCGTGGAGCCGCCGTAAACAACAGCCGTTGAAAAGGGTGCGGGGTGGTCTTCCCAGACACGAACGCGCCTCGCCGGAGCGGTCGGGCGTAAGCCCGGCCGCTTCGTACGTCAGAGGGTCGGTGTTAGCCTTCCTGGATCAGGCTTAGGATGTTGCCGTCCGGGTCCTTGAACCAGGCGGTTTTCATGCCAGAGCCGCTGTAAATGTCGCCCTCGACGGTCAGTCCCTCAAGCTCGTAATGCTCGAAGCTGATGCCCTTGTCCTTCAGCTCACGGACCTCCGCTTCGATGTCATCGACGTCAAAGGTGAGGAGGGTGGCCTTGTTCGTCCCGGCGAACTCGGACTTGTAAACGCTAAGCTCGGTGTCGCCGCTTTTGAGCATAAAGACATCGCTGACGCCGACGTCCTGCGATGCGAGGCCCAGCTTTCCTTCGTAGAATTGCTTCGCGCGATCGATGTCCTTGACGGCGATCATCGGGGTGGCGTCGGCCTTGCCCAGCATCGTCCTTCTCCTTTTGTCGGATGGAACTTGGACAACAGCCATACGCTGACGGCCGTTCCACTACGCACGATGAGCAGGGGCGGAGTTGAGAGGAAGTGGCTCCCCGGGCCTGATTCGAACAGGCGACCATTCGATTAACAGTCGAACGCTCTACCGCTGAGCTACCGGGGAACACTTCAGGGCCGAAGCGTCGCGGCTAGATAGCGAAGCCAGACCTAAAGGCAAGGCCGAAAGCCCTGTCAGGTGGCGAATTGTTCCATCGCGATGCGCTCGTCCAACGCATGTTCGGGATCGAACAACAAGGTCAGCGATCGCTCGCGGTCGAGCGCGACTTCCACCTTGGAGACTTCGCGAACCTCGAACTGGTCGGCGACAGCGGAAACCGGGCGGTTCGCGGCTTCGAGAATACGGAAACACACAGCCGTGTCGTCCGGCAGGATCGCGCCAGACCATCGGCGAGGCCGGAACGGGCTGATCGGCGTCAGCGCGAGCATCTTGGCCTGCAGTGGCAATATCGGGCCGCGGGCGGAAAGGTTGTAGGCCGTCGATCCGGCAGGCGTCGCGACCAGCACACCGTCGCAGGCAAGTTCCGGAAGTGCCACTCGGCCGTTCACCAAGATCTCGATCTTCGCCGTCTGCCGGGTTTCGCGCAGCAGGGAGACCTCGTTGATTGCCGCGTGCCGGAACGTCTCGCCGGCAACCGTCGTGGCCTTCATCTCCAATGGGGCGACGCGGATCGCCTTCGCTCCGGCGATGCGCTCGGCCAGCCGGTCCAGCCTCCACTCGTTCATCAGGAAGCCGACCGTACCCCGGTTCATCCCGAACACGGGCTTCGGACAACCCACGTCGAGCATGTGGTGGAGGGTCTGCAGCATGAAGCCATCGCCGCCGAGTGCGACCAACGTTTCCGCATCTTTCGGGTCGGCCCAGCTATAGCGGCGGCGGAGCATGGCTTCGGCGGCCTTTGCGACCTCGGTATGCGAGGACAGCAGGCCGATTTTCAGCCCGGCAAGATCGGCCTTGCCTTCGCCACCCCCCACTTTGGCCGCGTCAGCGCTCAAGCAGCTATCCTTTCGCCGCCCGAACATAGGCATTTCTCGGGGGCACGCCACTGTCCCGTTGTGGGTCGGGGCTTTGGTGGCCGGTATCGGGCGCGCCGGGCCGACGCTAGCCAAGCCTCATGTACAAGCGGGATGGCGTAGAAACACAAGAGCGTGCGGACGAACGGCGGACCGCCGCTCCGCGCAGGCGTCGCGACGACTTGCTCGCCGCCGTCATCGCTCATCAAGCAGGTCGCGGTGGTCTTCCAGCCGCAGATCAATCCTTCGACAGGTGTAGTGGAGGGGGCCGAGGCGCTCGCCCGTTGGGACCGTGTCGCCGGTGCCGAGCAGCTGTTCGCGCGAGCTGCAGCAGCAGGCCTGTCCGAGCGCCTGTCGCGCCTGGTGCAAACCAAGGCGCTTCGCGCCGCAGCGGCATGGGAAGGGCCGCTGCGGCGCCTCGCTATTTCGATCAACCTGCTGCCCGATGAGATCGTGCAGGAGGGCTTCGTCGCCTGGTTCCTGGAGACCGTCAGCTCCGCCGGGATCGATCCCAAGAGGGTCACGATCGAGATCACGGAAAACGTCCTCCTCAGCGATCTCGAAGCCGTCGCACGCAATCTCGAGAAGATTCGCGAGGCGGGCATCAAGGTCGCGCTCGACGACTTCGGGACGGGCTATGCGAGCTTCGCCTACCTCGGCAGCCTTCCTCTCGATGCGCTGAAGATCGATCGTGGGCTGATCTCGAGGATCGGCACGCAGCGAACGCGATCGGATCGTCGTCAAATCGATCTTCGGCCTGGCCCGCGATCTCGGCCTGTCGGTCGTCGTGGAAGGGGTCGAAAGCACGGCGCAGCTCGTCCTGCTGGCCGAATGGGGATGCGAACTCTACCAGGGATTCCTTGGAGCGGGCGCGCTCGACGAGCAGGAGCTCGCGCGGTTCGTTGCCGTCTCGCAGGCGAACGCCGCCTAGGCGGCCTCCTTCGTCCGTTCCGCGGCTGCCGCCACCCGCGCCAGGCCCGTCGACAATTGCAACGCGCCGTTGAGCCGGGCTTCGGCCGTCGGCCAGTCGCGGCTGACCGACAATTTGCTGTCGGGTCGTAGCTTGGCCGTACCCTTCAGCCGGTCGATGTAGGCCAGGAGCCCGGACAGGTCCGGGAACCCGCTTTCGGCGAAGGTGACCAGCGCCCCCTTCGGACCGACGTCGAGCTTGGCGATCATCGCCTTCTTCGAATGAAGCTTCGTCTCGACGATCTTCAGCAGGTTTTGAGTCTCGTCCGGAAGCGCACCGAAGCGATCGATCATTTCTGCAGCGAACAATTCCACGCCTTGCTTGTCGTCCAGTTCGCCCAGGCGGCGATATAGGCCCATGCGCAAGTCGAGATCGGGAACGTAGGTTTCCGGAATGAGAATCGGCGCATCGACGCTGATCTGCGGCGTGAACTCCTCGCGCCGCGGGATGCCGCCGGCCTTCTGCTCGACGATCGCGTCCTCGAGCATCGATTGATACAGCTCGAAGCCCACTTCCTTGATGTGGCCCGATTGCTCGTCGCCCAGCAGATTTCCTGCGCCGCGAATGTCGAGGTCGTGGCTGGCGAGCTGGAAGCCGGCGCCTAAGCTGTCGAGGTTCGCGAGCACCTGCAGGCGCTTCTCCGCTGTCTCGGTAATCGATCGGTCCGCCTGGCGTCGTCAGGTAGGCATAGGCGCGGATCTTCGCACGCCCGACCCGGCCCCGAAGCTGGTACAGCTGCGCAAGCCCGAAGCGGTCGGCGCGGTGGACGATCAGCGTGTTCGCGCTCGGGATGTCGAGCCCGCTTTCGACGATCGTGGTCGACAGCAAAACATCGTACTTCCGGTCGTAGAAGGCGCTCATGCGCTCCTCGACCTCGGTCGGCGCCATCTGCCCGTGCGCGGTGACGGATTTCACCTCCGGCACTTCCTCGCGCAGCCATTCTTCCATCTCGGGCAGGTCGGCGATGCGCGGAACGACGAAGAAGCTCTGCCCGCCGCGATAATGCTCGCGGAGCAGAGCTTCGCGGACGACCACCGGATCCCACGGCGTGACGTAGGTGCGAATGGCGAGCCGATCGACCGGAGGCGTCTGGATGACGCTCAGTTCGCGCAATCCGCTCATCGCCATCTGCAGCGTGCGCGGGATCGGCGTCGCCGTCAGGGTCAGGACGTGAACGTCGGCCCTCAACGCTTTCAGCCGCTCCTTGTGGGTGACGCCAAAGTGCTGCTCCTCGTCGACGATGACGAGGCCCAGCTTCTTGAACTTCACGCCTTTGCCGAGGATCGCGTGCGTCCCGATGACGATGTCGACCTGACCGGCTTCGAGGTCTTCCCGGGTCTTCTTCGCTTCGGCGGTTGGAACCAGACGCGAAAGGCGACCAACCCTGATCGGAAAGCCTTCAAGCCGCTCGACGAAGTTCCGGTAATGCTGGCGGGCGAGGAGGGTGGTCGGCGCAACGACCGCGACCTGCATCCCGGACATGGCCGCAACGAACGCCGCGCGTAACGCCACTTCGGTCTTGCCGAAGCCGACGTCGCCGCAAACCAGCCGGTCCATCGGCTTCCCCGACTCCAGGTCCGCGAGCACGTCCTCGATCGCGCGATCCTGGTCGTCGGTCTCTTCGTAAGGGAAGCGATCCACGAATTGCGGATAGGCGCTGTCCGGCTCGATCACGGTACCCGGGCGCGTCGCCCGCATCGCCGCAGTCTTGATGAGTTCCCCCGCAATCTCGCGGATGCGCTCCTTCATCCGCGACTTGCGCCGCTGCCAGGCCTCGCCGCCCAGCCGGTCGAGCGCGACACCATCGCTCTCGCTGCCGTAACGGGTCAGCAGGTCGATATTCTCGACCGGCACGTAGAGCTTGTTGCCGCCATTATATTCCAGCGCCACGCAGTCGTGCGGCGCCTTGCCGACCATGATCGACTGCAGCCCCTCATAGCGGCCGATGCCGTGATCGTTGTGCACGACCAGATCGCCTGGCGTGAGCGTCGCGAGTTCGGAGAGGAAAGCCGCCGCGCCCTTGCGCTTCTTGCGCCGCCGGACCAGCCGGTCGCCGAGCATGTCCTGCTCGGTGAGGACGGCGACGTCCGGCGCAGTGAAGCCGTGGTCCAGCGGCAGCACCATCAGCGCCGGCTGAGTCTTGCTGCCGAGCGCTTCCTGCCAATTGTCGACCAGCTTCTGCGACTTGAGGCCGTGGTCGTGCAGCAGGCCTGACAGCCGCTCCCGTGCGCCGCGCGTGTAGCTTGCGAGCACAACCTTGTGCCCGCTCTTGCGGAGCTTGTTCACATGGGCGGCGACTGCCTCGTAGACATTGTCCTGGCGCGTCCGCTCGGGCGCGAAGTCGCGGGCGGGGTCGACGCCGAAGCTCAGGATTCGCGCGCTCTCCGGCTCGGGGAAGGGAGAGGTCAGATGGATGGGCCGCTCATCGACCGCCCGTGTCCATTCCTCTTCCGTCAGGTAGAGAGCATCGGGCTTCAGCGGCCGATAGCTTCCGGCCTCGCCCGAATTGGTCTTGCTGCGATTGGCATAATAGTCGTCGATCGATTCCCGGCGAGCGGCCAGCGCCTGATCCACCCCGGAGTCCCGTAGGATGATGTCGTTCTCGCCGAGATGGTCGAAGACGGTCGTAAGACGCTCTTCGAACAAAGGGAGCCAATGCTCCATACCGCTCATGCGGCGGCCGTCCGAAATGGCTTCGTAAAGGGGATCGCCGGTGGCCGTCGCTCCGAACGTCTCGCGGTACCGCGACCGGAAGCGCTTGATGGTCTCTTCGTCGAGCAGCGCCTCGGATGCGGGCATCAAAGTGAAAGCATCGGCGCGGTCGGTCGAACGCTGGTCCGCAGGATCGAAGCGGCGCAGGCTCTCGATCTCGTCGCCGAAGAAGTCGAGACGGAGCGCATGAGTCTCACCCGCGGGGAACAAGTCGATGAGCGAGCCACGCACGGCGTATTCGCCATGTTCGGCGACCGATTCCACCCGTTCGTAGCCGAGCGCCCTCAGCTGTTCGATCAGTTGGTTCCGGTCGATCCGCGCTCCTGACTCGATCCGCTGCGTCAATTGCCGGATGCGGAAGGGCGTTAGCAGCCGCTGCGTAACCGCATTCTCGGTCGCGACGAGCAATTGCGGACCCTTCGCTTTGACCTGCAGTGCATTCAGGGTGGCCAGGCGTTCGGCCATGACCCGAAGGGCGGGGGACGTGCGGTCGTATGGCAGGCAGTCCCAGGCGGGAAACGTCAGGACCTCCACCTCGGGTGCGAACAAGGGCACCGTGTCGGCCAGCGCGCGCATCGCGCTTTCGTCCGAAGCGATCAGGACCGCCCGGCCGCCCTTTGACGATCCGTGTGCCGCCCGCGCCAGATCCGCCGCAAGCACCGGCAGGAATCCCGTCGGGCACTCCCGCCAGGGTCACCGACTCTTTGGCGCGAAGGACTTGCTGCAGCGTGTCGGTCATCGTGCGATCCGGACGTAGTCCAGACGCTTCAGGGCATCGATCATGGGACCAGCGAAGCGCTCCGGCGCCTCGGCGGTTCCGATGGCCCAGGCCATGATGTCGACGTCCTGCTCTTCGAGAAGGTCGGCGAACAGCGCCCGCTCATCGGTGCTCCACGACGCATGGTGCGCGTCGAAGAAGCCGCCGATCATCATGTCCGCCTCGCGCGTGCCGCGATGGTGCGCGCGCCAGTGCAGGCGCTTCAATTCCTCGTCTGGAAGCATGCCTGCGATGTAGTGAAGGGCGGCCCGCAAAGGAAGGCCGCCCTCGTCGCGTTTTACATCTTCATTCCGGCCATCCGGTGCGTCTGCTTGTGTGCCTTGCAGCTGACGTTCGGATTGAATTGCGCGAACATGCCTTTGGGGTTGTCGCGGTAAAGCCAGACGTGACGGTCGTAATGCGGCTCGAACATGTGAGCCTCATCGATCTCCGTCGCCGGATCGTCCTGCATCGTATCCCACTCGACGCCGTGGAAGCTTGGCGGCTTGGTGTTGCCGGCAGCGTGCCACGACTTCTGGAACACCAGATTCTCGACTGCAACCAGCTGCAGTGAGCCATCGGCCTGCGGCTCGTAGATCAGAATCGCCGGCTTACTGAAATCGGTGTGCGTGCCATTTCCGTCGACACGAGGGTTCGGCGGCGCCGAAATTCCCAGCAAGTCCGGCCTGAAGAAGTGAATCCCCATGGCTCCGAGAGCGGCGGGCTTGCCCATCATGTCGGCGGTGTCGCAAGTGTCGGTAGGATCGCGGACGTAACCTTCCGCCAGCGCGACCTTCACATCCTGGAAACGCTCGGTCGCCGCGCGGACCTGCTGAAGCGTCGGCTCGGCGGGTGTTCCCGCAGGGTCGGGCGCAGGATTCGCCAATAACAAAGCGCTCGCGGACGCAGCCGCGAGGCCGAATGCAACTTTCAACATGTCGTGGTGCTCCTTTTGCGAGGGCGCCGCTACGCCTCGTTAACTCCGCGCTCAATCGAAATGCTTGCAAGGGGCTATGCAGATGTGAATAGCTAGAATCCGATGTTCTCGTGGGATGACATCGGCGTGTTCCTGGCGCTTTATCGTGAGCGCACCACCGGGCGCGCTGCCAGCTCCCAGGGGGTCAGCCAGCCGACAATCGTCCGGCGCATCGCTGCGCTCGAGCACGACGTTGGCCTCACCTTGTTCGAGCGCGGCCCCACCGGTCTTGCACCAACACAGGCCGCCCATGCCCTCTACGCATCGGCTCAGCGCATCGAGCGGTCCATTTGCGAGTTCACCGCCGAGGTCGACGCTCTAACGGGCGCCGAACTGAACCTCATCCGCCTGACGTTCCTCGACCATTTCGAGCAATTGCTGATCCCGGTGCTGCGCGAATTCCGGTCGCGCTGGCCGCGCGTACAGACCCAGTTGCTCGCCAGCGACCACATCTACGACATGGCGCGAGGGGAAGCCGACATCGGTGTGCGCGGCCGCGATCGTCCGACGAGCGACGAGATCGTGGTGCACGAATTGCCGCCTAGCGGCTGGACTATTTATGCCTCGGCACACATGCCCGATGCGGAGCGGCCGGGTTCGCCCGAGGAAGTTGCCGGACATCCCATCGCCTTGGTTGGAGGTGTTCCGGCGACCCTTCCGATCTACCTTTGGCTTGAATCGCTAGCGAGTTCCGGCCCGCCGCCGGCGCGGTGCAACAATTACCGCGCGATCAAGTCGCTGATTGCCTCTGGCGGTGCAATATCAGCTTTGCCCTGCACAATTGGCGACGATGATCCGGATGTCGTTCGGTGCTTTCCGCCGCTGGAGGAGTGGGACGTGCCGATATACCTGGTCGGGCGACGCGCGGTACTTCGCCGCCCGCCGGCGCGGGACCTGTTCGATTCCATTGCATCCCACTTCCAAAAGCATCCGGAACTGTTGATGGGCGTGCGCTGATGCGGCCCGAAATCCTCAACCCCTTGTTCGCAGAAGTGGAGACGATGCCCGGAGTCGGGCCGCAGGTCGCCAAGGTTCTGAAGCGTCTCGACATCACGCGTGCGATCGACCTTTTGTACCATCTCCCGACGGGCGTGATCGAGCGCGTGCGGACGAATGCGGCGAGCAGCAGTCTCCTTGGCTGCAACATCATCGTCGACGTGGTGCCGTTCGATACCCGATCGCCGCGTTCGGGGCGCGGGCCGATGCGCGTATTCGCCTCCGACGTGAACGGGAACACCATCAGTCTCATCTATTTCAACAACCCCGGCTGGGCGAAGAAGAGCCTGCCCATGGGCGAGAAGCGCACCGTCTCGGGAAAGCTCGAAGCCTATGGCGACGAATGGCAGATCATCCATCCCGAGGTCATGCCGGCGGAAAAGGGGACCGACCTGTCAATCCGTGAGCCGGTCTACGGCCTGACCGAGGGCATGACCAACAAGCGCCTGCGCGAGCTCGCGGTGGCCGCGCTGGAGCGGGCGCCGGAAATGCCCGAATGGATCGAGCCAACTTTGCTTGCACGCGAGACGCTGGCGCCCATGGCGTGCCGCGATCGCCGAGGCCCATCGCGATCCGGGCACGGCAGACCCGAGGCGGCGACTGGCCTATGACGAGGTGTTCGCAAACCAGCTCGCGCTGATGCTCCTGCGGCAGGCTTCGCGGCGGCACCGCGGGGTGCCGCTTGCCGGCGACGGCAGCCTGATCGCGAAACTCAAAGCTCCCCTACGAAATGACCGGAGCCCAGCGCCGGGTGGTCGAGGAAATCCGCGGCGACATGGCGCAGAGCGCACCGATGCTTCGGCTGCTGCAGGGTGATGTCGGGTCCGGCAAGACCCTGGTTGCGCTGATGGCCATGCTGACGGCGATCGAGTCCGGCGCGCAGGCGGCGCTGCTCGCCCCAACGGAGATCCTCGCGCGGCAGCATCATGCGACCCTGCTCAACCAGCTCGACAGCATCGGCGTTCGGGTCGGCATCCTCACCGGTCGCGAAAAGGGCAGGGCGCGGGAATCGGTCCTGATGGGCCTGGCCGACGGATCGATCGACATCCTGGTCGGCACCCACGCCATCTTCCAGGAGAAGGTGGCCTACAAGAACCTCGGCCTCGCCGTGATCGACGAGCAGCACCGCTTCGGCGTGTCGCAGCGGCTGCTGCTGGCCTCGAAGGCCGAGCGGCCGCCGCATCTGCTGGTGATGACCGCGACGCCGATCCCGCGCACGCTGACGCTCACTCAATATGGCGAGATGGACGTCAGCCGCATCGACGAGATGCCGCCGGGCCGGACTGCCGGTCGAGACCCGCGTGATCAGCGAGGAAAGGCTGACCGAGGTCGTCGACGCGCTTGGTCGGCACCTCGCGAACGGCGGCCAGGCCTATTGGGTCTGCCCGCTGGTCGAGGAGAGCGAGAAGAGCGATGCCGCGGCTGCCGAGGAACGGGCGCGAATCCTCCGGATGCGCTTCGGCGACGACAAGGTCGGGCTCGTCCACGGGCGCATGAAGGGTCCGGAGAAGGATGCCGTCATGGCCCGCTTCGCGGCGAACGATCTGGCGGTCCTGGTAGCCACGACGGTTATCGAAGTCGGGGTGGACGTTCCCAACGCGACCTTGATGATCGTCGAAGGCGCGGAGCGTTTCGGCCTTGCCCAGCTTCACCAGCTTCGCGGGCGGGTCGGGCGCGGGTCGGGGAAGAGCACCTGCCTCCTGGTCCGCGGCCAGAACTTGACCGACGTCGGCCGTGCACGCCTCGCCTTGATGCGGGAGACCAACGACGGCTTCCGCATCGCCGAAGAGGATCTGCGCCTGCGTGGCCCCGGCGAGATCTTGGGCACGCGTCAGTCTGGCGAAGTCGCTTTCCGGGTGGCCGGCGTTGCGGACGTCGAGGAGTTCGCTTCGGTTGCGCAGAGCGACGCCAGGCTGTTGCTCGACCGCGACGGAGGTCTGGCCAGCCCGCGCGGACAGGCGGCGCGCATCTGCCTCTATCTGTTCGAACGCGACCAGGCCGTGGGCCTGATCAGGAGCGGCTAGGCGACGAGCAGACCGTGCTTCTTGCGGCCGAGGCTGAGCTTCACCGGATCGCCGCTGACGGTCAGCACCAACGCGGCGTCCTCGACGACTTCGTCGTTCAGCCGCACCGCGCCTTCCGCGATCTTGCGCTTTGCTTCCTTGTTCGACGGCGTGAAGCCGAGTTGGGTCAGCGCATGGGCGATGTTCACGCCCTCGCCGACGGACAGGGTCGGCAGGTCATCGCCGGCACCGCCGCTTTCGAAGGTGTCACGCGCCGTCTGCGCAGCCGTCTTCGGCCGCCTGGCGGCCATGCAGCATCGCCGTCGCTTCGGTCGCGAGGACGATCTTGGCTTCGTTGATCTCCGCACCGGCAAGGCTTTCCAAGCGCGCGACCTCGTCGAGCGGCAGATCGGTGAACAGCCGCAGGAACTTGCCGACATTGGCGTCGTCCGTGTTCCGCCAGAACTGCCAGTAATCGTACGGGCTCAGCTGCTCCTCGTTGAGCCAGACCGCGCCCTGCGCCGTCTTGCCCATCTTCGAGCCGTCAGGATTGGTGATCAGCGGCGTCGTGACGCCGAACACTTCCGTGCCGTCGATGCGCCGCGTCAACTCGATGCCGTTGACGATATTGCCCCACTGGTCCGACCCGCCGAGCTGCAGCCGCAGCCCATGCCGCCGCGACAGCTCCAGGAAGTCGTAGGCCTGCAGGATCATGTAGTTGAACTCGAGGAATGTGAGCGGTTGCTCCCGCTCCAGCCGGATGCGCACGCTGTCGAACGTCAGCATGCGGTTGATCGTGAAATGCCGACCGACGTCGCGCAGGAAGGGCGACATATTCCAGCTTGCTCAGCCAGTCGTCATTGTTGACCATGACCGCATCGGTCGGCCCGTCGCCAAACTTCAGGAAGCGTTCGAACACCTTGCGGATCCCGGCGATGTTCGCGTCGATCTCCGCATCGGTCAGAAGCTTACGGCTTTCGTCCTTGCCGGTGGGATCGCCGACCTTGGTCGTCCCGCCGCCCATCAGCACGATCGGCTTGTGACCCGCCTGCTGCATCCGGCGCAAGCATCATGATCTGCACAAGGCTGCCCACATGCAGGCTCGGGGCGGTTGCGTCGAAGCCGATATAGCCGGTCACGATCTCCCGGTTGGCGAGGGCGTCGAGACCTTCCGCGTCGGTCAACTGGTGGATGTACCCGCGCTCGTCGAGGAGGCGCAGCAGTGAGGATCGGAACTCGGTCATGCGATGCCGCTTAGCGTCAGTCGCTTCGCGCTGCTACTGCGCCTTCATGCACTTCGATCTTGTGCCGCATCCGACGACTCCATCCGCCGACCCATCGTTCAAGGTCTGGGCGACTGTCGAGCTTTCCGCTTCCTTCGGCCTGATGGCGACGGCGAACATCTGGTTTGCCGTCGAGGCGCCCATATCCCGGTTCGTCATGCCGGAGGCGGAAGAGCCCGAACGTGCGGACGAGCTGTGGAAGACAACCTGTTGCGAGGCATTCTTCCGCGAGACGCGCGCAGACGCCTATCGCGAATGGAATTTTGCGCCTTCGGGGCAGTGGGCCGTCTACGACTTTCAGACTTATCGCGAGGGCATGTCTAAACCGCACGTCGAAACTCCGCCCTACATCCGCGTCGAGGACAATCTGACCTGGTGGAACTCTAGGCGCGACCATCGCCGTCGAGTCCGGCAAAAGCTGGGAGATGAACCTCACGGTCGTCCTCGAAGAACAGGACGGCACCAAATCCTTTTGGGCGCTCGCCCACCCGCCGGAAAAGCCCGATTTCCACATGGCCGATTGCTTCATCGGCAAGCTCGCCTAAGCAGCACGCATGAGCCTGTTTGGAATCGACCGGCTGCTTGCCGATCCGGAATTGCGCCGCCCGCTGGAAGGTCAGCGCGTGGCTCTGCTGGCGCATCCCGCCTCGGTCACGAAGGACCTGACGCACAGCATCGATGCGCTTTTCGCGGCGGGGGTGAACGTCTCCGCCGTCTTCGGTCCTCAGCACGGCGTTCGCGGCGACCTGCAGGACAATATGATGGAGTCGCCGGACTTCACCGACCCGACCTACGGCATTCCGGTCTTTAGCCTTTACGGCGAGGTCCGCCGCCCGACCGGCCAGTCGATGGGCACGTTCGATACGATCCTCATCGATCTGCAAGACCTGGGCTGCCGCATCTACACCTACGTGACGACGCTTGCTGTACATTCTCGAAGCAGCGGCGGAACACGGGAAGAGCGTCTGGGTTCTCGACCGCCCTAACCCGGCGGGCCGTCCCGTCGAAGGCCTGATCCTGCGTTCCGGCTGGGAAAGCTTTGTCGGCGCCGGCCGAAATCCCGATGCGCCATGGCCTGACGCTTGGCGAGCTCGGCGCCTGGTTCATCGACCGCTTCAAGCTCGACGTCGACTATCGCGTGATCGAAATGCTGGAATGGCACCCGGACGAGGGATCCGGCTTCGGCTGGCCGTCCGAGCGCATCTGGATCAACCCGAGCCCAAACGCCGCCAACCTCAACATGGCCCGAGCCTATGCCGGTACGGTGATGCTCGAAGGCGCCACGCTCAGCGAGGGCAGGGGCACCACCCGCCCGCTGGAGATATTCGGCGCACCGGACATCGAGGCGGGCAAGGTCATCGCTCGAGATGCACGCCCTCGCGCCCGGCTGGCTCGAAGGCTGCCGCTTACGCGAAATCTGGTTCGAGCCGACGTTTCACAAGCATGTCGGCAAGCTGTGCAACGGCGTCCACATCCACGCCGAAGGGCCGTTCTACGACCACATCTACTTCAAGCCGTGGCGGGTGCAGGCGCTGGCCTTCAAGGCGATCCGCAAGCTCTATCCCGACTACGACCTGTGGCGCGACTTCCCGTACGAATATGAGTTCGACAAGCTCGCCATCGACGTCATCAATGGCTCGCCGCTGCTGCGCGAATGGGTGGACGATGTGAGCACAACGCCCGGCGACCTGGATGCCCTCACGCTTCCTGACGAGCAAATCTGGGAAGACGCTCGTCGGCCCTATCTGCGCTACTAAGGGCGTGGTTAACGAAAGAGTAGGGGCTGTGCCCTATCCCGCTTGCACAAGTTTCTTGCGGAGCGGGCGCGTCCATGGCCACACACGGTATCGAGGAAGTCACTGAAAACGCGATCCGCAGCGTCGCGCGCGATTGTGGCTCCCTGTCCATGGAATGCAGCGACGTCGCCGGTTACGTCCGCGATGTCGGCACGCGCATCACCACACACTTGAACATGCTCGATCAGCTTGAGGAGGTGACGACCCGCCTTCTCGCCGACCAGGCGCGGGTGTCCGATTCCACCGATGAAGCCCGGCTCCTGTCGGACCAGGCCCGCGCAAAGCTGGAAGCTGGACGCGAAGCCATCGACGGTACGATCGCCGGCTTCAAGGGACTGACCGACCTCGTCGTTCAACTCGGCGAGCGCATGGCCGGCTTCGCTTCGGCCATGAACCAGGTTCAGATGGTTTCCTCGACCATCGAGACGATTGCCCGCAAGACGAACATGCTGGCTTTGAACGCGACCATCGAAGCTGCGCGCGCCGGCGATGCAGGCCGCAGCTTTGCCGTCGTCGCCGCCGAAGTGAAGAAGCTTGCTCACGACACCCGCGCCGCCACCAGCCAGATCGCCTCCACCATCGGCGAGCTCACTCGCGAGGCCGGCGCCGTCACCACCGAGATCAAGACCGGCGTCGAGCGCAGCCGCGCTGCCCAGTCCGGCTTCGGCCAGATCAGCGAAACGGTCCGCGAAGTCTCCGAAATCGTGACGATGGTCGATCGCCAGACCGAGGGCATCGCGCACTCGACGAGCATGATCCAGACCAGCGTCGACCGCGTGAAGGCCGGCCTGACCGACTTCGCCGGCGATGCCCGCAACAACGGCAGCCAATTGCTTCAGGCGCAAAAGCGCCTCGAGCATCTGGAAATGCTGTCGAACACCATGCTCGACACGCTCGCCAATTCGGGCGCCGAGATCGACGACACGCCGTTCATCCTGAAAGCTCAGGAAACGATGCGCGCCATCCAGGCCGCCATCGAGCATGGCATCGAGTCGGGCGAGATCGCGATGAGCGATGTCTTCGACCGCGAATACCGGCTGATCGAGGGCTCGAACCCCGAGCAATATGACAATCGCTTCTGCGATTTCGCCGACCGCCACGTCCGGCCGCTCCTCGATCGGATAAAGTCCAACGACGAGCGCCTCATCGGCTCCGCGATCACCGACGTGAACGGCTATCTTCCTACGCACCTGACAGAGCGCAGCCACACGCCCGGCCTCGATCCGCTGTGGAACGACGCCCACTGCCGCAACAAGCGGATCATGATGGACGAAACGACGGCAGCCGCAATCGTCAGCGAGAAACCGGCGATGCTTGCGACCTACCGCATGGAGCTCGGCGAGAAGTTCATTCCCGTGAAGAACGTCTTCGTTCCTTTGTGGGTGAAGGGCCGCCGCTGGGGCAATTACGAGCTCGCGTACCGCGACGACTGATCGCAATTTGTCGTCATCCCCGCGAAAGCGGGGACCCAATTTGCAGGATTGAGAGAGGCTGGGTTCCCGCTTTCGCGGGAATGACGAAGTATCGTTAATAGTCGCGGCGGGCTTCCGAACGGGCTTCGAGCAGGTCGAAGAGGCCACGGTGCTGGAGCAGCAGCTGCTCGCTGCCGAAGCCGAGCGCCCGTTCGCTGGCCGGCGTGTTGTAGGCGGAATCGATCGCGGCTTGAATCGACGATTCATCGGGAAGAGCGGGTGCCGGCGAGTCCAGACCGGCGCGGGATGCCGCACGGTCGAGCAGGCGGCGGATCGGCCACCAGTCCCCAACCAGAGCCGCCGCCGCGCCAAGTGCGCAGCCCTGCCGCTCCGATGTAGCCAGGATTTCGAGCGCATTGCGCTGAGAGTTCATCGTCGCTTCGGTCTCTGCGGCGCCGGGCGTGCTCGGAAGCGGACCGACGGCGGACGTGAGGCGGACAAGGAAATTGCGCTCGCGTTCAAAGGCTTCGGCCGCGCGAGCGAGCCAGTCGCGTGCAGGACCCGCCTCGGCGTTGCGGTACGCAAGCTCGACGAGGCTTGGAGGACTACCGTGCAACCCGCAGAGCAGGTGCACGCAATCGGCGAGGTCGCGCGACGAATTCAGTCCGGAAGCTTCCAGAAGGGCAGTCAGGTGGCGATGACGTGAAGATCCGTCCGCGGCGACGCGCGCCAGATGCGCCTCGGCAACGCTGACCGCTGTACGGCCGACGGACCGATTGATCGCCATCCCCTTCCCCTCACTACGTCAGGGCGGAAGCCCTAATTCGTCGACCGTAGCGCAAGGGCGTAAAGAGGAGGTTTATGCCGTACGATCTTTGCTCAGGCCGCGATCAGCTCGCGTTCGAAGCTCTGGACTTCAGCTGCGTCGGCCTTCCACGAGTTTTCTTCCGGATTCGGGAAGATCAGGTGCGATAGGCCGACGACCATTCCCAGTCCGGCATAGGTGCAGGCCATGGCGATCGGATTGAAGAGCATCAAGATGAAGAGCGAGATGCGCAGGTAGTGCGGGTTGAATCCCACGTGCTCGCCGATGGACTGGCAGATTCCGAAGAGACTGTCGGGATGACCCGTGTTTTCAAATTCGGCCTGATGAGCGACGATCTGGTTGGCGTGCATTGGTCTTCCCTTTGGCTTCGCGGGCCTCGCCCGTTTCATGCCGAGTGAGATGCAATGACCATGCCAGATTAAGGGAAGCTGTCTTTTTGGCCGTTTTCTCGATCGCCGTGATGCCCGAACCGGGCAGGTTGGGAGATCTGCCCACCGAAAGTTGGGAAATCCCACGACCTGCTACGGACTTTGTGCCGTAGCTTGGCACATCGACTGCCGCTGCCGCGTTTTGCCGTCAGGCAATCACGGGAGATTCAACATGGCCGACCTTAAACTGACCGACATTTCGGAGAAAATGCGCGACATCGATTTTGCGGTTCTCTCGACGCGGACCGAGGGCGGCTCGCTCGCCGGCCGTCCGATGAGCAACAATCGCCAGGTCGACTATGACGGCGACAGCTACTTCTTCACTTGCGACGACACACGCACGGTCGGCGACATCCGTCGCGACCAGAATGTTGGTCTGTCGTATCAGGCCAAGTCGGGAATGCTCAACATGAAGCCCTTCTTCATCACGGTCGAAGGTCGAGCGGAGCTTATCCAGGACAAGAGCCGCTTCGCTGAGCATTGGACGAAGGATCTCGACGCCTGGTTCAAGGATGGGATCGATACGCCGGGACTGACGCTGGTGAAGGTCCGGGCGCAGCGGCTGCACTATTGGGATGGATACGACGAGGGCGAAATTTCGCTGGAGCAGAAAGAGGCTGCGACCGTCGATTGAGGGAGAGAGGAAGCCCTGCCTACTGGGGAAGGCGAAGGGTGGGGCAGGGCTTCCCTAACTCGTTGTCCACTGGTCCCAAGCTCTATTTGGACAGAGCGACGTCAGGACAAATGCCGGTTTAACGGCCCCGCCTTAAGCCGGTCCCAAGGATTCGAGTTAACGCTACAGGAAGATTTGCGGCCAAGAACTCACATTGCGCGGCGTACCCGCACGTGAGAACTCTCGCGGCATGATCCGAGACGCTCGGGAATCGGATGCTGCGGCTATAGCTGTGATCTACGCGCACCATGTGTTGCACGGGACCGCGACCTATGACGTCGAGCCACCGTCAGCCGAGGACATGATTGCCAAGATTAGAGCCGTTGAGGCTGCAGGTTGGCCCTATATCGTCGATGTGGAGAACGGAGAGGTCTCGGGCTTTGCGTATGCGACGCAAATCCGGGATCGGGCCGCCTACGCCTGGACGGCCGAAGATAGCGTATACGTCCATCCGGACCAGCGCGGTAAGGGTGTGGGTACGTCTCTGCTCGACGAATTGTGCAAGCGCGCGGAGGCGTGCGGATTTCGCCAGATGATCGGAGTCATCGGGGGCGCGGAGCCGGCTTCAATCAGAGTCCACGCCCGCTGCGGCTTTCGCGAGGTAGGTCGAGCCTACGGGGTCGGGTGGAAGCACGGGCGCTGGTTGGACAACGTCTACATGCAGCGCGCCCTGGGGAAGGGTTCGCGGGAGCCGCCGGCCGAAGTCTGATCGGGGGAGGGGTGGAAGCCCTGCCTGCTGGGGAAGGCGAAGGGTGAGGCAGGGCTTCCTGTGTCGTTCCGGCAGGGCCGCCTCGAAACACGCCGTGGCTGCGCTGCTGATACCCTGTTTACGAGTTCGCGGGTTAGCGGGACCCCAACGCAATTGGTTACCGAAATCGTAAGCCTCGGGCGGACGCGCGCTGCGTGATCTCACGCTTCGATATGTATGCGTCGGAGGTCGAGCCTATTCGGTGCGCGTTACGCCTTGGTAGATGATCCTGATCTGCACCCAGGAGCCGACGAGCGGCTGTCCGTTCTTGCGGGGCGGGCGCACGCGAAACTGCCAGGCGGCCTGACGAACCGCGCTTGCGAGCCGCGAGCCGCGCGGAGACTGGCCCATTTCGATGCAATCCTCGACGCGATTGCCGGCAACCGTCCGGCAGGCGATCTGCCCCCAGCCATCGGGCGCGTTTCGGGGCAAATATCCGCCCAGCTCGGTGTCAGTTGGTCGGCGCGCCCATTCGGCGGCGTAGAGCACTTCGCCGTTGGGCCCGCGGCCGACCTCCTCGCTGTCACCCGCGCCGGAGCCAGCGCTGGCTTTGGGTAGGTTCCGCACGTCCGCCGCTGCCATTTCAGCCTTGCTCATCTCGATCCACGGCTTCTCGCTCGGCGGCGCGAGGCTGGGCTTTACGGGAAGAATGATCTTAGGCTTGGGAAGCGGCGGCTTCGCCTCGGTTTTCGGGGGTGTGCGGACGGCCTCATTGGGTTCCTCCGCCCGGGACGCGCTGCGCGCGCCCGCGATTAGGTCCACCACCAGCGCATCTTCGCCCAGCTTCGGGCGGCGCTCCTGACCGCGACCGAGCGTGAGCAGGATGAGCAGGAGCAACAGGTTGATCGCGAGCGCAAGCGTCAGCCCCGACGCGCGGCGACGCAGCGGCGTTGTGCGCAGCGGGGAAGAGGCCTGGTAGGCGAGCAATTGTCAGCGAAAGTCCGGAAGTCAGTGTCGCGTGCGGCCCATAGCAGGCTGGGACGATGAATGAAGGGTGAGCGGGCCAAATTGGGCAAGAAAGCGGCGCACTCGATCGAACGATCCCTACCGCAAACGCCACATCATATTTTCGGGAGCGTAATGGAAGCTGCTGTGTTGATCATCCTAACCTAATTCAGAATCACGGAGATTCACTTGTCGGAGACCAGCGGTAAAGCCGAGCTGGGGGTAAAGGGACTGGACGACATTACTGCGGGAGGACTGGCGCGGGGGCGCCTGTACCTGCTCGAAGGCAGTCCGGGCACGGGGAAGACGACCATCGCGACCCAATTCCTCATGGCGGGCGCCGCCAAAGGGGAAAGTGCCCTCTACATCACCTTGTCCGAGACCGAGGACGAATTGCGGGCAAGCGCGGCCTCACACGGATGGTCGCTAGACGGGATCGACCTGTTCGAGCTCGTTCCGCCGGAGAGCCTTCTGGACGAGGATCAGCAGCAGAGCCTGCTGTATTCGTCGGACCTCGAACTCGGCGAAACGACCCGGCGCATCTTCGAGTCCTTCGAGAAGGTGAAGCCGGTTCGGGTGGTGCTCGACAGCTTGTCCGAAATCCGGCTGCTTGCGCAATCGTCGCTTCGATATCGCCGCCAGATCCTCGCGCTGAAGCATTATTTCGCGCGGAGCGGCGCGACAGTGCTGATGCTCGACGATCTGTCGAGCGAAGCGAACGATCGCACGATGCACAGCGTCGCGCACGGTGTGATCCGGCTGGAGGAGCTGTCGCCCGAATATGGCGCCGAACGCCGCCGGCTTCGGGTCATCAAATATCGCGGGCAGAAGTACCGCGGCGGAAATCACGATTTCGTTATCGAGACCGGCGGCGTGCGGGTGTTTCCGCGGCTGGTGTCGGCCGAGCATCGGCGTTCGTTCAAGCGGGAGGTCCTCCCGAGCG
Organism: uncultured Alphaproteobacteria bacterium; assembly: GCA_963846645.1. Lineage (GTDB taxonomy): Bacteria > Pseudomonadota > Alphaproteobacteria > Sphingomonadales > Sphingomonadaceae > Sphingomicrobium. Next base: position 180,066 of record CAWJWR010000004.1, on the reverse strand, counting down.
AATCTGCCGAACTGAACGCGCTGCTGGGCGGCGGTGTCGAACGCGGCTCCAGCGTGCTCATCATTGGTCCGGCTGGCACGGGCAAGTCGCTTCTGGCGCTCCATTTCGTCGTCGGAGCGATCCATCGTGGCGAGCAAGCCGCGATGTTTGTGTTCGATGAAGAACTTGGCCTGCTTTTCGAGCGGGCGAAGGGTCTTGGAATCCAGTTGCAGGAGATGGTCGACAGCGGACGTCTGATCATCGAGCAGGTCGATGCGGCCGAGCTGACGCCGGGAGAGTTTTCGGCGCGAAGTCAGGCATTGCGTGGAAGACAGCGGTGCCCGGACGGTCGTGATCGATAGTCTCAACGGCTATCAAGCGGCGATGCCCGAGGAGCAATCACTGATCCTGCACATGCACGAGATGCTGCAATATCTGAACCGCCAGGGCGCATCCACCTTCCTGACGGTGGCGCAACATGGGCTCGTCGGCGACATGCACTCGCCTGTGGATGTGACCTATCTGGCCGACACCGTCGTCCTCCTGCGATATTTCGAAGCGCGCGGGCGGGTCAGGCGCGCGATTTCGGTCATCAAGAAGCGCACGAGCGCCCACGAGGATACGATCCGCGAGTACAAGATCGACAGCCAGGGCATCACGATCGGCCAGCCGCTGATGAACTTCCAGGGCGTTCTTCGCGGGGTTCCCGAGCTGATGGATGAAGCCGCCGGCCTGCTGGAGACGACCGTCTGATGGATTCCAGCGTCTCTGAACGGGCGTTGATCCTTGCCCCGCAGGGCCGCGACGCCTTGGTCGCGTCGGCGATGCTGAACGAGGCGGGCCTGCGAAGCGCAGTCGTGACCGACGTCGGTACTTTGGTGGATGAATTGGGCGCCGGCGCAGGCTTTGCGGTCGTTACCGAGGAAGCGCTGGCGGGCGCACCCTTGCATGGCTTGTCCGAATGGATCGCGGCGCAGGAGGAATGGTCGGACTTTCCGTTCGTGCTGCTGACCCAGCGGGGCGGCGGGCTCGAGCGAAATCCGGCGGCTGCCCGGTTTCTCGAGGTGCTTGGCAATGCGACGTTTCTCGAACGGCCGTTCCACCCGACCACGCTCGTCAGCCTTGCGCAATCCGCGTTGCGCGGCCGCCGCCGGCAGTATGATGCTCGAGCCCGGCTGAATGAGCTCAACGACCTGGCGATCGATCTCGAACGGCGGGTCGAGGAGCGGACGGCGGAGCATGAGTCGACGGTTGCCCAGCTTCATGAAGTGCAGAAGCTGGAAACGCTGGGGCAGCTTACCGGCGGCGTCGCCCACGACTTCAACAATCTGCTGACCCCGATCACGGGTGCGCTGGACCTGCTGCACAAGCAATATGGCGAGCAGGACCCGCGCGCCGCCCGGCTGCTGGGCAATGCGCTGAAGGCGGCGGACCGGGCGAGGACATTGGTCCAGCGGCTGCTCGGCTTCGCCCGGCGTCAGTCGCTGCAGACCGACGCGATCGACATCGTGCGGCTGATCGCGGGAATGCGCGATCTCATCGCCAGCTCGATCGGGCCGACCATCGAAATCCAGCTGGAGCATGAGGACGATCTGCCGCTCGCGGTCGTCGATCCGAACCAGCTCGAGCTCGCCATCCTGAACCTCTGCGTCAACGCCCGCGACGCGATGCCCGATGGTGGACGCCTGATCATCGCGGCGCGGAAGGAGACGGCGCGCAAAGGGACCGTCCCGATGCTTCCGCCCGGCGACTATGTGCGGCTTTCGGTGATCGACGAGGGCTGCGGCATGTCGAGCGAGACGCTCGCCCGCGCGGTCGAGCCCTTTTATTCGACCAAGGAAATCGGGCGCGGCACGGGTCTTGGCCTGTCGATGGTCCACGGACTTGCCGCGCAGCTTGGCGGCGGCTTCGCGCTTTCCAGCAAGCTCGGGAAGGGTACCCAGGCCGACCTCTACCTGCCGGTCGCCAGGAGGGACGCCGCCGAGGCGAGCATCCCGGCCGTCGGGGCGTCGCGCGCGATGGGGCGCAAGCTGTCGGTCCTGCTGGTCGACGACGAGGACCTCGTCCGCTTCGCGACCGCGGAGCTGATCCGCGAGCTCGGCCACCAGGTCACCGAGGTGGACAGCGGGGCGGAGGCGCTCGACCAGCTGCGCGAGGGCCTGGAGGTGGATGCGGTCGTCACCGACTACAAGATGCCGCGGATGGACGGCGCCGAGCTGGCGGAGCGGATCAAGGAAATCGACCCGAGCATCCCGATCCTGATCATCACGGGTTACACCGGGATCAGCGACGACGTGCTGAACCTGCCGCGGCTGGCGAAGCCCTTCGGCCAGGCGGACATCGCCGCGGCACTGGCGGCCCTGTTCGCCTCGGACGAGAATGTCGTCCGCCTCCGGCCCCTGAAGTCGGGCGGCTGACACGACCGCGCGGCCCCGGGCCGAAGTTGATGAAATTGATGGTGCGGCGCGGTTTTCGCAGAGGGGGCGGGCGGGGTTTGAGGGTGACACCTGTCACCCTTGCGGACCGCGGCCGTGCGCGAATGTTCACGAATGTTCACACTCACGACGGGTGACGACGCGGGCGGTTGAGGGCGAAGCGGCGCGAAGATCGTCTGCTTTGGCATCCGCCAGCTTAAGGCACAAAATGGGGGCTGTAGGACAGCACGAACTGCCGAGCGCAAGGGAGCGAATGCGCAGCATTCGGGAGCTTGCGCGTAGAGACAGTGAATGCCGGCCGGCGCGCGAGCAAGCGGCCTAAGCCGCGCCGCGAGACGCGTCCGACGTCACGGGATTTACTCCCGTGACGGCTTTGCAGGACGGGTAAGTAAGTTCTGAGTGAAGGGGAATCTTGCGCTTCCTGCAATTGTGGTTGTAGGAGACGCTGTGCCGACCGGAACGAAAGCCGAACAATGAAGGCCATCAAGTGGCTGCTCTTCGGAGGAGGCATACTTCTTCTGGGAATGGCAATTGGCGCGACGACGAGGTTATTCGTTTCGACTGCGCCGAACACGATTGATTACGTTGACGTCGTAACGATCATCCTCGCTGCTCTATCTGTTATGCTCACCGTGCTGGGACTGGGGTTTGCGGTTCTTGCGGTTGTCGGTTGGGCAACGTTTGAATCTAAACTCCGAGACAATTCGTTCCGTTATTTTGCGGATCAATTGGGTACTGACGGGCCGCTGCGGCGGGAACTCGAAAGCCTTCTTGTTCAGATAAGTTTGCAGGGAGTTGAAAGCGCCAAGGAGGAACTCCCGCCGAAGGCCGGCGAAGAAGACGAATATGTCGAGTAGCTTTAGTTTTTCTGAGCGAATTGGTGAGAACCATCTTTCGGTTTTGCATCAGTTCACAGGCACCGCGCCGGTGAAGGTCGGCGCTCTGGCAGCGGCTCTTGGCCTGAAGGTTGTGGAAGCAACCCTACCGCTGAGCATTTCCGGCATGATCAAACCGGACGAAGCGGGCAACTTTGTTATCAAAGTCAACCGATTCGAACCCAAGGAGCGGCAGCGGTTCACCATTGCGCACGAAATCGCGCATTTCTTACTTCATCGTCAATTGATCGCTCGCGGAGTTGTAGATTCCACGTTGTATCGATCAAAACTTTCTTCGCGATTGGAAGCCGAAGCCAATAGATTGGCAGCAGACATTATAATGCCGAGTAAGCTAATTACGGAGGCGCTTTCTCAAGTTCCGGACTACGTCGATGACGTGGACGTTTACTTAGCGGAGAAATTCCGAGTATCTAAGCCGGCTATGGAGATACGCACCGGCTAGGATCTGATGCTCGCATCCGTAAATTACGTACCGATTCTCAAGGCTAAGTCTGCTGAGGTATCCGCGTACCGAAATCTTTCTGATTCTGTAAAAGACGTAATGCTGCCTGCATTCTTTGCGCGACCGTGGCAGAACGCAAACGAGCTAGACTTTACGTTCAACAAGCTGAGCGAGGCCACTGACGGTAGACCTTTTGCTTTAGGCCTAGATCCAGACCGGAGAGGCCACGCGAGCAATAAGCCCGCGCAGCATCAATTTGATGCACTCTTCGCTCCAACCGGTGGGTTTCGAGCATATTTTGATGCCCTCAGGGCGGTGGATGGAGCGGTTCCAATCTTGGTGCCGTCTTCAAGTAGTGACAATCTGCTAATTCAGTTGGGGCACGCCACCGAGCTTGATCGCGGTTTGATCGTGCACATGACACAGTCGTCCGCAATCCCCGTTCTGAACATTGCTGCGACCACGCCTCCACTACCCCACGACACAATATTCATCGTGGATGCTGGTTGGTCACGCAACTATGAACTGCTTGAGGTTTGGGCGGTTCGCACGGTGGAACGGATAACGTCAGCCTTGCCAGACGCCGAGATTGTTGTTGCGGCAAGTTCGTTTCCCGATAGCTTTTCCCATATCGTCGGTGCCGGGTCCAGCCATGCATTGGAGCGACGACTGTTCACCGCACTCCGGCTAAGGTTCAATCAGGCCAATCTCACGTATGGCGACTGGGGCAGTACGCGGTTGCCCCAATCTGGGGGCGGTGGTGAAATTCCGCCGCGCGTTGATATACCACGCATAGGCGGCTGGGATATTTTTCGAGCTGCACCTGGAGGTGATGAAACCTACTCGGACATGGCGCTTGCGGCGTTGAGTGGTCCAGCATTTGCCGCTGCTCCGGACTGCTACGGGAAGCAAATGGTCGAGCAAACACCTACGGACGGGGTGATCACCGGACCCGCAATGTGCACCATCGCTCGAATAAACATGCACATGACCATCAACTCCGATGCGGCGAACACCATGGACACCGCAAACTCAGATTATGAAGATTGATTGGGGTCTAAGTCGCCGCTCCGGTGATACAGAATAACAGAGATTACTGCGGCTAGCATTCGACGATGGGAGTCTTCCATATCATCGAAGTGTGATTGTCCGCGACTAAGGGCCGCATGAACACGTCCCGCAGCAGCATTGAGCAACTCGATCTGGTCAATGTCGCCGAACCCGCCTTGCTCAATGATCCAATCGTAGTCTTCGCCAATCCAACGAGTACCTTCCTTGCGGATTTGCCAGCCAAGCTGGGATGCCACGTGCTCCGCCAGCCTATCTTCATTATCGTGGTATCGAGCGGGCGGCGCGGTCTCGGAAATATCAATGATTGTACGGTTCAGTACCGCAGCCAAACTGCCTTCCTCTTCCTCATATTGCTGTGAGAGAGGATCCCAAGTTAGCTCCCAATTGCCCGCGACGTGAACTCAAGGGGCGCAAAACCATGGTGTCCAGTATATCCGCACTCCAAGCGAAGAAGGTTCGCACCTCCTGAGGGGAGTGAAGGCCATCGATAGGCACTACTGATCGAAGAACGACCGCATCTTCCGGCTACCGGCTCGGATGCTTCAGCTTCCGCAGCGCCTTCGCCTCGATCTGCCGGATACGCTCGCGCGTCACGCTGAACTGCTGCCCGACCTCTTCCAGCGTGTGATCGGTGTTCATGCCGATGCCGAAGCGCATGCGCAGCACGCGTTCCTCGCGCGGGGTTAGGGACGCCAGCACGCGCGTGACGGTTTCCTTGAGGTTCGACTGGATCGCGGCGTCGACCGGGATGACGGCGTTCTTGTCCTCGATGAAGTCGCCGAGATGGCTGTCTTCCTCGTCGCCGATCGGCGTTTCGAGGCTGATCGGCTCCTTGGCGATCTTCATCACCTTGCGGACCTTTTCGAGCGGCATGGAGAGGCGCTCGGCGAGCTCCTCCGGGGTCGGTTCGCGGCCGGTTTCGTGGAGGAACTGGCGGCTGGTGCGGACGAGCTTGTTGATCGTCTCGATCATGTGGACCGGGATGCGGATGGTCCGCGCCTGGTCGGCGATGCGAGCGGGTGATCGCCTGGCGGATCCACCAGGTGGCGTAGGTCGTGAACTTGTAGCCGCGGCGATACTCGAACTTGTCGACCGCCTTCATCAGGCCGATATTGCCTTCCTGGATGAGGTCGAGGAACTGCAGGCCGCGGTTGGTGTATTTCTTGGCGATCGAGATGACGAGGCGGAGGTTGGCCTCGACCATTTCCTTCTTGGCGATGCGGGCCTCGCGCTCGCCCTTCTGGACCTGGTTGACGATGCGGCGGAACTCGCGGAGCGCCATGCCGGTCTGCTGCGCGATCTCGCCGATCTCGATGCGGATGCGCTCGACGCTGTCGCCCTCGGCGGCGGCGAAGGCGGCGAACTTCTTGTCGATGTCGGCGGCGCGGTCGAGCCAGCTGTCGTCGAGCTCGCTGCCCATGTAGCTGTCGAGGAAGGCGTGGCGCGGGACGCGGTGGCGCTCGGCGAGGCGCAGCATCTGGCCGCCAAGCGCGGTCAGGCGGCGGTTGTAGCTGTAGAGCTGGTCGACGAGATATTCGATCTTGGCGGCGTGGAACTGGACGCTCTCGACCTCGGCGGTGAGCTGCTCGCGGAGCTTCTGATATTTCTTCTCGTCGGACGCGGGGAATTCGGTCGCCGCCGCCGAGCGCGTCGAGGCGGGCCTGCTGCAGCTTGGAGAATTTCTTGTAGAGCGACGGTGATGGTCGGCGAACTTCTCGAGCGCCAGCGGCTTGAGCTGTCTCCTCCATCTGGGCGAGCGAGAGGGTGTTTTCCTCGTCCTCTTCCTCCGCCTGCGGCGGGTGCGGCGCTCGACCATGTCCTCGTCGTCGTCGTTCTTGCCCTCCTCGGGCTCGTCGGCCTCTTCCTCTTCCTTGATGGTCGGGCCGGCGTTCTTCTCGCTGATCTCGTCGTCGGCGCCTTCTTCGCCTTCCTCGCTGGCGGTGATCTGCTCGGCGGTCGGGCCCTTGGACAGCATCGCCTCGAGATCGAGGATCTCGCGCAGCTGCATGAGGCCTTCGTTGAGGTTGTTCGACCATTCGATGATCGCGTTGAAGGTGATCGGGCTTTCGCACAGGCCCCAGATCATCGTGTCGCGGCCGGCCTCGATGCGCTTGGCGATGGCGATCTCGCCCTCGCGGCTGAGCAGTTCGACCGCGCCCATCTCGCGCAGATACATGCGGACCGGATCGTCGGTGCGGTCGACGGCTTCCTTCTTGATCGCCGCGGCAGGGCGCGGGCCGCCGTCGTCGAGCGGATCGACCTCGTCCTCGGCCTGCTCCTCTTCCTTTTCCTCGTCGTCGTCGCCGGCTTCCTCATTCTCGACGATGTTGACGCCCATCTCGCTGATCGCGGACATGACGTCCTCGATCTGCTCGGACGCCATCTGGTCCTGCGGCAGGGCCTCGTTGAGTTCGTCATAGGTGATGACGCCGCGCTTCTTGGCGCGGGCGATCAATTTCTTGATCGCCGCGTCGTTGAGGTCGATCAGCGGCGCATCGCCGCTGTCGGTTTCGGTTTCAGCTGTGTCGTTCTTCGCCATGTGCCCTGATTCTTTGCGCCGCTTAGTCGTTGCCGGCGAGGGACGCCAGCCGTTCCTTGATTGCCTCACGAAGCGTGTGAAGCCGTTGCTGTTCCTCGAACGCATCGTCGTCGCCGTCCTTCAACCGCTCGGTCGCCGCCGCAAGGGCCGCATCGATCTCCCCGTCCGCCATCAACGCCTCGATCGCCGGCCCGAGATCGCGCACGGCGCGGTCCGGCGCCGTGTCGCTGCGGGTGAAGGAAAAAGCCATTCGCCGGCTCGACACGTCGCGCCAGGGCGCGGCCGCTCCGCTGTCCGCAATATGGTGGCAAGGCGGCGCGATCAAGCGTGTCGCCGGCAAGGCGCGCATCGATCAGCCGGTCGCGGACGCGGGCGAGCGGGCGGTTCGGCGATCGGGAGCGTCGGCGAGCTGCTCGACATGGTCGCCGATCGCCTCCGGGAAAGAGCGTGAGCCGAGGACGAGGGCGCGGGCGATGCTCGCGCCGATGCCGCCCGCGCCGATGCGGCGCGTGACGTCGCCGGGGCGCGGCGGGAGGGACGAAGCGGCCGCCTTGCTTCTTCCATCGCGGCGGGGTGAAGGGGGCGCGTGGTCCGGCTGCGGGCGGACGAGGCGCTCGAAGCGGCGGAGCCAGTCGTCGCGGTAGAGGCGGGCGACGCTTGGGTCGGCGATGGCCTGCGATGGTCGATGAGGCGCTGGCGGAGGCCGGCGCGGGCTTCGGGCGTGTCGAGGGGCGCGCGGCGACCTCGTGCCGCCACAGCCGCTCGACGAGCGGTTCGGCGGCGGCGAGCAGGCCTCCATCGCCGCGGCCGCCGGTGCGGACGACATCGTCGGGGTCCTGGCCGGCGGGCAGGTCGACGAAGCGCAGGGTGCGCTCGGGGGCGAGGTGGGGCAGGGCGCGGGTGGCGGCGCGGATCGAGGCCTTCTGCCCGGCGCTGTCGCCGTCGAAGCAGAAGATCGGCGCGGGATCGAGCCGCCACATCCGCTCGAGCTGGGCCTCGGTGACCGCGGTGCCGAGCGGGGCGACGACCTCGCCGATCCCCGCCGGGTCGAGCGCGATCACGTCCATCTGGCCCTCGACCACGATCAGGCGCTTCGCGGTGCGGCTGGCGGGGCCGGCGAGGTCGAGGTTGAACAGGGTGCGGCCCTTGTCGAACAGCGGCGTGTCGGGGGAGTTGAGATATTTGGGCTCGCCGGGGCCGAGGATGCGGCCGCCGAAAGCGATCACCCGGCCGCGCTGGTCCTTGATCGGATAGGTCAGCCGGCCGCGGAAGCGGTCGTAGGGTCTCGCCTTCGTCGTGCTGGATGAGCAGGCCGGCCTCGACCAGCTTGTCGTTGCCGAGATGCGGCGAGCGCGGCCTTCAGCTTGCCGCGGGCGTCGGGGGCGAGGCCGATGCCGAAGCGGGCGACGGCGGCGGCTCGATGCCGCGCTGCTTCGAGATAGTCGCGCGCCGCGGCGCCCTCGATTCCGGCAAGCTGCTCGACGAACCAGGCCTGGCGCCGACGCCATGACGTCATGCAGCGTGCGAGGTCCGCTCGGCGCGCTCGCGGCGCCGCGGGTCGGGGGCGGGGACGTCGATGCCGGCCTTGCCCGGCAAGCTCCTTGACCGCATCCATGAACGGCAGGCCGCGCGCATCGGTCAGGAAGCGGATCGCGTCGCCATGCGCCCCGCAGCCGAAGCAATGGTAGAAGCCCTTCTCGTCATTGACGTGAAGCTGGGCGTCTTTTCCTTGTGGAACGGGCAGCAGGCCTTCTACTCGCGCCCGGCGTGGAGGAGCTTGACCGACGGGGCGATGACGGCCGAGAGCGTGGTGCGGGCGCGGAGTTCGTCGAGGAAGGCTGGGGAGAGGGTCATGGCGAGGTGCCAACCTCGTTCGTCCTGAGCGAAGTCGAAGTGCGCTGCTCGGAGGTTGTGTGCCGGACGCCTTTCGACCTCGCGTCTCCAGCGTTCCGCTCGGGCCGAACGGGGCGCTCTGCGGGCTTCGCGGGACACGCCAATTGATTCGATCCCAGTCGCTGGCGATCAGGTGCTTCCTTCTTTGCTCTGGCCCAGCCCTTGATGCGGCGTTCGAATGCCAATGCCTCGTCTCTGGTAGGTGCGCTACCGCACCAGACCAACTCGACCGGCCGGCGCCGTGAAGTCACAGATCGCAACAGATCCGCCTGCTCATGTTGCCAGAGCCGGCCTTCGAGGTTGTCCGTATGTCCGGCGTAATAGGAGCCGTCAGCTGCAGCGCAGCAGGTAGACGTAGAACTGCATCGATGTTGTGCCAGCGCCCTTCGACTTCGCTCAGGACGAACGACGGTCTCAGACTGGCACTCCGACTCGGCCCGCCGCAAGCGGGCTGGCGGAATTATCCACAGAAGTAGCTGCTCAGCGCCGCCTTCACCAGCGCGCTCGCCCGGGCCGGTTCGATGCTGCTGGCGTGGCGCTCCTTCACCTGGGCCATGACGCGGCCCATGTCCTTCATGCCCGCTGCGCCGGTTTCGGCGATGATCGCCTGGATGGCCGCGTTCGCTTCATCGTCGCTCATCTGCTGCGGCAGGAAGCGTTCGATCACCGCGATTTCCGCTTCTTCGATCGCGGCGAGTTCCTCGCGGTCGCCCTTGCGGTACAGCTCGACGGATTCGCGGCGCTGCTTGATCATTTTCTGGAGCACGTCGGTGACCAGCACATCGTCGTCGGGCTTGGCGCTGGACGGTGCGCAGTTCGATGTCGCGGTTCTTGATCGCGGACTGGATCAGGCGCAGCGTCCCGGTGCCGGCCTTGTCGCCGCTTTTCATCGCGGTCACGAGCGCGGTCTTGAGGTCGTCGCGAATCATGGCCAACCGTCACTCAGCTCTAGCGCGATTTCGGCCGTGACAGCGTTGACCTGGCGCGCACATGCGCCTAGCCGCATTCTCTTAGCGACATCGCTGCAAAACACTCACGGAAGGCTTCTCACGCCCATGGCCGATGCTCGACCCATGTCCGCGCCTCACCGAAGGGGCGACGGGCGTCATCGTCTTTGCCGATGGGCGGTCGTCTGGGGCAAGGGCTTCGGCGCGGAGGGCGACGCGGTCGGCGAGCTGTGCTTCAACACCGCGATGACCGGATACCAGGAGGTGATGACCGATCCCTCCTACGCGCGGCAGGTGATCGCCTTCACCTTTCCCCACATCGGCAATGTCGGCGCCAATGACGAGGATGTCGAAGCGGGGGAGGCGCATGCGCTGGGCTGCCTGGTGCGCGAGGCGGTGACCGGGCCGAGCAATTATCGCGCCAGCGCAGGATTTCCCGGGCTGGATGACGGCGACGGGGCGGATCGGCATCTGCGGGCGTCGACACGCGGGCGCTGACGCAGCTGGTGCGGCGCGAGGGGCCGCCGACGGTCGCGTTCGCGCATGACGCGAACGGCGAGTTCGATCTGAGCGGCTGCAGAAGCTGGCGGCGGACTGGCCGGGGCTCGAGGGGATGGACCTGGCGAAGGAGGTCAGCCGGTTGCAGATCGAGCGCTGGACGGGTGGTCGGTGGCAATGGGGCGAGGGGTATGAGGTAGATGCTCCCCTCCCGCCTGCGGGAGGGGCCGGGGGTGGGCCTGTACCAAGCTCACGACATGCCCACCCCTAACCCCTCCCGCAGGCGGGAGGGGAAGTGCCCCTCACGTCGTCGCCATCGACTACGGCTCGAAGCGCAACATCTTCCGCAACCTGGTCGAGGCCGGCGCGCGGGTGACGATCGTGCCGGCGAGGGCGAGGTTCGACGAGATCATGGCGCACGAGCCCGATGGCTTCTTCCTGTCGAACGGGCCGGGCGATCCGGCGGCGACGGGCGAATATGCGGTGCCGCTGATCCGGCAGATGCTGGAGACGAAGAAGCCGTTGTTCGGCATCTGCCTTGGGCACCAGTTGCTCGCGCTGGCGGTCGGCGGCAAGACGAGCAAGATGTTCCAGGGCCATCGCGGCGCCAACCATCCGGTCAAGCGGCTGGAGGACGGCGCGGTCGAGATCACCAGCATGAACCACGGCTTCGCGGTCGAGCGCGAGGGCCTGCCGGCGAATGTGCGCGAGACCCATGTCTGCCTGTTCGACGATAGCAATTGCGGGATCGAGCTGACCGACCGGCCGGCGTTCAGCGTGCAGTACCACCCCGAGGCGAGCCCGGGGCCGCAGGACAGCTTCTACCTGTTCGAGAAGTTCGTCGGGGTGATGAGGTGAGTGATCCCGACAAGACAGTTTCTGGCGATAGCGACACTTGGATGCTCTTCGAGCGCACCACATCGGACGGGTTTCCGCTCGTTGTCCTGGCCCGGACTGGGAATTCCCTCGTGGACGAAGTGCTACGAAGCGGCTGCGTCACGATTGTCGAATGTCAACCTGACCCCTCGATCATCAACGATCGCAGAATGCCTCAACACACCGACCGCATCTATCCTGTCGAAGATGGACTGGTCGAGCTTCTTGCCGGGACCGGTGCTTTGCACATTGCGTCCGTCACGGGAGATGGGCTTCGTCGTGTTTTCTACGCTCATACCGACCCGATTGACTTCCCGGTCATGGTTCAAAGGTTTGTAGTTCAAGAATACATCCTTAGGGCTGAGCGGGCCGAAAATCTCGCAGACTGGGCTCCGGTCATCTCGCCTACCGAAATCGACCGGCAGTTGAATGGCGATAGGGGAGTAATCGCTCAATTGGAGGATGCTGGGGATACTTTGACGACGCCTCGCAAGGTCGATTTTTGGGCTTACGGCGACCGTTCGTCGCTGACTAACTTTGCCAGAGAGCTTGGCTCATGGGATTTCGAGATCGACCATTGGACGGACGGGGAGGACGGCTCTGACACTAGGCTGGCTCGAATTGATGCACGCTCCGGCCTGCGTCACCGCGCGCATGCACACGAGGCCGAACTCACGAGTCACCCGGCATGCGGGCTCGCCTTGGCGAGCTGTTCCAGGACGAAAGCGAGAAGATTGCTGTTCATGATCCGGCAGGCCGACCTCGGCGAGCGCGCATGCGTCCATCCGCTCGGCCGTGAGCGGCATTTGCGGCTGGTCTTCGTCAACGCCGAAGGATTGGCCGCTGATGCCCAAGCGCACCGACATATCCTCGATCCTGATCATCGGCGCCGGGCCGATCGTCATCGGCCAGGCGCGCGGAGTTCGATTATTCCGGGAGCCAGGCGGTCAAGGCGCTGAAGGCCGAGGGCTATCGGGTCATCGTCGTCAACTCGAACCCGGCGACGATCATGACCGATCCCGAGCTGGCCGACGCGACCTATATCGAGCCGATCACGCCCGAGATCGTCGCCAAGATCATCGAGAAGGAGCGACCCGACGCGCTGCTGCCGACGATGGGCGGGCAGACGGCGCTGAACACGGCGCTGGCGCTGGCCAAGGACGGGACGCTGGAGCGGCTTGGGGTCGAGCTGATCGGCGCCAATGCCGAGGCGATCGAGAAGGCCGAGAACCGGCTGAAGTTCCGCGATGCGATGGACCGGATCGGGCTGGAAAGCCCGCGCTCGGCGATTGTCCACAGCATGGACGATGGCTGGGCGGCGCTCGAGACGATCGGGCTGCCGGCGATCATCCGGCCGAGTTTCACGCTTGGCGGGACCGGCGGCGGCATCGCCTACAACCGCGAGGAATTTGAGCATTTCGTCCGCGGCGGGCTGGAAGCCAGTCCCGACCACCGAAGTGCTGATCGACGAATCGGTTCTCGGCTGGAAGGAATATGAGATGGAAGTCGTGCGCGACCGCGCCGACAATGCCATCATCATCTGCTCGATCGAGAATATCGACCCGATGGGCGTGCATACCGGCGACAGCATCACCGTCGCCCCGGCGCTGACGCTGACCGACAAGGAATATCAACGGATGCGCTCCGCATGCATTGCCGTTCTGCGAGAAATCGGCGTTGAAACAGGCGGTTCCAACGTCCAGTTCGCAGTCGATCCGAAGACCGGACGGATGGTCGTGATCGAGATGAACCCGCGTGTGTCGCGGTCGTCGGCGCTGGCGTCGAAGGCGACCGGTTTTCCGATCGCCAAGGTCGCGGCGAAGCTGGCGGTCGGCTACACGCTCGACGAGATTGCGAACGACATCACCGGCGGTGCGACCCCGGCGAGCTTCGAGCCGACGATCGATTATGTCGTCACCAAGATCCCGCGCTTTGCCTTCGAGAAGTTCGCCGGGTCGCCGGCGCTGCTGAGCACGTCGATGAAATCGGTCGGCGAGGTGATGGCGATCGGCCGTTCCTTCGCGGAGAGCCTGCAGAAGGCGCTTCGTGGGCTGGAGACGGGCCTGTGCGGGCTCGACCGCGTGCATCAGTTCGACGGGGCGGATCCCGCCATCATCGAGAATGCATTGGCCAAGGCGACGCCGGACCGGCTGCTGGTTGCGGCAGAGGCGCTGCGGCAGGGCTTTACGGTCGAGCGGATCAACCAGATCGCCGGCTTCGACCCGTGGTTCCTGCAGCGGCTGCAGGAGATCGTCGATGCCGAGGCGCAGGTACGGCGCGAGGGACTGCCGCGGGATGCCATGGAGATGCGGCGGCTGAAGGCCATGGGCTTTTCCGACGCGCGACTGGCGCAACTGGCGTTGCGCTCGGCCAATATGGACCGCGAGATGAGCGAGGCGGTGGCCGCGCATGGCTCTGGCATCGTGCACGATGCGCTCAAGGCGATCACCGGCGGCGTCACCGAGGCGGAAGTGCGCGCTCACCGCGTCAAGCTTGGAGTGCGACCGGTGTTCAAGCGCATCGACAGCTGCGCAGCCGAGTTCGACGCGGCGACGCCCTACCTCTACTCGACCTACGAGGCGCCCTTGTTCGGCGAGCCCGAGGATGAGGCGGAGATCAGCGACCGCAAGAAGGTCGTCATCCTCGGCGGCGGTCCGAACCGCATCGGGCAGGGCATCGAGTTCGACTATTGCTGCTGCCACGCCGCCTTCGCGCTGGGCCGCAACGGTGCGGGGTTCGAGACCATCATGGTCAACTGCAATCCGGAAACGGTCTCGACCGACCCGGAGACGTCCGACCGGCTCTATTTCGAGCCGCTAACGGCCGAGGATGTGCTGGAGATCGTCCAGCGCGAGTCGGAGAAGGGCGAGCTGCTGGGCGTGATCGTCCAGCTTGGCGGGCAGACGCCGCTGAAGCTGGCAGCCGACCTGAGCGCTGCGGGCGTTCCGATCCTCGGCACCAAGCCGGATTCGATCGACCTGGCCGAGGATCGCGAGCGGTTCGCGCAGCTGGTCGACAAGCTTGGCCTGAAGCAGCCCGAGAATGGCCTGGCGCGCAGCCGCGACGAAGCGGTGCAGGTTGCCTCGCGCATCGGTTATCCGGTGCTTCTGCGCCCGTCCTACGTGCTGGGCGGCAGGGGCATGGAGGTGGTCGAGGGGCCGGAGCAGCTGGATCACTACATCGCGACGGCGGTTGCGGTGTCTGGATCGAGCCCGGTGCTGATCGACCGTTATCTGCGCGACGCGATCGAGGTCGACGTGGACGCGATCTGCGACGGCACGGACGTGACCGTCTGCGGCATCCTGCAGCACATCGAGGAAGCGGGTGTGCATTCGGGCGACAGTGCCTGTTCCATCCCGCCTCACAGCCTGTCTGACGCAATCGTCGCCGAGATCGAGCGGCAGGCGCGCGAACTTGCGTTGGCGCTGGACGTGCGCGGGCTGATGAACGTGCAGTTCGCGGTGAAGGAGGACGAGGTCTACCTGATCGAGGTCAACCCGCGCGCGAGCAGGACCGTGCCGTTCGTGGCCAAGGCGATCGGCGTGCCGGTCGCGAAGATCGCCGCGCGCGTGATGGCCGGCGAGCGGCTTGCCGACCAGGAGCCGATCGTTCGCGACATCAAGCATATCGCCGTCAAGGAATCGGTATTCCCCTTCGCGCGCTTCCCCGGCTCCGATCCCGTGCTGGGACCGGAAATGAAGAGCACCGGCGAAGTGATGGGAATCGATAGCGAATTTCGGCTTGCATTCGGCAAGGCTCTGATCGGTGCGGGCATGGCTTTGCCGGACCAAGGTACGGCGTTCGTATCGGTGAAGGATGCCGACAAGGACAATATCGTGCCCGCCGTCGCGAAGCTTCTGGAGCTTGGCTACAAGGTCATCGCGACCAGCGGCACGGCCCAGCATCTCGCGTCCAAGGGTCTCGCGGTCGAGCGCGTGAACAAGGTGGCGCAGGGACGTCCGCACATCGTCGACAAGTTGATGGATGGCGAGGTGCAGCTGGTCTTCAACACGACGGAGGGCTGGCAGTCACTGAAGGACAGCACGTCGATTCGCTCGACGGCACTCGTTCGCAAGGTTCCCTACTTCACGACGGCGGCAGGCAGCCTGGCCGCTGCACAGGCTATCGAGGCCATGCGGGGGCATGCGCTTGAAGTCCGCTCGCTCCAATCCTATTATTCCGCTTCCTGAACCAGAGTTCACCTGACAATCCGCCCGGCTTCGCGACCCTTAAGGAAGGGCGCGGCGGGCGGCGTTTTGAAGAGGAAAGGCCGACTATAATGGCAAGTGCCGACAAGGTACCGATGCTGCCCGAAGGCCATCGCAAGCTGAGCGATCAGGTGCGTCAGCTGAAGACCATCGAGCGTCCGGAAGTCGTCCAGGCGATCGAGGATGCGCGCGCGCATGGCGATCTCTCCGAGAACGCCGAATATCATGCCGCCAAGGAGCGCCAGGGCCAGATCGAGGCGATGATCGCCGACATCGACGACCAGCTGAGCCGCGCCATGGTTATCGATCCGACCACTCTGTCGGGCGACAAGGTCGTGTTCGGTGCGACGGTCACCTTGCTGGACGAAGACGAGAAGAAGGTTCGCTACCAGCTCGTCGGCCAAAGCGAGGCGGACGCCAAGGACGGCCAGATCAGCTTCAACTCGCCGCTCGGCCGTGCCCTGATCGGGCGCCAGGTCGGCGAGGAGGTCGAAGTGTCGACCCCGTCGGGCGACCGTTACTACGAGATCAAGAAGATCGAGTTCATCTGAGCGGTGCTGCGCTGATGCGCATTCCCAAAACCGCCACGGTCATCATTTCGATCGTCACCGGCGTGGCGTGGCTGCTGGTCGCGCTGGTCGGGCGTGACGGTTGGGCCGCGATGACGTTCGGGTTCATTCCGGCGCGCTTCACCGGCGTGCCGACGCTTTACGCGGCGCCACCGGCGTGGCTGACGCCGCTCACGTCGACGTTCGTGCATGGTGGGGCGCTACACGTGGCGCTCAACCTCCTGATGCTTGTCTGGTGCGGAACGAAGGTCGAGCGCATCCTTGGCGCAGGCGCGCTCGTGTTCCTTTATGTGGTCGGCGCCTTCACGGCCGCCGTTGCGCAGTGGCTTGCTTCACCGATGTCCCCGACGCCGATGATCGGCGCCAGCGGGGCCATCAGCGCCGTGATCGGCGCCTTCGCGCTAAGCTACGGCGAGCCGAAGCGGCTGGTGGAGTTCGCCGGGCCTCAATCGAGCGCTCAATTCGCTGTGGCTGCTCGTCGCCTGGGTCGTGCTGCAGATGATGACCGGCCTTCTGGCCGGCACGCAGGGCTACCTGCTGGCGACTCCGGCGCACGTCGGCGGTTTCGTTCGGGGCTGTGCTGCAGCGGCCCCTTCTGCTTTGGCGCTACCGGAAGGCCTAAGCGGAGACGGTGCTTCGCTTTCCGGCTCGAGCAGCCGGTGAAGGTGGACGACGACATATTTCATTTCCGCATCGTCGACCGTACGCTGCGCGCGCCCGCGCCAGGCGTCTTCCGCCTCGGCATAGCTTTCGAACAGACCGACGAAGTCGATCGCGCTGAGGTCGACGAATTCGAGGCCCTGCGGATCTTTGACGCGGCCTCCGAACACCAGGTGAAGCT
Source organism: uncultured Alphaproteobacteria bacterium (assembly GCA_963846645.1). Classification (GTDB taxonomy): domain Bacteria; phylum Pseudomonadota; class Alphaproteobacteria; order Sphingomonadales; family Sphingomonadaceae; genus Sphingomicrobium. Next base: position 162,872 of record CAWJWR010000004.1, on the reverse strand, counting down.
TGCTCATGGCCGGTCCGCTAGCAGGATTGCTGCGGATGCGAACCGGCCATGGAGGCCTCATTCGCCCTTGCGGTAGGTGCCTACGGCAGCCTGAGCCGAGGCCTTCGCCGCATCGCGCGCCCCGTCGATGATCGAGCGGATTGCATCGACCCGCGGTCCTTGGTCAGGTCCCAGCTCGTCGAGCCGTTGCGCCCCGCGTCTTTGGCGGCCTGTAAGGCGGACTGCGCCGTTTCGCGTGCCCGGTTGCGTCACCGGCTTCAGCAAGCGGTCCTCGGTGCGGGTACGCGGGAGGAGAGCAGCAATGGCTGCTCCAGCGGCCAGACCGGCCGCCAGGGCGATCAGAGGGGCCTCATCGAGCGCATCGCCGGCCCGGCGGCCCGCGCCGCTCACGCGTTCGCGAGCGCTGCCATACGCATCGATCGCACGCTCGCGCGGGGTCGAGCGACCGCTGTTCTCCATGTCTTCGGTGCGAGTATCCGTCATGCGACTTTCTCCGTGGATTTCTTCTTGGTTGTGGTCTTCTCGCCCTTGACGCTGTCGGACAGCTTCTCGGCGAGTTCGAAAGGGGTTCGCGTGCGAGGAAGAGGGTGATGGCGGCGATTACGCCCGTAGCGGCGATTGGCCGCTTCCGGAACGGCATCGACCGCAGTCTCCGCCATGTCCGCTCCCTTTTCCTTCGCCCCCTGCGAGGCACTGGATGCGGCGCGCCGGGACTGATCCGCGCCTGCAGGCGGTGAGCCGTGTCCATCAACCGGGCGCGGGTACGCTCGGCTTCGATGCGAGCCGCCGCAACCTGTGGCGCATCCGGCTTCACAGGTCCTCGCTAGACGCTTCGCGCCGTACCAGGCGAGACCGCCGGCCACCGCCGCGAACAGGAGGAAGGCCGCGATTCCGCCTGCAAGCGGACCGATCATCGTGGCTAGCGCCATCGCAACTCCGACCGCCAAAGCGACGATCGCCGCGAGCGACAGCAGGAATGCTACGCCGAACAACATGCCTGGAAGCTTCAGCGCGTTCGCCTTGGCGGCGGCGATGGCTTTCACCACCCCAACCTCGGCACGCGCGTAGGCCTTGCCGTCCTCGATCAGCTCGTGGACCAGCTCGCCGACCGGGCGGTCGTTGTCGCCCGGTGCGGCGTCAGGTTCGTTCGGTGGCTTCAACACGCGAAACTCCCAGGCTCAGGCCTCGTCGTCGTCGCGATTGCTCGCCAGGCCCGACTTGAACAGCCGAGCAACGACGAACCCGACGATGGCGGCGCCGGCAATGGCTACGCCCGGGCTGTTGCGCACGAAATTGCGCGTGTCCTCGATCAGCTCGTCCGGATCCTTCGAGGCCAGGCTATTCGCCGTGCTCTCGATCGCCGAGGCCGCCCGGCGGGCATAGTCGCCATATTCGGCGCCCAGCCGTTCCTCGATTCCGTCGGCGGTGTCGCCGACCATCCTGCTGACATTCGTGAGCGCTTCGGCCGAGCGTTCGAGACCCTGGCTGACGAAACCGCGCGCGCGGTCGCCGGCTTCGGTCGACAGCCGCTCGCCGCCGTCGCGGATGCGCTGGCGAATGCCGGTGTCGCGGAGCGCCGCTGGTCGGTAGGTCGTCGCGAGGTTCGGGGAGGTCGGTTTCTGTCACCAATGTGGACTCCGTTGTGAGAGCGCCGGCGTCGTCATCGGTGTTCGACGCGCCGGCAATTACCTTGTCGGTCCCTTCGGGTAGGTCGGTTCTGTTATCGCCCATGTGCAAGTCCTCCTTGTCCGCTCTCAACCCGGCAGCGCGGCCCTCGTTCCTGTTTGGGAAGCGAAAGTTGCACGGCCCGACGCGCCGCTTATAGGTGCAGCGCGCCTCCAAATCATTACGTTTCCGAAAGAAGGATTAGCATGACCGCGATCGTCGATGTCCACGCCCGCCAGATCCTCGACAGCCGCGGCAATCCTACGGTGGAAGTTGACGTCACTCTGGAAGACGGAAGCATGGGCCGCGCGGCCGTCCCGTCGGGCGCCTCGACGGGCGCGCACGAGGCCGTGGAGCTGCGGGACGGCGACAAGAGCAGGTGGGGTGGCAAGGGTGTCGAGAAGGCCGTCCAGGCGGTCAACGGTGAGATTGCTTCGGCAGTCGTCGGGCTCGAAGCCGAGGATCAGGCCGAACTCGATCTTACGCTGAACACGCTCGACGGAACGCACAACAAGGCGCGGCTTGGGGCGAACGCCATCCTGGGTGTTAGCCTTGCGGCGGCCAAGGCTGCCGCTGACGCCATGGGGACGCCGCTCTATCGCTATGTCGGCGGCGTGAGTTCGGACATCCTGCCGGTGCCGATGATGAACATCCTCAACGGCGGCGCGCATGCGGACAATCCGATCGACTTCCAGGAATTCATGGTCATGCCGGTCGGCGCGCCGACCTTCTCGGAGGCGCTGCGCTGCGGGACGGAAATCTTCCATTCGCTCAAGTCGGCGCTGCACAAGGCGGGCCTCGCAACAGCCGTAGGCGACGAGGGCGGCTTCGCTCCGAACATCGCCTCTGCACGCGAAGCGCTCGATTTTATCCTCAGGTCGGTAGAATCGGCGGGATACAAAGCCGGAACGGACGTCGTGCTGGCGCTCGATTGCGCCGCCACCGAGTTCTTCAAGGACGGCAAGTATGAGCTTGAGGGCGAGGGACGGAGCCTCTCGCCGATCGAAATGGCCGCCTACCTGACCGAATTGGCCGACGCCTATCCGATCGCTTCGATTGAGGACGGAATGGGCGAAGACGATATGGAAGGCTGGAAGGCGCTCACCGACAGCATCGGCAATCGCGTCCAGCTTGTCGGTGACGATCTCTTCGTAACCAATGAGAAGAGACTGGCCCAAGGCATTGAAGATAGGATCGCAAATTCGATCCTGGTCAAGGTCAACCAGATCGGCACGTTGACCGAGACGATCAACGCCGTGCGGCTGGCTCAGACCTCCGGCTACACGGCGGTGATGTCGCATCGGTCCGGTGAAACCGAGGATTCGACGATTGCCGATCTGGCGGTCGCTTTGTCATGCGGGCAGATCAAGACGGGCAGCCTTGCGCGCTCCGACCGGACGGCGAAGTACAACCAGCTTCTGCGGATCGAAGAAGAGCTAGGCGATACAGCGCGTTATCCGGGGATTGCGGCATTGAAGGCATACAAGCCCGCCTAATCCACAGGATTATCCACTAAAGGGCTCTTTTCCCTTGCGTTACAGACACCTTCGTGATTCTTAAGAATCGATGGGGGGAACAGCTCGCAGTTTCGGTCTGATGCGCCGGGTCTTCTGGCCCGCGCTTGCGCTGATCGTCGTCGGCAATTTCGCCGGCTACGCGGTCGCGGGACCCAACGGCTTGCTCGCCTGGGGTGGATATAACCGCGACCTGCAGGCACGGAAGATGGAGCTGTCGAAGCTTGAGGCCGAGCGCCAGCAATTGCGCCACCGTTCCGCGCTTGCTCGACCCGCGCAAGGCCGATCCGGACATTGCCGATGAGCTTGTCCGCCGCGATCTCGGCCTGGTCCGCCCGGACGAGGTTATCGTCCCGCTGAACTAGTGCTTTTCACTGCAATTGCTCTCGCCGTTGCGGCGCCCGTAAACTTGCCGCCCGTCGAGCAGTGCCGCGGTGACGCGGAGTTCACTCGCCTTCGCCAGCAGCTTCAGAAGGCTGTCGTCGGCACGCGATCTCGATGGGCTGATGTCCCTGATGTCCGAAGACGTGAGGGTGAGCTTCGGTGGACAGTCCGGCCGCGAGCGGTTCAGCGACTATTGGACGGCGTCGGAGCAGGATCAGGAATTGCTTTGGTCCGAGCTCGAGAGTGCGCTCCAGCTAGGCTGCGCCCAGGCCGTGGACGGCGAAGGCAAGCCTTACCGCGCGATCCCGCGCAATGTTCGTTACCGGAGACGGACTGGACGGCTTCTCGACCTGGGCCTCGCTGCCCGGCGCAGTGCTTCGCAGCAAGCCGGACGCGAAGGCGGCGGCCAGGATGCGGTTGCCGGCCTGGACCGTGCTTTCCGAAGTGGAGCATGACGGCGGCTCGTGGATCGAGGTGCGCACGCCGAAGGGCAGTGACGGGTTCGTTTCCACCGAACAGGTACGCAGCCTGATCGACTATCGCATCATCTTCGGCCAGCGCGACGGCCGCTGGCAGATCACGGCGTTCGTCGCCGGGGATTGATTGACGCTAAGGCCGCATTGCCGCACTGGAACCTGCAACCTATAGACGCGGCGCTCATTCAAACCGCGCGATAAAGAGGATGAACGTGGCGCGTTCCACCAAAGCCAAAGCCGCTGCCGGCGCAGCTCCGTCCCTGCCGAACCGCGAACGTCCGCCCGAGCCCAGGCGCTATGAGGCGAAGAAGGACGAGCTCCTCCAATTCTACCGCGAGATGCTGCTCATCCGCCGCTTCGAGGAGCGTGCGGGGCAGCTTTACGGGCTCGGGCTGATCGGCGGGTTCTGCCATCTCTACATCGGTCAGGAAGCGGTCGCTGTCGGCCTGCAGTCGGCAATGAAGGTGGGCCAGGACAGCGTTATCACCGGCTATCGCGATCACGGGCACATGCTGGCGTACGGGATCGATCCGAAAGTGATCATGGCCGAGCTGACGGGTCGGGCCGCCGGCATTTCCAAGGGCAAGGGCGGCTCGATGCACATGTTCAGCGTCGACCACGGCTTCTACGGCGGTCACGGAATCGTCGGCGCTCAGGTGTCGCTGGGCACGGGCCTCGCGCTCAAGCATCAGTACAGTGGCGACGGCGGCGTCTGCCTGACCTATTTCGGTGACGGCGCGGTCAACCAGGGCCAGGTCTACGAAAGCTTCAACATGGCCGAGCTGTGGAAGCTGCCGGTCATTTACGCGATCGAGAACAACAAATATGCGATGGGCACGAGCATCGAGCGCTCGTCCGCCGAGCCGTTGCTCTACCGCCGCGGCGAGAGCTTCCGCATCCCCGGCATCCAGGTCGACGGCATGGACGTGCTCGCGGTGCGCGGTGCGGCCGAAGTGGCGCTCGAATGGACCCGAAGCGGCAAGGGGCCGATCATCCTCGAACTGATGACCTACCGCTATCGCGGCCACTCCATGTCCGATCCAGCGAAGTACCGGACGCGCGAAGAAGTGCAGGGCTATCGCGAGCAGCACGACCCGATCGACCGCGCAGCCAAGGACCTGGAAGCGCTGGGCGTGACCGAGGAAGAGCTGAAGGCGCTCGACAAGGAGATCAAGGAGATCGTGGTCGAAGCCGCCAAATATGCCGAAGAGGCGCCGGAGCCCGCTCCCGAGGAGCTGTACACCGAAGTATTGGTGGGGACCTACTGATGGCGACCGAGCTGAAGATGCCGGCGCTGTCGCCGACGATGGAAGAGGGCACGCTCGCCAAGTGGCTCGTGAAAGAGGGCGACGAGGTGAAGTCGGGCGACATCCTCGCCGAGATCGAAACCGACAAGGCGACGATGGAATTCGAGGCCGTCGACGAGGGCAAGATCGCCAAGATCCTCGTTCCCGAAGGTACGGACGGAGTGAAGGTCGGTCAGGCCATCGCCATCCTCGCCGCCGATGGAGAGACGGTTAGCGACGCGCCCGCCGCTCCGGCGCAGGTTGAGGAACCGAAGAAGGTTGAGGCAGCGGTCGAGCAACCGGCCTCGCAGCAGGCCGAGGGGTCACCCGCTCCGCACCAGATGGAGACGGCCGCCCGCGAGCTGGTGGCGGACGTCGCCAAGACCGAGGATCCGCCGGAGATGCCGGAGGGCACGCCACTCGTCAGCACGACGGTTCGTGACGCTCTTCGCGACGCCATGGCGGAGGAGATGCGCAAGGACGAGCGCGTCTTCGTGATGGGCGAGGAAGTTGCCGAGTATCAGGGCGCCTACAAGGTGACCCAGGGCCTGCCTGCAGGAATTCGGCGCCAAGCGCGTCATCGACACGCCGATCACCGAATATGGTTTCGCGGGGCTCGGTTCGGGCGCGGCGATGGGCGGCCTGAAGCCGATCGTCGAGTTCATGACCTTCAACTTCGCGATGCAGGCGATCGATCACATCATCAATTCGGCCGCCAAGACGAACTACATGTCCGGCGGGCAGATGCGCTGTCCGATCGTGTTCCGCGGGCCGAACGGCTCAGCCGCGCGCGTCGGGGCTCAGCACAGCCAGAACTACGGCCCTTGGTACGCCAGCGTGCCCGGCCTGATCGTCATCGCGCCGTACAGCGCGGCCGACGCGAAGGGCCTGCTCAAGGCGGCGATCCGCAGCGACGATCCGGTCGTATTCCTCGAGAACGAGCTGCTCTACGGCCAGCATTTCGATGTGCCGCAGCTCGACGATTACGTCCTGCCGATCGGCAAGGCGCGCATCGTCCGCCCGGGCAAGGACGTGACCCTGGTCAGCTATTCGATCGGCGTCGGCCGTGGCACTGGAAGCGGCGCAGGAACTGATGGGCGAGGGGATCAACGCCGAGGTCATCGACCTTCGCACCTTGCGCCCGCTCGACAAGACGACAGTGCTGGAGAGCCTTAAGCGCACGAACCGCATGGTGGTCGTCGAAGAGGGCTGGCCGACCTGCTCGATCGCGTCGGAGATCATCGCAATCGCCATGACCGAAGGCTTCGACGACCTCGACGCGCCGGTGCTCCGCGTGACCAATGTCGATGTTCCACTGCCATACGCCGCGAACCTCGAAAAGCTGGCGCTGATCAAAGCGGCGGACGTCGTCACTGCGGCAAAGGCCGTCTGCTATCGCTGAACGGGCGCTCGACTTCGACCGGCAGACCGTTCTCGGACAGTTGCCGCGCTCGGTCAGACCCGCATTTTCCGCTTTGTGGCAACTCGATCTTGCGATGGCGGACGTTATCGCGACGAGCAGCCAGCCTGCCTTGGGCGCAATCAGGCTCGCCTGGTGGCGTGAGCGGCTAGAGGAACTGGACAAGGGCACCGCCGCACCTGCGGAGCCGCGTCTTCGCGCCGTCGAAAGCGAGCTTCTTCCGCTGGGTCTGACCGGAATGGCCCTGTCGACCCTGGAGGATGCGTGGCTTCCTCTGCTCGACGATTTTCCGTGGAAAGGCGAACAGGCGGATGGCCTAAAGCATCGCGGGCGCATCCTGTTCGGAATTGGAGCGCGACTTCTTTCCGGCGATCCGGACGATGCCGAGGCGCCCGGGGCACTCTGGTCGCTGGTGGACGGCGCCCGCCATTGCACCGACGTTCATTCGCGCATGTTTCTTCTCGCCGAGGCTCGCAGAGCCATTGCGGAGTTGCCGCGCAACAGGCCGCCAAAGTTCTTGCGTCGGTTAACGGGCCTGGCAGCGATTGCCGCCCACGATGTGCTTCGAAACAAACCGTTGGGTCTGGCACAGCCCGATCCGGGTCGAGGCATGGCGGCGATGTTGCACTATCTGCGTGGAGTGCTTCCGCGCGGTTGACACTGTCCGTAACGGACGCAAATTGATCGCCACGCCGAATCTCCTAGTGTTGAAGGAGTACCGCCTTGGCGCGTTTTCTTGCCGGGGCTGCGGCCTGTTTCCTGCTCCTGACCGGAGCGTTCCTTTTCTGGCAGAGCCGAGCCGCACAAGCACCCTTGCTGCCTGAAGCGCCGCCCGCACGAATGGCGACGCCGGCGCTCGTCGCCCAGTCCGAGTTGCCTGAGCCGCCCGAAGCCACGCCCAAGAGCCGTGAGGAGAAGCGCTTCTCTCGCGCCGACAAGGACAAGAACGGCCGCATCGAGCGGGAAGAACTGCTCGCCCCCCGTCGAAAGGCGTTCGCCAAGCTCGACAAGAATGGTGACGGCAAGCTGGCGTTCGAAGAGTGGGCGGTGAAGACGGTCGGCAAGTTCACTGGTGCCGACAAGGACCGCACTGGATGGCTCAGCCCTGTGGAATATGCGTCCACGGCGCCACCCCCGTCGAAGAAAAAGCGCTGTTCGTGTTAATTCTGTCTTGAATCCGACGTTACCGGCTTGAGGCTGAAGGAAAGGTCCGTATCGGAGGGGCATGAATTCTACTTCGGTGACGTACACCAGCCTTGCCCGTCTCGACCTCCAGACGTCCGACCTCGAAGATATTCATCGCACCGCGCGCGAGGTAAATGCGCTGGAGGGGATTACCGGTCTCCTCGTTTTCAACGGCACGCATTTCCTGCAGATCATCGAAGGATCGGAATCGACCATCGCGGAGCTGGTCGAGCGTCTTCGGAAGGATCCGCGCCACACCGGCTTCGAGGTGCGCGACCAGCGCAAGGTCGATACTCGAAGCTTTCCCGACTGGTCGATGGAACTGGTTCGTGTGAATGCCAGCTACTTTCAGGCCCGCGATACGCTTGAAGACATGCTGCCGGATACGGTGCCGGACGCTATCCAGGCGCGGTTGTTTCGGATGACGGAACTGATCTCGACGATCGACTTCGCGAATTAGACGGGCTCCGCGACCTTTTCGCGCTCTAGCCACTCGGCGAGCTTCTGGCGCGCGCGTTCGGTGTACATCTTCTTGCGGTCGGCCTTCTTCGATCGCCCCGGGATTGGCGGCATCAGGCCGAAGTTGACGTTCATCGGCTGGAAGCTGTCCGCATCCGCTCCGCCGGTGATGTGGCCGAGGAGCGCTCCGAGCGCGGTTTCCTGAGGCGGTGAAGTGAGTGGTTCGCCCTTGCGCTCCGCGATGGCGAAGCGGGCCGCAATAAGGCCGATCGCCGCGCTCTCGACATAGCCCTCGCAGCCGGTGATCTGGCCGGCGAAGCGGATGTTCGGTTTCGACTTCAGCCTTAGCTCGCCGGTCGAGCAGGCGCGGGGAGTTGATGAAGCTGTTGCGGTGAATTCCGCCGAGCCGGGCGAACTCGGCATTCTCCAGCCCCGGGATGGTGCGGAAGATGCGGACCTGTTCGCCATGCTTCAGCTTGGTCTGGAAGCCGACCATGTTCCAAAGCGTTCCTAACGCATTATCCTGCCGAAGCTGGACGCAAGCGTACGGCCACCGGCCCGTGCGCGGATTGTCGAGGCCGACGCCCTTCATCGGACCGAAGCGCAAGGTCTCGACGCCGCGTTCGGCCATGACCTCGATCGGCATGCAGCCCTCGAAATAGGGCGTGTCCTTCTCCCACTCCTTGAACTCGGTCTTCTCGCCGTCGCGGAGCGCCTGGACGAATGCTTCGTACTGCGCCTTGTCGAGCGGGCAGTTGATGTAGTCCTTGCCGCCCTTGTCCCAGCGGGCCGCCATCCAGCAGATATCCATGTCGATGCTCTCGCGGTGCACGATCGGGGCGATGGCGTCGAAGAAGGCGAGGGCGTCCTGCCCAGTCTCGGCAGCAATGGCTTCCGCGAGCTTCGATCCCGTGAGCGGACCGGTCGCGATGATGGTCGGGTGGTCGGGCAGGGCATCGACCCGCTCGCGCACGACGCTGATGTTGGGGTGGCTTTCGATCGCCTTCGTCACCTCGGTCGCGAACTCGTCCCGGTCGACGGCCAAAGCGGAGCCCGCGGGAACGCGATGCCCGTCCGCCGCCCGGATGATCAGCGAGCCGAGCGCGCGCATCTCCTGGTGAAGCAGGCCTACTGCATTGTTCTCGGCATCGTCCGAGCGGAAGCTGTTCGAGCAGACCATCTCCGCAAAGCGATCGGTCTCGTGCGCCGGAGTCATGTCCCCGCCGCCGCGCATTTCCGACAGACGCACGCGAAGGCCCGCCTCGGCCAACTGCCAGGCGGCCTCGGACCCGGCCAGTCCGCCGCCGATGATGTGAACGTCGAACGACATGGGGCGCTGTTAGTCGCCTCGGGACGCGCTATCCAGCATCTATGCTCACTCTCCTCCTCGCTGCTGCTGCGCTTCAGGAGACGTCGCTCTCCGCCAACAATTATGCCGTCGATATGCCCATGCCGGCGCATCTGGAGACGGTGCTCTGGTCGGATGAGTTCAACGGTTCGAGGCTCGATGCGTCGAAATGGCAGTACGACACGTCGCGCAACAAGGAGGGGTGGTACAATAAGGAGCTTCAATATTACGCAGCCAACCGGCTTGAGAATCTGCGGGTCGGCGGGGGCAATCTGACCATCGAGCTGCGAAAAGATCCGCAGGAAATCCGCAAGTTTCCGGACTGGGGGAAGCAGAAATACAGCTCGGCCAAGATCGTTACGCAGGGCAAGGCCGCCTTCCAGTACGGCTTCTTCGAGGCGCGGGCGAAACTGCCCTGCACGCGCGGCAGCTGGCCAGCCTTCTGGATGATGCCGATCGGCAATGACCAGTGGCCGCAAGGCGGCGAGATCGACATCCTCGAACATATCGGCGCGCAACCGGGCGTCGTTCATGCGAACCTGCACACCGGGAAATATAATCATACGAAACAGAACGGCCGCGGAGCGCAGAAGCCGCTGCCGACTAGCTGCAGCGACTTTCACCGCTATCAATTGTCCTGGACCGAGGATGAAATCCTGATCGGCGTCGACGACCGCGCATACATGCGCGTTCGAAACTCCGAGCCCGGAGACCGCGGGGCCTGGCCGTTCGACAAGCCTTTCTACCTGATCCTCAATCTCGCGATGGGCGGGGATTGGGCAGGCTCGAAGGGCATCGACGATGCCTCGCTGCCGCAGAAATTCGAGGTCGATTATGTCCGCGTCTGGGAAATGCCGCCTGCGGCTGACGCTTCAGCGCCCGCGACCGAGGCGCCCACGAGCAACTGACATGCGCATCTTCACCATCGGCTATGAAGGCACGACGGTGGGCGAATTTCTCGCGGCCCTGCAGCAGGCAGGGGTGAAACGCGTGATTGACGTTCGCGCCGTACCCAATTCTCGGCGACCGGGATTCTCCAAGACGCCTTTGCGGAACGCGCTTGAAGAGGTCGGGATCGACTATGTGCACCTGCGCGCGCTCGGAACGCCCGCCGATGGCCGAGCTGCAGCGCGGGCCGGACGGCAGGCCGAGCTGGAGCGAATTTACGCAGGCCAGCTCCAACTGCCAGAAGCCATCGCGCAGGAGGCGCAGATGATCGAGCTGGCGCGCGAAACGCCTAGCGCAGTGCTTTGCTATGAGCGCGACCCTGGCGGCTGCCACCGAACGCTGTTGTTGTCGGCGGCAACGCCAGACGCCGAGGTCGTGCACCTCTACGCCTGACGTTCGCTTCAGCTGGCCGGGCTGACGTGGAAGCTCACGACCTTTTCGCCTACCGAGCCTTCGACGCGGCCGAAGGGATTCACGGTGAGGTGGAAAGATTCGCCGGTCCGGCGATTAACGCCCCGCAAATGGGTTGTCCCGGTGTCGTCGACCGTTTCAGAATAGCGGCTGATCGACTTGGCGTCCTGCGCGCTAACCAGTTCGACCCTGCCGTTCTGGCCGATCGAGGCGATACCGAGCGCAACCGCAACAATCGTGGTCATGATCGTCATACAGATCTCCTTTTTGTCGCAGCGAGGCTGCTGCGCGGAGATCTCTTCAAGAACCATGCCAAATCGACGAGCACAGAGGCGGGGCAGACAAATCGGCGAATGGCGGGACGAACGGATGGGACTGAGTGCTATAACTTAGCAATACACCCTGGCATCGGGCTCAGGCCGGTGGTGCGGCCTCACCGACCAGCAGTTCTTCGATGTCGGGAATGGGCCGATCCGTCATTTCCTTGTTGAGCGTGAGGACGATCCGCCGCTCGACTTCCTTGTGAAGTTCCTTGCGCAATGTGCCGAGCGCCTTCGGCGGGGCGATGATCGCCAGCGCTTCGAAATCGTTTCGCAGAGCGCGCTTCTTCAGTTCCTCGGCCGCTTCCTTCACCCAGCGATCCTCCTCCTGCTGGTGGAAGTCGGTTTCGTCCATCGCTGGACGGCCATAACCCATGCTCTGCTTGCTCGTTCCAGGCGCGTCGGTCTTGATCTCGCTGTCCTTGCGATCCTGGCGAGCGTCGTGGGATTCGGTGCGCAGGTCGATCTGGTTCTGGTCGCCGTGATTGCGAAGGAAGAGAACCTTCGTTCCGTCTGCGACAAGAACCAGAGCGCGATGGGGAAGGGCCATGAATTCCTCCTTGGGTTTCGTTTCAACAACGAACGCGAGCGGACCCATAGCCGTTCCGCTTTTTGTCCTCCTGGCCGGACGACCTGATGCTACTTGTCGCCGGTTTCCGGATCGGCTGGCCGATCAAGCTCGCTTTCGCCAACGACGGCGCCTTCTTCCGGCGCGGTTTCGTCACCGCCGTCGAGTTCGATCTCTTCCTCGTCGCTCTCGTCGATCTTCGCCACGCCGACGACATGCTCGTTGTTGGCGACCTTGAAGATGGTCACGCCCTGCGTGTTGCGGCCCATCACGCGGATGTCGCCGACCGTGGTGCGGATCATCTTGCCCTGGTCGGTGATCAGCATCAGCTGCTCGCCGGTCTGTGCCGGGAAGCTGGCGACGACGCGGCCGTTGCGTTCCGACGTGTCGATGTTGGTGATTCCCTGGCCGCCTCGATTGGTGCGGCGATATTCATAGGCCGAGGTGCGCTTGCCGTAGCCGTTCTCGGTAATGGTGAGGATGAACTGTTCGCCCTCCGCCATCTCCGCGACGCGCTCCGGCGGAAGCGTGCATTCGACGTCCTCGCGCTCGCGCCACGGCGGGCATTTCAGATAGGCCTCGCGCTCCTCCTGAGTCGTGCCGACCCGGCGGAGGATCGACATGGAGATGACCTCGTCGTTTCCGAGCAGGCGGACGCCACGTACGCCGGTCGACGTGCGTGACTGGAATTCGCGGACGTCGGTCGAGAGGAAGCGAATGGCCTTGCCGTTGCGGGTCGCGAGCAGGACGTCGTCTTCCTCGGTCAACAGTTCAACGCCGATCAGCCGGTCGCTGAGATCCAGCTGCTCTTCGCTGTCATCGCCGTTGTCCGCGCCTTCTATGGCCGATGTGCCGAAGCGCATCGCGATCTTGCCGGCTGTTGGAATGTTGGTGAAGGCCGCCATGCTATTCCGTCGCACCGTGCCGTGCGCGGTCGCGAACATGATGTGCAAGTTGCCCCACTCATTTTCGTCCTGCGGTAGCGGAAGCACGGTCGAGATCGTCTCGCCCGCCGCGAGCGGCAGGAGGTTGATCATCGGGCGGCCCTTGGTGTTCGGCCCGCCCTCCGGCAGACGCCACACCTTCATGCGATAGACGCGGCCGAGGTTGGAGAAGAACAGCACCGGATTGTGGGTCGAGGTGACGAACAGGGTGGTGACCGCATCCTCGTCCTTCGTCTGCATGCCGGCGCGGCCCTTGCCGCCGCGCTTCTGCTCGCGGAACAGCGCGAGCGGCGTGCGCTTGATGTAGCCGGTCATGGTCACGGTCACGACCATGTCCTCGACCTCGATCAGGTCTTCGTCCTCGATGCCCTCGGCTGCGGGTGCGAGCTCGCTCATGCGCGGCGTCGCGAACTCGCGCTCAACCTCGTCGAACTCCTCGCGCATCACCTCGTAAAGGCGGGCACGGTTCGCGAGAATCTCGAGCAGTTCGCCGATCGAATCCGCGAGGCCTTTGAGCTCGTTCCCAATCTCGTCGCGGCCGAGCGCGGTCAGGCGGTGGAGGCGAAGCTCGAGGATCGCGCGAACCTGCGTTTCGGAGAGCTGGTAGGTCTCCGACTTGCCCTGCGGCTCGACCGCTTCGACCAGCGCAATGTAGGGGCGGATCTCCGCGCCCGGCCACTTCGCGGTCGAGCAGTTTCTCGCGAGCTACCGCCGGGCTGGCCGATCCGCGAATCAGCTTCACCACCTCGTCGAGATTGGTGACGGCGACGACGAGACCGAGCAGGATGTGAGCGCGTTCGCGGGCCTTGAGCAGCTCGAACTTCGAGCGGCGAGTAATGACCTCCTCGCGATATTTGACGAAGCTCTCGATGATGTCGCGCAGCGCCAGCGTTTCGGGGCGGCCGCCGCGGATCGCCAGCATGTTTGCCGGGAAGGAGGACTGCGCCGGGGTGTGCCGCCACAATTGGTTGAGCACGACTTCGGGCGTGGCGTCGCGCTTCAGGTCGATGACGACCCGGACGCCTTCGCGATTCAATTCGTCGCGGATGTCCGAGACGCCCTCGATGCGCTTGTCCTTGGCGGCTTCGGCGATCTTTTCGACCAGGCCCGACTTGCCGACCTGGTAGGGGATTTCGGTCAGCACGATCGAACGGCGGTCGCCGCGGCCTTCCTCGATCTTGTAGCGCGAGCGCATCATGATCGAGCCGCGGCCGGTGGTGTAGGCGCTGCGGATGCCGGACTGGCCGAGGATGAAGGCGCCGGTCGGGAAGTCCGGACCCTTCACATGCTCCATCAGGCCTTCGGTCGTGATCGCCGGGTCGTCCATGTAGGCACGGCAGGCTGCGAGAACCTCGCCCAGGTTATGCGGCGGGATATTCGTCGCCATGCCGACCGCGATGCCGCCGGCGCCGTTGACGAGCAGGTTCGGGAAGCGGGCAGGGAGGACCTGCGGCTCACGCTCCGACGCGTCGTAATTCGGCGTGAAATCGACCGTGTCCTTGTCGATATCGGCGAGCAGGAAGTTCGCAACCTTGGCCAGGCGGGCTTCCGTGTACCGCATGGCAGCGGGCGGATCGGGATCCATCGATCCGAAATTGCCCTGGCCGTCGATCAGCGGAACGCGGAGCGACCAAGGCTGCACCATGCGGGCGAGGGCGTCGTAGATCGCGCTGTCGCCGTGCGGGTGATATTTACCCATGACGTCACCGACGATGCGGCTCGACTTGCGGTAGGGCCGTCCGGCGACGTAGCCGGCTTCCTGGCAGGCGTAGAGAATGCGGCGGTGGACCGGCTTCAGGCCGTCGCGCACATCCGGGAGCGCGCGGCTGACGATCACGCTCATCGCGTAATCGAGGTAGCTGGTCTTCATTTCGTCGACGATGGAGATCGGAGCGATGTCGCTGCCGTCGGTCGGGCCCGAAAGTTCGGCGGGCGGTTCGGTGGCCAAGTGTGATGATCCTGTGAGGTCTGTCTAAGCGGGTACGCGGGAGGATTCGCCGCTTTGCACGGCGCTTACCCCCACATAGGAAGGCCTAGCCCAATATGAACCCGCAAACCACCCCGCGCGCGTGCGTACGCGCGGGGAAATTCATTCGAACAGACCTGAAAATGATTGAAGCGGCCCGGTCTCTGGAGATGACCGCGCCGCTTCAAGAGGTTGGAGCCCGCCAAGTTCCTGAGGTGTCGATGCCAAGGAGGTAGCGGGCCCCGGAGAGTGGATACGCCGAGTCCAAAACTGGCGGAACTTATCCGAAGTTAGTTTGTGAGCCTGAAGCGCAGAAATTGTCATAAAAATTCAATTGGCGTTCAGCAGCGATTGCGCAGCGGCTTGGCGTGACAACTGCCGAGGTTTATTGGCCTCGACGCAGCATTCGAAAGCGCCGGTCCATGGCGTGTGGGAGAGCAAGAGTGAATTCGACGATCAAGATGCTTGGCATCACCCTGGCCGCCTCGACGGCATTCGCAACCACCGCTCATGCACAGCGCGAGGGTGGCTACAGCGCGCCGCCGAGACAGCAGCAGACGACGCAGCCGCGCACCGAGCAGAAGAGGATAAGCCTCAGAAAGGCGGGGCAATCGTCACGCTCGGCGACAAGAAGATCAACATCTCGCCAGAGTTCGCGACGGCTTACAAGGCACAGGTCGCCGCCTTCGACTCAAAGGACACGGCGGGCTATCCGGCTACATCCGCCGCGGCACACGCAGCCGCCAAGAAGCCCGAGGAGCATTTCCTCGCCTCCCAGATCGACCTCAAGGCGGCGAATGCCGCGAAGGATGAGGCGGGAATGGGGACTGCGCTGGAAGCGATGATCGCGACCGGGGTATTTCCGCAGGATCAGCTATCAACCGCCTACACGACCTTGGGCAAGGTCAAGTACAACCAGAAGCAGTTCCCACAGGCCATCGCCGCCTTCCAGAAGGCCATCGAACTCCAGCCCACGAACACGGAGGCTTCGACCCTTCTGTCGCAAACGAAGTCGGTTACCGCGACTCCGGCCGAGGCAATCGCCGAGCTGCAGAAAGCCATCGCCCAGGGCAGTGCGAACGGCGGAAAGCCGCCGGAGGACGTCTTCAAACGCGCCATCTCCGTGGCCTACAGGGCGAAGATGCCGGTGGTGCAGGACCTGAGCCGGCAGTGGGTCGCGGCCTATCCATCCGCCACCAACTGGCGGGATGCTCTCGGCATCTATCGCCAGATGAACAATGTCGACGATCAGACGACACTCGATCTGTTCCGGCTTGCGCGCGCGGCGAAGGCCATGAACGGCGAGGGAGACTATGACCGCTACGCCTACGCGGCTCTGATGAAGGGCTATCCAGGCGAAGCGAAGGTCGTGCTCGATGAAGGTATCGCGGCGGGCGCGGTCGATCCGAAAAAGTCGCCGTTCAAGGAGATGATTCAGCAGGCAACGCAGAAGTCTGCGGGTGAAGAAGCTACCCTCGACGCCGCGGCTTCGAAGGCGCTGGCGGGCGGAACTGCCAAAAGCGCGCTGACGACGGGCGATCTGCTCTACGGCTACGGCCGTTTCGACAAGGCGGCCGAGCTCTACCGCGCCGCGCTGAAGCGTCCGGGCGCCGACGCCGAGTCTCATCAACCTGCACCTTGGCATGGCCTTAGCGCGGTCGGGCGACAAGGCCGGGGCAACCGCGGCTTTGAGCGCAGTCACCGGGCCCCGCATCGATATTGCGAAATACTGGCTCGCCTATTTGGCCACCCAGGCCTGAGGCTTCGGCCGGGAGCGCTGATCAAGGTGCTCCCGGCCTGGTTTTCGACGTCCGGCCTGTCCCAAATCGGGATGGTTGCGCAACAGCCCCTTCCTTAGAACCGCGCACCACGAGAACGGTGGCTGACCGGTCTTTAAGGAAGCGGATGGTCTGCGTTGCGATTCGATGATCGCCTGAACACGGTGCTGGCGCAGCCGGCCCTCAACGCGCACGATCGCGCCGTCCGCTGGCGCCAGCTGGTCGAGCTTCTCGCGCGCGCATCCGACCTCTCGTCGCCGCTGGCGCAGCGGGCACTCGCCGCAATCCTCACCGACGCCCAAGACATCGATCAACAGCTTCGCTCGGCGGCCGCTAGAGCCGTTGCCAGTCCGCAGCTTCCGCTTCCACTGGTGATCCTGTTTGCGGCCGACAGCGTGGCCGTAGCGGCGCCTGTTCTGGCCGCCGCTTCGCTGCAGCCTTCGCAATGGAAGGACGTCCTCACAACGGCGAGCGCGGACAGCACCCAATTCATCCGGTCGCTCTATCCGGAACTGCCAGCCTGGGCGGCGACCGCACCGTCAGCGCCCGAGCCCGAATATGCGGTCTTCGAGCCTGTCAGTGAGCAGGAGCCGGTTGCGGAGCCCGAGCCCGGCCCCGAACCGACGGCACAACCCGTTGCGCCCGAGCAGGTCGTTGCGGCGGAACCGCGCCAGCCAGAGCCCGCACCCGAGCCGGTGCCAACTCCACAACCTGCTCGTGCCGGCCCAGCGGCACCGATCCCCTCGATCAGCGAGGTGCTCTCCCGTATCGAGCATTTGCGTCAGGAGCGACAATTCGCACGGCCGCAACCTCAACCGCCGGCCGCGGCCGCACCGCGCAGTGTTGCCGACAGCCCTTCGCCCCTTTTCCGCTGGGAATGCGGTCCATCGGGCGAAATCGCCTGGGTCGAAGGTGTCCCGCGCGGACCTTTGATCGGCCGATCGCTTGCGAACCCTGGCGAGCACAATGGTGTCGACCCGCGGATCCAGCGCGCGTTCGCGGTCCGTGCCCCGTTTCGCGATGCCGCTTTGACCGTTTCCGGCGAGGGACCGGCTGCTGGCGAATGGAAGCTCAGCGGCGTGCCGGCGTTCGAGCCATCCGACGGGCGATTCGCCGGCTATCGCGGCGTTGCGATGCGCACCTCGATGGAGGAGGCCGACGTGTCCGCGCCGGCCGAGGAAGAGCCGCTGGACGAGGCCGCTCTGCGCGAGTTGATCCATGAGTTGCGCACGCCGTTGACCGCGATCATCGGTTTCGCCGAGATCATCGATGGACAATATCTTGGGCCCGCCGACCACAGCTATCGCGAGCGCGCCGCGGAAATCGTTGCCCAGGCGCGGCTGCTGCTCTCGGCGATCGAGGACCTCGATATCGCCGCGCAGTTGCGGTCTTCCCCGGCTGCGCTGGACGGCTCGACCGATCTCAACCAGCTGCTGTTGGGGCTTGCGCCGGAGCTCAAGGACCGCGCGACCCTCCGTGGTGCGAAGGTCGACGTCGTGCCTTCGCGAAGCCCGGCGATCTGCAGCCTCGACCGAGTCGTCCTGGAGCGGCTCATGCGGCGCTTCTGCTCGGCGCTGATCGACGTTGCGACGCAGCGCGAGCGGCTTGTAATCGCCGTCGACTGCGATGTCGGTCAGTGCCTCGTCACGCTGAACCTTCCGCACGCGCTGCGCGGGCTCAGCGAAGCCCAACTCTTCGGCAGGGACGGCGGCGAGCCCGACGTCCTCGCGAGCAGCTTCTCATTGAAGCTGGCCCGCGGAATCGCACAGACTGCCGGAGGCGATCTACGCCTGACGGGCGACAAGCTCGCCCTAGTCCTGCCTCGTCGCAGGAGCTAGCTTGCGTCCGGCCCACGGCGGCGGCTAACGCCGTGCGACCGGGCTGGGCCTGTAGCTCAATGGTAGAGCCGGCCGCTCATAACGGCTAGGTTGGGGGTTCGAGTTCCCTCCGGGCCCACCAGTTTCCGGACTCTTGTCGCCGCATGCGCTAATTCGGCCTGCATGAACCCTGAAAAGATCGTCGTTCCAATTGGCTCGGAAAGCGTGTCCGGGCTGCTGCTTCGGTCGCCACACGCGAAGGCACTCTACCTTTTCGCACACGGGGCAGGGACGAACATGGCCCACAAAAGCATGGCTTCGAATGCGGAGGGGCTAGCGGCGCGCGGGGTTGCGACGCTTCGCTACAATTTTCTGTATTCCGAGAAGGGGTCGAAGCGGCCCGACGCTCCCAGACTCGCCCATGCGGCGGTGCGTGCTGCAGCCGAGCGGGCGGTCGAACTCGCTGGCGGCTTGCCGATCTTTGCCGGCGGTCGCTCCTATGGCGGGCGCATGACGTCACAGGCGCAAGCCGCGGAGCCCTTGCCCGGCGTTCAGGGCCTCGCTTTCCTAGGCTTCCCGCTTCATCCCGCGGGCAAGCCGGGGATCGAGCGGGCGGCCCACCTTGCCGACGTTGGAGTGCCGATGCTGTTCGTCTCTGGAAGCCGCGACGCCCTTGCAGATTTGGAGCTTCTGAAGCCGGTCGTCGCCGGACTGGGCGACCGGGCCGCGCTGCACGTCGTCGAGCATGCCGATCATTCGTTCAAGGTCGCTGCCAAAAGCGGCCGAACCGGCACAGATGCCGAGAGCGAAGCGCTGGATGCTCTCGCGGAATGGATGCTCAGATAGCCCTCGGCCGCCGGGAGCGAGCGGCCGAGGACTTTGAGGTCAGGCGGCCAGGCGGATCGTCTCGCCGATGGCCTGCTTGATCGAGGTCTCGCGATGTTCAGGGCTGATGTTCAGGCCGTCGGCCGCGACGAACTCCGGCTCGATGCCGATAAAGTTGAAGACCCCGCGCAAATAGCTCTCGAGATGCTCCAGCGACGCTGCGGGAGAACCGCGGTCGTAGAAGCCACCGCGAGCGAGGGCGACGATCACGCGCTTGCCCTTGGCGAGGCCTTCCGGGCCGTTCTCCGTGTAGCGGAAGGTCTTCCCGGCCACGAGGATGCGGTCGATCCAGGCCTTGAGCTGGCTGGGCAGGGTGAAATTGTACATGGGCGCGCCGATCACGACCGTGTCGGCCGCCAGGAATTCGTCGAGCACCGACGAGTCGGCGAAAGCCGCAAGCGTCAGGTGGGAAAGCGGTTCGGACGCGAGGTCGCGATAGACGATATCCTCGCCCCACTGGGCTGATTTCAGCTGTTCAACGATGGAGCCGCTGACCGCGCGACTCGCGCTGTTCTCGCCCG
Source organism: uncultured Alphaproteobacteria bacterium (assembly GCA_963846645.1). Taxonomy (GTDB): domain Bacteria; phylum Pseudomonadota; class Alphaproteobacteria; order Sphingomonadales; family Sphingomonadaceae; genus Sphingomicrobium. The sequence continues at coordinate 142,977 of CAWJWR010000004.1, read as the reverse complement.
TGATGCTGCTGTCGATGTGCAGGATGGTCACTATTGCCTCCTTGGTATGGATTTGTTACCGAGGCACCCTAAGTAACCACAAGAAAATGACCCGCAAGAACGCACTTATTTGTGCCGGGCGCACAGCAATGTGGCCCACGAACATGGGTGTAACCGGAGGCGCAGGATGAAGGACCCGAACAACCCCGTCTGCCAGACGATCAGCGAGTTGCTGTCGCGCATCGGCGACAAGTGGAGCGTCCTGGTCGTCTCTACGCTCGCGGAGGGCGGCAAGCGTTTCAACGAGTTGCGTCGGGAAATTCCGGCGGTTTCGCAACGCATGCTGACACTGACCTTGCGTAACCTCGAGCGGGATGGGCTGGTGAGCCGGGCCGTGACCCCGTCGATCCCGCCGCGCGTCGATTATGCGCTGACCGACCTTGGCCATTCTCTTCAGGGGCCGATCTGCGCATTATCGCGATGGGCGCTCGACAATGTCGCGGAAATCCATGCCGCGCAGGCACGGTACGACGTGCTGCAGGGCGAGAAGGATGCTGCCTGAAGAACGGTACTGGCGGCTGATGCCCTAGCTTAGTACGAGAGCGCCCGATCAAGGCGAGCGGGGGGAGAAGCGCCGATGCGAAAGATTGCGACAGCCGACGTCGGGGGAACGCACGCGCGCTTCGCGTTGGCGTCGATCGAAGACGGCCGCGTCGTGCATCTTGGCGATCCGGTGACCGTCAAGACGGCGGAATTCTCAAGCTTTCAGCATGCCTGGCAGGAGTTCGGTCGCCAGATCGATCAGCCGCTTCCCACGGAGCTTGGACTGGCTTTCGCAGGGCCGGTCGGCGGCGAGGTCCTTAAGCTGACCAACAATCCGTGGGTCATCCGCCCCGCGCTCATGCAGGAGCGGCTCGGCGTCGAGCAGTTCGTGATCGTCAATGACTTCGCAGCGATCGGTCATGCCGTGGCTGGCTTCGACCAGTCGGCCTACCACCACGTTTGCGGCCCGGAGCGGGACCTGCCGAGCGTGGGCATCAATTCCATCGTCGGACCAGGCACCGGCCTGGGTGTTGCGAGCGTTCTTCAAAAAGCCGACGGTTCCCACGAAGTGATTGCGACCGAGGGCGGGCATATCGACTGGGCGCCGCTCGACCCGATCGAGGACAAGATCCTCCAATATCTTCGCAAGAACTTCCGGCGGGTGTCAGTCGAACGGTTGCTTTCCGGCCGAGGCCTTCACAACATCTACGAGGCCCTTGCGACCATCGAGAAGCGTCCGTTTGAACAGATGGACGACAAGGAATTGTGGTCGATTGCGCTGGCGGGAACCGACACGCTGGCTGCTTCGGCGCTCGACCGCTTCTGCCTCGTGTTCGGAGCCGCAGCGGGCGATTTTGCGCTTGCCCAGGGCGCGCAGGGGGTCGTACTCGCGGGCGGCCTTGGCCTGCGGCTTGTCGATTATCTGCCGCGTTCCGGCTTCCGCGACCGCTTCATAGCCAAAGGCCGCTTCGAGCGGATGATGGACGAGATGCCCGTCAAGGTGATTACGTATCCGCAGCCGGGCCTCTTTGGCGCTGCAGCCGCGTTCGCCAGCACTCATCCTTGATCGTCGGAACAGATCCAATGGCTAGCAAGGGGAGCAAACGCCCGTCGATCATCGGTGAGCGCGCGCCGATATTCTGGGGCGCCTGTGCGGCAATCAGCCTGGGCGTGGTGCTTCATCTGCCGATGCTGGCGATGGCGCACAGCATGGGCAACCATCTCGCGGGCATGCCGATGGACGCGCAGATGTGGTTCGGGATGGCGCTGATCATCCTCGGCGTTCCCGCTGCCATCTATGGCGCTCTGCCGAAGCATCGGACGCCGCATGGATCGCATGCCGGCACGAATTTCGAAGCGCCCGATACGACTCCCCTCAACCGTTGGCATTCCGCGGTCTTGCTCGTCTTGACCCTCGGACTCATCATCGACGTGATGAAGCCCGCCACATTGGGCTTCGTCATCCCCGGCATGCGCAACGAATATGGCATCGAGCCATCGACCGCGGCGTTATTGCCCTTCGTCGCGTTGACCGGGACGACTGTGGGATCCTTCGTTTGGGGATGGCTTGCCGACATTTACGGCCGCCGCGTGTCGATCCTGCTTTCAACGATTTTATTCGTATCCACAGCGATTTGCGGCGCGATGCCGTCATTCGAACTCAACTTGCTGATGTGTTTCCTCATGGGCTGTTCCGCGGGTGGGATGCTGCCCGTCGTTTACACCTTGCTCGCCGAGATCATGCCGCCCAAACATCGCAGCTGGGTGCTGGTCCTCGTCGGTGGAACCGGCCTCATCGGCGGTTACCTCGCGGCAAGCGCGGCAGCGCATGCGTTCGAGCCACTATTCGGCTGGCGGGTGCTCTGGCTACAGGGATTTCCGACGGGCATTTTCCTCCTGGCTCTGGCGCGGTTCATTCCCGAATCGCCGCGGTTCCTGGCGGAGCAGGGCCGCACCGCCGAAATCGAGGACATGAAGCGGAAGTACGGGATAGAAGCGAAGGCGAGGCCGGTTGCGCTGCCGACGGACGCGATCCCGGCCGCCCAGCGGCACGCGAAGCTGACGGCCGCGCTCGTCGTGACCGCTTTGTCGTGGAGCTTCATCAATTTCGGTCTGCTCCTGTGGCTGCCGTCCGACCTCCAGGCGCGTGGATACAGCTCGGCCCTCGCCAGCGGCATCATCGCCAGTTCGGCCCTTATCGCCCTGCCGGCCATCCTGATCGCGGCCGTCGCCTATGCCCGTTGGAGCAGCAAATGGACGCTGGTCGGCACCATCCTGGTCACTTTGGTCGGTCTGATCGGCGCTCTGCTTCCCGACCGTCTGCTGCAGTCGGAGGTCGTGGTGATCACGATCATCGCCTTGCTGATCGTCGGTTCCAACGGCATGATCGCGGTTCTCCTACCCTATGCGGCAGAGAATTACCCGCTGGGAGTACGCGGCCGCGCGACCGGGCTGATCGCTGGGAGCAGCAAATTCGGGGGAGTTGCCGTGCAGGCCTTCGCTTTGCTTGGCTTCATTCCGACTTTGATCGGCGCGGCACTAGCACTGACAGCGCCGATGGTGCTTTCTGCAGCGCTCGTGTCCTATGCAGGGCGGGAGACTCGGGGCCGCAGCCTGCGTGAACTGGAAGCCGAGCCCGCAGCCTAGCCGGAGGAAACATGAGCCGAGAAGCGCACCTGGTCTGGGAAGTCGGCGCAACGCTGGGCGAGGGACCCGTCTGGGTCGAGCGCGACGAGGCATTGTGGTTCGTCGACATCAAGCGGCAGAAGATCCACCGGTTCGACCCCGTCACTGCCCAGGGCAAGAGCTGGGACGCGCCGGAGCAGGTCGGCTTCGTATTTCCGGCCAAGAGCGGCGGCTTCATCGCAGGGCTGCAGAGTGGGCTCCACCACTTCGATCCCAAGAAGGGCAAGTTCAAGCTGCTGGTCGAAGTCGAACCGGGCAGCCCGGAGAACCGCCCGAACGACGGTGTGGTCGATCGTGAGGGTCGGCTCTGGTTCGGGACGATGGACGATACGGAAAAGAAGTCCACGGGGGCATTCTACTGCTTCCATCGCGGCAAGCTGACTCGAACGAATCTCACATCGATTACAATCACTAACGGGCCGGCAATATCACCGGATGGAAGCACGCTTTACTGGGTGGATACGCTTGGCGGAACGATTTCTGCGTGTGAGATCATGGGAGCAGGGATTCTTGGCCCGTCGCAGCTCGTCGTGCGGATCAACGACGGCGAGGGGAAGCCGGATGGCCCGACGGTCGACAGCGAAGGCTGCATCTGGATCAGCCTGTTCTTCGGATCGGAGGTACGACGATATTCGCCCGCGGGCGAATTGCTCGAGCGGGTGCGCTTTCCGGTCTCGAGCATCACCAAGATCGCTTTCGGCGGCCCGGACCTCGACACTGCGTTCGCAACGACGGCGCAGCTTCACCTCGCGCCGGAAAAGCTCGCATTGCAGCCCCTGGCCGGATCGCTTTTCGCGTTCCAGGCGGGCGTGCGGGGGATTCCGAGCACGCTAGTTGCCGATTGAATGGTCGGGGAGACAGGATTCGAACCTGCGACCCTCTGCTCCCAAAGCAGATGCGCTACCAGGCTGCGCCACTCCCCGACGGCGCGCCTGCTACACAAGAGCGCCGTAGGGGACAACCGCCAGTAGCGGCTTATTGTGCGTTTGCTTCAGCATCGCCGTTGCGGGAGACATCAACATCGACATCTACGTCGCCGACCTTGTTCTGGACCTTGTCGGCCGTTCGCTCGACGTCAGCCGCAATGGCACCGCCGATATTCTCGGCTGCCTGGCCGACGTCTTCAGCGGTATTGGCGGCGGCGCTCTCGTCAAACGAGACCGTGGTCGTATCGTTGCCGGCGTCGCGATCGACGTTGCAGGCACCCAACAGAAGCAGCGGAACAGCGATGAAAATACGCATAATCTTCCTCCCTTTTCGCTACTAACGCCGCTTGGGCCGTTTCGGCTCCGCTTCGATTTCAGAGGAGCCGCAGCTGATCTCCCTGCGGCGGTTCGAAAAGATCGCGGCGGAGGCCGAACTTCGAGGCTGGCAGGCCAAACCTCCTGGCCGCCTTTTCGAAACGGGTGCGCAGGAGGTCGGCCCACGGACCCTGGCCCTGCATCCGCGTGAAGAAGTTGGGATCATTGTCGCGACCGCCGCGAAGCGACTGAATCGTCGCCATGACCTTGCTCGCGCGGTCCGGAAAATGCTCCTCGAGCCAGGCGCGGAAGAGGGGCGCCACTTCGTGCGGCAGCCGTACTGGCAGATAGAAACCGCCGCGCGCTCCCGCTTTGGCACCGGCTTCGACGATTGCCTCCAATTCATGGTCCGTGACCTGCGGCACGACCGGTGCGATCGCGATGTGGCAAGGGACGCCGGCATCGTTGAGCGTCTTGATGGCCGCGATCCGCCGGTGTGGCGCGGGCGCGCGCGGCTCCAGCGTTCGGGCGGTCTTTGGATCGAGCGATGTCACCGAGATCGCCACCGAGACGATCCCGAGCTCGGCCGCCGGCTTCAGCAAGTCGAGATCGCGCAGGACACGGTCGGACTTGGTCGTGATCGAGAACGGGTGCCGCGTTTCGACCAGCAACTCGACGAGCGAACGGGTCACTCGCCACCGGTCTTCGATCGGCTGGTAGGGGTCGGTGTTCGTGCCCATGGCGATCGGTGCACACTCGTAACCGCGTCGCGACAGTACCGCATGCAGCAGCTGCGCGGCATTCGGCTTCACGAACAGGCGGGATTCGAAATCCACACCAGGTGAGAGATCGTGATAGGCGTGGGTGGGCCGGGCGAAGCAATAGATGCAGCCATGCTCGCACCCCCGAAAGGCGTTTACCGAGCGGTCGAAGCCGATATCGGGCGAGCGATTACGAGTCAGGATGGTTTTTGGACGCTCGATCGTGACCGTCGTTTTTCGCTTTGGAGTGCCGTCCAGCGCTTCGACGCTGTCCAGCCATTCGCCCTCGACGATCCGCTCCTTCAGGTTGAAGCGAGTCGGGGTTGCATTGCGCGTCGCTCCGCGCCCTTTGATCGACTCGATCGGCATGAAGAAATCCTATGCCCATCGGCAGAACATAACAAGAACATCATTGAGAGACGGTAGGGTGGAAACAATCGCGCGCACGGTTGTTCACAGACTGTCGCAAGCAAGGAGAAGCGGGATGATCACCAGGACGGCGAGCGCTCGATATCAGGGCATGGGCAAGGATGGGCAGGGCTGGGTTTCGACCCAATCCGGCGTGCTCAATGACCAGAAGTACGGTTTCAACACGCGGTTCGAGGATGGCCCGGGGACGAACCCGGAAGAGCTGATTGCGGCTGCGCATGCGAGTTGCTTCACGATGGCCCTGTCGTTCGCCTTGGCGAAAGAAGGTATCACCGACGGCACGCTCGAGACCGAGGCGCGGGTGAAGCTCGACAAGGATGGCGACGGCTTCAAGGTCTCGCGATCTGACCTGACCCTTTCCGCTAGCGTGGCGCTGGATGAAGACCGGCTGCGCGAGCTAGCCGAGGATGCGAAGAAGAACTGCCCAATCTCGAAGCTTCTGAACGCGGAGATGAGCCTGGAGGTTAAGGCCCAGCAACCGGCTTGATCGGTTCGACCTGAGCGAGGTTGGTCCTCGACGTCGGAAACGCCGGCCAGCGGTGCTGTGCAAGCGCGGTCAGCGTCGGCGTCTCGGCATTGGCAAGGCCCTGGTAGACCCACAGGTTCCGGAAAACCGACGGCACGTAATAGCGCGTCTCCCAGTAGGGGATCGAACTCGATCCACAGCAGCGGATCGCTCGGCGCCATATACGCCCAGCGTGACACGGGAAGCGGTCCGGCATTGTAGGCAGCAATGACCTTCGGAAGCTGACCCTGCGTAGCGCCGGAGACCCGCATCGTCTCGATGAAGCTCTGGCCATATTCGATGTTGGCTGTCGGATCGAAAAGACTGCCCGCGTCATAGCCGTTGCGGCGGGCCATCTGCGTCGCCGTCGTCGGAAGGACCTGCATCAGGCCGACCGCGCCGGCGGGGCTGACGACGTCGGCGCGGAAGTTCGATTCCTGCCGCATGTGCGCGAGCGCCAGCGCCGGGTCGATCCGCCAGCCATTCCGCGGGCCCCAGCGCGGGGTGGGGTAGCGGTCGATGGCGTCAACCACGGCGCCGCTCTGCCCGTTGTGTGCGAGCCAATATTGAGCGGAAGCCAGATCCAGCCGCTTGGCCACCTCGATCAGGCCGTGATGCTCCTGCGGCCGTCCGATCTGCGCCTGATGCTTCAGCATGGACTCGGCGAGCCAATGCTGGCCGATACTCACGAGCTGCTCGGCGCGGCGAACGTTCGGCACATTCTCGACGCGGCTGATGCCGTTGTGAGCGTCGCGGGGCAGGCGCTTGTCCGCACCGAGCGTTTCACGGGCGAGGAGACCGTAGAAGCTCTCGGGTGATGCCGCTGCGGCCTTCAAAAGTCCCTCGACGGCCTGAGGACGGCGACAGGCCTGCTCGGCGCGCGCGGCCCAGAAATAACCGGCAGCGCCAAGCTCGCGCTGGACCGAGCGCGATGCGACCTCACGGAAGGCGTTCGAGGCCGCGCCACAGTCGTTGAGCCGCCAGGAGGCCAGACCGGAAACCCAGGCCGACTGGCTCGCCCAATCGCCCGTGGCGCCCGCGCGATAGGTATCCGCAACGCGGCGCGCGTCGGCGTCGCGGCCGAGGGCGTAGTAGGACCAGGCAACGCGCTGTCCGGCTTCGGCGCGCGCTTCGTACGAGATGTATGGCGCCGTCTGCATCAGCAGCAGCTCGGCATTGATTGCGTCGTCGGCCTTGATCAGCGGATCGAGTTGCGAGCGAAGCTGGTCGGCCTGCGGCTCGCCGGTGATCGGTCTAGCCTTCGACCGGCTGGGCGAATTGCCGAGCCACGTCGTTTGCCGCCGCCGGATGTATTCCGGAGCGGTCGTTGCCCCGCGAGCGATCGCCATTCGGGCAAGCTGGTCGGCCTGCGGCAGGTCGGGCGCCTCGGCGAGAAGGCCCTGGATCTGCGCGAGCGAGACGACCGGGGAGCCCTTTGCGGTGTAGAGCTCGGCTCGGGCAACCGGCGTCAGTTCGCTCCGCGGAAGCGAGGAAATGCCTGCCTGGGCTTCCGCCCACCGCGACCCGCGGATCGCCGAGAAGACTTCTGCCCAATTACGCGGCACCCGGACGGCGACGACCGGCTGTTGCGGCATTAGAACCGGCTGCTGAACGACCGTGACGGGCGCGGGTTGGGGTGCCGGATTGACCGGCGCGACCATGGGCGGAGCAGCCGTCGCCGGCTGCGTCGAAAGCGGAGCGAGCGGATCCGGGCTCTGCACGGCCACGGCTGCGGCAGCTGCAAGCAACAGATGAATGCTCAAACTTCTTCCTCCATCAGAAGCAGAAGGTCGCGCCACGCGAGGGCCTTGTTCGACGGACGGTCGAGCAGGAACCTCGGATGGAAGGTGGATACCGCGCGCACCCCTTCGATTTTGTGAACGTGACCGCGCGAAGCGGTGAGTGGCTTGCCGAGCAGGGCCCGGCTGGTCGCGTCACCGAGCAGAAGCAGACGCTTCGGCTTGGCGAGAGAAATGTGCCGTCGGGCGATGGCGGCGCAGGCTTCCAGGTCGTCGCCGGAAAGGCGGGTACCGGGGCTGTGGAAGCAGGTGAGGCTGCCGACATAGGCTTGCTCTGCAGAGAAGCCGATCGCCGCGAGCATGCGCTCGGTCAGCTCCCAGGCTTGTCCCGCTATCGGCTGGCCCTCGGAAACGTCCTCGGGCGTCGGCATGTCGGCCAGCAGCATGACTTCCGCCGCTTCCGCTCCCTTGGGAAGCGCGCGACGGCTGTTGCCCTTCGCGAGTGGAAGCGACGGGCTTTCGCCCAACCAGCCGCGGAACGCCTCCAGGCTCTCCGGCAAGGCGGGAGGGGCTTCCGTGGCAACTTCGGGCACTGCTTCCATCGTCGGCGCACCCGTGCTGGCGCCGAGCCAAGCGCGCGGCGCGTCCTGGACTGCAACGTCGACACCTGCCTCGATCCACCAGCCAAGCACGCTGGCAGCCTCGGCCGCAGTCAAGCGGTCGTGCTCCCCACCCATGTCGCGGATTCTCCACTAGCATTGACGGCGCGGTCAAGGAAAAGCAGGGCTATCGCAGGCGAGCCGCCCCGGCTGCGCGACGAGGGGAGTCGATGAGCGAACGCGAATCCATGGCCTATGACGTGGTGATCGTCGGTGCCGGTCCTGCAGGGCTATCCGCGGCGATCCGCCTGAAGCAGCTCGCCGCCGAAGCCGGGCGCGAAATCGGGGTCTGCATCCTCGAAAAGGGCAGCGAGGTCGGCGCGCACATCCTGTCGGGCGCGGTGATCGACCCGAAGGCGCTCGACGAGCTGATCCCCGACTGGAAGGACAAGGGCTCGCCGCTCACCGTTCCGGTGACCGAGAACCACCACTGGGTCCTTACGAAAAGCGGCAAGTGGGCGATGCCGCATTTCGCCTTGCCGCCCTTCATGCGCAACAAGGGCACGTACACGTTGAGCCTCGGCAATTTCTGCCGTTGGCTTGCAGGGCAGGCGGAAGAGCTGGGCGTCGAGATTTTCCCTGGATTTCCGGCGGCCGAGGTCCTTTTCAACGAAGACGGATCGGTGAAGGGCGTCGCCACCGGTGACATGGGCATTGCCCGCGACGGTTCGCACCGTCCGGATTACCAGCCGGGCATGGAGTTGCACGCCAAATACACCTTTTTCGCGGAAGGTGCGCGCGGCAGCCTGACCAAGGAATTGACCCGCCTGTTCGGCCTGCGCGACAAGTCTGGTCCCCAAGTCTATGGTTTGGGTATCAAGGAGTTGTGGGAGGTCCCTGCCGACAAGCATAAGCCGGGCCGGGTGATCCACTCGCAGGGATGGCCGCTCGATGAAGCCTGGGGCGGCGGGTTCCTCTACCACCAGGAGAACAACCAGGTCGCGCTCGGGTTCGTGGTCGCGCTCGACTACAAGAACCCGTACCTATCGCCGTTCGAGGAATTCCAGCGCTGGAAGACCCATCCCGCGATCCGCGCCGAGATCGAAGGAGGGCGCCGCCTTTCCTACGGCGCCCGGGCGATCAATGAGGGCGGCTGGCAGGCCATTCCCGAGCTGGCTTTCCCCGGCGGTGCGCTGATCGGCTGCTCGGCCGGGCTTCGTGAACGTACCGCGGATCAAGGGCACGCATACGGCGATGAAGTCGGCCATGCTGGCGGCCGAGGCGGCGTTCGAGGCCATTGGCAACGACCGCTCCGGTGACGTGCTGGATGCCTATCCGACGGCTCTTCGTTCAAGCTGGGTCGACAAGGAATTGCGCATGGTGCGCAACGCCCAGCCTGCAGTCGCGCACTTCGGGGGGGTGTTCGGGACGCTCTACGCCGGCTTCGACATGTGGCTCGCACAGCTCGGCATTCGCCTGCCGTGGACGCTGAAGCACAAGGCGGACCACACGACGCTGCGACGGAAGGATCATGTCAGACCGATCGCTTATCCGAAGCCGGACGGCGTTCTGACCTTCGACCGGCTGACTTCGGTGTTCCTGTCGAACACCAATCATGAGGAAGATCAGCCCGTTCACCTGACGCTAAAGGATCCGACCGTACCCGTTGAGGTCAATTTGGCGCTCTACGACGGGCCGGAAAGGCTCTACTGTCCGGCAGCCGTCTATGAGTTCGTCGAGGATTCGAACGGTGATCCCAGGCTTCAGATCAATGCCCAGAACTGCGTCCACTGCAAGACCTGCGACATCAAGGATCCTACCCAGAACATTAACTGGGTTACGCCAGAAGGCGGTGGAGGACCGAATTATCCGAACATGTAAAACCTTGCCCGGCGCCCTTGTTATCGCGGCCCTGTTGCTTCCAACGCCTGCGCAGGCAGTCGCGCGCTCGTCCAGTGCCGCGCGTACCTATCTTGAGGCGCGCGCCGCAGCGATCGACGGCGATCATTCGCGCTCGGCGCAGCTTCTGGCGCAGCTCGTAGACGGCAGCGTCGCCAACCAGACCGTTACCAAGCAGGCCCTGTCGCAGGCGATCAATGCCGGCGACATGAAGCTTGCCTTGCGACTGGTTCGAACGCTTCAGCCGGCGGACACGCCGATCGAGGCGCGGATGCTGCAGGTCGCGGAGGCGCTTCGGTCCAACGACGATTCGCGCGCGACTTCCCTGCTGCAGACGCCTTCTGAGGCGGGCGATGTCGGCTTCGTACGACCATTCGTCGATGCCTGGATTGCGGCCGATGCGAACGACTTGCCGCGCGCTCTTGCGGCCTTGAACCGGATTACCAGCAGCAACATGCTGGCGGCACTGGTGCCAGAGCATCGAGCGCTCATCCTTCTCAAGTTCCGCCGAACGAGCGAAGCTCAGCCGCTGGTGGATCAGGTGCTGAAGACCGCGGGCGGACGTGAATCGCGGCTGCGCTTCGCCTTTGCCGATGCCTATCTCGGAGGCCAATGATCGCGCTCGCGCAATTGCTGTCCTGCAAGGCCTGGGCGCGGCCGCAAGCCGCGCCGGCGAGCGTGTGCTTCAGGGCAAGGCCGGCGGCGTCGCAATCGACAATAAGCGCCGTGCATTCGCTGAGATGCTGATCGTCCTAGCGGCGGAGTTGAACCGGCTGCGCAACGAGAAGATGCCGATCGCTCTCTCTCAGGTTGCGCGCTACGCCGCGCCGGAGAATAGCGCGGCGTCATTGATGCTGGGGCTGATGCTCGCGCGAAACGATCGCATTGACGATGCTCTGACGGCACTTCGCTCCGTGCCGCCCAACGATCCTTTATCCCTGCAGGCACGCGATGCCGAGGCGAGGGCGTTGGTCGGCGCCGATCGTGAGGCCGAGGCCTTTCAGATTGCACTGCGCGCAGCTTCTGCGGACGGTGCAGGAGTTCAGCGACTTCGCGCGCCTTGGCGACGTCCTCGCGAACATGAAGCGTCACGAGCAAGCCGCCGCCGCCTACGCCCGGGCGTATCAATTCGTTGCGCAGGGTTCCGCGGAAGAGCGCTGGCCATTGCTTTTGCTGCAGGCGAGCGCGCTGGAAGAGGCGAACCGGTGGCCGGAAACTCGGCAACTCCTGACGCAGGCGTTGGCGCTGGCGCCGGACGAGCCGCTGATCCTCAACTTTCTCGGCTATGCCAAGCTTGAACGCGGCGAGGACCTGGATGCTGCGGAAGCGATGATCCGCAAGGCCAGCGCGCTGGCGCCGGACGATGCCTCGATCACCGATTCGCTGGGCTGGGCGGTCTACAAGCGCGGCCGTACCAAGGAAGCGATCGAGATCCTGACTCGAGCGGCCAAGAACGATCCCACCCAGGCCGAGATTCACGAGCACCTCGGCGATGCACTCTATGCCGCCGGCAACAAGTTCGAAGCGCGCTACGCGTGGTCGGCCGCGCTAGTGACGGCGGAGGATGACGTTGCCGCGCGGTTGAAGGCAAAGATCGAGACGGGGCTGACTTCGGCAAGCGCCGCGCCCTGATGCAACTGAAGGAACCGGCGCCCGCCAAGCTCAACCTGGCGTTGCATGTGAGGGGCAGGCTGCCGGACGGGCGCCATCGCCTTGAGACCATCTTTGCCTTTTGCACCGACGGCGACGTGTTGACCGCTGTCCCGGCTGACGAACTCTTGCTCGAGGTGACCGGTCAGTTTGCCGCCGACCTGGATGCTGTCGAGGACAATCTGGTGATGCGGGCGGCTCAAGCGCTGCAGCAGTCCGCCGGTGTCGACCAAGGCGCGGCACTTGCGTTGACGAAGAATCTCCCCGTCTCTTCGGGGATCGGTGGCGGCTCCGCTGACGCGGCGGCCGCACTCCGCCTGCTGACGCAGCTTTGGAGCATCGACCCGGCACATGCGACGGAGGTCGCGCCGACGCTCGGGGCTGACGTGCCGGCGTGCCTGTTCAGCCTCACGGCTCGCGGCGAAGGGGCCGGGGACCAACTTCAGCTTGTCGATGCCGGCGTAAGCGGCAAGCCCGTGCTTCTGCTCAACCCCCGCGTCGAGCTTTCGACCGCAGACGTGTTCGCGGCGCTGGAACGGCGTCGACAAGGGCCCGCTTGGCGATTGGCGCGCGGGCCGCAACGACTTGGAGACGGCCGCGATCGAGCAGGTCCCGCTGATCGGCACCGTCCTGGCCTGGCTTTCGGTGCAACCGGGAGTCGAAATTGCGCGCATGTCGGGAAGCGGGGCGACCTGCTTCGCAATATTCGACAGCGAAGCGACGCGCGACCAGGCCGAAGTGGCGGTTCCTCGCGAATGGTGGCGGCTCGCAACCTTCCTGCGCTAAGGCGCGCTCGTGAGACCGATCCTGACCACCGCCGAAATGATCGCCGCCGAGCAGCGCGCGATCGACGCAGGCACAAGCGTCGAGACGTTGATGGAGCGCGCGGGCGCTGCGCTAGCCGAGGCGGCGTATCGCTATGCCGGGAAGATGCCAGCGCTGATCCTAGTCGGCCCCGGTAACAATGGCGGCGACGGGTACGTGGCCGCAAGGCATCTTGCCGAGCGCGGCGTCGAGGTTCGCGTTGCAGCGATTGCCGAGCCAAAGAGCGACGCGGGCAAGTGGGCGCGTGACCAGTGGAAAGGCCATGTCGAAACCCTCGCCGCAACGACGAAACCAGCGCCTCTTCTTATCGATGCCATATTCGGTACAGGTCTCAAGAAGGGTCTGGAAATCTCAGTATTAGAACAGCTTTCCAGACTGACCAGCGAAGCAAAAATCCGGATTGCCTGCGATCTGCCAAGCGGCGTCGAAAGCGATTCCGGGCGCCGAACTCAGCCTGGCTCCAGTCTGCGATCTGACAGTCACCTTCGGCGCCCTGAAGCCCGCCCATCGGCTATTTCCGGCGATGCACAAGTGCGGGCGAGTTGTTCTCGCCGACATTGGCGTCGAAGCCTCGAGCGACTGGCACGAGATCGGCATGCCCGACTTGCCGCCGCTCGACCTTGGGGGACACAAATATTCACGCGGCCTGGTCCACGCCCTTGCCGGAAAGATGCCGGGGGCGATCGCCCTTGCGGCGAAGGCGGCCGCTCGATCTGGCGCTGGCTATATCCGGGTCAGCACGTCGCTGCGCATCGACGGCTTGCCCGCCTCGATCGTGCAAACCGACACGGCCGAGCTCAACGACGAGCGCATCGGTTGCATCCTCGTCGGCCCTGGCCTTGGCGACATCCCGCAAGTTCTGACGCTGGCGCTGACGTCGCGGGCGCCGAAGGTGATCGATGCCGACGCAATCACGCATCTGGGTGAGCCGGAGCGTCTTCGTGGTCAGGACGCGATCCTGACTCCGCACGAGGGCGAGTTCGAGCGGCTGTTCGGCAAGCTTGACGGTTCCAAGGCCGAGCGGGCCGTGGAGGCCGCACGGCTGTCGGGAGCGGTCATCGTCTACAAGGGGCCGGATACTTTGGTCGCTGCACCAGACGGCCGACTGGGCTTCGCTCCGCCTGCGCCGGCGTGGCTCGCTTCGGCGGGCACCGGCGATGTGCTCGCAGGCATGATTGCGGCATTGCGCGCGCGGCGTCTCGCAGGTTTTGAAGCTGCCTGCGCCGCCGTCTGGTTGCATGGCCGAGCCGCGGAGATCGCCAGGACCCAGAATGATCGCCGACGATCTCGTCCACGCGATCCCGGCCGCGTTTGACCAGCTCGATGGCTGAGGCAGTCGTCCGCATCGCCGCTCGCGGGGACGGGGTCACTGCGAGCGGAAGGCATATCGCATTCGGCGTCCCCGGCGACACAGTCGGCGAAGACGGCACGCTCGTCGTCGGGTCCGCACCACCAGCAGCCGCCATGCCGCCATTTTCCGGAATGCGGCGGGTGCCAGCTCCAGCACGTCGATGACGATGCGTATCGCGGTTACCTGATTTCCCGGATCGAGACTGCGCTCGAGCAGCATGGGCTGGAATGCGAAATACGTGAGCCGCATTTGTCGCCGCCCAACAGCCGAAGACGGGCCAGCCTGCGCGCGCTCAGGGTCGGACAGGGCGCTGTGATCGGTTTCAATGCCGCAAAGTCGCACCGGATCGTCGACATGCAGGAGGATCACATCCTGCGGCGGGAGCTGTTCGACCTGGTTGCGCCGCTGCGGGGGCTTCTCTCGCGCTTTCTCGCGCCGCGGAAGACGGCCGAGATCCAGTTGACGCTGGTCGACCAGGGTGTCGACGTGCTGGTGAAGGGGGTCGAGCCCGAGGGCTATGAGGCGATGGAGGCGCTCACGGCCTTCTGTGAAGAACATCGCCTTGCGCGCTTGTCGATCGACCAGGGACTGGGACCGGAATCGCTTTACGAACCCGTTCCGGCCACGATTACGCTCTCCGGCACGCCGTGTGACCTTCCCGGTTGGCGGATTCCTCCAGGCCACCGCGGATGGCGAGGATGCATTGGTCTCCTGCGTGCGAGGAGCGGTAGGCGATTCGCGAAGCACCGCTGACCTGTTCGCGGGACTCGGCACGTTCGCACTGGCTCTGCCGGGAAAGGTGTATGCGGCCGAAGCTTCTCGCGATGCGGTGCTGGCCTTGAAGCGTGCGGCTCCCATGCTCGCGGTCGAGCATCGTGATCTCTACCGGCGTCCACTGGATGCAAGTGAAATCAAGAACTTTGAGGCCATTGTTCTCGACCCGCCACGAGCAGGTGCGGAGCAGCAGGTCCAGGCGCTGGCTGCTTCAGCAGTTGGCCGGATAGCCTATGTCAGCTGCAATCCGGCAACCTTCGCGCGCGATGCTAAGCTGCTCGTCGACTGCGGCTACAAGCTCGAGTGGGTGCGGCCGGTCGGGCAATTTCGCTGGTCCACCCACGTCGAGCTTGCCGCTGCCTTCAACCGCTAGAGTATGCCGCAGTCGTGCAGGATGCGCGCACCGGCATGAACGGTCAGGCCGACGCAGGCAAAATGTAGCCAGGAAGAAGATTGTGAAGCGGATCGGCACGATGTTGACCGTCGACTGCACGATGCTGTGCACGACCCGTAAAGCCGACATAACCCCAGGCCAGCCATAGATTGATCCCGTGGCCCATGTCCATCATCGCGAGGGTCAGCGCGATGGCGTAGAAGATCGTCGGCTGTTCCATCAGGTGGTTGTAATTGTGGGCTGGCCACTGGGCCTCGTCGGACGCCTTGCCATCGAGGTTGGCGCCGCGTGAGCCTCGCGGGATCGTGCTCCAGCTGATCCCCATGGCGGCGAATGCTCTGCGACGCGCAATCGCGAGCCAAACGAGCATGACGAGCGTCCACGCGACCAGCGCCACCACTGGCGCCAGAATTGGGCTGTATTCCATGAAAAAGCCTCCCCTGTTTCCAAGGGAGGCTGCTTCAGTTCGTTACGCTTGGCAATCCTAGTCGAAGAGCCTGTTCTGAGCTCAGTCGAAGAGCTTGGCGAAGCGGCGCTTCTCGCGGTTGCGCCAGGCGCCGCGGTGCCAGGCGTCGCTGGCGAGGAGCGGAAGGACGCTGGTCGCCTCGGCGAAGACCATCTGCTCCATCGCGGTCGAGACCTTGCCCCAGCTCGCCGCTTCCTGAAGCGTCGAGGAGGAGCAGGCGCCGTCGCGGACGTCGGCGACGGTGATCTGCACGGCGTACTTGTGCACCTCGACGTCGTCGTGGCCGAGGATTTCGGCGCAAACGACGGTGTCCTGCGTGAAGTTCTTCGGAACGCCGCCGCCGATCATCAGCAGGCCGGTCGTGCCCGCCTTGATCTTGATGTCGGTCAGCTCGCGGAAGTCGGCGATGGCGTCGAGCACCATGTAGTGGCCGCCGCGCTTCATCGCGTCGACCTGGTGCTTGACGAGGCCGAAGCCGGCCGAGCAGTCGACGAACGCCGGGCAGAAGATCGGCACGTCATGCTCGTAGGCGAGCTGGACGAGGCTGCCCTGCTTCTTCGCGTTGCCCTCGCTCAGCCACTTGCCCATCTCGCGGATGAAGGCGCGGCTTGAGTAGGCGCGCGGCTCCAGGCTGTCGGCGATCTTGCCGATCGTGAAGTCGCAATCCTGCAGCTGCTGCTCGTCGATGTACGTGTCGTAGATGCGGTCGATGTAGAGCGAACGCAGCGTATCATCGTCAGGAATTTCATTGGCTTGGTAGTGCTTGTGGCCAAGCGCTTCGAAGAAATCCATGTCGACGATCGTGGCGCCGGTGGCGACGATCGCGTCGACCATGTTGGACTTCACGAGCTCGGCATAGAGGTCCATGCAGCCGCCGGCCGAGGTCGAGCCGGCGACGACGAGGATGATCGAGCAATCCTTGTCCTCGAGCATCTGGTTGTAGATGCCCGTGGCGCGCGCGAGGTCGCGGCTCGTGAAGCTCATCTTGCCCATCGACTCGATGATCGGACGGGCATCGAACTTGGTGATGTCGATGTGCTCGACTGGCGTCGCGAGAAGCTCGGCCTTGCGCGTGTCGTTGATGCGTTCGGCGTCCTGAACCTTGTTCAGAGTATCGGTCGTCATGTCATGCTCCAAATTCCCCTCCCGCATGCGGGAGGGGTTAGGGGTGGGCCTGTAAACCTGTCGAAGCAGGATTGCGATTGGGCATGTCGTTTCGTTTCCGGGAGGGGACAGCCCCACCCCCATCCCCTCCCGCAAGCGGGAGGGGAGATTTCGTTACAGCGTGACCACGTTCGAGCGAGCGATCTCGACCGCCGTAGAGCGTGGCCATCGGCTCATCGTCGACGATTTCGGTGCCGCTCGGCGCCGAAGCCGTTAAAGGCGGTGCGCATCGCACAGCCGTAAGCGCCCAGCATGCCGATTTCGATATAGTCGCCGGCAGCGACATCGCCCGGGAGCTGGAACGGCCCGGCCATGTGGTCGAGATCGTCGCAGGTCGGCCCGTAGAAGCTGAAGTCCATCGGGCGAGTGTTCGACCCGCCGTCGCGGATCAGCTGCACCGGATAGCGCCAGCCGATATGCGCTGCATCGAACAGGGCGCCATAGGCACCGTCGTTGATGTACAGCTCGCTGCCGCGGCGCTTCTCGACGCGCACCAGCAAGCTTGCATATTCGGCGCACAGGGCACGGCCCGGCTCGCACCACAGCTCAGCCGAGTAGCTGATCGGCAGCGCTTCGAAAGCGCGAGTGGATCATCTCGAAATAGGACTCGAGCGGCGGAGGCTCCATGCCCGGATAGGTCGACGGAAAGCCGCCACCGACATCGACGATGTCGACCGTGACCGCCGCCTCGACGATCGCGTCGCGAACGCGGCCCATCGCTTCGGCGTAGGCGGCCGGCGACATCGCCTGGCTGCCGACGTGGAAGCAGATGCCGAGCGCGTCGGACGCCTGGCGAGCCGCGAACAGCAAGGCCTTCACCTCGTCCGCCTGGGCGCCGAACTTTGCGCCAAGGCTCAGCTTGGCATGCTCCTTGTTCACCTGGAGGCGGACCAGCAGGTTGAGATCGGTCGCCGCAACGCCGTCCGTCGACGTCGCGCTGCACGATCTTCTCCAGCTCATCGAGCGTATCGAGGCTGAAGGTCCGCACCCCATGCTCGAAATAGGCCTCGGCGATCGCTTCCTCGGCCTTCACCGGATGCATGAAGCAGAGCACCGCGTCCGGCAGCGTCTCATGGACCAGGCGCACTTCGCCAATCGACGCGACGTCGTAATGCGTTACGCCTTCTTCCCACAGGATCTGCAGCAGGTCGGGCGACGGATTCGCCTTCACCGCGTACAGCGACCGCCCCGGAAAATTCTCCACGAAGAAGCGGGCCGCGCGGCGCGCAGCATGCGGACGAAGAAGCGTGACCGGCTGGACCGGACGGCTCATTGCGATGTCGGCAACCGAGCCGAGAGGGGCGGCAGCTAGCCCCAGCGCGCTATGATGCTTGTGCAACTCAAGGGACCTCCAACTGGGTAGTTCGACGAAGGAGCTGCCTTGCGGTTGGAAGTCCCATGGGGCAGCGGAAGCGCGATATATGTAGGGGGTACCCTTAAGTAAAGGTTTTTTGGCCTGCGCTTTCGATTGGCAGGGAACATTTGTCGCCGTTCTGCAACGGTTGATCGGAACACTAGGAAAATCAAAGGCTTGTCATGGCTTCGCAAGTGACCCGCAAAGACGTGCTCGACGCCCGGGAGAGGATCGCCGGTTCTGTCGAGCGAACCCCGCTGATCGAATCACGAAGTCGGCGGGCGAAAAGTCTGGCTCAAATGCGAGTGTCTGCAGACCGGCGGCGCCTTCAAGCTGCAGGGGCGCCAGCAACCGCCTGCTGCAGCTTACCGACGAAGAGCGGGCGAGGGGCGTAGTCGCCTTCTCGTCCGGCAATCACGCGCGCGGCGTCGCCATCGCGGCCAGACGGCTCGGCATCCGCGCGGTCATCGTCATGCCGAGCGACGCGCCGGCGGTGAAGGTCGAAGGGACTCGGGCCGAGGGCGCGGAGATCATCTTCTTCGACCGCTACCGCGAAAGCCGCGAGGACATCGCCGCGCGGATCTCCGCCGGAGAGCGGCGCGACCGTCGTGCCGAGCTTCGACGATCCTCATATCGTCGCCGGGCAGGGGACGGTCGGCCTCGAAATCCTGGAGCAGATGTCCGGTGCCGCCGCGCCGTATCATCGTTCCCTGCGGCGGCGGCGGGCTGGCTGCGGGTATCGCGCTCGCCTGTCCGGACGCAGAGATCGTCATCGTCGAGCCCGAGGGCTGGGACGACATGCGGCGCTCGCTGGAAGTGGGCGAGATCGTGCCGGTCGAGCTCCGACGCGCCGGCGACGCTCTGCGACGCGCTTCAGACACCGCGGGTGTCGCCGATCACCTTCGGCATCCTGCAGGACCGGCAGCGCACGTGCGCTTTCGGCGAGCGAAGCGGCGACGCGCGAGGCGATCCGATGGGCGTGGCGGAATCACCAGTTGGTCGTCGAGCCGGGCGGTGCGGTTGCGCTTGCGGCCGTGCTGGCAGGCGAGGTCGAGCCGAACGACGGGACGGTGGTCGTTCTGTCAGGCGGTAATGTCGATCCGGCGCTTCACGCGCGGATCGTCAGACGAAGCGGGCCTAGGCCGCGGCCGTCTTATATTCGCCGGGCTCGAGATGGACCGGGCTGCTACGCTCGACCGCGCGGGTCAGCTCTTCCAGCTCGGCGGCGAGCGATCTGCAATTCGGCGGCCAGCGCCTTGGGATCGGTCTTGGCGATGCCTTCGGAGGCGTCGAGCAAGGTTTCCAGCATCATGGCGATGCACGGCAGGATCGTTTCCTCGATCCGGTCGAACGCCTCTTCGAGACGCGC
This sequence comes from uncultured Alphaproteobacteria bacterium, assembly GCA_963846645.1. Lineage (GTDB taxonomy): Bacteria > Pseudomonadota > Alphaproteobacteria > Sphingomonadales > Sphingomonadaceae > Sphingomicrobium. Next base: position 123,250 of record CAWJWR010000004.1, on the reverse strand, counting down.
CTGCTGCTCGTCGATGGGCATTGCGCCATTATGCACCGACAGCGGTTAAGTCTTGGTGAAACGGGAGAGGTGATTTGGACAGGCCTGCGGCGCGACCGCGATGGCGATCGGCGATGATCGCAGCCTTCCTGCTCGTTCTCGGCGGGATCAAGCTTGCTCCGCAGCAAGGAAGACCGCAAGCGCGGCATCCTGATGATCGTCGCCGCGGCCGTCCTCGTCGTGAACGTCGCTGATGCTGACGATCTAGCGCTTGGTGATCGCGGGCGCCGGCTTGTCCGTCGCCAGACGCATGTCGAGATAATCGTCGACGCTCTTCATCAGCAGGTCGAGCTCGTTGGCGAAGAAGTGGTTCGCGCCCGGGATCGTGTCGTGATGGATGGTGATGTGGCGCTGGGTGCGCAGCTTGTCGACCAGCTTCTGGACCGCGCCCGGGGTCACGACCTCGTCCGCCTCGCCCTGGATGATGATGCCCGACGACGGGCAGGGCGCGAGGAAGCTGAAGTCGTACATGTTCGCCGGCGGGGCGATCGAGATGAAGCCCTTGATCTCCGGGCGGCGCATCAGCAGCTGCATGCCGATCCAGGCGCCGAAGCTGACGCCGGCGACCCAGGTCGTCTCGGCCTCGGGATGGATTTGCTGGACCCAGTCGAGCGCGCGAGGCCGCGTCGGACAATTCGCCGATGCCGTTGTCGAACGTGCCCTGGCTCTTGCCGACGCCGCGGAAATTGAAGCGCAGGGTCGCGAAGCCGCGGCGGCACGAAGGTCTGGTAGAGCAATTGCACGATCTTGTTGTTCATCGTCCCGCCGGCCTGCGGATGCGAGTGCAGGATCATGGCGACCGGCGCGCGCGGGCGCGGGCCGGGGTGGAAACGACCTTCGAGGCGGCCCTCGGGACCAGGAAAAATGACTTCGGGCATGGATTGCTGTGGTGCTCGCGTAACGACAGTGAGCCGCTAGCGCGGGTGCGCCGCGGCGGCGGCTCCTATATAGGGCAGGCGCTTCCAGTAGCAATCGGCAGGAATCGCCAGCGTTTTGACCGCTCAGAACAGGCTCTATCTCGACCATGCCGCGACGACGCCGGTTCTCCCCGAAGCGCGCGAGGCGATGGCGCATGCGCTGGAGCGCTGGGCCAACCCGAGCTCGCCGCATGCCGACGGCCGGGCGGCGCGGGCCGCGCTGGAGCATGCGCGGGCAGACATCGCCGAGGCTCTGGGCTGGCGTCATGACGTCATCTTCACCTCCGGCGCGAGCGAGGCCATCGCGATCGTCGCGGCTCGTGCGAAGGTAGCGGGCAGAGCCTATGGGGCGACCGAGCATGATGCTGTCGTGCGCCGCGATGGGCGAGGGTGCACGGTTGCTTCCGGTCGATCGTCAACGGTCTGATCGACATGAGCGCGCTCGATGCGCGCTTTCCGCCGGTCCCGCACTGGTCGCGATCCAGCAGGTCAACAACGAGACCGGCGTCATCCAGCCGCTCGCCAGCATCGCGGAGCGCGTCCGAGAGGCCGGTTCGCTGCTGCTCGCCGATTGCGCGCAGGGAGCGGGAAAGCTGGACCTGCCGGACGCCGACTTCATCGCGGTTGCGGCGCACAAGGTCGGGCGGCCCGCCGGGGGTCGGCGCCTTGCTGGTCAAGGATTTGGCGACCCTGCGGCCAGTGGCGGGCAGGAGAAGGGCTATCGGCGGGGCACGGAGAACCTGCCCGCGGCGGCTGGACTTCGCTGCGGCGCTGAAGTCGCGTGCCTTTGCCATGCGATGCCGGGTCTCGCAGCAGCTTCGTACGCAGCTTGAGGACGAAATCGTTGCTCGCGGCGGCTTGGTCATTGCCGCGCGAGGTCGAGCGTAGCGCGTGCGATCGGCGCCTATGCGATGCCCGGCGTCGCCAGCGCGAGCCAGTTGGTCCAGTTCGACCTCGCCGGCATCGCGGTGTCGGCCGGAAGCGCCTGCTCGTCGGGCAGCATGAAGCCGAGCCGGGTGCTCGAAGCCATGGGCATCGCGCCGAGATCGCGTCGACCGTAATCCGGGTCAGCTTCGGACCGCAGACGACGAGACGGACATCGACGCGCTTCCTTGCCGACTGGCGGGGCATCCGTGAGCGGGCGTCTTCGAGGGCGGCATGATCTATCTCGATTATCAGGCGACGACGCCGGTCGCGCCCGGAAGTCGCCGAGGCGATGCGGCCGTGGATCGAAGAGAAATTCGCCAATCCGCATTCGCCCTCGCGCTGGGGCCGGGAAGCGGCGGCCGCGATCGAAGTCGCCCGCGAGCAGGTCGGGCAGGCCATCGGGCTGAGCGGCGGGCGCCTCGCCTTCACCGGGCAGCGCAACCGAGGCGCTCAACTGGGCGCTGAAGGGCACGATGGAAAAGGCGCCGCCTTCGCGTCGGCGCATCGTCACCGTCGCGACCGAGCATGCCGCGGTGCTCGACACCTGCGAGTGGCTGGAAGGGCAGGGCTATGAGGTCACCCGCCTGCCGGTCGGTGCCGACGGCCTGGTCGACCTGGACGATGTCAGGGCGGCCATAGACGAGACGGTTGCTCTCGTTGCGCGTCATGCTGGTCAACAACGAAATCGGCGTCATCCAGCCGGTCGCGGACATCGCCCGGCATTGCGCACGAAGCCGGCGCGCTGATGCTCTGCGACGCGGTGCAAGGGCTTCGGACGGCTGTCGATCCCCGACGGACCGGACCTGGTCGCGGTGTCGGCGCACAAGATTCACGGGCCGAAGGGCATCGGAGCTTTGTGGATGCGGAACGGTGCCGAGCCGGCGCCACTGATTCACGGCGGCGGGCAGGAGCTGGGCATCCGGTCCGGCACGCTTGTCGCCGGCTTTGTGCGTCGGCTTCGGCGCGGCGGCGAAGCTCGCTGTCGGAGCGGCGCGAGGCCGATCATGCTCACGTCGAGACGTTGTGGAATGCCGCGCTGGGTCAGTTGAGCCCCGGCTGGACCGTCAACGGCAGCGCAGACCATCGCTACCACGGCAATCTCAACATCCGGCGCGATGGCCTCGACGCGGCCCGCTTGATCTCCGACCTGCGCGACATCGCATTTTCGCTCGGAAGCGCCTGCGCCAGCGGCTCTGGACGTCCGAGCCACGTGCTTCGCGCGGTCGGGCTCTCCGATCGAGAGGCCCGCTCGTCGATCCGCCTCGGCTTCGGTCGATACACGAGCAAGGATGAGCTCATCGATGCGGTTCGACGTATCGACACTGCGGCCCGCGGGCAGCAGGGCCTCGCAGCATGATCAAGGTGCGGTTCCACAAACCTGATGGGACACTCGACAAGGAGATCGAGGCGAAACCAGGATCGCGCCTGCTCGACGTCGCGTGGGCGGCGAAGCAGCCGCTCGAAGGCGCGTGCGAAGGCGTGATGGCCTGCTCGACCTGCCACGTAATTGTCGATAAGGCCGATTTCGAGAAGCTTCCGCGCGCCAGCGAGGAGGAGGAGGATCTCCTCGATCTTGCCGCTCACGCCACCCGGACGTCGCGGCTAGCCTGTCAGATCATCCTGGATGAAAAGCTGGAATCCCTCAGCGTTCGTATCCCCGCGGGTGCGAAGAACTGGCTCTACGGCTGATGAAAGTCAGCCCTAATTTCCGGCTGGGAACGGAACGCCAATTCTCGTGTCGACGGCATTCTTGGAACGTTTGACGCGACGACCGTCCTTGGGCCGGGAGGGCAATAGCATCCTGCAGGCTCTCCATCGTCAGATAGCCCAATCGACTGCTGTCCAGCAGTTGAAATCGGTACGAGGCGGCGTGTCTGAATTCGTCCAGCGTGACGATCCGATTGAAATCCGCATCCGCACCGGAAACCGGCTCGGGAAGATTGAGTAAGCCGTATCGGGCGGCGCCCTGCAGGCCGTTCAATTGATACCCATCGACGGTATTTCGGGATCGCCGGTCGTCGCGATCAGGATTTTCCCTCGCCTGCGCTTCTGCCGCTTCCTGCCTGGTGCGTTTCCAGGCCGAATTGACCTGAACTTCGGGGGTGATTGTCGCCTCGTACGCCATGCGTTCCTCGGAACCGATCCGGCCATCCCGATCAGTGTCGAGCACGGCGAAGAAGCGTTCGGCATCGGCCCGCATCTCGTCGGGCGTCAGATTGCCGTCCCGGTTGCCGTCAGCCTGGTGAAACCAGCGTGCAAAGCGTTTCGTCTGAGCGGCCGCGGAACGGCTCGCCCATCGGACTTATGAACGGCGCCCAGGGGTACGCGGTGACCATGACCGGTTCGTCGGCTTGCGCAGCGGCAGCGAGGATCGGAAGGATCGCGGAGAGGAAGATCATGCGGACAGCCATCCTGTAGGCCGCGTGAATGATTAGTGAAGGGACGTTGAGCCGTCGGCGAACTTGCGCGGCACAAGGTCTTCACCCATATGCGCCGCGGGAGTCGGGCGGACGAGGCTGTCGCCAACCTGGTCAGATCCGGAAGGAAGCAGCCACAACGATTTCGTCCCGGGTCGTTCGGCTCCCACCTCCAGGCATTGGCGCTGAGACCCTCTGGCCCCTAAACCACTGTTGATGGACGAACCCGAATCGCTTGGCCTCGGCCTCGACTTGCCTGAGGTGCCTCAGAAGGCAGCGACCGCCTCGCCGTATCGCGTGCTTGCACGCAAGTACCGGCCGCAGACCTTCGCCGAGCTGATCGGCCAGGACGCGATGGTCAGACGCTCGCCAACGCGATCGAGCGCGGGCGGATCGCGCATGCCTTCCTGCTGACCGGCGTCCGCGGGGTCGGCAAGACCTCGACCGCGCGGCTGGTCGCCAAGGCGCTCAATTGCGTCGGTCCGGACGGGCAGGGCGGGCCGACGATCGATCCGTGCGGGGTGTGCGAGCCGTGCGGGGCGATCGCCGAGGGACGACACATCGACGTGATCGAAATGGACGCCGCATCACACACCGGTGTGGACGACGTCCGCGAGATCATCGAGGCGGTGCGCTATGCGTCGGTCTCGGCGCGCTACAAGATCTACATCATCGACGAAGTTCACATGCTTTCCAAGAATGCTTTCAATGCGTTGTTGAAGACTCTTGAGGAACCGCCTGAGCATGTGAAATTCCTGTTCGCGACCACCGAAGTCGACAAGGTGCCGGTGACCGTGCTGTCGCGCTGCCAGCGGTTCGACCTGCGGCGCATCCCGGCCGAGAAGCTTGCCGCGCATTTCGCCGATGTTGCCGAGAAGGAAGGCGTCGAGGTCGAGGACGAAGCGCTGCGCATGATCGCCCGCGCCGCCGAGGGTTCGGCGCGCGACGGACTGTCGATCCTCGACCAGGCGATCGCCCACGGCGACGGCACGGTCACGCGCCGAGCAGGTCCGCGACATGCTCGGGCTGGCCGACCGCGGGCGCATCCGGCGGATGCTCGAGCATGTTCTGTCGGCCGATGCGGCGGCGACGCTGACGCAGACCTCGACGAGGCGCATGACGCTGGGCATCGACCCGGCGTCGCTGCTTCGCGGGCTGATGGAGGAGTTGCACGCTCGCTACCCGGGCCAAGGCCGGCGCGACCGGCGACGTGCTGCAATCGGCCGAGGAGCGCGAGGCGGCCGACGACTGGCCGGACAGCTCGGCTGGGGCCGATCCATCGCCTGTGGCAGATGCTGCTCAAGGGGCTGCACGACGTGCAGATCGCGCCCGATCCGCACGAAGCGGCGGCGATGGCGCTGCTGCGCCTGATCCATGCCGCCGACCTGCCCGATCCGGCCAGCGCTGCTCGCGCGGCTCGCCGGGGAGCCGGCAGGCGACTGCGTCCGCAGCCGGCACGGCGCCGGCCGCGACCGAGCTCCCGCACCGACGCAGGCCTGCCGAGCGATTTCGCCGGCTTGGTCGAGCTGCTCGAGAAGAGCGGCAAGCATCGCTGGCGAGTGCAACTGCACGACCAGGTCGGGCTGGTCCGCTACGCTCCGCCGGACCTGGTGCTGAAGCCGCTGCGCCCGCTTGGCGCGACTGGGCGCGCGAACTCGCCGCGGCGCTGAAGTCAGTCGACCGGCACGACGTGGCAGGTCTGCTTTCCGACGACCGGGCGAGCCGTCGCTGCTGGACAGCAGGAGAAAATGGCCGAGGAGCGCGTCCGCGCCGAGGTGCTGGCCGAACCGGCAGTCCGCGCCTTGCATTCGAGGCCTTCCCCGATGCGACGCTCGAATCCTTTGCAATCCACGAAAGGTGCCTGAACATGCCCGACCTCGACCTGAAAGATCATGGAAATGGCGCAGAATGCGCAGGCCGAACTGCAGAAGGCGCAGGACAATCTCGACAACATCGAGGTCGAAGGCGCGTCGGGTGGCGGGCTGGTCAAAGATCCGCGCCACCGCCAAGGGCCGGATCCTGGGCGTCGACATCGACGACAGCCTTTTGCTGCCGTCGGAAAAGGCGATGCTCGAGGATCTGATCGCCGCCGGCGTTCAACGATGCCACGGGCCAAGGCCGACCTGCCGCCTCGGCCGAAATGCAGAAGATGACGCGCGGCCTGCCGCTGCCGCCGGGCTTCAAGATGCCGTTCTAACGGCTGCGATCCGTAGCTTAAACGAACCTGTTGTCGGCTGCACCCCGACAGTATCGCGCTGCTGGTTGCTGCGATTTGGGAGAGACAGCGGTGCGCTTGGGGCAATGCAGGATTGGCCGCTTGCGCGTGATGCGGCTGGTCGATCATGCCGAACGCGAGCATGGCGACGCGCGAGATCGTCACCGCCTGGGGCGATGGATCGATCACCCGCACCAACTGGGGCGAGGTCGCCCGCGACGCGCGGCGCATGGCGCAGGCGCTCGAGCGGCTCGGGATCAAGCCCGGCGACCGGGTCGCGACGCTGGCGATGAACCATGCCGCACATCTGACCGCCTGGTACGGCGCGATCGGGATGGGCGGCGTGCTCCACACCATCAATCCGCGCCTGTTCGACGACCAGCTCGCCTATATCGCCAACCATGCCGAGGACCGGGTCCTGCTCTACGACCGCGCCTTCGCGCCGATCGTCGAGCGGATGAAGCCGCAGTGGACGACGATCGAGCATTACATCTGCTTCGAGCCGCCGAAGGCGAGAGCGGCTTCGCCGACTGGATCGCAGCGCAAGACGGCGACTATCGCTGGCATCGAAGGCGACGAGCGCGACCCGTGCGGGCTGTGCTACACCAGCGGGACGACCGGCAACCCCAAGGGCGTGCTGTACGAGCATCGCTCGACGATGCTCCATGCGCTGGCCGAGGTGCGCCCGACTGCTTCAACCTGTCGGCGCGGTCGGTGGTGCTGCCGATCGTGCCGATGTTCCACGCCAACGCCTGGGGCATTCCGTGGGCGGCGCCGCTGACCGGGTGCAAGCTGGTGCTGTCGGCCGACTATCGGCCCGAGCAGATGTGCGACCTGTTCCGCGACGAGAAGGTCAGCCATTCGGCCGGGGTGCCGACCATCTGGCTGACGATGATCGAGCATATCGAGCGGACCGGCGACGACCTTGGCCGACCTGAAGCAGGTCACGATCGGCGGATCGGCCGCGCCGCGGGCGATGATCCAATGGTTCCGCGATCGCGGGGTCGAGGTCGGCCATGCCTGGGGAATGACCGAAACCTCGCCGATCGGGACGATGCGGCGCTCCGCCTGCCGGCTGGGACGAGCATGAGCGACGAGGAGCAGGTCGAAATCATCGCCCGCCAGGGACGGGTGCCCGTTCGGGATCGAGCTGCGCATCGTCGACGACGAAGGCAATGTCCTGCCGCGCGACGGCGAGACGTCGGGGCGGCTGCAGGTGCGCGGGCCGTGGGTGATGCAGCGCTATTTCAAGGAAGATGAGGACGCGGCCGATGACGACTATTGGTTCGACACCGGCGACGTCGCGGCGCTCCACCCCGACGGGACGATGCAGATCACCGACCGGTCGAAGGACGTCATCAAGTCGGGCGGCGAGTGGATCAGCTCGATCGAGCTGGAGAATGCCGCGCGTCGGCTGCGCGGGCGTGGCCGAAGCGGCGGCGATCGGCATTGCGCATCCCAAGTGGGACGAACGGCCATTGCTCTGCGTGGTCCGCGCGGACGGAAGTGACGTCAGCGAGGCCGAGATCCGCGACCATCTGACCAAGCATGTCGCCAAATGGTGGCTGCCCGACGCGATCGAGTTCGTCGACGAGCTGCCGCACACGGCGACCGGCAAGCTGTCGAAGAAGACGCTGCGCGAGCAGTTCACGCGACTATCGCTTCGCCGGATGTCGAGGACGATGGTCGGGCGCGACTGACGAGGCTGGAAATTCGGCCCGCTATCCCCTAACTGCGCGGCTAAATCCCGATCTTTCCAAAGGAACTGCGACCCCATGGCCGCCCAATATGCATATGTCATGAAGGGCATGACCAAGACCTTCCCCGGCGCCCAGAAGCCGGTGCTCAACGACATCAACCTGCAATTCTATCACGGCGCCAAGATCGGCATCGTCGGTCCCAACGGCGCCGGCAAGTCGACGCTGATGAAGATCATGGCCGGCCTCGACACCGACTTCAGCGGCGAGGCCTGGCCGGGCGAGAACATCACCGTCGGCTATCTGGCGCAGGAACCGCAGCTCGACCCGACCAAGACGGTGCTGGAGAACGTCAAGGACGGCGCGCGCGAGGTCGCCGACATGGTCGACCGCTTCAACGCGATCTCGGCCGAAATGGGCGATCCGAAGGACGACACCGACTTCGACGCGCTGATGGCGGAAATGGGCGAGCTTCAGGAAAAGATCGACGCGGTCGACGGCTGGACGCTCGACAACCAGCTCGAGATCGCGATGGAGGCGCTGCGCTGCCCGCCGTCGCGACTGGTCGGTCGAGAGCCTGTCGGGCGGCGAGAAGCGCCGCGTCGCGCTGACCCGGCTGCTGATCCAGAAGCCGTCGATCCTGCTGCTCGACGAGCCGACCAACCACCTCGACGCCGAAAGCGTCCAGTGGCTCGAAAACCATCTCGAGGAATATGCCGGCGCGGTCCTGATGATCACCCACGACCGCTACTTCCTCGACAATGTCGTCGAATGGATCCTCGAGCTCGATCGCGGAAAGTACTTCCCGTACGAAGGCAATTACTCGACCTATCTGGAAAAGAAGGCCAAGCGCCTCGAGCAGGAAGATCGCGAGGAGAGCGGCCAGCAGAAGGCGATCACAGGACGAGCTCGAGTGGATCCGGCAGAGCGCCAAGGCCCGCCAGACCAAGTCCAAGGCGCGTATCGCCAAGTTCGACCAATTGGTCGACGCGCAGGAGAAGCGCAGTCCCGGGCAAGGCGCAGATCCTCATCCAGATGCCCGAGCGCCTTGGCGGCAAGGTCATCGAGGTCGAACGGCCTCACCAAGGCCTATGGCGACAAATTGCTGTTCGAAGATCTGACCTTCACCCTGCCGCCCGGGCGGCATCGTCGGCGTCATCGGCCCCAACGGCGCCGGCAAGTCGACCCTGTTCAAGCTGATCACCGGCGCAGGAAAAGCCCGATGGCGGCAAGATCGACATCGGTCCGACCGGTCCACCTCGGCTACGTCGACCAGAGCCGCGACCACCTCGACCCCAAGAAGAACGTCTGGGAAGAGATTTCGGACGGGCTCGACTACATGAAGGTCAACGGTCACGACCAGTCGACCCGCGCCTATGTCGGCGCGTTCAACTTCAAGGGCCCGGACCAGCAGAAGAATGTCGGCAAGCTGTCGGGCGGTGAGCGCAACCGCGTCCACATCGCCAAGATGCTCAAGCGCGGCGGCAACGTCCTGCTGCTCGACGAGCCGACCAACGATCTCGACGTCGAGACGCTGGGCGCGCTCGAGGAAGCGATCGAGAATTTCGCCGGCTGCGCGGTGGTCATCAGCCACGACCGCTTCTTCCTCGATCGCCTCGCGACGCACATCCTGGCGTTCGAAGGCGACAGCCACGTCGAATGGTTCGAAGGCAATTTCGCAGGCGTATGAGGAAGACAAGGTCCGCCGCCTCGGCGAAGAGGCCACCCGGCCGCACCGAACGACATATCGCAAGCTGACGAGGTAGTCCGTCATGGCGGAGAACGCCGCTGCGCATGACCATGAGCATGTAGCCAGCGGCATCCTCTGCCGGATCGGGTCCGGGCTGAGCTTCGCGACGATGGGCGCGTTGCTGAAGCTGGCGTCGGAGCAGGGGCTCAATGCGCCTGAGCTCGTATTCTACCGTTCGCTGTTCAGCCTGCCGGTGATCCTCTTCTGGGTGCTGAAGCAAGAGAGCCTGGCCGCGCTCCGGCCCAATCGGCCGCTTGCGCATGTCTGGCGATGCGGGCTCGGGCTGCTCTCAATGGGTCTGACTTTTCAGGCCTTGATCCTGTTGCCGCTGGCCGATGCGACCGCCATCAACTTCACCGCGCCGATCTTCGCGACGATCCTGTCGTTCCTGATCCTGAAGGAGCATGTCGGCGTGCACCGCTGGTCGGCGGTGCTCTACTGGGCGTTTATCGGCGTACTGATCGTTGCGCGGCCGGGCGGATCGAGCCTGCCGCTGCTCGGCGTCGTCATCGCTTTGATCGCGGCCGTCGGGCAGGCGAGCGTCACCACCACTCTTCGCCACCTTCAGCGAAGCGAAAACGTCTCGGCCATCGTCTTCTGGTTCGCCGTGTCCGGCGTCCTGGTCGGTGGCCTTGTCATGCCCTTCTTCGGTGCGTGGCACAGCGCGCAGGCGATGGGCATCGTACTAGCCGGTGGGCTCGCCGGTGGATTGGGTCAGCTCTTGATGACGGCGTCGCTTCGAGCGCCCGTCTCTGTCGTCACGCCGTTCGACTATCTCCAGATCGTTGCCGCGACCGCTTACGGCTGGATGCTCTTCTCGGACGTACCCAGCACGCACACGATCGCAGGGGCCGCGCTGATCGCCGTTAGTGGCCTCTACACGGCGTGGCGGGAAAACCGGCTGCGACTGAAGCGTGCTTCAGCCGCCGTTCCTGCGGTCTAGGTCACATGATCCATGTCACCGCACCGCTCTGGCTGTGGACTGGCGAATCGGCCAGTTGGTATTTCATCACGGTGCCGGAGGAGCTTTCGGACGAAATTCGCGCCCACAGCCTGGTTCATCGTGGCGGCTTCGGCTCCGTTCGTCGTCGAGGCGACGATCGGTGACGTCTCCTGGCGGACTTCGGTCTTTCCGCAGAAGAGCGGCGGGTATCTGTTGCCGGTGAAAGCCGATGTGCGCCGACGCGCGGACATAGCGGCGGGAGATGAGGTGAGCCTGACGCTGGAATTGCTTTAGGCTGAGATCAGGCCACCTTAGCGCAGTCTCTTCACCGAAGACTCCCATCGGGAGCAGTCCGAACGTCGAAATTCGGCACCGACCGGATGAGGTCCGACAAGCGCGTGAAGCCGTAATTGCGCGCTGCGAAGCTCGAAACCGCCGTCGCGCGCTGGCCGAGTTCGGAGAGCGAGGCGTAACCGTCGTCGTCGCGCTTGGACGCCTTGTATGCCGACCCGAGCACCTCAATGAGTTCGTCGTCGACTGCGCTGCGCCGACTCCGCCTGCGGCTGAGCGGCCGACTGCGCATCGTGCGGCAGATGCAAGGCCGCGACGTCGAAGAAGCGCGTACAGGCCTGGCGGAAGCCGAGCGGCGTCTTGGCCGTACCGAAACCGTAGACTGGAAGGCCTTCCTCGCGAATGCGCTGGGCAAGCGGTAGGAAGTCGCTGTCGCTCGACATGATCCCGAAGCCGTCGACATGCCCTCGATAAAGCAGGTCCATGGCATCGATCGTCATGCGCATGTCGGTCGCGCTCTTGCCCTTTGCGACGTCGAATTGCTGCATCGGCACGATCGAATGAATGCCGGTGAGGTTGCCCCAGCCCTTGAGACTGACCTTTGCCCAATTGCCGTAGGCACGGCGGACATTGATCGCACCCAACTCGCCGAGAACGAGGAGGACTTCATCCAGATGCTCGGGACTGGCATTATCCGCGTCGATGAGCAGCGCGATATTGTCTTCCCGTTCGTCGTGCCTATCGTTCATGTTGGGTCTCTTATAGGATCGATGCGGGAACGAAACGCCTGTTTGAGCACTTGAACCCGCAATGGGAGGAATAATGGGCTTGGAGGAGCAGTCAATGAAGAAAGTAGCACTTAGTGCGGCCCTTGCCGCGAGTTTCGCCGTAAGCGCATGTGCGACCAAATCCGTATGGTTACAACAACGATCCCTATTACGGAGCGGGGAAGCAATGACCAGGCTCGCCGTGCTGCGACCGGCGCCGCAATCGGCGGTGCCGCGGGTGCCGTCGCCGGCGCGGTCATTCCGGGTGTCAGCCCGATCGGCGGTGCAGTTGCCGGCGCGGTTCTTGGCGGCGTTCTCGGCGCAGTCGTGAACAACCGTCAATATTATCGCGATACCCGCGGCTATTGCTATTACGTCGATCAGCAGGGTCATCCGATCTACGACTACAACACCCGTTGCTAGTCTTAGATGGCTTTCAGACGGGGCGGAAGACACCTTCCGCCTCGTCGAGCACGTAAAGTTTTCCATCCGCTGATCGAGAAGTGAGCAGCCGTGCAAGCGCAAGCTTCGCGGCTGTTCTCACGTTCGGCGATCCAGGGGAAAGTGCGCAGGTTCTTCAGCGAGACCTGGACTGCCCGCAGTTCCATCTCGACGAAGGCTGCTCCGTCGAGCTTTGCATGCTTCTGGGTCACCTGATCGCGCGCCTCGTCGAGCAGGCTCACCCAGCTGGCGATGAAGCGACCAGCTCCATGCTCGGCTCCGTCGAACTGGCCGGTGAGGGCCGCCGCGCAGCCGCCGCACAGCCCATGGCCGAGAACCACGATTTCCTCGACCTCCAGCTGGGTGACCGCGAATTCAAGGGCGGCCGAGACGCCGTGATAGCCCGGACTCGTCTCGAACGGCGGAGCAAGAGCTGCGACGTTGCGAACGACGAACATCTCGCCGGGGCGGGCGTCAAAAATGATCGCGGGTTCGACCCGACTGTCGGAACAAGCGATCACCATGACCTTCGGGCTCTGGCCTTCGGCGAGTTCGCTCCAGCGTTCGCGCTCGCTTTGCCACTCCGCTTTACGAAAGCGGCGATAACCGTCGACCAGATTGGTGAAGCGCGTCATGGCCGCCCGCTAACCGTAGCAGGGCAGGGGTGGCAAGCCGCGAGGCGCAATCGCTATCTGGCCCGTCATGAACGAACACGCCGCCGGCAATCCAAGCAGCGCAAACCCGACTGGATCCGGGTCAAGGCGCCGACCAGCCCAGGCTATGCCGAGACGCGCAACCTGATGCGCTCGCTCGGACTGGCGACGGTGTGCGAGGAAGCGGCCTGCCCGAACATCGGCGAATGCTGGACCAAGAAGCACGCGACGGTGATGATCCTCGGCGATACCTGCACGCGGGCCTGCGCCTTCTGCAACGTCAAGACCGGAATGCCGCGCGCGGTCGATCCGCTCGAGCCGGAGCACGTCGCGGTCGCCGCGGCCGAGCTTGGACTCGAGCATATCGTGGTGACCTCGGTCGACCGCGACGATCTTCCGGACGGCGGCGCATCGCAATTCGTCAAGGTGATCGAGGCGCTGCGGAAGCGGACGCCGAACACGACCATCGAAATCCTGACGCCCGACTTCCGCAACAAGAGCGAGACCGCCGTCGAGGCGATCGTCGACGCCGGTCCCGACGTCTACAACCACAACCTCGAGACCGTGCCGAGGCTCTATCCGACAATCCGGCCGGGCGCGCGTTATTATGCGTCGCTTCGGCTGCTGGAGAGCGTGAAGCGCAAGGCTCCGCACATCTTCACCAAGTCGGGCGTCATGGTCGGCCTCGGCGAGCAGCGGCTCGAAGTTCACCAGGTGATGGACGACATGCGCTCCGCCGGCGTCGATTTCCTGACGATGGGTCAGTATCTGCAGCCGACCCCGCGCCATGCGAAGGTCGAGGAGTTCGTCACTCCGCAGGCATTCGACGCCTATGCCGCCATCGCCCGCGCCAAGGGCTTCCTGCTGGTCGCCGCATCGCCGCTGACCCGCTCCAGCTATCACGCCGGCGACGATTTCAAGAAGATGCAGGCGACCGCAACGCCCAAGCTGGAGCGAGCGAACGGCTGATGCCGCGTCACACCGAGAACGAAGCATCTTCCTTACTCGCCAGAGCAATTGTTCGACCTCGTCGCAGACGTGGCTCGCTACGACGAATTTCTGCCTTGGGTCGTTGCGGTTCGGGTCCGTTCTTCAAGTCCGGACGGAGACTGTTGCGGACCTGGTTGTCGGCTTCAACGCGTTCAAGGAGCGCTTCACGAGCCGTGTCGTTAAGGAACGGCCGAACAAGATCCTCGTCGATTATGTCGAGGGCCCGCTGAAATATCTTCACAACGAGTGGAGGTTTGAACCGGCTGACGACGGAGGAACGAACCTCTGCTTCTCGGTCGATTTCGCATTCCGCTCGCGGATTTTCGAAGCTCTTGCGGGCCAGATGTTCGACCGCGCGCTGAGGCGAATGACGAAGGCGCCTTCGAAGACAGCGCCGCGGTGCTCTACGGCATCAGCAAGTTCGAGCGCACAAAGCGCCGCCTGAAGCCGCACGCCCGCGCGATCTGGGCTCATCGAAGAACTTCTGGTCCGCCACAATCTGCGACGGGTCCTTGCCGCGCTCGGCGCGGGCGAAGACAACCGTGCCGACCGGCTTGCTCGCACTTCCGCCGCGCGGGCCAGCGATACCGGTGATCGCGACTGCGATGTCGGCGTCGGATGCTTGCAGCGCGCCGCGGGCCATCGCCCAGGCCGTCGCGATGCTGACGGCACCGAACGTCTCCACGACTTCCTGACTGACGTGCAAGTCGGCGATTTTGGCCGCATTCGAGTAGGTGACGTATCCGGCTTCGAACACGTCGGATGATCCGGCGATCTCAGTGATTGCCGCGCTGACCAATCCGCCAGTGCAGCTTTCCGCTACCGAAATGCGCTTGCCGGCGGCGCGATTGGCCTCGACGACCTGGCGGGCCTGCTCGATCAACTCCTTGGGGAGGAGATAATCCTTCACCGGTTCAGTCTCCATGCGAACGCTCGCCACCGCCTGGGCAGCCATGCCTTCGCGCCTCCCGGTGAAGCCCAGTCCTTCGGTGGTCGTCGCTTTCACGCTGATTTGCTCCAAGCTGACGCCAAGGATCTCCGCAACACGAGCCCGTATGGCTGAACGATGCGGACCGACTTTCGGCTCCTCCGCAATCACAGTGACGTCAATATGATCGATGATCCCGCCGCGTGCACCGACGAGCTGCGCCGCATGCTTGAGGAACAGGTCCGACGGCGCCCCCGTCCACTGGAGCGTCCGAAGGCGGGAAATGCTCACCGATGTCGCCGAGTCCGGCGGCGCCGAGCAGAGCGTCGGTGATCGCGTGAAGGACGACGTCCGCGTCGCTGTGGCCGGCGAGCCCCCGCGAATGGGGCACGGCGACGCCGCCTAGCATGATCGGACCTTCGCCCTCGAACGCGTGGACGTCGAAACCCATTCCGGTGCGCGGGATCAATCGCGAGGCAAGCATCGCCTCGGCCCGGGCCCAGTCCGCCGGCGTCGTCAGCTTTTCCAGCAAGGGATCGCCTTCCACTGTCGCCACTTTCAACCCCGCGGCCAGCATGATCGTGAATTCATCGGTCGCCGCCTTCCGGCCCGCTTCTTCGTACGCATAGATCAGGTCTTCCACGTGAAAAGCCTGCGGCGTCTGGACCCGGAGCACGCGGGCGCGGTCGACAGGCTCTTCCAGCAGGTTGGAGCCAAGAGCGAGCGTGTCCGCGACCGGAAGCACCGGGACGGCTCCATCGTTGCCTTCGAGCGCACCAAGGAGCCGATCGACCACTGCCGGCGGACAAAAGGGTCGGGCGGCGTCGTGAACGAGGACTGCACCTTCGCCGATCGCCTGCAGGCCATTCATGACACTGTCGGAGCGCTCCGCTCCGCCCGCGACCAGTCCGCCGACTTCAAGACCTTGAAGGGCCCTCTGCGCAAGGTCCTGCTGGCCTTCTCCGATCACCACGCGAACCTGGTCGATCGAGGC
This sequence comes from uncultured Alphaproteobacteria bacterium, assembly GCA_963846645.1. Taxonomy (GTDB): domain Bacteria; phylum Pseudomonadota; class Alphaproteobacteria; order Sphingomonadales; family Sphingomonadaceae; genus Sphingomicrobium. The sequence continues at coordinate 107,281 of CAWJWR010000004.1, read as the reverse complement.
GTGACGCGCCATCGCCTCGACTGCCCAGCGAAGAACAGGTTTGCCGCCGATCGGCCGATATTGCTTGGGCACGTCTCCGCCTAGGCGTTCGCCTTTCCCGGCAGCGACGATGAGGGCTGTGACGGTCATGTCGCGGGGCTTAGGGCCGCTTGCCTTGTCCGCCAAGGGCAGTTCCCCTACATGCGCCCGACCCATGACCGAACTGAAGTCCATCTCGATCGGCCCCGTCCAGATCGCGTCGCCGGTGATTCTGGCGCCGATGACGGGTGTCACCGACCTGCCGTTCCGGCGGGTGGTGAAGCGCTATGGGGCTGGCTTAACGGTCAGCGAGATGATCGCCAGTCAGGCGATGATCCGTGAGACTCGCCAGTCTCTCCAGAAGGCATTGTGGGACCCGGTTGAAGAGCCTGTGTCGCTTCAGCTTGCCGGTTGCGAGCCTGGCGTCATGGCCGAGGCGGCGAAGCTCAACGAGCAGCGCGGCGCGGCAATCATCGACATCAATATGGGCTGTCCGGTGCGGAAGGTCGTCAATGGCGACGCGGGCTCGGCACTGATGCGAGATCTTCCGCTTGCCGCTGCCCTGATCGAAGCCACGGTGAAAGCCGTGAAGATCCCGGTCACGCTCAAGATGCGCATGGGCTGGGATCATTCGACCCTCAACGCTCCGGAACTCGCGCGAATTGCCGAGGACCTCGGGATCAAGATGATCACAGTGCACGGCCGGACGCGCTGTCAGATGTACAAGGGGAGCGCCGACTGGGCCTTCATTCGCAAGGTGAAGGATGCGGTCTCGCTGCCCGTCATCGCCAATGGCGACATTTGCTCGATCGACGACGCACGAACTGCGCTCGACCAGTCCGGCGCGGACGGAGTGATGATCGGTCGCGGCGCTTACGGTCGACCCTGGCTCCTCGGTCAGGCCATGGCCGAACTTGGTGGGGGAGGGTCGAAGCCCGATCCCGAACTGGATGAGCAGCTGGGGACCATGCTCGAGCAGTATGATGACATGCTGTCGCTCTACGGCTCACACACGGGCGTGAATCTCGCTCGCAAGCACGTCGGCTGGTACACCAAGGGCCTTCCGGGCTCGGCCGAGCTTCGCAACAAGGTGAACCAGCAGGACGACCCACGCGTCGTCGTCACCATGTTGCGCGAATTCTATTCACCCTGGCTGTCGCGGGCGGCAGCCTGAAAAAAGCGGCTGAGACGATTCAGCAACTGTGTTTTTCATGCAACTATCGTGCTAGGCGACCCACGTGGACGCGCCTGCCGCAGATTCGCAGTTGAATAGGAACGACTTCGCCACCTGGCTCGCTCGCAACCGGGCGACCGGACGCGTGTCGCAACTCGCGACGCTTGGCGTCGCTGGGGTCCTTGTAGCAACAGTCGCCTTCACGATCTGGGTACTGACGCGCGGCGCCGAGCCGGGTTCGCTTCTTTCACCGCCGCTGATAGCGGTTCTCCTCGTCGGCAACCTAATTCCGGCCATCGCCTTGATGGTCCTTTATTCGCGCCGCGTTGCTCGTCAGCGGGCGGAGCGCGAGGGCTTGGGTAGCGGCAAGCTCCACGCACGGCTGGTCACCCTCTTTTCGATCCTTGCGGCCGTCCCGACTGTCATGGTCGCGATCCTGGCATCCCTGCTTTTGCAAAGCGGCCTGGAGTTCTGGTTCTCGGACCGCGCACGCGGGATGTTGGAGAACAGCGTCCAGCTCGCCCGTACGACCTATGACAATGAGGTCGAGCGCGTGGCCGGCGCAACTCTAACGGCAAGCGGTGACCTGGCCGGATACTTGAGGCAAATTCCGATCGATGATCCGGAATTCGGCGACGCTTTCGCCAGGTACCAGGTGCTCAACCGAAACCTCTCGGAAGCGATCATCTTCACTTACGGTCAGGACAAGCAAATCCGAACGCTTGCCCTCGTCAATCCGTATGACCGCCCTCTCAACAATGACATTCCAGCCTCCGCAGTTGAGCAACTCGGGGATAGTCAGGTCATCTCGGTCAACGCGAGCGACCGCATCGGAGCACTCACTCGCCTCGATTACGGCCCTAACACCTATCTATACGCGGCCCGAGTTTTCGAGCCTCAGTTTCAGGAGCAGATCGATCGCGCCAATGAGGTCCTCGAAGGGTATCGCGCGCTTCTCGCCCGTTCGAGGCTGAACCAGTTGCGTTTCAATGGCGCGCTGCTGGTCGTGTCCCTCCTTGTCGTAGGCTTGGCGATTGTCGCTGCGCTGAAGCTCGCGGATCGACTGGTGCGACCGGTCGCACAGCTGGTGACCGCCGCCGGACGCATCGAGGAAGGCGACTTCTCCGCGCGGGTCACAGTCGCGAAGACCGAGGACGAGATTCAGACTTTGGCGAGCGCTTTCAACCGCATGACCGGGCGGCTGGACGAACAGACGTCCGCGCTCATGTCCGCGAATGCGCAACTCGAAACGCGCGGCGCCTTCACGGAGGCTGTCCTTTCCAGCGTAACCGCGGGCGTGGTCGCGCTGGATGCTCAAAACAAAATCCTGCTCATCAATCGGTCGGCCGAAAACCTTCTTGCAGCACGAGCAGGAAACACTCGAAGGCGTTGCGCTCGCGGAGGTGTCCGGCGAACTCGACGAATTCATGCACGGCGAGCAGCGCGAGGCCGACGTGATCGTTACCTCGAAGAACGGACAGCGCACTCTTGCGGTAAAACGTGTTCGTTATCAGCAAGGTGCGGTCATCACCTTCGACGACATCACAGACCAACTGACCGATCAGCGTCGGGCCGCGTGGTCCGACATTGCGCGCCGCATCGCGCACGAGATCAAGAATCCGCTCACTCCAATCCAGCTTGCGGCCGAGAGGCTCCAGCGCCGGTTCGGAAAGGAAATCACGTCCGATACCGAGACTTTCGAGCGGCTGACCGGCACGATCGTGCGGCAGGTCGGCGACCTCCGACGCATGGTCGACGAATTCTCGAACTTCGCGAGGATGCCCAAGCCGGTGTTCCGGCACGAGGACGTCCACGAAATTGCGCGCCAGTCGCTCTTTCTACATGAGGTGGCGCATCCGGGCATCAGCTTCGGACTGCAGCCGCCGGAAGGCGATTTCGACATGGTCTGCGACCGCCGGCAGCTTGGCCAGGCGCTCAGCAACGTGGTCAAAAATGCCGTCGAGGCCATCGAGGCTCGCCGGAGCAGGGGCGAGCACAATCTCGCTGGCGACCGCGTAGATCTCAAGATCCGGGAGGACGACGGTCAATTGATCATCGACGTCATGGATACGGGCGTCGGCCTTCCGGAGGATCGCGAACGCCTGACCGAGCCCTACATGACCACGCGGGTGCGCGGCACGGGCCTGGGCTTGGCGATCGTCAAGAAGATCGTCGAGGAGCATCTCGGCGACATTGCATTCCTTGATCGGCCGGGCGGAGGAACCCACGTGCGGATCGCCTTCGACGCGCATCGCCTTGCCACGTTGGCATCGGGAGACGCGCCTGCAGCCAGCGAGGATTCAGACAGCGGGGACGAACAGGGCCCAAACGATGACGGTGGAGTAACGGATGGCGCTTGAAGTTCTCGTAGTCGACGACGAAGCGGACATCCGCGAGCTCGTAAGCGGAGTGCTGGAGGACGAGGGCTACACAGTCCGGACCGCCGCCGACAGCACTGCTGCCCTTGAGGCGATCGAGGAGCGACGCCCCTCGCTGCTCCTGCTCGACGTCTGGCTGCAAGGGTCGCGGCTCGACGGTCTACAGATCCTCCAGGAGGTGAAGCGCCGCGATCCGAACCTGCCGGTGCTCATGATCTCGGGTCACGGCAATCTGGACACGGCGGTCGCCGCCGTCCGTGAAGGGGCGTATCGATTTCATCGAAAAGCCGTTCGAGGCCGAGCGGCTGGTCCATCTGGTCGCGCGCGCCACCGAGACGGAGCGTCTGCGGCGCGAGAACGAAACCCTGCGCCAACAGGTCGGGCAGGACGACCAGCTCAACGGCGCGTCGGTCGCGATCAACAATGTTCGGCGCCACGCTGAAGCGCGTGGCGCCGACCGGGAGCCGCGTGCTGATCACCGGGCCCGCCGGGCGTCGGGCAAGGAGATTGTGGCGCGGATGATCCACCAGTGGAGCCCGCGCGCCAAGGCGCCGTTCATCGTCGTCTCCGCGGCAATGATGAGCCCGGACCGCGTCGAGGAGGAGTTGTTCGGCAGGAGAGCGACGGCGAGGCGCCGAGCCTGGCCTGCTCGAGCAGGCGCACGGCGGCACGCTGTTGCTGGACGAGATCGCCGACATGCCGCTGACGACGCAGGCCAAGATCCTGCGCGTGCTGATCGACCAGAGCTATCACCGCATCGGCGGCCAACGGCCGATCAAGGTCGATGTGCGGGTGATATCGGCGACCGTCACGCGATCTTGCCGACGAAATCCCGGAGGGCCGTTTCCGCGAAGACCTCTACTATCGGCTCAACGTCGTGCCGGTGCACGTCCCGGCGCTGCGCGAGCGACGGGAGGATATCCCGGAGCTGGTGCGATCCATTTCCTGCGCGCTTCGCGGACGACGGCGGATCGCGCCACCCGACGTTCTCGGAGGACGCGGTCGCGGTGCTCCAGGCGCACGAGTGGCCGGGCAATGTCCGCCAACTCCGCAATATCATCGAACGCACGCTGATCCTGGCGCCTGGCGAGCGCGTGCGGGCGATCGACGTCGACCTTCTCCCGTCGGAAGTGCTCGACGCTAGGGGGCGGTCGCCTCTCGAGCGCGATTCCTGACAGATCATGGGCAGTCCGCTGCGGGACGCGCGGGAATTTCGAGCGGGAATACCTGGCGATGCAGATCACCCGGTTTGCCGGCAACGTCTCGCGGACCGCTGCGTTCATCGGGATGGAGCGCTCGGCACTGCACCGGAAGCTGAAGGCGCTTGGGCGTCGCCATACCGCGCGACCTGGGCATCAAGGAACCGCAAGGCTGACCGGATAAGCCGCTGGGCTTCAAGTCAGTTCCTGAACAGCGTCCGTCGCACAAAGTCGCCGGCGCCAGTCTTTCGGTGAAAGGCGTGAACTTCAGGGTGTAATTACCTGGTTTGACGCTTTTCCTTGCTCCTGCGACCGAGGTTCGCATCGCAGCTGGTCACTGAGCATGCGATCTCGAACGTTCATGCCGCAGCAAGGCCCCAGCAAAGAAGGCTCGCAACATCCATGTCGGCTGACAAAAAACAAAACCTGCAGGACATTTTCCTCAACGCCGTGCGGAAGGGAAAACTCCCCTGACCGTGTTCCTTGTGAACGGCGTCAAGCTCCAGGGCATCGTGACCTGGTTCGACAATTTCTGCGTGCTGCTCAAAGGCGAAGGACGCCCGCCGCAACTGGTGTACAAGCACGCCATCTCGACCATCGCGCCGAACGCGCTCGATCTCTGCGATGACAGCGAGAGGACTGAGCGCATGACCTTATACGATCCCGGCAACGATGTATCGCGCCGCGAACGTGCTGTTGTGGTCGTTCCCGAACGGGTGGGGGAGGGCGCGCGGCGCTCAACAGAAGCACGGCTGGAGGAGGCGGAGGGTCTGCGGCGCAATCGGCCTGGACGTGGTGGCGCGAAGGCTTTCCGTGTCCGGCAGCTCACCCGGCGACCTATCTCGGCTCGGGCCAGCTCGATGAGATTGCGGAGCTTGCGCGGAAAACGACGTCACGCTGTTCATCGTCGACGCGCGCTTGACGCCGGTGCAGCAGCGAAGTCGCTGGAGGAGCAGGTCAAGCTCGAAGGTCATCGACCGCACCGGCCTGATCCTCGAAATCTTCGGCGAGCGGGCGCGCACCGCCGAAGGCCGGCTGCAGGTCGAGATGGCGCGTCTCGCTACCAGCCGGCTCGGCTCGTGCGGACCTGGACCCACCTTGAGCGCCAGCGCGGCGGCTTCGGCTTCCTCGGCGGCCCCGGTGAAACCCAGCTCGAGACCGACCGACGCCTGCTCCGCGACCGGATGGCGCGCTTCAAGCGCGAGCTTGACCAGGTGAAGCGGCACGCGTGCGCTGCAGCGCGGGACGGCGCCAGCGCGCGCCCTGGCCGGTGATCGCGCTCGTCGGCTACACGAACGCGGGCAAGTCGACGCTTTTCAACACGATGACCGGCGATGGAGTGCTGGCGGAGGACATGCCGTTCGCGACGCTCGATCCGACATGCGCAACATCAGGCTGCCGGGCCGACAAGGCGATCCTGGCCGACACGGTCGGCTTCATCTCCGACCTGCCGACGGCGCTGATCGCTGCCTTCCGCGCGACGCTTGAGGAAGTCGCATCGGCCGACCTGCTGATCCACGTCCGCGACATGGCGCACCCCGACCGCGACGCGCAGGCCGCGAGATGTCGAGGACGTGCTGACGTCGCTCGGGATCGGCGAGGGAGGCGGCCGCCCGGCTCGAAGCCTGGAACAAGGTGGATCTACTGAGCGACCAGGATCGCCAAGCGCTGCTTGCCGAGGCCGAGCGAAGCGAGGATGTCGTGCCGATCTCGGCGCTCAGCGGCTGGGGCGTCGACCATCTGCGCGAGCGGATCGCGGAAGCGCTGTCAGCGGGAGACGCGAGCTTCATCAAGATTCGGCTCGAGTCCAGTCGAAGGCAGCGCCTAGCCTGGCTGCACGCGCGGGGTGAAGTCTCGACCAGCGGGTCGATGGGGAATGCGCTCGAACTGTCGGTGCGGCTCTCGCCGGACAATTGGGCGCGATTCTCAGGCGCATGGAGTCCGCCTGAGCGGCTTCGCGGCGTCGCCAAAGCTCTTCCATTTGCTCCAGGGCAAGGTCGATAAAGCCCGGTGCCTGCTCGATCGCTCGGAAACGCCTTTCGAACTTCGATTGGCTTCGCGCAAAGCGGTTTCCGGTTCAATGTTGAGATGCCGTGCGAGGTTTACGACAGCGAATAGCAGGTCGCCCATCTCCTCCAGCATGCGCGAATGCTCGGTTTCGCGCTCCAGTTCGGCGAGTTCCTCGTCGATCTTGGCTCGAGGACCAGACGCATCCGGCCAGTCGAAACCTGTCCGTGCAGCGCGCCTCTGAAGCTTCGCGGCACGTTCCAGCGCCGGCAAGGCGAGCGCAACGCCGGCCAACGCGCTCTTGTCGGGATTCGCAGCGCGTTCTTCGGCCTTGATGACTTCCCAGAGGTGATGGCCGCCGTGCTCGGCGTCGCCGAAGATGTGAGGATGACGGCGTTCCATCTTGTCGCAGATCCGGTTCAGGACGTCGTCGAGCGTGAACTTGCCGGCTTCTTCAGCCATCCGCGCGTGGAACACGACCTGGAGCTGCAGATCGCCGAGCTCATCCGCCAAGGCGTCCATGTCGTCGCGGGCGATCGCGTCCGCGACTTCGTAGGCTTCCTCGATCGTGTAGGGCGCGATCGTCGCGAATGTCTGCACGCTGTCCCATTCGCAGCCCGTCGCTGGATCGCGAAGGCGCTTCATGATCTCGATGAGACGCTCAAGGCTCAAGAGGGCTTCTCCACCATTACAATCTGCCTCGATCCGAAAGTATGATAATATGTATTATGTAAAATTACTGCTACGGTCAGGGGACCAGGATCAGCCAGCGCCCTTCCACTCCCCATCGCTGCAGCGACGAAAGAAAGTTCATGCCAAGGACGTTGAGATCCTCACCGTCCGCAATGTGCACGGGCAAATTCGTCCGCTGAATGTCGCCGACTTCCAATCGTTCCGCCTGACCCGTGGCAACGCGGATGTAGCCATTCCCGGTTCGAACAATCTGGTTGCGGTTCGGACTGGATCGAACGCCGACTTCCGCGGCCGTCCCGCGGCCAATCGTCGTCATGGTCGCGCCGCTATCGACCAGGAACTTGACGCTGCGACCGTTTACGATCCCGTCGACCCAGAAATGGCCGTCGATTGCCATCGGGATCCGAATCTCGCGGCCTTGAACGACGGGCTTGCCCGTTGCTTCGGCTCGGAGGCGCTGCGCGACGTAGCCAAGGTCGTCGCGGAACGTGAACAAGACGAAACCGCCGCCAAAAATCGCGATCCAGGCCAGCGCCATCGTCAGCAGCCTTGCCGCACGTTCGCGCCGCGACATCAAGGCGCCGAGAACGAGCATCGCCGCCATCAGGATGTACAGACTGCCGAGCATGATGCTGTTCGTCACGGCTGCAGAACCAGGTAATTGCCTTCGACGCGCCAGCCATTGAGCGATGACAGGAAGTTCATGCCGAGGAGGTTCACGTCGTCTGCCTCGTTGATGTGGACGGCGAGTTCGGGCCGCTCGATCGACGCCAGGCGAAAGTCGGCGCGGCTCCTCGTGACCGTAATTTGACCGTTGGCGGTGTTCACGATGCCTTTGTAACCGTCCGTCGGCATGCCCGCGGACTTTGCGATGTTACTCGACACGGTGGTGACCGACGCTCCGCTATCGACCATCAAACGCACGTCCTGGCCGTTGAGCTTCGCGGTGACCCAGAAGTGCCCGTCGTCGGAAATCGGAATGCGGATCGCCTCGCCGGCGACGATGGGCGTCCCCGTAGCCTCGGCGCGAAGCCGCTGGCCAATGCTGCTGAATTCGCTTCGGAATGAGAAGAGAATGAAGGCCACGCCGAAGATCGCAACCCAGGCAAGCACCATTTTCAGCGCCTTGCCCAGCGGCAGGCGCATTCCGATGAGCGAGCTCGCGACGAGCACGAGCAGAAGGACGTAATAGATGGCGTAGCCGCCGTTATCGCTCATGAAAGCTCGATCTCCAGCCCGTCATGCGCCGGCGCCGCCCATTCCGGAAGTTCGTCCAGCAACGTACGGTAATCCATGCTGTTGTTCATATGCGATAGATAGATCTTCCTCGCCCGAATTTCCCGTGCCCATTCGATCACCGCATCGGATGGGCATGCGTCGGGTGCGGTCGGCGTCCGAGGCAGTCGGCAATCCATACGTCGCAACCCTCGTAGAGCGTCCGCATGTCCTCTGTCAGGTCATGGAAATCGATCGCGTAGACGGCTGAACGATCACCCTCGTCTACGCGAATCCCGAGCGAGGTGATGCCGCCGTGCGGCTGATCCACGAAGCGGATTTCGCATCGCCAAGCGGAAGTTCGTCATTGAGCGCTATCGGCCGCGCCACAGCGGGATAAAGATCATTGCCATTGAAGATGTAGCTGAAGCGCTTTGCGAGCCGTTCGAGGACGCTTCTGCGGGCATAGATGATTACAGGCTCGCCACGGGCCTGTGAGATCGGTCGGAGGTCGTCGATGCCGTGGCAATGATCGGCATGATCGTGCGTGATGATGACCCCATCCAGGTCGGCAACCTGAGCGGCGAGCATTTGTTCGCGAAGATCGGGGCCGCAGTCGACGAGCAGGCGCTTCGCGCCACTTTCGATCAGGATTGAGGATCTCCGCCTACGGTTGCGGGGCTCACCGGGGTCGCAGGAGCCCCAGTCGTTCCCGATCCGCGGTACGCCTGTCGATGTGCCGCAACCCAGGATCGTCAACTTCACGCAGTCGCCCGGGAGAACAGTCGAAAGAAGTTGTCCGTGGTCGTTTCGGCCAAGGCCTCGGGAGCTTCCTGCCTCAGGCCCGCAACAAAGGCTGCGGTGTCGGCCACGAAGGCGGGTTCACAGGTCTGGCCGCGGTGCGGAACGGGCGCGAGAAAAGGCGAATCCGTCTCCGACGAGAATCCGGTCCTGCGGAAGCATCTTTGCCGTCTCTTGCAGGTCGCGCGCGCTCTTGAAGGTCACGATGCCCGACAGCGAGATATAGAAGCCGAGGTCCAATGCCTTGCGCGCCAAGTCTGCTGTGCCGGTGAAGCAATGGAGGACCCCGGTTACACCCCCCCCTGTGACGGCCCGTCCGAAGAATCTCGGCGGTATCGTCCTCGGCGTCGCGAGTGTGAACGACGAGAGGCAAGCCCGTTTGCCGGGCCGCCTCGATATGCGCTTCGAACCGCTCGCGCTGCGCCGGGCGCTCGGAGTTGTCGTAGTGGTAGTCGAGCCCGCACTCGCCAATGCCGATCACGCGCGGATGTGATGCGGCTTCGACCAAGGCTGCCGCTCCGAGGTCTGGATGCGCGTCGGCCTCATGTGGGTGGACGCCCACAGTAGCCCAGACGTCTGCGTTGCGCTCCGCGGCGCCTAGAACGTCACCCCACTCGCCCTGCCGCGTGGAGATGTTGAGAAATCCCGCGACGCCCCTCGCCCTAGCGTTGGCGAGCACCTCATCCTGGCGTTCGGCGAGGCCGGCGTAATTGAGGTGGCAGTGGCTGTCGATCAGCCTCACGCCGCTTCCTCCTCCAGCTCGAGGCGCGGGAAGAGCGGCTGCGGCTGGCCGATCGGCTGACCGTCGCGGCCGCTGTCGATCAGTGTCAGCAGCTTGTCGGCGGACTTCGGAACCACCGGCGCTACCGCTACGGCAAGCTTGCGGACTGCGACGACGAGTGTTCCCAGCACTTCTGCCATCCGATCCGCGTCGGTCTTCCGGAGAGCCCAAGGTGCCGCTGTGTCCACGTATGCGTTGCAGGCGAACACTGCGCCCATCCAGGCATCGAGACCGATCGAAAAGGCGAACTGACCAAATTTGTCGGATAGTTCGGTGCAGGCGGCGTCGACCCTAGCGAGCAGTTCCTTGTCCTCGATTGCTTCGCCAGCCGCGGGAAGTACGCCACCCAAATTCTTGAAGATCATCGACAATGTTCGCTGAGCGAGATTGCCGAAACTGTTCGCCAATTCCGCATTGACGCGGTTCACGATGGCTTCGGCGCTATAGCTTCCGTCCTGGCCGAAGGTGACCTCGCGCATCAGGAAGTAGCGCAGGGCGTCGACGCCGAACGTCTCTGCCAACGAGAATGGGTCGACGACGTTGCCGACGCTCTTGGACATCTTCTCGCCGCGGCTCAGCAGGAAGCCGTGTCCGTAGACCGTCTTCGGCAGCTCGATGCCGGCTGACATCAGGAACGCCGGCCAGTAGACCGCGTGAAAGCGGACGACGTCCTTGCCGATCAGGTGGACGTCGGCAGGCCAGTAGCGCTTCCAAAGCTCCGTCTCGTCAGGATAGCCGAGGCCGGTAATGTAATTCGTCAGCGCATCGAGCCAGACGTACATCACGTGATTGTCGCTGCCGGGCACGCGCACACCCCAGTCGAAGCTCGTGCGCGAGATGCTCAGGTCCTTCAGTCCGCCTTCGACGAACCGCACGACCTCGTTGCGCCGGCTTTCAGGCTGGATGAACTCCGGCTTGGCCGCATACAGATCCAGTAACGGCTGCTGGTACCTGGACAAGCGGAAGAACCAGCTCTCCTCGACGGTCCATTCGACGGGTGTACCCTGCGGTGAGAGCTTGGTGCCATCCTCGGCCGTCGTCAGCTCTCCGTCGTCGTAATAGGCTTCGTCGCGAACCGAGTACCAACCCTCATATCGATCGAGATAGAGGTCTCCCCTTTCCTCCATCGCAGTCCAGATCGCCTGGCTCGCACGGTGATGGTCCGGCTCAGAGGTTCGAATGAAGCGATCGTAGGAGACATTAAGAACGTTGCACATCTCAAGGAAAAGTTGCGACATTTTGTCGGCAAACGCCCTTGGCTCAACGCCCTCCGTACGGGCCGCCTGGGCCATTTTCAGCCCATGCTCGTCCGTGCCGGTCTGGAAGCGTACGTCGCGGCCCTGCGCTCGCTGGAAGCGCGCAATCACGTCGGCGGCGATCGCCTCATAGGCATGGCCGATGTGCGGCCGCCCGTTCGGATAGCTGATCGCGGTGGTGATGTAGAACGGCTCGCCCATGCTTCCGCCCTAGCGGGGCCAGTTTATCGCTTCAAGGAAGCGGGTCGGCGACCGAAGCGAGGATACCACCGAGCTGGAACACGGTAGCGGCAGGGTCGAGCGAAAGCCGAGGCGCAATTGCAGCCAACTCACGTGTCCGGGCATAAGCGTCCAACGCACGATCGCGACGCGCTCCAGTCAGCCCGCGGGTTTCACGAGCGATCATCGCCGGCATCAATTCGAGGAAGGCGGCGTAGCGGTCACCCGCGCCCCGCTTGCCGAGCTCGGAGGCCAGATCAGACCTGCCCCTGTTGGTCGGATCGCCCTGACGCAGGATCTTGAGCGCTTTCTCTTCCAGGCTGACGAGGTCGAGCGCAGCCAAGGACATCGCCCTGCCCGCCGAGCCACCCGCTGCTGCGATGGCCCGATCGCGCTCGAATTCCTTGCAAGTCGGGCAAGGCCTTGGCGAGCACCGACTTCATGGCGTCATCGTCGAGAGACTGGAAATCGAGCCTGCGACACCTTGAGCGGATCGTTGGAAGCAGGCGCCCCGGCGCATGGCTGACTAGGAAGAAGATCGTATTGGCCGGCGGCTCTTCGAGCATCTTCAGCAAAGCGTTCGCGGCGGATTTTTCGAGGTCGTCGATGGAGTCGATCACCACGACGCGCCAGGGCGACAGCGCCGGCGTCAGGTCGAACAGATCTGCGAGCGCGCGGACCTGGTCGACCGAGATATTGCGCGCATGATTGCTTGTCTTTTCATTGACCAACCGTTCGAGCCAACGGAGGTCGGGATGACTGCCAGCCGCCACCAGCCGGGCAATGCGATGATCCTCCGGCGTGTCTAGCCCGGGAGCATCGACCGCTGGCCCCGCGGCTTCGGCAAGGACGCGGGTCGCCGCCTCTCGAGCGAACGTCGCTTTTCCGACGCCTTTCTGGCCTGCGAGCAGCCAAGCGTGATGAAGGGCACCCCTCCTCCAGGCCGAAGCAAATTGATCGACGGCGCGATCCTGCCCGGTGATCACGGCAGCAGGTCTTTCAGCGCTTCAACGAGCTTGGCGGTGACATTTTCCGGCGAGCCGGAGGCATTGATCAGCCGGACGCGCTCGGGCTCTGTCGCAGCGATGGTCCGGAAAGCGGTATCGACCTTGCGATGATATTCGGCGGATCGGCCGCCGATCCGGTCTGCACCGTCCGTATCGCGAGCCCTCGCCCGCTCAGCACCCTCCGCTCCTTCCAGCATCAGAACGAGCGTTCGATCCGGAAGGAAGTCTCCGCACGCAAAGCGATAGAGGTCGCGCACACGTTCGATTCCGAGACCGAGAGCGCCGCCCTGATAGGCGAGCGAGGAATCAGGAAAGCGATCGCTGAGCACCCAGCGACCCTCCTGCGAGCGCCGGCTTGATGGTCTTCTCGACATGGTCCGCTCGCGCTGCCGCGAACAGTAGCGCCTCGGATTCCGCCGACACGCCCGCATCCTGTCCGGTGAGCAGCAGATTGCGGATCGCCTCGGCAGAATCGCTGCCACCGGGTTCCCGCGTGAGGACGCAATCGATGCCGCGCACCGTCAGCGCCGAATGGAGCGCCTTCAACTGGGTCGACTTTCCGACCCCTTCCCCGCCTTCGAGCGTGATGAAGCGAGCGGGGCCCCTCACGCCATGCCGAAGAGTTGCTTGAGGCCGATCCAGGCGCGACCGAAGAAGCCTGCCTGCTCGACCGCCTCGCCAGCGACGAGCGGCATGACCTGTTCGCCCTCCGGCATGGCGACGACCAGGTCCGCGATGTGCTGGCCCTTGGCGATCGGCGCTTTCACGGGCCCCTTGTAGCGGATCTTCATTGCGCCCGTCTTGGAGAGCACGCCCGCCGGAATGGTCACGGCGAGATCGCGCGGCGCAACCAGCGCTACTTCGCTCTCGCTCCCAAGCTGAACTCGGGCGGCGCCAACGTTTGTGTCCTTCTTGAACAAGGGCTTCGACTGCCAGGCGTTGAAGCCCCACTGCATCAGGCGCACCGACTCCTCGATCCGCTTGTTGAAGCTGTCGAGCCCGGCGATGACCATGATGAGACGGCGGCCGTTCTGCTCCGCGGAGCCGGTAAAGCCATAGCCCGCTTCATCGGTGTGACCGGTCTTCAAGCCGTCGGCGCCGGCGACTCGGCCGAGAAGCGGGTTGCGGTTGCCCTGCGTGATGTTGGCGCCCGAACCTAGCGTCTTGCCCCAGGTGAAGCTCGTCTGGGAGTAGAACTTCTTATAGAGTTCGGGATGGTTTTCGATCTCCGCGCGGGCAAGCGCTGCGAGGTCGCGAGCTGTGACGTACGTCCTGCCCTCGTCCGGCCATCCGTTGGAGTTGCCGAAGCGGCTATTGGTCAGGCCCAGGCGCTTCGCATTCTCGTTCATGACATTGGCGAAGGCTTCCTCGGTGCCGGCGATGCACTCGGCGAGGACCACCGAGGCGTCGTTGCCGGAAAGCGTCACGATGCCGTGGAGAAGGTTTTCGACGCTGACCTGCTCGCCCGGGGAGAGGAACATGGTCGAGCCGGCCTGAGGACCATGCCACTTCTGCCAGGTCTCGGGCCGCACGGTGCACATCTTGTTGAGCGGCAACTCCCCGCGATCGATCAGCTCGAAGGCGACGTTGGTCGTCATCATCTTCGCCATGGACGCAGGCGGCATGCGCCGGTCGGCATCCTTGGAAAGCAGGACCGCGCCCGACGACAGATCGATCAGATAGGCGACCGGAGCCGGAGTCTCGAAGGGCGGGGCCTTGGCGGTCGCCGTCGTGGTCAGGAGAATGGCAGCGGCGGAGGCAAGGATAATGGCGCGTTTCATCGACTCGGAGTTCGTCCTGCTGGTTGTTGGAAGACCTTCCTACCGGCGCGATTCCGCTCGCGCGAGAGGCTTCAGCGTCGCACGATCGCGTCTGCCAGAAGTCCGACCGAGAGCGCGTAGAAATTCGAGCAATTATAATCGAGGATCGCCCGGTAGTTGCCGGTCAGCAGATAAGCTGTTCCATTCGGTCCATCGGGCTCGATCAGACTGGCGACCTCGGTGTCGCGGAGCCGATTTCCGTACTGGACTACGCCGAGCGAGCGCCACTGCCCGACGGTCAGCCAGCGGCTGTGGCGCGCGTAGACGCGCTCACACCGTGGAGCTCGCAGGGTTGACCGAATTGCTGCCCGATTGAGCGTTGCCGGTACGCGCGCGGCAGCACCCCAAGGGACTCCCGGCTTCCAGCCTGCATTGCGAAGATAGTTCGCGATCGATGCGAGCCCGTCCGCCTCGCTGCGCCAGATATCGCCGTATCCATCGCCGTCCCCGTCCGCGCGGAGGCGCAGCACGACCGACGGCATGAACTGCGGATAGCCGGTGGCTCCGGCGTAGCTGCCCTTCAACCGCCACCGCGGCACGCCCATGTCGATCAGCTTGAGCGCCGAGACGAACTCGGTCTCGAACATGGCCCGCCGCCGCCCCTCATAGGCAAGGCTGGACAGCGCCTCGAGAAGGTCGAATCCGCCAACCACCGCGCCATAGCTCGTCTCATGGCCATAGATCGCCATGATCACGCCCGGGTCGACGCCGTACCGAGCCTGGATCTGCGTCAGATAGCCGTAGACCGACGAGTAGCGTGCCTGGCCCCGGCGGATGAGGTCCGAAGTCACGTGCCGCACCCGATAAGGCGCAAAGGGCGGGATATAAGTGCTGTTCGGCGGGCCGCCTGGCTGAGCGCGGTCGAGCTCCATGGCGCGGGTGTTGAGTTCAAGCCCCGGGACATTCGCCTGAATCGTTGCTTCGCGAACCCCTTCGCTCCGCGCGCGGCCGGCGAGATACAATTTGTAGGCCGCGAAACCGGTCGGCTGCGCATAGGACGGACGGACCGCTTGAAGGGTTTGGACCGGCTGCAGGGCCGCGTACCCTGGCGCAGGCTGGATTTGCGCTTGCAAAGACACCGGTCGCGGCATCGGTGCCAGCGGATCGACTTGCGCCACCGCCGGCCCGAAAGCCAAGGCTCCGCTAGCCGCCGTTATCCAGGCACCAATCAATCGCAATTCGACACTCCCACCAGTTCGCGAGGCTACGGCCCAAACGCCCTATTGCGCCAGTCGGCTTCGCCGCACGCCTTGCACGTCCCATCCCGACACGCGATAGCGGCAAAAGCTGAACGAAGGATGGGTGGCCGAGTGGTTTAAGGCAGCGGTCTTGAAAACCGCCGTGGGTGCAAGCCCACCGTGGGTTCGAATCCCACCCCATCCGCCAAGCTCACAAGCTTAGATGTATTCATCAAAAGCTGGCTGAACGCCCTGAGTTCATGAAATATTCGTCGCCAATGTCTTCAGCAATAAGTTCGCCGCTCCAAACCTGCGCATCGTCCGTGGCGTCGCGACCTGTGCCCGTCCCCCTGTCCGGCCGGCCGCCTGGCAGTTGCTCACCCATCTCGAGGGACATCAAGCGTTCCAAGGTTTCCAGAATGATTCGGTCGAGATCGACGATCACGGCTGCACAGAAATCATGGCCGGACCTTGCCGTCCCTGGCCCGAACGCGACGTAACGCCAGTCTCCCTCGCCGCACGGGACGATGGCAAAGGCGCGCCCGCTCTCGAAATTGGCATCGAGCAGCATTCCATAGGCTCGGCGGGTGACTTGCTGCGTTCGGGCGAGCCGGTCGGCCACCTGCATCAAGCCGAATGGCTGCAGCTCGAGCCCGAAGGCCACGTTGATAATATCTGAGCCGGCATAGAGCCTACGCCTCCCCTTCCCCGGATTCTGCTCGCCGGAGAGCGTCAGCCAATTCCGCGAGACCCAATTGTGGAGTTGATGTTGGGCCACGCCGGTGACGTCGATTACGTCCTGCCTGGTGAATTGAGACCCTCCCAGCAGCCTGTCACGCATGTGCGAGTTGCCCTTGGCGAGCTGACGAAGCCTGAGAATTCTGCGGGTTAGCGGCATGCAGCGTCTCCCCCTCTGCTGACCATAGTTCAGCTGCTGCATTTCCGGAACTCTTGAATGCAAATGCTGAACTTCGATGCCGCTGTAACTGAACGCTGGCAGACACCTCGCCAAGGACTACTGTTGTAGCTATGCAGTACACCTAATGGCCGATCAGGGGAGTAGCCGCCAGGATATCTGGGCCAGCGAAGCGGCGTTGACGCTGCTCGGGCCCATGCGCCTTATCGACAAGACCGGGCAGGACCTGACTCCGAAAGCGCGAAAGACGCGAGCGGTGTTGGCGATAGTGGCGTTGGCCAAGGGCCCCGTGTCGCGGGCAAGGCTGACGGACCTGTTGTGGGGCGATCGCGGCGAGGAGCAGGCCAAGGCGAGCTTGCGACAGGCGCTCTACGAATTGCGTGACCTCAGTTCATCCGGGCTGCTGACGGTCAGCCGCGAGTTGGTGGAACTGGGGCCGAAGCGGCTCTGGACCGATGTTGGTTCGATCCACGGCGCAATCGATCCGGCGGAAGTCGCGGATCATCTCGAGGATATCCAGTGGCCGCTTCTCGGCGATCTGGATGATGTCACACCGGATCTCGACGAGTGGCTCCGCGCGGAACGCACGCGCGTATCTGGACAGCTTGTCCAGGCCGGGACGGATGCGGCCGAAGCAGGCATCGCAAGTGGGGACGTCGCTTCGGCACGGCGCATCTCCGACGCGCTCGAGAGGATCGACCCGCTCGACGAGCGCGCCGCGCAGGCAGGGGTCCGGTCGGACATCGCGCTTGGCGACCGCTCTGGAGCGCATCGGCGCATCGAGCGGTTGGAAAAACGGCTCAAGGACGAACTGGGACTGGCGCCGTCGCCCAATACCCGGGCGCTGCTAAAGAACGCAGCCGCAACAAAGGTCGCACCTTCAGAGGTGAAGTCTTCAGCAGCCGCGCCCACAAGAAGAAGATGGTGGTTGCTCCCGATACTGCTCATCCTGCTGCTGATCGGCGCAGCAGGTGTCTACTTCTTCCGCGCCGCCTCTGCCGAAGCCAGCCCAAACGTAGCTATCCTGCCTTTCGAAGAGGTCGGTCAGCGAACGCAGGGTTACTTCGCCAGCGGCGTTTCGGACGAGATCCTCAATCTTCTTTCCCATGAGCAACGCATCCGCGTGCTCGGTCGGGTTTCGGCAGAGGAGATTGCTGAGCGGCCCAATTCGCTCAAGATCGCGCGGGACCTCGGGATCACGCATTTGCTCGATGGCAGCGTGCGGACCGCGGGCGATCGCGTGCTGGTCATCGTCAATCTGACTCGCGTCTCCGACGGCGCCCAGTTGTGGTCGGAACGTTACGAGCGTCGCCTCGGTGACATCTTCGCCGTTCAAGGCGACATCGCGAAGACCGTAGCGATGCGTTTGTCGCGATCCTTCGACAGACCCATTCATCAGTCGACGAGCCCCGAGGTCTACGACCGATATCTCGCTGCGCGTCAGCTGGTCCGGGAGCGCCGCGAGATCACGCTGCGGGAGGCGGAGCGGTTATTGCGCGAGGCCATCAAGCTCGATCCGCGATATGCACCCGCCTACGCCGAGCTGGCGCAGGTGCTGATGCTTCAGTCGGATCATCCAACCTCATACGGGCGGCTGCCGATCGATCAGGCACGTGCCGAGGCACGGAAGTTTGCGGAGAAAGCCATCGAGCTCGATCCCAACCTCGGCGACGCCTACGCCGCCATGGGCTTCATCTACCTGCAGGATAAGAGGTCGGAGCCCTATTATCGCAAGGCGGCCGAGCTGAGCCCGCAAAGGGCCGACTATCATCGCTGGCTCGCGACCTCACTCAGTCAGCGATCGGCTTTCTCCGAAAGCCTCGTCGAGTATCGGCGGGCTGTCGAGATCGATCCCCTCTGGTACATCAACAACGAGCATTACGCCGGCGCGCTGATTTTCGTCGGGCAAGATGAAGAGGCGCGAAAGGTCGTCCGGCGTTTCCTGCAGCTGAGCACCGACGATCGGGCGAAGCTCCTGCTGCTGCGTGGGCTAGCGAACAGCGAAACCAGGGCCTTCGATAGTCTTCGCTACTCTAAGATGCTCTTCGATCGCCTTCCGGCCGAGCGAAACAATCGGTTCAATTACGCGAGCGGCCTGGGTGGCCTCGGTGAGAACCGGAAAGCCGCCGAAGTCATGTCTCATGAGCCATTTTCGAACGCGCTGCTCAGCGCAGACTGGGCGGCGCTAGCTAGAGAGGCTGCGGCGATGGGGCCCCACTACTGGGACCGGTCGAATTTGTGGGCTTCGGCGGCCTTGCTCGTTCAGTCCGGGCACGGAGAGGTGCTCGTCAGGCTTTACGATCAGAGCAAACCGCTGATCCGATCCGGCGAGGTCGACGTTGATCTGGTCGCCGTGCCCGGAACGGTCCTGGCGCTTCGAAACGCCGGACGCACCCAGGAAGCGGCCCGGCTCCTGTCGCAATTCTCTAAGACGAACGCGAAACTGCCAGACAAGGGCCTCGGGGGAAGGATCAAGGAGGTCAATCTCGCGCAGATTGCAGCATTGTCGGGTCGACGTGACGAGGCCCTGAGCCGACTTGATCGGTTGTCGAGTGAAGCACCTCTCGTCCTCATCACCATACCATCCATGTCGCTCTTGAACAGCCCGTTCTACCAGCAACTCAAGGCCGACCACCGGCTCCTCGAATTCGACGAGCGGCTGCGCACGGCCCTCAATTCCGAAAGGCAAAAGGCCGGTCTCCCACCACTCACCCGCGAAGCCTGGATCAGCGACCCCAAGACTCTTTTGACGAAGAATTGACGCTTTACCTACGCCCTCTTTGACAGAGCTGCGCCACTCAACGGCCGTCATCAAATGCCGTGGAGTGTAATCCAGTGCGTCCTCGTCCCAGCAGTCCAGCCACCCGTGCGCCTACCAACGGCTCTGGTCGAACCGTTTGTCGATTGATCGAACCCGCGTCGCCCGTGGCCCGTCCCTGCCTTAGCCGCCCCCTCACCACATCAAGGGGGACATGGATGGCACGGGCCTTTTTGCTCGGAAGTGTTGCGGTAGCGGCGTTCGTCAGCCCCGAACTCGCTATGGCGCAGACGCCAAGCCCAAGTGACCCGCAGTCGACCGCGGCCGTTCCTTCCAACGGCGCTTCCCGCGTCGCTAGCTACGAAGCTTCCTATTTCACCCAATACGCTCCCCGAAGCGCGCTGGATATCGCCAGGCGAGTGCCGGGCTTCCAGCTCGACCTGGGCGCGACCCAGACGGACCTGGGACAGGTCGATGTACGCGGCTTTGCGGGAACCGCGGGCAATGTGGTCTTCAACGGAGCGCGGCCGAGCTCCAAGGCGGAAGCGCTCGATGTCACCTTGGCCCAAATCCCGGCCCAACGGGTGCTTCGCGTGGAAGTTGGCCCGGGCGATCTGTACGGCTCCGACTATGCTGGCAAGAGCCAGGTTCTCAACGTCATCCTGTCAGCCGAGTCCGGTATCGACGGCAATGTCACCGCAGCGGCCACCCGGCGCTACACCGGCTATATCAACACGGACATTTCGGGCTCCGCCGTCATCCGCCGCGGCCCGTCTACATTCAACGTTTCGGCGGGGACGGGTCGAAACAAGCAGCTCGAAGAAGGCACGGATACTCTGATCGACACGAGCACAGGCGAGCAGATCGAATTTCGGCGCAAGTTCAACAGCTACTTCAATCGCGATCCATACATCTCCGGCAGCTGGGCAATGGAGCGTGGCTCCGACGACGCCTACCGCCTCAATGCGCGATGGCAGCCGAGCCGCTTCGACCTGACCCAGCGGAACCGTGTCACGACCGCGGATGGCCAGCGTGACGACAGCCTTGAGCAGCACTTCCGCAATCCGTTCATCGAATTGGGCGGTGACGTCACACGTCCGCTCGCCCGAGGCGCGATCAAGCTCGTAGGTCTCGTGACGCGGCGGAAGCGCGACGACACGGAAACCTATCTGCTGCGCGACGGCCTGCTGTCGGACGATGCGTCCGTCATCGGTGGCTTCGAGCAGAGCATTGAAGCGAAGCGAAACGAGACGATCGGTCGCCTGAGCTGGACCCGATCGGACCTCGCAGGCTTTTCGTTCGAGGTGGGTGCGGAGGCAGCAGTCAACACGCTCGACAGCAAGGTCGAATTTTCCGAGTTCGATGAGGACGGCGAACTGGTTCGGATCGACCTTCCGCTCGACGACGCGACGGTGAAGGAAAAGCGCGGCGAGGTTTATGTCAGCGTCGGCCGCAACCTCACGCCGCAGATCCGCATCGACGGTGGCGTGAATTACGAGTTTTCGAACCTGAAGGTCCGCGGCGACACGTCAGCAGATCGGACGCTCAAGTTTTTGAAGCCGAACCTGTCGATCGACTGGCGTCCGGGGAATGGCTGGCACGGTCGACTGTCCGTCCGTCGAACCGTCGCCCAGCTCGATTTCTACGACTTTATCAGCGTGGCGGAGCTTTCGACCGACCGCGTAAACGCGGGCAACGAGAACCTTGAGCCTCAACGCACCTGGGAGTTCCGGCTCACGGCCGAACATCCACTCCTCGGGGACGGCCTGATCAAGCTCGACCTCGGTCATGACCGGGTGAGCATGCTCCAGGACCGCATCCTGATCTTCGACGACGAGGGCAACGGCTTCGACGCCCCCGGCAATCTCGGCACCGGCAAACGAAGCTTCGCCGAGCTGACCGTGGACGCTCCCTTGGGCAAATTGTGGAGTGGCCTTCGCGCCAAGTTCACCGGGACGCTCCAGCGCACCCGCGTTGAAGACCCAATCTCGGGCGAGAACCGCAAGTTCAGCGGCTATTTCCCGAACTGGGAGTGGCGGATCGACGTCCGCCGCGACGCCGGGCAATTCTCCTACGGTTTCGTCGTCAACGACTATCAGCACTTCACTTTCTACCGGACGGACGAGTTCGACACGAACTTCAACGGCGGACCCTACGGCACGGCATTTATCGAGTATCGGCCGACGCCGCGGACTTCCATTACATTCGATGTCGACAATCTGTTCGCCACGAGCGGTAATCGTTCGCGCCGACTGTTCCGCCCAAACCGTGCCGACGCCGAAGACATCATCGATGAGCTCCGCGAGCGGAACCGGCATCGCAGCTTCGGCCTGACCCTGAAGCAAAGCTTTGGCGGCAGCGGGAGCGGTACTGGGGTGGCGAAGCCGAACTGACAAATGTAAGAGGCCCGCGACTTCCTCAAGCGCAGGACATCCACGTGGCCACTTCTCCCAAGGCGGATGCTCACCACGAGCCCGCTATCCTCCCGTTCGACTGGGCGGATCCGTACGACCTTGAGCATCAGCTGACGGAAGAGGAGCGGCTGGTCCGGGACACCGCCGAGAATTATGCGCAGGAGAAGCTGCAGCCGCGCGTGAAGCACGCCTATCTCGAGGAAAGCTTTGACCGTGAGATCATGCGCGAGATGGGCGAGCTCGGCTTGCTGGGCGCCACCCTCCCTGAGGAATATGGCGGAGCCGGCCTCGGCTATGTCAGCTATGGCCTGATCGCCCGTGCAGTCGAGCGCGTGGACAGCGGCTATCGGTCGGCCTGCTCGGTCCAGTCGAGCCTCGTGATGTATCCGATCTACGCCTACGGTTCCGAAGAGCAGCGCCGGAAGTATCTGCCGAAACTCGCTCGCGGCGAGTTCGTCGGCTGCTTCGGCCTGACCGAGCCGGATTCGGGATCCGACCCGGGCAGCATGCGCACCCGCGCCGTGAAGACGGCGAACGGCTACCGCATCAGCGGCGCCAAGATGTGGATCACCAACTCGCCCATCGCCGACGTTTTCGTCGTCTGGGCGACGTCGGAAGCGCATGGCGGCAAGATCCGCGGCTTCGTGCTCGAAAAGGGCATGCCGGGCCTCAGTGCGCCGAAGATCAAGGAGAAGCTCTCGCTTCGCGCCTCCATCACCGGCGAAATCGTCATGGACAATGTCGAGGTTGGTGAGGACGCGCTGCTGCCGAACGTCGAAGGGCTCAAGGGGCCATTCGGTTGCCTCAATCGCGCCCGCTACGGCATCGGCTGGGGTTCGATGGGCGCCGCCGAAGCGTGCTACGCTGCAGCCCGGCAATACACCCTCGACCGCAAGCAGTTCGGCAAGCCGCTCGCGGCCAACCAGCTCGTGCAACTGAAGCTCGCCAACATGATCACCGAGATCACGCTCGGCCTGCAGGCGGCGCTACGGGTCGGCCGTCGGCTTGAAGAGGGTGTCCTAGTCCCCGAGACGATCAGCCTGTTGAAGCGCAACAATTGCGGCAAGGCGCTGGATATCGCCCGCATCGCCCGCGACATGCATGGCGGCAACGGCATCAGCGCCGAGTTCGGCGTCATGCGCCACGCCGCGAACCTCGAGACGGTGAACACCTATGAGGGCACCCACGACGTGCATGCGCTGATCCTGGGCCGCGCGATCACAGGGATCGCCGCCTTCTAGCGGGAACAGCCGTAACCCCTTATGTGACCCGTTGGGCAAATCAGGGGGTTTTCATGGATATCGCCGGCTGGATCATCCTTGGCGTCGTCGTAGTGCTCCTGCTGTGGGCGATCGGCATCTACAACCGGCTGGTTCGCTTGCGCGCGTTGGTGCGCGAGGGCTTCAGCGGGATCACCGTTCAGCTTCGGCGCCGCGCGGACCTGATCCCTAACTTGGTTGAAGCGGTGAAAGGCTACGCGTCCCACGAACGCGAGGTGCTGGACGAGGTCACTGCCCGCCGTGCCGACGCAACCAAGGCATCGACAGTGGAAGGTACGGCGCAGGCCGACGCGCAGATGACCAGCCTGCTCGGGCGCTTGATGGTCGTTGCGGAGGCCTATCCCGACCTCAAGGCCAATACGAACTTCCTCGACCTGCAGCAGCAGCTATCGAACATCGAGGCGGAGTTGCAGAGCTCGCGCCGTTACTACAACGCGACGGTCCGCGACCTGAACACCAACGTTCAGAGCTTCCCGCCGGTCCTGATCGCCAAGCCCCTCGGCTTCTTCGAAGAGCCTTTCTACCAGGACGAGGATCCGGCGATCCAAAGCGCGCCGAAGGTGTCGTTCGAACGCCCGGCGGCGTAGCCGTGGGCTTTCTCCGGCGGGCGGTCCCTGCCCTACTTCTGCTTTTCGCGGCAACGTCCGCGCGGGCCGAGGAGCGCATCCAGCGCTTCATCAGCGACGTCCAGATCCAAAAGGATTCGTCGCTCGACGTCACCGAGACGATCGACGTCCGCGCCGAGCATAACCGCATCAACCGCGGCATCTATCGCGACTTTCCGACCCGCTATCGCGGGCGAAACGGGTCGCAGGTGCGGGTGGGCTTCACGTTCCGCGGCGCGACGATGGACGGGATGCCCGTCCATGCCTGGACCGAGACGATCCCGAACGGCGTCCGGGTGCTCACCGGTACGGACGAGCTCATCCCCATCGGCGACCATCGGTACGTCATCCGATACAGCACCACGCGCCAGGTCGGCCGCTTCAAGGACTATGACGAGCTCTACTGGAACGCGACCGGGAACCGGCTGGGATTTCCCCATCGACGTCGCCGAAGCGCGAATCCGCTTGCCGGCGAGCCGTTCGCTTCGGCCAGCGCGCGGTGTACACAGGGCCACAGGGCGCGACGTCCTCGAACGCGCAGGTCGTCGAGGAAAAGCCGGGCGACATACTCTTCCGCACGATCTCGCCGCTCGGACCGCGAGAGGGACTGACCGTCGCTGTCGCCTTTCCCAAGGGCGTCGTCGCCGCGCCGGATGAGCAGAAGTACTGGCTGACCGACTATGGACCGCTCGATCGTCGGAGGCTGCCGGACTCCTCGGACTGCTCGGCTATTTCTTTTTCGCCTGGAAGCGTGCCGGACGCGATCCGCGGGCAGGCACCGTCGTGCCGATCTTCTCGCCGCCCGGACGATCTGACGCCCGCGGCGATGCGCTACGTCACCAAGATGGGCGCCGACGACCGCACGTTCGCCGCCGCCCTCATCGACATGGGCGTTCGCGGCCATATCCGCATGGTCGAGCAGGACGGAGGCTGGTTCTCCAGCGGCAAGACGCGGCTCGAGCGCGTCGCGTCCACCGATCCCCTGCCCGCGGACGAGGAAGCTGCCCTGCGCGAACTCGCCATGACCGGCGAAACAATCGTCATGGAGCAGAAGAACCACGCAAAGTTTTCGGCCTCACAGAAGGCTTTGGGCGACGTTCTGAAGGAACAGTACGAAGGAAAGCTGTTCCACAAGAATTGGGGCTGGGCCGTTACGGGAATGCATCCTGCTCGTCGGTGCGCTTTGGATGTCCGCGGCTGCCGTCGTCGCGGCGACCGATGGCGGACAGGTCTGGCTGATCGGCGTGGGCATCGGAATGCTCGCTCTGGCGGCGATCCTCGTCGCGCTGATGCAGGGCACGTCGCAGACCGGGAAGTGCCTGCTGACATTATCGGGGCCTTCCTCTGCGGGGCCATTGCATTTGCGACTGGAGGTCCGATTCTCATCCAGGCGCTCGAACAGCGGCTGGTGGCAGCCGCTGGTCCTGCCCTTGCTCGCCCTACCCGTCGCACTTTCAGCATTCGCCTGGATCGACGCGCCGACCAAGGAAGGGCGCGCGGTGCTCGACCGCATCGCGGGCTTCAAGCAATATCTGTCGATCACCGAGCGTGAGCGGCTCGACCGCATGCATCCGCCCGAGGACACGCCGGAACTGTTCGAGCGCTATCTGCCCTATGCGGTCGCGCTGGGCGTCGAGAACCGCTGGGCGGACCGGTTCGCGAGCGTGCTCGCCGCAGCTGCGGCGCAAGGCGGACAACAGGGCTTCGGCTGGTACTCCGGCTCGAGCGACCCTTGGAGCAACCCGGGAACCTTCGTGAACACGATCGGCTCCGTCGCTCGCCAGCACGGTCAGCTCCGCATCGAGTGCCCCGGGTTCGAGCAGCGGTTCCGGCGGCGGAGGCTCTTCGGGCGGCGGCGGCGGTGGCGGTGGCGGTGGCGGCTGGTAACGACCAGGCCGGCCGCTTGAGAACGACAGTCGGCGTCGTTGTGATAGAGCGCTCTCGTGAAGACGCTCGAAGCCCAGCTTCGCTCGCCAGTTTCAATGACGGTTCATTGGCGGGTGCGATAATCGCCCAGATCGGCGTGGGCGGAAGGTTCGCTTCGGTCCAGTCGATGACGGCGCGGCACGCTTCGGAAGCCATGCCCAAGCCATGCGTCTCGGCGGCGAAAATCCATCCCATCTCCGGCTCTTCGCCGAATTCAGGCTCAAGGTCGCGCCAGGCCGTGAAGATGCCGACACTGCCGACGAGCTTGCCGTCGTCCCTGCGCTCTGCCGCCCAGGTGCCGAAGCCATTGAACTGCCACCCGCCGACGGCCGCAAGCAAGCGGCGCCAGCATTCCTCCGCGCCCATGGGCTCGGGCCCGAAGTGCCGATGCACCTCCGGATGCTGCAGGAGCGCGTGGTAGGGGCGGAAGTCATCCTTCCGCCAAGGCCGCAAGCGCAGGCGCTCGGTCTCTAGTACCGGCGCCTGGGTCACCGCTTACTTCTTGCCGAGGCTGAGACCGCCAAAACGCTTGTTGAAGCGGGCAACCTGGCCGCCCGTGTCGAGCATCTGGCCACGTCCACCGGTCCAGGCCGGGTGCGACGTCGGGTCGATCTCGAGGTGCAGCGTGTCGCCTTCCTTGCCCCACGTGGAGCGGGTCTGGAAGGTCGTGCCGTCGGTCATCTGGACGGTAATGTTGTGATAGTCGGGGTGGGTACCGGATTTCATCGTCAGTTCCTTGAAATGGCGCTGGTTTCCGACCAGCTGCCGGGAATGTCGCGCGCACTTAGGCGACAGGCCCGCGATTGACAAGCCTGAGCGCCCGCCCCTAGTCCCGCCATCGGATCGAGGTCCGGCGGTTACGGCCGCCGGCCAAGAAGGAAGCCGGTGCAAAACCGGCGCTGTGCCCGCAACTGTATCCGCCCGCATCTGGGTGGGAGTCAGACACTTGCCTTGGTCCGTCGTCCGTTTCTCCAGCCGGGACCAGCTGAAGGGCGTGGATGCCGCGCATCCTCCGCGACGACTGTTCGTCAAAGGAGGATCAAGTGATCGACGCAGTCCCAAGCACAGAAATCGTCATTACCGCCGAGCGTGCGCCCGAAGAGGCCGGCCGACACCCCCGCCAGCGTGACCGTTATCGATGGCCGCAGCATCGAACGCCTGGGCGAGCCGCTCGTCCCTGCCCTGCTGCGCCTGACGCCGTCAGTGTCGATCGCAACGTCCGGGCCGGCCGGATCGTTGACCGAGGTGCGGATTCGAGGCGCGGAGAACAATCATACATTGCTGTTCATCGACGGCATCCGCGCCAACGATCCCGCCACGGGTAACCAGCCTCGTTTCGAGCTCCTGAATACTGACGTCACATCCAGGATTGAGGTCGTGAGGGGCCCGCAGTCGGCACTGTGGGGCTCGGAGGCCGTCGGGGGTGTCGTTGCCGTCGATGGGATCGACCCCACCGCAGACGGCTATGCCGCCGCGGCGGAGGCGGGCTCCTTCGGCTTCCGGCGAGCATCGACGTCAGGGACCCTGAAAAGTGAGAATTTGAGCCTCGCAGGAGGCGTAGGATACCAACGTTCCAACGGCATCGATGCGTTCGACGGAGACGGTGATCGGGACGGGTATCGAAACCTGTCGGGCCGCGTACGCGGAGTATGGCAGGCCACCCCTGCGCTTAAGATCGGCGCCGCCGCATTCGCTCTATCCGGGCGAAGTGAGTTCGATGGCTACGATCCGCTGACGTTTTTGCATGCGGATACGCTCGACAGCAGCCGTAACCGGCTGACGGCGGGCCGGATCTGGGGCGATTTTGGGAACGCCGCTTCAACCTGGAGCGGCCGCATCGGCGCATCGGTCCTGTCGTCGCGCAACCGGAATCTCCTGGACGATGTTGAAATCAATCGGACTTCTGGGCGTAGGTCGACCATCGACGCACAGGCCCAGTACCGCTTCCAGACGTCGAGCGATCGAGCATCGCCTGATCCTTGCCTTCGAGGGCGCCAGCGAAGAGTTTCGCGCCAGCGACATCATCTACGGAGGCGCTTCCAACCAGGATCGCGACCGCAAGCATCATGGCCTCACCGCGGAGTGGCGGGCAGACGCCGGTCCCATTGTGGCCGACGTCGCCGTCCGTCGAGACATGTTCAATCGGTTCGAGGACACGACGTCCCTGCGGGCATCTCTGCTAGCGTGATGTCGGGTCGCGGCGTGTCGCTCGCCGCGTCCTATGGCGAAGGCATCGCCCAACCGACCTTCTTCGATCTATACGGGTTCTTCCCGGGGTCATTCGTGGGAAATCGAAACACTTAAGCCGGAACGTTCACGCGGTTTCGAAGTGTCGCTCCGTTATCGGAAGGGTCCGCTGAGTGCAGCGCTGACGGCCTATCGGCAGCGCCTTCGCGACGAGATCGTCGATGTTTTCGATCCCGACACTTTCCTCTCCAGTACCGCGAACCGGGAGGAGAAGAGCCGTCGGTCAGGCCTCGAAGCTCAAGTCGATTGGTCGCTCGGCGAGCAACTCCGCCTTTCGGCCAACTATGCCTATTTGAAAGCCAGCGAGCCGGGCGACGGCGGTCGCCTGCTCCGCGAAGCTCGGAGGCCGAAGCACAGCGGTTCGATTGCGGCAGACGGTCGGTGTCGGCCGGCTCACTTACGGCGCCTCATTGGCCTACACCGGCGATCGCATCGATACGGATTTCGAGAGCTTTCCATTTCGCCGGGTGACGCTGGACGCCTATTGGCTCGCGGGAGCACGCGCTGGCTTTCGACGTGACGAAGGGCGTCCAGGTCTTCGCCCGGGCCGCCAACGCCTTCGACGAACGCTACCAGGACGCGCTGGGCTATCGGACGGAAGGGAGGAGCGTCTATGCCGGTATCCGGCTTGCTGGCGGCAGCTAGCATCGCTTCCCTCAATCTCTGCACGGACGAGTACCTCCTGCTGCTGGCCAAGCCGCAGGAGATCGCAAGCGTCAGCTTCCTGTCGCAGGATCCGCAGGAATCGCCCTTGTGGAGGATTGCGAGGCGACACCACTCCAACCGGGGGTCGCTGGAGCAAGTAATCGGCGTGAAGCCGAAGGTGGTTCTCACCATGGGCGGTGGCGGCCGAGCGACGTCGTTGATCGCCCGAAGGCTCGGCATCCGCGCGGTCGATCTGCGTCCCGTGAGCGCAATCGACGATGTAGCCTTCAATTTTCGAGCCACAGCCGGGGCGCTGGGCGATCCCAAGCGCGCAGAACCCTGGCTCCAGCGCCTTCTGCAGTTACGGGCCGACAAGCCGAATAGAGCCGCTGACGCAATCTGGATCGGGGGCGGTGGTCAAACGATCGGGTCTCCTTCGGTCGGCGCGGACTGGATGCGGCTGGCTGGATTGCAGCAACGGCCGCTCGGCGGCGATCGGGTATCGCTCGAAACACTGATCGTTCGGCCGCCGGCAGTGCTTGTGCAAAGCCGCTATCGATCAGGGCAAATGTCGCGTGGCGTCGCATGGCTGAACCACCCGATCGTCCGCAATGCCAAGTCGAAGCGCGTCGAGGCGGACGGACGGGCGTGGACGTGCATGGGGCCCCTCGTCATTGCCGAAGTCGAGCGGCTCAGGGCGTTACGATGAGGCTCGCGTGGCTCCTGCTGATCTTGGGCCTCATCGCTGCGGCGGCGCTGAGCCTGATTACGCCGCTCGGCAGCCTGATCGAGCTAAGGCAATCGGATCCGGCGCTGGCCTGGCTGGTGATTGAAGAGCTTCGCCTGCCACGGACCCTCTTGGCGCTCGGCTACGGAGCAGTGCTCGGCATGACCGGTGCGGCCCTGCAGGCGACGTTCGCCAATCCTCTCGCCTCTCCCGACATCACGGGAAGCAGCAGCGGCGCTGCGCTGGGCGCCGTGGCCGGATCCTATTGGTTGGGGATATCCGGTCCTCTCAGCCTTGCGGCTTGTGGCGCCATAGGAGCGGCCTTGGCTTTGATGGCCCTGTTCGCCGTCGCCGGACGGCGAAGTGAGACGGCGACGCTTCTGCTGGCGGGAATAGCGATCGCGCTGGCCGCAGGAGCCTGCACCAGCCTCCTCCTCGCCCTCGCACCATCGCCCTTCGCTTTCTACGACAGTTTCGAATGGCTGATGGGCAGTTTCGTCGACCGCAGCCTTCCCCAGGCTGCGGCTGCGCTAGTACCGGCGACTTTGGCCTGCATCCTGCTCGCTCGCCGTAGCACCGCGCTCGACATGCTCGCGCTCGGCGACGACGTGGCGGCGTCGGTAGGCTATCGGCCGCGTCGCTTGGGAGCCGAAGTCGTGGCTTTGACGGCGATCGCCGTGGGTGCCTGCGTTTCGGTTTGCGGGGCGATCGCCTTCGTCGGTCTTATTGCCCCCTATGCGGCCAGGTCTCTGACTCGCGGGCATCCGGGCCGGGCGCTCCTGCCTGCCGCGGCGATTGGCGCGTTGCTCCTGGTTTGCGCCGACCTGCTGGTGCGCCTGGCCCCAGCGGGACGTGCCATTCCCGTGGGCGTGGTCACGACAGCAATCGGCACCCCTCTCTTCATCTGGATCGTCATACGGATGCGCAGGACGGTGGCGTCATGACGTCTCTGCTCGATGCGCGCGGGTTGGCCCTTGCAGGAAGGCTGCAGCCGACGGATCTGCAAAGCGGTCCGGGTGAGATGGTCGCCGTGATCGGCCCAAATGGAGCCGGCAAGACAAGCCTGTTGAGGTCGATCGCCGGCATCGAAGCTGACGAGGGAAAAGTCCGCATAGATGGTGAGGATGTTTCTAGCGCCTCGCCAGCGCGACGAATGCGGCTCTTGTCGTTCTTGCCTGCCACCCGAAGTCTGATCTGGCCGATCGCTGCGCGTGATGTGGTCGCGCTTGGATTGCCTTCCCCCGACCCCGTCAGAGTTGAAGCACTGATCGCCCTTTTGGAATTGGAGCCGATCGCGCATCGACCCGTCAATCACCTGTCGACCGGCGAGCGGTCGCGCGTACTTCTCGCCCGCGCGCTAGCCGCGAGGCCACGGCTGCTGCTGCTCGATGAGCCGCTTTCGAACCTCGACCCCTACTGGGTCATAAGGACGCTGGAGATTCTTCGAGACGAAACCGGCAACAATGACAGTGCGGCGCTAGTTTCGGTTCACGACCTCAATCAGGTCGCGTCTTTCGACCGCGTTCTGCTGATGGATAGCGGCGCAATCGCCGCCGATGGTGGCCCAACGGAAATGCTCGGCTCGGCTGCCCTGGAGCAGGCCTTCCGCATCGCCAGAGCGGGTTCGAGCTGGAAGATAAAGGAGTCCGCTTAGGCGGACGGCGGGTCGGCGATCATCGCCGTGAATTGCGCTTCGGCCGCGAGCTTGCCGTCGATCGTCGCGCGCCCAGCAAATTTGCAGACGCTTGCCCGCTTCTGGACGAATTCGACTTCGAGCTTGAGAAGCACGCCGGGCTCCACCGGCTGGCGGAACTTCGCGCCATCGATCGCCATGAAGTAGACGAGCTTGCCGCTATTCGCGAGGCCCAGGGATTCGACCGCGAGGACGCCGGCAGCCTGCGCCAACGCCTCGACGATCAGCACGCCGGGCATGATGGGCCGCCCGGGAAAATGTCCCTGGAAGAAGCTTTCATTGATCGTCACCGCTTTGATGGCGACGATCTTGTGGTCCGGTTCGATGCTCTCGACCCGGTCCACCAGCAACATTGGATAGCGATGGGGAAGCGCCGCCATCACCCGCTTCACATCGAGCGGACCGAGGGCGGCGCTTTCCGTCATGCTTAGCGGCCCTGCGGCTGCTGCTGAGCCTGCTGCGGCATCGGCGTGACGCTGACCGACGGCAGAGCGGCATTCAGGCGAGCCAGAACGTCGGCCGTGATGTTCACGGTCGCCGCATGCGCCAGAGTAGCATCGACATCCATCGCAATGTTCGCACCGCGTGCCGTCATCGCCTGGTTGATGATCGGGTTCAGACGCTCGTTGATCTGACGAAGGACGTTTGCCTGCGTCGACTGCAGGCGCTGCTGGCCCGTCTGAAGCTCGGTGTTCCCGGCGCGCTCCTTGTCCTGGAACGCCTTGATGCGAGCCTGAAGGGCCGCGTCCGGCTGCTTGCCGCTCAGCGCCGCAACCGCCGCTTCGAGTTGCTGACCCTCTGGACGAAGCTGATCTGTGAGGGTCTTTTGCCGGGTCTGCAATGCCGTTGCCTGGCTTTGCAGCTGCGTACGAGCCGCGGCGCAAGCCGTGCAATCGGTATAGATCTTGCCGGTGTCGACCACTGCGACGACCGTAGCCGGGAGGCGCTGTGCGGACACGGCTGTCGGGACTGCAATCACGCTCGCAGCAATCGCTGCCAATAGAATGTTCTTACGCATTAGAATTGTGTTCCTACGTTGAAGCTGAAGAGTTTGGTGTCGTCGCCTTCCTGCTTCATGATCGCCTTCGCGAGGTCGATCCTGAGCGGCCCGAAAGGCGAAACCCAGTTGACGCCGATACCAATGGAGAGACGGGGTTTCGGCGAATTGCCCACAAAGCGTTCGCGAACGCCGGGAACGGAATTGACATCGGAATATGCCGTCACACCACCGGTATTGAACTGCGTGCAGCTCAGATTGGTGCTCCCGCCTGGGATCTGCTTGGTCTCCAGGCCAGTTGCCTGGCAGACCCTGGCCACGTCGACCAGCTCGGGGCTCTTCAAGCCCCAAACGGACCCGACATCTACGAACGCCGAAGGCCGCAGGCCGAAGCTCCGCAGCGAGGAGCTCGTCGGAAGCTCAAGTTCCAGGCGACCCATGTAGTATGCTCGGCCACCCAAGAGCATCGCTAACGAGGTCGTCCTCGGAGATTGTGCCGTCGGCATTGTAATTCTCGCGCAGAATTCGCGGACCGATACCGCGAATATCGAAGCCGCGAAGCTGGGTGCCGAAGAACCGGTCCGTAATGCGGATCGCGTCCTCGAAGGGACCAGGCGACTGCTCGAGTGCGTGGATGTAACCGCCCTCGGCTCGGGCTGAGAAGACGAAGCCGCCACCGAAGCCCCAATATTTGGTGCCCGAAAGGCGGGAACGGATGTAGCGCACATCCCCGCCAAGACCTGCAAAATCCTGCGACAGGACGATCGCCTGGCCGCGCGTCGGTCGGATACCATTCGTGTTGTTGTAGACTACCGAATAGCCGACTGAAGACGTCAGGCGCTTGCCGAGCTCGTTGCAAAGATACCGGCCGGCGAGGGCTGGATCGCACTGGAGCGGCTCCGGGCCGTTACTACCGGTCAAGGGGCCGTCGCCATCCGGATCCGCGATCAAGTCCGGATCCCTGAAGAAAATATCCTCGTCGAGCGTGATATTGTCCATGATGAGCGAATAGCGCGTGCCAAAGGTCATGTACTCGGTGATTGGGAAACCGAGGCGAAGCGCCGTGCCGGTGCTGGTCTGCGAGTAGGTCGTGTTCCGCTCGCCACCGACATAATTGAAGCTGTTGTAATCGCGGCGGAAGATGTCGCCGCCGAGCAGGATCTGCTTGTCGAACAGATAAGGCTCGACGAAGCCCAGTTGGACCGAGCGAGAGTAACGCGACCAGTTCAAGCCTGCGCTGAGCTCCTGCCCCTTGCCCATGAAGTTTCGCTGGGCGATCGAGAAAGCGAGGATGAACTTCTCGAGGCTCGAATAGCCTGCGGAAAGTTGAAGCTCGCCGGTCGATTTCTCTTCGACGTTGATGCCGAGGACGACCTTGTCCGGCGTCGAGCCTTCGGTCTGCTTGATCTCCAGATTTTCCTGGAAGAAGCCCAGCGACTGGAGGCGATCCTGCGAGCGCTTGACCCGCAAGGAGTTGAAGGCGTCTCCCTCGTTGACGCGAAACTCCCGACGGATGACCTTGTCGCGCG
Organism: uncultured Alphaproteobacteria bacterium; assembly: GCA_963846645.1. Taxonomy (GTDB): domain Bacteria; phylum Pseudomonadota; class Alphaproteobacteria; order Sphingomonadales; family Sphingomonadaceae; genus Sphingomicrobium. Next base: position 73,798 of record CAWJWR010000004.1, on the reverse strand, counting down.
TCGAGGTATTCCCGGCGATGTCGATGCGCTCGACATAGTTGCGCGGCGTCTCGCCCACGCGGAAGCTGATTCCCATCTCCCGCTTCTCGGCATTGCGTTCGTAGGATGGGTTGATGTCGGCGAACGCGTAGCCAAGGACGCCAGCCACCTCGTTGAGGCGAGTGACGGCGTCTTCGACTTGCTTCGCGTCGAACCATTCGCCCGACCGCAATCCGACAGTACGTTTGATGATGTCCGGCGGAAGGTCGCGAAGGGCGCTTTCCGCCTCGATCGCGCCGAACTTGTAGCGCGGCCCTTCCTCGACCACGTAGGTGATGACGAAGTCACGCCGATCCGGCGTCAACTCCGCAAGCGCAGAGACCACGCGGAAGTCGGCATAGCCCTCGGTCAAATAGAATGCGCGCAGCTTCTGCTGGTCGGCCGCAAGCCGATCCGGATCGTAGCTGTCGTTCGACTTGAGAAAGCCGAGAACGCCGCCTGCCTGCCGCGTGAACATCTCCTTGCGCAGGCGCTCATCCTTGAACGCCTCGTTGCCGATGATGTTGATGCTGCGAACCTTGGACTTGTCGCCCTCGTAGACCTCGAAAACGAGATCGACGCGGTTCTGCTCGAGGTTGACGACCTTGGGTTCGACTCGCGCAGCGAAACGGCCCTGGCGCTTGTAAAGCTCGATGATGCGTTCGACGTCCGCACGGACCTTGGAGCGGGTAAAGATTTCGCGAGGCTTCAGCTTGATTTCAGGAACGATCTTGTCGTCCTTGATGCGCTTGTTACCCTCCAGGATGATGCGGTTGATGACCGGGTTCTCAGTCACGGTGATGACGATATTGCCCGTCTCGGCACCGGTGATGACGACGTCGGAGAAAAGCTCCGTCGCGTAGAGCTCCTTCAGCGCGGCATCGAGGGTTTCGGCAGAATAACTCTGGCCCGGGGCGAGATTTGCGTAGGCACGGATCGTGTCCGGCTCGAGACGCTGATTGCCGCGCACCGCGATCGAACGAATTGTGCCGGTGGCTTGCGGAGCTGGGGTAACGGTCGTCGCCGGAGCCGGCGCAGTCGCGGTCGGCGCGCTCGTCGTGGCCGGTGCTGCCGGCGGCGTTTGCGGTGCTGCGGGCGGCGGAGTTGTGGGCTGCGCCGCGAGCGGGTCGGACGGCTGCGTCTGCGCCGTTGCGGGGACCGACCATCCGGCCAGAGCGGTCCCGACCAGGAAGACGGCGCCTGCGCGCTTGCCAACAATACTACGCTTTGAAATCACGCGCTCCCGCCTCTTTATGCAAGAATCAGCGGCCGCTCCCGGCGGTCCGCTCGAATGGTGTGCAGCCCTGCCCTAACCGTCCTAGCCAATCAAGCGCCCAAGCCGTTCCCACACGCCGAACGACCCCAAATCGTTGACGGTTGTGAAAACAAGCAAGGCCAGGATGAAGCGCGAGGCCGCCGCGAAACGCCCAGTCTTGAGCCTGTGGGCTGACTGGCCGGCGCCGCGCCGCCTCGATTCCGTAGAAAAGGAGATGTCCACCATCCAGCATGGGGACTGGCAAGAGGTTGATGAATCCGAGATTAATTGAAAGCAGAGCGACAAGGCTGACGAAGGATACGAGACCGAGCGTAGCCTGCTGACCGGCCACCTGTGCGATCTTCAACGGCCCGCCCAATTCCTTGATTGAGCGCCGTCCGGTAATAATCTGCCAGAGTGCGTCCAGCATCGTTCGGGTGAGCTTGACGACATAGGATGTCGCGCTCGGGATCAGTTGAAGCGGCGGAACAGGCTCGAACACCGCACCGACCGGAGAAATTCCCAGAAGCCCTCTCTTGAAGGTCTGGCCGAAACGATCCTTCTCGATCTCCGTACCGAGGGTGGCGCGGACTTCATGGATCCGCCGTTCCCGCTCGAAGCGAACGGTGACCACCTCCCCTGGCCGGAGGACGGCATAGTTGCGGAGTTCTTCGAAGGTTGGCGTCTCGCGCCCGCCGATCGAGAGAATGCGGTCACCGGGCTGAATCCGTACCGCTTCGGCCGCGCTGCCTGCCTGGATGGCGCCCGCAACTGGCGGGGTCCGCGGTGCCCCAAACACAGCGAAGAAAACGGCGAAAATCGCAATGGCGAGCAGGAAGTTCGAAACCGGCCCTGCAAGAACAATCAGGAATTGCTGCCACACCGGCTTCAGATGAAAGCTCCTGGCGCGGTCCTCCGGCGAGAGCTGTGACAGATCTGCTGACGCGCTCGCCTCGTTCTCGTCACCGATGAACTTCACGTAGCCGCCCAGCGGTAGCCACCCCACCTTCCAACGCGTGCCGCGCTTGTCGGTCCAACCGGTGATCTCGCGACCGAATCCGATCGAAAATGTCTCGGCGCCGACCCCGAACCAGCGCGCGACGAGGTAATGGCCCATCTCGTGAATGAACACGAGCGGACCGAGCGCGCAGACGAAAGCGATCAGGATCAGCCAGATGGGGGGTTGCGAAAGCATCAGGCGCAGAGTTCCTCAATGAGCATGGTTACGTCCCTGCGCACTTCGCGGTCGATTTCAAATACATCTTCGATGGACTGCGGTCCCGGTCTTTCGTTTCGCTCCAGCGCGGACTCCACCAGACGGCTGATGTCCGGGAACTGAATGCGCCCATCGAGGAAGGTCGCGACCGCCACTTCATTGGCGGCGTTGAGCACGGCAGGTGCCGATCCGCCGGCCTCAAGGGCCTCGCGAGCAAGGCGCAATGCCGGGAAGCGCTCCAGATCCGGCTCTCCGAAATCCAGCCGCGCAATGTCAGCGAGGTTCAGTCGCTGGGCCGGCGTCGGCATCCGGTCCGGCCACGCGAGGGCATAAGCGATCGGGATTCGCATGTCCGGCGAACCGAGCTGAGCGAGGACCGAACCGTCCACATATTCGACCAGCGAATGGATGACCGACTGCGGGTGCACGAGAATATCGATCCGCTCGGACGGCAACCCGAACAGATAATGGGCCTCGATCAATTCGAGCCCCTTGTTCATCAGAGTTGCGGAATCGACCGAGATCTTCGCGCCCATGATCCAATTCGGGTGGGCCACGGCCTGCGCGGGAGTTGCCACGCGCATATCTTCGGTCGACGTCGGTGCGGAACGGACCGCCGCTCGCCGTAAGAATGATCCTTGAGACCTGCTCGATGCGGCTGCCCGCAAGCGACTGGAAGATAGCGTTATGTTCGCTGTCGACCGGCAAGCAGGCGCGCTCCGCTCCTCGCGGCCGCATCGGTCATGAGGTCGCCGGCGGTGACCAGCGCCTCCTTATTGGCGAGCGCGACCGTTTTTCCGGCTTCTACGGCCGCCATGGTCGGAGCGAGGCCCGCGCAGCCGACGATTGCCGCCATGACCAGGTCGGCGTCGCCCGTGCCCGCCTCGATCAAGGCATCCGCGCCGGTGGCCGCCCTGCAATCAGTGCCGCGTAGAGCCGCTTCCAGCTCGGGAAGCCGGCTTTCGTCCGCAATCACGGCCAGCTTTGCCCCGGTCCTGCGGGCGGCGTCTGCAAGCTTGGCCGCGTTGACCGAGGCGGTGAGAGCAACGACCTCAAATCGGTCGGGAGAGCGCTCGATCAGATCAAGGGTGGATTGGCCGATCGAGCCCGTCGCTCCAAGGATAGAGACCTTCTTCATGCCAGGCCCGAGACCTGTGCGACAAATGTCAGGACTGCAACCGGAACCAGACCGTCGAGACGATCGAGGATGCCGCCGTGCCCGGGCAGCCAGTCGCCGGAATCCTTGATCCCCGCCTGCCGTTTCATCTTGCTTTCGAAGAGGTCGCCGCCTTGGGCAGCTATTGCGAACAAAGGTGCAAGGAGGATGAGCGCACGGTTGAGGTCGGTCGCGACGACCCATGCCGCTCCGAACAAGGCCGCAGCGGCAACGCCACCCCATAGGCCTTCAACCGTTTTCCCGGGGCTGATCGATGGCGCGAGCTTGCGCTTTCCAAAGCGCCGACCAACGAAATAGCCGCCAATGTCCGTGGCCCAGGTCACCAGGAACACCCACAACAGCAGCGACAGGCCCTGATCCCCGCTTCGGTCGCGGATCCACAGCAGTGCGATCGCCGGCAGCAGGCAATAGACGAAGCCGGCGGCCTTCCAGCCCACTCCCCAACCGCGGACGATCCGGAACCATTCGTAGAGCATTGCGGTCGCGGCCGCGGCGACGAGGACCGCGAAGTAGTAGCCGCCGACCACCGCCGCCATGAGCGCGACGACGATCAAGGCGGCGCCGGTCAGGATGCGGGTGACCAGCTCGCTCACCGGCCCCCGAACCGCCTGTCGCGCGCTGCATACTGTCTCGATGAGGTCCGCGAATTCCGCTTCGCCGAAATCAGGCCAGAGGGTCGGCGTGAAGATCATCTCCGCATAGGCCGCCTGCCAAAGCAGGAAGTTCGAAAGCCGCACTTCGCCCGATGTGCGGATCAGCAAGTCGAGCTCGGGCAGGCCGTGGGTGTCTAGCTCAGCGGCGATCGCCGCCTCGTCGATGGTCGCCGGATCGATCTCGCCCGCAACCGCCTTCTCGGCAAGCTTTCGTGCGGCGTCCGCCAGTTCGGCCCGCGATCCGTAATTCAAGGCGACCACGAGCGTCAGGCGAGCATTGGCCTCGAGCTGGGTCATAGCCTTCTCGAGCCGCGCAGAAAGATCGGGTCCGAACTTGCTGTAATCGCCGATCAGGCGGAGCCGCACGCCTTCCTTCGCGAGCGAATCCAGCTCCCGCTCCAGATAAAAGCCGAGCAGGCCCTTGAGATCGGAAACCTCCTCTTCAGGCCGCCGCCAGTTCTCCGACGAAAAAGCATAAAGCGTAAGGACTTCGACGCCGTGCTTTACAGCCGCACGCATGGTCTGGCGCACGGCTTCCGCGCCTGCACGATGACCGGCAACGCGAGGCAGTCCCCGCTGCTTCGCCCAGCGACCGTTACCGTCCATGATGATTGCGACGTGACGAGGAACGGACCCGCCCTCGGCAGGCCGCTTTTCCTTAGTCGGCGCGGCGGCAGGGTTCACTTGCCAAGGATTTCCTGTTCCTTGGTTTCCGCGGCGACATCGATCTCCTTGATCGTCTCGTCCGTCAGCTTCTGCACCTCGGTCTCGAGGCGCTTGCGCTCGTCTTCGCTGATCTGGTGCTTTTTCTCGTCGGCCTTGAGGTGCTCCATCGCGTCACGGCGAACGTTGCGCACCGCGATCTTCCCTTTCTCCGCATATTGGCCGCAAAGCTTGGCCAGTTCCTTGCGGCGCTCCTCGGTCAGTTCAGGAATGGGCAGACGGATCATCTGTCCGTCCGTGATCGGATTGAGGCCCAAGCCTGCTGAACGAATGGCTTTCTCGACGGGCTGAACGTTCGAGCGGTCCCATACCTGCACCGACAGCATGCGCGGTTCGGGCACCGACACCGTCGCGACCTGGTTCAGCGGCATGTTCGCCCCGTATACCTCGACCTGGATCGGATCGAGCAAGGCAGTGGATGCGCGACCCGTGCGAAGGCCGGTAAGATCATGCTTCAGGGCCTCGACGGCACCATGCATGCGGCGCTGGATGTCGGCTTTGTCGATGCTCGCAGTCATTATTACTCCCCTTGGACGATGGTGGCCGTCCCGCGGCCCTCGATCACCTCTGCGAGGTTACCAGGCTGGCGGATGTTGAAGACCACGATCGGAATATTGTTGTCGCGGCACAGGGCCACGGCGGACGCGTCCATTACCTTGAGGTCGTCGCTCAAGACCTTGTTGAAGCTGAGGCTGTCGTAGCGTGTCGCGTCGGCCTTCTTCTTCGGATCGGCGGTGTAGATGCCATCGACGCTGGTGCCCTTGAACAAGGCGTCGCAACCCATTTCCGCCGCCCGAAGCGCGGCCGCCGTATCGGTCGTGAAATAGGGATTGCCAGTGCCTGCGGCGAAAATCACGATCCGGCCCTTCTCCAGGTGACGCAAAGCGCGGCGGCGGATGTAGGGTTCCGAGACGCTGGCCATCGGAATCGCCGACATGACGCGCGTATCGACGCCTTGCGTCTCCAGCGCATTCTGCAGCGCCAGCGCATTCATCACCGTCGCCAGCATGCCCATGTAATCGGCCGTCGCGCGGTCGAAACCCTTGGCGGCTGCCGCCATGCCGCGGAAGATGTTGCCACCGCCGACGACCAGGCAAAGCTCATGGCCCTTGCTCTTCGCGTCCGAAATTTCGCTCGCCAGCCCGGCGGCCGCGATCGGATCGATGCCGAACTGGCCCTGCCCCATCAAGGCTTCGCCCGAAAGCTTCAGCAGGATCCGGTTGAAGCGCGGTCGGGTCATTCGGGCTGGGAATCCTTCGGATATGGAAAGGGCGGACACGCTTTAGCGCGCCCGCCCCATTTTCCAACAGCCAAGCGCAATTGGCTCAGGCGACCGGTTCGGCCTTCGAAGTGCCGGCAGCAGCGGCAACTTCCGCCGCGAAGTCTTCCTGCTTCTTCTCGATGCCTTCGCCGAGCTGGAAGCGCGTGAAGCTCTTGAGCACGATGCCGGTGCCGGCTTCCTTTGCCGCCTGGGCAATGACTTCGGCAACCGGCGTCTTGTTGTCCATCACGAACAGCTGCGACAGCAGGGCATTGTCCTTGCGGAACTTGGCCAGGCCGCCTTCGACCATCTTCTCGACGATGTTCTGCGGCTTGCCGCTTTCCTTCGCCTTTTCCATCGCAACGCCGCGCTCACGCTCGACCAGCGCCGGATCGAGTTCGTCGGCGTTCAGCGCCAGCGGGTTCGCAGCAGCAACATGCATTGCGATCTGCTTGCCCAGCGCGTTGAGCGTGTCGGCTGGAGCCGCGCTCTCGAGAGCGACCAGAACGCCGATCTTGCCGAGGCCCGGAGCAACCTGGTTGTGGACGTAAGGAACGACCACGCCCTCGGTCACTTCCGCGATGGCTGCACGACGCAGCGACTGGTTCTCGCCGATCTTGGCGATGTTGTTGGTGAGCGCTTCGGAAACCGTTCCGCCAGCCGGATAGTCAGCAGCCGCGATGGCGTCGATGTCCGTGCCCTTCTGAAGAGCAATCTGCGCCGCGTTGCGAACGAAGTCCTGGAACAGCTCGTTCTTGGCGACGAAGTCGGTCTCCGAGTTCACCTCGAGGAGCGCACCGCGATTGCCTTCGACGGCGACGCCGACAAGACCTTCGGCGGCCGTGCGGCCCGCCTTCTTGGCGGCAGCCGACAGGCCCTTGGCGCGCAGCCAATCGATGGCGGCTTCCATGTCGCCATTGGTTTCGGCGAGCGCCTTCTTGCAATCCATCATCCCGGCGCCGGTGCGCTCGCGGAGTTCCTTCACGGTGGCGGCCGTAATCTCAGCCATGTCTTCTTTTCCTCTAAGCTCCCCTCCCGCCTGCGGGAGGGGTTGGGGTGGGAATGTCGTAAGGGGCAGCCGACCTGACAAGGACAGGCCCACCCCTCGATCCCCTCCCGCTGGCGGGAGGGGAAGTGCCTTAAGCTTCCAGCGCGGCTTCGACTGGCGGTTCGGCCATCGATCCGATGTCCTCGCCACGGGCGGCGGCGCCACCGGCGCGGCCGTTGCCGACGGCCTGGGCGATCGCATCCGTGTAGAGGCGGATCGCACGGCTGGCGTCGTCATTGCCCGGAACCGGGAATGCGATGCCGCTCGGATCGCTGTTCGAATCGAGGATCGCAACGACCGGAATGCCAAGGACGTTGGCTTCCTTGATCGCCAGCTCTTCCTTGTTGGTGTCGACGACGAACATGATGTCCGGCAGGCCGCCCATGTCGCGAATGCCGCCCAGCGACTTCTCGAGCTTGTCGCGCTCGCGCGTCAGCTGAAGGACTTCCTTCTTCGTGAGACCAGCAGTTTCACCAGACAGTTGCTCTTCAAGCGTCTTGAGGCGCTTGATCGAGTTCGAGATCGTCTTCCAGTTGGTCAGCATGCCGCCGAGCCAGCGGTGGTTGACGAAATGCTGGCCGGACGACTTGGCCGCTTCCGCAACCGCATCCTGCGCCTGGCGCTTCGTACCGACGAACAGAACCTTGCCGCCGCGCTGGACGGTCTGGGTTACGAAGTCGAGGGCGCGCGCGAACAGCGGAACTGTCTGCGACAGGTCGATGATGTGAACGCCGTTGCGGTCGCCGAAAAGGTACGGCTTCATCCGCGGATTCCAGCGGTGGGTCTGGTGGCCGAAGTGCGCTCCGGCTTCGAGCAATTGCTGCATCGTGACGACAGTGGTCGCCATAGTTAGTCTCCTTCCGGTTTTGCCTCAGCGGAGCCGTGTCACCACCCTTTCGGATGGCACCGGTATGTAAGCTCCGCCTGTGGGATGGCGCGCCAGTTAGCGGAAGACCGTTCCGGTATCAAGGGCACTGGAAGTTTATGAGACGCCTCTTGACTTACAAGAACAAAAGAGGAACATTCACTCGTCCCAGCAGCTTGGCAGACTTCAATACGGAACAAAACGGGTCCGTTTCGGTTCTGCCGCCAAACAAGGGACGAAGCTCATGCTTGCACCGTTCGCTACTCTGGTTTTCCTGATTGTTCTCTGGCTGACGGCCGTCGTGGGCGCGCAGATTTTGAGCCATTCGAAGTCGCGCATGGCCATGGCGCTGCGCGGCGAAGAGCCGGTAAAGGTTGGAATGTCGTTGGTGATCCGTTCGCGGCCTAGCCGCGCTCGGGCAGCGCTCCGTCAGCCGATGCGGGCACAGCCGCAGCTACGCGCCGCTGCTTGACCCTCGCGTAGGAAGCGTAGGCGACGGGAAGCATCGCCAGATAAAGCAGCGCCACGATCAGCAAGGTGATCCAGGGCGCCCGGATCAAAGCCGCGCCAACGAGCGCAATCCCGGCCAAAGCGAATAGGCGAAAGCTGCTGCGGATCCGGATCGACGACCAGCTGAAAGTCGGCAGGCTCGAGATCATCAGGGCCGCGATGAACAAGGTCCACGGCATGACCAGTTCCCAGCGGCGGAACAGTTCATTGTCCGTGATCAGCCACAGGAAAATCGGGATGAAAGCCAGGCCCGCACCTGCCGGCGCCGGCACGCCCGTATTGAAGCCCGCCGACTTATGAGGCTGCTCAACCACGTCGATCCTCGCGTTGAACCGCGCCAGACGGAGGGCGCAACACACGGCCAGCGCCAATGCAGCAATCCAGCCGAACCGCGGCGCCGTCTGCAGCGACCAGAGGAAGAGGATCAACGCCGGAGCCGTCCCGAACGCGATATTATCGCTGAGCGAGTCGAGTTCGGCGCCGAACTTGCTCTGCGCCCTCAGCAGACGGGCGATCCGGCCATCGAACCCGTCCAGCACACCGGCGAAAACGATCGATCCGATCCCCTTCTCCCATTCGCCGCCGATGGCGAGGCTAACTCCCGTCAGGCCGAAGCAAAGCGCAAGCAGCGTGATCGCGTTGGGAATCATCGCTCGGAAGGGAATTCCGTGCCGCTGCGGCTCCGCCGGTTCGTCCATTACTGGCTGACCCCGACCAGCTCTGTCGGAACGCCCAGCTCAGCGATGACCGTTTCGCCCGCAATCGCACGCTGCCCCAGGATTACACGCGGACCGGTGCCTGCGGGCAGGTAGACGTCCACGCGGCTTCCGAACCGGATGAGCCCTACCCGTTCGCCCGCCTCGACCTGGTCGCCCTCGCGCACGAAGGTGAGGATCCGCCGTGCAACGAGTCCGGCGATCTGAGTGAAGCCGATCCGTACCCCTGCCACGGTTTCCACGACAATATGCTGCCGTTCGTTGTCCTCGCTCGCCTTGTCGAGGTCCGCGTTGAGGAACTTGCCCGGGATGTAGGCGACCTTGCGCACGCGCCCGCTGACCGGTGAGCGGTTAATGTGAACGTCGAAGACGCTCATGAAGATCGACACACGCGTATATTCTGACTCCGCCAGGCCTTCCGCGCCTTCGAGTTCGCGCGGCGGCGGGACTTTCGAAATCATCGTGATCAGGCCATCGGCTGGCGCGACGATGAAATTGTCGCCGCGCGGCGTGACTCGAATGGGATCGCGGAAGAAGGCGAAGACCCATACGGTCAGGCCGACGAGCAACCAGCCGATCCAGTCCCAGCCGATCAGGAAGGCAAAGAGCGTTAGCGCTGCCGAAGCGGCCGCGAACTTGCGGCCTTCGGGGTGGGTCGAGGGGAAGCGCCACTTGACAGTGGTCGTCAGGGCGCCGCCAGGCTTGTCCAGGGATGGCATGCGCACTCCCTTAGTTGCGACAGTTCGGTCGCACAACGTTGCCTGATCGGGACCTGCGTCCTAAGGCCTCGCCAAAATTCGGAAAAGCAGGACGCACATGACCAAGATCAAGGTGAAGAACCCGGTCGTCGAGCTCGACGGCGACGAGATGACCCGCATCATCTGGCAGTGGATTCGCGAACGATTGATCCTGCCCTATCTCGACGTGAACCTTCTCTACTACGATCTCGGCGTCGAGAAGCGCGACGAGACCAACGACCAGATCACTGTCGATGCCGCCAACGCGATCAAGGAGCATGGCGTAGGCGTGAAGTGCGCCACCATCACCCCGGACGAGGCCCGCGTCGAGGAATTCGGCCTCAAGAAGATGTGGAAGTCGCCCAACGGCACGATCCGCAACATCCTGGGTGGCGTCGTCTTCCGCGAGCCGATTGTCATCTCCAACGTGCCGAGGATCATCCCCGGCTGGACCGATCCCATTGTCATCGGCCGTCACGCCTTCGGCGATCAATACAAGGCGACCGACTTCAAAGTCCCCGGGCCCGGCAAGCTGACCATCAAATTCGTTGGCGAGGATGGCCAGGAGATCGAGCATGAAGTGTTCGATTTCCCCAGCGCCGGTGTCGCAATGGCCATGTACAACCTCGATCGAGTCCATCCGCGACTTCGCCCGCGCGTCCTTCAACTACGGGATCAACCGGAAATGGCCGGTCTATCTGTCGACCAAGAACACGATCCTCAAGGCCTATGACGGACGCTTCAAGGACATCTTCCAGGAGATTTTCGATAGCGAGTTCAAGGCGCAGTTCGACGAGATTGGGATTGAATATCAGCACCGCCTGATCGACGACATGGTCGCGTCCGCGCTCAAGTGGAGCGGCAAGTTCATCTGGGCCTGCAAGAATTACGACGGCGACGTCCAATCGGACCAGGTCGCGCAGGGCTTCGGTTCGCTCGGCCTGATGACCTCGATCCTGATGACCCCGGACGGCAAGACGGTCGAGGCGGAGGCCGCCCACGGCACCGTCACTCGCCACTACCGCATGCACCAGCAGGGCAAGGCGACCTCGACCAACCCGATCGCGTCGATCTTCGCCTGGACCGGCGGCCTCAAGTTCCGCGGCAAGATAGACGAGACGCCCGACGTCGTCCGCTTCGCCGAGACGCTGGAGCAGGTCTGCATCGATACGGTCGAGGCCGGTCACATGACCAAGGATCTCGCAATCCTCGTCGGCCCGGATCAGCCGTGGATGACCACCGAGCAGTTCTTCGACAAGATCGTGAGCAATCTCGAGACCGTCATGGCAACACCGCAGGCGCCAGTGGAGAGCGAACCCGCTCGCGCCTGATGCCGAGGCCGATGATCCGGCCCGGTATCCGCCTCAGGATCGGATAGCGGTCAAAGAGCCGAATGATGAGCGGCGCCTGACGGATGGGCTCCGTGCCCTGAAGGAGGCGCCCGATGACTCGATCCTGGGCCGCCTTCTGGCCGGCCTGGATGACTCGCGTCGGGAACAGCCGCCGCTCCTGCACCTTGCTCAATAGCGGATCGACCTTCTCACCGGACGCTAGCGGTGCGGCCAGGATGTTGGCAGCCGCCACGGCATCCTGGATGGCCAGATTGATGCCGATGCCGCCGATCGGCGACATGGCATGGGCTGCATCGCCGATCGCCAGCAACCCAGGACGATGCCAAGTCGTCAGTCGGTCGAGCTTTACGGTCAGCAGGTGCAGGTCGCTGATCTCGTCCAGCTCAGCGACATTCAAGTCTTCTGGCGCTGCAGCGGCGACTTCCTCGCGGATCGCATCGATTCCCCGCCTTTGGTACGCTTCAGCGGCGCCTTTCGGAATGAGGAAGGCGCATTGCCAGTAGTCGCCGCGATCGATCATCACGAGCAGCCGGCCTCGTTCCACATTGCCTCGAAGCGCACCCACTTCGCTTCTGGGCTTGGCGATGCGAAACCAGAAGACGTCCATAGGAGCGCCGAGGTCTTCAAGAGGCAGAAGCGAACGGGCGATGGAAGCCCTGCCATCGGCAGCGATCGTCAATGTCGCTCGCAATCCCGAACCGTCGCGAAGCCGAACCCCGGTGACCGACCCGCCCTCCTCGATGAAGCTTTCGACGGGCGCTTCCATCTGGAGCTGGAAACTGGGGAAAGCTCGAGCCTCTACGCGCAGGAAATCCAGGAATTCCCACTGCGGCATCATCGCGATGAAGGGTGCAGGGGTTTTCAGGTGAGACAGATCACCGATCGTCCACTGGCGACCGGCCATGCGCAGTTCCGCACGATCGACCTTGTTGTGCGGCCGCTGCAGGAAATGCTGGAGCATCCCGAGCTGGTCGAGGATCTCCATTGTAGACGGATGCACCGTGTCTCCGCGGAAATCGCGGAAGAAGTCCTTGTGCTTCTCGAGAATGCGGACCCGGCAGCCTGCCCGTGCAAAGAGCAGTCCGGTCATCACGCCTGCGGGTCCCCCGCCGACGACGATCAGGTCCGCATCGCGATCCGACGTCATGCCGCCACGGCAGTACAATCGTTGCCGCTATTTGGGAACGCGGTCAGGCCTTGGTCAGCGCCTCGGCCTTGTGCGCCGCCTGCTTGCCTTCATCGGTCTCGACCAGATATTCCGGATTTTCCTTCGACGCCGCGACCTTGTGGCCCTTGATCTCCGTCGAGGACGTAAGCTTCTTCACCACTTTACCGTGCGCCGTCCCACCATGAGATTTCCAGCTCACGCGGTCCCCGGACTTTAGTTGCTTGGTCATCATTTCCTCCATTGATCGGCGTGAACGTTTCAACGCCGAGTCAGGGTGACAGATTCCCGGCTGCCTGCTCTAAAGCCCGTATGCAGGAAGGGTTCGGCACTTCAGGTTTCAGCGATGCCTTGGTCATCCTCGGCGCGGCGGGGATCGTCATCCCGGCGTTCGCGCGGCTGAGGATTACGCCGGTCATCGGCTTCATTCTCGTCGGAATGATCGTCGGACCCTCGGGACTTGGCAGCCTGACCGGCCAGAACCCGTGGCTCAACTATTTCGCCATCTCCAACCCGCATGCCGTCGATCCCTTCGCCGAGCTCGGCATCATCCTGCTCCTGTTCGCGATCGGGCTGGAGCTGAGCTTCCGCCGCCTGATGCAAATGCGGACGGCAGTATTCGGAATTGGCGCGGCTGAGCTCTTCGCCGGTGCCGCTCTCATCGGTGGTGCCATCTTCGTCATGGGCCAGCCGCCGCAGAGCGCAATCGCCCTCGGATTCGCCCTGGCGATGTCTTCGACGGCACTCGTCCTACCGATCGCGGGAACGACCAGCCCGGTCGGCAAGGCAGCCCTCGCCATGCTCCTTTTCGAGGACTTGGCGCTCGTCCCCCTTCTCTTCCTGTTCGGCACGGCGGCGGTCGGCGCCGCAACCGGATTGTTCGACGTGGTCTGGAAGGGCGCGGCGGTGATTGCCGGGCTCCTTCTCATCGGGCGGCTCGCCCTTCCATCGCTTTTCGCCCAGGCGGCGAGAACGAAGAGTCCCGAACTCTTCCTCGCCGTCAGCCTGCTCGTGGTGATCCTCGCAAGCCTGGCGACCGGTGCCGTCGGCCTTTCGCCGATCCTCGGAGCGCTCATCGCCGGCGTGCTGATTGCCGAGACCGACTATCGTAGCGAAGTCGAAGTCGTGACCGCGCCCTTTCGCGGACTAGCTCTCGGCATCTTCCTGATCACGGTCGGCATGCGGATCGACTTTCGCCAGATCGCCGAGATCTGGCCTCAGCTGCTGGCGGCTCTCTTCGGCGTGCTTGTTGTGAAAACCCTGGTCACAGGCGCGCTCTTGCGCCTGAGCGGCTCGCGGGTGGGCGTGGCTGCAGAAACCGGTTTGCTCATGGCATCGCCGTCGGAAACCACCCTCATCCTGCTGGGCGCGGCCGCTACCACAGGCGTTATTGCACAGGATACGGCGACCTTTTGGCAAACGGCTACCGCCGTCGGGCTGACGATTACTCCCCTTCTCGCGATGCTAGGGCGCGTAGCGGCCCGTCGCGTAGATCCCCACGCGGCCGAGTTGCCCAGCGATGAAAAGGGCCGAACAATCGTCTTCGGTTTCGGCCGTGTTGGACGAATGGTCGCCGACATGCTCCGCGAGCACAAGAAGCCTTACCTCGCGGTCGACAGCGACATCGACAACGTCATCGCTGCACGTGAGGCGGGCTACTCCATCCTTTTCGGCGACGTCGCGCGAGGCGAACTCGTCGACAAGCTGCGGCTGGGAGACGCAGCTGCCCTGGTCCTCACGATGGACGATCCCGTCCTGGTGGCGCGCCTGGCCCGTCGCATTCGAGCGACCTTTCCCGACCTCGCGATCATTGCCCGAGCCCGCGACACGGATCACGCCGCCAAACTGTACGAGGCCGGGGTTACCGACGCCGTCCCCGAAACGCTGGAAGCTTCCCTCCAGCTATCCGAAGCCGTTCTTGTCGATATCGGCGTGGCGATGGGGCCGGTCATCGCCAGCATTCACGAAAAGCGTTCCGAATTGCGCGGTGAAATCATGGCGCAGGCGGAGATGGAGGCAGAGCCGCGGCTTGGCCGGCGCCGGTTGCGCGATGCCTAACGCTTCCTAGCGACCGCGCGTCAGCTCGACCCGCAAGCCCGCATCACCTTCGGTCATGGTCGTCTGGCCGGGCTGGAGAACGACCGCCTGGCTGATCTGCACAGTCCGAGTGCCCGACTTTCCGCAATCGGCGCTCAGAACCGGACGCGCCCAGCTCGCGTCGAACCGATAGCTCGGGGTCGCGTTGCCATAGTTTTGCACATAGAGGTTGAAGCTGATCGAGCTTCTTTCTGACCGGTCGTATGGCGAACCCGACGGGCACTGATCGGGCGCCGCCTGCGACAGATTCTGCGAATAGCTGGCGCCCTGATTGGCTCCCACCCGAAGATTGCCCTGCCAAAGGACACCTTGCGGCGACGAAATCCGCACGGCGATGGTCTCGATCTGCGGCGATGGCGTTGCCGGCGGGGCAATCCGGTCGGCGGTCATGATGGTTACCGTTTCGGCCAGCACGAGAAGGCTAAGTTCGGTCAGCATGGGTTCCCCTCTTCGAAGCGGCAACCTGTCACGCCATGGTATCGATTTCGTTGACGAGCGCTAGGCGGCGACTTTCCCCAGGGCGTCCTTGACCGCGTCGAGGGCGGCCTGTGCCTTCGCGCCGTCCGGTCCGCCGCCTTGCGCCATATCGGGCCGACCGCCGCCGCCTTGGCCGCCAAGCGCGGACACCGCCGCCTGAACAAGGTCGACTGCGCTGATCTCGCCGGCAAGGTCTTCGGTAACGCCGACTGCAACGCTCGCCCGGCCTTCGTTGACTGCGACAAGGGCCGCGATGCCGGAACCGACGCGTTGCTTCATCGTATCGACTGTCGAGCGTAAGTCCTTGGGATTCAACCCCTCGACGACCTGGCCGAGGAACTTGTGGCCGTTGATCTCCTCCGGTCCGGTTGCCTCGGCCTTGGCGGAGCCGCCGCCCATTGCCAGCGCCTTCTTCGCATCTGCAAGCTCGCGTTCGAGCCTGCGTCGTTCCTCGACCAGCGACGCGATGCGCGCCGGCACTTCGTCGGGCGAAGACTTGAGCGTGGCAGCCGCTTCCCGCAGCTTGGCGTCGCGATCCGTCAGCCATCGCCGGGCCGCCTCGCCGGTCAGCGCCTCGATCCTGCGAACGCCCGACGACACCGCGCTTTCACCGATGATCTTGAGCAACTGGATATCCCCCAGCGCCCGGACGTGCGTGCCGCCGCACAGCTCGACAGAATAGTCGGCCTCCGCACCGCGGCCCATTGACAGGACACGCACCTCGTCCCCGTATTTCTCGCCGAACAGGGCCATGGCGCCCGCCGCAATGGCTTCGTCGGGGGTCATCAACCGCGTCGTCACCGGCTCGTTCGAACGGATCTGCGCGTTCACATCGGCCTCGACCTGCTCGATCTCGTCGCGGGTCAGAGCCTTGGGATGTGAAAAGTCGAACCGGAAATAATCGGACGCGACGAGGCTGCCCTTCTGCGTGACGTGCGTGCCGAGCCGGTGGCGCAGCGCCGCGTGCAGCAAGTGGGTCCCGCTGTGATTGGCTCGGGTGCGGTCGCGCCGCTCCGCATCGACCGCCTGATGGATCGTCTCGCCGACCGAAATCTCGCCCGCCTTGACGGCAGTTCGAAGGACATGGAGCCGACCAAGCGGCTTGGACGTGTCCTCGACTTCTCCAACGAAGCCTTTGAGAGACGTCAATTTTCCGGCATCGCCAACCTGACCGCCGCTCTCGCCATAGAACGGCGTCTGGTTCGGGACGATCTCGACCGTTTCGCCGACCTTGGCGCTTTCGACCCTCTTTCCGTCCTTCACGATTGCCAAAACGACGCCCTCACCCTGGTCGCCCGAATAGCCCGTGAATTCGGTGCTCCCGAACTCTTCCGCGAGGTCGAACCAGAGTTCGTCCGAAGCGCGCTCTCCGGAGCCTTTCCATGCCGCGCGGGCTGCCGCCTTCTGCCGGGCCATCGCGGCGTCGAAGCCCTCGCGGTCGACGCCGAGCCCGCGAGCGCGAAGAGCATCCTCCGTGAGGTCGTACGGGAAGCCAAAGGTGTCGTAGAGCTTGAATGCCGTCTCGCCCGGCAAGCTGCCGCCATCCATCATGTCCGCCGTTGCCTCGTCCAGGAGCCGAAGACCGTTGGCCAGGGTCTGCCGAAAACGCGTTTCTTCCTGCGCCAGCGTGGCTTCAATCAGCGGCTGCGCCCTGAACAGCTCGGGGAAGGCCGCCCCCATCTCCGTCACGAGCGACGGCACCAGTCGATGCATCAGCGGCTGGCTCGCGCCCAGCAGGTGAGCGTGGCGCATGGCGCGGCGCATGATTCGGCGCAGGACATAGCCTCGGCCTTCATTCGCCGGCAGAACCCCGTCCGCCACGAGGAAGCCGGACGTACGCAGATGGTCGGCGATGATGCGATGGCTGGCGGCCATCTCGGGCGAATTGTTGCCCGTAAGCTCGATCGAGGCTTCGATCAGCGCCTTGAACGTGTCTGTCTCATAATTGTCGTGGACGCCCTGAAGCACGGCCGCCACGCGCTCGAGGCCCATGCCGGTATCGATGCTCTTCTTCGGCAGCTCGGAGACGATTTCGCCCGACGCCTGCTCATATTGCATGAAGACGAGGTTCCAGATCTCGACGAAACGATCGCCGTCCTCGTCGGGTGAGCCTGGAGGTCCGCCCGGAATATGATCGCCGTGATCGTAGAAGATCTCGGAGCATGGACCGCACGGACCGTCGTCGCCCATCGCCCAGAAATTATCCTTGGTGGGGATCCGGATGATCCGGCTGTCCGGCAATCCAGCGATCTTCTTCCACAGATCGAACGCCTCGTCGTCCGTGTGGTAGACGGTTGCGGTCAGCCGATCCGGGCTCAGCCCCCACTCCTTGGTCAGCAGGTTCCACGCGAGCTCGATCGCGCGGTCCTTGAAGTAATCGCCGAATGAGAAATTCCCGAGCATTTCGAAGAAGGTGTGGTGCCGGGCGGTGTAGCCAACATTGTCGAGGTCGTTGTGCTTGCCACCGGCGCGAACGGCCTTCTGCGAGCTCGTCGCCGTCGAATAGGGACGCGTTTCGAGGCCGGTAAAGACGTTCTTGAACGGCACCATCCCCGCGTTCACGAACATCAAGGTCGGGTCGTTATGCGGCACCAGCGGCGCGGAAGGCACGCGCGTGTGGCCGTTCGTCTCGAAGAACTCGAGAAAGGAGCGGCGGATATCGTTCGTCGAAGTCATCGTAACGGCATGTAAATGCCCTGCTGCACTGCGGCAAGGAGATGACTTGGCATTGCGGTTGGGCCGCGGCTAGTCAGGCGCGATGGCCAGAAGACCGAAGAGCAGCATTCCACGCTACAAGCGCAGGCGACCGCGTTCAGGCTCGTTGTTCGGCCGGATCATCCGCTTCCCGGTCAAGCTGATTCTGGTCTTCCTGATCGGATCGGTCGTGTGGGTGCTGGCCTATCGGTTCGTGAACCCGCCCATCACCGTAACGATGCTCGGCGACATCGTAGCCGGGCGCGGGGCGACGCGGGACTGGATGAGTATAAATCAGATCGATCGCGATATGGTGCGGGCATCGATTGGCGCTGAGGACAGCAAGTTCTGCACCCATAACGGCTTCGACGTGGAAGCTATTGAAGATGCAATGAAAAGAAATGCGTCGGGAGGCCGTATCCGGGGCGGATCGACCATCAGCCAGCAGACCGCGAAGAACGCATTTCTTTGGCAAGGCGGCGGCTATTTCCGCAAGGGTCTGGAAGCCTGGTTCACGTTCCTGATCGAGAATCTCTGGTCGAAGCGGCGGATCATGGAGGTCTATCTCAACCTCGCCGAGACCGGCATCGGCACCTACGGCGTGAACGCCGGGTCGCAACGCTATTTCGACCATGACGCGAGCGCGATGAGCCGCCTTGAGGCAGCGCGGATCGCCGCCGTTCTTCCGCTGCCCAAGAAACGCGGCGTCGTGACGCCGAAGGGTTTTACCCGGCGCTACGGCAATACGATCAGCGCGCGCATCGGCTTGGTTGCCCGCGACGGGCTGGACGCCTGCGTTTACGAAGACGTGGTTCCGCCGAAGGAAAAGACTCCTCCGGTGACGAAGACGCAGAAGCAACTGCCGGGCGAGGAATATGAGAGCTCCAAGCCGCTTCCATCGCTCAACGAGGCCGTGGAGGACCTGCCGATCATTGCTGTCGAGCCCGAGGCCCCGACGACAGAGGCCGCGCCGGATCCGGACCAGTCGGTACCCGATGTCAACGTGGCTTCTCCTCCAGCGACGACCGAAGAGCCGCCGCCCGAGCCCGTTCAATAGGCTGTACTGCAGAGGTTTTTGCGCCGGGCAGAGGAACGACCGACGCCCTCACTCCGTTCTGACCGCAAACCCCAAACGGAGGACTTGTAATGGCTACACGTACGCAGAGCCGCTCCTCGTCGAGCAAAAATTCCGAAAGCCGTGGCTCGTCGCGAAGCGATGGAAGCCGCAGCGAGCGCGGCGCCTTTTCATGGGGCGACAACGCCGGGCCGGTCGTGGGTGCGGCGATCGCGGGCATGGCGATCGGACTGGCCGCCAACTACGGGCGCAAGTTCCTGATGCAGGGCATGGAAGCCGCTGCGGGCGACTGGGACGATATCCTCGCCGCGGAGCATGAACTGACTCTGGGCATCTTCGACAAGATGCTGGCCACCGACGAAAGTCAGACGTGGAAGCGCAGCATGCTGCTGATGAAGCTGACGCATGCGCTCGACAAGCACGCGCACCAGGAAGAGATGGTCGTCTATCCGGCGCTGCGCGAAGCCAATCAGGCGGTCGACGCCGATCACCTCGAAGGCGAGCACGGCTACATCAAGACCTACATCTACGAGCTCAAGAACATGGGCCCGAGCGCGCCGAACTGGCTGGAAAAGGTCCGCGAGTTCCGCGCTCTCGTCTCGAAGCATGCGCACATGGAGGAGGAAGAGGTCTTCCCGTCCTTCAAGCAGAACATGACGGACGCTCAGAACAAGAAGATCACCGGCTTGGTAAACGCCGACGGCTTCTGGATGGCCTGAGTCTCAGCCGACGAGGGCGAGCTTCGGCGGCTCCTGGACGGAGAGGTCGACGCTCCCCTCGCCTGTGATCCGCTCGATGCGGGCCTCGAGCTCCGCGTCGAGCGTGAAGTCGCGCCCCGCCGTGACGACCGCCTCGCCGCCCGTCGATAGCGGAAGGACAAGGCGAACGATCCCGCCGCCTCCGCGTGAATTCGACAGCTCGCGAGCGATCGCAGGAACGAGCGAAGGCGAAGACACGCGTATCTCCATCAGGAGCCGGGTGCGCTTGGCCAAAGTCTCCAGCGGCTGGAAGCGCTTGATCGCGACGCGCGGCAGTTCGTCGCCCGGACGCTTGTCGAGCTCCACGGTCAGGAGGCCGCAGGTCTGCGCCTTGGCCGCCGCCTCGACCGCCGCGCTCGCCTCGTCGTCGAAGACGCTGGCCTGGAATTGGCCTGAGGAATCGCTGAGCGTCGCCAGCAGATAGCGCCTGCCCTTGGCCGACGTTCGCCAGCGCGCTTCCTCGACCAGTCCCGCCATAATGGCCCCTGCCCGGCCCTCCGCCGGCATCGGCAACTCCGCCAGTTGGGCGAACGTCTTGGCCCTGTTGGCCTCCAGCAAATGCCGGTGCGAGTCGACGGGGTGTGCCGAGAAATAGAAGCCGAACGAATCGCGTTCGGCGGTCATGCGCTGGGCCAGCGACCATTGCTCCGTCTTGCTCAGGCGGATCGGTGCGACCGATGCCGCGCTGCCGCCGAACAAGGGCATGCTGGCCGCTCGTCCGCTGCTCGGCCGCGCTCGATGCGTGCGCGAGGATCGTCTCGGCCGATGCGTAGACGGCCGCGCGGTCTGGGGAGATCGCATCGAATGCGCCAGCCGCCGCAAGGCTCTCGATCTGGCGACGATTGAGGAGACGCGGATCGATTCGCTCGGCGAAATCGTCCAGCGACTTGAACGGCCCCTTGGCCTCGCGCTCCGCCACCAGCGCTTCCATGGCTTTCTCGCCAACGCCCTTGAGCGCTCCCAAGGCGTAGCGGACCTTGCCGTCCTCGACCGAGAACGCCGCCTGGCTGGCGTTTACGCACGGGGGCAGGCACTCGATCTCGCCCCGGCGCATGTCTTCGACGAACAAGGACAGCTTGTCCGTCTGAGTCATGTCGAAGCTCATCGACGCGGCGTAGAATTCGGGCCGGTGATGCGCCTTCAGCCAACCCGTGTGATAGGCAACGAGCGCATAAGCGGCGGCGTGCGACTTGTTGAAGCCGTAGCCGGCGAACTTGTCGATCAAGTCGAACAGCTCGGACGCTTTGGCCGGACTAATATCGTGAGCGGCGCAGCCCTGAACGAAGCGGGCGCGCTGCGCGTCCATCTCCGACTGGATCTTCTTGCCCATGGCGCGCCGCAGGAGGTCGGCTTCACCAAGCGAGTAGCCGGCGAGCACCTGTGCCGCCTGCATCACCTGCTCCTGGTAGACGAAGATGCCGTAGGTCTCCTTGAGCACCTCCTCCAGCATCGGATGTGGATAGGCGAGCTCGGCGCGGCCGTTCTTGCGGTCGCCGAACATCGGAATGTTATCCATCGGGCCGGGCCGGTAGAGCGACACCAGTGCGATGATGTCGCCGAAACCGGTGGGCCGGACGGCGGCCAGCGTTCGGCGCATGCCCTCCGATTCCAGCTGGAACACGCCGACCGTGTCGCCTCGCTGGAGCAATTCGTAGACCTCAGGATCGTCCCAGGTGAGCTTGGTGAAATCGACGTCGACGCCCTGATCCGCGAGCAACCGCTCGGCCTCCTTCAGCACCGACAGGGTCTTCAGGCCAAGGAAGTCGAACTTCACGAGGCCCGCCGCCTCGACATATTTCATGTCGAACTGCGTGACCGGCATGTCCGACCGCGGATCGCGGTACATCGGGACAAGATCGTCGAGCCGCCGGTCGCCGATCACGACGCCCGCCGCGTGGGTCGAGGCGTGGCGTGGAAGACCCTCGAGTTTCATCGCCAGGTCGATCAGCCGCTTTACGTCCGAATCCGCCTTGTACTCCGCCGCAAGCTCGGAAACGCCGTTGAGCGACCGCTCGAGCGTCCAAGGGTCGGTCGGATGATTGGGGATCATCTTCGCCAGCCGGTCGACGTGGCCGTAGCTCATCTGAAGGACGCGGCCCGTGTCCTTGAGCACCGCGCGAGCCTTCAAGCGCCCGAACGTGATGATCTGCGCAACCTTGTCGCGGCCGTACTTCTGCTGGACGTAGGAGATGACCTCGTCGCGCCGCGTTTCACAGAAGTCGATGTCGAAGTCGGGCATCGAAACGCGCTCAGGGTTTAGGAAGCGCTCGAACAGCAGGTTGAGCGCCAGCGGATCGAGGTCCGTGATGGTCAGCGCCCAGGCGACCACCGAGCCGGCGCCGGAACCGCGACCCGGGCCGACGGGAATGTCGTGCGCCTTTGCCCATTTGATGAAGTCGGCGACGATCAGGAAGTAACCCGCAAAGCCCATGCGGGTGATGACGTCGATCTCGAAGTCGAGGCGCTCGCGGTAAGGCGCCTTGTCCTCGTCGCTGCGACCGGCGAGGCGAAGGTCGAGACCTGCGTGCGCATCGGCGCGCAACTGCTCATCCTCCTGGTCGGACAGGCGAGGAAGGATCGGCCTGCGCTTCGGTGCACCCACTGCGCAGCGGCGGGCGATGACGGCAGTGTTGGCGAGCGCTTCGGGCAAGTCGACGAAGAGCTCGGCAATCGCCGCCGAATCCTTCAGCCACGACTGCGGCGACGAAGTCTGGCGATCGTTGCTTTCGATGTAAGTCGATTGCGCGATGCACAGCATGGCGTCGTGCGCGGCGTGGAAGCTGGGATCGGAATAAGCCGCCGGGTTGGTCGCGACGAGCGGGAGATTGCGCTGGAGTGCCAGTTCGACGAGCGCTTCCTCCGAGGCCTCTTCGACCGGGTCGTTCCGGCGAATGATCTCGATGTACAGGCGGTCCGGGAACAGGGCCTGCAAACGGTCGAGGTAGATCCCCGCCTGATCCTTCTGGCCGTCGGACAGCAGTCGCGCCAACGCGCCTTCCGATCCCGCCGTCAGCGCGATCAGGCCCTCGTTGGCCTTATCCAGCGCAGCGAAAGGAACATGCGGATCGAGCTCGATCGGGCGATCGAGGTGCGCCGACGAGACCAGGTGGCAGAGGTTGCCGTAACCCTTCTCATCCTTCGCCAGCAGCACCAGCCAGTCGACGCCATCGCTGCCCGTTTCCGGCGGGCGCGCCACGGCCAGCATGGCGCCGACGATCGGCTGGACGCCTTTGGCGATGCAGGCCTCGGTGAACGCCATTGCCGCGTACAGGCCGTTGCGATCATTAAGGGCGACCGCGGGGAAGCCAAGCTTCGCGGCGCGCTCCGCGATCACCTTCGGCTCCATCGCCCCTTCGAGCATCGTGAAAGACGAGAAAACGCGAAGCGGAACGTAGGGCTGAGTCACGGGAAAACTATGGGCGTTCCCGCGCGTATTGGAAGGCTTGCAACCGCCCCTTTTCCACAGATTATTTGGGCAGCGGGACAGGCCGATAGGTGAAGTCGAAGAAGGGCTTCCAGGTCGTGCCCTTATCCGTCGAAATCTGACCGAACTGTCGGACCGCTCCGCCCTCAAGCCTGCTGTAGGTCATGCGGACGAGGCCATCCTTCCCCGGTCCTTGCGCGCCGCGCCAGTCGCCGGTCAGGACCATGTTGCCGTCGACCAATTCCCCGTCGAAGGAGACGCGCGCGTTGGACGCGTCCATCCAGACCTGATGCCAACGCCCGTCGGCGGGATCGAAAGTGTTGAGGCTGCCGCCGGGGGTGCCGGTGACCGGCATCCAATTCTCACGAATCACGCAGCCGCCGTACAGATTTTCGATCAGGCTGCGGGCAACGACCTTGTCCTGCCCCGTCGGCGAGACGTCCCAGGTGCCGACCCAGAAGTCGAACTGGCGATGTTGTGGAGTCTTGCAGCCTTGCGCGGATTGCGCTGCCGCTGGGGCCTGAACGAGGGCTGCCGTCAGTCCGAGCAGCACCAGTCGATGAAAGCGCGTCATTGGAGTCCTCCCGCCTCAAATCAGCGGGAATGGCGCACCATTAGCAAGCGTTGTTCGACGAAACGTCTAGCGCGACGGCCTCCAGGTCCCGGTCATGATGTCGCGGATTTCGCGCATGCGGCCCTGATAGGTTGCAGCAACGCAGGCATTGTCCGTGCATTGATCGCGGTAGCGCAGGAACGCGTCGCGAGTGCGGGTCAGCAGCCTGCGCTGTTCTGGGTCCGCATCGGACAAGGCGCTGCCGAATTGCGCCGCCATCCGGCGATCGAGAGCCGCAAGCCCATCATCGTTGCACACTGCGATCTCGCCGCGGGTGCGGGCGTTGGCGCAGTTGAAGCTCGGCTGGGCCCGCGCGGCGGTCGCCGGTTCCTGCCCAATCGGCTCCGACGTCGATGGAGCAGGTTCGACCGTCGGCGCCAGCGGGTCGACCGGAACAACGTCGTTGACTGCGTTCGCGAGCGGGTCGGCTTCGACGGGAGACGTCCGCCCAAGCGTCGCAAGTGGCGTGACGATCTCCTCCGCATTGGAGAGGGTGAGGACATCTCCGCTGGCATCGGCGGCCGGCTGGATGGTGTAGAGCACGTCCGCGGTCAGTGTCCGGCGGCCGCCCACCACGGCAAGGCCGGGTGGGAGGTCGAGCGATACCGTCGCGTTGCAGGTCACGCTGCCGAGACCCGCATCCTCGTCGCGCAGGAGCGGCGATTCCACGCGGATGGACGAGGATGCAGCGACCGAGTCGAAGGCGGCCTGCCCGCTTCCGCGCAGGGAAGAGGCGCGCCGGAACAGGTCGCGCTTGATGAGGTCGTAGGTCGCCTCGCTGGCGCAACGGGCTTCGGGGTCGTCGCGCGATGCGCTCGCCTCGCTGGAGAGGCGATCGTCTTCGCTCGAACGGTTGCCGATCACCATCATCCCGACGATCAGCAGGATGAGCGCGCCGAGCGCGATGGCGGCAAGGACGGTGGGATTGAGACGCTGCATCCGACCGCCAACGCGTTCGTCCCGATCCGGCTCCACTATTCGAGACGTCCTTCGTGGAGACGGAGGACGCGATCCATCTTCGCGGCCAGGCGTTCGTTGTGGGTTGCTACCAGCGGCTGCGCTGCCTTCGCCCCGGACCAGGGAGAGGAATTCCCCGAGCACAGTGTCAGCGGTCGTTTCGTCCAGATTGCCGGTGGGCTCATCGGCAAGGACGAGGGGCGGCTTGTTCGCCAGCGCCCGGGCGACGGCGACGCGCTGTTGCTCGCCGCCTGACAGCTTCGACGGGCGGTGATCGAGGCGCGCTGCCAGGCCAAGGGCACCGAGCAATTGCTCCGCGCGGGCGTTGGCGGCTTCGGTGTCGGCGCCGTGGATCAGCTGCGGAAGGACGATGTTCTCCCGCGCGTTGAACTCCGGCAGCAAGTGATGGAACTGGTAGACGAAGCCGAGCGCATCGCGGCGGAGTTCCGTGCGGCCGTCGTCGTCGAGATCGGCGGCTTCGCGGCCGGCAATGCGGATCGATCCCTGGAATCCGCCCTCGAGCAATCCGACAGCCTGCAGCAATGTCGATTTGCCCGACCCGGACGGGCCGACGAGCGCGACGATCTCGCCCGGCATGACGTCAAGGTCGATGCCGCGCAGGACGTCGATGGTGACGTCACCCTGCGTGAAGCTGCGGCGCAGGCCGCGCGTCGAGAGGACCGGATCACTCATAGCGGAGCACCTGCACCGGATCGGTGCCCGCCGCTTTCCACGCCGGATACAGCGTCGCGAGGAAGGACAGGATGAGGGCGATGAGGATGATCGCCGTCACTTCGAACGGATCGCTCTTCGACGGCAGCTCGGTCAGGAAGCGGACCGAGGGGTCCCAGAGATTCTGGCCGGTGATGAGCTGGATGAAATTCACCACGCCCTGCCGGAAGAACAGGAAGATCGATCCGAGGATGAGGCCGAGCACGATCCCGAGCGAGCCGATCGTCACGCCGACGGTGACGAACACCTTCATCATGCTGCGGCGGCTCGCACCCATGGTTCGCAGGATGGCGATGTCGCGGGTCTTCGCGCGCACCAGCATGATCAGCGACGAGAGGATGTTGAACACCGCAACCAGGACGATCAGCGACAGGACGACGAACATGGCGATCCGCTCGATCTCCAGCGCCTCGAACAGGGCGGAGTTCATCTGCTGCCAGTCGATGATCATTCCCCTGCCCTGAACCAGCGGTCCCAAGGGCGCGAGGATCTCGCGGGCCTTGTCGGCATCGGTCGTCTGGACCTCGATCATCCCGACTTCGTCGCCGAGCAGGAGGAGCGTCTGCGCGTCCTGCATCGGCATGACGACGAAGGCCTTGTCGTAATCGTAGACGCCGACTTCGAAGATGGCGCCGACCTGGTAGGTTACGATCCGCGGCACGGTCCCGACCACCGTGGAACGGCCGTCCGGGCTGATCAGCTGGATCTCGCTGCCGACGTAAGCGCCGAGCGTCTCGGCGAGCCTCGAGCCGATCGCGACGCGATTGCTGCCCGGCATGATCGCGGCGACGTTGCCCGACTTCACGTTGCGAATTGATGACGGAGTTGCCGCGGATGTCCTCGAGACGCATTCCGCGAACCTGCACGCCTTCGACGCGGCCGTTGGCGGAGGCCATCAGCGGCTGCTCGATCAGCGGTGTGGCGCGACGTGACGCCCGGAAGTCTTGCGCGCGCTCGTCGGCGATCTGCTGCCAGTTCGTCGAGGCGGCCCTCGTATCCCTGCACGATGGCATGACCGTTGAGGCCGACGATCTTGTCGAACAGCTCGGCGCGAAAGCCGTTCATCACGCTCATGACGATGATGAGGGCAGCGACACCCAGCGCGACGGCGACCAGGCTGATCGAGGCGACGAGGAAGATGAACCCCTCGCCCTGGCCCGGCAGGAGATAGCGGCGAGCGACGGTGCGCTCGTACCTGTTCAGGATCATTCGGTCAGCCTCGCGAACGCCGATTCCACGCTCAGCTCATGCTTCTCGCCAGATGAACGGCGCTTGAGTTCCACCGTGCCGGACGCAATTCCGCGCGGACCGACGATCACCTGCCAAGGGAGGCCGATCAGGTCCATCGTCGCCAGCTTCGCGCCGCCGCGCTCGTCGCGATCGTCGTAGGCGGTCTCGACGCCCGCAAGCTGGAGGTTGCCGTAAAGCTCCTCCGCGGCGGCGACGCTCGGCTCATCGTCCTGCCGCATGGTCACGATGCCGACCTTCCAGGGCGCCACGGCTTCGGGCCAGACGATGCCGGCCTCGTCGTGGCTGGCTTCGATGATCGCGCCCACGAGACGGGACACGCCCACGCCATAGCTGCCCATCATGGGAACGACCGGCTTGCCGTCGCGGGCCTGAGACCTTGAGCCCCATGGCCGCCGAATATTTGTCGCCGAAATAGAAGATGTGGCCGACCTCGATGCCGCGGCCGGTTCGTTTGCGGTCCTCGGCGATCTGGCCCCATCGCCCCTCGTCATGGGTTTCGTCGGTAGCCGAATAGGTCGAGCTGACGCGGTCGAAGAGCGCCTTCAGGCCCTCCGCGTCGCCGTACTCGAAGACCGGACTGCTGCCAGTCGAACTCCTCGAACGCCGCGTCGTAGAAGACTTCGCTCTCGCCCGTCGGCGCAAGAACGATGAATTCGTGGCTGAGATCGCCGCCGATCGGTCCCGACGCGGCCTTCATCGGCACCGCCTGGATGCCCATGCGCTGGAACGTGCGGAGATAGGCCAGAAGCTGCGTGTAATAGCTCTGCCGCGCGCCCTCCTCGTCGAGGTCGAAGCTGTACGCGTCCTTCATCAGGAACTCGCGCCCGCGCATCACGCCGAACCGCGGCCGAACCTCGTCGCGGAACTTCCACTGGATGTGGTAAAGCGTCCGCGGAAGCTCGCGATAGCTCTTCAGCTCGTCGCGGACGATCGCCGTCAGCATTTCCTCGTTGGTCGGGCCGTAGAGCATCTCGCGGTCGTGCCGGTCGCGGATGCGCAGCATCTCCGGTCCGTAGGCGTCGTAGCGCCCGCTCTCGCGCCAGAGGTCCGCCGACTGGATCGTCGGCATGAGCATTTCGATCGCTCCGGCGCGGTCCTGCTCCTCGCGCACGATCTGCTCGATCTTCTGCAGCACGCGGAAGCCGATCGGGAGCCAGGCGTAGATGCCGGCAGCCGTCTGGCGGACCAGGCCGGCGCGCAGCATCAGCTTGTGGCTGACGATCTGCGCATCCGACGGACTTTCCTTGAGAACTGGCAGGAAATAGCGGGAAACGCGCAAGTCAGGGCCTCTCGATACTGGAGCCGGTGCCCTAGGGCCGCTCCGACGGTGAGCGCAATCCGGCGACCTCGCCGGAGCCGATGTGGCTCGACGGTCACAGGCGATACTCAAAAGCTGCCCTACTTTGCTTAAGCAGGTGACAAGGGTGGTTCCGGCGGCATAGCTTGCAGCTCTTCCGGCAGGCTGCCCCTTGGGGCCGATGTCGGGAGCTTGCAGCGACGCGCGAGAGCGGGACGCGGCAAGATTCCAAGGGGGCTGACGAGCAATCGTCACGCAGGACGCCCGGGTCGCCAAGCGGCCCGGGCGTTTGCTTTTTGGCGGAAATGCTAGCTGTTGGAATGCAAGCGCATACGGTGGTATTGCGCTTTCAGCGCATCATCAGCGCAAGACAGGAGGGCACCATGCGAACTCGGTGGATGCTCGGCATGCTCACTGCAGCGGCCTTGGCGGCCCCTGCTGCGCAGGCACAGGAAACCAACGAATCCGGGATCCGGACCGCAACGCAGGAACGCCTGCGCAGCGGCCCGCCCGATATTCCTTGGTTCGATCTGCTTGGCGCCTTGGGCCTGCTGGGACTTCTCGGCCTCAAGAAAGAACATGGCGAAGACAGCTATCACCCGGCATCGGTCGACTAGCTGCGTGGGAGAGACAGAATGAGGAAAGTGACATGCTTTGTGCTGGCCGCCGCTTTGGCGACGGCCCCTGCACTGGCCCAGAATGAGGCCGCTCCGGAAAACGCCGTCGAGACGAATGAAGTTGTCGCAGTGCCTGCGGACAATGGCGCGATGGTCGCGAACGACCTCACAGCAGTTCCTGAGCCAGTGACCACGGAGGTTGCAGCCGTACCTGCGGCGGAACCGGCGCCGGCCCGCAGATCCGGCGGGTTCCCGTGGGGCGCGATCGGCCTTGTCGGCCTGATCGGACTCCTGGGACGCAAACGCCGAGACTGACCGGAATCGTTCAGCACGACACGTGGGGGCGCAGTCGCCCGCGCCCCCTTTCGGTCTGCCAAAGTGGCTTTGATCTAGTTCTGCTCGCTCGGATTGCAGCTTTCGCTCGGATCGATCTGGACGAGCGCTCCACCGGGTCCGATTGGCAGCCACTAGCCGGTCGGCGTGTCGTTGTAGCCGGAGAACGCGCAAGCCGACTGCCCGTTGAGCGTCAGTTCCTTCCCATTGCCGGTAGTCTCCCCGGCAAATGCGGGCGTGGCGGCAAGCATGGCAGCAGTAATTGCGCCGAGAGCTAAACTCTTAGTTATAATTTCGTCTCTCGCCTGAAGTCTGGGCCGGTTAGCTCGGCCGTACGAGCGGAGGCAGCCAGGCCCGGTCTTAAATAGACTCGAATGTAAGGACTTGGCGGTCGGCGGCGATTAGCTCATGATGAACAGCCGATGATTTGACGATGAACCCGGAGGAACTGATGAACGCATCAGCAACGTTTCCTCTTCGCGTAGCAGGGCTGACAGTTGATCCCGTACTTCGTCGCGTCTCCGGTCCGGGTGGCGAGACACAAGTAGAACCACTCGTCATGCAGCTGTTCATGCATCTCATCGATCAGCAGGGACAGGTGTTGGAAAGACGCGAGCTGTTCCACCACTTGTGGGGCAATGCGCAGGTCGGTGATGACAGTCTCAACCGTCTTGTGGGAGGTCTCCGGAAAGCACTTGAGCGCACCGGCGGCGGCGAGGTGCAGGTCGAAACCGTGCCCCGGCTCGGCTATAGATTGATCGTCGAACCGTCGGTGGCCAGCGTGCCATCAACCACGCGGCGGGCTCTCATCGCCGCCGGCGCATCCTCCTTGCTCGTGCTCGGTGGCGCGGGATTGTGGCTTGCAAGGCGCAATTCCAGCGAAGAGGTAGCGCGTTGGGTGGAACGCGGCGACGTTCTGCTGCGTGACGCAGTCCCGCTCGAAGCCGGCGAGGCTCTGCCGCCTTTACGGTCTGCTCTCAAGATCGATCCCGAAAATGCCAAGGCGCTTGGGCTTGTGGCGCTCGCCGAAGAGACACGCGCGTTCAACGGCGGCAGTACCAATGCCGGCGAGACTTTGCGGGTCGCCGAGAAGTCCGCCAGAGCTGCCCTGCGGATTGATCCGAATGAACCTCATGCGCGTCTCGCGTTGATCGACATCAATGCCGGCAGCCTCGATTGGTCGCAAATGGAAGACCGGCTGCAAGCTCTCCGGGCCTCTTCGCCGACCAACGTCCATGTCCTGGGCAGCCTCACGTCCTTCCTGCAGGCCGCAGGACGCACATCTCAGTCGTGGGTGTACAACGAACGGGCCGCCGCTGCCGCGCCGAGCTCGCCAACCCCGCTTTGGCGGCGGGCGCTCAGGCTTTGGACTGCCGGTCGGACTACGGAGGCGCTGAGCCTGAGCGAGCGGCTGCTGCCCCTGTGGCCAAGGCACGCATTGGTCTGGAACGCCCGTTTCATGATCCTTGCCTTCAGCGGTCGGACCGGGGCCGCGGCGGCGATGCTGAGCGACACGGGCGGGCCGGCGGGCAATGCACATCCGGCCAAGCCCGAGCAATGGCTTCCGACGCTGGCCGCCTTTGCAGACCCAAGCCGTGCGAACGTAGACAGGGCCAGAGAGGCAAACCTGGCCGCGGCGAGGCGCAATCCCGGCCAGGCGACTTATGCCGCGATGGTGCTCAGCCAGCTTGGTGAGATCGACGCTGCTTACCAGGTCATTGACGCTTTGTTGTTGTCCAAGGGCCCCCTTGTGCCGAGCCGGCCCATCGTACCCCGCAGCTTCGTCGCAAATTCCCCTAGCTGGTGCCGAACACAATGGCTCTTCATGCCTCCATTGGCGGCCGTTCGTAGAGACCGTCGCTTCAACGCCTTGTGCGAGGAGCTTGGGTTGGCGCGCTATTGGCGCGAAACGGCAAGCCGAGGCGCTCGCAATTGAGGGTATGCTCACGAGTTTTATACGAAGCTGTTCGCCAGAACGCGGGTGGCGTTTCAGCTTTCAATCCATTCCGGACAGTTAGGATAGCGTCCGCTTTCGACCCATTGCCGACACCAGCGGGCTAATTGCCTCCGTTATGAACAGAAGCATCGCGGTCGCCCGGGCGGCTGAGCCGACCATCGGCAAATCATCGGCTCATCATCATTTACTGCGCCGCTCATTCTGGACTTCGTTCGACCGCTGCGAATCCGTGCAGCATCGGAGAACAGAAATGAGTAAATTCAGCAGATTATCCGCCGCTGCACTGATCGGATCGACTGTTGCTGGCCTGTCGGCAGCCCAAGCGGGCGAGATAACCGGGAACGGGAAGGAAATCGATATCAACGCCCGTACCGAGTGCGCCTATTCGGGTTACAACGACACTCCAGAAGGCGATCCGCGCGACCCCGGTGGACGCGTCCAGTCGTATGGCTATTTGGTTGGCTACTGGGATTTGGTGAATCCGCAGGATTGGGATCCGAACGGCGACGGGTTCCAGAGGATCCCTGGATATGCTTGCAACCCCAACCGTTTCCACGACCTTCACGAATAGCGGACGTATGGAGGCGAGCATCATTCGAAGTTGGTCGCCTCCCACGTCTTAAATTCACCGGACGATCCTGAAATCTCTTCGAGCCATTCGGACCTAGCGGCCTAGGTCTGCTTCCGACCCACTCGCACCGCTGGGCCCTAGTGGCAGCTTTCGACCCATTCCTGCCATTAGCGCGGCCCAGTTTCAGGCCACGGTTCCACATCACACAGGGCGCTAATCCATGCGTCGAAGGTGGCCGCGATCTGGTCAGTGGTTGCGAAGTCATGGTCGAAAAACCAGATGGCCGGACTGTCAGGGCCGCCCGCCTTCAACCGATTGCCGTCGAAGCAGAACATGTTGCCGCAGCCATCGCTGGCAAACGCGATGAGTTGTTCAGGCATGCCTATCTCGTGCCAACCAAGCGTTTCCTCGACAATCTCCGTTGGCGAATAGAAGTCACCGATGCAGTGCAGGTTCAGTTCGCGCTCAACGATGGCATTGAGCAGTGCGATTGTTGGTCGCAGCAGACCAACCTGTAGCACTGCTTGTCGGTAGTCGTCGGGCAGCCGCACCGCAAAACGTTCCTCGACCGAGCGCAGGTCCGCCTCCGAAACAGGCGCAGGAGCATAGCTACCCGAAGTCCATTTCTCAGCAAACTGCGCCAGCAATACGAAGAGCCTTACCACCCGATTGAAGGGCGCAGCCTATCATCCCGATGCGACGACGCAACGGCAGCTTTCCACCCAAAGCAGACATTAGCGACCTAAATCTTCGGCAAGATGGTAGCGGAGGAGGGACTTGAACCCCCGACACGCGGATTATGATTTCGCTGCTCTAACCAGCTGAGCTACTCCGCCCCGGAAGGCCTAAATGCCACGACCCGCTAGGCAGGTGGCGCCGCGGCCATATAGGTGCGTGCATTGTGGCGGTCAACGCGAGGAACCGCTAACGGATGTTCTCGTTCAAGCGGCATAGTTGAAAGGCATTTTGATGGACCCGCTGACCCCGCTCGAGACCCTTTGCCGGATCATTCTACGGGCGCGGGAGTATGAGGCCCAGACGCCGACCGACTATGACGGCAACGAGGCCGCGGACAATGTCGACGACGAAGAGGAAGGCACCCTTTCCGTCCTCGACGACACGATCAACGACAGCGTCGAGGAAGAATTGAAGGCGGTCTTCGAGGATCTCGGCGAGGACCAGCTGGCGGAAGTCGTCGCTTTCTGCTGGGTCGGACAGGGCACCTACGACGCCAGCGACTGGGACGAGGCGATGGAGGAAGCCAGCGACCTTACCCGCGACGGCAGTTCCGCGGCCGTCGACGAGCTGATGGAAATGCCGATGCTGGCCTCCGTCCTGGAATCCGGCCTCGCCGCGTTCGAACTGAGCTGCGACGGGATCGGCGACCTCAGCTAACCCCTGAACCGGAACGTCCGGAGCGTCTCCCACGGACCGCCGAGGTAGCGGTGCAATCCCAGCGCGGGCAGATCCAGCGGCCGCCCGTCATATCGTACGCCGATCGACGCCATCAGGGCTTTCGCGTCGCGAGGCGACACCTTGTTCTGGATCGTGACGTGGGCCGACCAACCCGCCGAGTCCTGCGCGGTCAGCAGTCCATGCAGGCGCGACGCAATTTCAGCGCGGATCGCGTCCAGCTCATCGGAAGCGATGCGGAAGGCCACGCCGCCGCCAAGGTTCATCAGTCCGGCGATCCGCGCCTGCGGCTGAGGCTCGGTGGCAAGGCTCTGCAAAATCCTTCGAAGCTCTGCCTCCGCCGATGGCGGGATGGCGTGGAACATGGTGAGATGGGCGCGGAGCTGGTTGCGCTCGGGCGGGAAGTGCCTCTGCCGCAAATCCTCGAGCCAGCCGAAGTCCGTCCCCAGCTCTGCCGTCACGATCAGCGGTCGATTTAGCTCGTTGGCCATTGATCCTTTTCGATCTGCTCGAATCCGCTGAGACGGTCCTGCCCTAGCACGACCCTCCCCTGATCCACCGTAGCCGATTGCCATGGAATGCGCCGCAGCGTCTCGCCCACGCCGGCAAGGCCGCCTTCCGAAGCGACGATGTAGCGCAGCCCGCCGCCCGAGCATCCGGCCATGGCGTCGACGCAGGTTCCGAGGGACTTGCCCGAGCGCGTTTCGACGGGCGCGCTGGTGAGAAGCGAGATTGGAAACAGGCTTTCGCCAGCGCTCTCCTCGCTGGCGGCTGCAGCCGTCGATGCGCCGTCCTCGATCCGCGCCTGCCTGCCGAGCCAGCGCCAGATGCCGAAGATGTTGAGCATGGTCAGGACGATATTGGTCCAGACCAGCGCCGGTTGGCCGGTCATCAGCCCGGTCGCGAGCCAGGATAGCGATCCGACCAGGAACACGCAGAAACCGTAGCCGGTGATCCGCGACCCCAGGTTCGCGGCCGTCATCGACGCGGCAATGATGGTAGCGACGGTCGCAACCCAGGAAATGCTGTCAGCCATGGCGCCGCAATGCGCGGGGCCCGGCGAAGGTTCAGATTTCGACCTGGCTGCCCAGCTCGACCACGCGGTTGGTCGGCAGCTTGAAGAACTCCATTGCGCTTTCGGCGTTGCGCAGCATCCAGGAGAAGAGCTTCTCGCGCCACACCGCCATGCCCGGGCCGCGACGATGCGATGAGCGTCTGCCGGGCGAGGAAGAAGCTGGTGTCCATCATCTTGCAGGCGGGCCCGCAGCCCTCGAGCCGCGCCAGCTCCGCCGGCACATTGACGTCTTCCATGAAGCCATAGTGGATGATCACACGGTAGAAGCCCGCCGTATAGTCCTGCGTCTCGGCCCTTTTTTCCTCGGGCACATAGGGCACGTCCTGGATCTTCACCGTCAGCAGGATGACACGCTCGTGAAGCACCTTGTTGTGCTTGAGGTTATGCAGCAGCGCGTGCGGGACGCCGCTGGCGGAGCTCGTCATGAAGACGGCGGTACCCGGAACGCGGGTCGCGCTGGTGGCCGCCGACTTGATGAAGATCTCCATCGGCAGGCTCGCTTCGTCCATCCTGGACAGCAGCAACTGCCGACCCTTGGCCCAGGTGGTCAGCATGGTGAAGGCGACGGCGCCGACCAGCAGCGGGAACCAGCCGCCGTCCGGCACCTTCAGCATGTTCGCGCCGAAATAGGCCAGGTCGACGGTGAAGAAGAGCGCCAGCAACCCGACCGCAAGGAGCCGGTTCCACTTCCACAGACCGAGCAGGACGACGGAGATGAGAACCGCGTCGATCAGCATCGCGCCGGTGACTGCGATTCCGTAGGCCGCCGCCAGGTTGGACGAGCTGCCGAACATCAGGACGAGCAGGATCACCATCACCATCAGCGCCCAGTTGATGACCGGGATGTAGATCTGCCCCGCCGCGCTCTCGCTCGTGTGGGTGATGCGCAGGCGCGGCATAAAGCCGAGCTGGATCGCCTGCTGGGTGACGGAGAATGCGCCCGAGATGACGGCCTGGCTCGCGATAATGGTGGCGAAGGTCGCGAGCAGCACGAGCGGCAGGCGCAGCATGTCGGGTGCGAGGTAGAAGAAGGGGTTCTTCACAGTTTCGGCCGCCTGCGCCGGATCCTGGTCCATCAACATCGCGCCCTGCCCCATGTAGTTGAGCAGCAGGGCGGGCATGACGAAATAAATCCACGCGACCTTGATCGGGCGGCGGCCGAAATGACCCATGTCCGCGTACAGGGCCTCGGCACCGGTGACGGCTAGGACCACCGATCCCAGCGCAAAGAACGCGCGATCGGGTTCGATCAGGAAGAACCGAAGGGCGTGCCACGGATTGATCGTGTTGAGGATGATCTGCGGCCGGTCGACGACGTGGATCAAGCCAAGCACCGCCAGGGTCACGAAGTAAAAGAGCATGACCGGCCCGAACAAGGCTCCGACCCGCGCGGTGCCGTGCGACTGGATCGCGAAAAGCCCGACAAGGATGCCGACCGCAAGGGGGATCACGAACGGCTCGAAACTTGCCTGGACGGTGGTCAAACCCTCCACCGCCGATAGGACGGAGATCGCCGGCGTGATCATCGAATCGCCGTAGAACAAGGCCGTGGCGAAAACGCCGAGAAGGACGATGCCGCTCGTCCACTTCCTGCCCGTACCGATTTCGCGATTGATCAAGGCCAGCAAGGCAAGGCTTCCGCCCTCGCCCTTGTTGTCCGCGCGCATGATGATCGTGACGTATTTCAGGGTCACGATGATCATCATCGACCAGAAGATGAGACTCAGGACGCCGTGGATGTGCAGCTGGTCCGGGGCGAGCGTGTGATGCCCGGCAAAGGTCTCGCGGAAGGCGTAGATCGGCGAGGTACCGATGTCGCCGAAGACGATTCCCACCGCGCCGACCGCCAGTTTGGCCAGCGACCCCTGGGCATGACCCTGCGACGTGTCCTGCGGGGCCTCAGCCTCGGCCGTCCCCTCTGCTGTTATGCTCATCTAAATGACAATTGCCTGGACCGACTGCGAACCCGCATCCTTGGTGCCCCCGCACCGCCGTCCGAACGACGGCGCGCCGCACTAGCACCGGAGGCAGAGCGCCGCAAATGGTGTGCCGATGGTAGGGGACAAGCCCGAATTGCACGTTTATAGGCCCGCGCAAACGTCATGAGCGGAGCGAACGAATAATGCGCGTTGGGGTGCCGAAGGAAATCAAGGTTCACGAATATCGGGTCGGAATGACGCCCGCATCGGTGGCTGAACTCGTTGCCGCAGGACACCAGGTGTTCGTGCAGGCGAGCGCCGGAAACGGAATCGACTGCCCCGACAGCGCGTACAAGAAGGCCGGCGCCGAAATCCTTCCGGATGCCGCGTCGGTGTTCAAGGCGGCCGACATGATCGTGAAGGTCAAGGAGCCGCAGGCGCAGGAGATCGAGCTTCTCGAACCGCGGCACATCCTGTTCACCTACCTCCACCTCGCAGCGGACAAGCCGCAGGCCGAAGGGCTGATGAAGTCGGGCGCGACCTGCATCGCCTACGAGACGGTGACGTCACGCACGGGCGCCCTGCCGCTTCTCAAGCCGATGAGCGAAGTCGCCGGACGCATGTCGGTCCAGGTCGGCGCGCACTACCTCGAAAAGGAACAGGGCGGACGCGGTGTCCTGCTCGGCGGCGTTCCCGGCGTTGCTCCGGCCAAGGTGGCGATCCTCGGCGGCGGCGTCTCCGGTGTGAATGCGGCGCAGATGGCGACCGGCATGCGCGCGGACGTCACCATCTACGACATCAACAACGACCGGCTCGCCGAGCTGGACATGTTCTTCTCGAGCCAGATCAAGACCGCCTACGCGTCGCAAGCGAGCGATCGAGAATGCAGTTGCCGAAGTCGGAGCTGGTCATCGGCGCCGTGCTCGTCCCGGGCGCCGCCGCTCCGAAGCTCGTCACG
This sequence comes from uncultured Alphaproteobacteria bacterium, assembly GCA_963846645.1. Taxonomy (GTDB): domain Bacteria; phylum Pseudomonadota; class Alphaproteobacteria; order Sphingomonadales; family Sphingomonadaceae; genus Sphingomicrobium. The sequence continues at coordinate 36,884 of CAWJWR010000004.1, read as the reverse complement.
CGCGAGATGCTCAAGACGATGAAGCGCGGTTCGGTGCTCGTCGACATCGCCATCGACCAGGGCGGCTGCTTCGAAACGTCGCACGCCACGACCCACGCCGATCCGGTCTACGAGGTCGACGGCATCATCCATTATTGCGTCGCGAACATGCCGGGCGCCGTCGCTCGAACCAGCGCCTTCGCGCTCAACAATGCCACTTTGCCCTTCGCGCTGAAGATTGCGAACCTCGGGGCGGAAGAGGCGATGCGGCAGGACCCGCACCTCGCGAACGGTCTCAACGTCTCGGGCGGCAAGATCCGCCACCAGGCGGTCGCCGAAGCGCTCGACCTGCCCTACGAGCCGGTCGTGGCCTGAGGCTGCTGGCGGCGCGGTCCTTCGAGGGCCGCGACCGCATCCTCGACGAACGGTCGCCAGCCGGCATCGGCGGGGGCCTTCGCAAGGATTTCGCGCCAGATCGCAACGGCGTTCTTCGTGTCGCCCGACCGTGCGAGCGCTAGCCCGTAGAAGAAGCGCGGCGCCGGATGATCGGGCGCCAGTTCGTTCGCACGGCGGAAGGCGAGCTCGCTGGCCGGGGTAAGCATTCCCGAATGGTCGGCCAAGGCATTGCCCAGCCCCACCCACAGGATCGGATCGCCCGGATGCTCGCGGACGGCGGATTCGAGGACTCCCGCGGCATCCTGCGTGCGGCCGCGGCGCGCGTAGGATTCGGAGATCAGCAGCCAGTGCTCGGTCGGTCCGAACTTTCCGAAGAAGGCGTGACGGAGGTTCGTCAACGGAATGGGCGCGGCACCTTGTTCCGCAACTGCGTGGCGATGCTTCGAGGCCTGGCCGGCCGCTCACGGCATAACCGGCGGCGCCAAAGAGCAGGCCCGCCCCAACGAGCTGCAACATCGCGCCCCTCACCCGGAGCGCCCAGAACAGCCCGAGCGAGGCCGCGATCAGCAGGATCAGCGCGAACCAGCCGTTCACGACCGTTTCCTTCTCAAGCGGCCCGCGACCATCGCCACGCCGAAAATCAGCAAAACGATCGGCGCTGCCCACAACGGCCATGCAATCGGTGCAGCCGACGGCCGATAGCTGACCCAATCGCCATAGCGGTCGATCAGCCACGAACGGATTTCGCCGGGCTTTTCGCCAGCGGCGATGCGGCGACGGACCAGGTCGCGCATGTCGCCGGCCAGCTCCGCATCGGAATCGGCGATCGATTGCCCCTGGCAAACGAGACAGCGCAGTTCCTGCATAAGGGCCTGGGCCTGCGCCTCCTGCCTTGCGTCGGGCAGCTGGCGATACGCCCAATAGGACGGCGGCATGTTCGACTGCGCCAGCAACGGCGTCGCCAGCACCAATGCGAGGGCGGCGAACAGCTTCACCGCACCTCCTCCAGCTTGTCCATTATGCCCGGCACGTCTTCCGGCTTGATCGGCCCGATATGCTGGAAGCGGATTACGCCCTTGCCGTCGATGATGAACGTCTCCGGCACGCCGACGGAGCCCATCGCCAGCTGGACGCTGCTGTTCCGGTCGGAACCGATCCGGACGTACGGATTGCCGTGCCGGTCGAAAAAGGCGGCCACGGCGCTTGGCGTGTCGCGGATGGCGATGCCGTCGATCTTCACGCCCCTCCGCTGCAAGTCTTCGAGCACCGGCGCCTCGGCGATGCAGGGCACGCACCAGCTGGCGAACAGGTTCAGCAGGCGCGGCTCACCGGTTGCGAGGTCGGTGGACCGCAAGGCAGGCGCGCCCGGAAGAGCTGCGGGCAGTTCGAACGCCGGGATCTCGCGGTTGACCAGCTGCGACCGGATCGTCGTGTCCGACGGCTGGATCAGCTTCCAGGCGAAGGTGCCCAATACCCAGACGATGAAGATGATCGGCAGCAGGCGAAGCGAGCGGCTCATGCGAACACCCTCCTGCGCCAGGCGCGGCGAGCATGCCCCAACAGCGCGAGCAATCCACCCAGACCCACCAGGGCGCCGCCGAGCCAGATCAGGGTCACCATCGGTTTCCACCACAGGCGGAGCTGCCAACGTCCCTCCCCGTCCGGCTGACCGATCACGGTATAGAGCTGGCCCGCGAGCACGGTCTTGATCGCCGCTTCGTTCGTCTCGGTGGGCGGATTGCTGAAGGACCGGGTCTGCGGGCGCAATATCTCGACGCCGCCGCCGCGCGACGCTCGCAGCTCGGCTTCGACCGCCGTCCAGTTGGGACCGGCGACGGGCGCAACGCCTTCGAACTTCACCAGCCAGGGTCCGATCTCGACCGTCTCGCCCGGGACGCGCGGCGGTGAGTTTTTCCGTCGTGAAGGCGCTATCCGCGGCCATACCGGCGACTGCCACGCCCGCTCCCAGATGGGCAATCGCCATGCCCCAGATAGCAAGCGGAGTTCTCAATACGTTGCGCCCGATCAGCGGCAGGAGCGATGCCGGGATCAGCCCGGCAGCAAGCGCAAGGCCAAGCTTGGTGAGGATCGTCGCCTGCGGCCAGGCAAGAAATGCTATCAGTAAGGCCGTTGCAGCGAATAGTGCGGGAAGCGCGAGCTTGCGCAACACCGGCCTGCTCTCTCTTCGCCAGTTCAGCAGCGGTCCAACGGCGAGCAGGATGCCGAGCAGGATGGCGAGCGGTCCGGCCACGGCGTTGAAATATGGCGCTCCGACCGACAGCTTTTCGCCGGTCACCGCCTCGGCCATCAGCGGATAAAGCGTCCCGATGAACACGATGCCGAGAATGACCGTCAGCAGCAGGTTGTTCACGACGATCGCCGCCTCCCGGCTGACCAGCTCGAACGGCGCCCCTTCGCGCAATGTGCCGGCGCGCACCGCGAACAGGACGAACGCCGCCGTCACGTAAATGCCGAGCAAGGCGAGGATGAAGCCGCCGCGCGTCGGATCGACGGCAAAGGAATGCACCGACGTCAGGATGCCCGACCTGACGAGGAAGGTCCCGACCATCGACATGGTGAAAGCGATGACCGCCAGCATCATGGTCCACGCCTTCAAGCGCATTGCGCGCGGCCAGAACGGCGACGGAGTGCAGCAGCGCCGTCGCCGCCAGCCACGGCATCAGCGATGCGTTCTCGACCGGGTCCCAGAACCACCAGCCGCCCCAGCCGAGCTCGTAATAGGCCCAGTAGCTGCCGGCGGTGATCCCCAAAGTCAGGAATATCCACGCGCCGAGGACCCAAGGCCGCATCGCTCGCGCCAATTGCCGGTCGACGTCGCCGGAGAGCATCGCTCCGACGGCGAGGCTGAAGGCCACCGACAGGCCGACATAGCCGAGGTAGAGCGTCGGCGGATGGAAGGCCAATCCGGGATCCTGAAGCAGCGGGTTGAGGCCTCTCCCCTCCGGCGCCGGCGGGTTCAATCGTGCGAACGGGTTCGATGCGAGCAGCAGGAAGGCATGGAAGCCCAGCGCGAGCGCCGCCTGCGCACCGAGCGCCGCGATCAGCGTCCTGCTGGGCAAGCGCCTGGAGAAGACTGCCATGGCAGCGCCGGACAGGCCGAGCACGGCGACCCAGAGGAGCATTGAGCCCTCATGGTTCCCCCACGCCCCGGCGATCTTGTAGACGAATGGCTTCGCGCTGTGGCTGTTCGCAGCGACCAGCAGTACGGAAAGGTCGGTTCGCGCGAAGACGATGAGGAGCATTGCGAAGGCGAACAGGCAAAGCAATCCCTGAACGATAGCCAGCCCGCGGACCGTCCGATCCGCTTCGAGCTTGCCGCGGACGTGCAGGACGCTGACGAAGAGGCCAAGCAGCGACAGCGCGGCCGCTAGCCACAGCGCGGCGAGGCCAGCCTCCGCCGTCATCGCTTGAGCGTCTGCCCGGCCTGGTGCTCAGCCTGCTGGTTGCCAAGCTGCGGCGGCATGTAGCGCTCGTCATGCTTGGCGAGGATGTTGTCGGCGACGAAGGTGTTGCCGCTTGCCTAGCTGGCCCTCCGCGACGACCCCGCTGCCTTCCCGGAACAGGTCAGGGAGGATGCCGCGATAGGTGACCGGCACGCGGGCCTCTCCGTCCTCGACCACGAAGCGGGTCGTGACGCCGTCGACGTCACGTTTGACGGAGCCTTTCTCGACCATTCCGCCCAGTCTCATGGCCCGCCCCGGCTGCGCCTTTCCAGCAGCGATGTCGGCCGGCGTGTAAAAATAGGCCGCGCGGTCCTGAAGCCCCCACATCGCAAGAAGGACGGCGCCCAGCACAGCGAGGATGGCAAGGATGACGAGCACCAGTCTCTGGTGCTTGGGGCGCGCGATCATTTGCGCTTCAGTTCGTCTGCGGCTGCCTCTGCCCGCCGCATGGTGACGAAGGCCCAGGCGAGCAAAGCCACGGTCGCACCGATGGCGACGGCGTAAGCGGCGATGACGAACGACCAGTGGTTCATTCCGCCGCCGCCCGGCGCATGCGCGCCTCCACCTTGGTCTCCGCGAGTTCCGCCCGCATGCGCATCAGCACCGCCGCGCCGAACAGGCAGGCGAAGCCGAGAGTCGCGAGCGGCAAGGGCCACAGGATCGATAGGGTCGATCGCCGACCCTTGAGTGCCGAAGCTCTGCGCCTGGTGCAGCGTGCGCCACCACAGCACCGAGTAATGGATGATCGGCAGATTGATGGCGCCGATCAGGCCGAACAAGGCGGCGATGCGCCCCTCTCCGCCCCGCTCCCGCTCCGCAGCGGCAAGCGCGATGTAGCCGAGGTAGAGGAAGAACAGGATCAGCATCGACGTCAGCCGCCCGTCCCATTCCCACCAGGTGCCCCAGGTCGGACGTCCCCAGATCGACCCCGTAAGCAGGCAAATCGCCGCGAACACTGCACCCGCCGGAGCAAGCGCTCGCCCGGCAACGGCCGCCAAGGGGTGCCGCCACACGAGTTGCGCGATCGACGCGATGGCGATGCCCGTCCAGCCGCCCATTCCGAGCCAGGCCGACGGGACATGGACGTACATGATGCGGACCGTCTCGCCCTGCAGATAATCGGGGGGAGCAAAGCCGAGCCCACCGATCAGGCCGACGCCGGTCAGAATGACGCCGACCGCGAACAGCCAGACCGTCGCGGGTTTCGCGAACTTCAGGAACCTTGCCGGATTGGCAAAGCGATGCACGGCGTCGCCTAGCCCCTGCCGATGAGGCGCTGGGCCATGGCATCCGCGACGGACGCCGGGTCGCGCCCGCTTTCGGCGCTCTCCGCCCAGATTTGCTCGAGACGCTGGGGAATGCCTTCGATCTTCTCGCGCACCACGCTCGCGTCGCCGCTGCGCAGATATTCGATGCAGACGTTGATGATCCCGCCGGCGTTGATGACGTAGTCGGGAGCGTAGAGGATGCCGCGGGCCTGCAGGCGCTGTCCGTCCTCGGCCGTCGCAAGCTGGTTGTTCGCGCCGCCCGCCACGATCGGCACGTTGAGCGCGGAAATGCTCTCTTCGGTGAGGATCGCGCCGAGCGCACAGGGGCTCAGCACGTCAGCCTCGAGGCTAAGGATCTCGTCCGCGCCGACGACCTTGCCGCCACAGGCATCGGCCAGCTTCTGCGCCTTGTCTTCATGCACATCCGCGATGGAGATCCGGGCACCCTCATTCGCTGCGTGGAGGGCGACGCCCGTGGCGACGCTGCCGGCGCCCTGAAGCGCAATGTGCAGGCCGCTCAAGCTGTCCTTGCCGAGCGCACGGCGAACGGCCGCCTTGATGCCAAGGAACACTCCGAGCGACGTGTGCGGGCCCGGATCGCCTCCAACCTCGTCGTCCTCGACCGGTAGGCCGGCGACGAACGGCGTATTGCGGCGGATCTCGATCATGTCGGCGACGCTCATGCCGACGTCTTCGGCGGTGATGTAGCGGCCGCAAAGATGGTCGATCGCCTTTCCGAACATGTGCAGCATTTCGGGCGTCTTGGTGCGGTTGGCATCGGCCAGGATCACGGCCTTGCCGCCGCCGAGCGGCAGGCCGGCCATGGCGTTCTTGTAGCTCATCCCGCGCGACAGCCGCAGCGCGTCGGTCACGGCCTGCGCCTCGTCCTCGTAGCGCCAGAAGCGGCATCCGCCGGCTGCCGGGCCGAGGTGGGTCGAATGCACCGCGATGATGGCCTTCAGGCCGCATTCCTCATTGGTGATGAAATGCAGGTCCTCGTGCGCGTCGAAATCTTCGAAGCCCCATGGTGTAGTCATATGCTGGAAACGGTCCGATCAACGTCAAGAAATGGGGCGACCGACGGGACTTGAACCCGCGACCCCCGGTACCACAAACCGGTGCTCTAACCAGCTGAGCTACGATCGCCACGACGCGCCAAAACGAATTCATTCAGGACGCGCGCGCTCCTTAGGGTTGGCGCCTTGCGAACGCAAGCGAGCCACCCGCAGGCGCCGATGATGAGCCAAGTTCAATTTTCCAGATCAATATGGGTTAAGATAGGCCCATTTTAAGTTTGCTAAGATCGTTTCAGAGGCGCATCTTTTTTGTAGGGGAGAACCAAGATGTTGGCGAGTCGCCGCTCGGGGCAGGCCGCCGGGTCTGGCGTTTCGCTTCGCGACACGTTGATCGCGGCCGGACTCGATGAAGAACTTGCGGATCAGCTCGACCGCATGCCGCACAAGGTCGTGCAGGTTGATCCCCGCCGGCCCTTCCGCGAACCGGGTGTGCAGCGCGACGAAGTCCTGTTCGTCCGATCGGGAATTCTTTCGAAATACAAGGTCGACAGCTCGGGCCGGCGCCAGATCGTAGCACTGCGTTTCGCCGGTGAGGGCATCCTGCCCCGCGACGCGCAGGCCAGTTACGGAATCCAGGCCGTCATTCCCAGCGAGGTGCTGGTCGGAAGCGCCAGGGATCTTGCGAAGATCGTCGACCAATATCCTGAAATCCAGAAGTTTTTCTTCCGCCTTACCCAGCGCAATGAGGCGATCGGCTACGAATGGCTGGTCAATTGCGGACGCCGCGATTCAACCGCCCGCGTCGCTCACCTGCTGTGCGAAACCGCCGTCAGGAGCCGGACGGACGTTCCGGAACAACCGCTTCGCAATCCCTTCACCCAGCAGCAGATTGCGGAGATCACCGGCCAGACGTCGGTCAACGTGAACCGGGTGATGGCGGATCTCGAACGGCAAGGGCTGATCGAGCGCGCGGGACGCGACATCATCTTCACCGACTGGTCGGAAATGCGCCGGGTGGCCAGCTTCCAGCCTTCCTACCTGGACTAGGAACCGGACTTAAGCGTGGTGGGCGCGACAGGGATTGAACCTGTGACCCCACCCGTGTGAAGGGTGTGCTCTACCGCTGAGCTACGCGCCCACGCCGTCTCGGGAAGCCGCGGATATAGTGCCGGCTTCGCCCAAGTCCAGCTATTGAACGGCGTCCTTCAGGACCTTGCCTGGGCGGAACTTGGGCTGCGCGCTGGCCTTGATCTGCATCGGCTCGCCCGTGCGCGGATTGCGCCCGGTCGACGCCTTCCGCCGAGTCACCGAGAAATTGCCGAACCCGACAAGCCGAACCTCATCGCCACGCTTCAATGCGGACGTGACGACTTCGAGCATCGTCTCCACCGCGCGAGCTGCATCGTTTCGGCTGAGGCCGGCGCGATCAGCGACATGGCCGATCAGTTCCTGCTTGTTCATCGGTCGGCTCTCCCCGGATAACGCTAGACTCGCGCGCGAGCGCCCAAACCTTAAGGCAAGACTCTAAACACAAGTAAAGGTCAGTGCCGCAGAGGTGTCTCACCTTCGGACGAATGACCAGGAAGCGGCGGCTCAGCCGCATGCTCGTCGGCATCGGTCCATTCAATCGGTTGCATCGGCTGCGTCATCGCCCGCGCAAGCACCTCGTCGACATGCTCCACGGGCACGATCTCGATCTGAGCCTTCAACGTGGCCGGAATGTCGACCAGGTCTTTCTCATTCTCCAGCGGAATGAGCACCGTAGTGATTCCACCGCGAAGCGCCGCGAGCAGCTTTTCCTTCAGACCGCCGATGGGGAGAACGCGGCCGCGCAGGGTGACCTCACCGGTCATGGCGACGTCGCGCCGAACCGGAATGCCGGTCAGCGTCGAGATCATTGCCGTGACCATGCCGATGCCGGCAGAGGGACCGTCCTTCGGCACCGCGCCTTCCGGCAAGTGAACGTGAATGTCCTTGCGGGCGAAAATCGACGGCTTCACGCCATAGGCCGGGGCCCTGGCCTTCACGAAGCTCATCGCCGCCTGGATCGACTCCTGCATGACTTCGCCGAGCTTGCCGGTGGTCTTGATCTGGCCCTTGCCGGGAACCGTCACCGCCTCGATCGTGAGCAATTCGCCGCCGACTTCGGTCCAGGCGAGACCGGTGACGGCACCGACCTGATCCTCCTCTTCACCGACGCCGTAGCGATAGCGGCGCACGCCAAGGAAATCATTGAGATTTGCGTCATTTACGACGACACTCTCATACTTGCCTTCAAGGATCTGGCGAAGCGCCTTGCGCGCGATCTTTGCGAGTTCACGCTCAAGCGTGCGAACGCCCGCCTCGCGCGTGTAAAAGCGCAAAATGCCGCGTAGGGCCTCGTCGCTGAACTCGACTTCCTTGTCCTTGAGGCCGTGCGCTTCCATCTGCTTCGGAATGAGATGGCGCCGGGCAATCTCGACCTTTTCGTCCTCGGTGTAGCCTTCGAGACGGATGATCTCCATGCGGTCGAGCAAGGGCTGCGGCATGTCGAGCGAGTTCGCCGTGGTGACGAACATCACGTCCGAGAGGTCGTAATCGAGCTCCAGATAATGGTCCTGGAACTTGCTGTTCTGCTCGGGGTCGAGAACCTCGAGCAGCGCCGACGCCGGGTCGCCGCGAAAGTCCTGGCCGAGCTTGTCGATCTCATCCAGCAGGAAAAGCGGGTTCGAAGTGCCCGCCTTCTTCAGGTTCGAGACGATCTTGCCCGGCAGCGAGCCGATATAGGTGCGGCGATGGCCGCGAATCTCGGCCTCATCGCGCACGCCGCCCAATGACTGGCGGACGAACTCGCGCCCCGTCGCGCGGGCGATCGACCGTCCAAGCGACGTCTTGCCGACACCCGGAGGGCCGACAAGGCACAGGATCGGACCCTTGAGCTTGTTGGTGCGGGCCTGCACCGCGAGATACTCGACGATGCGATCCTTGACCTTTTCGAGGCCGTAATGGTCCTCGTCGAGGACGTTCTGCGCCTCGGCAATGTCCTTCTTCAGCTTGGACTTCTTGCCCCAGGGCAGGCCCAGCAGGACGTCGAGATAATTGCGAGCGACCGTTGCCTCCGCCGACATCGGCGCCATCGCACGAAGCTTCTTCAGCTCGGCATTGGCGCGATTGCGGGCTTCCTTCGACAGGCGCGTCTTGCGGATCTTGTTCGCAAGCTCCTGGAGTTCGTCGCCGCCCTCCTCGCTCTCGTTGCCAAGCTCGCGTTGGATCGCCTTCAATTGCTCGTTGAGATAATATTCGCGCTGGGTCTTCTCCATCTGGCGCTTCACGCGGCTGCGGATCTTTTTCTCCACCTGCAGAACGCCGAGTTCGCCCTCCATGAAAGCGAAGACCATCTCCAGCCGGCGCGACGGGTTGAGCTCGCCCAGCAGCGCCTGCTTGTCCGCGACCTTGATCGACAGATTCGACGCAACGGCGTCAGCCAGGATCGCGCCATCCTCGATCTCGCCGAGCTGGATGCCCGTTTCCGGCGGAAGACGCTTGTTGAGCTTCGCGTAATTTTCGAACTGGTCGATGACCGAGCGCATCAGCGCCTGGACTTCGGGGCCGTCCGACGGCTCCTCCTCCACCTCCTCCACCTCGGCGGCCATGTAGCCGTCCTCTGAAACGAGCCCGACGAGCCGGGCACGCTTGACGCCCTCGACGAGCACCCGGACCGTCCCGTCCGGCAGCTTCAGCAACTGCATGGCGGTCGCGATCACGCCGAGATCGTACAAGGCGTCGCGGTCAGGATCGTCGTCGCTCGGATCCAGCTGGGCGACGAGGAACAGCTCCTTGTCGGCGGTCATCGCCGCTTCGAGCGCGGCAACCGACTTTTCGCGGCCGACGAAGAGGGGAACGATCCGCTGCGGGAAAACTACGATGTCGCGAAGCGGGAGGATCGGAAGCAAGCGTGTCATATGTCAACCTATATGGGCGGCGCCCGGTTAAGGCGCAACAAATGGCCGGAACAATCGCGGTGAGAAGTTCGCTGAACGGCGGCAAGCGAAAGGAGAGCCGACATGGCCGATGATCGCGAAAAGATCAGCAATGGGCCCAACGACCGCCCGCTCAACGAGACGATTGCGGGCACCGGCCCCGGGTTTCCCGACGAGGCGCTGTCGCCCGACGGTAAACTCTTTCAGCCGCCGGATACAGACGAACAAAAGGCGATTCGGGAGCGACTGAACGTGCCAGAAGAAGTGGATACGCTCCCGCTCGACGGGGAGTAATCAGACCAGGTCGGTGTAACCGACGAGGATCGCGGTTGGCAGGTTGTGCAGCGCGTGCGCGACAGCCGGAATCGCAAAGGCGAGCCAGAGGCTACGGCTGCGCCACGTGACGAACAAAATCGAGAAGATCAGGAAGGGCCACCAGATGACGAGGCCCCAGGTCGGCGCTCCCAGTGAATGCGCAACGCCCCAGCCCAACGCGCTGACCAGGACTGCCAGCCAGGGACTAAGTAAGCGCAACAGCACCAGCAATACTCCGCCCATGATGAGTGTTTCCAGGACGGGTGCGAAAATGACGAGCAGGAACAGGGCAGTCAGCCCGGAGACCGGAAATTCCGGCTGCTGAGCGCCGGGGAAAAGGTAACTGACGATCGCCGCCAGCCCGATGCTCACGGGAGAAAGTCAGGAGCCATGCGACGCCAAGCGCCAGCAATGGCCGTTCCGGCTCCCGAATTTGCCTGGGAAGTCTGTTGAGCAAGCCGGCGACGCGATCGCCGGCGGCAAGCTCAAAGGTCACGCGGCGTCGCCCGCCTTACCCTTCTTGGCGTAGACCCGGACGGGTTCCTTGCGTCCCCATGACGACCTCCTTGTCGACATGGACCTCGTCCACGCCGTCCATCGACGGCAGGTCGAACATCGTGTCGAGCAATATGCCTTCGAGGATCGAGCGAAGGCCGCGAGCGCCGGTCTTGCGGTCGATCGCCTTGCGCGCAACCGCACCGAGCGCGTCGTCGGTGAACTCCAGCTCGACGTCTTCCATGTCGAACAGCTTGGCGTACTGCTTCACCAGAGCATTCTTCGGCTCGACCAGGATCTTGACCAGCGCCTCTTCGTCGAGGTCCTCGAGCGTTGCGATCACCGGCAGACGGCCGATGAACTCGGGGATCAGGCCGAACTTGAGCAGATCTTCGGGCTCGGTATGCTCGAAGCGTCTCGCCCGTGCGCCGCTCTTCCGGAGCCGCGACATGGGCGCCGAAGCCCATCGACTTGCCCTGCATGCGGTCGTCGATGATCTTTTCGAGACCGGCGAAAGCGCCGCCGCAGATGAACAGGATGTTCGTCGTGTCGACCTGCAGGAATTCCTGCTGCGGATGCTTGCGGCCGCCCTGCGGCGGAACCGAAGCGGTCGTGCCTTCCATCAGCTTGAGCAAAGCCTGCTGAACGCCCTCGCCCGACACGTCGCGGGTAATCGAAGGATTGTCCGACTTGCGGCTGATCTTGTCGATCTCGTCGATGTAGACGATGCCGCGCTGGGCCTTCTCGACATTGTAGTCGGAGGCCTGGAGCAGCTTGAGAATGATGTTCTCGACGTCCTCGCCGACGTAGCCGGCCTCGGTCAGGGTCGTCGCATCCGCCATCGTGAAGGGCACGTCGAGGATACGCGCCAGCGTCTGCGCCAGCAAAGTCTTGCCGCAGCCGGTCGGCCCGATCAGCAGAATGTTCGACTTGGCGAGCTCGACTTCCTGGCCCGTCTTCGCGCCATGGTTGAGCCGCTTGTAATGGTTGTGCACCGCGACCGAGAGGACTCGCTTGGCGCGGCTCTGGCCGATCACATAATCGTCCAGCACCTTGCAGATCTCGCCCGGCGTCGGAACGCCGTCGCGGGTCTTCACCAGCGCGGACTTGCTCTCTTCGCGGATGATGTCGTTGCAGAGCTCGACGCATTCATCGCAAATGAACACCGTCGGTCCGGCAATCAGCTTCCGCACCTCATGCTGCGACTTGCCGCAGAAGGAGCAGTAGAGGGTGCTCTTGCCGTCGCTGCCTGAAAGCTTGGTCATCTAAGTCCTTGTTCAACCGGCCGCGCAGGACCGTCCTCTCGAAGGCCATGCTAGCCTTCTTTATTACACAATCAATCTAGCTTCGCGGTTAACGCCGGCCCCGACCAATCGTTTCTGTCCCGAATATGGATTGCCATGGTGAACGCGACAAGGGCCTTGGCGGGAACGGCCTAACACAAAAGCCACGGAGATTGATGGGTTTTTCCCGTCTGTTGCCCCGCCGACATAGTGGCGCCGCTAATGGACCAGAGCACCGCCCTTGATCACGCCCGCGACCTGCTCGAACGTGCTGACGTCCGCCAGAGGGTCGCCCTTGACCGCAATCAGGTCGCCCCAGGCGCCGGGCCGAAGCGTTCCTAACTCGCCTTCCTTGCCCAAAGCCCGCGCGGCCTCGGTGGTGGCCGAGCGAATGGCCTGGAACGGGCTCATGCCGAAGCGAACCATGTACGAGAACTGCCTTCCCCCAAGGCCATAAGGATAAACCGCCGCATCGCTGCCGAACGTCAGCTTGGCGCCCGCCTTCACCGCCGCCGCGAATCCACGCCGCTGAATGTCCGTCGTCTCCCGGTTCTTGCGAAGGTACTCCGCGGGCCAACCTTCCTTGGTGCCGACCTCCTCGATCCAGTCACCGTTGAAGATGTCCATGTCGAGCCAGACATTGTGCTTCTTGGCGAGGGCGATACCTTCCTCGTCCAGATAACTTGCGTGCTCGATCGTGCGTGCGCCGGCGCGGATCGCCGCCTTGATGCCCTCGGCCCCGTGGGCGTGCGCGATGCAGTAGCTACCGCGCAATTTCGCCTCGTCGCAGGCGGCCTTCATTTCTTCCGGACTGAGCTCGAGCGCGCCGGGCTGGCTGCCGATGGCGAGGACGGCGCCCGTCGCGATCAGCTTGACGAAGTCGGCCCCATGGTCGAGGAGGTAGCGCGCCTTGTCCCTTGCTTCATCGGCATTGCGGACGACGCCGATGCGGAAAGTCGCCGGCACATCGAAATCGGCGAGCCAGTCCGTCGATCTCCCCGCCGCCGCCAGGCGTCGTGATGTACCCGCCGGCCACGAACATACGCGGGCCTTCGATCTCCCCCGCATTGATTAAGTCACGAAGGGCGACGTCCGTAAGCCCACGATAAACGCCCACGTCGCGAACTGTCGTGAAGCCGGCCTTGAGCATCGTCCTGGCCGCGGGCACCGCCTTGAGGATCGTCGCCGCTTCGCTCTCCTTGAACGGATCGAGCGGGTCGCTGCCCTGCTGCGAACCGTCGGCGATGTGCGTGTGAAGGTCGATCAGTCCCGGAAGAACAGTGAAACCCGACCAGTCGACGCGCGTCGGTCCGCCATCGGCTCGCCAGGGACTGATCCCGGCGATTTTCCCATCGACGATCCGGATGCGCTGGTCAGTGCTGACCTGGCCCGTGTCGGGGTCGACCAGGCGACCCGCGCGGACATCGACGGTTTCGGCCAGGGCGGGGGAAGCGGCCAGGAACGCGCAGGCAAGTGCCAGCGACAGTCGTAACGCCATCTCCCCCTCCCCTTTTGTTGCTTAGGCCGGCGAGACGTCTCCGGCGCCGGTGCCGGCATCCTCGCCCTGCTCCGGACGCTTCTCGAACACTTCGTCGATCAGCCCGAATTCCTTGGCTTCGTCGGCCTCCAGGAACTTGTCCCGGTCCATGGCCTTCTCGATCGCCTCGATCGGCTGGCCGGTGTACTTTGCGTAGAGCGAGTTCAGCCGCGAGCGCATGCGCAGGATTTCGCGGGCCTGGATCTCAATGTCCGCGGCCATGCCCTGGGCGCCGCCCGACGGCTGGTGGACCATGATCCGGCTGTTCGACAGAGCGATCCGCATGCCCGGCTCGCCCGCCGCGAGCAGGAAGCTGCCCATCGACGCCGCCTGGCCGATACACACCGTCGCGACCTTGGGCCGGATGTACGCCATGGTATCGTGGATCGCGAGGCCGGCAGTCACCACGCCACCAGGCGAGTTGATGTACATGAAGATGTCCTTCTTCGGGTTCTCGAACTCGAGGAAGAGCAACTGCGCAGTGACGAGCGAGGACATGTGGTCCTCGATCGGTCCGGTGATGAAGATGATCCGCTCACGAAGAAGGCGGGAATAAATGTCGAAGCTGCGTTCGCCGCGGTTCGACTGCTCGATGACGATGGGTACGAGCTGCGAGACGATATCCTGATGATCAAGCACGTGAGACGGTTCCTTGTGACTGTGCCACCTACATCGGGCGGAACTGCGCAAGGTTCAAGCGGGCATGGTTAAACGAAAGCGGGCGGCCGGATGAACCGACCGCCCGCAGTCAAGCCAAGGTTATGGAACGCTTACATTTTGAACGACGCCCGAGCGTAGTAGTATCGGCCCGGGAGGTCGTAGACGGTCGGGTCGAAGTTGTTGATGTCGCAGGTTACGCAGCCCGGCGCCTTCGTGTTGAAGACGTTGTTCGCGCCGACCGCGAAACCTAACCTGTCCCCACCGAACGACGGCGTGAAGCGAAGCTGAACATCGGTGTAGAAGCGCTCCTTCATCACATTCCCACCCTGCTCCTTCAGCTTGGAGACGTAACGGCCGGTCAGGGTCGCGCCGAAGCTCGCCAGATCCCAATCGAGGATACCGATCGACTTCCACTTCGGGAAACCCTGTGACGGGCTGCCCTGCTCCGTACCTTCACGGCTGATCACCTGTTCGCCATCGGCCGTCGGAACGATGACGTCATAGTTCTTCAGAAAGGTATTGTTCCAGGTCAGGCCGAAGGTGCCTGCACTGGTCTTCTGACTACGGTATGCGACGTTGAGATCGATACCCTTGGTCTCAATGCCGGCGATATTCTGCAGCAGGCCGGACACCTGCGTCAGTTGTCCGCCGCCACCCGCACGAGTTACGAGGGCGCAGGCCAGCGGATCGTTATTGACGACGCAGTTGGTCAGCGTGACCTCCGCATCGACCGTCTGGATCGCGCCGTCGATCTTCACATTGTAATGGTTCACCTCGACCGAGAAGCCGGGCAGGAACGACGGGCTGAACACGCCGCCGAAGATCCAGCTCTCCGAAGTTTCCGGTGCCAGCGCTTCATTGCCGCCGACGATGACGGAAATCTGCGGGTTCGCCTGCTGATAGCTGCCGTCGGCCGGAACGCCCGCGGCGATACAATTGGCCATGACCGCCGCATTGTTCTGGAAGTTGGCCGGGGCCGTGTTGCCCGCGTGCGACGAGCACGGGTCATCCAACTGCTGGTCGAAGCGCGAGGCGGTGCCGAACAGTTCGCCGATCGACGGAGCCCGGAAACCTTCGGCATAGGAAGCGCGCAGGCGGAGATCGGAGATCGGCTTCCAGTTGAGGCCGGCCTTGAACGTGGTGGTCGAACCCGACGTCGAATAGTCGGACACGCGCACCGCGCCATTCAGCTCCAGCAGTTCGGCGAAGGGCACGCCGGAAAGCAACGGGGCATTCAATTCCGCATAGGCTTCCTTGACGTCATACTTGCCCCGTGTCGGAAGCGCCGGGATGTCCGAGCTGAAGCCGGCAGCAACCACCGGATCCGGATCGAACGACCCTTTCAGCTTGCGATATTCCGCACCTACGGCGAGTCCGAGCGATCCGCCCGGAAGCTCGAACAGGTTACCGGACAAATTGCCGCTGAAATCCCACGTGCTCTGCTGGCTTCGGTCGCGCTGGATGAACGTGACATAGTCCAGCATGTCCTGGGTGATTGTTCCCGCACCGCCAAAGATATTGAACGGCACGCAGCCCGGCGTTGCATTGCAGTCCGCAAGTGGTCCGAGAGCGGTACGCAGATTGTTCGAGTTGATGTTGCCGAGCATCTTCTGCCGGGCATCGTTCTCGCCCCAGGCAGCATTGACGTCCCAATACCAGTCGCCCGCCAAGGCCGTGAATTTGCCGTCCAGCGTGATGACGCCGTAGAGCGTGTTGACGGTCTGGTTGAAGCGGCGCGGTCCCCCTTCGACGAAGCGACGATAGATCAGGTCGAAATTGCTGGCGTCGAGGTCCACGCCGAACGGATTGTACGGGTTGGTCGCGTCCACTCCCGTTCCGTCGAGAACCGGCGTGATGCCGGCTGCCTGGCCGATGCCGAAGGGCAACGGCGCGGCCTGGTTCCGCGACTTGCGGCAATTCCAGATGCCCTTGATCGTGAAGTTCACGTCTTCGGTCACTTCGCCCTTGAAGGTGCCGAACACGCCAATCCGCTCGAGCGGGATCTGCAGGAAGTTGAACGGACCGAAGTTGAAGCGGTCATCCGGGCTGACGAACGGGCGGAAGTCCGCCGGCGTGGTCGGTCCGGGATTGACCGGTGCGATCAACGTGGTGTCGCCACCGAAAATCGTGCCGATGTAACGGCCGTTAGGCAGGAAGCCTGAGCAGCCGCCGTCCGCGCACGTGTCGGAATAGGGCGCCGGGAAGCGGGAAATGGCCCGGTCGCCAGCGCTGATGGAGCCCTGCTTGACGTAATTGGCACCGAACACAGCCTGGACCGGGCCGTTGTCGCCATTGCCCCAGCTGATCTGGTAATTTTGTGTCGTGCCGTCGCCCTCATCGAGATAGCTGCCGACCTGGGCGGAAGCCATCAGGCCCGCCTGACGGCGCTTGGTGATGATGTTGACGACACCCGCGATCGCGTCGGAGCCGTAGATTGCGGAGGCGCCGTCCTGCAGGATTTCGATCCGCTCGATCGCGCTTTCGGGAATGGAATTGAGGTCGGTAGCTCCAGGCACACCGGAAGCCGAGGCGCCATTGACGTAGCGGATGCCGTCCACGAGCACGAGAGTGCGTCGTGAACCTAGATAGCGAAGATCGATTTCGGCTGAACCGGCACCCACGCCGCCACCGTCAGGTGGATTGCCGAGGTTGCCCGAATTGTTGAACTTGCCGTTCAGGCCGCCGCCTGAGCTTGGCAGGCGCTGCAGAATGTCGTTGACCGAGCTCAAGCCGGTCTTCTGCATGTCTTCCTGGTCGACGAAGACGATCGGGGCATCCTGCGATAGAGGATCTCGGCGAATACGCGAGCCCGTGACGACGATATCATCACCGTCAGTTTCAGCGGCGGTCGTCGCTGGATTTTCAGCGGCATCGGCCGGCGGAACGATGTCCTGTGCTGTTGCGGATGTGGCAATCGCGACTGCGAGAAAAGCCGTTCCGGCGCGGAGTGAAAACAGGATGCGCGTCATTCTGTGCCCCTTTGTCTGTCGGCTGCTGATGAGCCGCTGCTGAGGTGAGGCTAACCCAGGTCAAAGCCGCAAAACAGCAGGAGTCACACATCCGCAACAATTTGCGGGGAAGTGATGCAAAAGGTCTACAGTTGGCTTCCGGGTGCAGGCAGGGCCAGATAGGCCAGCCGGCGCATCTCGCGGCGGCCGCGCGTGACGGTGTCGAGGATGAGGCCGGCGAAGAACGACAGGACGGCGACGATGGTCATGCCGGTCGCGAGGATGGCGGTCGGGAAGCGCGGCACCAGGCCGGTCTCGATATAGGTAAGGACCAACGGCACCGCGAGGATCACCGCGACGATCAGCAACAGCGCCGCAATCCCGCCGAAGAACAATACGGGCCGCTCCGTCCGGTACAGCGTGAGGATCGCCTTCAGGATGCGCCAGCCGTCGCGGAACGTCGACAGCTTCGAATGCGAGCCTTCGGGCCGCGCGAGGTAACGCGTCTCGATCTCGCCGACCGGCATCCGGAGCTCGAGCGCATGGACGCTCATCTCGGTCTCGATCTCGAAGCCCTGCGAAAGCACCGGAAAGCTCTTTACGAAGCGCCGCGAAAATGCTCGGTATCCGGAGAAAATGTCGGTGAAGCTTTGGCCGAACAGGCCCGCGAGCAGCCGCGTGAACAACCGGTTCCCGAGCACGTGACCACCGCGATAGGCTTCCGACGCGTCGTGCTTGCGTGTGCCGACCACCATGTCGAATTGTTCCGACAACAAGGTGTCGACCATCTGCTGCGCGGATGCGGGGTCGTACGTCAGGTCACCGTCGGCCATCAGATAGACGTCGGCTTCCACGTCGGCGAACATGCGACGAACGACGCAGCCCTTGCCCTGCTGGGTTTCGGTGCGGACGATTGCGCCCGCCGCAGCGGCGATCTCGCGGGTACGGTCACGGCTGTTGTTGTCGTAGACGTAGATCATCGCACCGGGCAGCGCCTGGCGGAATCCCTTCACCGTCGCACCGATCGCCGCTTCCTCGTTGTAGCAAGGGAGGAGCACGGCAATGCGCGTCTGTTGCTTGGCCAACCGGAAACCCCCTCGTCAACCCCACCGAAAAGCGGGGACCCAGCTCTCGTATAGCTAGGTTCCCGCCGTCGCGGGAATGACGATTATTTCTTAGCGGCAGGTTTCTTCGGCGCAGCTTTTTTCGCGGGCGCGGCTTTCGCCTCGGCCTTCGGAGCAGCGGCCTTCGCCGACTTTGCCTCGGCGACCTTTGCCGGCTTGGCTTCGGCGGCCTTGGCGGCGGGGCCTTCCTTCAGCGGCTTGGCCGGCTTGGGCTTGTCCGCCTTGGTTTCCTCGACGCTGCCTTTGGCGGGCTTCTCGGGCTTCGGAACTGACTTCGGCCTTCGCGGCGGGAGCTTCAGCTTTCGCCTTGGCGGCCTTCGACTTCTTCGCTGGCTTGGCCGCAGGGACGTCATGGCCGCAGCCCGGTCCGTGCACGTGGCCTTCCTCGGCCTCCAGATCGGCCTCCAGCTCGGCGCGGGTCGCGGCGCGGTCGGTGATTTCCGCTTTCGAGAAGAGGAAGTCGACGACCTTGTCCTCATACAGTGGCGCGCGGAGCTGGGCAGCCGCCATCGGCTCCTGCTGCACGTACTGGATGAAGCGATCCCGATCCTTGCCCTGGTACTGCGAAGCGGCCTGGCCAATGAGCTGGTTCATCTCGCGCTGGCTGACCTCGATGCCGTTGGCGGCGCCGATCTCGGAAAGCAGCAGGCCGAGGCGCACGCGACGCTCCGCAATGCCGCGATATTCGTCGGCCTCGCCTTCGATCTCGGCGAGGGCAGCCTGCGGATCGCTCTCATGGCTCGCCTCGTGGCGAAGCTGCTGCATGATGTTCTGGAACTCGGCGTCGACCATCGATTCCGGCACCGGGAACGAATGACGGCTGGCAAGCTCGTCGAGCAGGCGCCGCTTCATGTGGGTGCGCGTCAGGCCGTTCAGTTCCTGCTGCTGCTGGTCGCGGAGGATGCCCTTGAGCTGCTCCAGGTCCTGCAGGCCCAAAGTCTTCGCGAAATCGTCGTCCAGCTTGGACTCGCCCGCGACCTTCACGCCCTTGACCGTCACGGCGAAGACTGCCGCGGCGCCCTTCAGCTTCTCGGCCGGATAGTCGTCCGGGAAGGTCACATTGACCTCGCGCTCGTCGCCCACCTTGACGCCGACCAGCTGCTCCTCGAAGCCCGGAATCAGCTGGCCCGAGCCCAGCTCGACCTGCATGTCGCTGCCGGTGCCGCCTTCGAACGGCGTTCCGTCGACGCTGCCGGCGAAGTCCATCACGACCAGGTCGCCGGTCGCGGCGGCATGGCCCTTCTTGGCGTCGGTCCAGTTCTTGTTGGCGCCGGCGAGACGCTGAAGCTGCTCGTCGACGGCGCTGTCGTCACTCTCGACGGTCAGACGCTCGAGCGTCAGGCCCTCGATGTTGGCGGCGGGAATTTCCGGCAGGGCCTCGAGGCTGACGCTGACCTCGGCATCCTGGCCGGGCTGGTAATCTTCCTTGAGCGAGACTTGCGGCTGCATCGCCGGACGAAGCTTCTGCTCCTGCAGCAGCTGCTGCACGCCGGCCTGCACCGCATTGTTCAGCGCATCCTGCTGGATCGCTTCGCCATGCATCTTACGGATGAGGTTCGGCGGAACCTTGCCGGGACGGAAGCCGGGCATGCGGACCTGCGGAGCAATGCGCTTGACCTCTTGGTCCACGCGGGCGTCGATATCCTGCGCGGGAATCGTCAGCATGAACGCCCGCTTGAGGCCCTGATTTTCCGTCTCAACCGTCTTGATCACTGTTCAATCCCGTCAAAAATTGTCTGCTTCCGCCCGATGAACGGATGGTGCGCGCGGAGGGAATCGAACCCCCACGTCTTTCGACACTGGAACCTAAATCCAGCGCGTCTACCAGTTCCGCCACGCGCGCGCGGGACACCGTGCCCGGACGAGCCGAGCGCGATGCTGGAGCGCGGCTATAGCAAGGATCGCCGCAGGGGCAACCGCTTAAGGCCTAGCCGCGTTCTTCCCGGCGAAAGGACATTCCCATGGCAACACCACCACCCGAGACTCCGCAACCGCAGCAGCCCGAGCCGTCGCAGCCCGGGCAGCCGACACCCGCGCCGCAGGAGGAGCCGCCGGTCCAGCCGGACATCGACGTTCCGGCGCCGGGCACCAACCCGTCGCCGAGCCCCACGCAGCCGATCGGTTGAGCTAGGCCCGGCTGCGCAGCCGGGCGCCGGTCGCCATCACTTCGAAATCGGGCAGCGCGTTCCCGTAATAATGGGAGCGCGTTGCGTCGAAGAGCATCAGGTAGAGCCGCCCGTCGATCACGGCGCCTACCGCCCTGCCCTTGCGCCACAGTTCGTCGCCGTCGAGGTGCTCGAAGTCGAACTGGAAGCCCGGATAACCAAGGAACTGCCGCGGCTGCAGGCTGAGCGTCTTGAACTCGATCGCGCCGCCCCGGACCCGGAAGGCGCTTTCGAGCATCGACGTGATTTCCGGAGCCGTCATGTTGCTCCGGAACTTGGGCACCTGCCGGTCGTCGCTCTTACGCTGACGGACGAGGTAATGATTGTGCGGCAGGCCGGACACGAAGGTGATCCCATCGAGATACGGACCGTTGAGCGTCCAGTCCTCCACCCATCGAATGCTGTCGAAGAAGAAGAACCTCCGCTGCCTGTTCCACGGCCGCGGGGGGAGAACCGTCATTGCGCCGCTGCCGACGTTCGTCTCTTTGACGCGAACGAGCGAGTAGGCACCGAAGTCCGTGCCCTCGCCCACCGTGCTGCAGGCGGCGAGCGGGAGCATGGCCGCCGTCAGAACAAGTTTCATCTTGCGCATCGTCACGCTCCTCAACCGACCATTTGCCGGATGAACGGCGCGTCGGGAGCGCCCGGTTTCATCTGCAGGTAGCGGCCAAGCGCCGCCTTCGCTTCGCCGCTGCGGCCCTCCTTGTAGAGCGCCAGACCGTGCGATCGCCACGCTTCCGGCGGCGCATCCGGATAGGCGACCGCGACTGCATAGCTCTGGGCCGCGCGGGCATCGTCGCCGGCCCGGCTGCGAAGCCGCCAGACCTCGCCCTCATAATAACGCAGGAGGCCGTTCCAGCCGTCGAGCGCCAGCGTGTTGAGCAAATATTGGCTCGCCCCGGGGTCGTTCAGCCTCACCTGATCGTCCAGCATCATCGGCCGGATGGAGGCGATCTTCGACAGGTAGCGCGCGCGACCGCTTTCGTAGCCGCGGCCCGCGACGGTGACTTCGGCGGCAGACAGCTTGAGGTCCGCCATGCGCGACGTCGGCGACGGGTGCGTGTCGAACAGGCTTCCCCGACGGCGGCGCTTGCGGCGATAGCGCGCGCTTGCATCCTCCTCCCCGATCAGCTGGTCCCACACGTTCGCCATTTCGATCGGCGGGTAACCGGCCTCCGCAATGAGGCGCGCGCCCATCGCATCGGCCTCGGCCTCCATCGTCCGGCTGTAGGAGAAGAGCGACAGGATCGTGCCGAGCTGCGCAAGCTGCACGTAATCGCCCAGGTAAACGCCACCCGCGGCTCCGCCGACGCCCGCGGCCATTGCGCCGATCGCGAACAAATCGGTCTTCTTCCGCTGGTCGCGCCACGACCGGATCATGTGGCGGCGGAGGAAGTGACCGGATTCGTGCGCGATTACGCCCGCCAGCTGCGCCTCGTTGCGCATGCGCAGCAGCAGGCCGGTGAAGATCACCGAGAAGCCCGTCGGAAACATCATCGCGTTGAAGTCGGGAACGTGCGCCAGATAGATGCGCATGTCCTTCGCCGCGGGTCCGCCGACGCTGCCGATGATGCCCTGAAGGTAGGATATCAGTTCAGGATCCTTGACCAACAGGTTGGAGCCGGAAATTTCCTCCTCGGCCCGGTCCATCAGCTGCCAGATGCCCTTCTCGTCCTCGTCAGAGGGCTTGAAGCCTGGACCGATCAGCGGAACCATGTCCGCGGGACGGACTCGGGCCTGGGCGATACCGGTAGCCATGGAAGCAGCGACGGTGCCTCCTCCGACCAGCAGGGAGCGACGGCTGATCTCGGCGCAGCGCATGCACATCAGCTTTTCTCCTTCGCCTGCGCTTCGCGGACCTCGCGGCCAGGCTTCATTCGGCCGATGAGCCGCTCGACCATTTGCGTCGCGCCTTCCGGCGTCCGGATGTCGCCGAACTTCACGCCAGGAAGCTGGCTTCCGGTTGAGAGCACGTTGAACCAGACGACCTCGCCCGTCCTCAAGTCGACGAGCGAGGCGTAGGCGAACTGGTTGCTTCCGCCGCTTGGCGCGCAGAATCCGATGAAGCAGCCTGCGACGCCAAGCACCTGAAGCGCAACGCGTCCGGTCGAGGCGATATTGTCCTGCGCGTAGAGAAACAGAGCGTAGTCATAACCCGATCGGCGGCCGAGCGAGACGGCATCTCCGCCCAGCGTATATTCCAGGCCCTTGCCGCGCTTGGTCGGCAGTGCCGCACCAGAATATTTGTGAAGCGCGATGGAATTGCCGACGGCGAAATGCAGCCGTTCGAGATCGGCGATTTCCTCGGCGCTGATGTCCGGAAGCTCGGTTCGGCGCGCCATGACGAGGACCTTGCCGCCACGGTCGGCCTGCTCGGCCCGCAACGCATTGATGATGTTGCTGCGCGCCTGCTCGGTCCAGTCCGCGCGCGGCTCCGCCATCCCGCCAGTCATCAGGGAGTTCACGGTGACGTCGGGTCGCATCACCAGCAGGCGGTAATCGCCCTGCGGCGGCGTGAATTGTACATCCGCATATTGCCGCGACTGCACGCAACCCGACACAGCCACGCTGGCCGTCAGCGCAATCGCTAGACCGTATTTCCCCATCGCCGACTCCCCCGGTGTGCGAGCACGCTCACCGCTATCGATCCAACCTGCCTACGAAAATCTGAATGGCAAGTGAAAGATGCTTAAAAAGTCCAAGCAATTGAATGCTCTAGCGGACCGGGCAAGCGACTCCCTCAACCCCATCGAGGCATCTTCCATCGACTTTGCCGGGAAGCGCAAGGCCAATCTGGGCGGCAAGCGTCGGAAGAATGTTGACGGTCGAAACATGATCCTGCCGATCGTTGGGCCGCATGCCCTTTCGCCAGAACAGGATCGGCAGCCGGCGATCGTAGTCCCAGACGCTGCCATGGGTCGCCACATAGCCGACGCCCGGCTCCACGATGGGCGACACATATTGCTTTAGCACGACATAGAGATCGCCCGAGCGTTCTGCGTCGAACGAGGCGCGAACCCGCTCTCCGACAGTCCATTTGTCGGGCGAAGTCGTCGCCAGCGGGATTCGGGCGATCTGACGCTTGGTGAAGACCTTCTCCACCTGCGGATGTGCCTTGAAGTAGGCCACCGCCTCCTTCTCGACCCGGGTCCGCTCCCGCGGCTGCAACCCGCGATCGATCCACACATCGTTGCCGAGATCGCCGAGTAGCGCCGGGCCGCTCAGTCCCAGCTTTGCCGCAATGGCTTTCCCAACTTGCGCGGTTTCGAGCGCCGGATCGGCCCGAACGGCGCTGGCGACGCCCTTGGCGCGAAGGCGCTCCGGAATGTCCATTACGCCATGATCGGACGTGAGGACGACCGAATAGTCGACCCCCTGCGCGTCCAGCACCTGGAAGAAGCCGGCAAGGTCGCGGTCGAGCGACAACAGTTGCAAGCACATCTCTTCGCCGCCCGAGCCGAGGCTGTGGCCGACGTAGTCGGTTGCCGAAAGCCCGATCGACAGGACGTCCGGAGCCGCATCGGCTCCGAGCTTCAGTCTCCTGCACGAGACCCGCGGCGACTGCGAGCACCGCACCGTCATATTCCGGAGAGCCGCGGAAGGCGCGCATGTCGCCGGCGGCCCGTCCGAAGCGTCCTGCGCCCACGGTCAGCGTCGGGGAAACGGCATATGGCGTCGCCTTGCCTTGGCAGAGCGTCGGCGACTCCAGCGGCGGCCGAGCCGTTGCAAGCACTCCCGCAAGCGAAGCATTGGCCCGAGTGATCGTTGCCGGGACCGGCGCCGACTTGTTGTCCGTCGCAAATCCCTTCCCGCTCCAGTACCAGCGCTGGTCGACGTTATGACCGCCCAACATAACGGCCGACCGGTCCTTCCCGGCGACGGCCACGTTGAGGCTCTGCGGCGACCTTTGCTTCAGCAGGTCACCCAAGGTCGGAACGCGCAAGTGCATCGGTGAAACGGTGTAGCTGGTGGTCGACGACCCGGCGACGCGCTCATCCTCGGAGCAGTAGACCGTCTTGTCGGAGCGGGAGACGGACTGGTCCACCCACGTATTGCCGATGATGCCCGTGTTCGTCGGGTGCGAACCGGTCAGGATCGTCGAATGGCCCGGGCAAGTCTCCGTGGCCGCGTGTGCCTGATAGCCGTTACGGAACGCCGTCCCGTTCGCCAGCCGCGCGATCCCGCCCGTGAAATGCGGCCGATATTCGTCGAACAAATCGCCGGAGAGCTGGTCGATCGAAATGACCACGACAAGCGAGGGAGCCCCGGCTTTGAGCGGAGCCGGCGGCGGCAAGGGCGCCTGGGCCGGAGCCGAGGCGGCGGCGAGCAGGTTTACGAGGAATGCCGCCAGTCTCAGCATGTTCGTTCCTTCGAAGCGGTATCAGACGTCGAGCTTAGCGCGCAGCCGCTCGTTGACCACCTGCGGATTGGCCTTGCCCTGCATCGCCTTCATCGTCTGCCCGACGAAGAAACCGAAAAGCGGCAGCTTGCCGCCCCGATATTCAGCGACCTTGTCCGCATTCGCCGCGAGGATCTTGTCGATCTCCGCATCGATCGCACCAGTGTCCGAGGTCTGCTTGAGGCCGCGCTTGTCGACGATCTCGGCCGCGCCCTCGCCAGTCTCGAGCATGATCTCGAACACCTGCTTGGCGATCGTGCCGGAAATGGTGCCGTCCGCGACCAGCCCGAGCAATTCCGCCGCCTGCGCCGGGCTGACGGGCGAATCCTCGATGTCCTTGCCCAGGCGGTTGAGCGCGCCGAACAATTCGCCGACCACCCAGTTCGCGCCCTGCACCGGCGCACCACCGGCATCCAGCAAGGCGTCGAACCAGCGCGCCGTCTCGACCTCGGCGGTCAAAACGCTGGCGTTGTAAGGCGTTACGCCAAGAGCCTCGTACCGTTTGCGCTTGGCGTCCGGAAGCTCCGGCAGCGAATCGCGGCACTCATCCAGAAATGCATCGTCCAGTTCGAGCGGGAGCAGATCCGGGTCGGGGAAGTAGCGATAATCGTGCGCATCTTCCTTTGAGCGCAACGTCCGCGTCGTGCCGCGATCGGGATCGAACAGCCGCGTCTCCTGCACGATCGTGCCGCCCTCTTCGAGCACCTCGACCTGCCGCCGCGCCTCATATTCGATGACCTGCATGACGAAGCGGACCGAGTTTACGTTCTTCGTCTCCGTTCGCGTCCCGAACTCGTCGCCCGGCTTGCGCACGCTGACATTGACGTCGGCGCGCATGGACCCTTCCTCCATGTTGCCGTCGCACGAGCCAACATAGCGGAGGATCGCCCGCAGCTTCCTGAGATAAGCCCCTGCTTCTGCTGGAGAACGCATGTCAGGCCGCGAAACGATTTCCATCAATGCGACACCCGCGCGATTGAGGTCGACGTAGGACATGGTGGGGTTCTGGTCGTGCATCAGCTTGCCCGCGTCCTGCTCGACGTGGATGCGCTCGATACCGATGCGCTTGGCGCTGCTCTCGTCCTTCTCGTCGAGAAAAACCTCGACCTCGCCCTCGCCCACCAAAGGATGGAACAGCTGGCTGATCTGGTAACCCTGCGGAAGGTCGGCGTAGAAGTAATTCTTCCGGTCGAA
Source organism: uncultured Alphaproteobacteria bacterium (assembly GCA_963846645.1). GTDB lineage: Bacteria > Pseudomonadota > Alphaproteobacteria > Sphingomonadales > Sphingomonadaceae > Sphingomicrobium. The sequence goes on along the minus strand of CAWJWR010000004.1, from coordinate 10,682 downwards.
GCGGCTCCAGCGATTGATCTTCGCGTCGAGCGCCATGCCCGTGCGCACCGCCTGCCGGATGCATTCGCGGTTCGGCACCGGAAGCATGCCCGGCATAGCCGCGTCGATCAGCGACACCTGCGTGTTCGGCTCGGCCCCGAACGCCGTCGCAGCGCCGGAGAAGAGCTTGGAAGCCGTCGCCGTGATCTGCGCGTGGACTTCGAGTCCGACCACGACCTCCCACTCGCCAGTCTCGCCCTTGATGCGGAAGGGTGATGCTGAAGTTAGCCATCAGTAGTTCGCCTTGCGTTCCGACATTTCGCCTTCAACTTCTTTGAATAATAACCCCATCCAAGTCCCAGCATCATCCCGACAAGATCGGCCAGCATCAGCGGAATTGCGCTCACGACCACCGCTGCCGCCATTGCCGTCAAAAGCGCCATCTCCTCCATCACCACCACCTCTGCGGCTTCGCGGTGAAGCCCGCGCGTTCCTCGATCGCCAACCCGGCGTTGAGTACGCCCTGCTCGTCCAGCTCGCGGCCGATCAGGTGGAGCCCGAGCGGGAGTCCCTGCTCGTCCAGCCCACCCGGAACCGACATGGCCGGAAGACCCGCCAGGCTCGCCGGAACGGCGAACACGTCGTTCAAATACATCGACAGCGGATCCGCCGTCTTGTCGCCAAGCCCGAACGCCGCGGACGGCGCGGTCGGCGTCAGGATCAGGTCGCACTTCTCGAACGCGTCCGTGAAGTCCTGCTTGATCAAGGTCCGCACCTTCTGCGCCTTGGTGAAATAAGCGTCGTAGAAGCCCGCCGACAGCACATAGGTGCCGATCATGATCCGGCGGCGAACCTCCGCGCCGAAGCCGGCGGCGCGCGTCGCGGCATACATCGCGTCGAGCCCGCCCTCACCCTCAACCCGCAAGCCGTACCGAACGCCGTCATAGCGAGCGAGGTTCGACGACGCCTCGGCGGGTGCGATGATGTAGTAGGTCGGCAGCGCATATTTGGTGTGCGGCAGGCTGATCTCGACCGGCTCTGCACCCGCATCGCGAAGCCACTCGATGCCGCGATCCCACAGGGCGTTGATCTCGTCCGGCACGCCATCGATGCGATATTCCCTGGGAATACCGATGCGCTTGCCCTTGAGATCGCCCGACAATCCCGCTTCCCACTTCGGCACCGGCAAAGTCGAGCGATGTCGAATCCTTCGGGTCGAACCCCGCCATCGCCTCGAGCATGATGGTGCAATCGCGAACCGTCTTCGCCATCGGTCCCGCCTGGTCGAGCGAGCTGGCGAAGGACACGATCCCCCACCGCGAGCAGCGCCCATACGTCGGCTTGATCCCGCAAATGCCGGTGAAAGCCGCAGGCTGGCGGATCGAACCGCCCGTGTCGGTGCCCGTCGCCGCCGGAGCCAGCCCCGCCGAGACAGCCGCCGACGATCCGCCCGACGACCCGCCCGGTGCAAGCGCGGCATTGCCGCCGTCGCTCCGCCGCCAGGGCGAAATCACCGGTCCATAGGTGCTCGTCTCGTTCGACGAGCCCATTGCGAACTCGTCCATGTTGAGCTTGCCGAGCATGCCCGCGCCGGCCTTGCGAAGATTCTCGGTGACGGTGCTCTCGTACCGTGGCTTGAAGTCCTTGAGGATGCGGCTGCCCGCGGTGGTGTTCACACCGCGCGTGGCGAACAGGTCCTTGATGCCCAGCGGCACGCCCGCCAGCGGTCCCAACTCTTGGCTCCCCCGCGCCTTGTCGGCCGCGTCGGCCGCAGCAAGCGCGTCATCCGGCGTCTCGACCGTATAGGCGTTCAACGCCCGCCCCGCCGCGACCGCAGCATTATACTGCTCCGCAACCTCGCGAGCCGTGAAATCGCCAGCACGGAAACCAGTCGCGAAGCTGCGCGATCGTAAGTGACGTCAACTCGCTCATTCGATCACCTTCGGCACGGCGAAAAATCCATGTTCGGCGACCGGCGCATTGGCGAGGACGTCGTCGCGCTTGTTGCCATCCGTAACCGCGTCCTCGCGCAGTCGAAGCGTGTTCGGAATGACCGCGGTCAGCGGCTCCACGCCGTCCGTATTCACCTCGCCGAGCTGCTCGACCCAACCGAGGATACTGTTGAGCTCGGGCACCATGCGCTCCAGCTCCTCATCGCTCATCGCGATCCGGGCGAGCTTGGCGATGTGCCGCACCTGTTCGTTCGTGACTGACATTGCGGCGGGCGATAGCCGCGCCCCTCCCCAGCGGCAAGCGGGCTGCCCGTCATTTCGACTATATTGGAAAGGTGCTTGACTCCGACACGCGATTCCTACATTTCGAGTCTCGTGGAAATGAGGAAAACCATGAAAGCCGACTCCGCAATCGAAGCTCTTGGAGCCCTCGCGCAGGAACACCGACTCACTCTGTTCAAACTGCTCGTCCGGGCGGGCGACAAAGGCCTTGCCGCCGGCGCCATCGCCGACGCGCTCGGCGTCCCCAACAGTTCGCTGTCGTTCCATCTCGCCCAGCTTCGAAATGCCGGACTGATCCTTCAGGAACGCCAGCACCGGTCGCTCATCTACCGGGCCAATTATCCCGCGATGAATGCCCTCGTCGCCTACCTCATGGAGAATTGCTGCGAGGGAGCCGACTGCGGCACCGGCGCAGCCTGCGAAACCCCCGCCCAGGAAAGGAAATCCGCATGAAGCGTCTGCACGTCCATGTCGGGGTCGAGGACCTCGATCACTCGATCCGTTTCTACTCCACTCTGTTCGGCGCGGAGCCCACCGTAACGAAGCCCGACTATGCCAAGTGGATGCTCGACGACCCACGGGTGAATTTCGCCATTTCGCAGGGCAACCACGCTCGCAAGGGTATCGAGCATCTGGGCATCCAGGTCGAAAGTCCCGCGGAACTGTCGGAAGTCTACGGCCGCCTGAAATCGGCGGACCGCCCCGTCCTCGACGAAGGCCAGACGACCTGCTGCTACGCCAAGTCGGAGAAGAGCTGGATCTCGGACCCCGACGGCATCGTCTGGGAGACATTCCTCACCAATGGCGAAGCAACCGTCTACGGCGATAGTCCCGCTCTCGACACGCTCGCCGATAGCGAGTCCAAGTGCTGCGTACCGAGGGCGGCATGAGCAGGATCTACAATGTCCTGTTCCTCTGCACGGGGAATTCCGCCCGTTCGATCCTGGCGGAAGCGATCCTGAACAAGGACGGAGCCGGTCGCTTCAGGGCCTTTTCGGCCGGAAGCCAGCCGAAGGGCCAGGTGCATCCCGCCGCGCTCCGCCTGCTGGACGAGCTTGGCTTTCCAACTGACGGATATCGGTCGAAGAACTGGGACGAGTTCGCCGCGCCCGGCGCGCCGCCGCTCGATTTCGTGTTCACCGTTTGCGACAATGCCGCGGGAGAAACCTGCCCCATCTGGCCGGGCCAGCCGATGACCGCGCACTGGGGCATCGAGGATCCGGCGGCGATCGAAGGCGACCGGCAGCCGCGAGCTTTCCGGGACGCGTATCACGCACTCCAGCGGCGCATCGGCCTTTTCCTGTCTCTGCCGATCGAGAGCATCGACGAGCTGAGCCTCCAGACCCGATTGCGAGAGATTGGCCGCCAAGCCGACCAGCACGCCGCCTGAGGTGCCGCCCCTTGGCAGAAGGCTGGCCGCGGAAGGCGTCGGCTCGTTCTTCCTGTTCGCCTGCGTCATCGGCTCCGGGATCATGGCCGAGCGTCTGGCGGGCGGGAACGTTGCCGTGGCACTCCTCGCCAATGCGATCGCGACCGGAGCCATATTGTTCGTGCTCATCGCAATGCTCGGCCCGATCTCCGGAGCGCACATGAACCCGGCCGTCAGCCTGGTCGCCGCATCCCGCCGGGAACTGAGCCCGACGGATGCGGGGGCCTACATAGCCGCGCAGATTGCGTTCGGAATCCTGGGTGCGTGGGCGGCGCACCTGATGTTCGATCTCCCGATCCTGCAATGGTCGACGAAGGCTCGAACCGGGCTAGGCCAGTTCGCCGGCGAGGCGATCGCCACCTTCGGCCTCATCCTGACAATTCTCGGGACCGTAAAGCACCGCCGCGAGTGGGTGCCGGCATCCGTGGCGCTCTACATCACCGCCGCTTACTGGTTCACCTCCTCCACCAGCTTCGCCAATCCGGCTATCACGCTTGCCCGAAGCCTGACCGACACCTTCGCCGGAATTGCCCCCCGCGACGTGCCGATGTTCATTGGCGCACAGCTCACAGGCGCGGCGTTGGGAGCGCTGACTTCGAAGTGGCTGTTCCCGGCTGACCGTTAGAGTTTCGATCGATCCGAAGGCTTCCAATCGGCAGGCTCGACGTCACGCCGCATCAGACGCAAGGCAAGTCCCGCGGCCGTGCCGACCGCGATGGCGATCGTCAGGTCCGTCACGATCGTCAGGATCATCGTCAGGAACAGCAGCCTCCGGTCGCCGGTCCGCAGCCTCATCCGTTCCCCCCAGCGTTCGGGCTCGCTCATCAGCCAGGCGGTAACGATCAGCAGCGCTGCAAGGGCGGGCATCGCGAGATAGCCAGCCAACCATCCGACGCTGAGCACGATCAGGAGGATGGCAAGCGCATGGACGATGCCTGCCACGGGCGTCCGCCCGCCCGCCCGCACGTTCGTCGCCGTGCGCGCGATCGCTCCGGTCGCCGGTAATCCGCCGAACAAAGGCGACGCGATGTTCGCGGCCCCCTGCGCGAGCAACTCCGCGTTTGAGCGATGCGTGCTGCCGATCATGCGGTCCGCCACGATCGCCGACAGGAGCGACTCCACGCCCGCCAGGAACGCGATCACGAAGGCCGAAGGCAGCAACTCGCTGATCCGGGCAATGCTGACATGGGGCAGTGTCGGCATCGGCAATCCAGCCGGCAACGCGCCGAATTGCGAGTGGATGGTGTCGACCGGCAATGCGAACACCGCCGCCGCGGCGGAGGCCGCGCCGATCACCAGCAGCGATCCAGGCAGGCTCGGCGCCAGGCGGCGCAGCAAGGCAATGCCGGCGATCGCCATCAGGCCCAGCAGCAATGCGGTGGGATTGACGGCTCCGCGCGCGGCCCAGAGCGCCGGAAGCGCCTCCACCAGGTCGACGGGAACCTTGACTGCCGACAGTCCGAGCAGATCCTTGAGCTGGCTCACCGCGATGATCAGGGCGATGCCGACGGTGAAACCCTCGATCACCGGTTCGGGTACGAGTGCGATGAAGCGCCCCGCCCGAACGAGCCCGCCGATGACCAGGATCACGCCAGCCATCATCGTCGCGAGCAGAAGGCCATCGAAGCCGTATTCGGCGATGACCCCGTAGACCACGACAATGAACGCGCCAGTCGGGCCGCCGATCTGGACCCGGCTTCCGCCGAGCAGCGAGATCAGGAAGCCGCCGACGATCGCCGTGACGAGCCCTGCCCTCGGGTCCGCGCCCGACGCGATTGCGATCGCTATGCTCAAGGGAAGCGCGACCAAGGCGACAGTGACCCCGGCGACGGAATCGCCGAGGAACATGCGCCAGGAATAGTCGCGCATCGTCGTGAGAAGCTTCGGTTTCACGTCGCAGGGCTACGCGCCGCCATGACGCAGTTCAACGAGTCCGGAAGAGCGGACGTCGGAACACTTGTCTGCTAAGGACCTGCCTCGGGCGAAACCGGGGACACACATGACTGCGATTCAGAAGCTCACGTTCGCGTTGTCTTGCCTCCTGATCGGCTCCAGCGCGTTCGCCAACCCGGCTCCCGCTGATGTTCCGCCGAAGGCCTATGTCGTCGCCGACATTCGCGTCACCGATCCGGAAGGGTATCGCGACTATCTGACGGCAATTTCTCCAGTCGTCGCGAAATATGGCGGCAACTACCTTGCCCGGGCGGGACGGACGCGACCGGTGGAGGGCCTTCCCCCGGCTGGCCGAGTCATCATCATCGAATTCCCTAGCTTTGCGGCCGCCGAGGCGTTCGAAAGCTCGCCCGAGGCGCTCGCAGCATTCGCGATCCGCCATCGAACCGCAACGAGCAGGATTTTCGTGGTCGAAGGTTCCCATGCGCAGCAGGCCGGGGCCAAATAGTGGGCGGCGCGACAGTCCTTACGGCCCTCGTCGTAGGTTCGGCTCTCGCAGCCTCGGTGGGCTTGTTCGCGCACATCGTCGGCTACGACCGCGACCGGGCGTTCTACGCGACCGTCCTGACCGTCGTAGCCGCTCTGTACGTTCTGTTCGCAATCATGGCTGGCGGTCGCGGCCTGGTTCCCGAAATCGCATTCTTCGTTGTGTTTGCAGCCATGGCCGCAATCGGTTTCCGAACGAGCCCCTGGATCGTAGCCGCCGGCCTTGCGCTCCACGGCGCGTTCGACTTCGTCCGGCATGCCTTCCTGGCTGCACCGGGCGCTCCCGAATGGTGGCCGGCGTTTTGCGGGTCGTACGACGTCGTGGCGGCGCTTGGGTTGGCAGCACTGCTGCTGGTCAGGCGCCAGACAGCGGAGCTTGGCGCCATTCCCTAGGTGAATTTACGACAGGAACACCAACCGCTGCGTCAGCCGCGGGCTATCGAAACGTTCCGACCCGCGTATCCAGTCTCCCGCGATTTCGCCGGAATGAGGAATGAAACCAGGATAGATGGCCAGTCGGTTGTAGGCCGGTTCGATACGCCCAAGGAGCTCGAAGGCATCATTGGACGCAGTGAGGTAACCGCCCTCTTGCCCGTCTCCGACCGGGTCGCCCCTCTTTCTGAAGAACAATGTGCCGCCCCGTTCTTCCCGGTTCAAATAGACGAGGCCGAAAACCGGCACCGGGTCCGTGTGAGGAAGGCGCTGTGCGGTGCTGAGCTCGTCAGGATGCACATCCACTACGGCAAAATCCGTGTGAAGCTGCCGAAATGCCGGAATGCGGCGGCCGTCCTGCGCCATCGGCAAGCGGGAGAGATACTGGCTGTTGACGAGGTTCAGCATCTTGCGCCGCACCTCGGACAATGAAGGGTTCGGCTCCGGGATGGCCGCCAGCTTGCCTGGATAGGGGTAAGGCGGCGGCGCATACTTCAGCCTCAGTGCGGCCTCACGGATCTCGTCCGGTTTCCTGAAGATTCCGTCGATCAGAATGACAGGGATTTGCCCGCCGACCTTGACGAACTGGACGTCCACCTCCGCCGGCATCTCGAAGAGATCATCATCCACGCCTGCTGCCACTAAGTGCGCGATCGAACGTCAGCAATGATCTTATGGTCTAAAGCAGACGTCAGGAACGCCCGGTCATCAGCGGACCCTCCGGCGGCGGCGGAAATGCAAGCGGGTCGACCGCGGCCCCCGGCGAGCCTTCCGCCACCTCGTCGTAAATGGCCAGGCCGACTGGGCTATAGGTGATCGCCTGCGTCAGCAGCAGCGAGCCGACGATCGTGGCGATTCCCCATTTCCACGCAGGATGCGCCCGCCCGCTCCGCCGGATATCGGCCCACACTCCCGCCAGCGGGAACAGCAGGATCACCACATAGGTCGCCTCCCACGACCACGGCTGCAGCAGCGGCAGGGGCAGCAGCCGGCCGAAAGCGGGAGCAAGCAGGATCGTCATCCCGCAAAAATGAAGGCGCCGGTGCCACTCGGTCCGCCGCCGAAGGAGAATCGCCGCGGTCGTCAATCCGGCAAAGGTCAGCACCGCCACGGGATCGAAGATCAGGAAGTGAACCGGCTGGAAGAAGAAGGGCACGGTGCCCGCGCGGACCATGGAAACGGTCACGAAAAAGCCTGAGACGACCATTGCGACCATCCACGCCGCGGCGAGCCAGCCAAGCCGGCGGTGCAGGTGGATGCGATCCGTGGCGACCAGCACGTTCTGCGTCAGATAGATCGCGACCCAGCCCATGAAGAGGACGGCATGAACGTGGACCCGCACGGGCGAAGCAAAGGTCGAGCGGCCCATGGCGAGCTGAAACGAAAAGCCGGCGACGATGACAATCGTCATCACAATTGCGGCGCGCAGAAAAAAGCGCTCGTCGCCGGTGGAAAAGGAAGACGGCTGTTCGACTATGGTCGCCATGTGATGCCCCCTGCGGCTTAGTCGATCTCGACTTTACCCTCGTCCAGTCTGTGCGCCAATGGTCGGCAATGACGTTTGGCTAATGTCTGCAATGGGTGGAAAGCGGACGTTAGCGATGCGATGCCTAGGTCATGAACTTCTTCAGCCTTGCTCGCGGCCAGCCGGCGCTCTCCTTCTTGAGCGGCCTGAGACGGGGCAGACCTGCTGCAAATAGGTGTTCAGCGTATTGGCGAGGCTGTCCGGCACCAGCCGGTAATGGACGAACTGTCCCTTTTTCTCACTCCACCACCGCATTCTCCAGGATACCAAGATGCTGCGAAACGGCGGACTTTGAGATGTCGAACCGCGCTGCGATCTCGCCGGCCGTGAGATCCGCATGAGTCAGATAGGCCAGAATTTTCCGGCGCACGGTGGAGGAGAGGGCTTCGAAGACGCGCTGCATCTCCGCTATTTAAGCAATCGCTTTACCACTTGCAACCGCGGCGGCACTAGAGTTAAGTAATGGCTTAACAGCTTCAGAGCGAGTCGATGCAGGCCTCGTCTCCGCGAGCCCTACGAGGAGGGTGACTATGAGCGTTGCCGGGGAAGCCTCCATGGTGCGTTCAAGGTCAATTCGCTCGGAAATCTGGAAAGGCGGACGCCGGCAGCGGCCGAGTTGAAGTGGGATGCGCCCCGTCGATCTGGAACATGTCGTTCATCGTCGGCGCGTTGATCCTCGGCCCGATCTTCTTCAGCTGGAGCGGCTTCTTGATCTTCCTCGCCCTGTCCGGCTTCACCCTTTGCGTCGGCCATTCCGTCGGCTTCCACCGACGCCTGATCCATCGCAGCTTCGATTGCCCAAAATGGCTCGAACGGGCGATGATCTATGTCGGCGTGCTGGTCGGCATGGGCGGACCGCTCTGGACGGTCGGGCTGCATGACATCCGCGACTGGGCTCAGCGTCAGGCAAACTGCCACTGGTTCCTCCGCCATGGTAAAGTCTGCGCTTCTCGACGGCTTCTATTATCTGAACTTCAGGCTGCTGTTCGACAATCCGCCGCAGTTCGATGCCGGCCCGGGCATCAGCGACGACCCCTTCTATCGCTTCCTCCAGCGAACCTGGATGCTGCATCAGATACCGATCGCCGTGATCCTGTTCTGGCTCGGCGGCTGGTCGTGGGTGGTCTGGGGCGTCGTGGTTCGAGTGGCCGTGTGCTTCACCATGCACTGGTACATCGCCCACGTCGCGCATCGACGTGGACATCAGGACTGGTTTGTCGAGGACGCCGCCGTCCAAGGCTATAACATCGCCTGGCTGGCCATCCCCACCATGGGCGAGAGCTGGCACTGCAACCATCACGCCTTCCCGGCGTCAGCGCGACATGGCCTCTATCCCGGCCAGGTCGATCCCGGCTTCCGCTTCGTTCAGCTGCTCGAACGGCTGGGCCTCGCTTGGGATATCCACGTACCGCCAATCTCCCGCCACGCACCGCCATCACCCCTTTGACCGACCGCGCACTCAGCATCGCCGCGCCCGGCCAGGCCGAATTGTCGCGAGGAATGGGCGCGGGCACATCGATCGCAATAGTGCTCCGTTCTTCGCGCCGCCGCGCTTCTGAGCGACACTCTAGGCCTGACCTGACCTCGCCGCCCCGGACTGCCAATGTCCGGAATGGGTCGAAATCGGACATCAGCCCAATCAAGAAACTGCTGTCCTACAGCCGTTCTCCTGTGCTTGCCTCCTGCAACGCGCAATCGAGCAGCACTGGACCACATTTGCACTTCCCCACCGCGTCTCGCCGATCACCCCGTCCGCACGAATGGTCCCGCGGCAAGGCTGTTACCTTCATTGTCACCCTCGCGGCGACGCGTTCCGTTACCCTCGCCGCCCGTGAAGCAGGCATGAGCCGGAAGTCCGCTTATGCCTTCCGGGCAAGGGACGCGGCCTTTGCGCAGGCCTGGGCCATGGCCCTCGGTGCAACTCGTGCCAAGGTCGCCGAGGGTGACAAGGCTGAGCGCGCCGCACCATCAACTTCGTCAAGCCGACAGGGCGCCAGCGATCCAGCCGGGCAAACACGCCGCTCGCCGCGATCTCTTCTTCGCTCGACTGGCGGCGACTTCGTACGCTCGTGCGCACCCCGACAGCGCTTGGGTGTTGCCCGCCACTCGCGCGCTCAATAGAGCGCCCGGCCAATGTGCGCTCGCCGTTTCCTGATCTTCGTCTTCATCCTGACCCTGTTGTTCGTCGCGGCGGCGTTTGCGATTTTTCAGTTCGGGCAGCAGGTGCTGATCAAGACCGCGACACCGAGCGGGCACTTCCAGGCGCCGCCGGCATCCAGTGGCCCGGACTACGCGAAGGTCGAAAACTGGATCGCGCGACCCGACATTCCGTCCGATCCTTCCGAGTGGCTGCCCTCCGGCGTGTCACCCAATGCCGCCGAACAGGCCGCAATCTTTTACGTTCACCCGACGACCTATCTTGAACGCGACCGATGGAATGCGCCGCTCTCCGGCAACGGCGACAGCGATGGCCGCGCTAGCCTGTTCGTCCAGAGCCAGGCCTCGGCGCTGACCATTGCCGGACAGGTCTGGGCGCCGCGCTACCGTCAGGCCGCCTATGGCGCATTCCTGCTGAAGAGCGAGGACGCGCAGAAAGCGCTCGACCTCGCTTACTCGGACGTCACCGCGGCGTTCGACGAGTTCC
>CAWJWR010000003.1:0-552225 GCA_963846645.1 uncultured Alphaproteobacteria bacterium | reverse complement strand
GTTCTCCAGCGCCGCCGCCGCGATGACCCAAGGAAAAGCGCGGCGAAACCAATCCCGAGCCCGAGCCCGATGACCAGCTGCCATGCGCCCTGCCGCATCACCATCTTGAAAATCCGCGCCGTGTCCGCGCCCAGCGCCATCCGGATTCCAAACTCCTGCGTCCGCTGGTTGACCGAGAAACTCATGACCCCGTAGAGGCCGACGGCGGAAAGCAGAAACGCGACCACGCCGAAGATGCTGAAGAGCGATGCGACGAGGCGCGGGCCGCTCAAAAATTCCGCGTGCGAGACCGCCGGCGTGCCTGGAAAATAGACCGGCAGGTTCGCGTCGAGCTGCGCCACGGCCTTGCTCAGGGCGGGCCCGAGATTGGCGGCCGATTGCCCGGCGCGCGGCCGGACCACGATGGTGCAGAATTGCGGCGCCGGACTCGCGCCGAGAAGCGGCACGTAAAAGCCGGCACTGTCGGTGCGGGTGTTAAACGGTCCCTGCATGAGGGTGTCGGGCACGACGCCGACGATCGTCCGCCAAGGCTGCGGTTGCGCGGGATTAAACTGGCGCACCCGTTGCCCGAGCGGGCTTTGGTTGCCCCAATATTTGCGCGCGAAACTGGCGTTCACGATCGCGACCGGTTGTTTCGCGTCGCTGTCCTCGAGCGTGAAATCGCGGCCCTCGAGAATCTTCAACCCGAGGGTGCTGAAATAACCGTCCGAGACCGACTCGACATTCCCCTGCGGGCGGTCGCGATCGGTCGCGTAGGTTTTCCCGTCGACTTCATATTGGCCGTAATAAGCGAAGGTCATCCGGAAGCGATCGCTCATCGCCGCGCCCTCGAAGTTTGGATTGTTGCGGAACGCGCGGACGGCCCGGACGAAAAAGAGGCGGCGCGATTCTTCGTCGGGTAGTCCCCTTCAAACAATCCCATGCGCGCGGCGTAAACGCCCTCTTCATCGTAGCCGTAATCGAGATTCACCTGGTTGCGGATCGAGCGTACCTGCAGCGCGGAAGCGATCAGAAGCGCGGCTGTCATGGCGATCTGGCCCACCACGAGGACGCGGGTGATGACGTTGACGAGCCGGCTGCTGTTGCCGCGACCGCCTTCTTTCATCATCGCGGAGGCATTGCCGCGGGCGGCGAGCAGGGCCGGGATCAAGCCGGAAACCAAGGTGGCGAGCAGAACCGCGCCAAGGGTAAAGGCAAGCACCTTGCCGTCGATCGAGAAAACGATCCAGTACGGGAGCTGGAATTGCGGCGTGCTGGTGATGGCGGCCAGGAGATCGACCGCCCAGTAGGCGCAGCGCGACCCCGACGACCGCGCCGAGCAGCGCGATGAGGAAACTCTCGGTCAACATTTGCCTAACGATGCGCCACTGGGTCGCGCCGAGGGCGCCGCGAATCGCCACTTCCCGCGCCCGGAGAGCGGCCCGACCGAATTGCATGTTCATCACGTTGACGCAGGCAATGAGGAGCACGACCACAACCGCGCCGAGCATGGCGTACATGATCTGGCGCAGTTGCTGGCCGGTGAACGCCTTGATCAATGGCTGCACGCTGGCGGAGGTGAGCTGGCCGTTGCTCTTCGGATTATCTTCGCGATCCGCTTCGCCAGCCCGGCAAACTCTGCATTCACCTGGTCCGGCGTCACGCTCGCCTTTAATCGCCCCATGATCGCGGGCCCGATGCCGGCCGCATCGCCGCGCGGCTTGAGCGGGAATTCGTTGTAAAGCGGGACCCAGAGTTCCTCGTTGATCGGGAATTTAAAGTTCGGCGGCATGACGCCGACAATGGTGGCGACCTTGCCGTTGATCCGAATCGACTGGCCGACGATGGCGGGGTCGCCGCCGAAATCGCGCTTCCAGATTTCATGGCCGAGGATGGTCACCTTCTCCGCGCCCGGTTTGTTATCCGCCGCGGTGAAGTCGCGTCCGAGGATCGGCTTCACTTCGATGATCTTGAAGAAATCCTCCGTGACGTAACCCCCGGTGTAGCGCTGGGGATTTTTCTTGTAGGTAACGTTGATGGTGGAGCCGTTCAGATACGCGCTCATGAGCGCAAATGACTTTTGGCCCGCGCGCAGATCCTCGTAATCCTGCGAGCCGACGGGATGTTGCCGTTGCCGAAATTATTGTTCTGATCCGAGGCCTGCGGATCGATCAGGCCCACGCTCATGAGCTGCTCGGGCTGCGGGAAAGAAAAGCCGCGGAGGACGACGGCGTTGACCATCGTGAATTGCGTCGTCACCCCGCAGATGCCGAGAGCGAGGACGGTGACGGAAAGAATGAAGAAGGTTTTATCCTTTACCAGCATGCGGAGCCCGATGCGGAGGTCCTGAAGGAATGATTCAAAGAACATGGCGGTTAGTAGGTTGAGGTTTGGTCGAGCGAGGTGCGGTCGACTTCCGGTCCGCCATCGCGTCTTGCGGATTGGATGCCGCGACCCGGCCGTTTGGATTCAGCGAAATTCATTTTATTCGAGGGCATAGAGATAGCCGTCGGTGCTGCCGAAATAGACCACGCCGTCGGCGACCAGCGGGGAGGAGTAAATTCCGCCGACGCTGAGTTGCTGCGCGAGGCCGAGAGCGGCGCTTCGCGCCAGTTCGAGTGGTACAGGAGCGGGTCGTTGAAGGCGCGATCTTTCGTCAGGACCCAGCCTTTGTTTTGTTTCGAAGTCTCGGTCTCGAAATTCCAGAGCACCTCGCCGGTCTTGAGATCGCGCGCCTGCAGGGTGCCGTTGAGCACGCCGATGAAGACGACGTCGCCCGCGATCGCCGGCGAGGAAAACATGTAACACTTGTCCTGCTGTTTCAGGATCGACTTCCCGGTCGCGGCCTCGACGACGTGGTAAAGGCTCGAGTCCGAAGTCGCGAAGTAGACTTTGCCATCGAGCGACCGCGGGCGAGCTGATGACCCAGCTCATGGCGTTGTCGAACCGCCATTTCTCTTTCCCGGTCGCGGCGTCGAGCGCGTAAAGCTGCGCGTCGCGGCAACCGGTATAGACGACGCCATCGACCACCGCGGGCGAGGACTGGAACCCAACCTGGTTGTGGAACACCGGATCTTCGCCGCCGTGAAAACGCCACTTCTCCTTTCCAGTTGCGGCCTCCACCGCGTAGAAATAGCTGTCCCAACTTCCGAAGAAGAGCACGCCGTCGACGTAAGCGGGCGAAGAATGCACCACGTCGCCGGTCGGAAATTTCCAGCGCAGTTCGCCCGGAGGCGGTATCGACGGCGTAGAGATTTCCGTCGCCGCTGCCGAAATAAACCGCGCCCTGCGCCACCACCGGGCTCGAGAGAAAAACATCGAACGCATCGGCGATCGTCTGGTTTTTCGGCTGCGTCCCGTGCAGGCCTTTGGCCTCGAAGCGGCGTTCCCCGCCGGTGGTAAATTTCCAGCGCGTGCCGCCGGTGCGCGCGTCGAGCGCGTAAAGTTTTCCGTCGTAACTCAGCGCGTAAACGACGCCGTCGCTCACCGCCGGGCTCGACGGCGCCGGGCCGCCGGTGGCGTGTTTCCAAAGTTGCCGCCCGTTCGTGGCGTCGACCGCGTAGATGTTGCCGTCGTCGCCGCCGAAATAAATCACCCCCTCGTGCCAGACCGGCGAGGAAACGACCCGGTCGCCGGTCGGGAATTTCCATTTCACCCGGTGAAAGGCGCGCGGCGCCGGACCCGGGTAAACTCCGGTGTGCGCCGGACCGCCCCGGAACATGGATTGCGCCGGGACGAGCCCGGTCGTTAGGCAAAGGAAGAGAAGAACGGCGGCGGCTTTTTTCATGGAGATGGAGTGCGTTGCAGCTGAAGGGGCACCTCGTACGGACCGAGGGTGAACGTCCCCTTGATCGCGCCCGCCCCCTTTTGCAGGCGACCTTCATAAGTGATCAGGAATTCAGGCGCGGTGAGGGTGAGCAAACCGCCTTCCTCCGTGATCAGCTCGATCGGGGGGTGGTTCGTGCGTTTCCCGACAATGACCAGCTGCGCCGTGGCCGGCCCCGAGGCCTGATTCGCGAGCGTGAGCGTGACATGGCGCGGATAGCCGGTCATTTCGTAGTCGCCCTTCCATTCGCCTTCCAGCTCCTTGCTGATCGCGGTGCTCCGGCGGGGAAAGTCGACTTGCGGCGGACCGGTCCTTTTCGCGGAGAAAGGCGCGCTGTTTCCGGCCTGCACAAAAGTTCCCTTCCACACGCCGCCCTCGCCCAGGCTGGCCTGGAATTTTGCCGGCCCGACACGCTCACTGCGCAACGCCCCTTTGATCGTGAAAGAGATTTCGGAGCCCGTGACCATGAGATCAATCAACGGCGCGCCCTTGATTCCGAGCCCCGGGATGATGATCGAACCCGCCCAATCTTTTCCGCCGGGCTGGTCGAGATCGACGATCACGGGATAATCACGGCCCGGGATCTGAATCGAGCCCTCCCAACGACCCGCGGCGTTTTCCGCGACGGCCCAAAGTGGGGTGGAGCAGAAGAAAACAACGTCGTCAGTCGCAGCAAATAGTTCATTAGCAGTGATCCAGTTCCCCGAAACGCGGGAGAGAAATGCAGAGCGCATACCAACCGGCACAACTATTCGTAAACGTCTGCTCCGTAGCTGCTTCTAATTGTCGCGCAAACCTGGGAAGAACAAATTTCGTTCCACCATCGGGATTTCGCAGTTTCGGATTCGAGATCGGCCGGCGCCGCCCAAAATCGGCAAAAAAAGACCCGGTTGCGAGCACGCGACTTGCTCAAATGAGACCCATGCAAGCGACTCTCCCGCTCCAACTCACCGCGATGAACTTCCAAAAGACCATCTCCAATACTCCGGCCGCTCGCGCGACCGATACCGCTTCGGTGGAAATCCATTCCTATCTGGCGGCCCGTGATCTCCTGCTCCGCGAAGTCGACGCCAACCCGACCGCGGCGAATCTGCGCCGGGCCTGGGCGGCCAACGAATTCGCCGAGAGCTGCCTCCGCCCGGCCCACTCGCCTTATCAGGCGCAGTCCCTGCCCGAGGCGGAAGCGACCCGCGAGCGCATGCGCTGCAGCGCGGTCAAGATGCGCCTCAACCAGTTGCGCGCCGGCCTGCATCGCCGCGCCGCCTGATTGCCCGCTCGTTAGGCTAATTCGTTAGGCGAAGCCCGGCGTCAATTGCCGGCTCCGGCTCAAGCCGGCGCCATGATCTCGCGGAAAGCGGCGAGAAACGTTTCCATCTCCGGCTTCGTCCCGATCGTGAGGCGAAGATGGTTCGGCAACGCCGGGAACAAGCGGCCAACCTGGATCTTGCGCTGCATAAGCGTGTTCCGCACCGGCACCACCGGTCGTTTTAGGTCGACCATGATGAAGTTTGCCTGCGAAGGAATACTCCACGGGCCCGCCCAGTACCAGACCATGTGCGCGATCGGGAAATAGACGATGGTCAGCCACAGGACGACGAAGATGATGAGCGGCCAGAACTTGATGCGTTCCGCGAAGGCCCCGACGATCAGCGCCGGCGTGATGCAGGCGAAGGTCATCTGGAAGACGATGAAGGCATATTCGGGAATGTAGACGCCGTTCGAGAATGTCGCCGCGAGCGTGCTTGCGTCGACGCTCTTCAGGAACGCCTTCGACAATCCGCCGACGAACGGGCCGCCGCCCGTGAAGGCAAGGCTGTAGCCCCAGCCGACCCAGACCAAAGCTGCAACGCTGACGATGGTCAGCACCTGCATCAGCACCGAAAGCATGTTCTTCGACCGGACCAGGCCGCCGTAAAACAAAGCGAGCGCCGGAACCGACATCATCAGCACCAGCGCGGACGAAACCAGCATCCAGGTCGTGTCGCCCTTGTTGACCATGTCCGCAGTCGGCGTGAACGGCGCGGCGGCCGGAGCAGCGGCCGCTGCTTCCTGCGCGAAGGCGGGCGCGGCGGCGAACAAAGCCACGACGCCGGCTGCCCCCGCAAGTTTTGAATATCTGCTGAGCATCAAACGCACCCCCTCAAAGAGCATCATTGTTCTGTTCGCCGGTGCGGATGCGCACCGCGGCTTCGACCGGGATCGTGAAGATCTTCCCGTCGCCGATGGCGCCCGTCTGGGCGGCATGCTGGATCGTCTCGACGACGCGCGGCGCGAAATCGTCCTCCGCGACGACCTCGAGCCTGATCTTGGGGACCAGGCTCGTTTCATATTCGGCGCCGCGATAGATTTCGGTGTGACCCTTCTGGCGGCCGTAACCGCGGGCTTCCGAAATGGTCAGGCCCTGCACGCCGATCGCGCCGAGGGCCTCGCGCACCTCGTCGACCTTGTGCGGCTTGATGATTGCTAGAACGAGTTTCATTCAGCCTCCCCCGATCAGAATGCTACGCCGAGCGACGCGACGATCCCGCCCTTGGCGATGTTGCGGTCGGTCGGGCTGTAGAGCGACTTGTTGGTGTCAACGTACGACAGGCCGGCCGTCAGGTTCTTGTGCGTGACCGATGCGCCGAGGCTCCAGTCCGTATATTCGTCGCCGATCGTCAGGTAGCTCGGTCCGAAGCTATGTCCGAGGTGCGCAGTCAGGCTGACGGGCGTGTTCGGAATGGCGAAGCCGAGGTCGCCGGCGAGGTAGAAATTGTCCTCCTTGCCGTCGCCGATCGTCAGCGCATTCTGCTTCGGAGCATAGGCCGCCGTGCCCTTGATCGTGACCGGTCCGGCCACGTGGCTGACCATGATGTACGGTTCGACGAAGTCGGAATCGATCCCGCCGGATCCCGGATAGTAATAATAGAGGACGCCGCCATCGATTGTCGTCGAACCGAACGTCTGCTTGTATCCGACAATCAGATCGAGTTCGGCGTCGGCGCTGTTGGCGACATAATCGTCGATCGAGGAACCCCAGGCCGTGCCATAGAAGCCGGACGAATGGCTGACACTGATCGTGCCCTGGATCGCGAAACGCTTGTCGGTCTGTGAAATTCCGCGGAAACGATAGTCCGAAACGACGGTCGCGCCGCCATTGATGGCGAACCCACCACCGAGATCTTCCGCCGCTGCCGGCGACGCAATGAGCGCAGCGAGCAAGGGCGCGGCGTAACAGGCAATTCTGGTCAACTTCGTCATGAGGAATCTCCGAAACTTTGAAACCGGCATCCTCTCCCCCGCCCCCAGACGCTTCTCCCACGCGTCTCAGGGACGTAACGAAATGGACACATTGTTGCTGCACTGCACAACGCGAAATATTCACGCACACTCTGAGCGAGGCTCAGAATGACCCGTGTCATCGGCGAATTTGGGATCCCGTCTTAGGGAAGAATTGCGAATCCGCGTTGGAGGTCCGCGATTAGATCGTCGGCATCTTCCAAGCCAACGGACAACCGTAGCAATTCTGGACTGATTCCCGCTTCGGCCTGCGCTTCCGGAGGCATTCCTCTATGGGTCATCGAAGCTGGAGTGCACACGAGGGTGGAGAAGCCGCCAAGCGAGGACGCCAAGGTGATCAACTGCAGCGCCCGGACGAACTTGTCCGTATGCGGGCTTGCCGCCGTGCAGTTCGAAGCTCAGCATGAAACCCGGCCCGGATTGTTGCGCTGCAGCAATATCGTAGTCGGGAGAAGAGCTTAGCCCCGGATAGAAGACCTGGCGAACTTCCGGCCGGTCGGAGAGCCATTCGGCGATGACGATCGCACTCGCCTCCTGACGATCGACGCGCAACGGAAGAGTCCTCAGTCCACGAACGATTTGCGAAGCGTCGTAGGCGGAGCCGTTCAAGTCCGGCGGCGTTGGACCACCATTCCAGTTCCTCGACCAGTGCCGCGTCCGCCGCGAGCAGCGCCCCGCCGAAGAGGTCGGCATGCCCGTTGAGCACCTTCGTCGTCGAATGCAGGACCATGTCGCAGCCGAGTTCGAGCGGCGTCTGCCGGCACGGCGACAACAGAGTGTTGTCGGCAATGCTGAGCGCTCCACGCTGCCTAGCCGCCTCGGCCCGCTTGCGGACATCGGTGATCCGCAGCAGCGGATTGCTGGGGGTCTCGATCCACAACAGCGAAAAATCCTCGGTTATCGCCGCATCGAACGCCTCATCGTTCGTCTGATCGACAAAGGTGCAGCGCAGCTTACCCTTGTCCTCGAGACCGCGAAGCAATCGAAACGTCCCGCCGTAGCAATCGTGCGGAGCGACGATGCGCGCACCTGCCGGCAATCGCAGCAAGGCGAGCAGCGCCGCGGCCTGCCCGCTGTTGGTGACGACACCGCCCGCTGCGCCCTCGAGTTCGGCGAGGGTTCGAACCAGCATCGCCCGGTTCGGATTGACCGTGCGCGAATAGTCGAACGCCGGCTTCTCGTCCGGACTTTCCCATCGAAACGTGTCCGAGGTCCAGATCGCCGGACCAACGCTGCCGTATGCGGGATCGAGCTCGGGGTGAGCGGCAGCGACAATCGTCGCCGGCTTCTTCGGTTCGCTCATGCGCGCGCCGCCAGGAACGGTTCGATGATCTGTCCGACGCGGATCGATTCCTTCAGGAACATGTCGTGGCCGAAGAGCGTGTCGAGGATGTGCAGTTCGGCTCCGCCAAGATCTTCCGCCAGCCTGCGCAAATCATCGGGGAAGACGAGCTGATCGCTGCTCGCGCCGATCACCATGCACGGGGTCGAAATCTTCGCCGGATCGACTCGATGGCGATCGATGGATGCGGACAGGCTGAGGAACCGCCCCGGCGACATGACCGAGCGGAAAGCCTTGCCCCGCGCCCCCAGGTACGAGCCGGGTTCGGACACGCACGTCGGGCAGTCGTTTTCTATTCCGCCGCTGAAGCGAAATCCGAATTCGTCCGGCGTCCGGTAGGTGAGCATGGCGAGTCCGCGCGCGATGGCGAGCGCCTCGTCGCCCTGCCCCGACGCAACGCCAAGCGCCACCACCCGTCGTTGCAGTTCGCGGGCCGCGGTGCTCGCCGGATGCGGTTCGGCAGCGGCGGAAATCGCTACCAGCTTCGCGACCCGTTGCGGCTCCGCTTCGGCCAGCGCCAGCCCGACCATCGCTCCGTAGGAAGCGCCAATCAGGATGCAGGGCCGGTCGATCCCCATCGCGTCCAGAGCCGCCGCCACGACGCGCGCCTGCTCGGCCGTCGTCGGTGCGGTCGCACCGGTGTCGTCCGCCGCGAAGTCGACGCCGAGGATGTAGAAGTCGTTGGGATCGATCAGGCAATCCGAACCGACCAGGCCCGGCCACCAGCCGAGCCGGCCATCCGGCCGCAAAGCCGGGAAGCAATTGGCGGAAATGCCGCCGAGAACGAGGACGGGCGGGTTCGAAGGATCGCCGAGCGCCGACGCCTGAACGCGCTCGCCATAGCGTCGAAGGTCTGCCGGAACGGGCACGTCGAACAGCTCCAGCCGCGGTTCGGGCGCGGCCGTACATCGTTCTTCGGCAGCGCTCGAACGCTCGACGGGAGACACGACAGACAGCTTATCTTCCTCCGTTCTGGAGCTTGGGAAGATGCTGCCTGATGGCCCGCTTGATTGCCGCCTCGGCCGCATCGCCCCAAACTCGGGACCGCCACCTTGCCCGGGCGGGCAGGTTGGCGTGGATCGCCGGTTCTTGCGAACCTTGAACCCACTCTTGATGCTTCCCGCGACCCGAGGGCCGCGTTGGGATCCAGTTATGCTGCGGCGCAGCTTAACGTCAAGCTAATCGTGATCGCTCGGCAGGCCGCCTTCGAGGCCGAGGCTCCGGCGGGCGGGGCTCGAATGGCCGCGCATCAGCGTCTCGGCGAGGTCCGCCTGACCTTCCTCGATCGCGTCGACAATGGCGTGATGCTGATGATGGCCGGACATCAGGATCGGATAGATTTCCTCCAGCGGGATGCGCTTGAATGCCACCACGTTCGGGGCGACGAACGGCACCGAATAGACGCGATGAATGAGGTCGCCGAGCAAAGGATCGCGCGCTCCGCCCACGATCAGGTCGTGGAAGCGCCGGTTCATGGTGGCGTAGGCGTCCTCGTCATCCTTCACGACGTGGCCCTTGGCGAAGATCTTGTCGCCTTCGCCGAGCGTCTCGCGAAGCTGTGACACGATCGGACCGCGATCCTCGCGGGCCGCCAGTTCGCGTGCGGCATAGCCTTCCAGGACGCAGCGGATTTCCGTCGCCCGATAGCTGTCCTCGACGGTAAAATTGCGGACGGCGAAGCCGCGCTTGCCTGCTGGTTCCAGCAAGCCCTCGCTGGCAAGTGCAGGCAGAGCGTTGCGCACCGGCGTCCGGGACACCCCGAGCCGCTCCGCGATCGCCGCTTCGGCGACGCGTGCGCCCGGCGGCAATATACCCTCGACGATCAGCTCACGAATGCGTTGAGCTACGCGGCTATCCACGCACCGCTTCCAGCAATTTCATGAACGTCTCCTCGCTTGCGGGCCTCATAGCCGCAAGGAGGAAGGCGCGTCCATCATGCCGCGAGGCGTTCGTGCGGCTCCACCGCTGAGGGTTCGATGTCCGGCAACCCTTCGAGCTCGGCGCAAAGCGACTTGAAGTCGTTCTCGCGGACGAGCTTCAGTGCATCCTCGAACCGGTCGATGACGAAGTAGCTCTGCTGGAAGGCGTCCGTTCGGTAGCGGGTGCGAAGCACGCGCTTGAGGTCGAAGGCGAGCCGGTGCGGCTTGGCGCTCTCCAGCGAGTAATGGAACTCGCCGAAGCTCGACAGGATACCGGCGCCGTAGATCTTGATGCGATTGCGCTCGCGGGCAAGGCCGAACTCGACCGTGTACCAGTAGAGGCGCGCGACGCGGTGGAGCTGGTCGATCTCCATCGCCTGCTCACCGAGGAAGCCGAGCTCCTGCATGAAATCGGCGACCGCCGGCTGGGCGAGCAAAGGCACATGCCCGAACACGTCGTGGAAGACGTCCGGCTCCTCGAGATAATCGAGCTGGTTCTTGCGGCGGATGAAATTGCCGGCGGGGAAGCGGCGGTTGCGCAGATGCTCGAAGAAGACGTCGTCAGGCACCAGGCCCGGGACGGCAACCACCGTCCAGCCGGTGCGCGCGTTGAGCTTCTCGTTGAGCTCGGCGAAGTTGGGAATGCCGGGCCGCGACAGGTGAAGCACCTCCAGCGATTCTTCGAATTCCTTGACGGCGCGATCGTGCAGCAAGGTCTGCTGCCGAGCGAACAAGGTGTCCCAAACCCAATGGTCTTCGGCCGTCAGCTCGTCCCAATGCTGCGGCACGGTCCAGTCCGTGGCAGCGCCCGGCGGCGGAACGGGCGAGGCAAGCGCGCCGTGCCGTTCGGGCGATGTTTTCGTTGCTTCTTGCACCTTCAGGTTCCTTCCACACAAAAAGAAACCCCGCCAGGAGAGCCGGGCGGGGTTCGGAATTTCGAGCTATCTACCTAGCGCGTCAGACCGTCTCCGCCCCTGCGGGATAATAGACGTAATAGGTGGCAAACGGCGCAATGCTGACCGCGCGGCGCAGAGCGTCGCGAAGGTTCAGGCAATGGCGGCCGTTCGAATTCATAGGTCGGCTAAAAGCCTCATATCGTTCGCGCTGTCAATGTTCAGGCCGCAGATTGTATCCCAAACCACCTGAATTGCGCTCTATGTGGTGAGAAGGTCACGGACGCGCCGATGGTCGGGCGGAGGCGGTCGGCCGAAGAACAGATCGAAGGCGCGCTCAGCCTGTCCGATCAGCATCGTGAGCCCGTCGACCGGCAGTCCTCCGGCGTCGCGACCGGCGGCCAGAAAGGCTGTTTCCAGGGGGTTGTAGACCATGTCGAAGACCGTGGCGCCGCTCGCGCGCGCCGCTACGGTCGCAAGCAGGCTGTCCGGCATTTCGGGTGAACTGATCATACCAAGCGGGCTGGCATTGATGATCGCCGACGGGCTCGCGGCAGCCGGATCGTCGTCCAAACCGGCGAACTGGAAGCTCACCCGGGGCGCGAGGCTGCGCAACGACTCGGCTTAACGGGATCCCGTGCGAGCACGGTCAGGCTGGCGAGGTTGCGGCCTGCGAGATAGGCGACGGCTGCTCGCGCCGCCCCTCCAGCACCGATCAGGATCGCCTCGCGCCCCTCGAACTCGGTGGCGTCGAGCGCGGCGGCGATGCCATCCACGTCCGTGTTGTATCCGACTAGCCGTCCGCTGCGCGGAACGACGCAATTCACCGCCCCGACCGTTGCCGCACTTTCTATCCAGCTCGTCGAGCAACGGAACAACGGTTTCCTTGTGCGGGACGGTCACGTTGCATCCGCGCCAATCCGGATCGCTTCGGCGCGCGGCAAGGAAGGCGTCGAGATCGGCCGCCTCCACCCGGGTGCGGAGGTAATCGCCTTCGATGTCCAAAACTTGCAACCAATGCTTGTGGATCAGCGGCGACTTCGACTGCGCGATCGGATCGCCGATCACCTCGGCAAACGGCAAGCTCACGGCGCGCGATCGAGGAAGGCTGCGACGTCGGCGAGATCGACCTCCTTGTCGACGAACGCCTTTCCGATGCCTCGCGCCAGGATGAAGGCGAGTGCGGCCGCCTTCACGCTTCTTGTCATGGATCATGTGGCCGGCCAGCCGCTCTCCCATGCCGTGCAACCCGACCTCGGCGAGCGTTGCGGGAAGGCCGACCGAACCGAAGTGCGCCTTCACCCGCGCGGCATCGTCCTCCGAACACAGCCCGCGAGCGGCGGAAAAGCCGAACGCAAGGACGCAACCGAGCGCAACCGCCTCGCCGTGTAGCAGCCGGTCCGAATAGCCGGTCTCCGCCTCCAGCGCGTGACCGAACGTGTGGCCGAGATTGAGCAAAGCGCGGCGACCGCTCGTCTCCCGTTCATCCTCCTCGACGATGCGCGCCTTGCCGGCGACGCTGCGACGATTGCTGCGCTGACGCGCCGCGCCGTCACCGTCGATGACAGCGCGGCCCATCCGCCTCCAGCCAGTCGAACAAGTCCGCGTCCTCGATCAGCGCATATTTGACGATCTCGGCGTAACCGGCACGAACCTGCCGGGGGTCGAGCGTGTCGAGCAGGCCGGGGTCGATCAGCACCAAGGACGGCTGGTGGAAGGCGCCGACCAGGTTCTTGCCGGCGCTCACATTGATCGCGGTCTTGCCGCCGACCGAACTGTCGACCTGCGCCAGCAAGGTGGTCGGGACCTGCACGAAATTGCATCCACGGTTGACGATCGATGCCGCAAAGCCGGCAAGGTCGCCGATGACCCCGCCGCCGAACGCGACGATGTGATCCTTGCGTTCGACGCCATGATGAAGCAGCCGGTCGACGACCGAAGCAGTCCGCCCAGCTCTTGCTGCCCTCGCCCGCCGGGACGAGGATCGGCTCGACAGTCGATGCCGATCGAGGCCCGTGCGCGAGCCGCTCGCCCTGCGCGGCCCAAACGGTCTCGTCGCTGACCACGAACAGGCGGCCGTCGCGCGCGAGCGGACGGAGATACTCCGCTGCGCGACCGATCAGGCCGTCTTCGATCAGATGTCGTAACTGCGCGCGCCGAGCGCGACCCGCACCGTCTCCATCGTCAGCCGCACTGCGCGCGGTGGAGGAGCTTCTGATCGGCCAGCACCAGCGCCATCATCGCCTCGACGACCGGTGCACCGCGAATGCCGACGCACGGATCGTGACGGCCCTTGGTGACGATCTCCGTCTCGTTCCCGTCACGATCGATCGTCGGAACCGGAGTCAGGATCGACGAGGTCGGCTTGAAGGCGACGCGCGCGACGACCGGCTGGCCGGTGGAAATGCCGCCCAGGATGCCGCCGGCATGGTTCGAAAGAAAGGTAGGCCCCGCCGCGCATCTGGTCGGCATTCTCCTCGCCGCGAAGACGCGCCGCACCGAAACCGTCGCCGATCTCCACGCCCTTCGACCGCATTGATCGACATCATCGCCGCTGCGAGTTCCGAATCGAGCTTGGCGTAGACCGGTGCGCCCCAACCCGCCGGCACGCCCTTCGCCGACGCACTCGACGATTGCGCCGAGCGACGATCCTGCCTTGCGCGCCGCATCGACCATTGCTTCCCAGCGCTGTGCGGCCGCCGCGTCGGGGCAGTAAACGGGTTGTTGCCGATCTCCTCCTCATCGAACGCCGCGCGGTCGATCGCATCGCCGCCGAGCTCGACCAGATAGGCGCGGATCGTCACTTCCGGGATGATCAGCCGCGCGACTGCGCCCGCCGCGACCCGCGCCGCCGTCTCGCGCGCCGAGCTGCGTCCGCCGCCGCGCCAGTCGCGAAAGCCGTATTTGGCGTCGTAGGTGTAATCGGCATGGCCGGGACGGTAGGCCGCGGCGACGTCGGAATAATCCTTCGATCTCTGATCCTCGTTGCGGATCAGCAGGCTGATCGGCGTGCCGGTCGTGCGGCCCTCGAAAGTCCCGGACAGGATTTCGACCTGGTCGCTCTCGCGCCGCTGGGTGGTGAAGCGGCTGGTACCCGGCCGGCGGCGGTCGAGCCAGGGCTGGATGTCCGCCTCGCGACAGGCGACAGCCCGGCGGGCAGCCGTCGACGACCGCGCCGATCGCCGGGCCGTGGCTCTCGCCCCAGGTTGAAAAGCGAAACACGCGGCCGAAGCTGTTGAAGCTCATCTGTGGCCCTCGCCGAACGATCGCGAACCGCGTGCGAATTGTCGGGCCGATCCTGCACGTCGCGCAACAGGATCGGTGAGGCCGTAAAGCCGTCGCCGCCGCTTCCGATGCGAGCACTGCGCGGCTTCGGGTCGGTCAGCGCGGCGGCGGCCAGTGCGGTGTTGGACGTCTCCTCCGTTTCCGACTTCGAGTGCGGCCAGTGTCTCGCGCGCATTGCGGGAGCGCGATCGGATGGCTGACGACGCGTACGGATCTTCTCGATGCTCGGCCGTCGGCATGTCCGAGCAGGTGCATGCGGACCGGCAGCTCGCGCTCGTCGACGATCTCGAGATCGCCCGGTTCGATCAATTGCACGAGCGCTCGGTCACTCCCGCCGTGATTGTTGCGACAGCGGAAGCATCCCGAAGTCCGCGTCGCCCTTGTTCACGACGTTCACGACGTCCGCGAACGAGGGGACGCGCGACCGGCTCCTGGTCGGGCAGGAAGCGCAGGCAGGCTTCGTGGCCGAAGGCGCCTCGGTGCTCCCTGATAGGCGACGGTTCATGCGATCCGCGCCCCAGCGATTGCATCAGCGGCACGAAGTCCGGGAAGCTGGTGGCGATCATGTCGGCGCTGTCGACCGTCACCGGGCTGCCGAGCGGCGAGGCCCATGCACGAGGAAGCTCATCGCGATGCGGTGATCGTGATGGGCCGTGACGCTGCCGCCGCCCGGCGGCGGCCCGCCGAGCCCTCGACGATCAGGCTGTCGCCCTCCTCGCGAGCGTCGACGCCGCAGGCGCGAAGCCCGCGATGATCGCCGCGAGCCGATCGCTTTCCTTGACCCGCAGCTCCGCCGAGGTCGTGCATGATCGAGCGGCCGCTGGCGAAGGCGGCGGCGACGGCGAGGATCGGATATTCGTCGATCATCGACGGTGCTCGCGATGCAGGAACCTCGACGCCGCGCAGGCACCGATGCCCGCGCCGTGAGGTCGGCGACCTTCTCGCCGCCTTCGTCCCGCGCGTTCGCGAAGCTGATGTCCGCGCCCATCTCGATCAGCGTCGTCAGCAGGCCGGTGCGCAGCGGGTTCACCATGACGTTGCGCACGGTCACTTCCGAGCCGGGGACGACAAGAGCCGCAACGATCGGGAAGGCCGCGGACGACGGATCGCCGGGAATCGACCACGTTTGTGCCGGTCAGGGTACGCCGCTCACCAAGCCGGACGGTCCCGTCCACCGTACTCGACGTCGCAGCCGAAGGCGCGAAGCATGTTCTCGCTGTGATCGCGGCTTCGCGCGGGCTCGACGACTTCGACATCGCCGTTCGCACGCAGCCCGGCGAACAGGATGGCCGACTTGACCTGCGCCGACGCCTTCTCGTTGACGAAGCTGATGCCGCTGAGGCCGCCGCCACGGATCGTGACCGGAAGCGTGCTGCCTTCCGTCGGCCGCACCCATGGCGCGAAGCGGTCCGAGCACTCGCTCCATGGGCCGGCCGGACAGCGACGCATCGCCGGTGAAGGTCACCTCGATCGGAAAGCCGGCCGCTGCTCCCATCAGCAGTCGAGCGCCGGTGCCGCTGTTGCCGCAATCGACGGGCGATCCCGGGCTTCGCCAATCGGCACCCCGCACCCGCCATTCACCGACACCTATGCGCTCGACCTCCGCACCAAGGGCGCGGACGGCCTTGGCCGTGTGCAGCACATCGTCGCCTTCGAGCAGGCCGGTGATATGCGTCTCGCCGCTCGCAAGGCCGCCAAGGATCAGCGCACGATGCGAAATGGACTTGTCGCCGGGCACGTTCACAATGCCCCGCAGGCCTTTCGACAGGGAGCCGGTCAGCGTCGCTTCAGGCTTGAGTTCGGTCGCCACGTTCATGCCGCGTCGGACCTCTGCTGATTCCGCTTTGCCAGAAGCTTCGCGACCGCGCTTGCGATATCGAGCGCCTGTCCTTCGTTGAGGCGCGGATCGCAATGCGTGAGATAGCGGCGGCCGAGATCCTTGCGCGCGAGCTTGTGGCTTCCGCCCATGCACTCCGTCACGTCCGACCCGGTCATCTCCAGATGGACGCCGCCGGGATGCACGCCCTCCGCAGCCGCGACCTGGAAGAAGGTGCGGATCTCGGTTTCGATGTCGTCGACCATCCGTGTCTTGAGCCCCTCGACCGTCTGCGTGTTGCCATGCATCGGATCGATGCTCCAGATCGCGTTGCGGCCCTCGCGCTTCGTTGCCTGCATCAGCGGCGGCAAATGCTCGGCGATCTTCGGCGGCCCCGAAGCGACCGATCAGGACGAGCCGTCCCGGTGTGTTCTGCGGATCGAGCCGGTCGATCAGTCGCAGGAACTCGTCGACCGCGAGGCTCGGCCCGCACTTGAGACCGATGGGATTGCTGACCCCACGCGCGAATTCCACGTGCGCGCCGTCGAGCTGTCGAGTGCGGTCTCCGATCCAAAGCATGTGCCCGGACGTTGCCCACCATTTCTCGCTGGCATCGTCGTAACGGACCAGCGCCTGCTCGTAGTTGAGCAACAGCGCCTCATGGCTGGTGAACATGGACACCGGCCGCGACGGCTCGTTGAGCCCGACCTCGCGGTGTACCGTCGGCAAGTCGGCATAAGATGCCGCGGCATAGGCCTGCAGCAATTCGATCGTCACCTGCGCCTGGCGATGTGCATCGAGCAGGCGTTTCGGGTCGGGCACGCGCGCAGCCTCGGTGAATGCCGGGCCGTTGACCGCATCGCCGCGATAGCTCGGCAAGGTCACGTCGCCGATGGTCTCGGTTCCCGCCGAGCGCGGCTTGGCGAACTGGCCGGCGATGCGTGCCAGATGAACGACGTCGCCACCGCTCGACGCACGAAGCATTGCCCCCATGCGTAGGAGAAGGTTGTAGGTAACGCGCACCTTGTCGGCATTGAACTCGGCGAAGCTCTCCGCGCAGTCTCCGCCCTGAACGATGAAGCCGTCCCCCTTCGCCACTCGAGCAAGCGCCGCGCGCAGGTGGATGATGTCGGCGATCTCGACCAGGGATTCCGAACCGGCGAGACGCCGCTCCACGCGAGCAAGCGCGGCAGCATCCGGATATTCGGCGAGTTGCTCTGCGGGCCTGGAGCGCCAGCTATCTGGCGACCATTCCGCTGAGGTCTTCGCAGGCTTCGGCTTGGACTCCGTGGCACCGACCACCGTGTCGGCGGCCGCCACGCGTCCGATGGCATAAGCGAACGGACGCCCGTCCTCGGTCGTCAACACGTCGAACACGCGCAGCGCCCCCTCCGCTTCGCTCATCGCTTCGGAAACGATGGCGATGGCCTCGCCGACCAAAGCCGCGCGGATAGCGTGGGCCGTGCTCGCTGGCCCAGCGGATCGGCGGGGCGGAGCCGAAGTGCGCACGGACCCGTGCCTCCAGCAGTTCCGGCTGATCCGACGGTGCCAGCACCAGTTCGGTCCGCGCCTGCGCCTGGAGGCTCGCGCCCATCAGCTCGCGCCAGATTTCCGAAACCAGCTCCGGCTGCGCACTCCCCGCGCGCGCCTTCAGCCGTTCGAGAATTTGTGCCTGCCGCTTGGGCCGCACCTTCAGGTGACGGTCGCCCTCGGCATCCTTTTGCGCGGCGATATCCGCAGACGCGGCCAGCCGACGCTCGATCAGGTCGAGAATCTCGTCGTCGATCCGGTCGAGCTCGGCGCGCAACGCGGCGAGGCCCTGCAGTTGTTCCTGGGTCACTTTTCGTCTCGTGCTTGCCGCATGCATTGTCGCGGCGGGTTACGGGTCAGTCTATCTGCAAATTTCCGGCCGCCCGTAGGCGTACCGGCCCGTAAACGAGATAAAGACGAGCCCACGCAGCAGGTCAGGCGTGCGGATCGATCCGGTGCTGATGCTCGTGGTCATGGTGCGCAAAGGCTGACGAAGCCTCGCCGTCATGTCAATATGGGATCCAATTCTTCGCATTGTGAGCATTCGAGAAGGTGACTAGACCCGCCGTCATGCCCGACCTGGCAGACACCGAAGCGCGGCCCGCCGCGCTGATCAAGGCTGCGCGCCGAATCACCGTCAAGGTGGGCTCGTCGCTGCTTGTCGATCCGAGCGGCGACGGCCTTCGGCGCGACTGGCTGCGGAGCCTCGGCGAGGACATCGGGCGCCTGCGCAGCGAGGGCAAGCAGAGCGTCATCGTCTCGTCGGGCGCGGTCGCGCTGGGGCGGCGGCAATTGTCGCTGAAGAAGTCGGCGCGCCTCTCGTCCAAGCAGGCAGCCGCGGCGGCGGGACAGCCCCTGCTGATGCGGGCCTGGGAAGAAGCGGTGTCGCCGTTCGGGATCCCGACAGCGCAGCTCCTGCTGACATTGGACGACACGGAATCGCGCCGCCGCTGGCTGAACGCTCGCGCGACAATGGAGGTCCTGCTTGGCCAGGGCGCGCTCCCCGTCATCAACGAGAACGACACGGTCGCAACCGAAGAGCTCCGCTACGGCGATAATGACCGCCTGTCGGCGCGCGTGGCGCAGATGATCCAGTCCGACCTGCTGATCCTGCTGTCCGACGTCGACGGCGTGTACACTGGAGATCCGTCGCGCGACCGGAATGCGCGACACGTTCCGCATATCGAGGCAATCACCGGTGAGGTCGAGCGCTGGGCCAGCCGGCACTTCTGGGACGGGAGTCGGCTCGGGCGGAATGCGCACGAAGATCGCCGCGGCCCGCGTCGCGCAAAGCTTCGGCTGCGCCACGATCATTGCATCCGGGCACGGCGATCATCCGCTAGCGTGCCTCGAGAACGGAGAGGCAAACGCTACGGTCATCGATGCGTCGGGCTCACCCGCGCGAGCTTACAAGCAGTGGATTGCCGGGGCGCTCGTCCCGGCCGGAAGCGTAACCGTGGATGCGGGCGCGGTCAGCGCGTTGATGGGCGGGAAGAGCCTTCTCCCCGCCGGTGTCCGCGCCGTTGACGGAACATTCGAACGGGGCGTCTGCCTGCGCGTCCTTGGTCCCGACGGGCGCGAGGTCGCGCGTGGGATCAGCGGCTACACGTCGGCTGAAACGCAGGCGATCCTAGGCTGCCCGAGTTCCGACATCGAAGCCCGTCTCGGCTACAGCGGTCAGGATGAACTCATCCACCGCAACGATCTGGTGCTGATGTGAGAGTGCGCGAGCAGCTCGACGCGATGGGCCAAGCGGCACGCGATGCTGCAGAGCGCCTTCGCGACGCTCCTGCCGAGCAGCGCAGCCGGGCCATTCGCGCGATCGCCGATCACATCCGAAAGCGGTCCGCCCAAATCCTCGCTGCCAATGCGCAAGACGTCGCGGAAGCCACGACGATGATCGACCGCCTGCTTCTCAATCCCGAGCGGCTGGAAGCCATGGCGCGCGCGATCGAGGAGATCGCCGATCTCCCCGATCCCGTCGGCGAGGTGATGGACAGCTGGACCCGCCCGAATGGCCTCCAGATCTCTCGGGTTCGCACGCCGATCGGCGTCATCGGCATGATCTATGAAAGCCGTCCGAACGTGACCGCCGATGCCGCCGCCATCTGCCTGCGCTCCGGCAATGCCATCATCCTGCGTTCTGGATCGGAAGCGCTGCGGAGTGCGCTGGCAATCGGCGAAGCGATCACTGCGGCCCTGACGGAAGTGGGGCTGTCCCGAAGCCGCGGTGCAGATCGTGCAGACCGCCGACCGCGATGCCGTCGGTGCGATGCTCGAAGGGCTCGACGGCACGATCGACCTGATCATTCCACGAGGCGGTCGAACTCTGGTCGAGCGCGTCAGCAAGGACGCACGCGTGCCGGTGCTCGGCCATCTGGAAGGCGTCTGCCACACCTATGTGCACGCCTCCGCCGATCCGGAGATGGCCGCTCAGATCGTCCGCAACGCCAAGCTCCGCCGTGTGTCGGTGTGTGGTTCGACCGAGACCTTGCTGATCGACCTCGAAGTAGCCCCCTCCCTGCTCCCACGCATCGCGGCAGAATTGGAGGGGTGTGAATTGCGCGGCGATGACGCCGCTCGCGCGATCGTTTCGATGCAGCCGGCGACGGAAGCCGACTGGCACACCGAATATCTCGAACCCATCCTCTCAGTGAAGACGGTCGACGGTCTGGATGCGGCGATCGATCACATCGCCGAATACGGCACGCGCCACACCGAAGCGATCGTCGCGGAAGACGCGGATGCAGCCGAAGCAATTCCTCAACCGCGTCGATAGCGCGATCGTCATGTGGAACGCCTCGACCCAGTTCGCGGACGGCGGCGAGTTCGGCTTCGGCGCGGAGATCGGCATTGCGACCGGCAAGCTCCATGCGCGTGGCCCCGTCGGGCCGGCGCAGCTAACGACGTTCAAGTATCAGGTGCGTGGGTCCGGCCAGATCCGCCCATGACACGAAATTGTATCCCATCTGCCACGCGCTGCGTGAATTCTTTGTAATGCCGCCCTCTGTGGGTTGACCAGCGTCGCCTTCCCATGCATTTTTGGGATCCCATGAATACCCGCGTGATCTCGACTGCCGCCGATGCGCTGAACAGCGCCGCGATGTCGCACGCCCAAGCCATGATGACGATTACGACCATTATTACGACCACGCCCGAGCGGGGAGTGAGCGGCTGATAACGGTCTAAGCACCAGGTTCACCCGACCCGCTCCCTCCCAAGGCGAGCGGGTTTTTTGTTGCCAAGTCAAAGCGATCGAAAGCGAGCAAGTGATGTCCAGTCCGAAGGAAGTTGCGAAAGAGGCGCCGGCCAAACGGCTGTGCGTGCTCAAGTTCGGCAGCTCGGTTCTCGAGCGTGAAGAGGACTACCCGAAGGTCGTCCACGAGATTTACCGGCATGTCCGCAATGGCGAGAAGGTCGTCGCCGTCGTTTCGGCGCTCGCGGGTGAGACGGACGCTCTGCTGTCGCAGGCCAAGCGTGTGGGAGGCGAAGCAGCTCCGGATGCGCTGGTGGCGCGCCTCGCCCGCGTCGGCGAATTGCAATCCGCGGCGCTCATGGCGCTGGCGCTCAGCAAGGCCGGGCTTCGCGCCTGGACCCTCGACCCCCAGGAAATGGCGCTCGATGCAGCCGGCTCGCCGCTCGATTCCAACCTGACCGGTGTCGATGCCGAGGCAGTCTGGGCGAAGATCGACCTGAACGACGTCGTCGTCCTCCCCGGCTTCATCGCCGATCATGCCGATCACGGCGTCGTCACGCTCGGCCGCGGCGGAACGGACCTCAGCGCCGTCTTCTTCGCCGACCGGCTCGACGCGCATCGCGTCCGCCTGATCAAGGACGTGGACGGCGTCTACGACGAGGACCCGGCGCGCAACCCGAATGCACAGCGCTACTCGCAGCTCAGCTACGCAGAAGCCGAGAAGGCCAGCAGCGGCCTCATCCAGCTTAAGGCGATTCACGCCGCCGCCGAGAAGGGCGTGCTGATCGAAGTCGCCGCGCTCGGTTCGGCCGAAGCGACGACCATCGCGAACCTGCCCGCCGCCAAGTCACGGCCGCCCCGACCCGAGCGGCTCCGCGTCGCGCTGCTCGGCTGCGGTTCCGTCGGTCAGGGCGTGCTCGACCTGCTGCTCGCCCAGCCGGAGCTGTTCCAGGTCAATCCCGTGCTCGTCCGGAACGCCGACCGTCACAGCGAAAACGTGGTCTTCACGCAGAGCCTCGACGAAGCGCTCGCCGGCGATCCGGACGTGCTGGTGGAAGTCCTCGGCGGCTCCGATCTCGCCGCCGAAGCGATGCACTCGGCGCTTCTGCGCGGCGCCCAGGTCGTCACCGCCAACAAGGCTGCGGTCGCCAAGCATTGGGACTCGCTCCACGCCTGTGCCGCTCGCAACGGCGGCGAGTTGCGCTATTCTGCTGCGGTCGGCGGCGGCGCGCCGGTGATCGAGACGCTTCGCCGCCTGTCCGGCTCGGTCGTCGCGGTCGAGGGCGTGATGAACGGTACCTGCAACTATCTGCTCAGCCGCCTCGCCGAGGGATGGAGCTTCGATGCGGCGCTGGCAAAGGCGCAGGAGCTGGGTTTCGCCGAGGCCGACCCGTCGGCGGATGTCGACGGCCATGACGCAGCAGACAAATTGTCGATCCTCGTCCGCGAGGCGTTCGGAGTGCCGGTCATTCCGCAACTCATCCCCAAGCACTCGTTGCGCGATCTCGTGCCGCAAGCGGCAGCCGAAGCGCTGGAGCGTGGCGAGGTGCTGAAGCAGGTAGGACGGTGCCATCTTCTCGCCGACGGAAGCGTCGAGGCGGAGGTGCAAGTGGTCTCCCTGTCCCTCTCGCATCCGCTTGCCGGCGCACGGAACGAGGAAAATCGCTTCCTCATCACCGATGCCGAGGGCAATGTGCACGATGTCTACGGTAAAGGTGCTGGCAGATGGCCAACGGCGACATCGGTGTTCGCGGACGTGATGGACGCTGCAGCGCGCCCTGCTCGGCCGCCGGCCGGTGGTCGAGGTCCGCAAGACCTTGAAGCTTCGGGCCTGACCAACATGCGTCTTCAGTCGGCGACGGCGAGCGCGCCTGCCAGTATCGGCAATGTCTGCGTCGGCTTCGATATCCTCGGACAGGCGTTCGACGCGGTGCGGGACGTGGTCACAGCCGTTCGCGAGGACAAGCCAGGCGTCCGCTTGGGCGACGTCAGCGGGCTTGTGTCGAAGCTGCCGGACAAACCGCAAGGCGAACACCGCGCTCGCCGCCGCAGCAGCCGTGATCGAGGCTGCGGGATCGCCGTCAGGCATGCGGCTGTCGATCGAAAAGGGCGTGCCGCTGGCCGCCGGCATGGGCGGATCCGCTGCCTCGGCGGTGGCCGGCGCGGCTGCCGCGAATGCTCTGCTCGGCGAGCCGTTCAGCCTCGACGAGCTGCTGCCGCTCGCGCTCGAAGGAGAGCGCGTCGCATCCGACCCGCCGCACTGGGACAACGTCATGGCCAGCCTGCTGGGCGGTCTGGTCCTCGCCGCCAGCGAGCAACCCGCTCTGGTGCAGCGTCTGCCCGCGCCGGACGGCGTGGTCGCGATCGTGCTGCATCCCGACGTGAAGGTCGAAACGCGCATGGCCCGGTCGATCCTTTCGCCGCAGGTGCCGATGAAGGTCGCCGTCGAGCACAGCCGGCGTGTCGCGGCCTTCGTCGCCGGCTGCGCCACGGGCGACCTCGACCTCCTTCGAGCGGGGTTCGAGGATCTGCTCGTTGAACCGCAGCGCGAGCATCTCCTGCCGGTTCTGCCGCAAGTGAAAGCGGCAGCCTTGCGGCGCGGGAGCACTCGGATGCTCCTTCTCGGGGTCAGGGCCGTCCGTATTTGCCTGGGCGCTCGAAAAGGACGCGCGAGCCGTCGAAGCGGCAATGTCCGCCTCTTTTGCAACTGCACAACTGGCAGCGATGGCCTATCGTGCGCCCGTCGCATCGGAAGGCGTAAAGGTGATCGCCGTCAGCGAGGAACTCGTCGCCGCATGAAATTCGTCAGCACGCGCGGGCAGGCGCCCGCCGCCGGCCTCTCCCAAGCTCTTCGCAACGGCGCTGCGCCGGATGGCGGACTGTACATGCCGGAGGTTATCCCGGCAGCACCGGCGGGCCTCGATCCTGATGCACCATTGGCGGCCTTCGCTGCGGAGTTGCTGAAGCCCTTTTTCGAAGGCGATGATCTCGCCAGCGCCCTTCCTTCCATTTGCGCCGAAGCCTTCGACTTCCCGGTGCCGATCGTCGTGCCGGACGCGGAGCAGCCGGGCCTGAACGCAATCGAGCTGTTCCACGGACCAACGGGCGCCTTCAAGGATTTCGGCGCGCGCTTCCTGATGGGCTGCTTCGACCGGCTTGCCGGGAGCGAACCGCTGAACGTCCTCGTGGCCACATCCGGCGACACGGGCGGCGCGGTCGGATGCGCGGCGGAGAACCGATCGTCGGTGCGCGCCACCATCCTCTTCCCGCACGGGCGCGTGTCGCCGTTCCAGGAACGCCAGCTCACCTGCTGGGGCGACAATGTTCAGGCGCTCGATATCGACGGCGACTTCGACGATTGCCAGCAGCTGGTGAAGGAGGCGTTCGCCGATCCCGAGATGGTGTCGGAGCATCGGCTGACCTCCGCCAATTCGATCAATTTCGGGCGCCTGCTCCCGCAACTGGCCTACACTGCGCGAGCGATGCTGCAGCTCCATGCCCGCACGGGAATCGAACCGGGCATCGTCGTACCGAGCGGCAACCTCGGCCAGGGCTTTTCAGTCTTGCTCGCGAAAGCGATGGGGCTGCCGGTCGGACCGGTCGTGCTCGCAACCAACGCGAACCGGACGCTGAAGGACTGGCGTGAAACCGGCAAGTATGCGGCGCGGCCATCTCTGGAGACGCTCGCCAACGCCATGGATGTTGGAAATCCGAGCAACTTCGAACGCGTCGCGGCCTTGGAGACCGAGCCGGCAGACGTGCAGGTCGAACTCGTAACCGATGAGCAAATTCGCAGCCGTATCTCGTCCGACTACCGCCGATCGGGCTATGTCTGGTGTCCGCACAGCGCGACGGCGGCCGAAGCTTTCGCGCGCCTCGGCGCAGAAGCGCAGTCGGAGCGTCCGTGGATCGTCGCGGCGACGGCGCATCCGTACAAGTTCGCCGACATCGTCGAGCCTTTGATCGGAACGAAGATCGAGCCGACGCCGGCACTGGCCGCGATTTACGAGCGCCCCACGCGGAAGGTGGAAATCTCCGCCGACCTGGGCTCGCTCGAAGGTGCGCTGCGCGGCCGGATGGCAGTCGCCTAGCGCAGCGTCACCGCTCCGTGCGACGCGGAGCCCACCAGTGCGGCATATTTGGCGAAGGCGCCGGTGGCTTCCGGCGAGACCGGCCAGACGCGATCAGGTCGAGAAGCGAGATCTGCGTCGGTCTCGATGATCCTTTGCTCGACGTCGATCGCGATCACGTCACCGTCCTGAAGCTTGGCGATCGGTCCGCCCTTCGCCGCTTCCGGTGAGATGTGGCCGACCATGAAGCCGTACGTCGCGCCGGAGAACCGGCCGTCGGTGATGAGCGCGACACTATCGCCAAGGCCCCTGCCCTGGATCGCGGCCGTGACGCCGAGCATCTCGCGCATGCCGGGTCCGCCGACGGGCCCCTCGCCGCGGATCACGACGATATCGCCGGCCTGGATCGCTCCGTGCGTGACCGCGTCGAATGCCGCTTCCTCGCCGTCGAACACCTTGGCCGGCCCCTCGAAGCGCAGCTTGCCGTGCCCAGCGAGTTTCACGACGCAGCCTTCGGGCGCGATGTTGCCGTAGCAGATGCCGAATCCGCCGCGGGTCTTGATCGGTTGGCCGGCGGTGACGATCACCTCCTGCCCCGGCGTTTCCTCTGCGCCCTGGAAATGCTCGAAAAGCGATCGGCCCGTAACGGTGGGTGCGTCGCCGATCAGGCCGGCTTCCATCAGCCGGCGCCCGAGCAATGGCGTTCCGCCCGCCGCCGACATGTCCGGCGCCATGAACCGCCCGCCGGGCTTCAGGTCGGCAATCACCGGCGTCTGGCGCGACACCTCGTCGAACATGTCGATGTTGAACTCGCTTTCGGGAACGCCAGCTTCTCGCGCAATCGCCAGCAAGTGAAGGATGAGGTTGGTCGAGCCGGCCGTCGCCGTTCCCGCCACGGCCGCGTTGCGCAGGCTCTCCGCGTTGATCAGCGAACGCGCATTCCGGCCCGCGCGCAATGCGTCGAGAACCAGCTGGCCCGCTTCGAATGCTGCCCGCTTCTTGTCGGGATGCACGGCGGGAATGTCGTTAAGCCCGATTGGCGAGAGGCCGAGGAAGCTCATCGCCAGCGCCATGGTGTTGGCGGTGAACTGCCCGCCGCAGGCACCGGCACCCGGACAGGCGACCTGCTCGACGCGTTCCAGCTCGCTATCGTCGATCGCGCCCGCGCTATGCGCGCCGACTGCTTCGAACACGTCCTGGATGGTGATGGCCTTGTCGCCGAGCATCCCCGGCATGATCGAGCCGCCGTAGAGAACGACGCTCGGCAAATCGAGGCGAGCCGCCGCCATTGCCGCCGCCGGAATGGTCTTGTCACACCCGGCGATGAACACGACGGCGTCCAGCGAATGCCCGCGCACCGCGAGCTCGGCGGAATCGGCGATGACCTCACGGCTCATCAGGGAGGCGCGCATTCCGCGCGTACCCATGGCGATGCCGTCCGTAACGACGATGGTGTTGAACTCGATCGGCGTTCCGCCCGCCGCCTCGATGCCTTTCGCGGCATGCTGTGCGAGGTCGCGCAAATGCATGTTGCAGGGCGTGACGGTCGAGAAGCTGTGGACGACGGCGACCAGCGGCTTGGCCAAGGCCTCCGCGTCGAAACCGGCGGCGTGAAGCATGGCGCGCGCGGCCGCCCGTGAGGGTCCTTCGACCATTTCCCGCGACGGCAGCTTCCTAGACGTCATCAAACACCCGATCTCTTATTGGATACAATTCTTGCTCTGAAGCACGCGCTTGCACCGAAGAAAAGAGGCGTTTTCAAGAGCGATGTGGTCATTTTGCACTTGCGCCTCATGTTGCCATGCAGCATAAGTCGCTGCGAACGGGATCCCAAATCGGGCTCCTGCCATGGGGTAAGCAGACAGTGCAGCTCAATTCGAAGCTGATTGCCGGCAGTGACACGACGACGGTAGTCGACGTGCGCATTCCCTTGCTTACGCTCGTACTTATTACCCGAAATCGGGGAGCGGACTAAAGGTCGAAGGTTCCAGGAACCGGAAAACCAGAGACCCCCGCTCCCAGACCGGAGTGGGGGTTTTTCTTTGCGCGAAAAGGAGAACTCAGTTGGAACGGATCTACACCGATAGCGATGCGAACCCGGCAGCCCTGCAAGGGCCGGTCGCAATCGTCGGTTACGGCAGCCAGGGCCGGGCCCACGCCCGGAACCTCCGCGACAGCGGCTTCGACGTCGTCGTAGGCGCGCGCGCCGGCGGCGGTGCCGAGCGGCGCGCCAAGGCCGACGGCTTTCGCGTAGCTCCGATCGCGGATGCCGCCCGCGAGGCGAAACTGGTCGCGCTGCTGACCCCCGACATGACCCATCGCGAGGTCTACGCCCGCGACATCGAGCCGAACCTTTCTGCCGGCGACGCTCTCCTCGTCGCCCACGGCTTCTCGATCCTCTACGGCCGGGTCAAGCCGCGCGAGGACATGGACGTGATCCTGGTCGCGCCGAAGGGTCCGGGCGATCTGGTCCGGCGCGAATATGAGATCGGCCGCGGCGTCCCCGCGCCTCTTCGCCGTCGACCAGGACGCGACCGGCAAGGCCCGCGACCGGGCCATGGGCTACGCCGCGGGCAATCGGCGGCGCGAGCGCCGGCGCTGATCGAGACCACCTTCAAGGAAGAGACCGAGACCGACCTGTTCGGCGAACAGGCGGTGCTGTGCGGCGGCGCCAAGGAACTGGTCATGGCCGGCTTCAAGACCCTGGTCGACGCCGGCTACCAGCCCGAGATCGCCTATTTCGAATGCCTGCACGAGCTGAAGCTGATCGTCGACCTGTTCTACGAAGGCGGCATCACCAAGATGCTGCGACTTCATCTCCGAGACGGCGAAGTACGGCGACTTCGTCGTCCGGCCCGCGCGTCATCAACGACGAGACCCGCGCGCGGATGAAGGAAGTCCTCGACCGACATCCAGAGCGGCGCCTTCGCCCGCGAATGGATCGCCGAAAACGAAGCCGGCAAGCCCGAACTACGAGCGCATGTGGGACAAGGCCGACTGCGAGCAGCCGATCGAGCAGGTCGGCGCCGAGCTGCGCGAGCGGATGGCCTGGCTGCAGAGCCGAAACGCCGGCAGCCGAGGCTCGAACCGCAACCGCAACCCAGAGCCGCATGATGTCGACCGCCGCCGCAACCTGCCCCGACCAACCAGCCGGCACCCGTCTCGGGCGCGCGGCTGGTCGTCGAGGCGCTGGAGCGGCAGGGCGTCGAAGTGCGTGTTCGGCTATCCGGGCGGCGCGATCATGCCGGTCTACGACGCGCTGACCGGATCGAGCCTGAAGCACATCCTGGT
Organism: uncultured Alphaproteobacteria bacterium; assembly: GCA_963846645.1. Classification (GTDB taxonomy): domain Bacteria; phylum Pseudomonadota; class Alphaproteobacteria; order Sphingomonadales; family Sphingomonadaceae; genus Sphingomicrobium. Next base: position 523,799 of record CAWJWR010000003.1, on the reverse strand, counting down.
CCGCCACGAGCAGGCCGCGGCGTTCGCCGCCGACGCCTACGCGCGCGTCACCGGCAAGCGTCGGCGTCTGCCTGGCGACCTCGGGTCCGGGCGCGACCAACCTGGTCACCGGCATCGCCAACGCGATGCTGGATTCGCGTGCCGATGGTCTGCATCACCGGCCAGGTCGCCTCGCCGTCTGATGGGCACCGACGCCTTCCAGGAAGTCGACATCCTCGGGCGTCACCCTGCCGATCGTGAAGCACAGCTTCCTGGTCCGCAACACGGCGGACATCCCGCCGCATCGTCGCCGAAGCCTTCCACATCGCCCGCTCGGGCCGCCCGGGCCCGGTGCTGATCGACCTGCCCAAGGACGTGCAGGTCGTCACCGCGTCGCCGGAGCCCTTCGAGCTGCCGGTCGAGCGACGACAGCGGAACTGGACGAAGGCGCGATCTGCCGTCGCGAACGCCTTCATCGCCAGCGCCGAACAGCCGCTCCTCTACTTCGGCGGCGGCGTCGCCCATCGCCGAGGCCGAGCGACGCGCTGCGCGAATTCGCCGAAGCGCATCGGGCATTCCCGCGGTCGCTGACCCTGCAAGGCCCTGGGCGCGATCCCGACGGACGAGCCGAACTTCCTGGGCATGCTGGGGATGCACGGCACGCGCGCAGCGAACATGGCGATCAGGCAATTGCGATCTGCTGATCGTGCGTCGGCGCCCGCTTCGACGACCGCGCGACGGGCAAGCTGGACGAGTTCGCGCCGCGCGCCAAGGTCATCCACATCGACAGCGACCCCGCCGAGATCGGCAAGCTGCGCGTTCCCGAAGTCGCCATCGCCGGCGACCTCGCCGCCGATCCTCGACAGCCTGACCGGCGCAAGCCGTCCATCGCCGAATGGGCAAGCGCAGTGCCGCGCGCAGAAGCGAAATGTGGGCTTCGCGCTACGACGCGCCGGGCGAGGGCGTCTACGCGCCAGCCCTGCTGAAGGAATTGTCGGAAGCGGCGGGCGACAAGGCGATCGTCGCCTGCGACGTCGGCCAGCACCAGATGTGGGTCGCGCAGCACTGCCGCTTCGTCCGGCCCGCAGGCGCACCTGACCAGCGGCGGCCTGGGCACCATGGGTTACGGCGTTCCCGCCGGCATGGGCGCGCATGCTGGCCGAACCGGACGCAACCGTGATCACCATCTCCGGCGACGGCTGCTTCATGATGAACGTCCAGGAGCTGGCCACGCTACGCCGCTATCGCCTGCCGCTGAAGATCGTCCTGCTCGACAACAGCCAGCTGGGCATGGTCCGGCAGTGGCAGGAACTGTTCTTCGAGGAGAACTTCTCCGAGATCGACCTGTCAGCGACAATCCGGACTTCGTCCGAAGTCGCGCATGCCTTCGGCATCGAGGCCTTCACGATCGATCACCGCTCGCAGGTAAGCGGTGCGATCGAGCGCCTGCTGGGCACGTCCGGCCCGATCCTGATGCACGTCCGCATCGACCCGCGCGAGAACGTCTGGCCGCTGGTCCCGCCCAACAGCTCCAACGTGCAAATGATGGAGAAGGGCTGGTGACCGAGCGCCTGACCATCGACTTCACGCCGGCCGAAGGTGCGGTCGTCCGTATGATCGGCCTCGTCGAGCGCCGTGGCTATTTCGTACGCGGCCTGGCCATGAACGAACAGGCGGACAGCGCGTCGCTCACCATGGACGTCGAGCCGCGCGATGCGAGCCGCCGGGTGCAGGTTGTCGCGGCGCAGCTCGGCCGCCTTGTGGACGTCAAACAGGTTTCTCATTCAGGCACTGGAACGGTCGCATGACCCAAATACGCATCTTCGACACGACGCTGCGGGACGGCGAGCAGGCCCCGGGCTTCTCGATGACGCCGGACGGCAAGCTGCGCATGGCCAAGGCCCTCGCCGCCCTTCGCGTCGACGTCATCGAGGCGGGCTTCGCGGCCGCCTCGCCGGGCGACGCTCAGTCGATCATGGAGATCGCCGGCACGATCGAAGGCCCGACAATCTGCTCGCTTGCCCGCGCCGTGCGCGGCGACATCATCGCGTCGGCAAGCGCGCTTGCACCGGCCCAGCGCAAGCGCGCTGCACATCTTCATCGGCACCAGCCCGATCCACCGCGAAGCCAAGCTGAACATGACCCGCGAGCAGGTGCTGGAAGCCATCCGCGCCTCGATCGGCTTCGGCCGCGAATATTTCGAAGACATCGAGTTTTCGGCAGAAGACGCGATCCGGACCGAGCGCGATTATCTCGCCGAAGTTCTGTCGGTCGCTGCGGCAGAGGGCGCGTCGACGCTGAACGTGCCGGACACGGTCGGCTACACCACGCCGGAAGAAATCTACGACCTGTTCCGCTTCCTCGATCAATCGGTCGACCGGGCGGACAACGTCATCTTCTCGACCCATTGCCACGACGACCTGGGCATGGCGGTCGCCAATTCGCTTGGCCGCCGTTCGCGGCGGGGCGAGGCAGGTCGAGTGCGCGGTCAACGGCATCGGCGAACGCGCCGGCAACTGCGCGCTGGAAGACGTCGTGATGGCGCTGAAGACGCGCGGCAACGTCTACAATGCGACCACCGACGTCGACACGACCAAGATCATGGCGGCGAGCCGGACCCTGGCGCAGATCACCAACGCGCCGCCGCCGCGCAACAAGTCGATCGTCGGGGTGAACGCCTTCGCGCATGAGAGCGGAATCCACCAGCACGGCATGCTGCAGAACCGCGAAACCTACGAGATCATGAAGCCCGAAGACATCGGCCTGTCGGTCGAGGGTATCGTGCTCGGCAAGCACAGCGGTCGCCACGCATTGGCCGCTCGCGCGAAGGCACTCGGCTATGTCCTCGAAGGCGATCAACTCGACCGCACCTTCACCGAATTCAAGCTGGTCGCGGACGAGGTCGGCATCGTCGACACCGCGCGCCTCGTCGCTTTGCTTTCCGAAGCCAAGACGCACCGCAAGCAGGATCTTTGGAAACTGACCAAGGTCGACATCCGCGCGCCGGTTTCGGCGGGCTCCTGGCCCGTTGCTCGGGTCGAGCTGTCGCATGGCGAGCGCGGCCGCGTGACCGACGTCGCCAGCGCCCCGGGCGCACTCGACGGAGCCTTCGCCGCTGTCAGCCAGATGATGGGCGTCGCGGCCCGCGTCGACAGCCTCGAGATGCAGTACATCGCCGCCGACCCGGACGAGCGCACGGACGACGGCCAGGGTGCCAGCGTGCTCGTCGAAATGACCATCGAAGTGGACGGCGAAATCTTTGCCGGGCGTGCGCGGGCTCGGGACATCCTGCCCTGCTGCGTGTCCGCCTACATCGATGCTGCAAGCAATGCGCAGGCTGTCCGCGACCTTCGCGAGAGCAATGCCAGAAAGGTCCAGGCCGCGTGATTGGCATCGTCGTTCTGCCCGGTGACGGGATCGGCCCGGAAGTCACCGCCGAAGCTATCGCCTGCCTAAAACTGCTGTCTGAAGAGCGCGGCCTCGGCCTGACGTTCACCGAGCATGATTTCGGCGGCGTGGCGATCGACAAGCATGGCCATCCTTTGCCGCCGGAGTCGCTGGAGGCCTGCCGCAACGCCGACGCGGTGATGCTCGGCGCGGTGGGCGGCGATCAGTGGAACGAGTCTCCCGTCCGGCCCGAAGCCGGCCTGCTGCGCATCCGCGAGGAGCTTGGCCTTTTCGCTAATCTCCGGCCGGCCAAGCTGCTCAGCGATCTGCAGCACCTTTCACCTTTGCGTCCCGACATTTCCCGCGACGCCGACATCCTCATCGTGCGCGAGCTGACCGGCGGCATCTATTTCGGCGAGCGGACCTCGGAAGCGCATTCGGCATCCGATCTCTGCTCCTACACGCGTGACGAGATCGAGCGGATCGCGCACGTCGCCTTTCGCTCCGCCGGCCATCGCCGGAACAAGGTGACGTCGGTCGACAAGGCGAACGTGCTCGCCACCTCCAAGCTGTGGCGCCAGGTCGTGACCGAGGTCGCGAAGGACTATCCGGACGTCGAGCTGGAGCACATGTACGTCGATGCCTGCGCCATGGTGCTGATCACCAATCCGCGCCGCTTCGACGTGATCCTGACCGAGAACATGTTCGGCGACATTCTTGTCGGACGAGCTGTCGGTGATCGGCGGTTCGATCGGCCTGCTCGGCTCCGCGAGCGTCGGGTCCGAGCGGGCCCGGCCTGTTCGAGCCGATCCACGGTTCGGCGCCCGACATCGCCGGCCTGAACGTCGCCAATCCTGCCGGCGCGATCGCCAGCGCGGTCATGATGCTCGACGAGCTTGGCCTCGGGGACAGCGGCCGCATTCTCTCGGCGGCGCTCGATGCGACGCTGATCGAGGGCTGCCGCACCGCAGATCTCGGCGGAACCGCGACCTGCTCCGAATTCGGCGAGCGCGTGCGCGACAATCTGCGAGCATGCCTCGTCGCGGAGCGACGCCTACCGCGAATTGATTCAGCCATGAATCGCGGGCTGCTGCGGATGAGTGTCCGACCGCGCACCCTCTACGAGAAGATCTGGGACGCGCATGTCGTCGAGCGGCGCGACGACGGCACCTGCCTGATCTACATCGACCGGCACCTCGTCCACGAGGTGACCTCGCCGCAGGCCTTCGAAGGCCTGCGCCTGGCCGGCCGCAAGGTGCGGCGGCCCGACCTGACGCTGGCCGTCCCCGACCATAATCTGCCGACGACACCGCGCGTCGCGATGCAAGCGGCGGTCCGCCTGCCGATCGCCGATCCGGCGAGCGCCGAGCAACTGGCCGCGCTCGAGGCCAATGTCGCCGAGTTCGGCGTGCCCTACATCGACGCGATCGCCGCCGAGCCAGGGCATCGTCCACGTCGTCGGGCCGGAGCAGGGCTTCACGCTTGCCCGGAACCACCGTGGTCTGCGGCGACAGCCACACCGCCGCGCACGGCGCGCTCGGCGCGCTGGCGTTCGGCATCGGCACCAGCGAGGTCGAGCACGTCCTCGCCACGCAGACCCTGCATGCTCGAAGCCGTCCAAGACGATGGAAATCCGGGTCGACGGCGAGCTCGGCTTCGGCGTGTCGCCCAAGGATCTGATCCTGGCGATCATCGGCCAGCATCGGCACCGCCGGCGGCACCGGCCACGTCATCGAATATCGCGGCAGCACCTTCGACGCGATGAGCATCGAGGGCCGCCTGACGGTCGCCAACATGTCGATCGAGGCCGGCGCGCGCTCGGGCCTGTTCGCGCCGGACGAGAAGACCTTCGCCTATCTGAAGGGCCGCCCGATGGCGCCGAAGGGCGCGGATTGGGACCGGGCGGTGGCGCACTGGCGTCAATTCGTCGACCGATCGACGGAGCGACGTTCGACCGATCGTTCATCTCGATGCCGCGTCGATCGCGCCGAACGTCACCTGGGGCACCAGCCCGGAGGACGTGGTGCCGATCACCGGCTCCGTGCCCATCCCGACAGTTTCGCCGACCCGGCCAAGCGCGACGCGGCGCAGGCGCTCGCTCGACTATATGGGCCTCGAGGCCGGACAGCGCATTCAGGACATCGCCGTCGAGCATGTCTTCATCGGCAGCTGCACCAACAGCCGTATCGAGGACCTGCGCGCCGCAGCAAGCGTGCTCAAGGGCCGCAAGCGCAGCGACCGCATCAAGCAGGCGCTGGTCGTCCCGGGCTCCGGCCTGGTGAAGCGGCAGGCCGAAGCCGAGGGCCTCGATCGCATCTTCATCGAGGCCGGCTTCGAATGGCGCGAGCCGGGCTGCTCGATGTGCCTGGCGATGAACCCGGACAAGGTGCCGCCGCGCGAGCGCTGCGCGTCGACGTCCAACCGCAACTTCGTCGGCCGTCAGGGCCCCGGCGCGCGCACGCACCTGCATGTCGCCGGTCATGGCCGCCGCGGCCGCGGTGACCGGCCACCTGACGGACGTACGCGATCTCATGAACAATGTCGGGGAGCTGGCGGCATGACCCCGTTCACCCGCATCGAGGGCCGGGCCTATCCCCTGGCCTCAGCAACATCGACACCGACCTGATCATCCCCGCGGTGCACCTGAAGACGATCCGGCGCAGCGGCCTCGGCCAGCATGCCTTCGAGGCGCTGCGCGCCACCGACGGCAGCGTCTTCGCCGACCCGGCATTCCGCGGTGCACCGATCATTGTCGCGCTGCGACAATTTCGGCTGCGGATCCAGCCGCGAGCACGCCGCCTGGGCGCTTGGCCGACCTGGGCGTCCGCGCGGTCATCGCGCCGAGCTTCTCGGACATCTTCGCCAGCAACGCCTTCAAGAACGGCATCGTCACGGTCGAGCTGGATCACGCCGCGGTCGAATCATTGCTTCGAGGCCGCGCGGGATCACAGCATCGCCGTCGATCTGCGAGCAGATGACCGTAACCTCCGGGGAAGGCGATCATTTCACCTTTACGATGGACCCGTTCCGTCGCGATTGCCTGCTCGACGGACTCGACGAAATCGCGCTGACGCTTACGCATGACGAAGCGATCACGGCCTACGAACACAGAATGGGAATCTGACGTGGTGAAAGCGCCAGAAAAGCAAGGGCTGTACGACCCCCGCAACGAGCATGACGCCTGCGGCGATGGGCTTTGTCGCCAACATCAAGGGCGAGCAGACCGAACGCGATCATCCGCGACGGCCTGCAGATCCTCGCCAATCTCGATCATCGCGGTGCCGTAGGGCGCCGATCCGCTGGTCGGCGACGGTGCCGGCTGCCTGATCCAGATTCCCGACGAGCTGCTTCGCGCATTGGGCGAGCGAGGCCAGCGATCAACCTGCCGCCGCCGGGCGATTACGCCGTCGCCATGTGCTTCCTTCCGCAGGATGCGGAAAGCCGCGACGCGGCCATTGCGCGGCTCGAGCGCTTCATCGAGATCGAAGGCCAGATCCTGCTCGGCTGGCGCGACGTTCCGACGAACGAGAGCTGGCCTCGGCAAGGCAGTGCTCGAATCCCTGCCGGTCATCCGCCAAGCATCGTCGCGCGCGGGCCTCGCGCCGCCGATCAGGACGCGTTCGAACGCAAGCTCCTGACCATCCGCAAGCAAACGCAGAACCCGCTCGTCGGAGCTGGCCGAGAAGCGCGACCTGCCCGGTCTCGCCGACTTCTACATCCCGTCCTTCTCGAGCCGCACGATCGTCTACAAGGGCCTGTTGCTCGCGACGCAGGTCGGCAGCTTCTACAACGACCTGCTCGACCCGCTGCTGCAAGTCGGCGCTGGCGCTCGTCCACCAGCGTTTCTCGACCAACACCTTCCCGAGCTGGAAGCTCGCGCACCCGTACCGCTTCATCGCCGCACAACGGCGAGATCAACACGGTTCGCGGCAACGTGAACTGGATGAACGCGCGCCGGCGCACGCTGGAATCGCCGTTGCTCGGCGCCGACCTCGACAAGATGTGGCCGCTGATCCCGCACGGCCAGTCGGACACGGCCTGCCTCGACAATGCGCTCGAGCTGCTGCTGGCCGGCGGTTACTCGCTGGCGCACGCGATGATGCTGCTGATCCCCGAGGCGTGGGCGGGCAATGCGCAGATGGAGCCCAAGCGGCGCGCCTTCTACGAATATCACGCCGCGCTGATGGAGCCGTGGGACGGCCCCGCGGCGATCGCCTTCACCGACGGCCGCCAGATCGGCGCGACGCTCGACCGCAACGGCCTTCGCCCGGCGCGCTTCTGCGTCACCGACGACGATCGCGTGATCATGGCGTCGGAAAGCGGCGTGCTGCCGATCCCCGAGGAGAAGCATCGTCCGCAAGTGGCGGCTGCAGCCCGGAAAGATGCTGCTGATCGACCTCGACGAGGGCCGCATCGTCGAGGACGACGAGATCAAGTCCCGGCTCGCGTCCGAGCAGCCCTATGGCGAATGGCTGCAGGAAACGCAGTTCAAGCTGGAGGAGCTTCCGGCGAGCAGCGAGACGGCGCATCCGGAGCGTTCCGACGCCGAGCTGCAAGGCCGCCCAGCGTGCGTTCGGCTACACCGAGGAAGACCTGAAGTTCTTCCTCGCGCCGATGGCCAGGGCCGGCGACGATCCGATCGGATCGATGGGCACCGACACGCCGATCGCCGCGCTCTCGAACCGGTCCGAAGCTGCTCTACGATTACTTCAAGCAGAACTTCGCGCAGGTCACCAACCCGCCGATCGATCCGATCCGCGAGGCGATGGTGATGAGCCTCGTGTCGATGATCGGTCCGCGACCCAATCTGCTCGGCCGTCACGCCGGCACGCACAAGCGGCTCGAAGTCTCGCAGCCGATCCTCACCGACGAGGATTTGCAGAAGATCCGCGACATCAGCGAGCGCGCTCGACGGTGCGTATCGCACGCAGACGCTCGACGCGACCTGGGCAGGCGGAAGCGGCCAGGCGCTGGAAGCGGCGCTCACCCGGCTCTGCTGGGAAGCGACCGAGGCCGTTCTTGCCGATATCAACGTGCTGGTGATCTCCGACCGCGCGGCGAGCAAGGATCGCGCGCCGATCCCAGCCGCGCTCGCTACTGCCGCGGTCCATCACCACCTGATCCGCCAGGGTCTGCGCATGCAGACCGGACTCGTCGTCGAGACCGGGGAAGCGCGCGAGGTGCATCATTTCTGCGTCCTCGCCGGCTATGGCGCGGAAGCGATCAACCCCTATCTGGCGTTCGAGACGCTCGAGGCGCTGCGCAGCCAGCGGCGACGTCGATCTGCCCGCCGAAAAGGTTCGCGCCAACTACATCAAGGCCATCGGCAAGGGCATGCTGAAGGTCATGTCCAAGATGGGCATCTCGACCTTCCAATCCTATTGCGGCGCGCAGATTTTCGACGCCATCGGCCTGTCGAGCAAGCTGCGTGCAGAAGTATTTCACCGGCACCGCGACGATGATCGAAGGCATCGGCCTCGACGAGATCGCCGCGGAATCGACGCACGCGCCACGGCCGCGCCTACGCCGACGGCCGAGAAGATCGATGTCGGCGGCAATTATGCCTGGCGGGTCGGCGGCGAGGCGCATGCCTGGAGCCCGGACACGCGTCGCGAACCTGCAGCATGCGGTGCGCGGCAATCTGCCCGACAAGTATCGCGACTTCGCGGCCGGCGTGAACGACCAGAGCCGACGGCTGCTCACCATCCGTGGGCTGCTCAGCTTCAAGCCGCTCGGCCCGGCCATCGCCTTGGACGACGTCGAACCGGCCAGCGAGATCGTGAAACGTTTCTCGACCGGCGCGATGAGCTTCGGCTCGATCAGCCGCGAGGCGCATTCCACGCTGGCGATCGCCATGAACCGGATCGGCGGCAAGTCGAACACCGGCGAAGGCGGCGAGGAACGCGACCGCTTCACGCCGCTTCCGAACGGCGATTCCATGCGCTCGGCGATCAAGCAGGTCGCGTCGGGCCGCTTCGGCGTCACCACGGAATATCTGGTCAATGCCGACGAGCTCCAGATCAAGATCGCGCAGGGCGCCAAGCCGGGCGAAGGCGGCCAGCTGCCCGGACACAAGGTCGACCGGCACATCGCCGCCGTGCGCCATTCGACGCCGGGCGTCGGCCTGATCTCGCCGCCGCCGCACCACGACATCTATTCGATCGAGGATCTCGCCCAGCTCATCTTCGACCTGAAGAATGCGAACGAGAAGGCGCGCGTGTCGGTGAAGCTGGTGTCGGAAGTCGGCGTCGGCACCGTCGCCGCGGGCGTCGCCAAGGCGCGCGCCGATCACGTCACCATTTCCGGCTACGAAGGCGGCACCGGCGCTTCGCCGCTGACATCGCTCACCCATGCGGGCTCGCCGTGGGAAATCGGGCTCGCGGAGACGCAGCAGACCCTCGTTCTCAACCGCCTGCGCGGCCGCATCGCGGTTCAGGCCGACGGCGGGCTTCGCACCGGCCGCGACGTGGCCGTCGCCGCGATCCTCGGCGCGGACGAGTTCGGCTTCGCGACGGCACCGCTGATCGCCGCCGGTTGCATCATGATGCGCAAGTGCCACCTCAACACCTGCCCGGTCGGCGTCGCCACGCAGGATCCGGTGCTGCGCGCGCGCTTCACCGGCACGCCCGAGCATGTGATCAACTATTTCTTCTTCGTCGCCGAGGAACTGCGCGAGATCATGGCCTCGCTCGGCGTCCGCAAGCTGGAGGAGATGATCGGCCGCACCGAGCTGATGGATGCGCGGCACGCCGTCGATCACTGGAAGGCGCGTGGCATCGACCTCAGCCGCCTGCTCCACGCGCCGAAGGTTCCCGAGGACGTCGCCATCTGGAACTCGGAGCGGCAGGACCACGGCCTCGCCGAGCTGTTCGACCGCGACCTGATCTCCGCCGCGAAGCCGTCGCTCGACAGCCGCAAGCCGGTGGTGATCGAGCGCGACGTTCGCAATGTCCACCGCAGCGTCGGCACGATGCTGTCGGGCGAAGTCGCGCGCCGCTACGGGCATGACGGCCTCTCGCCAGACAGCATCTTCGTCCGCCTGAAGGGCACGGCCGGCCAGAGCTTCGGGGCCTTCCTCGCCCATGGCGTGACGCTGGAACTGACCGGCGACGGCAACGACTATGTCGGCAAGGGTCTGTCGGGCGGCCGCGTGATCGTCCGCCAGCCCGTGGTCGATCGTGACCCCGCGCAAAACATCATCGTCGGCAACACCGTCCTCTACGGCGCCATTGCGGGCGAGGCCTATTTCCAAGGCGTCGCCGGCGAACGCTTCGCCGTCCGCAATTCCGGCGCGATCGCCGTCGTCGAAGGCGCGGGCGATCATTGCTGCGAATATATGACCGGCGGGCACGGTCTGCGTGCTCGGCCCGGTCGGACGCAACTTCGCAGCGGGCATGTCGGGCGGCATTGCCTACGTCTACGACCCCGAAGGCGCGCTGAAGCAACAGTGCAATCTGGACAGCGTGGAGCTGGAAGGCATTGCACCGGCAGGTACGTCGTGGGGCGACGGCGCTCCGGCGCAGAAAGCGGCCAGCGTCCACGACTGCGGCATGGGCCACCCGATGCGCTACGACGCCGAGCGCCTCCGCGTCCTGCTCGAACGCCACCAGCTGGCGACCGGCAGCAAGAAGGCCGCCGAGCTTCTCGCCGACTGGCCGAAGGCGCTGCAGCACTTCGTCAAAGTCGTTCCAACCGAATACCGGCGCGCGCTGGCGGACCTCGAGGCCGTCGATGCCGTCGCCGCGGAGTAGAGTGCATGGGTAAGCCGACCGGTTTCCTCGAAGTCGACCGCAGCGACCGCAAATATGCGCCGGTCGCCGAGCGCGTGAAGCATTTCAACGAGTTCGTCGAAGAGCCAAGCGCCGAGGCCGTCGCCAAGCAGGCGTCGCGCTGCATGGATTGCGGCATTCCCTTCTGCCACTCGGGCTGCCCGGTGAACAACCTCATCCCGGACTGGAACGACCTCGTCTACCAGGACGACTGGCAGGCTGCGATCGAGCGGCTTCACGAGACCAACAACTTCCCCGAGGTGACAGGGCGGATCTGTCCTGCCCCGTGCGAGGCGGCCTGCACGCTCAACATCGACGATGTGCCGGTGACGATCAAATCGATCGAGGGCGAGATCGTCGACCGCGCTTTCCGTGAAGGCTGGGTCAAGCCGCAATGCGCACCGCGCGGAACCGGCAAGCGGATCGCCATCGTCGGTTCGGGCCCGGCCGGGCTCGCCTGCGCCCAGCAGCTTGCGCGCATCGGCCATGCGCCGACCGTGTTCGAGAAGTCGGACCGCATCGGCGGCCTGCTTCGCTACGGCATTCCCGACTTCAAGCTCGCCAAGACGATCATCGACCGCCGCATGGAGCAGATGGAAGTCGAAGGCGTCATCTTCCGCACGAACATGGAGGTCGGCGTCACCGTCTCGGTCGACCGCCTGCTCGACGATTATCACATCCTCGTGCTGGCCGGCGGAGCGGAGCAGCCGCGCGACCTGCCCGTACCCGGGCGAGAGCTCGACGGCGTCCACTTCGCGATGGATTTCCTGACCCAGCAGAACAAGCGCAACGCCGGCGATGGAGAAGACAAGGCAGCCCCGAACGGCGGCATCAGCGCGCTTGGCAAGCATGTCGTCGTCATTGGTGGTGGCGATACCGGATCCGACTGCGTCGGCACGTCATTCCGGCAGGGCGCGCTTCAGTCACTCAGCTTGAGGTTCTCGCCCAGCCGCCGCTGCACGAGAACAAGGCGCTGACCTGGCCCAACTGGCCGATGAAGCTGCGCACCTCTTCATCGCAGGAAGAAGGCGCCGAACGCGAATTCTCGGTCCTGACGACCGGCTTCGTCGGGCAGGACGGCCGCGTGACAGCGCTCCAATGCGCGCGTTCGGAGATGGTCGCGGGCCCCGACGGGCGGATGATCATTCAACCCCTTGCCGGCACGGAGTTCGAGATCAAGGCCGACCTCGTCCTGCTCGCGATGGGCTTCCTGGGGCCGCGCAAGGTGGGCGCCGTAGACGGATCGCAGGTCGAACTGACCCCGCAGGGCAACGTCCGCGCAACGATGGTGGACTATCACACCAGCCGCGAGCGCATCTTCGCGTGCGGCGACATGCGCCGCGGCCAGTCGCTGGTCGTATGGGCGATCCGCGAAGGGCGCGACTGCGCCGAAGCGGTCAACGCCTTCCTTGCGGCCGAGAAATCTGAACCTGCCGCCCGCTACGCATCGACCGGATAAGCGGTCGTATACTTCACGCGCTCCATGGCGAAGCGCGAGGTCACGTTCTTCAATGGGACCAGCGATATGAGGCGCTGATAGAATGTGTCGACCGCAGCCATGTTCGGCACGGTTATGCGCAGCATGTAGTCGACGTCGCCGGCCATGCGGTAGATTTCCATCACCTCCGGCATCTCCTTGATCGCGGCCGCGAACTTGCCCAGCCATTCCTTCGAATGGTCGCCGGTCTCGATCTCCACGAACACCGTCAGCCCGAGGCCCAGCGCGTCCGGATCGACCAACGCGACGCGCTTGGTGATCACGCCGCTGTCGGTCAGTTTCTGGATCCGCCGCCAGCAGGGAGTCTGCGACAGGTTCACGCGCGCGGCGACGTCGGCGACGGACAGCGATGCGTCGTCCTGAAGGATGGCCAGGATCTTGCGGTCGGTTGCGTCCAACTACTTTTCCTCGATCTATTGGAAGATTATTCTACATTTTTCATGGTGCCGTGCAACATCGGTGCTTTCTTTCCGCACCTCGTTGAACCTTAGCTCCCCTCTCTATATCTGCACCGACGGGACGTTGTCGGGGAGAATTGCGCGTTGCGCATGACAAAGGCCTGTAGAGAAGAATTTTCTAAGGTGATGTGTGGCCGACGCAGATTTCCCCATGCTCAAGGTGGCCTCGCCAGCCGTTGGCGCGCTGAACGGCGAAGCCGGCGCTAGCATCGCCGAGCGGCTGCGCGCCGCAACCGAAATCATCTCCGGCCGCATCGTCTTCACCACCAGCTTCGGCATCGAAGACCAGCTGATCGCGCATCACATCTTCACCGAGCGCCTGCCGATCGACGTCGTCACGCTCGACACCGGCCGCCTGTTCCCGTCGACGTACAAGCTCTGGCAGGAAACCGAGGAGCGTTACGGCGTCCGCATCAAGGCCTTCTACCCGGACGCGCAGGCCGTCGCGGCGATGGTCGCCGACCAGGGCATCAACGGCTTCTACTATTCGAAGGACGCGCGCCTCTCCTGCTGCGGCGTCCGCAAGGTCGAGCCGCTGAACCGCGCGCTTGCCGGCGCATCCGCCTGGGTGACGGGACTTCGCGCCGACCAGTCCAACCAGCGCTCGGCCGTCGAGCTGGCAAGCTGGGACGGCGAACGGTCGCTGGTGAAGGTCGCGCCGTCGTTCGACCGGACGCGCGAACAGGTCGCTGCCGAGTGCGCGGAACTCAACGTTCCGATCAACGAGCTGCACGCGAAGGGCTTCCTGTCGATCGGCTGCGAGCCCTGCACCCGCGCCATCCAGCCGGGCGAGCCCGAGCGCGCCGGCCGCTGGTGGTGGGAAACCGACACCGCGAAGGAATGCGGACTGCACGTCGATGCGTCGGGCAAGCTGGTCCGGAGCGCGGCAGCTGACGCGAGCACGCGCGCATCGCTCCTCTCCCGAACCTGCCGCTGTTCCACAAGCTGGAAGGGCGGAAGGCAGTCGTCGTCGGCTCGTCCGAAGGCGCGACGTGGAAGGCCGAGCTTCTCGAAGCTGCGGGCGCCGACGTTGTGCGGCTCGACGACTGGTCGGCCGAGGATCTCCAAGGCGCTGCAATCGCCGTTGCCGATCTTCCCGATCGTTGCGAAGCCGAGCGCTTCCTGGCAGCGGCCCGAAACGCCGGCGCGGTCGCCAACATCATCGACCAGACCGACCTCTGCGACGTGACCTTCGGCACGATCGTCAACCGTTCACCCGTCGTCGTCGCCATCTCCACCGACGGCGCCGCGCCGATGCTCGGCCAGTCCATCCGCGCACGTATCGAGAGCGTCCTTGCCGCTCGGCCTGTCCGCCTGGGCGAAGGCGGCGAAGACGTGGCGTGGCCGTCTGAAAGAGCGCGTCCCAAGCTTCGGCGACCGCCGCGCCTTCTGGCAGCGGTTCGCCCGCGCCGCCTGGGCCGAGCCGGATCGAAAGCCGACCGACGCCGACTTCGACATTCTGTTGACGGCCCAGCCGGAACAGAAGGGTCGCGTAACCCTCGTCGGCGCAGGCCCGGGCGATCCCGAACTGCTGACGCTGAAGGCCGTTCGCGCGCTGCAATCGGCAACCGTCATCCTCTACGACAATCTGGTCGGAGCCGACGTGCTCGAGCTCGCCCGCCGCGAGGCGAAGCGCATTTCCGTTGGCAAGAGCGCGCACGGTCCCTCCTGCAAGCAGACCGACATCAACGACCTGATGCTCAAGCTGGCGAGCGACGGCGAGAATGTGGTCCGCCTCAAGGGCGGCGACCCGATGATCTTCGGCCGCGCGACCGAGGAGATCGACGCCTGCCGCGCCGCCGGTATCGAGATCTCCGTCATCCCCGGTATCTCAGCCGCGCAGGGCGCCGCCGCATCGCTGCTGACCTCGCTCACCGAGCGCAAGCATGCCCGCCGCGTCCAATTCGTCACCGGCCACGGCGCCGACGGCAAGCTGCCGACCGACATCGACTGGATCAGCGTTGCCGACCGCAAGGTGACCACGGTGCTCTACATGCCGCGCAAGACGCTCGGCGAGTTCGTCCGCAAGGCGCTCGCCAAGGGCCTCGACCCCGCGACGCCCGCCGTCGCCATCGCCTTCGGCGACTCTGCCCGGACGAAGCGCACGTCGCCGGCACCGTCACCGAGATCGACACGCTCGCCGCCGAACTGCCGGCCGGCGCCCCCGTCACGATCATCATCGGTTGGGTCGGACGCCGCCACGTCCGTTCCGCCGCGGCCCCACTGCCCTTCCCGAAAGCCCTCGCATCATGAACGCGCCAGTCGAGTTCCTCACGCGCAGCCTGAGCCACCTCGAGCAGCTCGAGGCGGAGAGCATCGAGATCTTCCGCGAGGTCGTCGCCGAGACGGAGCGTCCGGTGATGCTCTATTCGATCGGCAAGGACAGCGCGGTGATGCTGCACCTGGCGAAGAAGGCCTTCTTCCCGGGCCCGCTGCCCTTCCCGCTGCTGCACGTCGATACCGGCTGGAAATTTCGCGACATGTACGCGCTGCGCGACAAGGTCGCGGCTGACCGCGGCATCGAGCTGCTCGTGCTACAAGAATCCCGAGGCCGAGGCGCGCGGGATCAATCCGTTCGACCATGGCCCGCTGCACACCGACATGTGGAAGACGGAAGGGCTGAAGCAGGCGCTCGACAAGTACGGCTTCGACGCGGCGTTCGGCGGCGCGCGTCGCGACGAGGAGAAGAGCCGCGCCAAGGAGCGCATCTTCAGCTTCCGCGACCGCAAGCCATCGCTGGGATCCGAAGAACCAGCGGCCCGAGCTCTGGATCGCTCTACAATGCGCGCAAGGCGCCGAAGGAATCGATCCGCGTCTTCCCGATCTCGAACTGGACCGAGCTCGACATCTGGCAATACATCTATGCCGGAAGGGATCGCGATCGTCCCGCTCTATCTGTCCGCGCCGCGTCCGACGGTCGAGCGCGACGGCATGCTGCTGATGGTCGACGACGAGCGTTTCCCGCTGCTCGACGGCGAGACGCCGGTCGACCGCTCCGTCCGCTTCCGCACGCTGGGCTGCTATCCGCTGACCGGCGCCGTCGAAAGCGAGGCGAACACCCTCGCCGAAGTCATCCAGGAGATGCTCGTCGCCACCACGTCGGAGCGGCAGGGCCGCATCATCGACAAGGACGGCGGTGCCGCCAGCATGGAGAAGAAGAAGCAGGAGGGCTATTTCTGATGGCCACCGCAGCTGAAACCGCTCGACGCCGCCGAGACCGCGCGCGAGGAGCTCGAGCGCTGGATCGACGCGACGCAGAAGAAGTCGCTGCTGCGCTTCATCACCTGCGGCTCGGTCGACGACGGCAAGTCGACCCTGATCGGCCGCCTGCTCTACGACTCCAAACTGCTGTTCGACGACCAGCTCGTCGACGCTCGCGAGCGACAGCAAGAAGCAGGGCACGCAGGGCGAGAAGCTCGACTTCGCGCTGCTCGTCGACGGCCTCTCCGCCGAGCGCGAGCAGGGCATCACCATCGACGTCGCCTATCGCTTCTTCGCGACCGACAAGCGCAAGTTCATCGTCGCCGACACGCCGGGGCACGAGCAATACACGCGCAACATGGTGACCGGCGCGTCGACCGCCGACCTCGCCGATCATCCTGATCGACGCGCGCAAGGGCGTGCTGACGCAGACGCGGCGGCACAGCTACCTCGTCCACCTGCTCGGCATCCGCAACGTCGTGCTCGCCGTCAACAAGATGGACCTGGTCGGCTACGATCAGGCCGTCTTCGACGCAATCGTCGCGGACTATGCGCGCCTTCGCGGAGACCGCAGGCATCGAGAGCTTCACCGCCATCCCGGTCTCCGGCCTGCAGGGCGACAACATCACCGCGCGCTCGACCGAGATGCACTGGTATGACGGCCCGGCGTTGCTCGAGCATCTTGAGACCGTCCCGATCGCGACCCGTGAGCCCGCCGACGAGCCGTTCCGAATGGCGGTGCAATGGGTCAACCGTCCCAATCAGAACTTCCGCGGCTATGCCGGTCGCATCGCCAGCGGCCGCGTTCGCGTGGGCGACCCGATTACGGTGCTCCCCTCCGGCACGCGCTCGTTCGTCGAGCGGATCGTCACCTTCGACGGCGATCTCGATCAGGCCGTCGCCGGACAGTCGGTCACGCTCTCCCTCGACCGACGAGGTCGATTGCTCGCGCGGCGACCTGATCGCGGACGCGCACCAGGCCTCCGAGCCGGTCAGCCGCATCGAGGCGAACCTGGTCTGGATGTCGGACGAGAAGCTGGTCCCGCACCGTTCCTACTGGCTGAAGATCGGCGCACAGACAGTGTCGGCGAATATCGACACGGTCGAGGCCATCATCGACGTCAACACGCTCGAAGCGCGCGCCGGTCGAACCGCTCGGCCTCAACGACATCGGCCAGGTCGAGATCGACCTCGACCGCGCGATTCCGGCCGTGCGCTATGACGCAGAACCGCAAGCTCGGCGGCTTCATCCTGATCGACAAGATGAGCCACGCGACTGTCGCGGCCGGGCTGATCGAGGGCTTTCCGACCAATCCGGTCGATCCGCCCGGACGCCAGTCGTCGGCCGGTTCGATCAGCTGGGTGACGGGCAGCAAGCGTACCGCCTGGGCATCGACCACGGCTGCGCGACTGAAGTCGCAGGGCCGGTCCGTCGACGATTGTCGATGACGCGGCCATCTCCGGCTTCCCGCCGAGCGACCCGGCCCGGACCGCTCGCGAAGTCGCCCGTTTGATGAGCCGCGGCCGGCGTGCAGGTGCTGGTCACGATCGAGGGCGCGGCGAAGTCCGGCAGCGGCAAGATCATCGATTCCGACGAGAACGACGAAGGAGGCGACGAATGGGTCATCTGATCGCCTCCACAAGTGGAGCAGTGCTATGACCGTCCAAGTCCCGCTCTATGAGGGCGCGCTGACGCTCGACCAGTGGCAGCTCGTCGAAGGCCTCGCTAACACGCTGACGCCCGAACAGGCGCGCTGGATCAGCGGCTATTTCGCCGGCCTCGATGCCGGCCTGTTGCGCGGCCGGTGGCGGCGAGATCGCGCCTGTCGTCGGCGCCGCAGGGCCGCACGCTGACGATCCTCTACGGCACCGAGACCGGCAACAGCCGCGACCTGGCGAAGACGCTCGCGGCGGCTGCTGCCGCGCAGGGACTTGCGCCGAAAGTCGTCCGACCTGGCCGACTACAAGCTCCGCCAGCTCAAGGACGAGCAGGACGTGCTCTTCATCGTCAGCACCTATGGCGAGGGCGATCCGCCGCAGCCGTCGGTCGGCTTCTTCGAATTCCTCGAAGGCCCGCGCGCGCCGAAGCTCGACGGCGTCCGCTTCTCCGTGCTCGCGCTCGGCGATTCGACCTACGAGAAATATTGCGAGGCCGGGAAGCGCCTCGACAGCCGGCTCGAGGAGCTCGGCGCGACCCGCCTTAGCCCCCGGGTCGATTGCGACATCGACTATGACGATCCGGCTGCTGGCTGGAGCGAGGTGGTCGTCCAGCTGCTCGCCGCCGATCAGGCAGCTTCGTCGCCGCAGAAGCGTTGCGGCAGCGCCTCGCGCGGATTCGACATCCAGCGCGCACGACAAGCGCAATCCCTTCGATGCGACCGTGCTCGAAAATATCCTGATCGTCGGCCGCCACTCGACCAAGGAAACCCGCCACGTCGAGCTCGACCTCGGCGGGTCGGGGCTGACCTACGAGCCTGGCGACGCGCTCGGCATCGTCGCGAGCAACGATCCGCGTGTGGTCGCGGCACTGCTCGAAGCGACCGGCCTGTCCGGCGATGCCGAAGTCGCGGTGAAGAGCGGAAGCGCTGCCACTGGCACAGGCGCTCGAGCGAAAAGTTCGAGATCACGATCGGAAGCCCGCGCTTCATCGAGCAATGGGCGCAAGCTCAGCGGCGCGAAGGCATTGAAGCACTGACCGGGGCCGACATGGCCGCCGAGCGCGTCAGGTTCCTCTACGACCATCACATCGTCGACATCGTCCGCCAATTCCCGGTGGAGGGCGTCGACGCCGCGAGCCTGCTCGCCGGCCTGCGCCCGCTGCAGCCGCGGCTCTACTCGATCGCATCGAGCCTAGGCGCTCGTCGGCGACGAGGCGCACCTGACGGTGGCGCCGGTCCGTTACGACCTGCACGGCGACCGGCCGCGGCGGCGTTGCCTCGGCCCAGCTTGCCGACCGTGCTCGAGCTGGGCTCGACGCTCCCGGTCTACGTCCAGGAGAACCCGCACTTCCGCCTGCCCGGGCGACGACGTGCCGATCATCATGGTCGGCGCCGGCACCGGCGTCGCGCCGTACCGCGCCTTCCTGCAGGAGCGCGAGGCGCGCGGCGCCGCCGGCCGCTCCTGGCTGTTCTTCGGCGAGCGCAACTTCCGCAGCGACTTCCTCTACCAGACCGAATGGCAGGCAGTGGCTGAAGGACGGCGTGCTGATCCGCACTGGACGTCGCCTTCTCGCGCGACCGGCGCAGAAGACCTATGTCCAGCACCGCATGCACGAGCGGTCGCGCGACCTCTTCGCCTGGCTCGAGGACGGCGCGCATCTCTACGTCTGCGGCGACGCCGCCCAGCGATGGCGCCCGACGTGCACGAGGCGCTGCTGCAGATCGTCGAGCGCGAGGGCGGCCTGACCCGCGAGGCGCGCCGAGGAATATCTCCGCGACCTGCGCGCGAGCACCGCTACCAGCGCGACGTCTATTGAGAAGCAGAGATGAACACCACGATCGCGTCGACCGCAGCCGGACATTTCGCAGCCGCTCGACAAGCTCGGGCCCGACGAGACGCTGAAGTTCAACAGCGACTATCTGCGCGGCACGATCGCGCTACGGCCTGCTCGACCGGATCACCGGCGGCGTGACCTTCGAGAGACAACAAGCTCATGAAGTTCCACGGCATCTACCAGCAGGACGACCGCGACATTCGCGACGAGCGGCGGCGGCAGAAGCTGGAGCCCGCCTACCGTTCATGGTCCGGGTGCGCCTGCCCGGCGGCGTCTGCACGCCCGAGCAATGGCTGAAGATCGACGAGCTTGCGCAGGCGCATGGCGGCAACACCATCCGCCTGACGACCCGCCAGACCTTCCAGTTCCACTGGATGCGTGAAGGAAGACATCAAGCGCGACGATCCAGGGCCTGCACGACGTGCTGCTCGACACGATCGCGGCCTGCGGCGACGACGCGCGCGGCGTGATGTGCGACGGCCGACCCGCTGAATTCCGAGGTCGCACCGCGAAGTCGCCGAGCTGTCGAAGCAGCTCAGCGATCACGTCATCCCGAACATGCGCGCCTATCACGAGATCTGGTACGGCGAGGAGCGCGTGGCGACGTCGGAGCGACGAGGAGCCGTTCTACGGCCCGACCTACCTGCCGCGTAAGTTCAAGATCGGCTTCGTCGTCCCGCCGTCCAACGATATCGACGTCTACACGCAGGATCTCGGCTTCATCGCCGTCGCCGGGCCGAACGGCGTCGAGGGCTTCAACGTCACCATCGGCGGCGGCATGGGCCGGACCGACAATGAGCCGACGACCTATCCACGGCTGGCGGACGTCATCGGCTACATCCCCAAGGAGCGTCTGCTCGAAGCGGCCGGACGCGGTGATCGTCGGTGCAGCGCGACTACGGCAATCGCGCCGTCCGCGCCCGCGCTCGCTTCAAATATACCGATCGACGACAAGGGCCTCGACTTCATCAAGGCCGAGATCGAGCGGCGCATGGGCGCTCCGTTCGAGCCGGCGCGGCCGTTCGAGTTCGACCACCAACGGCGACAGCTTCGGCTGGCGCGAGACCGACGACGGCCTGTTCAACTTCGCGCTCTTCATCCCGAACGGCCGCGTCTCGGACCGCACTGGTCATGACCGGCCTCCGCGAGATCGCGAAGGTGCACAAGGGTCACGTTCCGCCTGACGCCCAACCAGAATCTGATCGTCGTCGACGTCGCTCCGGAGGACAAGCCGCAGATCGAGGCGTTGCTGGCCGAGCATGGCCTCGCCGAGAGCGATCGACCAGCGCGCTGCGCCTGAACTCGATCGCCTGCGTCGCGCTGCCGACCTGCCCGCTCGCGATGGCCGAGGCGGAGCGCTACCTGCCCGACCTCGTCACCAAGATCGAAGGCTCTGCTCGACCAGAACGGCCTCCGCGACGAGCCGATCACCATCCGCATGAGCGGCTGCCCCAACGGCTGCTCGCGCCCCTATGTCGCGGAAATCGCGCTCACCGGCCGCGCGCCGGGCAAGTACAATCTCTATCTCGGCGGCGGCTTCCACGGCGAGCGGCTGAACCGCCTGCACGCCGAGAATATCGGCGAGGAGCGCATCCTCGAGATCCTGTCGCAGCTGCTCGGCGACTATGCCCGCGATCGCCGGCCCGGAGAGCGCTTCGGCGATTTCTTCGAGCGCACGGTTGACCAGCCCGCGGCCGCATAGCATGCTGAACAGGATGAACGCTCGTATCGCTCAGCTTTGGTGGTGGCGCTGGTCCCCAGCAATTGATGCGGCGCGTCCAACGAGCGGGTAGCGGAAGACAGCACTTCCGAACCGACGTTTCCAAGACCCGCCGTGACCCGGCGGGTTTTTTCATGTCCTCATTCCAGGCGAAATCGAAATGATCATCGTTCTCAAGCGCGAAGCCACCAAGGAAATTGCCGACGAAATCCTCGGTCGGATCGAGGAGAAGGGCCTCAAGCCGCTCTTCATGCCCGGAACCGAACGCGTCGTTCTCGGCGCGCTCGGCGACGAGCGCGTGCTGGCGGAGCTCAACCTCGACGGCCACCCGATGGTGGAATCGATCAAGCCGATCCTCTCGCCCTACAAGCTCGTCAGCCGCGAGATGCACCCGCACGACACGATCGTCCGCTTCGGCAAGGCGAATATCGGCGGCCCAGGCTTCGCCGTGATCGCCGGGCCCTGCGCGGTCGAGACCGAGGATCGGCTGCGTGCCAGCGCCAGCGCGGTGAAGGCTGCGGGCGCAGTCGGCATTCGCGCAGGCGCCTACAAGCCGCGGAGCAGCCCCTACTCCTTCCAGGGCCACGGACCGGAGGGCCTGAACACCCTGCGCACCATCGGCGACGAACTCGGCCTGCCGGTCGTCACCGAGGTCATGGACACGGCGGACGTGGAAGCCGTCGCCGAGAAGGCCGACATGCTCCAGGTCGGCGCCCGCAACATGCAGAATTTCTCGCTGCTCAAGGTGCTCGGCAAGGTCGAGCAAGCCGGTGCTCCTGAAGCGCGGCCTCGCGGCCAAGGTCGAGGACCTGCTGCTTGCCGCCGAATACCTCCTCGCGGCGGGCAACGAGCAGGTGATCCTGTGCGAACGCGGCATCCGCACCTTCGAGACGGTGACGCGCAACACGCTCGACCTGAACGCCGTCGCCTACATGAAGCAGAAGACGCATTTGCCGGTCGTCGTCGATCCCTCCCACGGCACGGGCGTCCGCGACCTGGTCATCCCGATGTCGCTGGCGGCGGCGGCATGCGGTGCCGACGGCCTGCTCGTCGAGGTGCACGAAAACCCGGTCGATGCATGGTCGGACGGAGCGCAGTCGCTCTACCCGCACCAGTTCGAGACCTTGATGGAATCGCTCAAGGCGGTGCTTGCCGCCGTGGGCCGGGATCTCGCGTGAACGCAGCTTCCGGCACTGCACGGGCGATTTCGCGCCGGCTGTCCGGCCAGGTCGACCTGCTGTCGCTCTATGCCCAGCTGAGCGACCGAGGCAGTCGCGCCGACACGATGATGCTGGAAACGACGGCGGGCGCGAGCATCATCCTCGATCAGGCTGCGGTCCGGATCGAATGCCGGGACGGCAAGGTGCTGGTCGACGCGCTTTCCGACTGGCGGCCAGCCGGTACTGCGCATCCTCGAACGGAAGCTGGCGGACGCGGTCGAAGCAGTCACGGCAGACCGGCTGACACTGCGCTTCCGAGCGATCGACGAAGTCGATGCCGAACGCCGCCTGCTCGCGACCTCGCCATTCGACGTTCTGCGTACAATCACATCGGGCCTTCGCAGCGAGACCGAGGAAGAGCCGTTCACCGTCTGCCTGGTCGGCGTCATGGCCTTCGACCATGTCGGCCTGTTCGAAGACCTTCCCGCGTCGGCCGAGGACCCCGTCGGCTTCCCCGACTTCGTCTTCTGGCTGGCGGAATCCTACGTGGTCGGCGAACCCGGCCGGACGCCGCGACTGATCTGCGCCTCGTTCGGAGACGGCGACCAAGAGCAGGCGCGCCGCAGCCACTTCTCGGCGGTCGAGCGGCTGTCCGACCTGTCGAACCGCGCCTCGGACATGAAACCCTTCGTCACGGCCGATGACGGCGCGGGCGCGGCTCAGGTCCGCATGGATCAGGACGACGAGGCGTTCGCCGGCGTCGTGTCGCAGCTCAAGGAGCACATTCTCGCCGGCGACGTGTACCAGATCGTCCCGTCGCGCACGTTCAGCGCACCTTGCGCCGACGCTCTGTCCGCCTTCTCGCGCGTTCGAACGCTCGATCGCAGCCCGTACATGTTCTTCGTCTCCATGCCCGATTTCACCCTGTTCGGCGCCTCGCCGGAGACCTCGGTCCGAGTGACCGGCGACGGCGACGACAAGATCGTCGAGGTCAAGCCGATCGCCGGAACCCGCCCGCGCGGCGCCAGCGTCGACGATGACGACCGGATGGAGGCCGACCTCCGCCTCGACCACAAGGAAGTCGCCGAACACATGATGCTGGTCGATCTCGCCCGCAACGACGTCGCGCGGGTCAGCGAGCCGGGAACGCGCGGCGTGTCGGCGCTGATGACGCTGGAGAAATATGCGCGCGTCATGCACCTCGTCAGCTCGGTGAAGGGCAAGCTGGCGAAGCGATACGACGCACTGCACGCACTGCAGGCGTGCCTCAACGTCGGCACTCTGTCGGGTGCGCCCAAGCTCAGGGCGACGGAGCTGCTGCGCCGCTACGAGCGCACCCGGCGCGGGCACTATGGCGGCGCAATCGGCTGGCTGAACGGCGAAGGGCTGCTCGACAGCGGCGTCGTGATCCGTTCGGCACTGGTGAAGGACGGCACCGCCTACGTCCGCGCGGGTGCGGGCGTGGTCTACGATTCCGATCCGAAGGCGGAAGCGGACGAGACGCGGCGGAAGGCATCGGCGGTGCTCTCGGCCATCGCCGGGGAGACGGTGCGATGAGCCGCAACGTCCTGATGATCGACAATCACGACAGCTTCACGTTCAACATCGTCGAAGCGCTGGAGCGGCTGGGCGCGACCGTCCGCACCGTCCGCAACGAGATCGCCGCTAGCGACGCGCTGGAGCAGGCGCAATCGTCGAACGCGCTGATCCTGATCTCGCCCGGGCCTGGCCGGCCGGAAGACGCGGGCTGCTGCATCGACCTCATTCGGCTGGCGAAGGGCAAGGTCCCGCTGTTCGGCGTCTGCCTGGGCCAGCAGGCGATGGTGCTCGAGGCGGGCGGCGAAGTCGTGCGCGCCTCCGAGGCCGTGCACGGCAAGGCGTCGCTACTGGAGCATGACGGCGAAGGCCCGTTCGCGGGGCTGCCGAACCCGCTGCGGATCGGACGCTACCATTCGCTCTGCACGCCCAACCCGCCCGAGCGTTTCCGCGTGCATGCCCAGATCGACGGAATGGCGATGGCGATCAGCGACGTGGAGGCGAAGCAGATCGGCGTTCAATTCCATCCGGAGTCGTGCTGACGCCGGTCGGGCAGCGCCTGATAGCAAATGTCCTCGAAAGTCTGACATAGCTCGTCATTGCGACCGCAGCCGAAGCCATCCAGAACGCGCTAGACGCTGGATTGGTTCGTCGCTTCGCTCCTCGCAATGACGGTCGCAGCCTTCATTTCACGCACGAAGTCGCGGACGGCGTCTGCGCCCTTCTCGGTAGCCAGCCGAACGATCGCCGAACCGCTGATCACGCCTGCCGCGCCCGGCATCGAGAGCCTGCCGCACATGCTTCGGCGTCGAAATGCCGAAGCCGAGCACCGGCGGCGGCGCGCCGACACTGCGCAAGGTCGAAAGAAGCTGGTCGTGCTCCAACGCCAGTTCCTGCCGCTCGCCGGTCACGCCGGCGCGGGCGACGCAGTAGGTGTAGCCCGACCCCAGCCGAGCCAGGCGCGTCAGCGTCTGGCCGGGCGTGTTCGGCGCCGCGATCATCACCAGGTCGACGCCGGACTGTCGCGATGCGTCCGCATAGGGCTCCGCCTCGAGCGAGGGCACATCCGCCACGAGCAGGCTGTCGACGCCCGCAGCCGCAGCGTCCGAGAAGAACCGCTCCCGCCCACGTGCGGCGAGAAGGTTGGCATAAGTGAGGATTCCGACCGGAACATCGGCATGGCGCGCACGAAACTCGGTGAGCAGCCGGAAGCAATCGTCGACCCGCGTGCCTGCCTTCAATGCGCGCACGGCAGCGGCCTGGATCACCGGTCCATCCGCGACAGGATCGGAGAAGGGAATGCCGACCTCGACCATGTCCGCGCCGCCCTCAACGACCGCGTCGAGCAAAGCGGCGCAGGTCTTCAGATCCGGGTCGCCGAGCATGAGGAAAGCGCCGAACGCACCTTCGCCGCGCTGCTGCAGCGCTCGAACATTGCAGCGTAGCGGCTCACGCCATCGCTCCCAGCAGCGCCTGTGCTTGCGCCACGTCCTTGTCGCCGCGACCCGACAGGTTGACCACCAGCAATGCCTCCGGGTTCTCCTCCGCCATCTTCATCGCATGCGACAGAGCGTGGCAGGACTCGAACGCGCCGATGATCCCCTCGCCCCGCGCGAGTTTGACGAAGGCGTCGAGCGCTTCCTGATCGGTGCTGCCGACATAGTCCGCGCGGCCGCTCTCGCTGAGATGCGCATGCTCCGGGCCGACCGCCGGATAGTCGAGACCCGCCGAAACCGACCATGTATCGGTCACCTGCCCATCCGCGTCCTGAAGGACCAACGTCTCCGCCCCGTGCAGAATGCCGTGGGTACCGCGCTGGATAGTTGCGCCATGCTCATGCCCGTGGAGACCCTTGCCGGCCGCCTCGACGCCGATGAGCTTCACGCCATCGTCCGGAACGAAATCCGCGAACATGCCGATGGCGTTCGACCCGCCGCCAACGCAGGCGAGCACCGCATCCGGCAGCCGTCCTTCCGCTTCGAGGATTTGCGCCCGCGCCTCCTTGCCGATCACGCGCTGGAACTCACGGACCATCGTCGGGAACGGGTGCGGACCGGCGGCGGTGCCGAGCAGATAATGCGTGTCTTCGAAGCTGGCGCTCCAGTCGCGCAGCGCTTCGTTGATGGCGTCCTTGAGCGTCCGCCCACCGCTTTCGACCGGCACGACAGTCGCGCCCATCAGCTGCATCCGGAAGACGTTGAGTTGCTGCCGCTCGACATCCTCGGCGCCCATGTAGACCTGGGTCTCGAAGCCGAAGAGCGCGCCGACGATCGCGGTCGCGACGCCGTGCTGGCCAGCGCCGGTCTCGGCGATCAGGCGGCGCTTGCCCATGCGTTTGGCGAGCAATGCCTGGCCAAGCACCTGATTGGTCTTGTGCGCACCGCCGTGGAGCAGGTCCTCGCGCTTCAAATAGATGCGAGCCTTGCCGCCGATATTGCGGCAGCGGGTCAGCGGGCGTCGGTCGGCCGGCATAGTTCGCCAGCAGCTCGTCCAGCTCCGCACGAAAGGCCGCATCCTCCTCCGCATCGAGGAACGCGCCCTCGAGCTGCTCCAGCGCCGGAACGAGGATTTCGGGAACGAAGCAGCCGCCGAAGCGCCCGAAGCGACCGTTCAGGCGCATGCCGTCCTCCGGCTTGAAGGGCGGAGAGCTTCGAACAATTCAGCCACCTTGCTTGGGTCCTTGATTCCCGGCGCGGACTCCACGCCCGAGCTTACGTCGATGCCGTAGCTTCCCACCTTCTGCGCATCGCGGACGTTCGAAGGGTTGAGCCCACCTGCGATGAACGCGTTCGACAGCGCAGGCCGGCCGTTCAGAAGGGACCAGTCGAACGTCTCGCCCGTTCCGCCGGTTCGGCCATCCTTCTGCGTGTCGTAGAGTACTCGATCGGCACCCGCTCGTTCGGGCGTCACGTCGGTGCCGACAGGAGATGCGGCCCAAATCTCGCATGTTTCGGGAAGTGCGATCTTCAACCTGTCCAGTCCGGTCTCGTTGCCGTGCAGCTGAACCGCGTCGAGGCCGAGGTTCATGCGCCGTCGCCGTGACGAACGCCAGGTCCTGATCCTGGAAGACGCCGACCGACTTCAGCTCCGTCTCGATCGAGCAGCATCGG
Source organism: uncultured Alphaproteobacteria bacterium (assembly GCA_963846645.1). Taxonomy (GTDB): domain Bacteria; phylum Pseudomonadota; class Alphaproteobacteria; order Sphingomonadales; family Sphingomonadaceae; genus Sphingomicrobium. The sequence continues at coordinate 496,488 of CAWJWR010000003.1, read as the reverse complement.
CGATATCGCACGGCATTGCTGCCCACCCGCCGCTTGCTGCCTTCCGCGAAAATCAGGCCTGCGTGGCGTCGCTCCGCTCGAGGCGGCGAGCAACGCATCTTCCGCTCGCGTGAGACCGCAGATCTTCACACGGCCATGGACCAATGCCCGCGCGGCCTGCCCGATGTCGTCGGACGCCATGAGCGACGACCCAACAAGGAATGCATCGACGCTCGGCGCAAGCCGCTCGACGTCGCTTCGGTCGCGAATGCCGGACTCGCTGATGACGAGCCGGTCGGACGGAACACGCTCGACCAGTCGCTCCGTCACCGCGAGATCGGTCTTCAGCGTCCGCAGGTCGCGATTGTTGATACCGACGATCTCCGCGCCAAGCGCGAGCGCCCGGTCCAGTTCGACCTCGTCATGAACCTCGACAATCACGTCCATGCCGAACCGCTGCGCCTCCGCCATGATCGCCGCTGCTTCTGTCATCGTCGAGCATCGCCAGAATGACGAGCACCGCGTCCGCTCCGTGCAGCCGCGCTTCCGCGACCTGCCGCGGGTCCACGATGAAGTCCTTGGCGAGGATCGGACCGTCGAACCGCGCCCGCACCGTACGCAGATCGTCGAGAGAGCCGTTGAAGTAAGGCGCGTCGGTGAGCACGCTGATCGCGTCCGCGACCGGCGCATAGGCGGTCACCGCCTCCTCCACGCTGAACCCGCTGCGATGGCCCGAAGGCGATGCCTTCTTCACCTCCATAAGGAAGCGCGCGCCCGGCTTGCCCGAGCGCGGCGCGAAGGCTGCGCTGCGTCGGCTGCGGATCGTGGGTTGCCCCAGCGAGCCGCTGCGCCACGTCGGTTCGCTTGCGAGCGGCAATCTCGGCAAGAACGCCCTCAGCCATTGCTTGCCTTCACGTAGGCGTCGAGCACTCCGCCCGCACGGCCAGACGACAGCGCATCGCGCGCTTGCCCGGCTCCGTCGCGGAGGTCGGCCGCCTTGCCTGCCGTCATCAGCAGCGCGGCAGTGTTCAGGACCACCATGTCCTGCTCGGCCTGTGCGCCGCGACCGTCCATAAGCGCCCGGAAACGCGCCGCATTCTCGTCGACGTCACCGCCGGTCACCACCTGCAAAGGCGCCCGCTCGATACCGGCATCTTCGGGCGTGATGATCTCTTCGGTGATCGACGTGGCGCGAGAGACGCATGGCGCGCGTTTCACCATGGAGGGCGACCTCGTCCAATCCCGAACCGTGCACGACCAGCGCTTCCTGAACACCCATCGCATCAAGCGTCTGCGCGATCCGGCGAAGCATTTTCGGGTCCGCTACGCCGAGTAATTGCACCGGTGGACGTGCAGGATTGATGCACGGCCCGAGCAGATTCATCACCGTCCGCACCCGAAGCTGCCGCCGAACGAGCGCGGCATGCTTCATCCCCGGGTGATAGGCCGGCGCGAACAGGAAGCAGAAGCCGGTCTCATCGAGCAGGGCCCGTGCCGCTACCGGATCGACATCCAGTCGCGCGCCAAGCGCCTCCAGGACGTCCGCCGAGCCACAACGTGAACTGGCGCTGCGATTGCCGTGCTTGGCGATCGGAAGACCGCATGCCGCGGCGACGAACGCCGACAGCCGTCGAGATGTTTATGGATCCCGAAAAGTCGCCGCCGGTGCCGCAGCAATCCGCGAACAGATAGTCGGGCCGGTCGAACGGCTGCGCCGCCGCGAACAGGCCGAGCGCGGCACCCATCATCTCCTCGGCCGTCTCGCCCTTCATGCGCAAGGCGACGAGCATTCCGGCGATTTCCGCCGGCTCCAGCTTGCCGAGCACCAGCCGCTCGAACAGGTGCTCGCTCTCCTCGATCGTCAAATCCTCGCCGTCCAGCAGGCGCGGCATCGGGTTCGGGACGGGCCCGGTGTCCTCGACCGGATGGCGGACCGGAACAGGTGGTGTTTGCGTCGTATTCAGCATGTCGATCCTCGCGAATTGGCAAAAGAAAACCCGCCTGTGGCGGGTCGATGGTCGGTTGGGAGTGTCGGGTATCCGGTTCAGCTCACCAGCCGCGCCATCGCGCCGCAAGAATCGTGCCGCGCCACCAGGTTGCAGCCTGGAGTTCGTTGGAGAGGGCGCGTGCGATTGCCATGCCCTTGGTGTCGCGGTCGGGATCCCAATTGTCAAGGAGGTCCCGGCGCTTTCCGGTTGACCCGCGGAAGCCTCTCACCCAAGCGCGGCGCATGGCGACGATCGAAGAATTGGCCGCATTCGCTGAGGAACTCGCTGGGATCGCCCGGAGCGAGACGCTGCATCGCTGGACCGACGGCTCCGCCTCCGAGGATAAGGGCGGCGGCGCCTACGATCCGGTGACGGAGGCCGACCGCGAAGCGGAGCGCGTAATCCGAGAGGCCATCGCCACGCGCTATCCCGATCACGGCGTGACGGGCGAGGAATGGCCGGACCGTCCGGGCTCCAGCAATTACAGCTGGTCGCTGGATCCGGTTGACGGAACGCGGTCGTTCATCTGCCGCTTGCCCACCTGGGTCACGCTGATCGGCCTCCTCAACGAGGAGCGGCCGGAACTGGGCCTGATCGACGCGCCGTGCCTCGACGAGCTCTACTTGGGCTTCGGAGACAAGGCCTGGATGGTGTCGAAGGGCGAGCGCTCGGCCATTCGTTCAAGCGGGTGCGCGACGTTGTCCGATGCGCGACTGTCGACGACCGATCCCTTCCTTTTCGACAGCGGCGCGACAACGGCGTTCGATCGCCTTCGACAGGCCGTCCGCACCACGCGCTACGGCCACGACGGATACGGCTATGCACGGGTTGCGGCCGGGTCGCTCGACCTAGTGATCGAATGCGGACTGAAACCGCATGATTACCACGCGCTAATTCCCGTAGTCCGTGGCGCGGGCGGCGTCATCGGCGACTGGCGCGGAGGCGAGGATTTCGAGCGAGGCAAGGTGATCGCCGCAGCGACGCAGCAGCTTTACGAGGAGGCGGTCGGAGCCTTCGAAGCCTTCGCGTGACGCCGCTTCAAGACTGAGACCACATCGTCCCAGCCGAAGCCCCTCGCCTCCATCAGCACCGCCACATGGTAGAGTAGGTCGGCGACTTCTTCAGCACAGCCTGTCGGCATCGCGGCTAACGGCGGCCAGCGCCACCTCGACGCCCTCCTCCCCGATCTTCTGCCCAATCCGCTGCGGTCCGGCGTCCAGCAACTTACGCGTGTAGCTCGACGGGTCGCCCGATTCCGCCCGGTCGGCGATGATGGCGGACAGTTCGGCGAGCCACGCGGGGCCGTCGGTTTCCGCTTCGAAGCAACTCGCATTTCCGAGGTGGCAGGTCGGACCCTCCGGTTCGGCGAGGATCAGCAGTGCGTCTGCGTCGCAATCCTCGAACGCGGCGCGGAAACGGAGACGGTTGCCGCTCGTCTCGCCTTTCTGCCAGAGCCGATCCTTGGAGCGACTGAAGAACGTCACGAAGCCATCGGCGAGCGTTGCCGTCAGCGCCTCTAAATTCATGTAGCCGACCATCAGCACGCGGCTCGTACTCGCGTCCTGCACGATGGCCGGAAGCAGCCCGCCCATCTTCTCCCAGGCGAGCGTCTCCACGTCGGCCTCGGTCAGCGGCGCACTTCGATCCCGCATGTCGCGAGAAACTCCTTCAGCTCGGGAATGGGGATGATCCGGTCGTGGAAGACGGTCGCCGCGAGCGCGCCGCTTGCGCCCGCCCGAAACGCATCGCGAAAATGCTCGCGTCGCTCCGGCGCCACCGGAAGCGATGACCGGGACGGTAACGGTTCGAACGACTTCGCTTGTGTGCGCGATGTCATAGCCCAAGCGGACGCCGTCCTGGCGCATGCAGTTGAGCACGATCTCGCCCGCACCACGGTCCACGCCTTCGCGGACCCAGTCGAGCGTACGTCTGCCGGTATCGCGGCTCTTGTCGGGACGGCCGGTGTATTGATGGACGAAATAGTCGCCATCCGCCGCGAACGTATCGACGCCGAGCACCACGCACTGGCTGCCGAAGTTGCTCGCGAGTTCGTCGATCAACTCGGGACGCTCCAGCGCGGGGGAGTTTACGGAGACCTTGTCCGCACCCGCATCGAGACAAGCGACGGCCTCGTCGCGGCTGCGGATGCCGCCGGCCACCGCGAAGGGTATGTCGATGACCTTGGCGATCCTGCGCACCCATTCGGGTGCGAGCGTCCGCCCCTCGGCGCTGGCGCTGATGTCGTAGAAGACGAGCTCATCCGCCCCTTCCTCGCGATAGCGCAGCGCATGCTCGACGATGTCGCCGACGTCACGATGGTCGCGGAATTGGACGCCCTTCACCACGCGCCCGTCCTTCACGTCGAGACAGGGAATGATCCTACGCGCGGGCAAGGCCTAGGGCCTCCTCCAGCGAGATGCGCCCTTCCCACAGCGCCTTGCCGATGATCGCGCCATCCGTGCGGAGGCGCTCGAGGTCGGCGAGAGTCGAGACGCCGCCCGACGCCTGAACCTTCAGGTCTGGAAGGCGCTCAGCGATCTCGTCGTAGAGCTCGAAATTCGGACCTTGGAGCATCCCGTCGCGACCGATGTCGGTAACCAGCAAGTGGCGAGCTTTCGGAAACTCGGCGGCGACATCGTAGAGGCTTCGGCCGCTGTCTTCAGCCCAGCCGGAGGTTGCCACCATCGGCACGCCCTCCACCAAGCGGATGTCAAGCGAGAGAGTGATGCGCTCTGATCCAAATTCGTCGATCCAGCCACGAACCATCTCCGGATTCTTCACGGCCAGGCTGCCTATGACCACCCTTGCGACACCGGCATCGAAAACGCGCGAGAGTTGGTCACGCTCGCGATAGCCGCCAGCAGCCTGCAACTTGAGCGGCACGGTCCGGGCCAGCTCGCATATGAGATCGGCCTGCACCGGCGTACCCGCGCGAGCGCCGTCCAGATCGACAACATGACCCCACTCAGCGCCTGCCTCGGCGAACTGCCGAAGACTCTCCGCAGGGTTCGTTGCGTACGTCGTAACCGCATCGAAGCGGCCCTGTTCCAGCCGCACGACTTTGCCTCCGATCAGGTCGACTGCAGGCAGGATGATCATTGCAGGAACGCCGTCAGGAAACGTGACCCCGGGTCGGCCGAACGCTCCGGGTGAAATTGTGCGCCCAACCAATTCCCTTGGCGAACGACCGCGGGGATATCCGTGCCGTAACTGGCAGTGGCGACGGTCGAAGGACCCGCGTCGACGGCATAGCCGTGGGCGAAATAGACGTAGTCGCCTGTGCGCAGCCCGACCGTCTCATCCCGGACCTCAAGGCTGCTCCAGCCCATGTGCGGTACCGGACGATCCGGCGCAGGTTCGATTGCGCGAACGCTGCCGGGAATGATCCCGAGGCATTCGGTGGCGGCCTCCTCGCTGTGGTCGAACAGGAGCTGCATGCCGAGGCAGATGCCCAGGCCCGGTTGCTTGAGGGCCTTCAGAGGACCGCGCAGGCCGAGCGCATCCACCCGCTCCATGGCGTGGCCGGCCGCTCCGACCCCCGGAAGCACGACGCGATCGGACGCCGCAAGCTCCTCCGGATCGGCCGTGACGACGGGTTCGATGCCCAGCCGCTGGAATGCCAGCTGGATCGAGCCGATATTGCCATAAGCCAGATCGACGATGGCGAGCTTCACAGCACGCCTTTCGTGCTCGGGAGCGCGTCGCCCTCGCGGCGGATGGCGCCGCGCAGCGCGCGGCCGAACGCCTTGAAGCAGGCTTCGGTCTTGTGGTGATCGTTCTCGCCTCCGACCTTCACATGGATCGCCGCACCCATGTTCTCCGCGAGCGAGCGGAAGACGTGCTGCGTCATCTCGGTCGGATAATCGCCAATCCGCTCGGAAGCGAAGTGGCCTTCGAAGCGGCTGTAGGGGCGGCCGGACAGGTCGATGAGCACCTGCGCCTCCGCCTCGTCCATCGGCAAGGTGAAGCCGAAGCGGTCGATGCCGCGCTTGTCGCCGAGTGCGATGGAGAGCGCCTTGCCGACCGCGATGGCACAATCCTCGATGCTGTGATGTCCGTCGATTTCGGTGTCGCCGTCGCAGTTGAGGACGAGGCTGAAGCCGCCGTGCGCTGCGACCTGGTCGAGCATGTGGTCGTAGAAGGGCACGCCGGTGTCGATCTTACGCGGAGATGCGCGATCGAGGTCGATGGCGACCGCGATCTGCGTCTCCTTGGTGTCTCGCACGACCTCCGCGCGGCGGCCGTTCGCGGCTGTGCTGTTCAGTCCGAATGCCGCGAGAAGGAGGTCGTTTTCCTGGTCCGTCCCGACGGTCACGCGGACCCCGCCCGGCGCGACATTGGGCCGGAAGCGCACGCGGATGCCTAGTCCGCGCAGCTTCGCCGCAAGGGCGTCGGCATCATCGACCTGGAGGAAGAGGAAATTGCCGCCGCCGCTACGCACATTCTTCACGAATGGCGAATTGCCGATGACGCCGGCGAGCCGATCCCGCTCGGCCTTGATCCGCTCGATGCGTTCGGCGTGCAGGACGCGGCGCGACGGTGCGAGCGCCGCCATGGCCGCGTCCACCGACATCGTCGGTAGCGGATAAGGCGGAAGGGCACGTGCGGCGATGGCGATCACCTCGGGATCGCCGATTGCGCAGCCGACGCGTGCGCCGGCAAGCCCCATCGCCTTCGACAGGGTCTTCAGAACGACGAGGTTCGGCCGCCTGAGGCTCTCAGCCGCAAGGCTGGGAGTGGTGGAGAATTCGAGATAGGCCTCGTCGGCGACGATGATCGTCTCCGGGAGCGCATCCGCGACGCGGAGAATGGATGCCGGATCGACTTCGTTGCCGGTCGGATTGTTGGGCGTGCAGATGAACGCAAGCTTCAGAGACGGATCCGATTGCACGGTTGCGATGAACGCTTCGGCGTCGAAGTCGAAATCCTCGGTCAGCGGCACCTCGACCAGCCGTGCGCCCTGCAAGCGGACGAAGTGCGCATAGGCCGAGAAGCTCGGCGTACAGATCGCCACCGCATCATCGCCTGGCCGGCAATAGGCGCGGATCAGGATTTCGATGGCATCATCCGCTCCGCGCGTGACGACCAGATTGCCAGGCTGGACACCGTAGAGCGCGGCCAAGGCGGCTTTGAGCTTCGCCGGCTGCGGCTCCGGATAGCGGTTGGCGCTGGCGGCGAGCGCTCCCTCGACGAGCGGCGGAAACGGATTCTCGTTCGCGTCGAGGCGGATCGCGTCCGGCCAGGCGGTCGCATTGTTGGCAGCAATATCGAACGGTTCGAGGGCGAGGACCTCCGGACGGGCCAACCGTTGCGCGAGCGAGGTCATGCCAGGGCCTCCAGCCGGGCGTCGGCGGCTCGCGCATGCGCCTCCAGCCCCTCCAGGCGGGCGAGGACGGCCGCGGGTTCGGCGATGCGGCGCGCGGCCTCCGGGGTGACCATCTGAACGCTCATCGCCTTGAGGAAGGTGTAAACGGAAACACCGCCCCAGGCGCGCGCGGCCCCATCGGTCGGAAGGACGTGACTGGACCCGGCGAGATAGTCGCCGAAGGTCTCAGCCGCGAGCGGTCCGGCGAATACGGCGCCCGGCGTTGCGAATTGCGGGGATCAGCGCCTCCGGCTGATCCACCGCCAGGGACAAATGTTCCGGCGCATAGGCGTTCGCGACTTCGACAGCCTCGTTCACGTCGGCGACGAGAATGTAACGAGCGTTTTCCAACGATGCCGCCGCGATCTCGCGGCGAGGTAGCGATGAAAGCTGCGCGAAGACCGCCGACTGAACCGCGACAATCAACTCGGCCGAAGGTGTGACCAGAAGAACCTGGGCGTCGGCATCGTGCTCGGCCTGGCTCAGAAGATCGGCGGCTACGATGGTCGGATCGGCACCGTCATCGGCGATGACCAGCAACTCGCTTGGACCGGCGGGCATGTCGATTGCCGGGCCGCCGGGCATGGAGCCAACGAGCCGCTTCGCTTCCGCGACCCATGCGTTCCCGGGGCCGCAAATCTTGTCGACCTTGGGGATGGCTCCTGCTCCGAACGCCATTGCGGCGATCGCCTGCGCGCCGCCGACGGTCCAGATACGCTGAATTCCCGCCAGCTCGGCAGCTAACGCGATGACATCGTCCAGGCCCCCTTCCGGGCGCGGAGGGGTCACAACGACGATCTCGCGGACGCCTGCCGATTTCGCCGGGATCGCCAGCATTAGCAGCGACGAGAACAAAGGCGTCTTGCCCCCGGGAACGTAGAGGCCGACGCGATCGATCGGCCGCCACGTCTTGGTGACGGTCAGCCCCGGAGCCGTCTCCATCGAAAAGTCCGCGGGTCTGCTCGCGTCATGAAACGCCCCGATCCTGCCGGCGGCGAACTCGATTGCCTCGACCTGATTGGCCGGCAGACGCTTCCGTGCCTTGGCCGCGATCAACGCAACCTCGATCTCGCGCGGCTCTTCGCCGTCGATGCCGAAGGCAATCTCGCAGACCGCCTCCCAGCCGCGATTGCGCACCTCATCGACGATCGAGCCGACCTTGGCCTGCAGCTGGCCATCGTCGCGCCTCGCCGGCCGGGCAAGCGCAGCGCGCCGCTCGTCCGCGTCCAGTTCGCTCCAGACCAGCTGCTTCACATCATCATCTTTTCGATGGGGACGACGAGGATCGCCGAAGCGCCCGCGCCCTTCAGCTTCTGCAGCGTTTCCCAGAAGACCGACTCCTGGCAGACGGCGTGAACCGCAAACTGCCCCGGCCGGCCATGCAGCGGGAGAACGGTGGGCGCCTCCGCCCCAGGGAGCAAAGCGGTGATCCGGCCGAGAGCCTCCTCGGAGGCGTTCAGCATGATGTACTTCAATTCCTTGGTGGCCAGCACGCCGTCGATGCGGCTGAGAAGCTGTTCGGCTATGGCGAAGCGTGTGTCGTCCATCGGCTTGCGCGTGCGGATCAGCACCGCCTCGCTTTCCAGGACCGTCTCGACCGCCTTCAAGCCGTTGGCTTCGAGCGTCGCGCCCGTGGAGACGAGATCGCAGACGAAGTTCGCGATCTGCAGCCGCGGCGCAAGCTCCACGGCACCGTTCATCTCGACGACCTCCGCGGTCACGCCATGATCTTCGAGGAAGCGCCGGAGCAGCCGTGGATAGGAGGTGGCGATGCGGCTGTCCCCTAGCGACCTGCGGACCCTTGTATTCGAAGCTGTCCGGCACCGCGATCTTCAGCGTGCAATGACCGAAGCCGAGTTCGGCAAGAACCTCGCAGCTCATGGCGGGAGAGCCGAGCGCGAACTCCTGCAGGACGTTCTGGCCGACGATCCCGAACTCGCAGACGCCGTCGCTGACGAAGGTCGGGATGTCGTCGTCGCGAACGAACATCAACTCCGCGGCGAAATTGCCGACGCGGGCAGTCAGGCTGTTCTTGCCGCCTTCGATCCGAAGTCCGGCATCGCGCAGCAGGTCGCGGCTCGAATCCGCGAGGCGGCCCGATTTCTGCAGGGCGATGTGGAGGCGCGTGCGGTCAGCGAGCATTAGCGTCGCTCAAAGCATCGATTGCGCTGCGATACCCCCGATGCCCTTCCTGCCGGAGGAAGCGTCCGACGCGTACGATCGTCGTCGTGCTGACGCCGGTTCCGTCGTGAATCTGGCGATAGGACAGGTCGGTCCCGTCCAGCAGGCGAGCGACGTGCCAGCGTTCGGCCAGCGCTGTCAGCTCGGACGGCGTGCACAGGTCGCGCAAGAGGCGGCGCATGTCTTCACGGCCGCGCGGCGTCAGCAAGGCGTCGCAAAGCGCATCCGTCAATTCGGCGACGTCCCGGGTCGGTGTGAGCTTGACTGCTGTCTGGGTCATTCTTGTTACAACGTGTTAATACGATGTAACGCTCATAACGCCGAAGTGCGCTGAGTCAAATCACGTGCTTGCAATGGAGAATTGGTGTGGCGCCTTAGCGCTTCGAGGATTTCCCGCCCCGGCGAAGGCAAATCGCCTCGACCGCGAAGCGATAGCCGAGGATTCCCAGGCCGGAGATTACTCCCGCGGCAGCCGCCGTGGTGAGCGTCTCCGCCCGCCAGGATTCGTCGCGGGCATGGATATTGCTGATATGAACTTCCACGACCGGCGCGGTGCATGCCTTCAAGGCGTCGAGCACCGGCACGGAATAGGAACAGCCCGCTGGATTGATGACGATTCCCGCGGATCCCCGCGCGGCCTGGATCTGGTCGATCAGCTGGCCCTCGCTGTTCGTCTGGCTGAAGTTCAGGCTGAGGCCACCCGCTTTCGCCGCCTCAAGGCACAGCCGTTCCGCATCGGCCAAAGTGTCGGTTCCGTAAATCTCCGGCTCACGTTCTCCGAGCAGGTTCAAATTCGGCCCGTTGAGCACGTGGATCGTCTTCAAATCGCCCTGCCCTGCCCCCGTTTTACCCTGCCGCGCCACGTAACCCCCGACCGCTCGTTGAAGGGCTAATGTTCAGCATCTGGTTGGCGTTGGCAACTTGCACCCGCGGCAAAGCTGTGCGTTGGGATCCCAAATGGATCACTTTCAACTCAGGAATGGCGAGCTCTACTGCGAGGACGTCCCACTGGCGGAGATTGCCGCCAAGGTGGGAACTCCGACCTACGTCTATTCGACGGCGACCATGCTGCGCCATGTCGACGTTCTGAGATCGGGCCTCGAAGGTCTGCGCGATCCGCTGATCGCCTATGCAGTAAAGGCGAACCCCAACGCCGCGGTTCTGGCGACCTTCGCCAAGGTCGGGCTCGGCGGCGACGTCGTATCCGGCGGCGGAATTCGCCGTGCGCGGGCTGCGGGCATGCCGGCTGACAAGATCGTCTTTTCCGGCGTGGGAAAAACCGAAGCGGAGATGCGGCTCGCGCTCGACGAGGATGTGTTCCAGTTCAATCTGGAATCGGCCGCGGAGGCCGATGCGCTTTCCGCCGTTGCAACGTCCATGGGCAAGGTCGCCCGCGTGGCTTTCCGCGTAAACCCAGACGTGTCCGCGGAGACCCACGCCAAAATCACGACCGGCCTCGCCGAGAGCAAGTTCGGAATCGCGATCGCCGAGGCGCCTGAAGCCTATGCCCATGCAGCGGGCCTGCCCGGCCTGTCCGTGCAGGGTGTGGCGGTCCACATCGGCAGCCAACTCACCAACCTCGCGCCGCTCGAGAAGGCGTTTACCCGTGTCGGCACGCTCATCGCCGAATTGCGCGCGCAGGGTTGCGAAATCCAGGTCGCCGATCTCGGCGGCGGCCTCGGCGTGCCTTACAATCCCGACCTACCGCATCCGCCCGGGCCGCCGGAATATGGCGAGATGGTCCGGCGCATCACTCGGGACTGGAACGTTCGGCTGGTTTTCGAGCCTGGGCGCCTGCTCGTCGGCAATGCAGGCGTGCTGCTGTCGCGCGTCATCCGGATCAAGCCGGGCGCGTCCAACCCCTTCGTCATCGTGGATGCAGCGATGAACGACCTGATGCGGCCGGCGCTCTACGACGCCTGGCATCAGATCGATGCGGTCAAGCCAACGGGCGAGCGCTGGACCGCCAACGTCGTCGGTCCGGTATGCGAGTCCGGCGACACGTTCGCGACGGCTCGCGAGATGGATCGGGTCGAGGATGACGAGCTCGTCGTCTTCAGGACTGCCGGCGCCTATGCCGCCGCCATGTCGAGCACCTACAACTCGCGACCGCTTACGCCCGAGGTCCTGGTCGACGGCGATCGCTGGGCCGTGGTCCGTCCCAGGCTGGATGTGGCAGCGATGATTGCGGCTGACAGCGTGCCGGACTGGCTACGCTAAAGCCGGCGTTCGGAAATGATCGAACAGCCAGTCGTGAAAGACGCGGACGGAACGACGCTCCAGCGCTGAGGGCGTGCAAGCGAACCAGTAAGCGTATGGACTCTCCGCCGCTTCGCCGAAGAACTGGACCAGGCGCTCGTCCGTCGAGCACTGGAGATGGCTTTCGAGCATGAACGCGATGCCGAGGCCTCCTGCAGCGGCGTCGAGGATCAGCTGACCAGCATCGAAGTGGGTAACCTCCGCCGGCTCGAGATCGGGCGAACCGATCGCCTTGCTCCACTCCCGAAACGCGTTCGGCATTCCGCTGTGGAGGAGGATGTGCGCTTGCTTGAGATCGGACGGCCTGCGAATCTCATCAGCGAGATCTCGCGACCCGATAGCCACGATGCGGCCGCGCTCGAGCATTTTGGAGTAATGCCGGTCGTCCACTCCCTCGGTTATGGCGATCGCCACATCCACACCATCCGACAGGCGCGAAATACGGTTGGCGCCGGTATCGACGTCAATCAGCAAGTTGGGCTGCGTCCGCCGAAGCGACGGCAACGCGGGCATCAGACGCTGGGAAGCGAAGAGCGACGGAACCGCGAGCCGAATTCGCATCCTTCCATTGTCGCCCACCCGCTCAACCGCGGACGAAAGCGCTTCGATGTGTGGCTCGACGTCGGCGAGGAAGGCTTTGCCGCGGTCGTTGAGCTGGACGCGATTGTTCTGCCGTTCGAACAGCGAAGTGCCGACGAATTGCTCCAGCGACTGGATTCGCCGGGTCAGCGCGGGCGACGAGAGGGCGAGCGAATCAGCGGCGGCCTTCACCGAGCCCAGTCGGGCGGCGTGGACGAATGCCTGGATACTCCCCAAGGGCGGAAGCCTTCGCACCGCAGTCCTTTCGACGTTGTGCAGCGCAACAATATGACGCGCTTTGAACGCCGGGCAAGAAAAAAGGAGCCTTCCGGGGAGAGAGGGTGGAAGGCTCCTTAGGAGAAACATTAGGAGAGGATGCCGTCTAACGGCCCGTCAAATCTGGCTCGGACCGCTTCCTGCTGCAAATGCGAAAAACGCATTCGCAAGTGCAACAACCGCACGAACAGGGTTCGCCATAAAGAAAACGGCGCCCCACCCGAAGGTGAGGCGCCGCCCCTTTCGACTGATCGAAGGCTTAGAAGCCGATGCTCAGCGTGCCCGAGATCGTGCGCGGAGCGCCGATCTGGACGAAGTTCGGGCTGCCGTAAGCCGTGATCACGCCGCTGTTGTTGCGGGTGATCGCCTGGTTGAGGCCGCCGCTGAACCCGCCGACATAGAATTGGTCGAACAGATTGTAGACGTTGAGCTGGAGATAGCTCTTCTCGAGCCCTGAACATCGTCAGCTTAGCCGCGCGTCGAGATTGACCAGCGTGTAAGCCGGGGTCTTTGCTCGGGAAGACGTCGATCCGCCGCCGGATTGCCGATCGAGCCGCGCGAACGTCGGCACGTTGGTGTCGAAGACGTAGCGCGGACCGGTCCGCTTGCCGGTGACCCCGAGCTCGAAGACGGCCGAGCGTGCCGAGCGAGCCGAACCGCCGAACGTATATTTCGGCGACGCCGGATTCGTGCTTCCCGGACGTGTCGGCGCGAAGCATCGCGATTGCCGGCGCGTGGTGCAGTCCGGATATTGCCGCAGTGCGGCGACCTGAGCGGCCGTGCAGTCGCCGATGATCAGATCGTCCTTGATCTCCGACTGCAGCGACGAGCCGAACACATAGAGCGTCAGCTCCCGGATCGGCTCATAGGCAACAGAGCCGTCGATGCCCCATTTATCGACCCGCCCGAGGTTGCGGTACACAGTGCTGGTTCAGCTCCGGATCGAAGGCCGAGGCGAGACGATCGTTGAAGCGGGTGAACCAGCCGCCGAGCTGAGCCTGGATCTTCGAGCTGCGGTAGCGGATCCCGACGTCGAACGAGTCGGTCGTCTCCGGGCGCGGCTTGGCCTGCTCCGTGCCCGCGGGGAAGAAGAAGGCGTTGTAGAGATTGTCCGTGCTCGGCACCGACAGGTCCTTCGTGTAACTTGCCGAACGCCGAAATCTGCGCGCGTGAAATCGTAGATGAAGCCGAGCGTCGGCAGGAGCTTGTCATACTTGAAGACGCGCTGCCCGAGGCGAGAAACCGCTGGTTGCGAGTACCATCGGCGTTGACGACATACGGTTGGCGTCGATGAGATCGTCGAGCGCGAATCGCCGCCGCTGCACTCGACGAACCGCTCGCCGACGAGGTGAAGCAGTAGTTCTCAGGTCGCGCTTGAAGATACGGGCAGGCGAGCGCCGATGTTGACCCGCAGCGGCCCGAACTCGCCGCGATACTCGGCGGCGAACTTGTTGCAGGATCGCGTAGGACTGGCGATCGCGCTTCTGCAGGTGGAACGCCGGCTGTTCCGACGATCGGATCATTGACCGGGAAAACGTCGACCGCATCGCCGTTCGACTTCACGAACCCGACTTCACCGGTCTGGCGGTGGTTGGAATAGTCGTGCGTGAACGTCGCACGGACGTTGTGGTCGTCGCTGATGTCGTAGCGAGACCGGCGATCACCGCGTAGCGGCGCGTGCGGGTCTGGCTCGGGTTGAGGATGGTGACCGTGTCGAGCATGTCGCCGTCGCCGTTGAGGTCGACGCCGCCCGCATAGGGGTCGCCGCCGTAGACAGCCGGCAATGCAGTTGACGGTGGCGCTCGTTCGCCGTGGTCGCGCAGTTCGCGCGGCCGACCGGTCGGGTCGATGTCGTAGCCGATACTCGCGGCCAGTGTCCGTGCCGCCGCCATTGGCCTTGGTGTACTGGTAGCTCGGATCGACCGTGAGGGTGAGGCTGTTCGGTCAGCGAGAAGCTTGCGAGTTGCCGCGGATGTTGACGCTGTTCGACGGGTTGATGCGCCGGTCGAACTCGGTGCCGCACGAGTTTGCGGCGTCTGGATCAACGTAGTTGGGAACGCTGATCTGAGCCACAGTCTCGGCAACCGGCGACGCGACCAGGCACGGATAATTGATGTCGTATTCGCGCTCGTCGTTGTTCTTCGGGAAGCGGTTGCCCGAGCCCGATCCGACGACGCGGTTCTCGTCCCAGCGCAGCGGGCAGCGAGCCGAAGAAGTTGTTGCGGTCCTGGTTGTAGCGGCCGGCGATAGAAACGAAGTCGCCGTTGCTGCCGATCGGCTGCCAGATCTTCGCATTGTACTGCTGGCGGTTGAGCTTGCCGTAATTGTTGTACGGATTGTCGTACTTCGACGTGCTGGCCGAGACGAAGGCGCGCGTGCCCCACGGGGTGAACGTGCCGAAGTCGAACATGCCGAAGAAGCGACGATAGTCGAATTCGCCGAGCGAGACGTTCACCACGCCGCCCATCTCTTCTGCGGGCGTGCGCGTGCGCTGGTTGATCGTGCCGCCGACCGCCGAGGCGGTCGGAGAGTCGACGTCGGTCGAGCCGAGGTTGACGTTGACCTGCTCGATAAGCTCGGGATCGATCGAGAAGTTCGAGTAGATCTTGTAGTTGCCGCTGTCGTTCAGCTGGATGCCGTCGAGCGTGTAGCTGATGCGGGTCGAATCGAAGCCGCGCATCGTGAGCGTGCCGCCGGAATTGCCGTAAGCGTCATTGTTCTGGAAGCTGACGCCCGGAACCACGTTGATCGTGTCGAGGACGGTCTGGCCGGGGCCGTTGCGAGAGATCAATTCCTGCGTGATGACGGCCTTTGCCTTCGATGCGTCGGGCGACTGGATGCCGCCGACGTCGCGAGTGCGAGTGCCGGTGACGACGATCGCTTCTTCTTCGAAGTCGACCGTACCGGTGGATTGGGCGTAAGCCGTTGTCGGCAGCACGAATGCAGCCGTCGAGCACAGCAGAATGAATTTCTTCACGTGGAAAACCCCGATCAAGGTGAAAATACAAGCTCGGGAATCCCCCCCGAGCGCGGTCTTGCCGCTAGGCGGCCAATACGACACGATTGTGACAGCGGTAACCCGCCTAGGGCTGAAATCAAACTCATGTGTTGCAGTGCAGCAACGGCTCGGAAGCGACAGACTTACGAGTCCAGTTTCCGACCGAGAGCGACGAAGAGGTACACCGCCGGAGGGACTAGCAGGGCCGACAAAACGACCTTGGCGATCATCTGCCCGATCAGCAGTTCCGCGATCGGGAAGACGCCGTAAAAGGCGATCGTGATGAAGATGAGCGTGTCGACGATCTGGCTCAGCACGCTCGCAACCCCCGCGCGTAGCCAGAGCAGCCGTGAGCCCTCGCTCGTCTTCAGCCGGCTGAAGATGGTGACGTTGAGCAAAGTCGAAATCCCGTAGGCCAGGATGCCGCCGAGCCAGATGCGCGGCGTCGCCGCCCATGACCGTCTCGAAGGCGCTTAGGCGTTCCGGCGCCATCTCCGGCGAAGCGGGAAGCTCAAGCACCAATATGCTGAGCACCAACGATACGAGCAACGGCACGAAGCCGATCAGCACCAGCCGATTCGCCATCTGGCGGCCGTGAAGCTCGGCCACCGCGCTCGACGTCACGACCAGCATCAGGAAAGCGAAGATACCCGCTTCGACCGCCAGAGGTCCGAGCGCGACCTGCTTGTTGCCGAGCACGCCGGCGATGCAGACCATGCCTCCGTAGAAGATGGCGAAAGCGAACAGCGACATCGAGATCGCGCGGCCGGCGGACTGCTGCGGCGCGTCGGCAGCCGCCTGGACTTCGGTGGTCATGGGCGGCTGGCCTAACCGCTTTGCGGCGAACTTCAAGAAGGGCAATTGACCGGGCGGCTTAGCGCCCGCTACCCGACAGCCCCGTGAATCCCGGATCCCTGGACATTGTCGCGATCGGCGACGCAATCGTCGACGTGATCGCGACCGCCGAGATTCGTTTCTCGACACGCACGGCCTGACCAAGGGGTCGATGCAATTGCTCACGACCGATCAGGCGGACGCCCTCTATTCGGCGATGGGGCCTGCCCGCGAAGTCAGCGGGGGTTCCGCGGCGAACAGCATGGCGGGTGTCGCGGCGCTCGGCCTCGATGCCGGCTTCATCGGCCAGATCGCCGACGACCAGCTTGGCGACATCTTCAAGCACGACATGACGGCGCTTGGCGTCCGGTTCGAAACGCCGGCGCTCAAGGAAGGGCCGCCCACCGGTCGCTGCCTGATCGTCGTCACGCCAGACGCGCAGCGAACGATGAGCACCTGTCCCGGCGCAAGCTCATGAGCTGACGCCGCAACGCCTCGACGAGAACATGATCCGGTCCGCATCGATCACCTTCTCGAAGCCTATTTGTGGCGGTCCGGAGCGTCCGCGACACGCAATGCTCCGCGCCGCGCAGATCGCGCATTTGGCTGGACGTACCGTTGCGTTCACGCTTTCCGAGAGTCTTTGCATCCCCGGCCGCAAGGAAGGGGTGCTGGGGATGATCGAAGGCGGGATGGTCGACATCCTGTTCGCCAACGAGGACGAGGCGCTCCTTCTGGCGAGCGCCGCCGACCTGGACGGCAGCTCTTGCGAAGCTGTCCCCGCTCGTCTCGACCCTCATCGTCACGCGCGGAGCGGCGGGCGCGCTCGGGATCGAACGCGGCAATCGCGTGCAAATTGCGGCCGCACCGGTCGAGAGAGTGGTCGACACCACCGGCGCAGGCGACCTTGTTCGCCGCCGGTTTTCTTGCCGCCCGCTGCCGCGCCCGCCCGCTCGAGCGCTGCCTGCAGGCCGGAGCGCAGGCCGCCGCGGAAATCATCTCGCATTTCGGCGCTCGGCCCGAAGCCAATCTCAAGGACCTGGTGCGCCTGTGAACAATGTGAAGCGCCTTGCCGTCTATTGCGGCTCCGCAACGGGCACCGATCCCGCGTTTGCCGAGGCGACGCGAGCGACCGCGCGTGCGATGATCAGCCACGGCGTCGACCTCGTCTACGGCGGGGGGCGTCTCGGACTGATGGGCCTCATTGCCGACAGCGTCCTCGAACTTGGCGGCAAGGTCTACGGCGTCATCCCGGCAGCCCTCGTCGACCTAGAAGTCGCGCACACCGGCGTGACCGAGCTGTTCCACGTCGCCAACATGCACGAGCGCAAGGCGAAGATGACCGACCTTGCCGACGCCTTCATCGCCCTTCCCGGCGGTATCGGCACGCTCGACGAACTGTTCGAAGCATGGAGCTGGAACGCACTCGGCTATCACGCCAAGCCGTTCTGCCTTCTCAACGTCGGCGGCTTTTGGGACGGAATGATCGAGTTCATCGACCATGCCACGACAAGCGGCTTTCTGTCCGCGTCGCGCCGCCGGCAGCTGTTGGTGGCGACGACGCCGGAAGAGGCGCTCAATCTGCTGGACGAAGCAGCGGCAAGCGCTACGCAAGGCATGGTCTGGTAGGCCCGGGGAGGGGCTGCATTGAATCAAAACCTTATGAGCATCGTCGGGATCCTGGCGATCCTGGCCATCGCATTCCTGCTTTCGTCGAACCGTCGGGCAATTCGCCCGCGTGTCGTGGGAGCCGCTTTCGCGCTGCAGGCGGTGATCGCCTGGCTGGTGCTGTGGACCAGCTGGGGTCGTGCGGGCATCGCCACGCTGTCGAACGGCGTCGCCAACCTCCTCGGCTATGCCAACAAGGGCACCGAGTTCCTGTTCGGCCCGAGCGCCAACAATCCCGCTCGCCAACACTTTCGCGATCGCCGCGCTGCCGGTGATCATCTTCTTCGCCAGCCTGGTCGCGATCCTCTACTATCTCGGCATCATGCAGCGGATCGTCCGCTGGGTCGGCGGAGCGATCGGCTGGGTCACGGGAATCAGCCGCGTCGAATCGCTCAGCGCGGCGGCCAACATCTTCGTCGGCCAGTCGGAATCGCCGCTCGTCGTGCGCCCATACCTCGCCGCTCTGCCCCCTTCCCGCCTGTTCACCGTTGATGACCGTCGGCATGGCGGGTGTCGCGGGCACCATCCTCGCCGCTTACGCCAGCCTGCTGGGCGAGGCCTATCTGCCATATCTTCTCGCCGCCGCCTTCATGTCGGCGCCGGGCGGCATCCTGATGGCCAAGATCATCATGCCCGACGACCTCGCCGGGCTCGGATGAACTGCCGCTGGAGGGCGGCAGCAAGCGAGGAAGACCAGGTCGACGTCGCCGAGACCTTCGAGGAAGGCGAGCGGCCCGCCAACATCATCATGGCCGCGGCCCAAGGCGCCCAGACCGGCGTCAAGCTCGCCGTCGCGGTCGGCGCCATGGTGCTCGCCTTCGTCGCCCTGGTCGCGCTCGCCAACGGCCTGCTCGGCGGGCTCGGCAACATGGTCGGCATCCCGGACCTCAGCTTCCAGCGGCTGGTCGGCTACGTCTTCCAGCCGATCATGTTCCTGATCGGCGTGCCGTGGGAGCGAGGCGGACGTCGCCGGCGGACTGTTCGGCACCAAGCTCGTCCTCAACGAATTCGTCGCCTTCATCGACCTCGGCGCCATGCCACGCCGGCGCGCTCGACGACCGCAGCCGCGCGATCGTCACCTTCGCGCTGTGCGGCTTCGCCAATTTCAGCTCGATCGCCATCCAGATGGCGGTGACCGGCGGCCTCGCGCCCAACCAGCGGCCGGTGATCGCCCGGCTCGGCATCCGCGCGCTGCTGGCGGGCTCGCTCGCCAATCTGATGAGCGCCGCGCTCGCGGGCCTGATGCTTCCCTAAACCTTTCTGCTAATAAGAGAATCATGGCTACCACTACCGCCGACCACATCGCGTCCGTCTCGCTGAAGGACGCCGACCGCAACCCCGACGAGTTCGCCCAGAAGCTGGGCCGCAGCTTCGAGGACTATGGCTTTGCCATCATCGCCGACCACGGAATTCCGGACGAACTGATCCACCGCGCCGAGGAGAAGGCGAAGGCGTTCTTCGCTCTGCCCGGAAGAGACGAAGCAGAAATATCACCTCGCAGGCGGCGGCGGAGCGCGCGGCTACACGCCGTTCGGCATCGAGACCGCCAAGGGCGCCAAGGCGCACGATCTCAAGGAATTCTGGCACGTCGGCCGCGACCTGCCGGAGGGCCATAGGTTCCGCGCGCACATGCCCGACAACGTCTGGCCGTCCGAAGTCCCGAGCTTCAAGGACACATTCAGCGAGCTGTACGCGACCTTCGATCGCACCGGCCTGAAGATCCTGCGAGCCATCGCCCGATACCTGAAGATCGACGAGGATTATTTCGTCGACACGGTACGCGACGGTAATTCGGTGATGCGCGCTCTTCATTACCCGCCGCAGAGCGAGCCCACCGGCAATCACATCCGCGCCGGCGCGCATGAGGACATCAACACAATCACCTTGCTGCTCGGCGCCGAGGAAGCGGGCCTGGAGCTGCTGACGAAGGAGGGCCGCTGGATCCCTGTTTCACCCAGGCCGGGCGAGCTGGTGATCAACATCGGCGACATGCTGCAGCGGCTGACCAACGGGCGGCTGCGCTCGACCTCGCACCGTGTAGTGAACCCGAAGCCGGATCGCGCGAGCCACGCGCGCTATTCGATGCCCTTCTTCCTGCACTTCCGATCGGATTTCCTGATCGAACCGCTTCCGGGCACAATTCCGGCGGGCGAGCAGCCCAAGTGGCCGCCGATCACTGCCGACGAATATCTGCAGGAACGCCTCCGCGAGATTAAACTGGTCTGAGACCTCTTTTGTCCCATCGCGGGACAGGAGCCGAACAAGACCATTGGACCGCTTCCTGGCCGAGGTTCATTTTAGTCGCTTCGTTGAGTTGAGAGTAGAGCGAACAGATGAGTCGGTTAAGCGCTTTGGCGTGGATTCTCGTAGCGGGTCTTTCGTCGCCGGTCGCCGCCAAGTCGGATAGCATGCCCGCGCCGGTCACGACCGCCGATGTCTCGGGCGCAGCCGCGATAGCGGCGAGCTTTGGCCAGATCACCAGCACCTATCGCAGCATCGCGCACAACCGGGCCGTCGGCGGGGTCGCCAACAGCTATCACCTTTCGGGACGCGCAATCGACATCGCCCGCAGGCCCGGAGTGACGCACGCCCAGATCGCCTCGGCGCTGCAGCGCGCCGGCTATGTAATGATCGAGTCGCTCGACGAGGGCGACCACAGCCACTTCGCTTTCGCCGGAACCCGCAATGTATCGATCGCACCAATCGTTACGCTGGCTTCGGCAAAGCCCATCAAGTCGGCGGAACCCGCACCACCGCGTCTCCTAGCGGACGAGCATGGCGCCTTGCTGATCGATCTGCCGGGAGGCGGGCGACAGGAGGCAAAGGTGTCGCTACCCTCGCCAGTCGCTCCGGGAACGGTCGCGCGGGACTAGGTTGCCCGGCGGCCCAGCCGCGTCGCGAACAAGGCTACCAAGATCACTGTCGCCAGCGGGACGATCCAGTCGAACCATGGGTCAGCGTAAGCCCACACTTTCGGATCGACACCGCCCCACCAGGGCATGTTGGCGCGAAGGCCGGACCCGAAATGTTCGATCCATCGATATTCGGCCTGTGTAATTTCCCGCGAAATCGCCCACGCCGACGCGACCGCCGCTCCAGCCCACCAGTTCCTCAGGGCGAGGAAGACTCCGACTTGAAGCGCGATCGCTGGGAGGATGTGCTCGAACATCCTACTTGTCGGCGTCCGCCAGGTTCGCCGGCCCAAAGCCGTGGGGAATGAGCGCGCCTATTCGGTGTCGCTCTACGGACGTCCCATCTCCATTTGAGGACAGAATTTCGACATCGATCCCCGACAAGCAGGATGCTTCGTAGATCGCCTGGCGACAGCCCCCGCACGGCGTGCAGGTCAGTTCGCCGCTCAGATCCCCACCGGCTGCGCGTCCCCCCGCAACCGCAATACGCGCAACCTTGTCGAGCCCGAACGCATGCTGCGCCGTTGTCAGTGCGCTCTGTTCCGCGCACAATCCGAGCCGATAACAGGCGTTCTCCATGTTTGCGCCGGTCACTACAGCCCCATCGACGGACTCGATCGCCGCTCCGACGTGAAATTTGGAGTAAGGCGCATAGGCCTTGAGCGCGGCGGACCGCGCGAGCGCGATCAATTCTTCGTCTGTCATGCTCTTGTCCTTAAGGCCACGCACAGGGCATGCGCTAGTCAGGACCGAGTCCACTGAGAGCCCAATATGAAAGCACGGTTGTTCGTTGCCGCCGCAGCCACCGCCTTCGCACTGGCGCCCACGCCGGCTTTGGCGTGGGGGAAGACAGGCCATCGGGTCGTCGCAGCCATCGCGGACGCCCAGCTCAGCGGCCTTGCCCGGGCGCATGTTAAACAAATCCTCGGACAGGCGGAGAGTCTCGACGAGGCTGCGAACTGGCCTGACGAGATGCGGTCGAACCCATCGCCGTTCTGGCAGAAGACGTCGACGCCATGGCACTATGTGACCCTGAACGGCATCGTCTACGACCATGCGCCGTCCGAAGGCGACGCTCTCGAGGCGCTCAACAAGTATAGCGCGACGCTCCGCGACCCGAACGCGAGCCTCGCCGACAAGCAATTGGCACTGCGTTTCGTCGTCCACATTGTCGGCGACCTTCATCAACCTTTGCACGTTGGCAAATGTTGCGACAATGGCGGCAACGACGTCAAGGTGAAGTGGTTCGGGCGGGACCTCAATCTGCACAGTGTCTGGGACTCGGCGCTCGTCGACGAGCAGCAATTGTCGTTCACGGAAATGACGGCGAAGCTCCAGCGGCACACCAGCAACGCCGACGTCATCGCCTGGTGGGACATCAACCCGCGCGACTGGATGAGCGAGAGCGCCCAGATCCGCGAAACGATCTATCCGCGCCCGTCGACGGACCCGAAGAAGGTGCCGGAGCTGTCCTATTCGTACGTCTACGGAACACCCCGATCATGGAGCGGCGGCTGAAGCAAGCCGGCGTCCGCCTCGCCGCCTATCTCAATGCTCTGTACGCCGAACCCCGCCCACTTCCGGTAGAACCCGCACGCTGATGTTGAAGAAGATTGCCGTCGCAGCGGCACTGTTCCTTGCCGGCTGCACTGACTCAGCCCAAGCCTGTCCCACCGATCGTCCCGCCTCCGGCCGCGTCAGTCGAAGTGCAGATCATCGGCATCAATGACTTCCACGGAAACCTCGAAACGCCATCGTCGCCGCCGAGCGTACGCATGGCCGACGGAAGCCTCCTCAAGGAACGCTTGGGCGGAGCGGCGGCGCTTGCTGCGACCGTGAAGCGGCTGCGGCAGCCCAACAGCATCACGGTGTCTGCCGGCGACCTGATTGGCGCTTCACCCCTTGTTTCCGCTTACTTTCTCGACGAGCCAACGATCCAGGCGATGAACGCCATCGGACTTGGCCTCAACGCTGTCGGGAACCACGAGTTCGACAAGGGCAGCGCGGAATTGCTGCGTATGCAGAAAGGCGGGTGCGAGAAGCATACGACCCGTGTCCCCTGCCGCGTCGAGCCGTTCGGCGGCGCGACCTTCCAGTTCCTGGCCGCCAACGTTCACCGTTCCGATGGCCAGACGATCCTGCCGGGAAGCGCCATCCGGCAATTTGGCCCGGTGAAGATCGGCTTCATCGGCATGACCCTCAAGGAAACCGCCACCCTGGTCACTCCCGCTGGCGTCGCGGGCCTTACCTTTGCCGACGAAGCGGCGAGCGCCAACGCGCTCGTGCCCATGCTCAAGGCGCACGGCGCGGATGCCGTCGTCCTGCTAATCCACCAGGGCGGAAAGCCGGGCGAGAACTATCTCCAAACGGGATGTGATGGCCTCACCGGCGGCATCCTGCCGATCATGGACAAGCTCGATCCGGCCATCTCCGTCGTCGTTTCCGGTCACACGCACTACGCCTATGCCTGCGAACTCGAGCGCGGCAGCGCGAAGCGGCTTCTGACCAGCGCTGGCCGCAACGGCTATCTCGTCACTGACATTCGCCTGACCTTCGATCCGGCAACGCGGGCGCTGATCCGCCGATCGGCAATGAACATTCCGGTCCAGTCGCAGCAAGGTGCGGACCAGGACGTCGCGGCGCTCGTAGCGCGTTACGCAGCCGCCGCGGCGCCGGCCGCCGCACGACCGGTCGGGAAGCTGAAGGGCAATGCGCCTTACTCGGATGTCTACGACGAAGTCGCCCGCTTCGAACCTGATCGCAGACGCACAACTCAGCGCCACCGAAGCGAAGGACCGCGGCAACGCCGACATCTCCTTCATCAATTCCAGCGGCGTGCGCACGAGCATCACGCCTGCGCCCGACGGGACCGTCACCTACGGCCAAATCTTCGCGGCCCAGCCGTTCGGCAATAACCTGGTCGTGAAGTCCCTGACCGGAACGCAATTGAAGACGCTTCTCGAACAGCAATTCGTCGTCGAAAACGGCAGAACCGAAGTCGGGTCGCTACTCGCGCCGTCCGCCAACTTCCGCTTCAGCTACGATCTTTCGCGACCGGAGGGGCAGCGGATCGTGTCCATGGCGCTGAACGGCAAGCCGATCCGGCCCGACGCCAGCTACCGCGTCACGGTCAACAACTTCCTCGCGAGCGGCGGCGACGGCTTCTCGGTTCTGAACGAGGGCACCGACACGTTCGACGCCGGACTGGATCTCGACGCGCTCGAAGCCTGGCTTGCGTCCAACCCGACCGCACCCGCCATCGGCCGCACGCGCAACGTCACCCCGCGTTAGCGCAGCGGCGGCTCGTCGAAGCTGCGCAGCTTGCGCGAATGGAGGCCCTCGCCTTCCTTCAGCAGAAGGCCGAGCGTCTCGATGCCGATGCGGAGGTGCTGGCCGATCGCCCGCTCGTAGAAATCGTTGGCTTGCCCGGGCAGCTTGAGCTCGCCGTGCATTGGCTTGTCGGAGACGCACAGCAACGTTCCGTAGGGCACGCGGAAGCGAAAGCCCTGCGCAGCGACCGTCGCTGATTCCATGTCGATGGCGACCGCGCGGCTCTGATTAAAGCGCTTGGCGGACTGGGTGAAGCGAAGCTCCCAGTTGCGGTCGTCGGTGGTGACGACCGTACCTGTGCGCAGCCTCGTCTTCACGCTGTCCTCGTCGCCGCCGGTTACGGAAACCGCCGCCTCGAACAACGCCCGCTGGACCTCGGCGATGGCCGGAAGCGGGATTTCAACGGGGAGCACGTCGTCCAGAACATGATCGTCGCGAAGGTAAGCGTGAGCGAGCACGTAATCGCCGATCCGCTGCGTCGGACGAAGGCCGCCGCAGTGGCCGATCATCAGCCACACTTCCGGCCGAAGCACGGCGATATGGTCGCAGATCGTCTTCGCGTTCGACGGGCCGACACCGATGTTCACCAGGGTGATTCCGGCGCGTCCTTCGGCGATCAGGTGATAAGCCGGCATCTGCTGCCGCCTCCACGTGCCTGCCGCGATCTGCGCCTCGGCGTCGGTCAGATCGCCGCGATCGTAATAACCGCCCGGGGACTGACAGCGCCGTGTAGGGGCTGCCTTCCCGGCGAAGCTCGGTGATTCCGAACCGGACGAACTCGTCGACGTAGCGGACGTAGTTGGTGAACAGGATGAAGTGCTGGAAATGGTCGGACTCGGTGCCGGTGTAATGCTTCAGGCGCGCAAGGCTGAAATCCGTGCGCGGGCCGTCGAACAATGCCAGCGGCCGCGCATCGCGCACCGAATAGTCCCACACGCCGTCGGCAATTTCGTCACCGATGTGCGAAAGCTCGTTGGATGGGAACCATCGGGAAAGCTCGGCCGCCGTCACGGTGTCCAGATTGATTCCGCTGCCGTCGAGCACATAGGCGTAAGGAATCTCGCTTCGGCTGCGCCCGACCGAAATCTCTACGCCATAGTCGGCGGACAAGTGCGCGAGCTGGGTTTCGAGATAGTCGCGGAACAGTGCTGGCCGGGCGACGCTGCAGGCGTAGGTACCGGGCTGTGTAAGCCGTGCGAATGCGCGCGTCAGGCGTCCGGACGTCTGCTCGCCGCTGTAGCTGACTCGCAATTCGGGATAAGCGAAACAGCCTTCGGCCCGGAGCGCGGGATCGGGATGGACACCCTGTTCGCAGTAGGCGGCGAGCGCTTCCCGGAGGTTGGCGACCGACTGGTCGTAGATGGAACAGAGCTGATCGACGAAAGCGGAAATGTCGCTGGAATTCATGCGAAAGTACGCTTGGCCATATCGCACCTAACAGACAAGGTCTTTATGCCGGTCAAGCGCCCAGCCACGCCTTGATCACGAACGCGACGGCGCCGAGCGCGGCCACGCTCGCGGCCCAGATCAGGACCATCCAGCCAAGGCGGGACCAGAGCGGGCGCTGCTCGATCAATGGTAGCCCTCGTCCGCGACTTTGCCGCGGAACACCCAATAGGCCCAGCCGGTATAGGCGAGGATGATCGGCATGATCACCAGCGTCCCGACCAGCATGAAGGACTGGCTTCGCTCCGGCGCCGCCGCATCCCAAATCGTGATGCTGTCGGGAACGACATAGGGCCAGATGCTGACACCGAGCCCGATCATCCCGAGCAGGAACAGCAGGAGTGACAGCACGAACGGGCGGTAACGCCGCTTCTTCTTGACGGCGCGATACAAAGCGAAGGCGGTGATCGCGGTGAGCAACGGCACCTGGCTGGTGAACAATATCTGCGGCCAGTCGAACCAGCGGTCCCAATAGCGGCCGAGCAGGAACGGCGTGGCGAGGCTGACCGCAACCATCAGCAGGAGGGTCGCAATCCCGGCACGCATGGCCAGGCGGTACGCGTGAGCCTCCGCATCTCCGGTCAATTTCATGGCCAGGAAGGTCGAGCCGAGCAAAGTGTAGCCGACCGTCACGCCTGCACCGGTCAGCAACGTGTAGGGCGACAGCCAGTCGAGCCATCCGCCGGCGTAGGAGCGACCCTCGACCGCGATCCCCTGCAAGATCCCGCCGAGGATCATCCCTTGCGAAAAAGCGGCAATCAGTGACCCTGCGAAGAACGCGAAGTCCCAGAAAGCCTCGTGCCTCGGGTCGCGCCAGCGAAACTCGAACGCCACGCCTCGGAAAATCAGCCCCAGCAGCATGGCGATGATAAGCGGATAGGTTGCCGGCAGAATGACGGCGTAAGCCAGCGGGAACGCCGCCATAAGCCCACCACCGCCGAGCACCAGCCAGGTCTCGTTGCCGTCCCAGACGGGCGCGATGGCATTCATTGCCTGACTCCGCTCCTGCCCTTTCGAAAAGGTCGGGAAGAGAATGCCGATGCCGAGGTCGAACCCGTCCATCACGACGTACATGAACACGGCGAAGGCAATGATCAGCGCCCAGATGGTCGTGAGATCGTAATCGATCATCGCGCCTCCTCCGGGCTGTCCGGAAGCGGCTCGCCGCCTCGCTGCGGGTTCTGCGTCGGTCCCGGGGTGATACCGGCCGTGCGCAACGGCGCGCGCTCGCTGTCGCCCGGCTCGTCCTCATGCGGATGCGGAGTCTGCGCCATCAGCCGCAGGATGTACCAGGTCCCGACGCCGAACACGGCGAAGTAGACGATGACGAAGGCCAGCAGCGAGGTAGCGACTGCAGGCGCGGCAAGCGGGCTGACGCTGTCCGCCGTACGCAGCAGGCCGTAGACGGTGAATGGCTGGCGGCCGACCTCGGTCGTGACCCACCCGGCAATCACCGCGACGAAGCCGCTCGGTCCCATGATCAGTGCGGCGCGGTGCAGCACGCGCCAGTCGTACAGCCGCCGCCTGACCCGGGCGACCAGGCTCCACAGCCCGAGGCCGAGCATCAGGAAGCCGATGCCGACCATGATCCGGAACGACCAGAAGATGATGAAAGCGGGCGGCTGATCCTCGTCGGGCACCGTGTCGAGCCCGGCCATCGGTGCATTGAGATCGTGCTCCAGCAGCAGGCTCCCGACCTTCGGAATGCCGACCGCATAGTCGAGCCGCTGCTCGCGGTCGTTGGGGATGCCGAACAGGTAGAGCGGCGCGCCATCCGGGATAGCTTTGATAATGACCTTCCAGCGCCATCACCTTCGCCGGCTGATACTCATGCGTGTTCAAACCATGCTGGTCGCCGACAAAGATCTGCACCGGCGCGACCAGAGCAGCCATCCACATGGCCATCGAGAACATCTTGCGCGCGTGGGCATTCGTGCTGTCGCGCAACAGGTGCCACGCCCCAACTGCGCCGACGACCAACGCCGTCGTCAGGTAGGAAGCGATCACCGTGTGGGTCAGGCGATACGGAAAGCTCGGGTTGAAAATGATCGCCCACCAGTCCGGTCCGGGGACGAAACGCCCGTCGGGCGTGAACTCATAGCCCGTCGGCGTGTGCATCCAGCTGTTGGCGCTGAGGATCCAGAATGCGGAGATCAATGTCCCGATGGCGACCATCAGGGTCGCGGCGAAATGCAGGCCTGGCCCGACCTTGCGCATGCCGAACAGCATCACGCCGAGGAAACCCGCCTCGAGAAAGAAGGCCGTCAGCACTTCATAAGCCATCAGAGGGCCGAGGACGCCGCCCGCCTTGTCGGAGAACACCGACCAATTGGTGCCGAACTGGTAGGACATGACGATGCCGCGACACGACACCCATCGCGAAGGTGATCGCGAAGATCTTCAGCCAGTAGCGGAAGAGATCGAGATAGATCGGCTTCTTCGTCTTCAACCACAGCCCTTCGAGCACCGCGAGATAGCTGGCGAGACCGATCGAGAAGCTGGGGAAGATGAAATGGAAACTGACCGTGAACGCGAACTGCAATCGCGCCAGGAACAATGCTGTGAGGTCGAGCTCCATGACTCGACCCGCGACTTGGGGTGCCGGCCCGCGATTGTAAAGCGTTGCAGCGACGGGCGGCGCGGCTAGGGTCGATTCACCCATGACCAAGAACACAGCACTGCTTCTCGCCGCCGGCCTGGCCGCGCTTTCCGCCCCTGCCCTGTCGCAGACTGCACCCGTTCCGCCGCCGGCGGCCACGCTGCTTAAGGACGGCGCCGAACTCAGCAATGGGTCCGCGACGATCCGGGTAACCGCGCTGACGGACACGATCCTGCGCGTGCGCATCGCGCGGGGCGCGTTTCCGGAAGACGCTAGCTGGGCGGTACCCGCGGAGGTGCGCCGGAGAAGCGTCCAGGTGGAGCCGCTCGCTTACGGGTTCCAGACCCGCGCGCTCATGGTCAACATTGATCCGAAGACCCTACGCCTGACCATCAACGACTTGAACGGAAAGGTCGTCCACGCGGATGCGGCGCAGCCGCTGAGCTTCGGCGAAAAGGGCTTCGCGCTCCGCAAGACGATGCCGGTCGGCGAGCGCTACTATGGCATGGGCGACAAGACCGGACCGTTCGATCGCCGCGGTGCCAGCTATGTGAACTGGAACACCGACGCCTGGGGCTTCGAGCGCGGCACCGACCCGATCTACAAGTCGATTCCGTTCTTCGTCTCGATGGGCGGAGCCGGGGGCGCATATGGCCTGTTCCTCGACAATACGTTCCGCACCGGGTTCGACTTCGGGCACCGCAACTACGATCAGCTGGAGATTTCAGCCGACGGCGGACCGATCGATTATTATCTGATCGCGGGGCCGACGGTTCCGGAGGTCGTGCGCCGCTACACCGAATTGACGGGCAAGCCGCCGCTGCCGCCACGCTGGTCCTTGGGCTATCAGCAGTCACGCTACAGCTACATGACGGACGCCGAAGTTCGCGAACTATCCGCTCGCCTCGAAGCGGATCGCATCCCGACCGACGTCATCTGGCTCGACATCGATTTCCAGGATCGCAACCGGCCGTTTACCGTAGATACCAAGGCGTTCCCAAATCTGAAGAAGCTGGTCGGCGACATGAACCGGCAGGGCATCAAGCTCGTCACCATCACCGACCTGCATATCGCGCACGCCCCGAACGAAGGCCATGCGCCCTACGATACCGGCCTTGCCGGGGATCACTTTCTCAAGAACCCGGACGGAAGCACCTATGTCGCGCCGGTCTGGCCCGGCCCGTCGGTCTTCCCCGACTTCACGCGCGCCGACAGCCGAGAATGGTGGGGCGATCTGTACAAAGGCTTCGTCGACGACGGCATCGCCGGCTTCTGGAACGACATGAACGAGCCGGCGATCTTCGAAACGCCGACCAAGACCATGCCGATCGGCACCCTGCATCGCATCGCTTCCGACGATTTCGCCGCCCGCACGACCACGCATGCGGAAGCGCACAACGTCTACGGAATGGAGAATAGCCGCGCGACCTACGAAGGCCTGCTGCGGTTGCGCCCGAACGTGCGGCCGTTCGTCATGACCCGTGCTACCTATGCGGGTGGGCAACGCTATGCAGTGACCTGGACGGGGGATAACAACGCCACCTGGGACCATCTGAAGCTGATGGTTCATCAGCTGCTGAACCTCGGACTGTCAGGCTTCACCTGGGCGGGGGCCGACATCGGCGGCTTCACCGGCGGACCTAGCCCGGAGCTGCTAACGCGCTGGTATCAGGTCGGCGCGTTCACACCCGTCTTCCGCAACCATGCCGCAAAGAACACGCCGCGCGCCGAGCCGTGGGTCGACGGAGCGGAGCATCTCGCCATCCGCCGCCGCTACATCGAGGAGCGGTATCGGCTGATCCCCTACTTCTACGCCGTGGCCGAGCAGAATGCGCGGACCGGTGACCCGGTGATGCGTCCGGTCTTCTACGACTATCCGCAACTGACGACCGCGCCCTGCGACCAGTCCATGGCCTTTACCGTCGGGCGCGACCTCCTTGTCGTTCCCTCCGCGAAGCCTGAGTCGACGCACGTCTACGACGCCTGCATGCCGAGCGCCGGCTGGTTCGACTACTGGACCGGGCTCGAGGTAGAGGGCGAGACGAAGCCCGACGCTCCGTTCGAGGTGATCAAGGAAACACCAACCCTGGACCGGCTGCCGGTCTACGTCCGTCCGGGCACGATCCTCCCCCGCCAGGCACTGACGCAGAACACGTCCGAAGTACCGAACGGCCCACTCGATCTTCATGTCTATCCGGGTCAGGATTGCCGCGGCGAACTTTACTGGGACGACGGAGTCAGTGTGAAGGGTTCGACGCTACGCCAGGCAGTGCGCTGCACGCTCGGCAAGGACGGCCTGATGCTCCACTTCGACAAGCGCGAAGGCAGCTTCAAGCCGTGGTGGAAGCAGATCGCGGTGACGGTCCACGGCTGGGGCGGGAAAGCACTGGTACGCGGTCCAAGGACCGTGGACGCCCAGCATGACGAGGCAAGCCGAACGCTGCGCTTCGTCCTGCCCGACCAGCCGAGCGCTGCCGAATATGTGATCAGTCGCCGCCAGTGATCGCCGAAGCCCGTCCCTCCAAGCCGCGAATGTTGCTGTTCGCGTTCGGGGACTTTGCGTTCAACATCTTCTGGCAGAGCGTCATGCTCTACCTGTTGTTCTACTACACGGACGCGCTCGACATTCCGATCAAGGTCGCGGCAACGACCTACATGATCGCGTCGGTGTGGGACGGCCTGGCCAGCTTTGCCGTCGGCGTGCTGGTCGACCGGCGGCACGCCACGTTGAAGTATGGCGCGATCATGATTGCGGGAGCCGTGCCGCTCGGCGATCTGCTTCATGCTCGCCTACTCTGCCGCCGGGCGGCACGGGGCCGCTAGCAATTGCGGGCATCCTTGGAGCGCATTTGCTGTTTCGGACGGCCTATGCGGCGGTGAACGTGCCCTATCTTGCCATGACCGCTCGGATCAGCGTGGACGGTGGCGACCGCGCTTTCGTCGCCGGGATGCGGATGCTGTTCGGCACGGCGGCGGCGGTCGTCGTAGCCCTCTGCACCGTTCCGATCGGGGCCTGGCTCACCGGCTCGACCGCTTCGCAGGCCTTTTTCGCCGCGGCCGTCGTCGGCGCGATGGTCGGCGCTGCGATCCTGATCCTTGTCGGCCTGACCTACCGCGAAACCGCGCCGATCGCGCGACCGATGCCGAGCAGCGTCCGCGATGCCCTTGCCAGCCTCGCGCGCAACCGCGCCTTCATCACGCTGAGTGCCGCGATGATGGCGATGGTGGTCGCCATCACCGTGCTCAACAAATCGGTGCTCTATTACTTCAAATATCTGCTCAACGATCCCGACGCCGGGCAGCTGGCGCTCGCGTCGATGGGGATCGTGAGCGGCATTTCCATCCCGCTCTGGATGCTGCTCGGGCGGGTGATCGGGCTGCGCGCGATCTGGATGCTTGCGGCCGGGCTGGGAATAGTCGGGCTGCTGACCTTCGCCGCGGTGGACGTGCACCAGACGGGCCTGATGCAGATCTTCCTGGTCGTCATGCAGGTGATGATCGTCGGCCTGAACTTCGTCTTCTGGGCGATGCTGCCGAACACCATCGAATATGGCGAGCGCGCGACCGGGGTGCATGTCGAAGGCACGGTCTTCGGACTCGCCGCTCTGCTCCAGCGAGTAGCGATCGGCCTTGCGACTGCGATCCTCGGCTGGAGCTTCGCTTCGGTCGGCTATGTCGCGAACGTTCCGCAGAGCGAGACGACGTTGAGCGGCATGAAGACCGTGGTGGTCGCCGTCCCGTTGATCTTCCTCGCCTTGTCCTGCGTCGTCATGTTGCTCAACCCGCTCGGTCGCGAGACCCGGCGGGAGCGCGAATTGGAGCCCGAAGCCGCCTAGGCCGTCAGTTCGAACGTGCCTTTGAGGCCCTCCGCTTCGGCCGACGGCGCGATCCACACGTCGAATGTGCCCGGCTCGACCACCGGCTGATCGTTGACGCCGAAGAACTGCAGGTTGGCCGGCTTGATCGTGAAACTGACCACTTCCGACTGGCCCGGCGCCAGCTTGATCTTGCGGAAAGCCTTGAGTTCACGAACCGGCCGCGTGATGCTTGCGACGCGGTCGTGCGATGTAGAGTTGCACGACTTCCTCGGCGGTATGACGACCGCTGTTCGTGATCCGCGCCGTCACCGTGATTTCGCCGTTCATGCCCATGGACGGGGCACTGATGGTGAAGTCGCCGTAGGCGATCTTGCCGTAGGTCAGGCCGTGGCCGAACGGATAGAGCGCGCTGTTGGTGATGTCGCGGAAGCGCGCCTTGTAATTCTCCAGCGTCGGATCGGCATTGGGACGGCCCGTACGCTTGTGCGCGTAATAGTAGGGCTGCTGACCAGAACGGCGGGGGAAGCTCGCCGGCAGGCGGCCAGACGGGCTGTAGGCGCCGAACAGGACGTCGGCGATCGAGTGACCCGTCTCCGTTCCCAGGAACCAGGTCGCGAGAATCGCCGGAGCGTTCGCCACCGCGCCTTCGAGCGCCAGCGCGCGGCCATGCTTCAGCACGACGACGATCGGCTTGCCGACCTTGGCGACCGCTTCCGCCAGATCCTGCTGCGGCTTCGGGACGACGATCTCGGTGCGCGATTGCGCCTCGCCCGACATGCCCTGCGCCTCGCCGATGGCGAGCACGACGATGTCGGCCTGCTGCGCGGCGGCGACCGCCGCCTCGATCCCGCCGGCGATCGGCTTCTCGACGTCCGGAGCCTTCGACGACGATGACCTTGTTCTTGTCCGCGACCGCTGCGCGGACGCCGGTAGCCAGATCGACCGCTTTCTCGTCGGTGCCATAGACGCACCCACGGACCGACGAGGTCGTGCTGGCCGGCCGCGAACGGACCGATCAGCGCGATTGTCTTGCCCGACTTCGGCAGAGGCAGCAGGTCGCCATCGTTCTTGAGGAGAACGATCGACTTGCGGCCGGCTTCGCGGGCTAGAGCGCGGCTCTTCGGAAGCATGGAGCGCGCGGTCTCGCGCTTCTCGTCGATGCGGCGGAACGGGTCCTCGAACAGGCCGAGCATGGCCTTCATCGCGAGCACCTTGCGCACCGAACTCGTTGAGCACTGCTTCGGGCACTTCGCCTGCGCGGACGAGGTCGGGCAGATGCTTGCGGTATAGGCCGCTCTGCATGCTCATGTCGACGCCGGCGAGAAGGGCGATCCGCGCCGCGTCGCGCCCGTCCTTGGCATAGCCGTGGGCGATCATTTCCTCGTCGCCCGTGTAATCCGACACGACGAAGCCATCGAACTTCCACTCGCCGCGCAGCACGTCGCGCATCAGCCAGCGGTTGCCGGTTGCGGGAATGCCTGAGATCTCGTTGAACGAGGCCATGACCGACAAGGCGCCAGCGTCGAGCGCGGCCTTGTACGGCGGGAGGTACACCTCACGCAGCGTGCGTTCGGACATGTCGACCGTATTGTAGTCGAGCCCTGCTTCCGCTGCGCCATAGGCGGCGAAGTGCTTGGCCGTGGCGAGGAAATGCTCGTTCGACTTGAGATTGGTGCCCTGGAAGCCCTGCACGCGCGCAGCGGCGAACAGATTGCCGAGCAGCACATCCTCGCCGCCGCCCTCGACTCCGCGGCCCCAGCGTTGATCGCGAGCCACGTCGACCATCGGCGCGAAATTCCAGTCGATGCCCGCGCCGGCCGCCTCGAACGCCGCGACCTCGGCGGTGCGGCGCGCCAGTTCCGGCTCGAAGCTCGCGACCTCGCGCCAGCGGAACCGGGAAGATGGTGCGATGGCCGTGAATGATGTCGGCCGCGAAGATCAACGGGATCTTCATCCGCGATTCCCTGACCGCGACGTTCTGCATGGTCCGCGCCATGCGCGCGCCGTTGCCGTTGAAAATGCCGGTCAGCTGGCCCTGCCGCGTTTCCTCGAGCTGCTGAGGGAAGTTGCTGTTGCTCGGCGGATTGAGAGCGGCCGCGGCGCTGGGCCCCCAGGCGGATGCCATCAGGCTCAGCTGGCCCGCCTTTTCCTCCAGCGTCATCTTCGAGATCAGAGCGTCGACAAAGGCCGGAACCGGAACACGGGTCGCCGCCTGCAAAAGCGCTCGCGCCGGACTTGAAAGCCAGGCCACCGTAACGCCCGCACCCAAAAGTGCGGCCCTGCGCGAAATGCGCGTTTCGAGCATCTTCTCTCCCTCTCTCTACCGCTCTGGTGGCGTTCCGAGCTACCGCCGGATCAGAGTCCTTGACGCAGTGTGTAACCGGTTACATGACCGAGCCCGCAGGCAATTGCAATCGGTTGCCGGTTGGCTTTTGTCGCATTTGCTGCCGATAAGGAACGCATGCCCGACGCAACGATACGCGATGTTGCCCGCCTCGCACAGGTTTCGGTCGCGTCGGTGTCGCGCGTGCTCAACCGGATCGACAATGTCAGCGAGGAAACGAAGCTGACGCGTAACCGACGCAGTGCGCGACCTGGGCTATGTTCCTCATGCCGGCGCGCGCAGCCTTAGCCTGTCACGCACGAACGCCATCGGTGTCGTTCTCCCGGATCTTCACGGAGAATTCTTCTCCGAACTCGTGCGCGGAATGGACCATGAGGCAGCGCGCCGCGGATACATGCTCCTGCTGTCGAACGTGCATCACGGAAGCGAGCAGTCCGCGAATGCGATGCGTGCCATGCGCGGCCGCGTAGACGGTCTGGTCGTGCTTGCCCCGCACCTGACCGAGGAGGAGCTTGCGAGCACCATTCCCTCCGGCTCGCCGGCAATCCTACTCAACACCCGCGGCGATGCGGGCGGCCATCCTGGCGTTCGGCTCGACAATGAAGCGGGCGCGCGTGCTGTTGCCGAGCATCTCCTCTCGCTCGGTCGGACTCGCATGCTGCACATCGCCGGACCGGAGGGGAACGTCGACGCCCAGGAACGCGCAGCGGCGTTTGAGCAGGTGCTGACGGATGCAGGCGCCAGTATCCACATGTTCCCGGGAGATTTCACCGAAGAAGCAGGCGCGGCCGCAATCGAAGCCATGCTCCAGTCTGGGCAGACCTTCGACTCGGTCTTCGCCGCGAACGACATGATGGCGAACGGCGCGTTGCAGGCGTTGAACCGCGCCGGCGTTCGAGTGCCGGATGAGGTGGCGGTGGTCGGCTTCGACGACATTCCATTGGCCCGGCACATAGGATTGACCACCGTTCAAGTCCGCATTGCCGAATTGGGTGAGCGCGCCATGTGTCGCCTGATCTCGGTGCTCAAGGGCGAGGCCGAACCGGGCGGCCAGGAATTGCACCGACCCGAACTCGTCATTCGTTCAACCACCAATCCCAAGGCAACCAGACTTTGATTACTCTCGACCGTCGCAAGCTACTTCAAGGGTCATCGCTTCTGCTTGCGGGAAGCGCCCTTCCCGGTTGTGCCACCACCACCCTTGGTTCTGCCGGCCATACGCTTCCCGCGTTCTACGAGGATATCGAGCAGCGCACGTTCCGCTGGTTCTGGGATACGGTGAACCGCAAGAATGGCCTGGTGCCGGATCGCTGGCCGACGCCCGCCTTCTGCAGCATCGCCTCGGTCGGCTACGCCCTTCCAGCCTATCCGATCGGCGTCGAGCGGGGCTGGTGCACACGCGCGGAGGCCCGCGACCTGACGCTCACCACCCTTCGCTTCTTCTGGAACGCGCCGCAAGGACCGGAGCCGAGCGGCACCATCGGCCACAAGGGCTTCTTCTACCATTTCATCGATATGGAGACCGGCCTCGCGATACCGGCAGGTCGAACTGTCGAGCGTCGACACGACCATCCTGTTGATGGGCATGCTGTTCGCCGGCCAATATTACGATCAGGACGACGCGGCCGAGCGCGAGATCCGCAAGCTCGCCAACGACATCTACGCGCGCGCCGACTGGAACTTCTTCCGCTACGACGGACGGCCGCAAATCTCCATGGGCTGGCATCCCGAACGCGGCCTGATCGAGCGCAACTGGGACGGCTATAACGAGGGCATGTTCGTCTACATCCTGGCGCTCGGCGCGCCTGTCGCACGCCGTGCCGCCGAACAGCTGGGAACAATGGATCGCGCCCTACCCGAGCTTCTGGCGCGGCGAAGGGCCGACGCGCCACCTGGCCTTCGCGCCGCTGTTCGGACACCAGTACAGCCACATCTTCATCGACTTCCGCGGCATTCTCGACGCCCCGATGCGCGCGGCCGGCTTCGACTATTTCGAGAACAGCCGCCGCGCGACCTATGCCAACCGCGCCTATTGCACCGCCAATCCGATGCGCTGGAACGGCTATTCGAACCGACATCTGGGGCCTGACCGCCTGCGACGGACCGGGCAATTACGTAGCTTCCGTTCAAGGGTGAGCAGCGAACCTTCTACGGCTATGCCGCGCGCGGGCCGCTGGGCGAGCCGGACGAGCGCGACGACGGCACCATCGCGCCGACTGCGGCTCTCGGCTCGCTGCCGTTCGCGCCCGAAATCGTCATCCCGGCCGCCGAGGCGCTGCTTGCCGATCACGGCACGCGCTCTTCGACAAATACGGCTTCAAGGACAGCTTCAACCCGAGCTTCACCTACACGGACAAGAAGCTCGAGACCGGCTCCGTCGATCCGCAAGCACGGCTGGGTCGCCGCCGACTATCTCGGCATCGACCAGGGCCCGATCCTGCTGCAGGCGGCGAACTACCGGAACGACTTCGTCTGGAAGTTCACGCGCCAGGTGCCGGCGATCCGGCTCGGCCTGGAGCGAGCCGGATTCACCGGCGGCTGGCTCGGCTGATCAGCGCATCGGCACGACGCGGCTGAGCTTCGACACGCCCGTTTCGTTGAACGCCTCGACCGCCACGTAATAGGGCACGCCGACGTTCAGCGAGCGAAGCTCCTTGTCGAGCGTCGCGCCGTCGCCGAGCTCATCGGCCCAGAGCTGGTACGTCAGCGTCAGCCGGTCGGGCTTGATGCCGAAACGGATGTTGTAGCCGACCGCGCCCGGCACCTTGCGCCCAGCGGATCGTCGCATCGCGCTCGTCCTTGTCGACGTTGCCGCGACCACGCCTGAAGGCCGCGACGGGTCGCGACCATCGGCATTGCCGAACACGCGCAAGTCGCTGATCGCGAGGTTAGCGCCGCCGACGTGGCCATGGACGTAGCGCACGAAGCGCGTCCGCACCGGCTGCTGCAGCTCGATATAGGCGTTGGGCCGGTCGCGCCGCGGCCCGTCGGGCTTGGCCAGCGGCTGCCAGTTCTGACCGTCGGTCGAATGCTGCAGCTCGAACTCGGTATAGATGTCCGGCGCATCGCCGAAGCGGCCCGACTTGTAGTCCGCATAATTGACCTGCACCGCCCGCACGATCTTCGCCGCGCCGAGATCGACCGTCAGCGTCTCGCCGGCCTTCTTGCTCGGAGGCGACCCAGAAGGTCCGCGGATCTTCGTCCGTTACGCGATCCGCCGCAAATTCGCCTTGTGTGGACGATGCACTGGCCGCCTTTCGGTAGGACAGCAGCATCCAGCCGGTGAACAGGCTGTCGATATCGTCGACCTTCTTGCGCGGGATATATTGCGGGAAGTCGCTGGAAGCGCGACGACGCCCACATCTGCCCGTCCGCCTCGAACTTGGTCGGGAACATGTTGATGCGCCGCTCGAACGTCCAGTTGTAGCCGATCCATGGCGTGCCGGTGTTCCACAAGTTGCCGTACACATCGTCGAAGGTCGAGCCATGGCCGGCCCCCTCGACGAAGCCGCCGGGCTTGTAGGCGATGGGGTTGTAAGGGGCATATTCGAACGGCCCGAGCGGCTTGTCCGACACGTAGGTGCCGTTGGCATAGGCGTTGAACTCGGTGCCCGGCGCGCCGTACTGCAGGTAATATTTGCCGCCGTGCTTCGTGACCCAGGCGCCCTCGACATAGGGCTTGGTCGGCTGCCCGTTACCGAGCAGCCCGCTGTGATCCTGGCCGAAGCGTTCCCAGCCATGCTTCTCCGGGTGGAGCAGGAAGAGCGGCTCCGCCTTCGTCTGGTAGATCAGCTTGCCGTCCTCGAAGGCGATCTTCTGGCCGTAGATCGGAAAGACATTCGACGACCCCCAATAAAGGTACCACTGGCCGTCGTCGTCCTTGAACAGGCCGGGATCCCAGGGTCCGGGCGGAACCTCGCCGGGCTTCATCTCCTCCGGCGCCTTATCGCACGCCGCCGGGAAGCTCGGGCATTCGGCGCACCAGGAAGTCGAGCTTGCCGGTTTCGGGCGCGGTCGAAACCAGGATCGATCCCGGCCGCGTGAACGAGATCGACGGCATGAGAATGAGCCGGTCGCCGTCCGAGATCGCGGCGGGCGCGACGACGCCGTCGAACGGCCAGCGGACTGGGGGTGATGAACGTCCAGTCGATCAGGTCGGTCGAGCGCCAGTAACCGTCGGCCAGCGTCTGGAAGAGGTAATAGGCGCCCTTGTGCCGAACGATCGCCGGATCCGCGCCGGTGCGGTAGCTGACGCCCTGGTTCGTCTGTTCCCAATTGTAGCGGTAATCGATGTCGATCGGGTTGATGTAGGTCCGCTTCTGCGCGTGCGCGGCGGTGCTCGCGAACAGTGCGGCGCAGGCGGAGATCAACAACACGGTCGTACGCATGACTTTCCTCTCAATGACCGCGCAGGAAGAAGTTGGCCGTCAGCCTGCCGATGCGCGGATCGGGGCTGAGGTTCATGTCGGCGGGAATGATGCCCGAATGGAGCAGGCTTCCCTGGTAGATGATCAGCCGGTCGGGGACGGCCTCGACAGAGCCGATCTGTTCGAAGAAGTCGTTTGATCCGACGATGTAGCCCGAACCCGCCGGAAGCATTGCCGCTTCGGCATCAGCCGTCCGGACGAAGGTCGAGACGTTGGCTTCCGTCACCATCTCGATGCCCGTGGATCGCTGCCGATAGAAGGCCGTGCCGGTGCCTTCGGGACGCGAAGGTAATGCAGCAAGGCGAAGTATTTCGGGTCCGTGGAGTTCGAAATGCGGCGCCCGCTGCGCCGGCTGAAGCTTCGCAGGATCCGACGTGACCATGGAAAAGCTCGCCTCGACGAGATCGAACCCGTCGCAGTCGAATGCGCCCGCAATGAACTGAGCCGCGTCCTGGCAGGTTCGTTCGACATAATCGTTGGCGGCTTCATCGGCCTCGGTAATCACGCGGCGAAGTCCGGGGTAGTAATTGCCGGCTTCCCGATAGGGAGACGTCGCTTCCGCGATCTCCATCAAGGCCTCAGCGTCCCCGCTGAAATCATCGATCACCACGACGGGAGCCTGGCAATGGCCAACCCGTCGCAGTTCAGGCTTCACAGTCGAACCTCCGATACCGAACGGGAGGGGCGGCATCCCCTCCCCGCCAGCTCATGCTTAGAAGCGGTACTTCAGGCCAGCTTGGAAGCTGCGTGCCGCACCCACGGTGGAGTTCTGCTTGAGCGGTGCTTCCCTACCATTGCCGGCATTGCCTGCACCCCATGTTTCATATCCGCGGTTGACCCAGTCGAACACGTTATAGACCTGCAAACTGGCCTCGTGCTTCATGACCCCACGGCAGGTTGAACCGCTTCGCCAGGCGCATATCGACAGTCTTGTAAGCGATCGTCTTTTCTGGATTGAGAATGCCGGAGTCGTTGAATGGAATGCAGCCGCCGCAAGGCTGCAGCGTCGGATCGAAGCTGACGTAGCCGAAGTTCGGGCCAGACGAGAGCGTCACGATCGTCGACAGTCGGAAGTCAAGCGGCAGGCCTACAGTGCCGGAACCGACGAAGCGCCACTTCTCGAGACCGCCAATGTTGTTCCAGCCGTAGGCATCCTGCTGACCAGCGTTGAACATTTCCGCCTCACCAAAGGCGCGTGCCTGGTTTGACTTCGCATCCGTGATCGTGAGCGACGCGGTCACACCCCAGCGGCTTGCATCCGTCCACGGCTTTTCTGCTTGGAGGAACCATGCGCTGTAGTTCGACTTGCCTTCGCTAGAACCGATGTTCACGCGTCCGGTGTAACCAGTCGGGCGACCTTCGATCGGGAAGTTGTCGCGAATGTAAGGGAAGCCGGCAGGCGTGTACGACCCGTCGGGCATGCGATTGCCACGGACGTAAATGAACTGATTGCGTCCACGGTTATAGGCGTAGGTGAAGGATGTCTGCCATTCGCCGAACCGCTTGCGGACGCCGATGTTGAACTGATCGGTATACGGCGGCTTGGTCTTGTTGTTCAGCGCCCAGATGTTGCCGCGAATACCGCTTGCGGCGATTGCATCCCGGATGGCTTGCGGATCGCGATAAGCATCGATCCACCTTAGTGTATCTGCCGGAAGCGTTCCTGCCGGGCAGGGGCGCCCCGGAATATCGCAGAATTGGATCGTGACGTCGCTGCGACCCTCATTGAAAAGGCGCTCCAGCGAGGCTGTGTAGAAGTTGTTGCGATCGTAGTAACGCCCTGCACCAGCGAAGAGTATGGTGTCCCGATCGCCATAGACGTCATACGAGATGCCGAGGCGCGGCGCGAACGCTTTCTTATACGGCTCGCGATTGCTGCCGTCTGAAATATAGTCCTCGGCATCAATACCGGCAGCCTGCCAACCGACGTAGTTCCGCAATGCCTCAGCGACATTGTCCGGCGTCGTGTACTTCTGGTTGAAGTTGTTGCTCTCATAATCCCAACGTAAGCCGGCGTTGACCGTCAGGTGATCGTTCACCGTCCAGTCGTCCTGGATGAACAGACCGACATAGGTGTTCTTCGCCGTGATCGGCACCGGGTCGAGCTGAGCCACGACAGCGCGGAACGGGATGCTGCTCTCGAAGCCCGTGAAGGTCGGGCCGTTAAACGAATACT
Source organism: uncultured Alphaproteobacteria bacterium (assembly GCA_963846645.1). Lineage (GTDB taxonomy): Bacteria > Pseudomonadota > Alphaproteobacteria > Sphingomonadales > Sphingomonadaceae > Sphingomicrobium. The sequence continues at coordinate 455,309 of CAWJWR010000003.1, read as the reverse complement.
GGCCGAACTTGAACGCTTCCTCGACGCGGATCAGCTCGTTGCGAGCGTATCGGATGCCCGCCTTGATCACGTGGCCGTCAAAGCCGGTGTATGTGAAGTGGTTCTTGAAATTTTTGTCCTTCTGCCGGTTTGCCTGAACGAAGGAGTTCGAACCAATGAAAAATTCTTGGCCATTGAACGGGTCGGCAGGAGTAGTCGGCGTTGCAGGCACGCCAGTTACCAGCCGAATTTCGGGCCCTTCGGTCAGCCGCGGAGTGCCCGTGTTGCTGTCGAAGTAACTGATCGTCATTTCGTTCAGCCAATTATCGGCGCGGTGATTCCACTCGAGCTGATAGTTTTTGGTCGATGTGCTGACGTTGCGGCCGGTCGACCGCGCACGGTTGCCGCCGTAGTCGCGAACGTCTTCTTCGTCGCGACGGAAGTAGCTGGCGTGAATCGTATCGGCGTTGGTCGCGAAAAGCGTCAGCTTACCGAAATAGAGATTTTGCTCGAACTTGCTGGCGACCTCCTCGTCGAAACCGTCGATGCCCGCCGGGGCGTCGACCACGAACGACTGAGGGTTGTTCTGACGCGTGCCTTCATAGGCTGCAAAGAAGTGAAGCAGGCCCGGGATGATCGGGCCGCCAACGTCCGCGCCAAACTGATAACGCTTGTAGTCCGGCTTTTCCCGGTCGCCATTCGGATTGTTGGCTTCACCCGAACGGTCGAAGAACGGCCGACCGAACCAAGCCTTCGGCATGAACTCACCGAACACGCCGCCGTGGAAATCCTTGCCGCCAGTCTTGGTGATGGCAGTGATGATCGCCGAACCCGCCTGCTCATACTCAGCCTTGAAGTTCTGCGTCTCGACGCGGAACTCCTGTACCGCGGACTGCGGGAAGGGATTGCCCTGGGAGAAGTTCTGACCAGCAACGCCGTTGAAGCCGACGCGGTTCTTGTGGCTGGTGCCGTCGATGTAGACGTTGATATTGTCCGCGCTGACGCCGCCCGCCTGAATCTTCTTGTTGTTGGTACCTACGTCCGGCGAAACGATGACGCCCGGGGCAAGCGCCGCGAAGTTCAGGAAGTTGCGGTCGTTCTGCGGCAGATTCTCGATCTGAAACTGCGAAACGCTTTGGCCGACCGTGGCGGAACGGACTTCCTGGCGATTGCGGCGGCCCGTGACCACGACCGTGCCTCCGCTGGTCGTCGTCTCGGCGACCGGCGCAGGCGCCACGTCGATGGTGACCGTCTGGCCGACCAGGAAGCTCAACATCCTGCGCCTCACCCGCTCCCTCCACGCGATAAGTGCTGGGGCGGAGGCCGGGGATAACGAACGAGCCGTCGGCATTCACTGTTGTCGTCACCGACCGACCCGTATTCGTATCCGTTGCTGTGATCGTCGCTCCGGGGGTTGCACCCTCGCCGCGGATGCTCGCCGTCGTCTGCGCAAACGCAGGCGTCGCCATGCAGAGCGCCGCTGCAACTGCCGCTGCGGAAATACCCGACGCAAGCGCACGCTTGCTGCTGAACTTGCTCACTGAGACCTCTCCCCGATCTGTAACCGGTTACATTCGGAACCGGGTATCCACTCCAATAATCGCCGATGAAAGCCCTTCATTCATTGTGAGTCAATCTGGCCGTCACCCGGAAACTCACTGTTTGCTACCTCTGTGCCTTTCAGGACACGAGGCGGGCCTGCCTTAACGGTGGGTGTTGGCCAAATGGAACGGCTCGGCGGCTTCTGAAGGACCCTGATCTGCCGAGCTCGCCGGAAGACTGGCGACGAAAGCGTCGTGGTCCGGCAAGCCGTCGGCGACCTCACGATTCACTTCGACGATATCGTTGAGGAACGCGACCAGTTCATCGTCGGCAACAAATTCCGAGACAGGGTCCGGCTGCGCTTCGAGCCCCTGCCCTAGCAGTACCTGTACCCAACTCTCCTCCGCGAACAGCTCGGCCGCGCCATGCTTGAAAAACCTTCCTGACGACTGGAACAGCTCTAGCCGATCCCGGAGGCTGTCCGGCACATCCATCGTCCGGACATGGTCCCAGAAGGGCTCGCCGCTGCGTCGCGTCACTTTGTAGTGCGCGATGATGAAGTCGCGGACGTCTTCATATTCGAAGCGCGACTGGCGGTTGTACTCCTCAATGTCGGGCTCGGCGAAGCCTTGGGCGGGAAAGAGAGCAAGGATTCGGTTGATGCCTGTCTGAATCAAATGGATGCTAGTGGATTCCAGCGGCTCCAGGAATCCGGACGAGAGGCCGATCGCAATGACGTTCTTGTCCCACGCTTTCAGCCGCCGGCCAGGCGCAAAGCGGACTGGCCGCGGATCCGCCAGTGCCTCGCCATCGAGGTTACCCAGCAAGGTTTCGGCGGCGGCTTCATCACTGATCAGGTTGGACGAGTAGACATATCCATTCCCGATTCGATGCTGAAGCGGGATGCGCCATTGCCAACCAGCGGTTCTCGCGGTGGACCTGGTATAGGGCGTAAGGGGCGAGACGCTGGCGCACGGCACGGCCATGGCCCGGTCGCACAGCAGCCATTGGTTCCAGTGCTCGTAGCCAATGCCCAGTGCGTCCCCGATCAGCAGTGCACGCATGCCCGAGCAGTCGATGAACAGATCTCCCTCGACCTCGCGGCCGTCCGTCAGCTTCACGGCTTTGACGAAGCCGCTCTCGGGGTCCTGGAGAACTTCGACGATGCGTCCCTCGACACGGGTTACTCCGCGAGCCTCGCTCTCAGCGCGCAGGAATCGCCCGAACAGTGCTGCATCGAAGTGGTAGGCATAATCGATGTGGGCGAGCGGCGACTGCGGATTGCGTGCGTCAGGGAAAGTGAATTTGTTTTTCAATGAGGCGACGCAGTTCAGCGCGTAATGATCGAAATGCCTGATCGACCCCGGTACGCGGTTGCGAGCCGCCATCCACAATTGATGCGGATGAAGCCAGAGCATGTCCTGCCCGATCTTCCCGAACCCGTGGATGTAGGTCTCGCCCGGTGCGCCCCAATCGACGAATTGGATGCCCAGCTTGAAGGTGGCTTTCGTCTTGCGGACCATGCGCAACGGATCGATACCGGCGAGGGCAAGATAGCTGCGTATTGCGGGAATAGTCGCTTCGCCGACACCGATGATCCCAATTTCGTCCGATTCGACCAGCTTGATTTCGACCTGGCTGAGCCATTTCGACAAGACCGCCGCCGTCATCCAGCCGGCCGTACCGCCGCCGACGATCGTCACGCGCTTCACCGGTTGATCGCCGGTCGCCATAGTTCTTGCCTCTCCTCTGGTCCCGCGTTCCGTTAAAGAGCGTTTCAGCCCTCGGCAATCTGGCGTAAAAGGAAGACCTGATGAGGCTCATTTTGCTTGCGATTGCCACATTGATGTCTGGCTGCACTGCACCGCAGCCAGCAGCAACGACCGCGGCGATCCCGGAGCTCACTGGCAGGGTCGCCGGCGTCGCGCAGCGTTGCGTCACCTTCGAGCAAGGCGAGTCTCTGCGCGTCGCAGGGCCGCACTCGCTGATCTACGGGAATGGACGGGTCGTGTACCTCAATAGCGTGCCGAGTTGCTCTAGTCTGCGGAACTCGGACATCCTGGTGTTGGAACCGATCGGCTCGCGGTATTGCCGGGGCGATCTCGTCCGAACTCGCGACAATGTGAGCGGCTTGCCCGGGGCAGGATGCCAGCTCGGTGATTTCGTTCCCTACACCAAGCCGCTGACGCCGCATTGCGGTCGTGCGGCCGGGCCTCTACGGAGCCCGCGTGAAACGACTTCTTTTGGCGGCGCTTCTGCTCGCTTCATGCGGTCAGACTGGATCGCCCGACTTGCGGATTTCGGATGCTTGGGCCCGTGAGACCGTCGCCGGCCAGACATCCACGGCGGCCTACCTGACCATCAGCAATCGGGGCACGGCGGACGACCGCCTGTTGAGCATCGCCGCTTCCGAACCGGCAACGGCCACGATCCACACGACCGATAGCTCGGGCAGCATTTCCCGAATGCGCGAATTGAGTTCGGGCCTCGCGGCGCCAGCCGGCTCCACGATTGAGCTGAAGCCCGGCGGCACGCATGTGATGATGATGGGACTTGGCGGACCACTCCGCCGCGGAGAAACGCTAAAGCTCCGCCTGCGCTTCGAGAAATCGGGCGAGATACCGATAGATGTTCGCGTTGCGCCCGCTAGTGGGCCGGAGGGTCACTGATGCGCAGCGTTCGTATCGTCCTGTGGGTTCTCGTCGCGATAGCAGCTGCGGTCTTCGCCTACCTCATGCTCAAACCGGTGCCGCAGGCCCAGCCGCAGGGCGAAGCGCTGAGCCTTGCTAGCCTTGGCGGCCCATTCACCCTCACCGGATCGGACGGCAAGCCGTTCACGAGCAGCTCTCTCTCGGGGAAGCCCTACGGCATCTTCTTCGGGTTCACTCACTGCCCCGACGTCTGCCCGACGACCCTCGCCCGGATGGTGAAGCTGCGGAACGAGCTGGGCGCGGGGGAACGGCCGTTCGAGATCGTCTTCGTCACCGTCGATCCGGAACGCGACGGGCCGGCCGAAGTCGGCAAATATGCGGAGCTTTTCAACAGCCCCGTGATCGGCCTGACCGGAACGCCAGCGCAGATTACGCAGGTAAAGAAGCACTTCGGAATCTATTCGCGCAAGGTGCCGGACCAAAGCGGCAGCTATAGCGTCGACCACACCGCGACCGTGCTTCTGTTCGACCGCAACGGCCGCTTCTCCGGAACGATCGCGCCGGAAGAATCCGATACTGCCGCGCTCGCGAAATTGGGGCGGATTACTTCCTGAGGACACGCTCCAGCAGGTGGTCGATCGCCGCCACCGCTGCGGGTTCGCTGAGATCGGGGGCGTGCCCGACCCCGGGCACAGTCACAACCTCGACATCGTCGATCTCGGTTGCCATCCGAGCGGCGGCGGCATCGGGCAGCAGGTCGCTGTGCTCGCCCCTCAGCACGAGAACGGGGCAGCCATTTAGATTCCGATAGTAAGGCCAGCCGTCCGGCGTTTCGCCCGTGTTCCCGGCATTGAACGGATCGGCGATGGCCATGTCATAGTCGAACTCGATGCCGCGGTCGGTTTCGCGGCACGTGCGCCTGGCGAAGCGCAGCCAATCCTCCCGACTATAGGCTGGATGCACGTCGCCAGCCCGAGCCTGAAGTTGGTCGGCGACATCATTCCAATCCCGAAAGATGACGGGCTTCCCGACGTAGGACTTGATCCGGTCGATACCGCTCAGGTCGAGCTCCGGCCCGACATCGTTGAGGAGGACGCCGGCTAGCCGCTGAGGCGCGATCGCGGCGACGATCATCGTCACCAGGCCGCCGAGCGACGTGCCGAGGAAAACCGCCTCCGAAATCGCGAGCTCTTCCAGCAGCTGCAAAACATCGGCCGCATAGATGGGGGGCAAATCGTGCGACGAATCCGGATCGCGTTCGCTCATGCCGCGACCGCGGAAATCGGGCGCGATCACCCGCCAGTCGCCCGAATAACGCGCAGCGACGTCTTCAAAGTCCCGCGAGTTGCGGGTCAGACCGTGCAACATGAGCAGAGGCGGCCGATCCGCCGGACCCGGATAATCGCGGTAGTGAAGCTTCAGTCCGTCGCGGCTGGTCCAGTATTTGTCCGCCCACGCCTGCACCGCGTCTTCCGCGGAAGGTTCAGCCCCGAAATTCTCAAACAGCGCATCGCCATTGCTTTCCATCGCGGCAGGCCTAGCGGAACCGACAATCCTCCGCCAGCGTGAGCAATACGTGACCACCTACGCACCCGATCTCCGAATCCTCGATCTCGGCGACGCCTTCTACGACCCGGTGGAGGCCGCTCGCTTTCCCAAGTGCACGCCGCGCTTCGTCAACCGCCGCTGGGCCGAGCGGGTCGGCCTCGGCGATCTCCGAGACGAGCATTGGGCGGCGCATTTCTGCCGCTTCGAGCCACTTGCCGACAACCTGCAGCAGCCGCTGGCCCTGCGGTATCACGGCCACCAGTTCCGCGTGTACAATCCCGACATCGGCGACGGCCGCGGCTTCCTGTTCGCCCAGCTTCGCGACGAGGACGGCGGCTGCTCGACCTCGGCACCAAGGGATCGGGCCAGACGCCCTACAGCCGCACCGCCGACGGCCGGCTGACCCTCAAGGGCGGCGTGCGCGAAGTGCTCGCGACCGAAATGCTCGAAGCGCTCGGCGTCAACACGTCGAAGAGCTTCGCTTTGTTCGAGACCGGCGAAGAGCTGGTGCGCGGCGACGAGCCCTCCCCGACCCGCTCGGCGGTCCTCACCCGCCTCAGCCACGGCCATATCCGCATCGGCACGTTCCAGCGGCTCGCCTTCTTCGGCGAGGTCGAGAACATCAACACGCTCGTCCGCTACTGCCTGCGACAACTCTATGCGGAGCAGCCGGCGGCCGACGCCGACGAGAACGCCCTGCGGCTGTTCGACCTCGTGTCGAGCCGCGACGGCGCGGCTCGCCGCTGGCTATATGGCCGCCGGCTTCGTCCACGGCGTGCTCAATAGCGACAATATCGCCGTCACCGGCGAGAGCTTCGATTACGGCCCGTGGCGCTTCACGCCCGAATGGGACCCCGACTTCACCGCCGCCTATTTCGATCATCACGGCCTCTATTCCTTCGGCCGCCAGCCGGAGGCGATCCACTGGGATCTCGCGCAATTGGCCGGATGCCTGGCGCTGGTCGCCGAAGCTGCCGCCGCTGGCCGAGTGCTCGGCGGACTGGACCGACCGCTTCGAGGAAGCGCTGGTCGCCGCCCTGCTGGCGCGGCTGGGTGTCGGCGACGCGGCGAAGCCGACCGGACCTGGCCGCGGCATTGATCGGCGCCCTGCAGTCGCGCGACGATGCCGATCGACCGTGTCTTCTTCGACTGGCGCGGCGGTCGCGATCCCGGCGCGGAGCGCTACCCGTCCGAGCCGTTCCGGGCGCTCGCCGCGCGCTCGAAGGACGCGCAGCGCGCCGGCTCATCCCTATTGGTCCGAACCGGGTCCCTGTTCGATGCATATCGAGGAGGTCGAGGCGATCTGGGCGGCATCGCGAGCGCGACGACTGGGCGCCGTTCGAAGCCAAGGTCGCCGCGATCCGCCGGATGGGCGAAGCGATGGCCGCAGATATCGCCGAGCACGCCGCTTGACGCCACGCCCAAGTTCGTGGAGCGCGCTTCGCAATGGCCGAAACCTTGAAGTCGACCGAGCCGGCGACCGGCGCGGAAATCTGGTCTGGTGCAAGTCGGCGACGCCGCGGCGGAAGTCGCGGCCGCGCGCGCCGCCTGGCCCGAATGGGCGGCGCATTCGCTGGCGTATCGCATGCGAGACGCTGCGCCGCTTCGCCAACGTCGTGCGCAAGCGCGAGGACGAATTCGCCGAGCTGATCGCGCGCGAGACCGGCAAGCCGTTGTGGGAAGCGCGCACCGAAGTCGGCGCGGTCATCAACAAGGTGCGAGATTTCGATCGACGCTTATTCCGAGCGCACGCCGCAGCGCAGGCTGGAAGCGGCGCTGGGCAGCAAGGTCGCGGTCCGCCACAAGCCGCATGGCGTGCTGGCGGTGCTCGGCCCGTATAATTTCCCCGCGCATCTGCCCAACGGCCACATCGTCCCGGCGCTGATCGCCGGCAATGCGGTGGTCTTCAAGCCGTCGGAAAAGACGCCGGCGACGGGCGCCATTCTGGTCGAATGCTATCACGAGGCGGGCGTTCCGGAAGGCGTCGTCCGGCTGCTGATCGGCGGTCCCGACGAGGGCAAGGCACTGGCGTCGCAGCCGGGCATCGACGGGCTGCTGTTCACCGGCTCGGCACGTGCCGGCACAGTCGCTCCACCGGCAATTCGCCGATACGCCGCAGAAGATCCTGGCGCTCGAGCTGGGCGGCAACAATCCGCTGGTCGTGTGGGACGCCAAGGACCTCGATGCCGCGGCGACGATCATCGTCCAGTCGGCCTATCTCTCGGCCGGGCAGCGCTGCACCGCGGCGCGGCGGCTGATCGTCGAGGACGGCAAGGAAGAGCCGCTGATCGAGGCCGATCGGCAAGCTGATCGACCGGCTGATCGTCGACGAGCCGTTCGCCGACCCGCCGCCGTTCATGGGCCCGCGTGATCGACAATGCCGCGGCCGACCATCTGCAGGAGCAATGGCTGGAGCTGATGATGAAGGGCGGCCGGCCGATCCGGCGGCTCGAGCGGCCGTCCGACGACCGCCCGTTCCTGACCCCGGCGCTGATCGACGTCACCGACGTCGCCGAGCGCCCCGACGAGGAGTTGTTCGGCCCGGTGCTGCAGCTCATCCGGGTCAAGGACTTCGACGCCGCGATCGCCGAGGCCAACGACACGCGCTTCGGGCTTGCCGCCGGCCTGATCGGCGGCAGCCCCGAGCTGTACGACCGTTCTGGGCGAACGTTCGCGCCGGCGTCATCAACTGGAACAAGCCGACCAACGGCGCGCCGTCGAACGCGCCGTTCGGCGGCGTCGGCCTGTCGGGCAACCATCGGCCGAGCGCTTATTATGCCGCCGATTATTGCGCCTATCCGGTGACCAGCAGCGAGAGCGCGACAGTCGCGCGGCAACATCGGCGAGGGCCTGCGCGACCCCGATTCGCGAAGACTGATCCGACGAGCTGAGCTCGCGCATCTCCGGCAGATAATTGTCGTCGGCAGCGTCGCTGAACTTGGTGATGCGGCTGTCGAACTTCATCCGCACCTTGCCGGTCGCGCCGTGGCGCTGCTTGGCGACGATCAGCTCGGCGAGGCCGTAGACGCGCTCCATGTCTTCGCTGCCATTTCGGGATGTCGGGACTGGTCGTCGTCGCCGGCTGCTTTGGCGCGCGAGATAATAATCCTCGCGATAGACGAACAAGACGATGTCGGCGTCCTGCTCGATCGAGCCGGATTCGCGCAGGTCGGACAGCTGCGGCCTCTTGTCCTCGCGCTGCTCGACCGCGCGGCTCAGCTGCGACAGGCCATAACCGGCACGTCCAGTTCCTTGGCCAGCTGCTTGAGGCCGCGGCTGATCTCGGAGATTTCCTGGACGCGATTGTCGTTGCCGCTCCGGCCGGTGCCCTGCAGCAGCTGCAGATAATCGACGACGACCATGCCGATGCCCTTCTGCCGCTTCAGCCGGCGCGCGCGGGTGCGCAGCGCGGCGATCGTCAGGCCCGGCGTGTCGTCGATGTAGAGCGGCAGGCTCTGCAGCTCGCCGGCGGCGCGCGCGAGATGGCGGAACTCCTGCTGGCTGATCTTGCCCATGCGCAGATTTTCGGAGCTGATCCCCGATTGCTCGGCGAGGATGCGCGTCGCCAGCTGGTCGGCCGACATTTCGAGGCTGAAGAAGGCGACCGGCGCGCCGGCCGACTTGCCGCGGCTCGATGCCGTCCTCGATGTCGCGGGCGAACCGCTGCGCGGCGGTGAAGGCGATGTTGGTCGCGAGCGAGGTCTTGCCCATGCCCGGACGGCCGGCGAGGATGATGAGATCGGACTTGTGCAGGCCGCCGATCTTGGCGTTGAGGCCGTCGAGGCCGGTGGTGATGCCCGACAGATGGCCGCCGCTGTTGAGCGCCTTTTCGGCCATTTCGACGGCCAGCTTGGTCGCCTCGCCGAACGTCTTGCGCCTTGCCTTCGGCGCCGCCTTCCTCGGCGACCTTGTAGAGCTCGGTCTCGGCCCGCTCGATCTGGCCCATCGGATCGACGTCCTCGCTGGTGTCGAGCGCGCTCTCGACCAGGTCGCGGCCGACGCCGATCAGCGCGCGGAGCAAGGCGAGATCATAGATCTGCGTCGGCGAAATCGCGCGCGCCGATGATCGCCGCGCCGCGAGCCCGTCAGCTGCGGCGAGATAGGCCGGTCCGCCGACCTCCTTCATCGCCTCGTCGGCCTCGAACATCGGCCGCAGGGTGACCGGATTGGCGATCATGTTGCGGTCGATCAGCTTCAGGATCGCTTCGTAGATCCGGCCGTGCAGCGGCTCGAAGAAATGGTGCGGCCTTGAGCTTGAGCTGGACGTCCTCGACCAGCCGATTGTCGATCATCAGCGCGCCGAGCAAGCGCCGCTTCCGCCTCGACATTCTGGGGGAGCGATGCACTTGCCGCCGGCTCGGCGGGTTCTGCGATTCGGATGATTTCGGCCATGGCCCTTCTCTGGCCGCTGATCGGCCACCCTCCAACGAGAACGAAAGTAGCACAGGCTGGAAGCTGTGGATAGGTTGTGAGCGCTTTGCCCTACCGTGTCGGCGGACGCTGCGATTTTCAGCCGCGCCCTGCATCCACAGAAAAAGAGTGGGCCGATTGAAGGGTCAAATGGCCGCCGTTAGCCAAAGCCATGACCATACTTTCCGACCGCTGGATTCGCGAGCAGGCGCTCAACCACGGCATGATCGAGCCGTTCGTCGAGGCCCAGCGGCGCGAGGGCTGCATCAGCTACGGCCTGTCAGCTCCTACGGCTATGACGCGCGGGTCGCCGACGAGTTCAAGATCTTCACCAACGTCGATTCGGCGACGGTCGACCCCAAGAATTTCGCGTCCAACAGCTTCGTCGACCGCCAGACCGACGTCTGCATCATCCCGCCCAACAGCTTCGCGCTCGCGCGCACGGTCGAATATTTCCGGGTGCCGCGCGACGTGCTGGTCATCTGCCTCGGCAAATCGACCTATGCCCGGTGCGGGATCATCGTCAACGTGACGCCGCTCGAGCCCGGCTGGGAGGGCCATGTGACGCTGGAATTCTCGCAACACCACGCCGCTGCCGGCGAAGGTCTACGCGAACGAGGGCGCGTGCCAGTTCCTGTTCCTGCAGGGCAACGAGCCGTGCGAGGTGACCTACGCCGACCGCGCCGGCAAATATATGGGCCAGCGCGGGGTCACTTTGCCGAAACTGTAAAGGCGGCTTTCCGATCTAGGAGGGGCTGTTTCGAAACGGGACTCGGTCATCGTTAAAAAATCGTTACCGACTCGCACCCAAATGCGTTAATAAACCGTATACGCACGGCTCGAATTGGCGAGTCGCGAACAGGGGCGTGGCTCCCAAACGGAGGTGTCGAATGCGTAAATTGGTTCTCGCTATGGCTGGCGCAGCTGCGCTTGCGATTAGTTCCGCCGCGGGTGCGCAGGTCACCTTGGACGATTGTACGATGGTCTGTGACGGTCCGACGACGCTCGGCTCCGAAACGACGATCGGTTTCACCGAGTCTGGTCTGAACGCGCCGTCGTTCATCGAATCGCTCATGTTCACCAACGATCTGGCGGGCGTTTATGCTCTGACGTTGGACACCAGTTCCACGGGTATCGACTTCACCAGCGCGGTCCTCACGGGTCCGGGCGGTCCGTATAATCTCATCGAAGAGTTCGACAACGGCGTTTCCGAATTCTGGAACCTGTCGAGCCTCTACCTTGAGGCTGGTCAGTACACGCTGACCATCAACGGCGACAACCGCTCGACCGGTTCGCTTGGCGGTACCGTGACGATCAACGCCGTTCCCGAGCCGGGCACCTGGGCGATGATGCTCCTGGGCTTTGGCGCAGCCGGTTACGCAATGCGTCGCCGTCGCGCTCCGGTTCTCGCGCAAGCCGCGTAAGGACGACAAAGTACCAAGGATAAGGGCGGCTCTCACGAGCCGCCCTTTTCGTTGCCTACAGCTCACCGAGCCAATGTTTCAGACCGGTTCGCATTCCTTCTTCTGTGCGGCATGGGCGGAATCCTCCGCCAGCAAGGCGCGCGACCGCAGGATGGTCTCGACCCAACCTGAGAAGGCATGCGCCAGCACACTCACCAAATCCTTCAGCGAGCCCTCCTTCAGGCATCCGTCTGCGTCGAACGACTGGTCATTGACGTGACCGAGATAGGCTTCGGGCTGCTGCATCACCGGCATGTTCAGGAACACCGCAGCCTGCCGAATCTGGTGATTTGACCCGAAGCCGCCGATCGATCCCGGCGAAGCAGTGACGATCGCGGCCGGCTTCTTGTCGAAGACGCTCTTCCCGTACGGCCGCGAGCCGACGTCGATCGCGTTCTTCAGTGCGCCCGGAATGCCGCGATTATATTCCGGCGAAACGAACAATACGCCGTCCGCCGCGCCGACCTGCTCGCGGAAGCGCGACCATTGTTCGGGCGGGCTTTCGTCGAGGTCCGAATTGTAAAGCGGCAAGTCGCCGATCTCGATCATCGAGCAGTCGAGATTGTCGTTGCGGAGCGCACAGATCGACCGGGCGATCTTACGGTTGATGCTCCCTTCCCGCAGGCTGCCGACGATAATCGCGATCTTGTAAGCCATGGCCGCTTCTCCTTCCGCACGTGCTTCCAATCACTTGAGTAGCGTAAGGTTGCGACACTTGTTCAGGGCGCTCGCTGCGCCCGCTCGACCAGATACGCATGCAGTGCCGCAATCTCATCGTCGGTCAGGTGATTGAAGTCGGCCTTGGCCACCTCCTCCATGAGCGTCAGCTTCTTTCCGCTCGACGGCACGCCCGTCCGGAGCAGCCTGGCAAAGGCAGGGAGGTCGTAGGCCCCGACCATCGACAATCCGGGCGCCTTGAGGTCCGGCTGCGGCTCGCCACCATTAAGCGCCGCGCCGTGGCATTCCGAGCAGGCGGTCACCGCCAGATGCCGGCCTCTCGCGAACCGCGGGCCGAGGTCGGCCGGAAGACTTTGCGCATAGGCGCTTACCTTCTCCGGCTGAGTTTGGAATTTGCCCGTGGCGAGGCCGATGCGTCCGAGGGGTCCAAGCTTGATCGGAGGCGTTTGCCGGCCGCCTCTCGGCTGGACACGAATGGCGGAGATCAGCGCAGCCACTTCGCCATCGGTCAGGCGTGAGTATTGCGCCGAGGGCATGACCATCAGCGGATGTCCGTCATGGCCGATCCCCTGTCGGATCGCCTGCGCGAGTTGCTGGTCGGTCGCCTGGGCTGCGACAAGCGTGAGGTTGGGCGCGTAGACCTGCGCGACTTTGGGCTCTTCGAACATCATCCTCCCGCGCAGGCCTTCGCCGTGGCAGGAGACGCAGCCGAGGATTTTCAGTTGTCGCGGACCGTCGGCAAGCTCAGCCGCGGTCGGCACCACCAGCTTTTCGGGTTTTGCCTCGATCGTCGACCCCAATTTGCGGGTCGATGCAATCCATACGTAGGCGGCCGTGAGTGCCATCAACAGAATCAGAACACCTAGGACGTAGCCCGTCCAACGCAACAGTTTCGCCATGTCCAATTGCCCCCAATTGATAAGGCGGCATAGCGGGTTTTAGCGTCGCCGGGAATCGTGGCGGATGTTAGGAGGCCGGCCGCGCCGGGAGGTGGTCCGTACGCGGTCGCGGCGTTCCGGCCTTTGCCGCGCGCCGCCGTAGCTGCCTTCTGGAAGCTCGAAGCGGAGCGAGCCGGAAACTGGGTTGGCCTCCGCCAGCCGAAGCGTCAGGCGCTGGCCGACCCGATAGGTTTCGCCGGTCTCGTCGCCAACGAGCTGGCGCGCGGCTTCATCGTAGCGGAAATATTCCTGTCCTAGCGTCTGGGCGAGGACGAGGCCGTCACCGCCGAGGTCCTCGACCGTGGCGAAGAAGCCGAAGGGTTGCACGCCGGTGATGCGGCAGTTGACGAGCTGGCCGACCTGGTCGGCGAGGTAAGCGGCGACGTAGCGATCGATCGTCTCGCGCTCGGCTTCCATCGCGCGGCGTTCGAGCATCGAGATTTTCTCACCGATCTCGACGAAGCGCTCTTCCTCGCCCTGCGGAAGCCCGCCCTCGCCCAGCTTGTAAGCGCTGACGAGCGCGCGGTGGACGAGCAGGTCGGCGTAGCGGCGGATGGGGGAGGTGAAGTGGGCATAGGTCGCCAGCGCCAAGCCGAAATGGCCGAGGCGCTCGGGCCCGTAGCGCGCCTGCATCTGGGTTCGGAGCAACTGTTCCATGATCTCCGCGCGGCCGCTGGAGTCTCCGACGCGCTCGATGATCCGGTTGAACGTGGCCGGCTTCACCACCTGGCCGAGCGCGAACTCTAGGTCGAAGGTCGCGAGATAGTCCTTGAGCGCGACCAGCTTCTCGCGGCTCGGCCCCTCGTGCACGCGGTACATGACCGGCGCCCTCTTCGCCTCCAGCGCGCGAGCGGCGGCGACGTTTGCAGCGATCATGAAGTCCTCGACCAGCCGGTGGGCGTCGAGACGGTCGCGGGGGGCGATGGAAGTGATGCGGCCCTTTTCGTCGAGCATCACCCGCCGTTCGGGAATGTCGAGCTCCAGAGGCTCACGCTTGTTGCGGGCGGCTAGAAGCGCGCGCCAAGCTCCCCATAGCGGCTGCAGCGCGGTTCGGACGAGCTCGGCGGGGACGGAGCCCTCGACCTCGGGCATCGAGCAGGTTGGCGAGGAGACTTCCACCCTCTCCTCACCCGCAACGTCGATGGCGGCCTGCGCATCTTCGTACGCAATGTTTGCGGAGACACAAATCTTCGCTTGCGTAAATCGCCAGCTTTTGAGTGAGCCGTCCTTGGCAATCTTCAGGTGGCAGGCCATCGCGGCACGAAGCTGCCCTTCCTTCAGCGAGCAAATGTCGGCCGACAATTCTTCCGGCAGCATCGGTACGACGCGGTCGGGGAAGTAGACGCTGTTGCCGCGCGCCCGCGCCTCGCGGTCGAGCTCTGAGCCGGGGCGGACGTAGTAGCTGACATCGGCGATGGCCACGATCGCCTTCCAGCCGTCCTTGTTGTCCTCGTCGTCGTCGGGCGCGGCCCAGATGGCGTCGTCATGGTCTCGCGCATCGGCGGGGTCGATGGCGACGATGGGGAGGTGCGTCAGGTCCTCTCGATCGCCGAGGGGCAGCGTCGCGACCCGATGCGCCTCCTCGATCGCTTCCGGCCGGAATTCGTGGCGCAGGCCGTGCTTGTGAATGGCGATGAGGCTGAAGCTACGCGGCGCGAATGGATCGCCGAGGACGGCATCGACCCGCGCGGTCACCCGCGGCGGCCGTCCGGAGACTTCGCAAAGCACCAGGTCGCCCGGCTCCGCGTCCTTGAGGTCGCTGATGGCGAGTTCGCGCCGTTCCTTCTTCTCCACCGGCGTCAGCCAGAAGCGCTCGCCCTCCTTGCGGACGACGCCGAGCACGAGCTCGGCGGTGCGCAACAGCTTCTTCATCGGGTGGGCGGCATAGCCCTGCCCGCGCTCCTCGGTCCGCGCGAGGATGCGGTCGCCGATGCCCAAGGCACCGCGCCGGCCGCGTTCGATCACGCGAAGCCGGGGCGGAGGCCCTTCCGCATGCCATTGTTCGGGCACGGCGAAGATGTTGCCGCTGTCGTCGGCTTCGACGATCAGCAGCACGGTGACTTTCGGCACTCCGCCCGACTTGTGGAAGGCGCGGCCGGGAGCGCTGTCGATCAGCCCCTCGTCGGCCATGTCCTTGAGCAGGGCCTTGAGCAGGATTTTGTCCTGGGCGGAAAGGCCGAAGGCGCGCGCGATCTCACGTTTGCCCGCCGGCTGGTCGGACGTCGCGATGAAGTCGAGGATCTGCTTGCGGCTGGGCAAGCCAGGGGACCGGTCGCTTGATCGATTGCGAGAAGGTCTCGATGGCCGAGGCGGCCGGGGGGTTCTTGGAGTTCGGGGCGTTCGAGCCATGATGAAGCCCTAAACGCGCCTAGCGTAGCTGGCTATCCTTGCTGCCCCGCCGATTTATGGTCGAATGCGTAACCGCTTTGTCGCGCAAGGATTGGCAGGCGATGCAGGTGCGGACGCCCGGAAGCGCCTCGCGCCGCTTCTTCGGGATGGGCTCGCCGCAATCGTCGCATTCCTCGGCGCTCTCGCCCTGCGGGGTGAGTGCGCGAGCGCGAAGGATCGCGTCCTTCACCGTATCGTCGATCTGGTCCTGAACCGCGCCATCGCGCGTCCAACCGCCGGCCATCCCAGCCTCCTTCGTATACCAACACCGTCATGCTGAACTTGTTTCAGCATCCGTGAACACCTCGGTTCGGATTTGTGACGTGGTGTTCATGGATCCCGGATCAAGTCCGGGATGACAAGTCAGGGTTGCGGCGGCGGCGCCACGTACGGCTTGAACGCGCCGCCTGGAACGGCCGAGGCGACGGGACTTTCGAAGCCGTCCTTCGACACCGAAGAAACGCCGAAGACCCAGTCATCGACGCGAACGGCTTCGAGCACCATTTTGCAGGGCGGGAAGGTCCACCCGCTTGTAACTTCGCCTTTTTCTTTAATGATGTCCAAGGTCGTATGTTCGGCCAATCCACATGCCTTTGGGCGCTCTGCTCGGGCGGTCTTTTGCCAATTGTTGGAGTCTGTAGCCCGCCAGCGAACGACGTAGCTGGAGACATTAAGCAACTGTGGCCAACTCACGGTGGTATCCGTGCTCACCGCGCCCTCGACGGTCGGCTCCGGCGGCGGCGGGGCACTGGCTAAAGCGGCCAACGCGGCGACATTCAGCTTCGTGACCTTCTCCAGATAGGGGAAGTCCATCTCGTCGATCGTGTCGCCGTACTTGATGCCCTTTTCGGTGCGGAGGTCCTGGTGCTGGTGCTCGTAGTCCTCGACGGCGACCGAGAGGCGGACCGCCGGAAAACCCGCGTTGAGGAACTCCGTGTGGTCGCCGCCGCGACCGAAGCGGTCGTTGCGCCAGACCTGCATCACGTCGAGACCGATGTTCAGCCGGTCGGCGAGGCTATCGAGATAGCGGGAGATGTTGCGCGACGGCGCGTCATTTTCGCCGCCGAGGCTGCGAATCTGCTTCGCCAGTTCTTCGTGGCCTTGCCAGCGCGGTCCTTCGGAAAAGACTCGCACCACCTTGTCATTGCAGACTCCGTCGGACCCGCAGCTATTGCCGATGATGTCGTTGTTGAGGTTGGCGATGACATTCCAGCCCTGCGCCTTGGCATGATCGGCCAGAATCTTCCCGCCGAGCAACCCCTGCTCCTCGCCGGACAGCGCCGCATAGACGATCGTGCCGGGGTACTTGTGCTTCGACAGCACTCGCGCGGCCTCGATGACCGCCGCCGTTCCCGATCCGTCGTCGTTCGCTCCCGGGGCATCGGCGGTCGCGTTCATCACATCCGTGACTCGGCTGTCGATATGCCCGGTAATGATGACCACGTCGTTCGGGCGATCGGTGCCGCGCTGGATGGCGACGGCGTTGCAGACCTTGGTCGGCGTGGGAACGCGCCGGCCGGTGACCGTGTCGCAGGTCTGCAGCGTATTCAGTCCGTACGACTTCATTTCGGCCTCGGCCCAGCGCACGGCTGCACCAATCCCGCGTTTCGGGTCCGTCTGCGAGGAAAGCGTGTGCCGCGTCCCGAAGCTCACCAGCTTCTCGACGGTCTGCTTCATCTGCTGGCCGCTGACCGGCTGAACGATCTGCCGCAGTTTCGCATCGGGCGACGGCGGCGCGGCGGCAACCAACAGAAGGCACGGCAACAGGCCAAGTTTACGCATACGTCTCGCTCCTAAAAGCCCCTCCCCCTCGATGGGAGAGGGTTGGGTGGGGGTGACTCAGACGTAGCAACCGCCGTCCACTGTCACCCCACCCCCAGCCCCTCCCCATCAAGGGGAGGGGAGCAGAGTGAAACTGGCATTTGCGGCCTCCGGGGTCTAGTGCAGCCGCAACCTCAAGTCAGCGATTCAAGGACCAATTCCATGTTGCGCGAGATCGACCATTTCATCGGCGGCGAGAGCTATTCTTCGGAGGGCCGCAGCGCCGACGTGTTCGACCCCAACCAGGGCGCCGTTCAGGCGAAGGTGACGCTCGGCACCTCGGCCGAGCTCGAGCGCGCGATCGACGCCGCCAAGGCCGCCCAGCCGGCCTGGGCCGCGACCAACCCGCAGCGCCGCGCCCGCGTGATGTTCAAGTTCAAGGAATTGATCGAAGCCAATATGGAGGAACTCGCCCACACGCTCTCGTCCGAGCATGGCAAGGTCATCGCCGACGCCAAGGGCGACATCCAGCGCGGGCTCGAGGTGATCGAGTTCGCCTGCGGCATCCCGCATGCGCTGAAGGGCGAATATTCGGTAAGCGCCGGCCCCGGCATCGACGTCTATTCGATGCGCCAGCCGCTTGGCATCGGCGCGGGCATCACGCCGTTCAACTTCCCGGCGATGATCCCGATGTGGATGTTCGGCATGGCCATCGCCTGTGGCAACGCCTTCATCCTCAAGCCGTCCGAGCGCGACCCGACCGTGCCCGTGCGCCTCGCCGAGCTGATGAAGGAAGCAGGCCTGCCCGACGGCATCCTCAACGTCGTCCACGGCGACAAGGAAATGGTCGACGCCATCCTCGATCATCCCGACATCAAGGCGATCAGCTTCGTCGGATCGTCCGACATCGCCCAGTACATCTATGCGCGGGGGACGGCGAACAACAAGCGCGTGCAGGCGTTCGGCGGCGCCAAGAATCACGGCATCGTCATGCCCGACGCGGACCTCGACCAGGTCGTCAACGACCTCACCGGCGCGGCCTTCGGTTCGGCGGGCGAGCGCTGCATGGCGCTTCCGGTAGTCGTCCCGGTCGGTGAAGAGACGGCCAATGCTCTGCGAGAGAAGCTCATCCCGGCGATCGCAAAGCTGCGTGTCGGTGTCTCCACCGATGCCGAAGCGCATTACGGGCCGGTCGTCACCAAGGCCCACAAGGAGAAGGTCGAGAACTATATCCAGATGGCGATCGACGAAGGCTCGGAGCTGGTGGTCGATGGCCGCGGGTTCAAACTGCAGGGCCATGAAGAGGGCTTCTTCATCGGGCCGACCTTCTTCGATCACGTGAAGCCCGAGATGCGCACCTACAAGGAGGAGATCTTCGGCCCCGTCCTGCAAATGGTCCGCGCCAAGGACTTCGAAGAGGCCGTTCGCCTCCCGTCCGAGCATGAATATGGCAATGGCGTCGCCATCTTCACCCGCAACGGCCACGCCGCCCGCGAATTCACCGCGCGCGTCAACGTCGGCATGGTCGGCGTCAACGTCCCCATCCCGGTGCCGGTCAGCTATCACAGCTTCGGCGGCTGGAAGCGCTCCGGCTTCGGCGACACCAACCAGTACGGCATGGAAGGCGTGAAGTTCTGGACCAAGTCCAAGATCGTCACCCAGCGCTGGCCGGACGGCGGCGGTCACGGCGAAAGCGCGTTTATCATCCCGACGATGGCGTGAAGCTCAGCGGGAGCATGATCGGCGAGTTGCACCCGAATGGCTTCGAGCGCGTTTGACCAGCCGTGATACGCTTCTACTTCCCCCTTTTCGCCCTGACGGCGATCATGAGCATGGTGGCATGCAGCGGACGCGACCCCGTCGCTGACGAAGCCAAAAACGCCGCCGCGACCCCGGCGCAGGCAAATGTCATCGTCCCCGAAGTTGCGGCCAACGAGGCGAACGATGTGGCAGCCGAACCGCGGCTGACATCCACCACCATTCCATCCGTATTGCACGGGCGCTGGGGCCTGACGCCAGAGGATTGTACCTCCACGCGCGGAGACGCCAAAGGCCTGCTCATCGTCTCGCCGGACCAGCTCAAGTTCTACGAGTCCGTCGGCAAGCCTGCGGGCGAACTCAAGATATCTGCCGATTCCGCCAGCGGGGACTACGTGTTCTCGGGCGAAGGAATGACTTGGAAAAAGTATCAGGTGCTAGAAATCCAGAGCGGCAAGCTCGTGCGGACGGAAAGCGGCCCGATGGCGAGCTACACCTACGCCCGCTGCACCGGCTAGCGGATAAGCTTTCCCGGATTCATCAGTCCCAGCGGGTCGAGCGCCCGCTTGATCGCACGCATGGCGTGAAGTTTCGCCGGAGGGCCGAGCCGCTCCAGCTCCTCCAGCTTCATCTGGCCGATGCCATGTTCCGCGGAGATCGACCCGCCGGCCAGCGTGACGAGGTCGTAGACCATCTGCGTTATCGCGGGTCCGTGCTTGGGAACTCCGTCGCCGCGAACGTGGAAATGCACGTTGCCGTCACCAAGATGACCGAAGCCGCTGGCCTTGCACGCGGGGAAGGCGGCTTCGACCTCCGCGGCGGTGACCGTCATGAACCGGGGCATGTCGGCAACCGGTACCGAAATGTCGTGAGCGATCGTGGGGCCGCTCGCACGCTCGGCTTCGGAGATAGAATCCCGGATGCGCCAGAACGCCTCGGCCTGCGCTTCGTTGGCAGCCAAAGCGGCGTCTTCGATCAGTCCACGTTCGAGCGCATCCGCGAGAAGCGGCTGGAGCAGCTCGGCCGGGTCCGTGTCCGCAACCTCCGACGTCGCCTCGATCAGCACATGCCAGGCGTGACGCCCGCCGAGCGGGCTTCGCGTGCCGGGGATGTGGTGGAGCACGAGGTCTAGGCAGTCGGCTGGGACAATCTCGAACCCCTCGATGCGGTCGGTGCGCGACTGCATCAGCCTCAGAAGCTCCAGCGCGCGTTGCGGGTCTGACAGGCCGGCCCAGGCGACGGTGCGCGCGGCAATTGCGGGAACCAGCCGAAGCGCGGCGGCGGTGATGATCCCGATCGTCCCTTCCGAACCGACGAGCAATTGGTCGAGGTTGTAGCCGCGATTGTCCTTCTTCAGCCCGGAAAGGCCCTCATGGATCGAGCCATCCGGAAGCACGGCTTCCACGCCGAGGACGAGCGAGCGCATCGTCCCGAACTTCAGCACCTGCGTTCCTCCGGCGTTGGTCGCCGCGAGGCCGCCGATGGTGCAGCTGCCCCTTGCGCCCAGGGTCAGGGGAAAGCGCTGGCCGGTTTCCGCTGCGCGGCTGTGCAGGTCGGCGAGGATCATGCCCGCTTCGGCAATCGCCAGCCCCGTGTCGATCGATCGCAGCCGGTTCATGCGTCTCAGCGAGAGGACCAGGGCGGAGCCGTCGGCTGGCGGGGTCGCACCGCCGACCATCCCCGTATTGCCACCCTGGGGCACCAGAGGCACCCGATGCTCAACGGCCAGCCGAACCATGGCCGCCGCTTCCTCAGTCGACGATGGCGAGAGGATCGCTTCGGCTTTACCGTGGAAGCGCCCGCGCCAGTCGGTGAGCCAGGGCTCGAGATCGGAAGGGTCCGTGATGACGGCTTTCGCGCCGAAGCGCTGCCGGGACTCGTCGACGACGGCCGCAATGGGACGGGATGCCATGACCCTGCCTTAGCGTGATTCGGCAGGCTTGGCATCGCGTCCAATCCGCTTCATTGAACAGCCGACGGGGAGCAAAATCTAATGAGTTTCTGGCAGGCTATCGCGGTCGTGACCGAGGGATGAGCCGACCGCGGATCACCTTGATCGTTGCTCGCGCGACGAATGGCGTGATCGGGCGGAACGGCACCCTGCCCTGGCGCATCTCCGCCGATCTCAAGCGCTTCAAGGCGCTCACCATGGGTAGCGCCATGATCATGGGGCGGCGCACGTTCGACAGCCTGCCGGGTGTCCTCCCTGGCCGACGGCACATCGTTCTCACCCGCGACCGTGAATGGTCCGCCGATGGGGTCGAGGTTGCGCATTCGGTGGACGAAGCGATCCGGCTTGCGGGCACCGAGCCTGTCTCCGTGATCGGCGGCGCCGAGATCTTCGAGTTGTTCCTTCCCGTCGCCGACGCGTTCGAACTGACGGAGGTGCTGGGCGACATCGAAGGCGATACCGTCATGCCCGACCCGCGATCTCAGGGGCAATGGCGCGAGATCGTTCGGGAGGAGCATCGCGCCGAGGGCGACACCCCCGGCTTTCGTTTCATCACGCTGGAGCGCGTTTAACGCGCCGGCCGATAGGCCCGGGCAAAGTCCCGGTACCGCTTGAACTGCTCCGCGAGCACGCTGTCCACGACCGGCGCCAGCTTGTCGGCGCCGCCCTTGGCGAAGCCCGCGACGCGGTAATCCAACGTCACCCGCGTGCCGCCGGCGATCCGCTCGAACTGCACGTCCATGACGCCGGCGGTCGCCTCGTAGAGCAAGGGCCCGAGAGAGCCGGTGAGCAGGATGCGCTTGCCCGGATCGATATAGCTGACCCGCAGATGCTCGATGCCGCCACCGCCATCGAGGCGTTCGCAGAAGCAGCCGCCGGGGCTTAGTGCCATGCTGAGGTTCGCTGCCTTGCCGCTGTAGGTATGTTCCGGGTTCCACCAGCTGCCGATGCGGCCAAAGGCGTCAAAGGCCTGGGCTGGCGGAACGACCATCTGGACCGAGTGGCGGACCTGAAAACCGTTCGCAGCGGCGCTCACCACGTCCGCGGAGGCGGGTGCCGCGATCATCGAAAGTACAATCAACGGAACCGCACGCATTGGCTTTATCCCCTAGTTGATTGAACGTTCAACTAACCGCGGATGCTGCCGTTGTCCAGTATCGTTTCGATCTCGGCCGCGACGGCGTCGGGGGAACCCATGCCGTCAACCCGCCGAACCAGGCCGCGCTCTTCGTAATAGGGCAGGATCGGCGCGGTCTTGGCGCGATATTCGGCCAAACGGGTGCGCACGGTCTGCTCATTGTCGTCGGGCCGCCGGATGAATTCGGTCGAACCGCAAATGTCGCAGATGCTGTCGACTTTCTGCCGCTTGAAGATGTCGTGGTAGCCGGCGCCGCATTTGGCGCAGGTGAAGCGGCCGGTGATGCGCTCGACCAGCGCATCCTCGTCGACGCACAAGCTCGATGACATGGTCGAGGCCTGCGACCGCGCTCGGCCAGCAGCAGGTCGAGCGCCTCGGCCTGGGCGCGCGTGCGGGGATAGCCGTCGAAGATGGCGCCGGCGTCGCCGGCATCGTCGAGCCGTTCGCCGATCAGTGCGCTGACGATCGCATCGCTGACCAGCTCGCCGCGCTTCCATGACCGCCTTGGCCTTGAGCCCGATCGGGCGAGCCGCTCTTCACGGCTGCGCGGAGCATGTCGCCGGTCGACAGCTGGATCATGCCGCGCTCGGCCTGAAGCCGCTGCGCCTGCGTGCCCTTGCCCGCCCCTGGCGGTCCGAGAAGAATGATGTTGAGCATCGCGGCGCTCCCCCTTAGCCGCAGATCAGCGCTTGCGGCTGGTCTTCAGCTTCGCCTTCTTGATGAGATCGCCATATTGGTGAGCGACCAGGTGGCTCTGGATCTGCGCGACCGTGTCCATCGTCACGTTGACGACGATCAGCAGGCTGGTACCGCCCAGATAGAAGGGCACGCCGGCCTGGCTGAACAGGATTTCCGGAATCAGGCAGATCAGGACCAGATAGGCCGCGCCGACGACGGTCACGCGCGATGATCAGATAGTCGAAGTAGACCTCGGTCGCCTTGCCCGGACGGATGCCGGGGATGAAGCCGCCGTGGCGCTTCAGATTCTCGGCCGTTTCCTCGCTGTTGAACTGCACCGCCGAGTAGAAGAAGCAGAAGAAGGCGATGCCTGCGCCGTAGAGGAACAGGTACAAGCGGCGAGCCGTGCTGCAGGTACGTGCTGATGGTGATCAGCCAGTCGCCTGACTCCGGATTGCTCTGCGCACCGGCCATCTGCAGGACGGTCAGCGGCATCAGCAGCAGCGACGAAGCGAAGATCGGCGGGATGACGCCGGAGATGTTGATCTTGATCGGCAGGTGGCTGCGTTCCGCCTGCATCATGCCGCGCGCGCGTCTGTCGCTTCGGATATTGGATCGGCACCCGCCGCTGGGCCCGCTCGACGAAGCAGATGAAGAGGACGAGACCGACGGCCAGCGCGACGATGGTCGAAGACCAGCAACGGGTCGATCGTGCCGGTACGGCCGCCTTCGAACAATTGCGCGAGCGCCGTGCGGCAGGGTCGCGACGATGCCGGCCATGATGATCAGGGAGACGCCGTTGCCGATGCCGCGGCTGGTGATCTGCTCGCCGATCCACATCAGGAACGAGCGTTCCGCCGACCAGGCTGATCGTCGCCGCGACACGGAACATCATGCCCGGCTCGACAACCGCGCTGATGCCCTGGGCCGCGCCAAGGCTCTCGAGGCCGACCGCGATCCAATAGCCCTGAACGGTGGTCAGCAGGACGGTGAGATAGCGCGTATACTGGTTGAGCTTCTTGCGCCCGGTCTCGCCTTCCTTCTTCAGCTGCTGCCACGGCCCGTAGAGCGACCCGGCGAGCTGAACGACGATGGAGGCGGTAATGTACGGCATGACGCCCAGCGCGATGATGCTCATGCGCTCGAGGCTGCCGCCCGAGAAGGTGTTGAA
The DNA here is from genome assembly GCA_963846645.1 of uncultured Alphaproteobacteria bacterium. Classification (GTDB taxonomy): domain Bacteria; phylum Pseudomonadota; class Alphaproteobacteria; order Sphingomonadales; family Sphingomonadaceae; genus Sphingomicrobium. The sequence goes on along the minus strand of CAWJWR010000003.1, from coordinate 431,255 downwards.
GAAGTCGAGGACGCCGCCGCGCTGCGTATCGAACAGCGCCGCCATGGCGCGCGGATCGATGCCCGGCATCGGAACGAACGACAGGAAGCGGAACAGGACCAGAGCGCCCAGCGTGAACCAGATGCGCTTCTTGAGCTCGGTAGCCTTGGAAAAATTCGCAAAGCTGATGTTAGCGGCCATGTTGCTCGGCTGCGGATGCCATTGCTGTTCGTGTTCCCTTACCCGGAAGCCATCATATAGGCCGCCTTGCCGTCATTGCGAGGAGTGAAACGACGAAGCAATCCAGCACTCACTGGATTGCTTCCCTACGCTCCCAATGACGAGTTAGGCCTGCGACTTGGCGGATGCGGTCTTCGCGGCCTTGTCGGCGATACGCGCCTCGCGGGCCTTGCCCTTCTTGGCGGCGGCCAGCTCGGCCGGATTCTTGCGCTCGATCAGCTCGATCGAACCGCCGGCCTTCTCGACCGCCTCGCGGGCGCCCTTCGAAACGCCGGCGATCTTGAGCGTCAGCTTGGCCTTGAGCTCGCCCTTGCCGAGCAGGCGGACGCCGTCCTTGCCGCCGCGAGCAAGACCGGCGGCCTTCAGCGCGTCATGGTCGAGCGTGCCCTTGGCGTCGAGCTTGCCGGCGTCGATCGCCTTCTGGATCGCGCCGATGTTCACCTCGGCATAATCCTTGGCGAAGATGTTGTTGAAGCCACGCTTCGGCAGCCGCATGTGGAGCGGCATCTGGCCGCCTTCGAAGCCGAAGATGGACACGCCCGAGCGGCTGGTCTGACCCTTCTGGCCACGGCCGGCGGTCTTGCCCTTGCCCGAACCGATGCCGCGGCCGACACGCATGCGGCTCTTGCGGGCACCGGGATTGTCGCGGAGTTCGTTGAGTTTCATTTTATCTGCACTCGCTTTCGCTTTTGTCGCGCTGAACTCCCTCTCCCGATAGCGGGGGAGGGTTGGGGTGGGGGCATGTACCGAACAGGCCCTCCCCTGACCCCTCCCGCAAGCGGGAGGGAAAATTGCTTACGCCGCTTCGACGCTCACCAGATGCTGCACCTTGCGGACCTGGCCGAGAACCTCGGGGGTCCCTTCCACTTCCACGGTGCGGCGGATCTTGTTGAGGCCGAGGCCGACGAGGGTCGCCCGCTGCGTCTTGTCGCGGCGGATCGGCGAACCGGTCTGCGTGATCTTGATCTTCGCCATCTAGCTTACTCCGTGATCGCTTCGGCCTGGGCCTCGGCTTCCGCAGCGGTTGCGCCGCCACGGCCGAGCAGGTCGGCAACCTTCTTGCCGCGACGCTGAGCCACCGAGCGCGGGCTCGTCTGCTCCTTGAGCGCCTCGAAGGTCGCGCGGATCATGTTGTACGGGTTGGACGTGCCGACCGACTTGGTCACGACGTCGGCAACGCCGAGGCTCTCGAAAATGGCGCGCATCGGACCGCCGGCGATGATGCCGGTTCCCGCCGGAGCGGTACGGACCGTCACGCGGCCGGCGCCGAAGTGACCGAGACCGTCATGGTGCAACGTGCGGCCGTCGCGCAGCGGAACGCGAATCATCGCCTTCTTCGCAGCGGCAGTCGCCTTGCTGATCGCCTCGGGAACTTCGCGAGCCTTGCCGTGACCGAAGCCGGCGCGGCCCTTGCCGTCGCCGACGACGACCAGAGCTGCGAAACCGAAGCGCTTGCCGCCCTTCACGGTCTTGGAGACGCGGTTGATGTGGACGAGCTTTTCGATCAGCTCCTCGCCGCCATCGTCGTCGCCGCCACGTCCGCCGCGACGGTCGTCACGACGGCCACGGCCGCCACCACGATCGTTGCCACGGCCGCCGCCGCCACCACGGCCGCCGCGCGGTCCGCGCGGTCCGCGGCCCTGCGGGCGATCGCCTTCGGGACGTCCAGTCTCGGCGGCCGGAGCCGCTTCCGCTGCGGGAGCGACTTCGGCTGGCGCCTCGGCGGGCGTATCCACCACTGGAGTTTCGTTTTCGTCAGCCATTTAGAACTCCAATCCGCCTTCGCGGGCGGCATCGGCCAGGGCTTTCACCCGGCCATGGAACAGGAAGCCGCCGCGGTCGAACACGACCGTCGACACGCCGGCCTTCTTGGCACGCTCGGCAACCGCCTTGCCGACTGCAGCGGCCGCATCGCGGGTCGCTCCAGTCTTGCCCTTGACGTCCTTTTCGAGCGTCGAGGCGGCGGCAATCGTCGTGCCGGCAGTGTCGTCGATGACCTGCGCGTAGATGTGACGGCCCGAACGATGGACCGACAGACGCGGCTTGCCCGCGGAGCGCGCACGAAGCGACGTGCGAACACGGCGCCGGCGGCGATCGAAAAGAGAGAGTTTCGCCATGGCTTACTTCTTCTTGCCTTCTTTGCGGAAGATGTACTCGCCGCGATACTTGATACCCTTGCCCTTGTAGGGCTCCGGCTTGCGCCAGCGGCGGATCTCGGCCGCGACCTGACCCGACCTTCTGCTTGTCGATCCCGCTGATTTCGACCGTGGTCTGGTCAGGGGTCTTCACGTCGACGCCTTCCGGCACCGGGAAGTTCACGTCGTGGCTGTAGCCGAGCTGCAGCTTCAGGTTCTTGCCCTGAGCCGTCGCACGATAGCCGACGCCGTTGATTTCCAGCACCTTGGTGAAGCCGTCGCGACACGCCGGTCACGAGGTTCTGAACGAGCGTGCGCTGCATGCCCCAGAACGCGCGAGCCGCCTTGGTCTCGTTGGCCGGCTGAACCTGAAATGCCGTCGTCCGAGATGTTGTAACGGATTTCGTCACGCATCTGCAGCTGAAGCGTACCCTTCGGGCCCTTGACGGACAAAGTCTGGCCTTCGGTGCTTGCGCTCACGCCCGAAGGCAGCGGCACTGGCCGTTTTCCGATACGAGACATCTTAGAACACCTCCGCCAGCACTTCGCCGCCGACGTTCTGGTCGCGCGCTTCAGCGTCCGACAGCACGCCGCGCGGGGTCGACACGATGATCGTGCCGAGGCCGTTGCGGATGCGCGGAAGCTCGCGGGCGGCCGAATAGACGCGGCGGCCGGGCTTGGACACGCGAGCCAGATGCTGGATCGCGGGCTGGCCCTCGAAATACTTGAGCTCGATGCGCAGGCCTTTCTGCGCGCCAACAGCTTCTTCCGAATAGCCACGGATGTAGCCTTCGCGCTGGAGGACATCGAGCACACGGACGCGCAGGTTGGACGCAGGAGTCACGGATGGAATCCTTGCGCGCCTGCTGGCCGTTGCGAATGCGGGTGAGCATATCACCCAAGGGATCGGTCATTGGCATGCGCAGCCCTTACCAGCTCGACTTGGTGACGCCCGGGATCAGGCCCTTGTTGGCCAGTTCCCGGAGCATGATCCGCGAAAGGCGGAACTTGCGATAATAGGCGCGCGAACGCCCGGTCAGCTCGCAGCGGTTGCGAATGCGCGTCGGATTACCGTTGCGCGGAAGCTCCGCCATCTTGAGCCGTGCGATCAGCCGCTCGGTCTCGTCCCTGGAATCGTCGTCCGCGATAGCCTTCAGCTTCTCGTACTTCGACGCATACTTCTGGACGAGCTTCTTGCGACGCTCGTTCTTGTTGATCGAACTCAGTTTCGCCATGACTTAAGTTCTTCTCCTTAGGAGAAGCAGCCCGCTTACGCGGCCTGCTTCTGCTCCTCATCACGCGGGAACGGGAAGTTGAAGAGGCGCAGCAGTTCGCGTGCCTCGTCGTCCGTCTTCGCGGTCGTGGTTACAATGATGTCCATCCCCCGGACCTTGTCGATCTGGTCGTAGTTGATCTCGGGGAAAATGATCTGCTCCTTCAGGCCCATCGCGTAATTGCCGCGGCCGTCGAACGACTTGGGGTTGAGGCCCCGGAAGTCGCGGACGCGCGGGAGCGCGATGGTGACCAGGCGGTCCAGGAACTCGAACATGCGGTCGCGGCGAAGGGTCACCTTCGCACCGATCGGCATGCCTTCACGCAGCTTGAACTGCGCGATCGACTTCTTGGCCTTGGTGATCACCGGCTTCTGACCGGAAATCGCCTGCATCTCGGCGGCAGCCGCCTCGACCTTCTTCTTGTCCTGGGTCGCCTCGCCGACGCCCATGTTGATGACGATCTTGTCGAGCTTCGGAACCTCAAGACGGTTCTTGTAGCCGAACTTCTCGATCATCGCCGGGACGATGCGCTGCTCGTAGTCGCCCTTGAGCCGCGGCGTGTAGGACTTCGTTCTTCGAAGCCTTCGCGGCCTTTTCGGCCTTCGGAGCCTTCTCCGCCTTTTCGGCAGCCGGAGCCGCTTCGGTCTTCTCGACCTCGACGGTCTCGTCCTGCGGGACGGTCTTTTCGTCAGCCATTGATAAGCTCCCCGGACTTCACGGCGACACGAACCTTCTTGCCGTTACGGTCCTCGAAACGGACACGGGATGCCTTGCCGGTCTTCGGGTCGGCGATCGCGACCTTCGACACGTGCAGCGGCGCTTCCTTGCGGTCGATGCCCCCTTGCGGGTTGACCTGGGAGGCCTTGCGGTGACGGGCGGCGACATTGACGCCGGACACGACCACCCTGCTCTCCTTCGGAATCGAACGGATGACTTCGCCGGTCTTGCCCTTGTCCTTGCCGGACAGGATCACGACCGTGTCACCCTTGCGGATCTTGGCGGCGGCCATGGTTACAGGACCTCCGGCGCAAGGCTGATGATCTTCATGTGCTTGCGCGCACGAAGCTCACGGACGACCGGGCCGAAGATACGGGTGCCGATCGGCTCCTCGTTCTTGTTGACCAGCACCGCGGCATTGCAGTCGAAGCGGATCGTCGAACCGTCCGGACGGTGAATGTCCTTGGCGGTGCGGACGATCACGGCGCGGTGAACGTCGCCCTTCTTCACGCGGCCACGCGGAGCGGCTTCCTTGACCGAGACGACGATGATGTCGCCGACGGTCGCGGTGCGGCGCTTCGATCCGCCCAGCACCTTGATGCACTGGACGCGCTTGGCGCCGCTGTTGTCCGCGACGTCCAGGTTGGACTGCATCTGGATCATGGTTCGACCCTACCTTCTTTCAAAATCGCTCAGGCGTCCGCTTCGGCGTCGGCTTTCGCCTTCTTCGCCTTTGCGGCCGGCTTGGCGGCGGGCTTTTCAGCCTTGGCCTTGGCCGGAGCCTTCTTTTCTTCAACCGGGTTCGAGGCGCCCTCGACGATCTCGACTTCAGCAGCCTGTGCGGCACCGATGCGATCGAGCACCGTCCAGGTCTTCAGCTTCGAAATCGGCGCGCATTCCTCGATGCGCACCTGCTCGCCCGACTTGAAGGCATTGCCCTCGTCGTGGGCATGGTACTTCTTCGACAGCTTGATGATCTTGCCGTACAGCGGGTGCTTCACCCGCCGCTCGACACGGACCACCACGGTCTTGTCACCCTTGTCGGACACCACGGTGCCGGTCAGGACGCGCTTTGGCATTCCTCAGTCTCCTCAGCCCTGCGCCGGTTCGGCGACACGGGCACGTTGGCTCTGCAGCGTCTTGATGCGAGCGATGGTGCGACGCACCTCCCTCACCCGCGACGGCTTCTCGAGCTGATTGGTCGCCGCCTGGAAGCGCAGGTTGAACTGCTCGCGCTTCAGGTCCGACAGCTGCGTCTGCAGCTGGTCGTCGGTCGCGACCTTCAGATCGTCCTTGTTGGCTTTCTTCGCGCCATCTTAACGGTCCTCCTCGACCAGCGTCTCGCCCAGGCGGGCCACGACCTTGGTCTTGATCGGCAGCTTCTCCGCCGCGCGCTCGAACGCCGTCTTGGCGAGCGGGCCCGGAACGCCGTCCAGCTCGAACAGGATGCGGCCGGGCTTCACGCGGGCGACCCAGAATTCGGGCGAGCCCTTGCCCGAGCCCATGCGGACTTCCGCCGGCTTGGAGCTGACCGGAACGTCCGGGAAAATGCGGATCCACAAACGGCCGGTGCGCTTGATGTGACGCGTGATCGCGCGGCGAGCCGCCTCGATCTGGCGCGCGGTGATCCGCTCCGGCTCCATGGCCTTGAGGCCGAAGGCGCCGAAGTTGAGCTCGGTCCCGCCCTTGGCATTGCCATGGATGCGGCCCTTGAAGGCCTTGCGGAACTTGGTGCGCTTTGGTTGCAGCATGTCTTATTTCCTTCGCGCTTACCGGTGCCGCGTTCTTCGCGGGCCGGGCGGACGCCGGAGGTCTGAGCCTCCATCATCAGGCGGTCCTGCGCAGTCGGATCATGGCCGAGAATCTCGCCCTTGAAGATCCACACCTTGACGCCGCACACGCCGTAGGCGGTGTGCGCTTCGGCTTCGGCATAATCGACGTTGCCGCGCAGCGTGTGCAGCGGAACGCGGCCTTCACGATACCATTCGGTGCGCGCGATCTCGGCGCCGCCGAGACGGCCGGCGCAGGTGATGCGGATGCCCTCGGCGCCGAGACGCAGAGCCGACTGAACGGCGCGCTTCATGGCGCGGCGGAAGGCGATACGGCGCTCGAGCTGGTCGGCGACGCCCTGGGCGACGAGCTTGCGAGTCGATCTCCGGCTTGCGGATCTCGACGATGTTGAGGCTGACGTCCGACGACGTCATCGAGCCGAGCTTCTTGCGAAGCTTCTCGATGTCCGCTGCCCTTCTTGCCGATGATCACGCCCGGGCGAGCGGCATAGATGCGACACGCGGCAGATCTTCGCCGGACGCTCGATCACCACCTTCGAGATCGCGGCCTGCGGCAGCGTCGAAAGGATGTAGCGGCCGGATCTTCAGATCTTCCAGCAGCAGACGGCCGTAATCCTGGCCTTCCGCAAACCAGCGGCTGTCCCAGGTCCGGTTGATCTGCAGGCGGAGCCCGACGGGAGAGGATTTCTGACCCATAAGTTACGCTTCTTCCTGCTCGCGAACGACGACGCGGATGCGGCTGAACGGCTTGACGATCCGGCTCGAACGGCCACGCGCACGGGTCGCGAACCGCTTCATCGAGATCGACTTGCCGACGCTCGCTTCCGACGACGACCAGCGCGTCGACGTCGAGATTATGGTTGTTCTCGGCATTGGCGACGGCCGATGCGAGAACCTTGCGGACATCCGTCGCCATCGCCTTGGGCGAGAACTTCAGGATGTTGAGCGCTTCCTCGACCTTGCGGCCGCGGATGAGGCCCGCGACGAGGTTCAGCTTGCGGGCCGAACCACGGATGGTGTTGCCGACGGCCAGCGCTTCCTTGTCGCCGACCTTGCGCGGAGCTGCTTGCTTGCTCATTAGCGCTTGCCCTTCTTGTCGGAGGCGTGGCCCGGGAAGTAGCGGGTCGGAGCGAACTCGCCGAGCTTCATTCCGACCATGTCCTCATTGACCGACACCGGCACGAACTTGCGGCCGTTGTAGACGTTGAAGGTCAGGCCGACGAACTGCGGCAGGATCGTCGAGCGGCGCGACCAGGTCTTGATCGGCGCACGGCCGCCCTTTTCCTGCGCAGCTTCCGCCTTCTTCAGGAGCGAAAGCTCGACGAACGGACCTTTCCAGATGGAACGGGCCATGGCTTAACCCTTCTTCTTCGCGTGACGCGACCGAATGATGAACTTGTCGGTCGCCTTGTTGTGACGGGTGCGGGCACCCTTGGTCGGCTTGCCCCACGGGGTGACCGGATGACGGCCGCCCGAGGTGCGGCCTTCGCCGCCGCCGTGCGGGTGGTCGACCGGGTTCTTGGCGACGCCGCGGGTCAGCGGGCGCTTGCCCATCCAGCGAGTGCGGCCGGCCTTGGCGAGCGTCTGGTTCGCGTTGTCCGGGTTCGACACCGCGCCGACCGTCGCCATGCAGTCCGAGCGGACGTAGCGCTGCTCGCCCGAATTGAGCCGGACGATGACCATTCCGCGATCGCGGCCGACGACCTGCACATAGGTGCCGGCGGCGCGGGCGATCTGGCCGCCCTTGCCGGGCTTCAGCTCGACGTTGTGGACGATGGTGCCGACCGGCATCTGGCCGACTTCCATCGCATTGCCCGGCTTCACGTCGACCTTCTTGCCGGCGACGACCTTGTCGCCCGGAGCAAGACGCTGCGGAGCGATGATGTAGGCCTGCTCGCCGCCCTCATAGGTGACGAGCGCGATGAACGCCGACCGGTTGGGGTCATACTCGAGACGCTCGACGGTCGCCGGCGACGTCCCAGGTGCGACGCTTGAAGTCGATGAGCCGATACTTCTGCTTGTGGCCGCCGGCGATGCCGCGCGACGTCACATGGCCCTTGTTGTTGCGGCCGCCGGTCTTGCGCTTGCCTTCGGTCAGCGCCTTGACGGGCTTGCCCTTCCACAGCGACGACTTGTCGACGAGGATCAGGCCGCGGCGGGCCGGCGACGTCGGCTTATATTGCTTGAGTGCCATTAGCGTCGACTCCTTCGGTGATGTCGATCGGGTCCTGGCCGTCGGCCAGCGTGACGATCGCCTTCTTGCTGTCCGAACGCTGGTAGGGCTTGCCCTTCCAGCGCTTGCGCTTGCCCTTGGTGACGATCGTGTTCACGCTCGCCACCGTGCGGCCGTAGATCGCCTCGACGGCCGCCTTGATCTCCGGCTTCGACGCGGTCTTCGCGACCTTGAAGACGACCGCATTATGCTCGGCGAGCATGGTCGACTTCTCGGTGATGTGCGGGGCGAGGACCACGTCGTAGTGACGGATGTCGACCGCTGTCCTGCTGCTTCTTAGCCATTGAAACGGGCCTCCAGGCTTCTCGACCGCGGCGCGGGTCAGGACCAGCGTCTCGTGGCGCATGATGTCGTAGACGTTGGCGCCGACTGCCGGCAGCAGGTCGATATTGCCGAGGTTCGACGAAGCGCGGGCGAAGCCGACGTTCAGCGCGTCGCCGTCGATCACCAGCGCCGTCTTGCCGAAGCCGAGCTGCCCAGCTTCGTCGCGCAGCTCCTTGGTCTTGCCGTCCTTGAGATCGAGATTGTCGACGACGATCAGCTGGCCGTCCATCGCCTTCGACGACAGCGCCATCTTCAGGCCCGAGCGCGCGAACCTTCTTGTTCAGCGACGGCGCTGAACGTCGCGGGCCCGCGGACCATGGGCCTTGCCGCCGCCGACGAAGATCGGGGCGCGGCGATCGCCGTGACGAGCCGTACCGCCGCCCTTCTGGCGACCGAACTTCTTGCCGGTGCGGGCGACGTCGCTGCGCTCACGCGCGGCGCGAGCCGGTGCCGCGGCGATTGACGAGCTGCCAGGTGACGACGCGGTGCAGGATGTCGGCGCGAGGCTCGACGTCGAAGATCTCGTCGTTGAGCTCGATGTCGCCGCCAGCCTTGGCGTCGAGGGTCTGTACCTTGACCTTCATCGCTTAGCCTTCCTTGCCTTCGTCGGCGTCGGAGGCAGGCTTCGCGCTGTCCTCAGCCGCTTGGGCTTGTTCATTGTCTGCGGACTGGGCCGAGTCAGCGGCTTCCGCCTCGGCAGCAGCGTCGGCTTCCGCCTCGGCAGCCGCACCGGCTTCCTGCTCGGCGGCGATCGCCGCCACTTCCTCGTCGCTCGGAAGTGCCGGGATTTCGTGGACGGCCGCGTCGTCGACCAGGCCGGCGGCCGGCAGCTTCCGATCTCGTCGAGCTTCGCTTCGTCGTCGAGGATGCCCGCCGGATAAGGCGCGCTCTCGTGGCGCGGCAGCTTGACCGCGTCTGCGACGGTCAGCCAGCTGCCCTTGTGGCCGGGAACCGAGCCCTTGATGAACAGCAGGCCGCGGATCGGGTCGGTGCGGACGACCTCGAGGTTCTGCTGGGTGCGATTGCGCGCACCCATGTGGCCGGCCATCTTCTTGTTCTTGAAGACGCGGCCCGGATCCTGGCGGTTGCCGGTCGAACCGTGCGAACGGTGCGAGACGGAAACGCCGTGGGTGGCGCGCAGACCGCCGAAGCCCCAGCGCTTCATGGCGCCGGCAAAGCCCTTGCCCTGGGTGACGCCGGCAGATGTCGACCAGCTGGCCGGCGACGAAATGATCGGCGCTGATGCGCGAGCCGACATCGAGGAGCGCGTCCTCGGCGACCCGGAATTCGACGACGCTTCGCCTTGGGCTCGACCTCGGCCTTGCCGAACGCGACGCGCTGCGGCTTGGCGACATTCTTCGCCTTCGCCTTGCCGGCGCCAAGCTGGACGGCGGTATAGCCGTCCCGATCCATTTCGCGGCGGCCGACGACCTGCACGCTCGTCCAGCTGGAGGACGGTAACCGGCACGTGCCGACCGTCCGCCTGGAACAGGCGGGTCATTCCGACCTTCTTCGCGATCACGCCAGTGCGCATGATCCAAAACTCCTCACAGAGGCACCGCGCGGACCATCCCGGGTGCGTGCAGCCCGTTGAACTTATGCGTGCCCCGCCTGGGCTAGTGCTCCGTGCGACACGGAAGCGGCGGGGACGCAGCCCGGAGCAGAAGCTCCGCGGTATCCCCTATCCGAGTGGCTTTGGGCCGTCTCGCGCCGGTCCGGCGGCGGAACGGCTGCCGGCCTTAGGCCAGCTTGATCTCTACGTCTACACCCGCGGCGAGATCGAGCTTCATCAGCGCGTCGACCGTCTGCGGCGTGGGCTGCACGATGTCGAGCAGCCGCTTGTAGGTCCTCACCTCGAACTGCTCGCGCGACTTCTTGTCGACGTGCGGCGAACGGTTGACGGTGAACTTCTCGATACGCGTCGGAAGCGGAATGGGACCGCGAATGAGTGCACCCGTGCGGCGAGCCGTGTCGGCGATGTCGCCGGTGGCCTGATCGAGCACTCGATGATCGAAAGCCTTCAGGCGAATCCGGATATTCTGCGTTTCCATGTCCACTACCGATGCGAAAGAGCCGGCTTCCAGCCCCCTCGAGCGGGTCCGAAGCGTTTGAAACAAACAAGTCAGGCCGGCCCGGCGAGCGACTGTTCAGCCGCGCGATCGCCACGCCACGATTACCAACCTCGAAAGGCGAGCCGCGCGAATCCCTGCGGACCACGCGCGGCTGGCGCCCTATATTACTTCGTGATCTCCGCGACAACCCCTGCGCCGACGGTCCGGCCACCTTCGCGAATGGCGAAGCGAAGGCCCGGGTCCATGGCGATCGGAGCGATCAGCTTGACGCCGATGATTCACATTGTCGCCCGGCATCACCATTTCGGTGCCCTCGGGGAGAACGACCTCGCCGGTGACGTCGGTCGTCCGGAAGTAGAACTGCGGACGATAGTTGGCGAAGAACGGCGTGTGACGGCCGCCCTCGTCCTTCGACAGGACATAGACTTCCGCCTTGAAGTCGGTGTGCGGCGTGATCGAGCCCGGCTTGGACAGGACCTGGCCGCGCTCGACGTCTTCACGGCCGATACCGCGGATCAGCGCGCCGATGTTGTCGCCGGCCTGGCCCTGGTCGAGCAGCTTGCGGAACATCTCGACGCCGGTGACGACGGTCTTCTGCGTGTCCGTGATGCCGACGATCTCGACTTCCTCGCCGACCTTGATGATGCCGGTCTCGACACGGCCGGTGACGACCGTGCCGCGACCCGAGATCGAGAACACGTCCTCGATCGGCATCAGGAACGGCTTGTCGAGCGGACGCTCCGGGGTCGGGATCCAGTCGTCGACGGCCGCCATCAGCTTCAGGATCGGCTTCGCGGCCGATCTCCGGATTGCTGTCCTCGAGGGCGGCGAGTGCCGAACCGGAGACGATCGGAATGTTGTCGCCGTCGAAGTCGCGCTTGGAAAGCTCCTCGCGGATTTCCAGCTCGACGAGCTCGAGCAGCTCGGGATCGTCGACCTGGTCGACCTTGTTGAGGAAGACGACCATGGTCGGAACGCCGACCTGCTTGGCGAGCAGGATGTGCTCCTTGGTCTGCGGCATCGGGCCGTCGGCGGCCGACACGACCAGGATCGCGCCGTCCATCTGGGCGGCGCCGGTGATCATGTTCTTCACATAGTCGGCGTGGCCCGGGCAATCGACGTGCGCATAGTGACGCGCTGCCGTCTCATATTCGACGTGCGCGGTCGAAATGGTGATGCCGCGCTCGCGCTCTTCGGGAGCCTTGTCGATGTTGGCATAGTCGACGAAGGTCGCTCCGCCGGTCTCGGCCAGCACCTTGGTGATCGCCGCGGTCAGCGACGTCTTGCCATGGTCGACGTGACCGATGGTGCCGATGTTCACGTGCGGCTTGTTCCGCTCGAATTTCGCCTTCGCCATTTTACGCCTCTTCTTCTCTGAGAATCCGGGCGGCGCCGCCCTGTTGCGAGCGCGCCCATAGCTACAAATTAACGGTTACGCCAGCTTCGCCTTCACCTCGTCGGCGACGTTCTGCGGCACTTCGTCATAGTGCGAGAACTGCATCGTGTACTGCGCGCGCCCCTGGGTGAAGCGAGCGCAGCTGGTTCACGTAGCCGAACATGTTGGCGAGCGGAACGATGGCTTCGACCGCCTGCGCATTGCCGCGCGTGTCGGTGCCCTGGATCTGCCCACGCCGCCAGTTGAGGTCGCCGATGACGTCGCCGAGATAATCCTCGGGAGTCACGACCTCGACCTTCATGATCGGCTCGAGCAGCTTGATGCCGGCCTTCTGGGCCGCTTCGCGCATCGCGCCGCGGGCGCTGATCTCGAACGCCAGCGCCGACGAAGTCGACGTCGTGATACTTGCCGTCGGTCAGCTGGACCTCGAAATCGATGATCGGGAAGCCGATCAGCGATCCGGTCTCGGCGGTCTCGCGCATGCCCTTTTCGACCGAGGGAATATATTCCTTCGGGACGTTGCCGCCCTTGATCTCGTCGAAGAACTGGAAGCCCGAGCCGCGCTCGCCCGGGATGAGGTTGACCTTGATCTCGCCGAACTGGCCGGAGCCGCCCGACTGCTTCTTGTGGGTGTAGGTCAGCTCGACCGGCTTCGCGAGATATTCGCGATAGGCGACCTGCGGCGCGCCGACATTGGCCTCGACCTTGAACTCGCGCTTCATGCGGTCGACGAGGATCTCGAGGTGGAGCTCGCCCATCCCCTTGATGATCGTCTGGCCCGAATTCATGGTCCGAGGTCACCCGGAAGGACGGATCCTCGCGGGCCAGGCGATTGAGCGCGACGCCCATCTTCTCCTGGTCGGCCTTGGTCTTGGGTTCGACCGCGACCTCGATGACCGGATCGGGGAATTCCATCCGCTCGAGGATGATCGGCGCGTTCGGCGCGCACAGCGTGTCGCCGGTCGTGGTGTCCTTGAGGCCGGCCAGAGCGACGATGTCGCCGGCGTAGGCCACCTGGATGTCCTCGCGGTCGTTGGCATGCATCAGCAGCATGCGGCCGACCTTTTCCTTCTTGTCCTTGACCGAATTCAGCACCTGCGCTCGCGGTCTCGAGCTTGCCCGAATAGATGCGGGCGAAGGTCAGCGTGCCGACGAACGGGTCGTTCATGATCTTGAACGCCAGCGCCGAGAACGGCGCATCGTCGGACGGCGCGCGGGTGTCGGTCGTCTCGCCGTCGAGCTTGAGGCCTTCGACCGGCGGGATGTCGAGCGGGCTCGGCAGATAGTCGACGACCGCGTCGAGCAGCGGCTGGACGCCCTTGTTCTTGAACGCCGAGCCGCACAGCACCGGCACGAACGAGAAGTTCAGCGTGCCCTTGCGGATCAGCTTCTTCAGCGTCGCGACGTCGGGCTCATTGCCTTCGAGATAGGCTTCCATGACCGTCGTCGTCCTGCTCGACGGCCATCTCGATGAGCTCCTGACGAGCAGTCGCCGCAGCGTCCTTCAGGTCGGCCGGAATCTCTTCGTAGACGAACTTCGCGCCCAGGCTTTCGTCGAGCCAGATGATGGCGCGATTGTTCGACCAGGTCGACGAGGCCCTTGAAGCCGCCCTCGATGCCGATCGGGAGATAAAGGACCGCCGGGCGCGCGCCGAGGCGATCCTTGATCATGTCGACGCACCTCTCGAAATTCGCGCCGGTGCGGTCGAGCTTGTTGACGAAGCACATCCGCGGAACCTGGTACTTCTCGGCCTGGCGCCAGACGGTCTCCGACTGCGGCTCGACGCCGGCGACGCCGTCGAAACAGGCGACCGCGCCGTCGAGGACGCGCAGCGAACGCTCGACCTCGATGGTGAAGTCGACGTGGCCCGGGCGTGTCGATGATGTTGATCCGGTGCTCGGGGCCCTTGCCCTCCTCGGCGCCCCAGAAACAGGTCGTCGCGGCGGACGTGATGGTGATCCCGCGCTCCTGCTCCTGCTCCATCCAGTCCATCGTCGCGGTGCCCTCATGGACTTCGCCGATCTTGTAGGACTTGCCGGTGTAATAAAGGATGCGCTCGGTCGTCGTCGTCTTGCCGGCGTCGATGTGGGCCATGATGCCGATGTTGCGATAGCGTTCGAGCGGATGGCTGCGGGCCATTTCAGATTTTCCTTAGCGATGTGGGGAGCCGGCGGAACCGGCCGACCCCAGATATAGGTACGAAATTACCAGCGCCACCCGTCGCGGGCCGCCCCTCTACCAACGATAGTGGCTGAAGGCGCGGTTCGCTTCGGCCATGCGGTGCGTGTCTTCGCGCTTCTTCACCGCATTGCCGCGGTTCTGCGACGCGTCCATCAGCTCGCCCGACAGGCGGCCGGCCATGGTCTTTTCAGACCGGGCGCGGGCAGCCGTGATCAGCCAGCGGATGGCAAGCGCCTGGGCGCGCTCGATGCGGACCTCGACCGGCACCTGATAGGTCGCACCGCCGACGCGGCGGCTGCGGACCTCGATGCCCGGCTTCACATTGTTCAGCGCGTCGTGGAAGACCTGATCGGATCCTTCTTCAGGCGCGCCTCGACATTGTCGAGAGCGCCATAGACGATGCCTTCGGCGACCGACTTCTTGCCGTCGAGCATGACCGAATTCATGAACTTCGACAGGACGATGTCCCCGAACTGGGGATCGGGCAGAATTTCGCGCTTTTCTGGGCGGCGACGACGGGACATAGATTGTTCCTTTCTCTTCAGCCTGTTCCGGAACCTCTGGGCCCCCATCGAAAGCTGTTTCGATGGGAAGCCCTGTCCGGGGCTTACTCGTGCGATTACTTCGGACGCTTGGCGCCGTACTTCGAACGGGACTGCCTGCGGTCCTTGACACCCTGGGTGTCGAGAACGCCGCGAAGCACGTGATAGCGGACACCCGGAAGGTCGCGCACACGGCCGCCGCGGATCAGCACGACGCTGTGCTCCTGGAGGTTGTGGCCTTCGCCCGGAATGTAGCTGATGACTTCGCGCTGGTTGGTCAGGCGAACCTTGGCGACCTTGCGGAGCGCCGAGTTCGGCTTCTTCGGGGTCGTCGTATAAACGCGGGTGCAAACGCCGCGCTTCTGCGGGTTCTGCTCCATCGCAGGGACCTTCGACTTGGCCTTCTGCGGTTCGCGACCCTTGCGGATCAGCTGGTTAATCGTTGGCATGAAGCCCTTCACCTTTATGTTGCCGGAAGACCCGGCGGTTACTTTGCCCAACGCAAAAGCGTGAAGGCCTGGCGGCCAACGGCCACCCGGCCTTCACGTTGATGAGCAATGTTCAGCTCTTGCCCGTCAGGGGAACGAGGACGCAGCCCCGCGGACGAGCGGCCACATAGCGGCGGAGCGCTGAAGGGTCAACGGGTGGCGGCCCGAAACTGAAACGCGACCAACGCGCGGTGCAAACCGACAAACGGACTTGATCGACAGCGATCCGCGCCCGGTCGAAACCGGCGCGCAATCTACGAGCGATGGCCGCATCCAAAGGCGAATTCAACAAGGGAACAGGGCCATGACAAGCAAGCATATCTTCCTCGCCGCAATCACATTGATCGCCGCCCCTGCCTTCGCCAAGGGCAACGAAGTCTCTTCCAAGACGGACAAGGCTTCGGCATCGGAACAGAAATATTGCCTGTCTTACGAAAAGGCGACGGGCAGCCGCCTCGACAGGCAGGAATGCAGGACGAAGCGGAATTGGGCCAAGGACGGAGTCGACGTCGACAAGATGCTCAAGGGCGAGGATTGACGAGAGGGCGCGGTCCCGGGCCGCGCCCAATCACTTCACACCGGCCGCAGCTCGACACCTTCCGATCCGAATTCCAGCCCAACCGTTAGAAGCGCGCGGAAAGCGTTGTAGCCGCACCGGCCGGGAAAGAAGGCGTGGAAGAATAGCTGCGGCTTCCCACCGATGCCGGGCGCGACCGAGGCGTGGCCTGGCGCCCACCACATGCTGTTGGACTTGAGCAGCGGTTCGGGCCGCTTTTCGTACGGACCGAACGGATGGTCCGCCACGGCGACGCCGATGCCGTAGGCGGGCGTCGAGAAGTCGTTGCCGGCGTAGAAGATCCAGTAACGGCCCTGCTGCAGGGTCACGAACGGCCCTTCGATCAGATGGCCTTCCCAATCGAGGTCGTTTGCGAGAACGACATGCTCCTCCCCCACGAGCGCTCGTCCGTCCGGAGCCAGCCGTCGCGCATGGATCGGCGTCCGCATCGCCTCGACGATGTCTCCGGCATGGCCACATTCGATCAGCGCCGGCTTGACCCGCGTCCAATTGTCGAGCGCGGCCTCGATGAGCGGCTGCATCCAGAAGAAGCGCTCCATCGAGCGGCGCGTGTTCGCCCAGGGCTGGATCGCGGCGGCGAACGCAGCCGTCCGCCGGTCGCGCTCATTGTCGAAGAGCTTCTCGATGAGGTCCGGATGTTCGCGCAGCAAACCGGCCAGCGGCCTCGGCCACAAGCCGTTGGTGTCGTTCTTCCAGAACAGAAAAGGCGCGCCGTCGTCATCGACGAAGATGTGCGAATCGATGACGCCGCCGCTCGCAGGTCCGCCGGGGGTCAACATGCGGCCGCCGGTGATCAGCGGCTCGCCGTTGTCCCGCCACGGGCCGAACGGACTTGTCGCGCGAGCCAAACCGATCGCAAGCGCCCCCGATTGATCCCGCGCGGTGAAGGCGAGCCAATATTCCTCGCCCACCTTGGCCATTTCGGGGGCCCAGAAGTCGCCGACGTGCCGGCCCGTCCGCGCCCACCCAGGGGCATGCCCTTCCGGAAAGACGAAACCGCGATGCTCCCAGTGCTCCAGGTCGGTCGAATGAAGGATGGGAAAGGCGTCCGCGGCGTCATTCGAGGTCGCCGTCAAGACCCACCCGTCATCGACCTTCAGGACCGCCGGGTCGCCGTATCCCGCCTTCGTAAGCGAGGACAGATTGTCGACAATTAACGGCTTCCAGGGAACGCCGTCAGGTTCGTCCAGCCGCCTCTCCGACGATACCGGCGCCCGCGTCCCGAAGCCCCTCGCGAGCTCCGCGAAGAACAGCGCATAATCCTGCTGCTCACACCCCGCGATCCGGTAGGAACGGGATACGCCACCTTCGTGAACGGTCAGATCCGTGGCGTCGCCATCGGCTGACGCATCGACTTTGAATTGAAAGGACATGGCGCTGCGCTCGATAGGCTGAGGCACCGGAGAAGAGAAGGCTCGGCCGTTCGGAGCTTATGTCTGCTTTCGTGGAGAGTGGACACTAACTGTTAGGCGTGCCGAACACCCTTCGGCGTAGGCCATCGACCAGTTGCCGGAGACGACCGGCCCCCTGCTCCGAGACCCACTTACCGGCTGGCACTATGCGTGAACCTATCAAATCTGCGCTGTAAGTGCCGCCCCGTTCCACCCAATCAAGCGGTTGGGTCAAGGCATCCCTTTCGGTGCTGTCGGTAAGCAGCGGCAGAAGCCTCCGCTGTGCGCGCTGAGCGGCATCGACTACTTCTTGCCACTTGGCGTCCTCCAAGATGGCTTTCGTGTCGTAATCGTCGTCGCTGGGGCTGTCGTAGCGGTCCGCCATGACGTGGAACTCGGCTACCGCAGCAACCTCTTCCTCACTCAGCTTCCCAGCCGCAAGCTGCTTCTGGTAAGCATCATCTTCGCCGAGATATGCATCGTCGAAGTAGCTGCACATGCACTCTACAAATGAGAAGTGCGGGTTGCGTTCGGCTGGGTCGAGCCAACGGGTCCTTTGAGTATCGCTGTCGCTGAACGCTTGGATTGAACTAAGCCACATCAAACGCCAATGCTGCCGCTGGTCTCCCTCTATTGTCACTGCGATGCCCCCTTGCAGATCACCACAGTTTCACGACCCGCTAATGTCCGCAATGGGTCGAGAGCAGACACTGAGCTACGGTAGCCTACCTCTCATCCTTTACGACTTCGCCGCGAGCCATCACGAAGGCGACGTTCTTCAGCACTTTGACATCGGTCAGCGGATCGCCCGCGACGGCGATGATGTCCGCCGATTTGCCGGGCTCGATGGTGCCGACCTCGCTCGACAGTCCGAGCAAATCCGCTGCGTTCACGGTTGCGGCCTTGAGCGCTTCGACGGGCGGCATTCCGAATTTCACCAGCAGCTCGAACTCGTCGGCGTTGCGGCCATGCTTTGAAACGCCCGCGTCGGTGCCGTACGCGATCTTCACTCCCGCTGGATAAGCCTTCTGCAGCGACTGGCCGGTGATCCCGATGCGCCACTCGATCTGCTGCTTGACCGCGCCCGTGTAGGCGTTCGGATCCTTCGCCAGCCGCTCGATGTAGCCGTTCACGGTCGATAGCGTCGGCACGTAATAGGCGCCGCTCTGCTTGAACAACCGCAGGATCTCGTCGTCCATGACGGTCCCGTGCTCGATGGAATCCGCGCCGGCGCGCAGCGCAAGCTTGATGCCGTCGGAGCCATGGGCGTGCACCGCGACCTTGCGGCCATAGGCGTGCGCCGTCTGGACCAGCGCCTTGGCCTCATCATCGAACATGCGTGTCGCAAGGCCTGTGCCGCTGTTGACGCCGCCGGTCGTCGCGAACTTGATGACGTCGGCGCCGCGATCGATCTGGCGGCGGACCACGCGGCGGCAGCTTTCGACGCTGTCGCAGAGATTCTCGGGATCGGGCAAATGCGCGACCAGCTCGTCGTTCAGCGACCCGCGGCCGTCCATGTGGCCGCCCGTCGTGGAGATGCTTTGCGCGGCATCGACGATGCGGGGACCCTGGACCCAGCCGCGCTTGACCGCCTCCCGCAAGCTCATGGTGACGCCCTTGTCGTCGCCGAGATTGCGGACGGTGGTGAAGCCTGCACGCACCGTCTTCATGCCGTTGAGCTGCGCTTCGTAGGCATGGAGCGGGCCGTCATCGCGGATGTCGGCGAGCAGGCCCTGTTCCCCGCCACGGTCGCTGACCAGGTGCACGTGACTGTCGATCAGCCCCGGCAGCACGGTCCGGTCGCGGAGGTCGATCGCGGATGCGCCCGACGATGGCGGCTGATGGCCGTCCCGCACTTCGACGATGCGGCCATTGTCGACGATGATGGTGGAAGGACCGAGCGGAGCCTTGCCGGGAACGGCGATCAGCCGTCCGGCGTGGATGTAGGTCGGTGCGGCGATGGCGGCGGAGGCGCTGGAAGCCAGTGCGGCCGCGATGAGGATGTGTCGGAGCATGGCGGCACCTTAAGGCCGCTTCCGCCCCGCGCAACGGCTGTCGCTACTCGGTCGTCTTGCCGTCCCATTCCTCGTGCGGATGCCTTTTGTCCGCCTCCGCCTTGGTGCTCTGGACGATCTTGTCCTTGTGCTCGGGCGGACCGTACAAAGTGTAGAAGCGGAGAGGCGCGTTGCTAGTGTTGCGGACGTTGTGGCGGGCGCCTGCCGGAACAATCACGGCAAAATCGTCCTCTACAAGGTTCTCGCGACCGTCAATGTCGACCACGCCGGTGCCTTCCTCGAAGCGGAAGAACTGGTCGCGATCCTCATGGACCTCGGCACCGATCTCCTCGCCGGGCTGGAGAGTCATCAGCACCAGCTGCAAATGTTGTCCGGTGTAAAGCACCCGGCGGAAGTCTTCATTGTCGACCGTCAGGCGGTCGATGTCGTCGCAAAAGCCGCGCTTCATGAGGTGCTTTCTCCGTTCGCTGAAAACCCGTTCGTACGCACAACCGATGCACGAGCATGTTGTTCAGCAGTACTAGCTTTTCAACGGATCGTTCCCCCAATTCATGAGCGAGTAGCGCCAGCGCGATGTGGCGACGTTTGCCGGCTCCTGCGCGCGATGGCGGCGGACATAGCCGACGACCTTGCGCATATGGGCGAAATCCTCGTCGGTCAGCTCGGCCTTCTTCTTGCCGAGGATGGCGACGATCCGCCGGCCGCTGGCGTGGCCGACGCTTTCGCCGGAGCCCTTGCCGTCCTTTCCCTTGAAGCCGACGGCGCGGCTCTCCTTCGTCGAGAGCCACTTCTTCAGTTCCGAGGCGGTCATGTTCACCGCCTCGTCGAAGTCCTTGCGGACCTTGTCGCGATCAAACTCTGGCATGCCGCGCAAACGCACGAACAAGCGGCCGGTCTCAACCTGCCCGAAAGGCCTAGTTGGCGGGCAGGATCAACGCCCCGCCCTTGATGACCGCAGCGGGCTTTTCGAGGGTGCGGACGTCGGTCAGCGGATCGCCATCGACGGCAATGAGATCGCCATAACGGCCGACTTCAATGATCCCGACGTCGTTGCGGCCAAGGGCTTCCGCTCCGTTGCGCGTCGCGGCCTGGATCGCTTCCAGCGGCGACATCCCATAGTCCACCATGACCTGGAACTGCTGCCCGACCATCGAGTGCGGCATGACCCCGGCGTCCGACCCGAACACCATACGTACGCCGGCCAGATGCGCCTTGCGGAAATTGTCGCGCTGCACCTGGCCGATTTCGCGATCCTTGCGGATGTTCTCCGGAAGCTCACCGTTCTTGGTGCCCTCCGACTGGGTGTAATCGGTGTTCTTGATGTCCATGGCGAACCAAACGGGGCGCTTGCGCGCCTTGGCCAGCTTGATGCTCTCATCGTCCAACAGGCTCGCATGCTCGATCGTGTCGATGCCAGCACGGATCGCCGCGTTGATGCCGGTAGCGCCATGTGCGTGGGCGGCGACGCGGATGCCCTGCATGTGGGCCTCATCCGCGATGGCGCGGAGTTCGTCCTCGGTCAGCTGCTGCTGACCCGGCGTATCACCGCGCGAGAAGACGCCGCCCGTCGCGCAGACCTTGATGACCTCGGCGCCGAACTTGCGCTGGCGGCGGACCTGGTACTTCAGCTCGTCGACACTGTCGCCAATGCCCTCTTCCTTGGTCTCCTTTTGCAGCTCCGGCGGGAGATAGGTGTCGTCGCAATGACCGCCGGTTGCACCGAGGGAATGACCGGCAGGAACGATGCGCGGCCCGACGACGTAGCCCGCCTCGATCGCCTGCTTGAGGCCGACGTCCACCCAGTCGCCCGATCCGACCACCCGCATGGTTGTGAAGCCACCGTCGAGCATGTCGCGTGCCGTCGCGCTTGCCACGACAGGCCAGAAGGTGCCGGTATATTCGAGGAAGCGATAGCCGCCGATGTCCGCCGGGCCGAGGTGCGTATGCATGTCGATCAGTCCAGGCAGGATCGTCCGGTTGCCAAGATCGATATGCTTGACGTCCGCGCCCCAGCGAACGGTCTTGGCGTCGGCGACCGAGGTGATGCGTCCCGCGTCGTCGACGAAGATGGCGGGGTTGGGAACGTAGCGCCCGCTGTTGACGTCGAGCATCCGCGCAGCCGTGATAACGCTTGCGCCGCTTGCGGGCATAGCGAAGGACATTGCCGCAGCGGCGGCCAGCAACAAGCGCTTCATCAACAATTTCCCCCGTTAGACTCGCGTCAGATGTGGATCACCCGGCCGAACGCGGCAAGCACGCTTTCGTGCATCATCTCGCTGAGCGTGGGATGCGGGAAGACGGTCTGGATGAAGTCGGTCTCGACCAGCTCCGCCGTCTTGCCGACCGTGTAGCCCTGGATCAGCTCGGTGACCTCGGCGCCAATCATGTGCGCGCCGAGCAGCTCGCCGGTCTTGGCGTCGAACACGGTCTTCACGAACCCTTCGGTCTCGCCGAGCGCGATGGCCTTGCCGTTGCCGATGAAGGGGAATTTGCCGACGTTCACCTCGTGCCCGGCCTCTTTGGCCTTGGCTTCGGTGAGGCCAACCGAGGCGACCTGCGGACGGCAGTAGGTGCAGCCCGGGATATTCTTCGGGTCCATGGCGTGCGGGTGGACGTCCTTGTTGCCCAGCTCCTGCGCGATCGCCTCGGCGGCCGTCACGCCCTCGTGGCTCGCCTTGTGGGCAAGCCAGGGCGGAGCGGTCACGTCGCCGATCGCCCACAGTCCGGGCACGTTGGTGCGGCACATCGGGTCGGTGTCAACGTGACCCTTGGTCGTTTTCACGCCCAGCGCTTCCAACCCGATGTTCTCGGTGTTCGGAACGATGCCGACGGCAACGATGGCGTGGCTGAAGCGGTGCTCGGCCGACTTGCCGTCCTTGGTCTTGATGACCGCCGCGACGCCCTTGGCGTCGGCCTTGAGGCTCTCGACGCCCGCCGAAGTGAGGACCTGCATTCCCTGTTTGGTCAGCTGCTTCTCGAGAAACGCACTGACCTCCGCATCCTCGACCGGAACGACGCGGTCGAGCATTTCGACGACCGTCACCTTGGCGCCGAGATCGGAGTAGAAACTCGCGAATTCGATTCCGATCGCGCCGGAGCCGATGACCAGCAGCTCGGTCGGCGGTTCCGCCGGGGTCATGGCGTGACGGTAAGTCCAGATGCGCTTGCCGTCGGCCTTGGCGAACGGCAGGTCTCGAGCTCGCGCGCCGGTCGCGACGATGATGTGCTTGGCCGCAAGTTCGGTTACCTTGCCGTCGGCGCCGGTCACGCTCAGCTTGCCCTTCGCGGTGATCTTCCCCTCGCCCATGTGCACGGCGATCTTGTTCTTTTTCATCAGCCCCGTGACGCCCTTGTTGAGCTGGGAGGCGACCCCGCGACTGCGCGCGACCACCGCGGCCAAATCGGCGGACACTCCGGTGGCGGCAAGACCATAAGCCTTGGCGTTCTGCATCTGGTGGAAGACCTCGGCGGAGCGGAGCAGCGCCTTCGTCGGGATGCAGCCCCAGTTGAGGCAGATCCCGCCAAGGTTCTCGCGCTCGACGATCGCCGTCTTGAGGCCCAGCTGCGCCGCGCGGATCGCGGCAACATAACCGCCCGGACCGGAGCCGAGCACGATAAGGTCGTAGGATTCAGCCATTTGTCACTTCCTGCGCGGCCACTTCACGCGGCCTGTCATTCTCGTCGAGCGCGACGAACTTGAATCGCCCCCATGCAACGCGCGTTTCGGCATCGCCGTGCCGCTCGCGTGAGATCGCTTCCGCCTGATAGGTGAGCGACGTACGCCCGGTTTCAACCAGTTCCACGTACACCGAGACTTCGTCACCGAGGCCGGGAGCGCCCTTGAACCGAAGCTCGTCCGCAGCGACCAGCACCGCCTTGCCGCGCACCACCCGCGACGCCTCGCTGCCCGCGCCGAGCGCCATCTGACTGATGAGCCACCCGCCGAACACGCCGCCGTAGGGGTTGAGGTGCGTTGGCATCGCCGTGGCACGGATAACGGGGACGCGGTCGGCCAAGTTCAGGCGCTCAGCGGCTGTGCCAGTTGAAGAACAGCCGAAAACCGATGGTCGAGACCAGAAACAGCGGGATCGAAAACAGTAACCCCGGCGATCCCGCGAGCGGGCGGATCGTGCCATACTTCGCCCAGCTGTTGATCCATGCTCCTTCCTGTCCGCCGAGCATCATCGGCAGCAGGAAAGCGAGGAGCGCGCCGAGGCCCATGGCCGTCAGCCACTTCATCTCAGGCCAACATTCCCAGAGGATTTTCGACCAGCCGCTTGAATGCCTGCATCAGCTTCGCTCCATCCGCGCCGTCGATCGCGCGGTGGTCGAAGCTGCCGGTGGCAGACATGACGGTCGCGATCTGAAGACTGTCGTTGATGACGTAGGGACGCTTTTCACCCGCTCCGATGGCCATGATCATGCCCTGCGGCGGATTGATCACGGCTTCGAACTGCTTGATTCCGTACATGCCCATGTTGGACAGGCTGGCCGTGCCACCCTGATACTCGATCGGCTGGAGCTTGCCTTCCTTGGCGCGGCCCGCGAGATCCTTCATCTCGGTCGAGATGGCCGAGACGCTCTTGCTGTCCGCTCCGACGATGATCGGCGTGATGAGCCCGGCGGGGATCGATACGGCCACGGAAACGTCCGCGCGGCTGTACTTGAGCAGCTGGTCGCCGGCGAAGCTGACGTTGCACTCCGGCACTTCCAACAGCGACTGCGCGAGCGCCTTGATCAGCAGATCGTTGACCGACAGCTTCACCCCGCGGCTCTCGAGACCGGCGTTAAGCTCGGCGCGAAGCTTCAGAAGCGCGTCGAGCTGGATGTCGACCGTCAGATAGATGTGCGGGATCTGCTGCTTCGATTCCGTCAGGCGGCGGGCGATCGTCTTGCGAATGTTCGAAAGCTTGATCGCTTCGTGCGGGATGGCCTGCTCGATCGGGCCCGGAAGCACGGCGTGGCCGGCCGTCGCGGGCGCGGCTGCAGGAGCTGAGGCAGGAGCGGTCGCCGGAGCCTTGCCCACGGCGGCATCAATATCGGCTCGCACGATTCGTCCGCCTGGACCGGTCCCCTGCAGGCCGTTGAGGTCGAGGTTCTGCGCCTGGGCGAGACGGCGCGCGAGTGGGGAGGCCTTCACCCGGTCGCCCTCCGCACGCGGTGCCTGAGCCGGCTGCGCGAGAGCGGCAGGAGTTCTCGACTGGCGCCTGAGCGGGAGCGGTCTCCGCCTTGGGAGTCTCATCCGCTTTCGGAGCGGGAGTTGCAGCCGCCTTGGGCGGCTCAGCTGGCGTATCGGCTTTCGGGGCAGCCGCGGAGACGTCTTCACCCTCTGCCGCTAGAATTGCGATGGGGGCTCCTACCTTCACGCCATCCGTGCCTTCGGGCACCAGAATCTTGGCGATCTTGCCCTCGTCGACAGCCTCGAACTCCATCGTCGCCTTGTCGGTCTCGATCTCGGCAAGGATATCGCCCGACTTCACCTCATCACCTTCCTTCACGAGCCACTTGGCAAGCGTCCCCTCTTCCATGGTGGGCGACAGGGCGGGCATTTTGAGTTCGGTCGGCATGAGCGTCTTTCCGGGGGCAAGAGGCTCAGGGCACAAAGCCAATGCGGCGGTCCGGGTCAAGGGCCAGACCGTCTGCGAACGATGCCGCTTGCGCTGAACCGCGGATTAACGCAGCACTTTAGAACCATGGGGGTCGACGAGCCGAAACGCACGTATCTGGTCGTGATCGACGACAGTCCCGAAGCGCGCGTCGCACTGCGCTTCGCGGCGCGGCGCGCCATCAAGACCAATGGCGAAGTCGAAATCCTCGCAATCGTCGAGCCGCAGGATTTCGTCCAATGGGGCGGCGTGCAGGCGGCCATCGAGGAAGAGCAGAAGCTTCGGATCGAGGGCGTCGTCAGCGGCGCGGTCGGCGAAATCATGGACGAATCCGGCCTGAAACCCTCGATCGTCATCCGCACCGGCGAGCCGGTTAAGGTCGTCCGCGAATATATCGGGGAGCGGCAGGAGGTCGCTGCGCTGGTTCTGGGCGCTGCGCCCGCCGGAAGTCCGGGGCCATTGGTCGCTAATTTCACGGGGAACGACGCGGGCAAATTGCCCTGCCCGGTGATGATCATCCCGGGGTCGCTGGACGACGATCGGCTGGAGCAGCTGAGCTAGAGCACCTTCGCCAGCAGGTCGCCCAAGGCGACGCAACCTGCCTCGTCCTCTTGAGTAAATCTCCCAGCGGAGGGACTGTCGAGGTCCAGCACGGCGATGAGCTTCCCATCCCGCACGATGGGGACGACCAGTTCGCTCGCGGAAGCAGCGTCGCAAGCGATGTGGCCGGGGAAGGCATGCACGTCCTCAACCCGCTGGACCTGCAGCGTCTCCGCGGCCGCTCCGCATACGCCCTTCCCGAACGGAATCCGAATGCAGGCCGCGCGCCCCTGGAATGGTCCAAGCACCAACTCTCCATCGACATTGCGATAGAAGCCCGCCCAGTTGAGGTCCGGTAGCGTTTCCCAGATCAGCGCCGCGGCATTGGCCATGTTGGCAATCGGGTCCGACTCTCCGGTGGTCAGACCCTCGAGCGCGGACAGCAGGTCGCGGTACATGGTCGCCTTGTCAGCCGCTTCGATCCTGAAAGTCGTACATCAGTCGAACTGAACCCTTCCGCGCGTCTGTTTGACCGCGCTCCGCTGCTTCTTCTTGTCGACCCGCTGCGCCTTGGCGGCCCGGCTTGGGCGCGTCGGCCTGCGCTTCGCCTGCACGATATGGGCAGCAGCGATCATTTCCGCCAGCCGACGCCGGGCGTCCTGCCGGTTCGAAGTCCTGAGTGCGAAACCTGCGCGCCGTGATCAGCAATTCGCCTGCACCCGTAACCCGGCTGCCGGCGATGCCTTTCAGGCGCTCGTAGACTTCGGGGTGCAGGCCGAGCTTGAACAGGTCGACGCGAAGCTGGACCGCGGTCGCGACCTTGTTGACGTTCTGCCCGCCCGGACCGGTGGCAGCGAGAAAGGTCTCGGACAAGGCATCGTCCGGGATGACGACGTCCTCAGGCCGCATTCTCTGTCCCGAGCTTGTCGAGGGGGGTCCACTCGCCGAAATAGTCGGGCAGCGGCGCACCGACGTCGATGACCGCCTTCTTCTCCCGCGGAACGACCAGCCGCGAAGCATGAAGAAGCATCGGTCCGCCCGGAACACCGTAGACGCGATCCCCGATAATTCCGCGCCCGAACGCCTCACGTGCGTGCACGCGCAACTGATGGGTGCGACCGGTAACCGGCCGAAACTCGATGAGCGTCCTGCCATCGCGGACCTCAACCATCCGCCAATGAGTGATCGCCTTGTCGCCCTTGGCATCGGCGACCATCCGCCAGCCGGCATCCGCACTGGACGTCTTTCCCAATGCGAGGTCAATCGTGCCTTCGTCCTCTTCGACTACGACGTCGACGACCGCGAGATAGAACTTCCCCACCTGTCGCGTCTCGAACGCCTTCTGCAGCGACGAGCGTGCCTTGGGCGACCGCGCGAGCAGCAGACAACCGGACGTATCCTGGTCGAGCCGATGCATCGGCGTCGGCGGCCGCTGGAAACCCTGCTTCAACTCGCCCAGGCGTTCGACCACGCTGTCACCCCCACGGCGCGGCGTATCGACCGGCAGGCCGGCAGGCTTGTCGATGACCATCGCTTCGGCGTCGATGAAAAGGATGCGTTCTGAGAGCATGTGGGGCCAGTGACACGCGTCCGCGCAACCCGCAAATTCTCGTTCGTCCTGAGCGAAGTCGAAGGGCGCGGCTCGGCCGTTCATGCGGGCGCCCTTCGACTACGCGCTTCGCGCTTCACTCAGGACGAACGCAAAAGTGCCGTCCCGTCGCGTCTGTGACTCCTGCGCAACGATTCCAAGGGAATCCAGCGCGTTACGCATTATTAACCTTTTCCCGGCAGACACGGAATGGTTAATGACCGCTTCAAGGCCGTTAAGAGAGCGTAACGCTCGCGGTTGAAGGTGGGGGGAAATCGCATGCGTGTACTGCTGATCGAGGATGAACCGACGACCGCCAAGAGCATTGAGCTCATGCTCGGCACCGAAGGGTTCAACGTCTACACGACCGACCTGGGCGAAGAGGGCTTGGACCTCGCGAAGCTCTACGATTACGACATCATCCTGCTCGACCTGAACCTGCCGGACATGCACGGCTATGACGTGCTGAAGAAGGTCCGCACGGCGAAGGTCGGCACGCCGGTCCTGATCCTGTCGGGCATCGGCGAAATGGACAGCAAGGTCCGCGCGCTCGGCTTCGGCGCCGACGATTACGTCACCAAGCCATTCCATCGCGACGAATTGGTCGCCCGCATTCACGCGATCGTCCGCCGCTCGAAGGGCCATTCGCAATCGGTCATCCGCACCGGCAAGCTGGCCGTGAACCTCGACGCCAAGACGGTCGAGGTCGACAGCGCCCGCGTGCACCTGACCGGCAAGGAATATGCGATGCTGGAGCTGCTTTCGCTCCGCAAGGGCACGACGCTGACCAAGGAGATGTTTCTCAATCATCTCTACGGCGGCATGGACGAGCCCGAACTCAAGATCATCGACGTGTTCATCTGCAAGCTGCGCAAGAAGCTTTCGCTGGCTTGCGGCGGCGCGAACTACATCGAGACCGTCTGGGGCCGCGGCTACGTCTTGCGCGACCCTGAATCAGAAGAACTCGAACCGCCGGTGACTGCGCAAGCGGCGGTTGCCTGAACGACTTCCCTAGGGGTGGGTGAAGAGGCGGGGCGTCGAAAGGCGTCCCGCCTTTTTCGTTATTAAGCCCGTCCTTACCTTCAACATGCGACCTGTGGCGAATGAATCAGAAGCCCGAGAGCAAGACCAAGCAGATGGTTGAAGCCGGTGCGGATGCAGCTTTCCAAGAAGCTGCGGAAGCCGGGTTCGAGGCTGCGATCAGAGCTCTTGGCGAAGCACTGTCCTGCGCCGGGGAAGTTGCAGCAAATTGCGGAGAAGCGGCTTTGAAGGTGACCTGCGAAGTCGCAGGCCACGCGCTCGACGGCATTTAAACTCTAGGCGTTGATCAGCAGCCGCTTGCGTTCGCCGCGGATCGGCAAGCTCAGTTGCTCGGGGACTTCGCTGGCGGCCGCCGCGTCCGCTTCCGCATCGTCCATCCGCTTCCATCCGTCGCGGCCGAGGCGCTCCAGCGGACGGAAGCGGGTCTTGTAGGCCATGCGCGGAGAGCCTTCGACCCAATAGCCGAGATAGACGTACGGAAGACCGGCCCGCGCCGCGCGAAGGATATGATCGAGGATGATGTAGGTGCCCAGACCCTTCCGCGACCCCGGCCCGGTGTCGAAAAAGCTGTAGATCATCGACAGTCCGTCGCCCTGCTGGTCCGACAGGCAGGCGCCGACGAGCTTGCCGGGCTTCCCGTCCTTCGACGGCTCGCGATATTCGACGAGGTAGGTGCGGACCGGCGTCTGCTCGACCATGTCGGCGAAGTCGCTCTCGTCCATCTCCGCCATGCCGCCGCCCGGATGGCGGACTTCAAGATAGCGCTGCAGAAGCTCGTACTGCTCCTGCGTCGTCCACGGCTTGCAGGCCGTCACTTCCAGGTCGGAATGCTTGCGAAGCATCTTGCGCTGCGTCGATGTTGCAGTGAACTCGGCCGCCAGCACTCGGACGGAGACGCACGCCGAGCAATCGATGCAGCTCGGCCGGTACGCGACCGACTGGCTGCGGCGGAATCCGATACGACCGAGCGCCTCATTGAGTTCGCCCGCATGGCGGCCCGACAATTCCGTGAAAACCTTCCGCTCGACCTTGCCCGGCAGGTACGGGCACGGCGAAGGGTTGGTCACGAAGAACTTCGGGAACCGGAACGGTGCGCTCAAGCGGACTCGCCTCCCAGATGGTTACGCAACACTTTATGCGACTGGTAAACGCCGTTGAAAAGAGTTTGGCTACCCGAAAAGAGGGTTAACTTCCGCGATGTCCCGGAGTGGGAAGGTCGCGATATTGACGAAGATCAATCCAGAGAGGCGCGATCGACCTTGAAATCGGCTTCCTGGAGCAGCTGGATGCAGTGCTCGATGGCCTCCGGATCGCGCGCTTCGCACTCCACTTCGATCACCGTGTCCTTCGCCGGGAGCCGGGTGAAAATGCGGCTGTGGTTGATCTCGATGATGTTGACGCCGGCCTGCTGACAGCAGCTGGCGATGGCCGCGAGCGCGCCCGGCCGATCCTGCGCAGCGATCTGTAGCCGCGCCATCCGCCCCTGCCGGGCTAGGTCGCGCACCAGCACGTAAGCGAGGAGGTGCGTGTCGATGTTTCCGCCGCACAGCACGGTGGCGACCTTCTTCCCCGCGAACCGTGCCGGATCGGCCAGCATCGCCGCGAGCCCCGCAGCGCCCGCGCCCTCGACCACGCTCTTCTCGATGGCGACCAGGATGGCGACCGCGCGTTCGATATCGCGCTCGGCGACGAGGATGATCTCGTCGGCGATCTCGGCGAGGATCCGCGAGGTGAGCTTCCCCGGCTCCTTGACCGCAATGCCCTCGGCCAGAGTGTCGCCGCCCATCGCGCGAAATTCGCCGTCGATCGCGGTCTTCATCGAAGGATAAAGCTCCGCCTCGACGCCGATCAATTCGATGTCCGGCTTGATCGAACGCGCGGCAATTCCGACGCCCGACATCAGCCCGCCGCCGCCGATCGGCAGGACGATCATGTCGAGCTCCGGCGCATCCTCGAGCATTTCGAGCGCCAAGCGTCCCCTGCCCGGCAATCACCTGCGGATCGTCGAACGGGTGGACGAAGACATAGCCCTCCGCCTTCTCCAGCTCGTGCGCGTAGGCGTAGGCGTCGTCGAACATCGCGCCGTGAAGCAGCACCTTCGCGCCATGCCCCTCGGTCTGCGAGCACCTTGATGGTCGGAGTATGGAGCGGCATGACGATCGTCGCCGGAATGCCCAGCCGCTTGGCGTGATAGGCGACCGCCTGCGCGTGATTGCCGGCCGAAGCCGCGATCACGCCCCGCGCACGCTCCTCCGGAGTCAAATGCAGCAATTTGTTGAGCGCGCCGCGCTCCTTGTAGGCCGCGGTGAACTGGAGGTTCTCGAACTTCAGCCAGATTTCCGCACCGATGATTTCGCTCAACGTGCGGCTCTTCATCATCGGCGTGCGGATTACGGCGCCTTCGATGCGCTGCGCGGCGGCGCGGATGTCATCGATGGTCGGGGGCTGCATGGAAGCCGGATGAAGCATGGAACAATCGCTAGCTCTTCCTGCCGCCGCGAACAATGCTATCGCCTCGTTCATGCACAGACGCATGCTTGCAGCGCTCGCCATCGCGCTCCTCCCCGCTCCCGCTCTCGCAGCGACCCTCGTCGAAAACGCTCGCGGGATTCAGATCACCGCCGACGGCAAGATCGACCGCTTCACGGGGCTGGTGATCAACGACCAAGGCAAGGTGGTCCAGGTCCTGCGCGGCAGCAGCGCCGGCGTCGTCGTTCCGATCGACCGCCGCGTCGATGTCGGCGGGCGTGCCCTGCTGCCGGGCCTGATCGACGCGCACGGGCATGTGGTCGATGCGCCGGGCGGGGACATGGGCCTGGGCTTGATGCTGCTTCGGCTCGATCTCACCGGCAGCCAGTCACTGGGGGAAATGCAGGAGCGCCTGCGGACCTACGCCGCCGCAAACCCGGAAGAGAATGTGGCTGCTCGGTCGCGGCTGGAACCAGGAATTGTTCGCGGACAAGACGTTCCCGACCGCCGCGGATATCGACGCGATCGTTCCCGACCGGCCAGTGCTTCTTGCCCGCATCGACGGGCATGCGGCCGTGGCGAATTCAGCGGCGATGAAGGCGGTCGGGATCACGGCGGCGACGCGGGATCCCGAGGGCGGGAAGATCGAGCGGGATGCAAGCGGCCGCGCGACCGGGCTCCTGATCGACAATGCGATGACGTTGGTTTCCGCGAAGGTGCCACCACCTTCCGCCGCGACAATGGATCGGGCGCTGGAAGCAGCGCAGAACCAGCTGCTCGCCGATGGGCATCACCACAGCGATGGACATGGGCACTTCGCCCAGAAGCTGGGACGCCGATGCGCCGGCTCGGATCGGCCGAGCGCCTGCGCGTCAGGATCATCAGCTATTCGGATAGTCTCGGACCTTTACCCGAAGATATCGGCGGCAAGCCCTCGCCGTGGCTCTACGGCGACCGGCTGCGCATGGCCGGCGTCAAGATCTATTCGCGACGGTGCGCTCGGATCCCGCGGCGCCTGGCTTAAGCGGCCTTATGCAGACCAGCCGGACACGCAGAGGCCTCCGCTTCCTGACGGACGAGCAGATGCGCGCTACCGCGACTGCAGGCGGCGCGACAGGGTTTCCAGGTGGCGATCCACGCAATCGGCGACGCTGCCAATGCGCAGGCGATCGGCACCTTTGAAGCGTTGAACCAGACCTTCGGGACCGACCGCCGCTGGCGTATCGAGCATTTTCAGGTCGCCGACCCGGCCGACATTCCTCGCCTCGCGCCCGCCGGCATCATCGCGTCGATGCAGCCGACGCACCAGACCAGCGACCGCCTGATGGCCGAAAAGCGATTAGGACCGGATCGCCTCGCCGGCGCCTATGCCTGGCGGTCGGTTCTCAAGTCCGGAGCGCGGATTGCCTTCGGATCGGACTTTCCGGTGGAATTGCCGAACCCGTTCCCGGGCCTCGCCGCCGCGGTTAGCCGCCAGGACATAAATGGTCAGCCGCCCGGCGGATGGCTCCCCGAGCAGCGCGTAAGCTTCGAACAGGCCCTGTCCGGATTTACGCGGGACGCCGCCTACGCAGCCTTTGCCGAGCAGAAGATCGGCGCGCTCGAACCCGGCAAATGGGCTGACTTCATCATCGTCGACCGCGACATCAGCGAAGCCAGCGCGATGGAGATTGCCCGGACGCAGGTGCTGGAGACCTGGGTCGCCGGCAAGAAAGTGTGGGGCGGAGAGGCTAGGGCTGGCGCCGAGCGCGGGAAGTAAGCATCGACGGCGTTAGAATCTGCGGCAGCTCCTCGGGCTCCTTGCCCGGAGCGTACCACAGGTAGAGCGGCACGCCCGCGCGGCCCCGGCCTTCCAGGAACCGCGTGATGGCCGGATCGCCATTCGTCCAGTCGGCAACGAAGACCTTTACGCCCGCTGCGTCGAAGGCGTCGCGCACTTCATCCCGGTCAATCGCGGTCGCCTCGTTTGCCTTGCAGGTAAGGCACCAGTCCGCAGTGAAATAGACGAATGCCGGATGGCCCTCGCCGAGAGCCCGCTCGACTTCGATTTCGCTCCAGACCTCCGCGCCTTCGACAGCGCGGGACACGGCTGCCGGCCGATCCGGCATTCCCCAGACGGCGGCACCCGCAACAGCTACTGCGGCGAGCGTCGCGAGATAGCCGGTCTGCTTGCCCTGCCGTTGCATCAGCCCCGCTCCGAACAGCATCACGGCAGCGACCACGGCGGAAACAATGCCGATCTGCAGCGCCGTGCCGCCGCCGAGCCGCCATAACAGCCACAAACAGGCAAGCGCCGTCAGCGCCATCGGGATCGCGAGAATGCGCTGCAAGCGGACCATCCACGGCCCAGGCTTGGGCAGCAGGCGTCGCAAGCGGGGCACGAAAGCAATCGCGACGAACGGCAGCCCGAGTCCCAGTCCGAGCGCCGCGAAAACGGCGATCGACCAGACCGGCGGAAGAAGCAGTGCCGTGCCAAGCGCCACCCCCAGGAATGGCCCGGCGCAAGGCGTCGCGATGAAAGCCGCCAGCGCGCCGGCTCCGAAGCTGCCGGATGGGAGGCCGGACGTGACGACCGATGGGACTTCGAACACCCGCAGGAGGTTCAGCGTGATCGCCGTAGTGAGCAACAGGAGAACGACGATGGTGCGGGGGTCCTGCA
Source organism: uncultured Alphaproteobacteria bacterium (assembly GCA_963846645.1). Classification (GTDB taxonomy): domain Bacteria; phylum Pseudomonadota; class Alphaproteobacteria; order Sphingomonadales; family Sphingomonadaceae; genus Sphingomicrobium. The sequence goes on along the minus strand of CAWJWR010000003.1, from coordinate 397,997 downwards.
GCTGGAACGCCCAACCGATTTCCGTTCCGGCGGACCGGATCGCGAGCAATGCAACGCCAAGCGCGCCGGTTCCGACAATCGCGCCCGCGGCATAGCCCAGTGCGTCGCGCCGCGCCTCCTTCTCATCGCCCCCGCTCCGCGCGAGATGCAGGGCCTTGATCGCGAGGATCGGAAAGACGCAGGGCATCAGGTTGAGAAGCAGGCCTCCGGCAATCGCCCCGAGCACTGCCCACAGGATTGCCTCCGCACCGTCTTCCCCGACGATCCGGCCGCCCTTCGGTACGTCGCCGCGGAGCGCCTGAATTTCCAGTCCACGCCCGTCTCCGAACGCGAGCACGCCTGCGAACTCGGCCGGCTCTCCAGTCCGTCGCGGAAGTTCGGCGATCAACTGGTCGCCGGCCCGCCGAAAGATCTGCTTGCCGGCATAGTCGACCGGCCCATCAGCAGCCGGAAACAGATAGGGCTCCTCAATGGAAACGCCGCGGGGAAGCGGAATGGCCACGCGCAGCTTGTCGCCTGCGATCTCGAACCTGGCTGGGGCTACCAGTGGCCGCGGCAACGCGCGCTTCCACTCGTCGAACCGGGCGGTGGCTTCGGGCTGCAGCTGACCGACGGGCAGTTGCAGCGAGAATTCGCCCTGCTCCGGCACGCAGATCTTGTCCGTGCAAGCGAGCCATCTGGCCTTTGCGGAGATCGGCACTGTGCCGCTGGCGCCGGTGGGCACCTTCAGCCGCGTGAGGATCGCATAATCGTCCTCGTAGACGTAATTCATGATGCCGGCGACGGTCAGCCGCGTCGGCACCGGATAGCGCAGCGGTCCCACCGAATAGCCCGGCGGAAGCTGCCATTCGATGTCCATCGGCAGGCCCGCATCGCCCGGATTGAGCCAGTAGCCGTGCCATCCCGGCCTGGTCTTCATGAGGATCGCAAGCTCGACTTCGCCGCCGGGCGCTGCCGCCCCTTCGGCGACGAGCTCCGGCTCGATTCCACGCGCTTGCGCAATCGCCGGCGCAAGCAGCAGAGCGAAGAGGATGAGCAGGCGTCGGAACATGAGCAATTTCGGTACAGGCCAACAGCCGCAGCGCAAGAGAGTCGGAGTCGCAATGGCATCCAATCTCGGCTAGCTGTCGTCGCGAACTTTAGGTCGGAGAATCATCAGGATGCGTTTCGCCCGGGCAATCTGGAAGCTGCTGGTTGGCGTGAAGGACGCGTTGGTCCTGATCTTCATGCTGATGTTCTTCGGCCTGATCTACGCCGGTCTGTCCGCCAAGCCGACGCCCCTCTCCGACGGCGTCCTGGCGTTCGACCTGAATGGGCCTGTCGTCGAGCAGCCATCCAAGGCTGACGTTTCCGAATTGCTCGCGGGCGGCAGCCCCACTCGCGAATACCGCCTCCGCGACCTCGTGGCGGCGCTCGATCATGCGCGCACGGACGACCGCGTGAAGGCCGTCGCGCTCGATCTCGACAGCTTTGCCGGAGGCGGCCAGGCGGCGATGTCGGACCTGTCCGACGCGATCCGCCGAGTGCGCGATTCCGGCAAGCCGGTCATCGCCTATGCCACCGGCTACACGGACGACAGCTATCAGATCGCGGCAGCCGCTTCCGAAGTCTGGCTCAACCCGCTTGGGCCTCGTCGCCGTAGTCGGTCCAGGCGGGCAGAACCTCTATTACAAGGGCCTGCTCGACAAGATGGGCGTCACCGCGCACGTCTATCGCGTCGGCACCTACAAGGCCGCCGTCGAGCCATTCACCCGCGAAGACATGTCGCCGGAGGCGGAGCAGAATTCCCAGGCGCTCGCCAATGCCCTGCTCGAAACGTGGCGCGAGAGCGTCCTGAAGGCTCGTCCGAAGGCGAAGCTCGACCCCTATATGCGCGACACCGCAGGCGCCGTTCAGGCAGCCGGCGGCGACATGGCGAAGGCGGCGCTCGACGCAGGCCTCGTCGACAAGCTGGCCGACCGTCAGGCGTTCGAAAAGCGGCTCGCGGAACTTGGCGGCGACGACGACAAGGCGATCGGCGGATACCAGCGCATCAAGCTCCCCGCCTATCTGAAGGACACGGCCGAAGACCGCGACAGCGGCCCCATCGGTGTCGTGACCGTCGCCGGCATGATCGTCGACGGCAAGGCCTCCGCCGGAACTGCGGGCGGCGACAGCATCGCGCAGGTCATCGAAAAGGGCCTCGCTCGCAACAATCTCAAGGCGCTCGTGGTCCGGGTCGACAGCCCCGGCGGCTCGGTTCTCGCGTCGGAGCGCATCCGCCAGGCGATCCTCGAAGCCAAGCGCCGGAAGCTTCCCGTCGTCGTGTCGATGGGCAACGTCGCGGCGTCGGGCGGCTACTGGGTCTCGACCCCCGCCGACTTCATCTACGCCGAGCCCTCGACCGTCACCGGTTCGATCGGCGTGTTCGGCATCCTGCCCAGCTTCGAAGGAACCCGGCAGAAGCTGGGCCTTGGCGCGGACGGCGTGAAGACGACCCCGCTGTCGGGCGAGCCCGATTTGCTCAACGGCCCTTCTCCGGAAGCGGAGCGCCTGATTCAGGCCAGCGTCGAGTCCATCTACGGCCGCTTCCTCGGCATCGTCGCCCAGTCTCGGCGCAAGACTCCGCAGCAGATCGACCAGATCGCGCAGGGCCGGGTGTGGGACGGCGGCACCGCTCGGCAAATCGGCCTAGTCGACGGCTTTGGCGGTATGGAAGAAGCGGTCGCGAAGGCGGCGGAGCTCGCCAAGCTCGGCGACGAACGCGGCGTGACTTACCTGGAGCGTCCGACCAGCTTCAAGGAACAGCTGCTGGACATGCTTGCGCAGCAGGAGCGCGACGAAAGTGCGGCTCCGGCCGACGGCTTCGCCTTCTTCGGCAATGGCCAGCGCAAGCTGGCGCAAGCGCTGGCCGATATCCGCACGATCCTCAACGGACCGAGCATCCAGGTTCGCTGCCTCGAATGTCCCGCCTCGGCGCCCGCAAAGGTCGAGCGCCGCGACGTCGGATTCATGGCAAGCTTTGCTGAGTGGCTGCTTTAGGCGTTCAGCGCATCAGGCCAAGGATTAGCCCGAACGCGGTGAACTGCAGAACGTGATAGCCGCCATTGATCAGCCACAGCCGCAGCGGCCGGTGCTCGAAGAGATAGCTGATGCCGTAGGACGCAGCGACCCAGCACAACCCTGCGGCGAAACCCGCTGCGGTTGCCGCGCCGACGCTCATGTCCGGGCCGAGGAACATCGCGAACACTGCGGCGGCAATCAGGCTCAGGACGAAGGTGCCCCCGAACATCATGGCCATGTTGCCGCCTTGCACCTGCTCCTCGGACAGGCCGGCGGCGGCCTGCCACTGGCGGGCGAACAAGGCCGGTGAATACCAAAGGCCGCCGATCACGAGCGAACTGACCGCGCACAGCGCGACCGCTATCCAATTCACTTCCGGCATGATGTCCCCCTTTGTCTGCGCGGCCTAGGCCGCTTCTTCCCGCACCATCATCCTTTCGACGAAGGTCCGAAATTGTGCGACCGCTCGATCGAAGTGCGCCACGTCGCGATAGGTGCGCGCCTGCATGACGCCCCCCTCCATCACGTTCAGCGCAAGCTCGGCGAGTCCCCGAAAGTCGGTGTCCGCAACGAACCGGTGGTCGGCGGCGCGGAAGCATTCCTCGACCGCGTCGACCCAGTTGGTGAAATTCTGGGCGAGCCGCTCGCGGACGATTGGGTCCGCGTCGTGCAGTTCCAGCGCCAGGCTGCCGATCGGGCATCCATACTGGCATTCGGTGTCGACGATCGCCCGGCGATAGAAGTCGAGCAAAGCAAACACGCGCTCAACCGGGTCGGATACGCCCTGCCACGCAGGCTCCAGGAGCATCTGGCGGATTCCGTCGCGATAGGCTTCGAGCACCGCGAGGAGCACGTCCTGCTTGCCCGGAAAGAAGTGATAGAGGCTGCCGCTGTTGACCTGGCTTCGGCTCAAGATGTCGGCGATCGAGGTCGATGCGTAACCCTTGAGCCAGAACAGCTCCATCGCCGCCTCGACGATCCGCCAGCGCGTGTCCTTCGCCATAAGCAGTTCTTAGTTGAACGCTCAATCAAGAGTCAAGGTGGCGACCGTTCCGTTTCTTCTTGAGCGCCTTGGGCAGAAGGATCGTTCCGAGCACGCTCATCGCCAGCGCGACGATCCCGAACAGGATCACGAAGGGGTTGTGCGTATCCTCGCGCGTGACCGGGTCCATGATGTGGAGTCCCCACATGAGATCGTAGAAGCGCCACCAGCCGGTGCGCGTCGCGGCGATCTGACCAGAGGAAGCATCGACGTAGAAATGGACGCCATCGCTCATGACGACCTGCCAGGCGGCGACGGAGCGCCGAAACTCCAGCGGCGGCTTGTCCGCGTCGGTTCGTGAGACGGACTGGATGGTCGCCTTACCGGCATAACGTCCCTCGACCTCCTGCCGTGCATCGTTCGCCGACAGCGGCGGCAGCAGCAGCCCGGTGCTCGGATCGGCCAGCCGCGTCTTCCCATCCGGCAGCTTAACCACCCATCGCGGCCCACCCGCCCGCTGCTCGAGCGACAGCGATTGGACCGGCACGCCCGAAATGAGCGGCGGAATTGGCGGACCGATCATCCGGATCGGCGCGGGGTCGTTGAGCAACCCCTCACCCCGCACGTCCTCGATCGGACGGGCGACCATCACCAGGCCGGAGATGGTCCAGAGCAGGATCGGAATTGCTGCGACCCAGCCAAGCCAGATATGCCAGCGGCGGTTGCGGCTTCGTCCGTTCATTGCGCCTGCGTACGAAAGTGCAGGCGCGGCGGCTAGATGTGGATCGGCTTGCCCGTGACCGCCATCGCCGCTTCCTTCAGCGCCTCGGCGTGCGTCGGGTGGGCGTGGCAGGTGTAGGCGATGTCCTCGCTGGTCGCGCCGAACTCCATCGCCTGCGCCGCCTGGGCGATCATCGTGCCAGCGACCGTCGAGATCATCCACACGCCGAGCACGCGATCGGTCTTCGCGTCGGCGATGACCTTCACGAAACCGTCCGTCTCGCGGTTAGTCTTGGCGCGGCTGTTGGCGAGCATCGGGAACTTGCCGACCTTCACCTCGCCGTCCTTTTTCGCGTCTTCTTCGGTCAGGCCGACGCCGGCGATTTCCGGATAGGTGTAGACGACGCTGGGGATCACGTCGTGATTCACGATGCCGGTCTGGCCCGCGATATTCTCCGCGACGGCAATGCCTTCGTCCTCGGCCTTGTGCGCGAGCATGGGGCCGGGGATCACGTCACCGATCGCCCAGACGCCGGCCACCGAGGTTCGGAACTCATGGTCCGTTTCGATCTGTCCGCGCTGGTTCGGCTTCAGGTCGATCTTGTCGAGGCCGAGACCATCGGTGTTTGGACGACGGCCGATGGAGACCAGAACGACATCCGCCTCGATCGTGTCGGCAGCGCCGCCGGCGGACGGCTCAACCGTCAGCGTGACCGACTTGCCATTGTCCTTCGCGCCGGTGACCTTGGTCGACAGGCGGAGGTCGAAGCCCTGCTTCTTGAAGATCTTGTTCGCTTCCTTGCGAACTTCGCCGTCCATGCCCGGCAGGATCTGGTCGAGAAATTCGACGACGATGACCTCGGCGCCAAGCCGCTTCCAGACCGAGCCCAGCTCAAGCCCGATCACGCCGCCGCCGATGACGACCATGCGCTTCGGCACTTCGGCCAATTCCAGGGCGCCGGTGGAATCGACGATGCGACCCTTGGAATTGTCCACTTCGACGCCCGGAAGCGGAGTCACCGACGAGCCCGTCGCGATGACGATGTTCTTGGCCGTGACCGTCCGGTCTCCGACCTTGACCGTGTTCGGGCCCTCGAACGTGCCGAGTCCCTTCAGCCACTCGATCTTGTTCTTCTTGAACAGGAATTCGATGCCGCCGGTGAGGCCTTTCACCGCTTCCTTGCGGCCGCCGTGCATGACGTCGAGGTCAAGTTCGACGCCCGTCGCCTTGATGCCCCATTTGGCAAGCGTTCCGTGCGCCGCTTCCTCGAACAGCTCCGACGCGTGGAGAAGCGCCTTCGACGGGATGCAGCCGACGTTAAGGCAGGTCCCGCCGAGCGTTTCCCGGCTCTCGACGCAGCCGGTCTTGAGCCCAAGCTGCGCAGCGCGGATCGCGGCGACATAACCGCCGGGTCCAGAACCGATGATCAGCACGTCGAAGTCGAATTCAGCCATTCACACCTCGTTCCCCGGCGAAGGCCGGGGTCCAGTTCAAGAACAAGACACGGCGCGGAAGCGCCGCCTGAGCCCCGGCCTTCGCCAGGGAACTAAAGATCGATCAGCAGCCTTGTCGGATCCTCGATCGCTTCCTTGACGCGAACGAGGAACGTCACCGCCTCGCGCCCGTCAACCAGGCGGTGGTCGTAGGACAGCGCCAGGTACATCATCGGCCGGGCGACGATCTGGCCATCCTTGACCACCGGCCGCTCCTCGATGCGGTGCATGCCGAGCACCGCCGACTGCGGCGGGTTGATGATGGGCGTCGACAGCAATGATCCGAACACGCCGCCATTGGAGATGGTGAAGGTGCCGCCGGTCATGTCGTCGACGGTCAGGGTACCTTCCTTGGCCCTCTTGCCATACTCGGCGATCGTCTTCTCGATCTCGGCGAAGCTCATCCGGTCGGCGTTGCGGACGACCGGAACCACGAGGCCCTTGGGGCGGAAACTGCGACCGAGACGTCTAGATAATCGTGGTAGACGATCTCATCGCCTTCGATCCTCGCGTTGACCGACGGAATATCCTTCGCCGCGAGCGCGACCGCCTTCACGAAAAAGCCCATGAAGCCGAGGCGGATGCCGTGCTTCTTCTCGAACAGATCCTTGTACTTGGCTCGCGCGTCGATGACCGCCGACATGTCGACGTCGTTGAACGTGGTCAGCAACGCGGCGGTGTTCTGGGCTTCCTTCAGGCGATGGGCAATCGTCTGGCGCAGGCGCGTCATCTTCACGCGCTCTTCTTTCCGTTCCCCGGCGGAGGCCGGGGTCCAGGCCTTGGCCTGCGTAGGTTCAGTTTGCGGAGCCGCTGGGGCTTTCGCCTCCGGCGTCTGGGCCCCAGCCTGCGCCGGAGAACTGGAGGCGCGCGCTTCCGGTTCATGCACCGGACCGCCAGCCTTTTGCGCCTGTGCAGCGGCAAGCACATCGTCCTTGGTCAGGCGACCGTCCTTGCCGGTGCCGCGGATCTTGCTGGGATCGACATGGTATTCGAGCACCGCGCGGCGAACCGCGGGCGATAGCGTCGTCACCGCATCATTGTCGGCCTCGGGCGAAGCCGCGGCCGGCTCCGGAGCATGCTCCGAACCGCGCAGTTGCGGGTTCTCGCCGGCTCCGGCGGGGTTGGTGGTGGCGTCGGCAGCCTGCTGCGCAGGCGAAGCATCGGCCGCGGGAGCCGTGGGAGCTGAAGGCGCAGGAGCACCAGCGGAAGCGTTCTGATCGATGCGGGCGATCAGCGCACCCACAGCAACCGTATCGCCCTCGTTGACGAGCGTCTCCGTCAGAAGGCCGGCCGTTGGCGACGGCACATCGACGCTAACCTTGTCCGTCTCCAGCGTCGCGATTGCCTCGTCCGCCGCAACCTGCTCGCCGGGCTTCTTCAGCCACTGCGCCAGCGTACCCTCAGTGATCAACTCGCCAAGCGCGGGAACTACGACCTCGGTGCTCATGTCACTTTCTTCCTGATTCTTCGTCGGACCACCAACGCAGGTCCGTAGCCCCACCGTCGTCCCTGACAAACTTTTCGAGCTGGCTTGCTATCTTTTCAACGACGGGCCGGGTGTCCGTTTTACTGAACAAGCGCCGGACGTAGGGCTTGCTCGGCTCGATGAACACAAGCCACTCGCCATCGTCCTCGTAAGAAGCGCAGCCCAGCCATGTTTTGAACGGCTCGCTAGAAAGCGGGACCATCCATCCCCAATCCTCTTCGACGACGCCACCGTCGTAGCCTGCGGACCTGAAGTGCCGGTCCAAGAACGCTGCGAGATTTGCGCCGAGAATCTCCGGATTGATGCTGTTCGCACCACCGGCAAGTTTAGCCGATCGGAATTCCAGGTGCGTTCGCATCAACGCCGTCAGTTTCCGCTGGCCTTCGCAGCCACGCGCTGGACCTGATCGTCATGGCCGAGAGCGGCCGCGATCAAGCTGGCCTGCTCGGACGCGTGGCGTTTCGCGAGACCTGTCGCCGGGGATGCACCCGCCGCACGGCCGGCATAGGCCGGGCGCATGCCCTTGAAGCCGGCCTCGTTCAGGCATTCCTCGATCAGGCTCTCGACGAAGAACCAGGCGCCGTTGTTGCGCGGCTCTTCCTGAGTCCAGATGAGTGTTTCGAGCTTCGGCATCGCCTTCAGCCGCTTCACCAACGGCTCCGACGGGAACGGATAGAGCTGCTCGATGCGGATGATCTCGGTCGTCGGGTCGCCGGCGGCATCGCGCGCTTCCATCAGCTCGTAGGCCAATTTGCCGCTGCACAGGACAAGTCGCGTCGTCTCGCCCTCGCGCGGCGGGCGAAGATCGCTGACGATCCGTCGGAAATGGCTCTCGCCGGTGAAATCCCCCGCCGAGGACACCGCAAGCTTGTGCCGCAGCAGCGACTTGGGCGTCATCATGATCAGCGGCTTGCGGAAATCACGCAGCAACTGCCGCCGGAGAATGTGGAAGTAATTCGCCGGCGTGGTGCAATTGGCGACTTGCAGATTGTCCTCTGCGCAAAGCTGCAAATAGCGCTCCAGACGCGCCGAGCTGTGCTCGGGCCCCTGCCCTTCGAAGCCGTGCGGAAGCAGCATGACCAGTCCGCTCGCGCGCAGCCACTTGGCCTCGCCCGCGGCGATGAACTGGTCGATGATCGTCTGCGCGCCATTGGCGAAATCGCCGAATTGCGCTTCCCACAGCACGAGCGTTCGAGGGTCAGCGAGCGAGTAGCCATATTCGAAGCCGAGCACGCCGAACTCCGACAACGGGCTGTCGCGGACTTCAAAGCGGCCGCCTTCGACATGCGTCAGCGGAATGAACTTCTCGCCCAATTCCTGATCGACCCAGACGGCGTGACGCTGGCTGAACGTGCCGCGGCCACTGTCCTGCCCGGACAGGCGGATATTGTGCCCCTCGGCAAGCATGGTCCCGAACGCCAGTGCTTCGGCGGTCGCCCAGTCGAAGCCCTCGCCTGTGTCGAACATCGCCTTCTTGGCGTCGATCACCCGCTGCAAGGTCTTGTGGATGTTCACGTTGTCCGGAACGTGGGTCAGGATCTCACCGACCTTCCGAAATTCTTCATCCGAGACGGCGGTCTCGATGTTCCGGCGGCCAAGCACCGGCTCGCCCGGCTGGTGAAGCCCGGCCCACCGCCCTTCGAACCAGTCCGCCTTGTTCGGCAGATAGTTCGCGCCCGCCTGGAACTCCTGCTCCAGATGCTCGACGAAGGTCTTCGTATGCTGCTCGGTCCACGACGCGTCGATCACGCCTTCCTCGATCAGCCGCTGCGCATAGACTTCGGAGATCGGCGGATGCTTGCGGATGGCGGCGTACATCTGCGGCTGGGTAAAGCTCGGTTCGTCGCCCTCATTGTGTCCGAAGCGACGGTAACACCACATGTCGATCACGATGTCGCGGCCGAAGGTCTGGCGGAATTCGGTCGCCAGCTTGCAGCAGAAGGTGACGGCTTCCGGATCGTCGCCGTTGACGTGGAGGATCGGCGCCTGGATGCCCTTCGCCACGTCCGACGGGTAGGGCGAGGAGCGCGCGAACTGCGGACTGGTCGTGAAGCCGACCTGATTGTTGATGATGAAGTGGATTGCGCCGCCCGTTCCGTAGCCCGGCAGGCCGGAGAAGCTGAGGCATTCCCACACCACGCCCTGCGCCGCGAAGGCGGCGTCGCCGTGCAGCAGGATGGGCATCACGCGCTTGCCGTGCTTGTCGCCCTTGGTCGTCATGACAGCACGCGCCTTGCCGAGCACGACAGGATCGACCGCTTCGAGGTGCGACGGGTTCGGCAGCAGCGACAAATGCACCTTGTTCCCGTCGAACTCGCGGTCGGACGAGGTGCCGAGGTGGTACTTCACGTCGCCCGATCCGCCGACGTCCGCCGGGTTGGTCGCGCCGCCCGCGAACTCGTGGAAGATCGCGCGATAGGGCTTGCCCATCACGTTGGACAGAACGTTCAATCGTCCGCGATGCGCCATGCCGACGTCGATTTCCTCGACGCCGTACTGGCCGGCGTATTTGATGACCAACTCAAGCGCCGGAATCGCGCTCTCGCCGCCGTCGAGCCCGAATCTTTTGGTGCCGACATATTTGCGCGCGAGAAACTTTTCCCACTGCTCGGCTTCGATGACCTTGCCCAGGATCGCCTGCTTGCCTTCGGGCGTGAAGTGAACGGTCTCGCCCTTGCCTTCGATCCGCTCCTGGATGAAGCGCCGCTCGTCCAAATCGTTGATGTGCATATATTCGACGCCGATGGTCCCGCAGTAGTTCGCCTGCAGGACAGCGACGATCTCGCGCACGGTCGCTCGTTCGAAGCCCAGCGCCCCGCCGATCCAGATCGGGCGGTCGAGGTCGTTGGGGCCGAAGCCGTGGTATTCGGGCGTGAGGTCGGCCGGACAGTCGCTGCGGTGCAGTCCCAGCGGATCCAGCTTGGCGGCGAGATGGCCGCGCACCCGATAGGTGCGGATCAGCATCATCGCGCGGATCGAATCTTCCGATGCGCGCCGTATCGCTTCGCCATCCGTGGCTGGAGCGGCTGACACAGCGGCCTTCTCTGACGCCTTGCGGACGGCCTCGATCGTCGCCTCGGTCGGATCGAGCCCGAGGTTGATGTCGTCCAGCTCCGCGATGGGCCAGTTCGGCCGAGCCCAGCTCGGGCCCGGTTCCCGTTCGAATGTCATCACTTGTTCGTCGGCCATCCTATGCCGCCAAAAGGTCCTTGAGCGTGCGCCCTAGCTCAGATGGGCTCGGCGAGACCTTAATTCCAGCCGCCTCCATTGCCGCAATCTTGCTTTCCGCATCGCCCTTGCCGCCGGACACGATGGCGCCCGCATGGCCCATGCGCCGGCCCGGAGGCGCCGTGCGGCCGGCGATGAACCCGACGACCGGCTTCTTGCGCCCGCGTTTCGCCTCGTCGGCGAGGAACTGCGCGGCGTCTTCCTCGGCGCTGCCGCCGATCTCGCCGATCATGATGATCGACTTCGTCTCGTCGTCGGAGAGGAATTTCTCGAGTACATCGATGAACTCGGTGCCCTTCACCGGATCGCCGCCGATGCCCACCGCCGTCGATTGGCCCAGCCCTTCGTTCGTGGTCTGGAACACCGCCTCATAGGTCAGGGTGCCGGAGCGGCTGACCACGCCGACGCTGCCCTTGGAGAAGATGTTGCCCGGCATGATGCCGATCTTGCACTCGCCCGGAGTGAGGACGCCCGGGCAGTTGGGTCCGATCAACCGCGACTTCGAGCCCGAAAGCGCCCGCTTCACCCGCACCATGTCGAGCACCGGAATGCCCTCTGTGATCGTCACGATCAGCGGCACCTCGGCGTCGATCGCCTCGAGGATCGAGTCCGCCGCGAACGGCGGCGGAACGTAGATCACCGAGGCGTCGGCACCGGTCGCCTCGACCGCTTCACGAACGGTGTCGAACACGGGCAAGCCGAGGTGCGTCGTTCCGCCTTTACCGGGCGTCACGCCGCCGACCATCTGCGTTCCATAGTCCAGCGCCTGGCGCGTGTGGAACGTCCCGGTCTCCCCGGTCATGCCCTGTGTGATGACCTTGGTGTTACGGTCGACGATGATACTCATTCGGTACGCACAGCCTCTTCTTTGAGCCAATTGACCTGCAGGATGGTGTAGGCGCCCTTGCGTGTCGCCAGCGCCCTATAGCCTGCAGCTTCGTTTATCCACTCGATGGGCTTGTACGATCCGGCCGAGGGCGCGCCGCCCCGCAACCGGGACTCGACCGCGGCTGACGCAGGCCGAAGGACCAAGCCATCGGAGGCAATGCCGCAGATCCGCGGACTGAACGACCGGTCGCGATAGCTGAGCGAATAGAGGTAGGACTTGTCGACGCCGTTCAGTTTCCAGACCTGCGCCTTGTACGGCTTGCCCAGCCGCATTCGAAGGTCGGACGGGAGCGCGTCGAACTCGATCGGCGTCGCCGCGCCAGTCGTTCGTGCGGTGCCGTCGAGACAGGCCGCAATGAACAGGCCTGGAAGCTGGTCGTTAGTGACGATCGAAGGGCTCGCGGCATTCACGGTCGCGGCCAACACCAGTGGAAGCATCATCATCGGATATCTCCCTCTCTCTGCTTGGACGACCAGGATGCGCTCGTAGTCAAGGCGAGTCGAACGGATTTCGACCTGCGGAGGTCCCTCAAGCCAGGCTGGGTTCGATCGCCTTGCAGGCCACCAGTAGTTCCTTGACCGCATCGACGCTGACCTGGAAGTTCTGCCTGGCCTCGTCGTCGAGTGCGATTTCGATGATTTCCTCGGCCCCATCGGCGCCGATCACCACCGGGACGCCGACGTAGAGACCGTCCAGGCCGTACTTGCCCTCGACATGGACCGCGCACGGAAGGATGCGCTTCTGGTCGCCGAGATAGGCTTCGGCCATCGCGATCGCGCTGGTCGCGGGTGCGTAATATGCCGATCCCGTCTTCAGCAGCGCGACGATCTCGCCACCGCCGCCGCGGGTGCGCTTTACAATCTCGTCGATGCGCTCCTTCGTCGACCGGCCCATCTTGACCAGATCGTCGACGGGAATGCCGCTGATGGTGGTGTATTTGGTCACCGGGACCATGGTGTCGCCATGGCCGCCGAGAACGAAGGCATTCACGTCCCTGACGCTGACGCCGAACTCCTGCGCCAGGAAGGTGGCGAAGCGCGCGCTGTCGAGCACGCCGGCCATGCCGACGACCTTGTGGTGCGGGAGGCCCGAGAATTCGCGCAGCGCCCAGACCATCGCGTCGAGCGGGTTGGTGATGCAGATGACGAACGCGTCGGGACAATGCTCCTTGATGCCCGCGCCGACCGCCTTCATGACCTTGAGGTTGATGCCCAGCAGATCGTCGCGGCTCATGCCCGGCTTGCGCGGCACGCCGGCGGTGACGATCACAACGTCCGACCCGGCGAGATCGGCATAATCGTTGGTGCCGGTCAGCTTGGCGTCGAAGCCCTCGATCGGCCCGCACTGGCTAAGGTCAAGCGCCTTGCCCTGCGGAATCCCCTCCGCGATGTCGAAAAGGACGATGTCGCCGAGTTCCCGCTTGGCCGCGAGGTGGGCGAGCGTTCCGCCGATCATTCCGGCGCCGATCAGGGCAATCTTCTTGCGGGCCATCTGGCTGCTGCTTTCCTTCTTGTGTCGGACGCGCCGAGGACCGGCGCTCGTGAAGTTGGCGGCGCTCTAGACCGCTCGGGAAAGTGGGGCAACCGGTCGAAAGCCTGCAAAAAGCTGACGCCATGGTAACCTCTGATGGTGAAGGCTTGTTCAGGCGAGTCGGATTAGGTCGAGCGACTATGGGAAGGCTTTTTCTGATCGCGGGAATCGCGGTCCTCGCCTCGTCTGTCTCCGCCCTGGCGAAGCCGGATCAGGCCAAGAATGGCAAGTCTGAGCGCAGCGTCGGGAAGGAGGCCGTCGGCTATGGCGCCGGCGGTTGCCCGCCCGGCCTTCGGCGGCAGAACCCGGAATGCATGCCACCCGGTCAGCGCAAAAAGCTGTTCGAAGTCGGTCAGCGGGTGCCGTCGGGCTACAAGGGCCTGATGCGCTACAACTCGTTGCCCAGTGAACTGCGCAATCAATACGGCGGGACGCTCGATCCTCGCGCCCGCTATATCTACGACCAGCAATATCTCTACCGAGTCGATCCTACGACCATGATCGTCCGGCAGGTCCTGCGGGGGGTCGGCTACTAGGGCAGTCTGTTCAATTCCGCGGCGTTCAGTTCGCCAGCATCGACAGCTTCCAGATCCTCGGGAGCCTGGTCGAGAAGATTGGCGGCGTCGTCCATTTGAGCATTTTCTTCGGTGGTCGGGACGGCCGCTTCCTGACCGCACGCGGCAAGCAGCAATAGCGCCACAAGGCATGTCGAACGTCGCATGACCCGGCGAGTACCAGTTTCGCGGCCATAAAAAAGGGGCCGCGCAGGCAAGCCGCGCGACCCCTTCAAGTTCGAAAAACGCTTAGTTGACTGCGTTCTCGGTAGCGTCGCCGACGGCGTCAGCAGCGTTCTCGACCGCTTCACCGGCGTTATCGAGAGCGTTGGTGGCCGAATCCAGCGCGGTGTCGGCTGCGTTGGACGCATCCGTGGTCGCCGCATTGACGTCGGTCGCAGCTTCGGTCTCGATGGTGTTCTCGGTGCTTGCGGCATTGTCAGGCGCATTGTCCTGGCACGCGGCCAGGCCGAGCGCGAGGACCGCAACGGTCACTGCAATCTTCTTCATGATCGTTCCACTCCCTAGGGGCCCCTAAGCCGGGCCCAGGCTCGGCCTGCCGACAGAATCGTTCAGGCCAGCGCGGGCCATTACAGGCCGTACCCCAGCGGCGCAATCGACAATTCGACGAACCGAGAACGACCCGCACTCCGTTTACATTGACATATAAAGTTTTCTTTATATCAGCTTTCCAGATGGAAGCGCTGCCGCTCGCAGACCTGTTGCAAGCCCTTGCCGACCCGACGCGGCTGCGGATTCTCGCGCTTCTTCGGCGGATGGAGCTATCCGTCGGGGAGCTCGCCTTTCTTCTCGACCAGAGCCAGCCGCGCGTGTCGCGCCATGTGCGCATCCTCGCCGATGCCGGTGCTGTCGAGCGCCGGCGCGAAGGCAGCTGGGTATTCCTGACAATCGCGAACGACGATCGCACGCTGCCGATGTTCGCTCTGGTCGACGCCTGGGCCGACGAGGAAAGCGAAAAGCTGTTCCAGTCGGATGCGTCTAAGCTCGACCGGATCCGCGCCGACCGGGCCGAGGCCGCGACCCGCTATTTCACGTCGCACGCAGACGTCTGGGATTCGATCCGCTCGCTCCACGTCGCAGAAAGCGAAGTCGAGGATGCCATTGGGCGCGCGCTGGGCGATCAACCGCTGGGGCGGCTGGTCGACGTCGGCACCGGCACCGGCCGGATGATCGAGCTGTTCGGCCGCGGCGCGCTTCAGGCGATCGGCATCGACCGCTCGTCGGAAATGCTGCGCCTGGCGCGCGTGAAGCTCGAAGCGGCGGGCATTCCGTCGAGCCTTCGCCAAGGGGACATTTACGCTTTGCCGCTCGACGACGGCTGCGCCGACACGATCATCATCCACCAGGTACTGCACTACGCCCACTCTCCCGCCGCTGCGATCGAGGAGGCGGCGCGGGTGCTCGGCCCGGACGGCCGGCTGCTGGTCGTGGACTTCGCCGCGCATGACCGCGAGGAGCTGCGCTCGACGGACGCGCATATCCGACTGGGTTTCGATGACGAGGCGATGGCGAGCTGGTTCAGGGCGTCGGGTCTGACCGTCGATCATGTCGAACATCTTGAGGGAGGCGAGCTT
The DNA here is from genome assembly GCA_963846645.1 of uncultured Alphaproteobacteria bacterium. GTDB lineage: Bacteria > Pseudomonadota > Alphaproteobacteria > Sphingomonadales > Sphingomonadaceae > Sphingomicrobium. The sequence continues at coordinate 382,477 of CAWJWR010000003.1, read as the reverse complement.
ACCGTGACGCTCTGGCGAGGCCTGAAAGCGGCGGAACGCCGGCGGAGGGCCGCATGAACCGTCATCCGCTTCCCAACGAGATCGGCAGCAAGCCGCTTTTTTCCGAAGCGCGCGGCGACATTGCCGTCAGCTTCGAATTCTTCCCGCCGAAGACCGACAAGATGGCGGAAACGCTTTGGGAATCCGTGCAGACGCTGGCGCCGCTGCAGCCGCGTTTCGTTTCAGTGACTTATGGCGCCGGCGGCTCGACCCGCGAGCGAACTCACCAGACCGTGGAGCGCATCCTCAAGGAAACGCCGCTCACGCCCGCCGCGCATTTGACCTGCGTCGGCGCAAGCCGCGGCGAGGTCGACGAGGTCGCCCGCGAATATTGGGACCTCGGCGTCCGCCACATCGTCGCGCTGCGCGGCGACCCGTCTGAGCCCGGCGCCAAATACCAGCCGCATGCCGAGGGATATCGCGGATGCGACCGAGCTTGTCGAAGGCCTCAAGAAGGTCGCGCCGTTCGACATTTCGGTGGCGGCCTATCCGGAATGCCACCCGGACTCGTCGTCGCGGTCGTTCGACATCGAGAATCTGAAGCGTAAGGTCGACGCCGGAGCCGACCGGGCGATCACGCAGTTCTTCTTCTCCGCCGACTGCTTCTTTCGCTTCCGCGACGAGGCCGCCGCTGCGGGGCTTGGACGTCGAGATCGTGCCGGGAATCCTCCCAGTCTCGAACGTCGCCACGACGCGACGTTTTGCGGCCACCTGCGGCGCTAGCATTCCGCAATGGCTGGACGACATGTTCGAGGGCCTCGACGACCTTCCGGCGGCGCGCCAGCTCATTTCTGCCACCGTGGCAGCGGAGCTGTGCGGCCAGCTCTACGCCGGCGGCGTCCGTCACTTCCATTTCTATACCTTGAACCGGGCGGAGCTTAGCTACGCCATCTGCCACCTGCTCGGCGTCCGGGCGGAAAAGAAAGCGTCATGAGTATCTCTCAAACACTCCGCGCAGAGGCGGCGAAGCGCATCCTGATCAAGGACGGGCCCTACGGCACCGGCATCCAGGACGAGAAATTGTCCGCCGATGCCTATTGCGCCGGCCTCGACCTGCCCAAGGACCAGAAGGGCAACAACGATCTTCTGAACATTACCCAGCCGCAGGTCGTGCGCTCGATCTGCGAGCGGTTCGCCGAAGCGGGCGCCGAAATCCTCGCCACCAACACCTTCAACGCCAACCGGATCAGCCAGGCCGACTATGCCGCCGAGCATCTCGTAGGCGACATCAACCGCTCCTCGGCCCGCATCATCCGCGAGGTCGCCGACCGCTACTCGGCCAAGGACGGCAAGCCGCGCTGGGTCGCCGGGGCGCTTGGTCCGACGAACAAGACGCTGTCGCTGTCGCCGGACGTCAACGATCCCGCCTTTCGCGAAGTCGACTTCGACACGGTGAAGTCCGTTTATCGCGAGCAGATCGATGCTTTGGTCGAAGGCGGCGTCGACTTCATCCTGGTCGAGACCGTGTTCGACACGCTCAACGCCAAGGCGGCGATCATGGCCACGCTGGAGGCGCGAACAGGCGCTCGGCCGCGAGCTTCCGCTGATGGTCTCGATGACCCTCACCGACCTTGTCCGGACGCAACCTGTCCGGCCACACGGTCGAGGCCTTCTGGGCGACGGTCCGCCACGCCAAGCCCGTCACCATCGGCCTCAACTGCTCGTTCGGCGCCTCGCAGTTGCGCCCGCACCTGGTCGCGCTCAACACCCTCGCCGACACGTTGATCATGGCCTACCCGAACGCCGGCCTGCCCAACGATCTCGGCGAATATGACGAGGCCGCAAGCGAGACCGCCGCGCAGGTCAGCGAGTGGTTCGACGCCGGCCTCGTCAACATCGTCGGCGGCTGCTGCGGAACCACGCCCGCGCACATCGCCGCCATTGCCGAAGCTTCTCGCGGACGGAGCCCACGCAAAGTGCCGACCGCCGCCCGCCAAACCCTTCTTGCCGGTCTCGAACCGATGGTGATTGCAGCCTGACAATGGAAGTTTCGAAGATCGATACCGCAGGCGCAGGCGCGCGCTTCGTCAACGTCGGCGAGCGCACCAATGTCACCGGCTCCGCCAAGTTCAAGAAATTGATCCTCGCCGGCGACTATGACGCCGCGGTCGAGGTCGCGCGCGACCAGGTCGAGAACGGCGCGCAGATCGTCGACGTCAACATGGACGAGGCCCTGCTCGACAGCGAGCAGGCGATGACCATCTTCCTCAAGCGCATCGCGGCCGAGCCGGACATCGCCCGCGTGCCCGTCATGATCGACAGCTCGAAGTGGAGCGTGATCGAGGCCGGGCTCAAGTGCGTGTCGGGCAAGCCGATCGTCAATTCGATCAGCATGAAGGAAGGCGAAGGCCCGTTCCTCGAGCTCGCACGCAAGTGCCGCGCCTATGGCGCGGCCGTCGTGGTCATGGCGTTCGACGAAGTCGGCCAGGCCGACACTGCCCAGCGCAAGGTCGAAATCTGCGAGCGCGCCTACACGCTGCTCACCGAGGACGGCTTCGAGCCGCAGGACATCATCTTCGACCCGAACGTCTTCGCCATCGCGACGGGCATCGACGAACATCGCCGCTACGCCATCGACTTCATCGAGGCCGCGGCCGAAATCCGCCGCCGCTGCCCCGGTGTCCACATCTCCGGCGGCCTGTCCAACCTCAGCTTCTCGTTCCGCGGCAATGAGCCCGTCCGGCGCGCGATGCACAGCGTCTTCCTCTACCACGCCATCCCGGCGGGCATGGACATGGCCATCGTCAATGCCGGCCAGCTCGACGTCTATGACGCGATCGACCCGGAGCTTCGCGAGGCCGTCGAGGACGTCATCCTCGACCGCAAGGACGACGCGACCGAAACGCTGATCGCGCTTGCCGAGCGCTACAAGGGCACCGACGCGGCGGAAGAGAAAAAGCTCGCCGAATGGCGCAGCCTGCCCGTGACCGAGCGCCTGTCCTACGCGCTGGTGAAGGGCATAGACGCCCATATCGTCGAGGATACCGAGGAAGCGCGGCAGCAGGCCGAGCGGCCGATCCACGTCATCGAAGGCGCGCTGATGGACGGCATGAACGTCGTCGGCGACCTGTTCGGGTCGGGCAAGATGTTCCTTCCGCAAGTCGTGAAGTCCGCCCGCGTGATGAAGAAGGCCGTCGCCCACCTCATTCCGTTCATCGAGGCGGAAAAGGAAAAAACCGGCGCGACGCAGGGCAAGGGCCGCATCGTGATGGCCACCGTGAAGGGCGACGTTCACGACATCGGCAAGAACATCGTCGGCGTCGTCCTGCAGTGCAACGGCTTCGAAGTCATCGACCTTGGCGTCATGGTGCCGTGGCAGACGATCCTCGAGTGCGCGAACGACAATAATGCGGACATGATCGGCCTTTCCGGCCTGATCACGCCTTCGCTCGACGAAATGGTGACCGTCGCCAGCGAAATGCAGCGGCTGGGCCTGAAGACGCCGCTGCTGATCGGCGGAGCAACGACCAGCAAGGCCCACACCGCGCTGCGCATCGACCTCGCCTACGAAGGGCCCGTGATCCACGTCCTCGACGCCAGCCGCGCCGTCGGCGTCGCCTCCTCGCTGGTCTCCGACACGCAGTGCGACCCGCTCGTCGCGAAAACGGCCGAGGAATATGAGGCGTTGCGCATCGCCCGCTCGCGCAGCGGCCAGAGCGAATTGGCCTCGCTGGACGCCGCCCGCGCCAACGGCTTTGCCTACGATCCGGAGGGCCAGGCGCCCGCGCCGAAATATCCGGGCCTGCGCCAGTTCGGCGAATGGCCGCTTGCGGACCTCCGCGCCTCGATCGACTGGACGCCTTTCTTCCGCGCCTGGGAGCTTGCCGGAAACTACCCTGCGATCCTCGACGACGAGGTCGTCGGCGAGAGCGCGCGGAGCCTGTTCGACGACGCGCAGAAGATGCTCGACCAGATCATCGCCGAGCGCTGGGTCACCGCCAAGGCGACCGTCGGCCTCTGGCGCTGCAAGCGCGAAGGCGACGACGTGCTCGTGCTCGCCGGCAACGACTGGACCCGCATCCCCTTCCTTCGCCAGCAGGTGAAGAAGCGCGAGGGCCGGCCGAACATGAGCCTCGCCGACTTCATCAATCCCGAAGGCGAGGACTGGATCGGCGGGTTCGCCGTCGGCATCCACGGACTCGAACAGCATCTCGAGCGCTTCAAGGCCGAGAATGACGATTATTCGGACATCCTGCTGAAGGCCCTGGCCGACCGCCTGGCCGAAAGCTTCGCCGAAGTTCTCCACGCCGAAGTCCGCAACCGCCTGTGGGGCTATGTCGAAGAGCATCTGTCCAATGCGGACCTCATTCGGGAAAAGTTCAACGGAATCCGCCCGGCCCCCGGCTATCCTGCATGCCCGGACCACAGCCTCAAGCCGATCCTGTTCGAAATGCTTGGCGGACACCCGGCCGAGGTCACTCTGACCGAGAATTTTGCGATGCTGCCGACCTCTGCCGTCTCCGGCTTCTACTTCGGACACCGCGACAGCCAGTATTTCGGCGTCGCGCGCATCGGTCGCGACCAGCTCGAGGATTACGCAAGCCGGCGCGGCGTCGATCTCGAGCAGGCGGAGCGCTGGCTCCGCCCCAACCTCGACTGACGCGCTCAATTGGTTAGGTCGCGCGCGAATCCCCGCGAATATGCCGTGCCCTCGCGTCGGCGAGCATCTTCTTAAAGCGCGCGTCGTCGCGGAGGCTGTCGAGGTCTGAGTCCGCACCTGCCAATCGAGCGATCGTGGCACCGCCCCTATCTAGCGCTGGCCGGAGTGCCGCCAGTGCCTCGTCCGGATCGCTCAGATGCAAGGCTAGGACGCACCCGAAATTGTACCGCATCGTGAGATTGTCCGGATCAACCAGCAACCCTCGCTTCATCCACTCTCTCGCTCGATCGCTTTCGCCCAGCGCGGCGAGCCCGGCCGCTCCGACGCTTAGCGCGGCGCCGTTGCTGGCATCCTGCTCCAAGGCCTTTTCGGCTTGCGCCACGCTCATCTTGGCCGCACGCCGCATCGCTGCGGGGTCGCCGAGCACTTTATACGCCTGCGTCAGCATCCCCCAGCCATAGTGGTCGGACTCCGCGACCGAGACCTCCTTCTCATAGTGCTGGATTGCTTCCGGGATGCGTCGCTGGAGGGTTCGAAGCCGGCCCGCCTCCCGGTTCACTTCCCAGGAACCCGGGTCGAGACGTAACGCGATGGAAATCTCAGCGTCCGCTTCCTCGCTCCGACCTTGTTCCAGCAGATTTCGCGCAAGGACGCAGTGCGCTTCGGCAATGTCGGGATCGATCGAAAGTGCCCGTTCGGCCGAAGCAAGCCCGCCGTCGCCGTCCCGGCCCAATCCACGCAAATTCGCTTGGGCAAGCGCCATCAGCGCCCAGGCCCGCGCATATCTGGGATCGATGCCGACCGCCCGCTGGCAGATGCGCGCGACCCGTTCATCCCGGCGCACGTCGCCATAGTTGCCGGTTATCCAGTCCTTTCGCGCCATAAGGTATAGGCTGTAGGCCTCGGCGCTTGTCGTGCCGCGCTGCTCGATCAACTCTTTTTCCTCCGGAAGAAGCGTGAGCTTGAGCGCGGCGACGATCGCTCTTGAAATCTCATCCTGAATTGCAAAGATGTCGGTGAGTTCGCGGTCGTATCGCTCGGCCCAGAGCTGGTCGCCCGTCGCTCCGTCAATAAGCTGGGCGCTGATCCTCACTCGGTCCCCGGCCTTGCGCACACTACCTTCAATTACGTGGGTGACACCCAGCTTGCGGGCGATTTCCGTCACATCGAGCGAGGAGCCTTTGAGAGTGAAGGCCGTGTGGCGCGCTACGACCGTCAGTGCCGAGACCTTCGAGAGATCCGTAGTGATGTCCTCGCTGATTCCATCGCTGAAATACTCCTGCTCGGCATCACCGCTCATGTTAACGAATGGCAGGACGCATAAAGCGGCGGACCGGCGCGATACCGACTGCGGCTCGCTTTCAACGAGCACCTGCGGCGCATCGCCCAGCTCCACGAGCCGGTAACCCACCTTCACGATCGTTTCGAGCTGAAAGGCTCCGAAGGTGCGCGCAAGCGCGCGCAAACGCGAAAGGACGCGGTTGATCGCGTCGTCGCTGACCGCCCGGCCTTCCCAGCAGGCGGCGATCAAGTCGTCCCGGCTCATAATCTGGCCGCCGACGCTCGCCAGCGTGACGAGCACTTGCATGACCCTTGGCTCGAGGGTTTCCCGGCGGGCACCCCGGACCACCTCCCGACTCGCGGGCCGAACTTCCACCGGGCCGATGTGAAATGGTCGAATATGGGCGAGGTCGACGGGCCCCGCGCGCCCTAACGGGCCGGGCTCCGTCCCCATCGGTAATTCATCCGACGAATATCCGCCCTTCATCAGGCCTCTGATCGCCTCCGACGGCATCATCTCGCGAAGAGGCACCCGGCGCAATCCATGCCTGGTGCCCTGGCAGACCTGCAGTTGTGCGGGATGAGAGGAAGGAGTTCGAAATGCTAAAGAGCTGGATGATGTTGATGGCTGCATCGGCGGCGGCACCTGCGGTGGCCGGTCCCGGTCACGTCGTAGTCGACGGCGAGCGGCGTCCGACGATCGCCGTTTCACTAGGAGACCTCGATCTCGCTAGGCCGCAAGATATCGAACGACTGCGCCAGCGCGTCAGCCGGGCGGCTCGTGAGGTTTGCAAGCCTCAAACAATCGAAATCCCGGCCGTCAAAGCGGTAGCGCGCACCTGCTTCACGGAAACACGGGCGAACGCTTTTTCGCAAATTGAGCGCGTTCGCTCATCTTGGATGGGCGGCGAAAGAACCGATGTGGCGGCCATCGCTGTCAGCGCGCAAGGTCCGCGCTGACCGCCCCGAAGACCAGCTTTCGAACACGCCGGCGGCGGGGCCGACCTCCTGACCCGCCACCGGCTGAGGACGAACCTCGACGGACAACCTCCTGTGCGGCTAGTGCCCCCGCATGGATGCAGCAGTGGGCATTTCAGCGGGCGCACCCGCGCGCACCTGGAGCGAGGAACTCCGGGCGACGCTGGTGCTCGCCTGGCCGCTGATCCTCTCCAACCTCACCTTCGCGTTCATCCAGGCGACCGATGTCGTGCTCATGGGCTGGCTCGGCCCACGCCAGCTGGCCGCATCGGCGCTCGGCATCAATCTGACCTGGCCGCTCGGATTCGCGGCTTTCGGGATCATCACTGCCGCTGCGCCGATGATGGCCACCGCGCTAGGGGCAAAAACTCGTTCCGTCCGCGATGTCCGCCGCACGTTCCGGCAATCTTTATGGCTCTGCGCCTTGGCCACCGTTCCTCTCTGGCTTCTCCTGTGGAATGCGGAGCCGGTGATGCTTGCGCTCGGGCAGCAGCCCGAATTGGCCCGCGATGGCGGCATCTTCCTGCGCGGCTATATGTGGACCCTGTTTCCCTGGCTGCTGTTCCAGGCGATGCGCAACTTCCTTGCCGCCGTGGAGCGGCCCGGCTGGGTCCTGGCGATCAGCGCCGTGGGCGTGGTCGCCAATGCCATGCTCGGCTGGGCGCTGATCTTCGGTCGCTTCGGCCTGCCCGCGCTAGGAATTTTCGGCGGAGGGCTGGCGAGTTCCATCGTCTGGAGCCTCATCGCCATCGCCGTCTTCGTGGTCATCGTGACGGATCGGCAGTTTCGCCGCTTCCACCTATTCGGCAATTGGTGGCGCGCCGACTGGCAACGGCTCCGCCACATGCTCAAGCTGGGCATTCCGATCGGCTTTGCCTTCGCATTCGAAGGCGCGGTGTTCGGAGCAGCGGCCTATCTCATGGGCCTGATCGACGCCGACAGCCTCGCCGGCCACGCCATCGCCCTGCAGATCGCGGCGCTCGCCTTCATGGTGCCGTGGGGCCTGAGCCAGGCGGCTACCGTTCGGGTCGGCCGTGCCCTGGGCGCCGGCGACCGTACCGCGATGACGCGCGCGGGCTGGACGGCATGGGTCCTGGGCGTGGCCTTCATGACCGTCATGGCCCTGCTGATGTGGGCGCTGCCTCATACGCTCGTCGGATTCTTCCTTGAGCCGGAGGCGCGCAGCGGCCGGGTGGCCATGCTCGCGGTGCAATTCCTCGCCATCGCCGCGATCTTCCAGATCTTCGACGGCGCGCAGGTCGTCGGTGCCGGCATGTTGCGCGGCCTGCACGATACGCGGGTGCCGATGCTGTTCGCCTTCCTCGGCTATTGGGTCATCGGATTGGGCACCGGCGTGTGGCTCGCTTTCTGGCGCGGGTGGGAAGGTGTGGGCATCTGGACCGGCCTCGCCCTCGGTCTCGGAATCGTTTCCGTGCTGATGCTGATCCGCTGGATCTGGCGCGAACGGCTTGGGCTGACGGCAAGGCCAGCCTGAAATTTCATCGTCGCTCGGGTGTTGACGGCCCGTAACGGCCAACCCATATGCGCTGCATCGCTGGCACTCTCCTTGCGGGAGTGCCAGCGCACATGTTCAACATCTGAGAGACAAGGGGCTACAGGCTATGGGTTTCAGGCCGCTTCATGACCGTGTCCTCGTTCGTCGCGTCGACGCCGAGGAAAAGACCACGGGCGGGATCATCATTCCCGACACCGCCAAGGAAAAGCCGCAGGAAGGCGAAGTCGTCGCCGTCGGTACCGGCGCTCGCGCCGATGATGGCACGATCACTCCGCTCGACGTCAAGGCGGGCGACAAGATCCTGTTCGGCAAGTGGTCGGGCACCGAGGTCAAGCTGGAAGGCGAAGACCTGATCATCATGAAGGAAAGCGACATCCTCGGGATCGTCGGCTGACTGGATCACGCTCCCGAGCGTGAACATTCGTGAACATTCAAAATTGAAAGGGTAGCCAGATGGCAGCCAAGGAAGTCAAATTCGCCCGTGATGCGCGTGAACGCATCCTCAACGGCGTCGACATTCTCGCGAACGCGGTGAAGGTCACTCTCGGTCCCAAGGGCCGCAACGTCGTCATCGACAAGAGCTTCGGCGCTCCGCGCATCACCAAGGACGGCGTCACCGTCGCCAAGGAGATCGAGCTCAAGGACAAGTTCGAGAACATGGGTGCGCAGATGGTGCGCGAAGTGGCCTCGAAGACCAACGACATCGCCGGCGACGGCACCACGACCGCGACGGTCCTGGCTCAGTCGATCGTCCGTGAGGGCATGAAGTCGGTTGCGGCCGGCATGAACCCGATGGACCTGAAGCGCGGCATCGATCTCGCCGTCATCAAGGTCGTCGAGGACCTCAAGAGCCGCTCCAAGGATGTGCAGGGCACGCAGGAAATCGCCCAGGTCGGCATCATCTCGGCCAACGGCGACAAGGAAGTCGGTGAGAAGATCGCCGAAGCCATGGAAAAGGTCGGCAAGGAAGGCGTGATCACCGTCGAGGAAGCGAAGGGTCTCGAATTCGAGCTCGACGTCGTCGAAGGCATGCAGTTCGACCGCGGCTACCTCTCGCCCTACTTCATCACCAACCCGGAGAAGATGCAGGTCGAGCTCACCGATCCGTACATCCTGATCCACGAGAAGAAGCTGTCGAACCTGCAGGCGATGCTTCCGATCCTGGAAGCCGTCGTTCAGTCGGGTCGTCCGCTGCTCATCATCGCCGAGGACATCGAGGGCGAGGCCCTGGCCACGCTTGTTGTCAACAAGCTGCGCGGTGGCCTCAAGGTCGCGGCCGTCAAGGCTCCGGGCTTCGGCGACCGCCGCAAGGCAATGCTCGAGGACATCGCGATCCTGACCGGCGGCGAAGTCGTCAGCGAGGATCTCGGCATCAAGCTCGAGAGCGTCACCCTCAACATGCTCGGCAACGCCAAGCGCGTCACGATCGACAAGGACAACACCACGATCGTCGACGGCGCCGGTGAGCGCAGCGCGATCGAAGGCCGCGTTGCCGCGATCCGCTCGCAGATCGAGACGACGACGTCCGACTACGACCGTGAGAAGCTGCAGGAGCGGCTGGCGAAGCTCGCCGGCGGCGTTGCAGTCATCAAGGTCGGCGGCGCGTCCGAGATCGAGGTGAAGGAGCGCAAGGACCGCGTCGACGACGCTCTCCATGCGACCCGCGCCGCGGTCGAGGAAGGCATCGTTCCGGGCGGCGGCACTGCGCTGCTCTACGCCACCAAGGCCTTGGACGGCCTCAAGGGCGAGAACGACGACCAGACCCGTGGCATCGACATCATCCGCAAGGCGCTCCAGTCGCCGGTGCGGCAGATTGCCGAGAATGCGGGCCATGACGGCGCCGTGGTCGCCGGCAAGCTGATCGACGCCAACGACCCGACGCTCGGCTTCAATGCCCAGACCGAGGTTTACGAGAACCTCGTCGCGGCTGGCGTGATCGACCCGACCAAGGTCGTTCGCGCGGCTCTGCAGGATGCAGCTTCGGTTGCCGGCCTGCTGATCACCACGGAAGCCACGATCGCCGAACTGCCGGACGACAAGCCGGCAATGCCCGCAATGGGCGGCGGCGGCATGGGCGGCATGGACTTCTAAGTCCTGCCACTCAGGCAAGATTGAAGGGCCGGGGGTTCGCCTCCGGCCCTTTTTCTATGGGCTCAGCGGCCGGCTGCTTCGAGCTTGCGATATTCCTCGGCAAGGACTTCAAACGCCTGCTTCCGCTGCCCGGTCGGCGAGATCAGGCCCTTTCGATTCCAGCCCTGCTGGAACACCGGATGCTGCCTCCGCGGCGAGCGGAAGTCCTTGAGCAACCACGGACTGAGGCCGCGCGCGAACGGGACCTTGCGCATCATCGCCAGCGTCTGCCGGTAATATTCCGCCTGGAATTCCTCGCTGAACTTGTGCGGACTGGCGGCATCGTCGTGATAGCCCGCCTGCGCATCCGCTCCGAACTCCGAGAAGATGAGCGGTTTCCGCACCGGCGACCGCCACTCGATCGACGGCACGCTCGCCAGCGGATCGGGCGTATACCAGCCGTTATAGGTGTTCACCGCGAGCACATCGAGATCGCTCGCGAGCGGATCGTCGACGGTCTGCACATTGTCCTTCCGGCCGCTGAGCAAGGCCGCAGTCACGAGGCGGCTGTCGTCCAGTCCTCGCACTTCGGCCACCAGCGAGCGCATGAACGCATTGCGCGCATCGTTGACCGGCGTCTCGTTGCCCACGCTCCACAGGATGATCGAGGCTCGGTTACGGTCGCGAAGAATGTTCTCGCGAAGCATCGCCTTGGCGAGCGCGCAGCGTACCGGGATTGCTCCACTCGACACGCCAGTAAACGGGTATCTCGCTCCACACGAGCAGCCCGAGTTCGTCTGCCGCGCGCGTCATCACTTCGCTGTGCGGATAGTGCGCGAGGCGGACGAAATTGCCGTTCAGGCCGTGCTTGATCTCGGACAGCAGCGCTCTCGCGGCTGCCGGGGTGATCGCCCGTACCGGATTGGTGCCAAGCTCCTCCTCGTGCATCGAAATGCCGCGGAGGAAGATGGGCTTGCCGTTGAGCAGGATGTCGTCGCCGCGGACCTCGATCGTGCGGAAGCCGACGCGTTCCTTGACCACGTCTCCAGCGCCTTCAAATCGAACGTCGTAAAGGACGGGCGTTTCCGGCGACCACCGTCGAAGCGAACGCGGCGCGGGGGCGCTCCCGGTCCAGATGCCGTCACCGTCCGTCACGCCATTCATGGTCAGGCCAAGCGACGGGATGTGCAGTCGAACCGGCGTGCCGCCCGTCGAGGCGCCATTCAATCGCACCGTTGCGGCGATGCGCCCATCCTTGCCCAGGCGCACCCATGCATCGTCGATGAAAGTCGACGGCACGGTGATCAGGCTCACCGAGCGCGTGATGCCGCCGTAATTCTCCCAGTCAGTCACCGGCGGCGGCACGTCGAGATCGTTCCGTTCGGAGTCGACGCCAACGGTAATCTGGTTGCTGCCGGACCGAAGAACGTCGGTCACCTCGAAGGCGAACGGCGTGAAGCCGCCGAAATGCGTCCCGACCGCCTTACCGTTCACATAGACGTCGGCGCGATAATCGACCGCGCCGAAGCGGATGAACGTCCGCGCCCTTGGCGGCGCCGTGACGTTGAACGTCGCGCTGATACCAGACGAGGCCATTGTAGTAGCGCATCTCCGGCGAATGGCCGATCCATGCGCTCGGCAGATGCACCACCGGCGACCGCTGCATGTCGAACTCGAACAAGGCGGTCGGCTCGCGCGCCGCGACGTCTGCCTGGACGATGTCGGCGTAGCGGTTGCTGCTCGATCCGGGGCCGCCGCCGTGAAAGCCGGCCTTGCCATCGCGATAGGGATCAACCGACCAATGCCACGCGCCATCGAGGCTCTGGTGCGGGCGCATGTCTGCCGACGACAGGACTAGGGGCGGCGGTGGTGGAACAGTCGCCGTTGCCGCGGCGGCGATCAATCCTAACGCGGCAAGGAGGAAGCGCAGCACCGCGCCGATCCTAGCGACCGGCCAAATCGCGGATCATCGTCTCCCAGTGGATCACGTCGTCGTAGGCAGCACGAACCGGGACTCGCTCGTCGAGTCCGTGCGAGCGTTCGTCATCGGGCGAAATTCCCCAGCCGCCGTCCGCTCCGTAGACCGGGATTCCGACGGAGCGGAAGAAGTTCGCGTCGGTGGTTCCGGTCGTCATGTTCGGGATGACGCGCATGTTCGGGCCGTGGATCTGCTTCACGGCTTTCTCATAGGCCGAGAGAACATGGGGCAGGATCGGCAGGACGGGTGTCGGCTTGCCGATGAAGCCTGGGTCCGGGACGATCTCGACCTTTGGACCGACCATTGCCTTGAGCTCCGCCTCGATGGTCCTTCGGCTCCACGCCCGGCATGATTCGGCAATTGACCGTGGCGCGCGCCGATTGGGGCAAGGCATTGTCGGCATGTCCGCCCTCCAGCATGGTCGCAACGCAGCGCGTGCGCGTCTTGCCGACTTCCAGCGGATCGGCCTCGATTGCATCCGCCGCCGCTCCGTCGTTGGGGTCGGCCAGCCAGCGCCGCATCGCATCGCCAAGAGGGCCCTTCTCATCCTCAGCCCGCGCAGTGAAATAAGCGCGATTCACGTCATTCATCACCGGCGTGAAGCGATGCGCCTGCACCTTCTTCAGCGCGTCGGCCAAATCGTAGATCGCATTGTCTGGCCGCGGGCGCGAGCTGTGGCCGCCCGGATTGCGGGTGGTCAGGAAATAAGTCTGATAGGTCTTTTCCGCGGCATCCATCCCGAAGCCGAGCGGGCGTCCTTCCCGGTCATAGGCACCGCCGCCGCCGTCCGCGTTGAGGCCAAATTCGGCGTCCGTCAGGTTGCGCCACTCGGTCGAGCCCTTGAGCGCGCCGTTCTGGGCCGTCTCCTCGTCGCCGGTGAAGAACAGGATGATGTCGCGATTGGGCTTGAAGCCGGACTGCTTGAGCTTCGTCAGCGCCAGCGTCGTCGCGACGATGCCCGTCTTCATGTCCGCCGTTCCGCGGCCGAGGAAGTAGCCGTCCTGCTCGCGGAATTCGAACGGGTCGAACGTCCAGTCCTCGCGCTTGGCCTCGACGACATCCATGTGACCGAGGATCAGCATCGGTTTCTTGGTCGGCTTGTCGGCTCGCCAGCGAGCGATGAGCGTCGCGGTCTTGTCGCCGGGTAGGCCCTCATGCTCCATGATCTTGATGTCTTCGGCGGGGATGCCGGCGGCCTTCAGCTCGTTCGCGACCAGATCGGTCATCTTGAGCATGTTGCCGCGCTTCATCACCGTCGGGATCTCGATCGCCTGCTCCAGCATGGCGCGGGTCTTCGCCTGCCATTTCGCGTCGAGCTTGCTGGGAACGGTAACCGGATTGGTGGCGGCAATTGCGGATGTCGAGAGCGCGGCGAGCACACAGGCCAAAAGACGCTTCATTGATTCTCCCCTCGAAGCAGAAGCGTGAGGCTAGTGGCGATTAGAGACCGGTCAAGCGTGGTCGATGCCGTGCCCCTCCGCCAGATATTCGGCGCTGCGCATTTCCTCGAGTCGGCTGACGGTGCGCTGGAATTCGAAATTGCCGTCGCCCTGCGGGTAGAGACCCTCGGGCTCGGCATCCGCGGCGGCGAGAAGCTTCACGCGATGTTCGTACAGCTCGTCGATCAAGGTCACGAAGCGCGCCGCTTCGTTGCGCATCTCGCGAGTCATGACGGGAACGCCGACCAGGATGACGGTGTGGAACCGCTGGGCGATGGCGAGATAATCGGCCGCCCCTCGCGCCTGCCCAATCAGTTTCCTGAACGAGAAGACGGCGACGCCCTTCAGGCTCTTGGGGACGCGCAGCTTGCGGCCGCCGCCAACGTCGAGCTCTTCGGCCGGGACCTTAGCGCGATCTTCAACTGGGTAGTCGGTCAGGCGGAAGAAGGCCTCGCTCAAGGCCTTGGTCGCTTCGGGCCCGTTCGGCACGTGCCACACGTTCACGCCGGACAGCCGGTGCAGGCGGTAGTCGGTCGGGCCGTTCACCTCGACCACCTCGAAGCGCTCCTCGATCAGGTCGATGAACGGCAGGAACAGCTCACGATTGAGACCGTCCTTGTAGAGATCGCTTGGCGGACGATTGGACGTCGTGACAACGCGTACGCCACGCTCGATCAGATGTTCGAACAGTCGCGACAGGATCATGGCGTCGGCGGGGTTGTTCACGACCATCTCGTCGAAGCAGAGCAGCTTCACCTCGTCGGCGATGTCTTCTGCAACCCGCTCCAGCGGATCGCCTTCCTCATCCTGGCGCTTTTCGCGAAGGCGCGAGTGGGTTTCGAGCATGAAGGCGTGGAAATGGACGCGCCGCTTCGGCTTCACGTCGATATGGTCGAAGGCGAGGTCCATCAGCATCGACTTGCCCCGGCCGACGCCGCCCCAGAGATAGACGCCGGCATGCGAGGATTTCTTCTTGCCCAGCAGCTTGCCAAGCAGCCCGGACCGGCCGTTCTGCAACTCCGCCGCAAGCCGATCGAGCGCCGCAACGGCGCGCTCCTGCGCCGGATCAGGCTTGAGCTCCCCTGCCCTGACCAGTTCCTGGTAGGCGCTGCCTACCGGCCCGCTCATGCCGGTGCGTTTCGGTCTTTGATGCGCTTCAGCGTGCCGGTGAAGCTGTAGCAGGCGTCGTCCCCCTGCCGGACGACGCCCTGCAGGAAGACATGACTGCGTGTCTGCTTCACCAGCTCGACATGAGCGTCGAGCGGAATGCCGACCTTGCCACGCGCCAGGAAGTGCGTGGTCATGTCGAGTGTCACATAATGGCCCTGCGACATCCCGGCACAGCGCCCGCCCGCGAACATCGCCATGTCGATGAAGCTCATCACTGCGCCGCCATGGATCGATCCGCCCATGTTCATGTGCGTCTCGGTCGGCATCATGCGGCAGATGCCCCGTCCCGGCCCATCAGGCTTGAACAACAGCTTGCCGGTGGCCGAAGCAAAGGAGCCGCGCGGAAATTCGCCCCAGCTATACCAGCCTTCATTGTCCGCATCCGGCTGGGCGCCGCTTGGCAGCCCAATCTCCTGCCCCATCAGGCAGCGCGCTCGGCAATAAGCTTCTTGGTCTCCGCGATCGCCTTCGCCGGATTGAGGCCCTTCGGACAGACGTTCGCGCAGTTCATGATCGTGTGGCAGCGATAGAGGCGGAACGGATCCTCAAGGTCGTCGAGCCGCTCACCAGTCGCTTCGTCACGACTGTCGGCCAGCCAGCGATAGGCCTGCAGAAGCACCGCCGGACCGAGGAAGCGGTCGGAATTCCACCAGTAGCTCGGGCAGCCGGTCGAGCAGCAGAAGCAGAGGATGCATTCGTAGAGACCGTCGAGCTTCGCGCGATCTTCGGGCGATTGCAGGCGCTCGCGCCCGGAAGGCGGAGGCGTCACCGACTTCAGCCACGGCTGGATCGACGAATATTGCGCGTAGACATGGGTGAGGTCGGGAACGAGGTCCTTCACAACTTCCATGTGCGGCAAAGGCGTGATGCGGACGTCGCCCTTGATATCCTCGATCGCGGTCGTGCAGGCGAGGCCGTTGCGGCCGTCCATGTTCATCGAGCAGGAGCCGCAAATGCCTTCGCGGCAGGAGCGCCGAAAGGTCAACGTGGAGTCGACCTCGTTCTTGATACGGATGAGGGCGTCGAGGACCATCGGCCCCGTCTTGTCGAGGTCGATCGTGTAGGTGTCGTACCGCGGGTTCGCCGGCGTATCCGGATCGTAGCGATAGATTTTGAACGTCTTGAGCCGCTTGCCCTCTTCCGCGGGGTGGGTCGTCCCCTTGGTGATGCGGCTGTTCTTCGGAAGGCGAAACTCGGCCAAGGCCTGCTCCTGAATGTGCTTGGCTCGGCGCTATCACGCGCGCCCCACCCTTTCAAACCTAGTTGGATGCGCTGGTGGCCGCCTTCAATACCTCCTGCGCGTGACCCGGCACCTTCACCTTGCGCCAGGCGCGCAGAACCTTCCCGTTCGCGCCAATGAGGTAGGTGGCACGCTCCATGCCCATATATTTGCGCCCGTACATCGACTTTTCGACCCACGTGCCGAAGGCGTCGGAGATCTTGCCGTCTTCGTCTGATGCCAGCGGGACGGCGAGGTCGTACTTGCTGATGAACTTCTCGTGCTTCTTCATGGGGTCGCGCGAGACGCCGACGACCTTCACGCCGGCCTTGCTGAAATCGCCGGCGAGCTCGGTGAAGTCCTGTGCTTCCCGGGTGCAGCCTGAGGTGTCGTCCTTCGGATAGAAATAGACGATCAGCGGCTGACCAGGCGACGCGAGGTTCACTTCGCTGCCGTCGCTCGCTGCCATCGTCAGTGACGGAGCCTTGTCGCCTTCGTTGATCATCGCGCTTCCTTCACCGATTGCCAGAGTCCAGCGATCCTCTGCCGCGCCGCATCGTGCGCCGCAAGCAGCGAGTCCCAGCTCTCGTGCCCGCACAATGACGCAACGAGCCCCCGCGACTTCTCGGGCGGCTCATTGCTGCTCGGGGCGACCAGCCGCATGACGACGAGCATTCGGCTCAGCAGCCGCAGGTCCGCGTCGTAGCTCGCGTCGATCAAACCGTCCTTCGCCAGCTCGGCGATGGCGTATTCCAACCGCGGATCGAGCCCTTTCGCATGCACGAGTTGAAGCGTGTGAACGGCAAATTCGAGGTCGATCAGCCCCCCCGGACCGAGCTTGATATCGAGCGGTCCGGACGGCCGTTTATGCCGCGCCATCTCGTCGCGCATCTTCGCCGCATCGGCTCGCGTCTTTACCGGGTCGTGCGGCCCGCCGAGGATTGAGCGAATGACCTCGCAAAGCTCATCGCGCTTCTCCGCCGAGCCGGAGATCGGGCGCGCACGGCAAAGCGCCATATGTTCCCAGGTCCAGGCTTCGCTCCGCTGATATTTGACGAAGCCTTCCAGCGAGACGGCGAGCATTCCCTCGCCGCCCTGGGGGCGTAACCGCGTATCGACGTCGTAGAGCGGGCCGGCGGCGGTCGGAACACTGATCGCGGCCGTGACACGATTGGCGAGGCGGTTGAAATAATCGGTTGCGCTAAGCGACTTACGGCCGTCCGACATGGCGCCGGCAGGTGCGTCATAGATGTAAATAAGGTCCAGGTCGGATGCGTGGGTCAAAGCACGCCCGCCCAGACGACCAAGGGCGAGGATCATCAACTCGGCTCCTTCGATCCGTCCGTGCGCCTGAGCGAACTCTCCCCAAGCCAGTTCGGCGAGCGCACCGACCGCGCCTTCCGCAACATTGCTGTAGCCCATTGCGACGTCGAGCGGATCGGCGTGGGCAGCGATCAGCTGGACCCCAAGCGAGAATCGCCGTTCGTTGACGAGCCTGCGCGTGCGATCGAGCGCTCTGTCGTACGGCTCGCCGTGCATCGCCATGCGCAACCTTTCGGCCATCGCGGCGGGCTCGGGCGGGAGCGCGAAGCTGGACTCATCGATAAGGCCATCAAGCAGGTCCGGCCGCCGAGCCAGCATGTCGGCGAGCGGGGGCGCAAAAGCGAGGATCAGCGCGAGATGTCGCGCCAGCTGAGGCCGCGCTTCGAGCAGGCGATAGAGATTGATCCCGCTCGAAAGTCGCTCGACGATGTCGGAGAGGAGGTTGAGGGCACGCTCCGGATCGGGGCTCGCGGCGATCTCTCTCAGCAGCGCCGGCAGCATGGCTTCGAACGCCGTCATCGCCGCCGGAGTTCGGAGCGACCTCGCACGTCCCGACCGCCACTCGGCGATCCTCTTCAACGGCACGTCAGTCTTGAAAAAGCCGATGTCGCGAAGCTCTTGAGCGAGAATATCCGGATCGGCGGACAGTCGGCCTTCGACGGCCGGCGCGAGCGAATTGAACAGGGCCTCAACCGCATCGACATGGGGCCGGAGCAGGTCGATGAGTTCGCTGCCTTCGCCCAGCCCGTGCAGGCGCGCGACCCCGTCCAGCGCGTCGCGGTCGAGCGGCAGCAGGTGCGTTTGCGCGTCTTCGATCATCTGCGCGCGGTGCTCGATGGTTCGCAGCAGGCAATATGCGTCGGTCAGCGTCTGCGCGTCCGCTTCGGTGATGTGCGCTGCGGCACGAAGCGCTTCGATAGCGTCGAGAGTCGCGGGCTCGCGAACGGACGGATCCCGACCGCCATGGATCATCTGCTGGATCTGGGCGAAGAACTCGACCTCGCGGATTCCTCCACGCCCGCGCTTCAGGTCGTAGCCGGGACCGAGCCTTGCCCCTTGCGCGAAATGATCGCGGATCCGGGCGGAAATCTCGCGGATTTCCTCGATCACTCCGAAGTCGAGCGAGCGGCGCCACACGAACGGCTGGATCGACCGCAGGAAATGCTCGCCCAGCGCGCGGTCGCCAGCGCAGACGCGAGCGCGGATGAAGGCTGCGCTTTCCCATGGCAGGGCGCTGGATTCGTAATGCGAGATGGCGGCGTTGACCGGCAGGACGATCGGCGTGACTTCGGGCGATGGCCGCAGGCGCAGGTCGACGCGAGCGACATAGCCGTCCTCGGTCCGTTTCTGCAGGATCTCGATCATCCGGCGACCGATCCGCACGGCGCCTTCGGTGGGGTCGTCGCGCTCCCGCCGCGGCATGACGTCGGGGTCGAACAGCAGCAGCAGATCGACGTCGGACGAATAGTTGAGCTCGCGGCTGCCGAGCTTGCCGAGTGCAATCGCCGTGATCCCTCGGACCTCGGCGCCCGGCAGTCGTTCTTTCAGCGCCGATGTCAGGGCACTCTCGATCGCGGAGTCCGCGAAGTCCGACAGCCGCCGCGTGGCATCTTCGAAGGTGAATTCCCCCGCAAGGTCGCCGAGCGCGATGGCCAGAGCGACGCCTGTTCGCCGCTGCCGAAGCTCTGCGTCGATCGTATCCGCGGAGACCGCCAGCGCGGCCTCTACAGCCGCCGCTGCGCCTTGTTCGAGAAAGGTCTGCGCGAGGTCCGGACGGGCTGCGGCAATGTCCCGGAGGAAGGCCGAGAAATCGCGTGCCCGCGACAAGGCGGCTTTCCGCCCGGCTTCGTCGACAGGCGTCGAACTTGCGTCAGTTCGTCGCGCATTTGGCACGTTCAGCGAAACCTCCAAGCCGGTCGGTCGTTCAATGCCGACCATGGATACGGAGCGTCGATCCCATGGTGCGTCGGATATCAGCATGGACCGTAGAATTATCCGCGTCGATATTCCGCCAGCACATGCCGGCATCACTGCCGCACTCCGGAGAGCATTCTCTCCGGCAATGGAAGATCCGTGCGAGCGGGACTTCGCCGAGCTTCTTCGTCGACTGAATTAGAGCGTCTCAGATTCCTGATCGCCGCTGCGGAGAGCCTCATGGTCGCGGCTGAGGTCGTCCACCTCTCCCATGATCGTCTGAAGCGCCGACTTGTTCGGGTCGGTGCGATGCTGCCGGCGCGACGGCAGCTTGCCGCTGGACAGCAGGCCTTCGAGCGCAACACGGCCGCGCGCGACCCGGCTCTTGATCGTGCCGACGGCGCAACCGCAGATCTCGGCTGCCTCTTCATAGGCGAATCCGCCGGCACCGACGAGGATCAGCGCCTCGCGCTGCGGCTGCGGCAGGTGCATCAACGCCCGCTGCATGTCGCTGAGCTCGATATGGCGATCCTGGCTGGCCGGCGCGGCAAGAATCTTCGAGGCCGTCAGCTCGTCCCATTCACCCTTGAAACGCGCACGGCGCATCTGGCTGAGGAACAGGTTGCGCAAAATGATGAAGGTCCAGGCCCGCATGTTCGTGCCCGCCTGGAAGCGCTTACGCGCGGCCCAGGCCTTTAGCAGCGTTTCCTGCACGAGATCGTCGGCGAGATCGCGGCTGCCCGAAAGCGAGCGGCCGAAAGCGCGAAGGTGCGGGATCACCGCGGCAAGCTGATCCTTGAATTCCGGATCGGGCAGCGGCGCCCATTCGGCGGGAGCCGCTGGGCTAGCCTCGTCGGCCGTCTGCTGATCGTCGTCTTCGGCCACTAATCCCCACCCGATTCACAAGGGTTACCCGGCCCAACCTGAACCGGGGACACATCATTAGGAGAATGATTTGACTGGCAGAGGTCAGGTCGCCGCGAACAAATAGATGATCGCGAATGCCACTACCACCAAAGCGAGGCCGACCCCGAGGACGTAGCGCGTCATGTGCGGCGTAGCGCCCG
Source organism: uncultured Alphaproteobacteria bacterium (assembly GCA_963846645.1). Taxonomy (GTDB): domain Bacteria; phylum Pseudomonadota; class Alphaproteobacteria; order Sphingomonadales; family Sphingomonadaceae; genus Sphingomicrobium. The sequence continues at coordinate 361,883 of CAWJWR010000003.1, read as the reverse complement.
CACGCGCTTCGGTCGTCGTAATTTGTTCCGGTCGTTCGTCGCTCATCATTCTCTCAAGCCATGCGTTCCACGCGCCAACGCGCCTTCAAACACCATGTTCCGCCAGCGTTACGGTACGGCGTCAGGCCGGCACCGTCGCTGCGTCGAAGAACAACGCCTGTGCGATGGCAGCCTTCACCGTGGACCGCTGGAACGGCTTGGTGATGAGGAACGTGGGTTCCGGACGCGTTCCCGTCAACAGCCGCTCCGGGAATGCCGTGATGAAGATCACTGGCACGGAGAATTCTGCGAGAATGTCCTTCACTGCGTCGATGCCGCTCGAATTGTCGGCAAGCTGGATGTCGGCAAGGACCAAACCCGGCGGATGCTGGCGGGCCTGCGCGACCGCTTCATCGCGCGTGACGGCGACGCCGGTGACGTTGTGACCGAGATCGCGGACGATCGTTTCGATATCCATCGCGATGATCGGCTCGTCCTCGATGATGAGAACGTCGGCGAGCGTCTGACGCTCGATCTCGCCAAGGGCTTCCGCGACCAGGGAATTGACGTCTTCGGGACTCGCTGCGATCAGATAGGCCGCGTCATCGGACGAGAAGCCTTCGAGCGACGTGAGAAGAAGGGCCTGACGGGACAAGGGCGTGATTCGCGACAGGCGCGCCTGGGCGATTCCTTCTGCGCCGGAATAATCCTGCGACGGATCCTCGCCTTCCTCGACATTGGCTGTCGACCAGATGGCGTGGAACGTCTTGTACAGGCCCAGACGCGGATCGACGTCGCGCGGAAACTCGTCGGGTTGTGCAACAATCGCCTCGAGCGTTGCGCGAACGAATGCGTCGCCATGCGTCTGGCTACCCGTAAGGGCGCGTGCATAGCGGCGCAGGAATGGCAGGTGCGGTGCGAGTTCCTGACCAAGCGACATAATGTTCGAATACTCCCGTCGTGGACGGCGGACCTTTGAGCGCGCGTAACGACCGATGCAAGCCTGTTCGGCCCCGTTAGTCGTTGCGGTGCGTGTCCCCCGTCGAAGATGTGCTGGTGGCTGGAACAAAAGAAACGACGTTTGGTTTCCGCTTCGCGCGGCAAGGTTGCTGCGGGTTTGTGACGTTGCCATCCGAGCCGCGTCGGTTTGCGTCTTTTCGGGCAAACTTTTTCAAACCCGTTGCACCCCAAGGGTTGAACGTTAAACGGAGCGTGCTTGTACCCGCGCGAGGGGGACGAGAAGGTTGAGTGTCAAGGATAAGGGCGGCTCATTGGGCGGCGCTGAAAAGAAAGCGACGCCTCCCAAGGCGTCTGAAGACAAGAAGGGTCGCAAGCAGCGGGCCAGCGATATCGGCCGCGCATTGCGGACGATCTATGACGATACGCTGCGCGAGTCCGTCCCTGACGACTTTAGCGACCTGCTCGGGAAACTCAGCTGAGCCGTTGAACGGAAACCCAACATGCTAAGCGAAGCGGCTCGGCGCTTTGCGGCACTGCCGACCGCGGTCAAACTTTTCCTGATTTTGACCGCCGCTCTGCTTCCGATCGGAATCGGGCTGGTCTGGGCGGCGAGCCAGGGCATTCGCGACGCCGACAATGTCCTGCGAGCGCAGGCGGAAGAGCAGGCTCGGCTTGCAACGCGCGGCGTCGAAAGCCTGATTGCGCGCAACGCGCTCGCCCTGCGCATCGCCAGCAACGGCCGGATCACCAACGACGAAACCGCCTGCAGCGCGGTTCGGCAATCGCTTACGGTCACTCCGGCGGTGGGAAAGCACTTCGAGCTGGCAACCGTCGAGGGCCAACCTATCTGCGAAGTCGGCAGCGTGCCGGAGACGCGCATGCTTCCGTTGGTCGCGCCTGGGGCGATCGCACTCAGAGTCCTTCCGAACGAAGAGGAATTGACGTTTCGGGTCGGGGTGAGCGGCGGCATGGCCACCGGCGCGCTTTCCCTCGAGGAATTGCGTCAAGCGGCTCGAGAGGCTGCACCAGGGGTCGAAACCCTGGTTATTCGACAGGGGCAGAACGAACTTCCCGTCATCACGCGATCGGCCGTCGATTCCGGCGAGCGGCGCTTTTCGACGAGCCGCTGGCCGGTCGCGAATGGGCAGGCCGAAATGATTGTCGGTACGGAGGTTCCGGTGATCAACACCGGCGACCGGGTCTTGCTGCTGCTTCCTGTCCTGATGTGGCTGATCGCCGGTCTGTTGAGCTGGGTGCTGGTCACCCGGCTGTTCATCCGGCCGCTGAAGCTGCTGCAGCGATCGGTCGCCCAATATGAGCCGGGCGATGCGGAACTGCTGCTTCCCCGCAAGCTCGGTCCGGCGACCGAAATCCAGGAGCTTCGCGATGCTTTTGCTCGGGCCGTGACCCGGGTCGAAGAATCCGAACATGAGATGGCTGGCGCCCTCGAAGGCCAGCGCCGGCTCGTCCGCGAGGTGCACCATCGGGTGAAGAACAATCTCCAGGTCGTGGCGTCGCTGATCAACATCCATGGCCGCACCGCCGAGACGTCGCACGCGCGCGCCGCCTACGGATCGATCAGCCGCCGTGTCGGCGCTCTGGCAATCGTGCACCGCAATCACTTTGCGGAAATGGAAGACAATCGCGGGATCTCGCTGCGCCCGCTCCTGTCGGAACTCGCCGCGGAGTTGCGCGCCACAGCGCCCGAAACGGCGCGTGGGCTGCGAATCGACCTCGACCTTGAAGGCGCCCACACCACGCAGGACGTCGCCGTCTCCGTCGCGTTCCTGGTCACGGAGATCGTGGAATTCGCGATGCTTCGGACGCCTGAGGATCCGGTCGAAATCTCCCTCCGTCGGACTAGCGAGCTGACTGCGCGCCTGACCCTGAACAGCAAGGTCCTCAATCCAGACGAGGACGGCGATCGCGAAAAAGTCCAGTTCGAGCGGATCATTTCCGGCCTGGCCAAACAGCTTCGGTCTACCCTGGAACGCAAGCTGGGACGCTATAGCGTTGAATTGCCGGTATTTCCTGAACGGCAGTAGGTGCGAAAGTCGTTACGGCTGTGACGAAAAAAGTTTCGTCGAGTTCGGAACCGGTATCGAAGAAGGTGCGTTTTGTTGTTCGGATAGTGACCTTTTGCCCCCCCGCTCTCGCTATCCAAATACATGGGCCCGAAACCGCTAACCCTCCCCCCCCCCGGTAGCGCTTTCGGGCCCTCATTTTATCTCAAGCATCTGATTTAGCGGTCGCAGTAGCGGCGGCTTCCTTGCGACTGCGGCGCCAGTGGGTGACGCGGATGGCGAGGATGGCGAATTCGTACAATGTGTAGAGCGGCACCATGAGCAGGAGCATCGACACCGCATCGGGCGGCGTGAGCACCGCCGAGACGGCCGCTGAGGCAACGATCGCGTAACGCCGCGACTTCACCAATTGCTCGCGGGTGACGATCCCGGCCCGCTCCAGGATCATCAGCAGGATCGGCAACAGGAAGGCGACGCCGAAACCGAAGATGAAGCGAGTGCAGAAGCTGAGGTAATTGCCGACGCCCGGAAGCGCTTCCTGCTCGACGCCGCCGACATTGCCCTCGAAGCTCAGCAGGAAATGCAGAGCCCAGGGCATTGCCACGTAGTAAGCGAAGGCCGCCCCGCCGGTGAAGAACACCGGCGTGAACAGGAGGAACGGAAGAAGCGCCTTTTTCTCCTTGGCGTAGAGCCCCGGAGCGACGAATTTCCACATCTGCGTCGCGAAGAATGGGAAACCGATCATCAGCGCCGCGAACAGCGCGACCTTCACCTCGACGAAGAAGGCTTCGAAAATGTCGGTGTAAATGACCTTGCCCTGCCCGGCTGCCAGAAGGGGCTGGACCAGGAAGGCGAAAATCGTCTTGGCGAAGTAGAGGCAGCTGAAGAACAAGGCGACAAGGACGGCGAACGACCAGAGAAGCCGCCTCCTGAGCTCGATCAGATGCTCGAGCAGCGGGGCCTTGGTGTCGTCGATGTCCTTCATGGCAGCTCGCGCTTCTCGGGCGGCAGTTCAGGCTGCGGATCGAGCGGGAGCGACGGCTGTTCCGTTTCCGGCGGGGACGTGTCGGTCGGCGACTCGTCCAGTAGCGCCGGATACTCGCGCATGATGCGGTCGTTTTCCTCGCGCCACTTCTTCTCCATTTCCTCCAGTTCGGCTTCCCGAATGATATTCTCGATGCCTGAATGGAAATGGCGCGCCATTCCGCGCACCTGTCCGACCCAGCGCCCGACGGTGCGCAGAGCCATCGGCAGGTCCTTTGGGCCGATGAAGATCAGCGCCAGCACCGCGATGAGGATTAGCTCGGAAGTGTCGACGCCGAACATCGGCCCGGCCGGGTGAGCGGCTTAAAGGTCGTCGGCAGAGCGCGAAGCAGGCTCTTCCGTGCGCCGCGGCTCGGGCGTCACGTCGATGGGACGGTCGCCGCTCCGAGGCAAAGACCGCGGATCGCGCCGTTCCTCCGGCTTGTCGTCTTCCGTCATGCCTTGCTTGAAACTTTTCAGGCCCTTGGCGACGTCGCCCATCATGGCGGAGAAACGGTTCCCGCCGAACAGCAGCAGGATGATGATCGCGAGGATCAGGATATGCCAGAAGCTGAAGGAACCCATTTTGAACTCCGCTAGTCAGGGCCGCCACGAGCCCCATTCGGAACCCATCTAGTCCTCCTCTTCCTCGCTTTCCAGTTGCAGTTCTCCCAGAGCTTCGAAGACGCCCTGTTCCAGCGGGTCGAGAAGGCCTGCCGCCTTCAGGTCCTCGATACCCGGCAGGTCTTTCCGCGAGGCCAGTCCGAAGTGGGTCAGGAATTCCGGCGTCGTCGCGTACAGCAACGGCCGGCCTGGCCCTTCGCGGCGGCCGGCTGTGCGGACCCAGCCCGCCTCCATCAGCACGTCGAGCGTGCCCTTGGAGATCTGCACGCCGCGAATTGCCTCGATCTCGGCGCGGCTGACCGGTTCGTGATAGGCGACGATCGCCAGCGTTTCGGTGGCCGCGCGCGAAAGCCGGCGCGGCTCTTCGCGCGTTCGTCGCAGCAAATGCGCCAAATCGGGGGCGGTCTGGAAATGCCAGCGACCGCCACGCTCGACCAGTTCGATGCCCCGGCCGGTGTAGATCTGCAGCCAGCGCATCCAGCGCCGCGGCGACGTCGCCCTCTCCAGCGTGGCCCTGAATTTCCTCGACGGTCAGCGGCTCGGACGAGGCGAAAATCGTCGCTTCGACGGCCCGGGCGAACTCGTCCATCAGGCGGCGCGCACCTTCAGCGGGGTGAACGGTCCGTCCTGCCGGATGTCGAGCCGCCCACGGCGGGCAAGCTCGAGCGCGGCGACGAAGCTCGATGCAAGGGCCGAGCGCCGATACACAGGATCGTCGCTTTCGGGCAGGAAATGGCCGATCTCCGTCCAGTCGATCGCCATTCCGATCATCCGGCCGACGCGCTCGATCGCGTCATCCAGCGACATGACCGAGCGCGCATGGACGACATGCATCGCCGGCGCGGTTCGTGCCTTGACCGTGCCATAGGCCGAGAAAAGCTCGAACGGATTGACCTGCCAGGCCGACTTGCGGACCAGGCGCAGGCCCTCTGGCGCGCCACGGACGAAAACATCGCGCCCCAGGCGGTCACGGCCGAGAAGCCGGGCCCCCGCCTCGCGCATGGCGTCGAGCCGCTGAAGCCGCATCTGCAGGCGGAGGGCGACCTCCTCGGGACTTGGGTCCTGCTCCGGGTCCTTCGGCAGCAGCAGGCACGATTTCAGGTAGGCTAGCCACGCCGCCATCACGAGATAGTCGGCGGCGATCTCCAGCTTCAGCGAGCGGGCGTTGGCGATGTAGTCGGTGTACTGGTCGACCAGCTGCAGGATGGAGATCTGCGCGAGGTCGACCTTCTGGCCGCGCGCAAGGCTGAGCAGCAGGTCGAGCGGCCCTTCCCACCCGTCCAGGTTCAAGGTCAGTTCGTCCGAGCCGACCGAAAGATCGAGCGTTTCCACCCCCATACGGCGAGATTAGCCCTAAGGCCCCGATCTGCGAAGGGAAAAGCCCAGACTCCTGTGGATAAGTCGGGCCTCAGGCGAGAGCGAGAAGCGCGTCCCGTTTCTCGACAGCGGCGGCGAAATCCACGCCTTCGTCCGGGCGTAAAGGTCAGCGCCATTGCCCGTGACAGCCGCGCCTCGCCTTCCTGGGACAGCGCCGGGACCGCCTTGGCGACCAGTACCATGTTTTCCATCTTGCCGTCGCAGTGCAGCGCGGCGTCGCAGCCGGCGGCGACACATGCCGTGGCCCTCTGGCCATGATCGCCCGCGAGCGCCTCCATCCCAATGTCGTCGCTCATCAGGAAGCCGTCGAAGCCGATCCGCTGGCGGATGATGTCGTGGATGACGATCGGCGACTGCGACGCCGGCCGCTCCGCATCCCATTGCTTGTAGAGAAGGTGGCTGGTCATCCCCATTGCCGCGCCGCGAAGCCGCTCGAACGGCTCGAGATCGATGACGAGTTCCTCCTCGCCAGCGTCGACAACCGGTAATTCGTGATGGCTGTCGACCAGGGCGCGCCCGTGACCCGGGATATGCTTGATGACGCCGAGCACGCCGGCCGAATGAAGCCCGTCGAGAATCGCGCGGCCGAGGGCAGCCACCTGCATAGGTTCCGACCCCAGCGCCCGGTCGCCGACGATATCGGTCGCGCCCGGCTGGCGGACATCCAGCATCGGCAGGCAGTCCACGTTGACCCCAACTTCATTGAGCATCAACGCCAAGGCCCGCGCATTGACCCGCGCCGCCTCGATCGCACTGGACGGGGCGAGCTGATACAAACGGTCGAACGCCTCGCCGCAGGGGAAGGCGGGCCATTCGGGCGGCCGCATGCGTGCGACCCTGCCGCCTTCCTGATCGATCAGGATCGGGACTTCGGCCCGGCCGGCGATCTCGCGCAAGCCGTCGGTCATCCGCCGCATCTGCTCGCGGCTTTCGCAATTGCGGCGGAACAGGATGAAGCCGGCGGGGTCCGCGTCGCGGAAGAAGTCGCGTTCCTCCGACGTGACCTCCGTCCCCGCGAGCCCGTAAATCGCAGCCTGCATCAGTTCGCCACGAAGCAATTCTCGCCGGCAACCTTCAGCGCCTGGCACGCCTGCTTGCGCTTCCGCAGGCGACGGAGCCGCGGCCCGAAGCCGGATACCGCCCGAGAAGGGAATGATGAGCTTGTTCATCGCGGCGACCGTCGGGAAGCGCGCCGACAAGGCGGTCCATGCGCGTTCGGCCTGCGCACGATTGGCGAAAGCGCCGAGCTGGATGACGCTGCCCTTGCCGCCGGTCGGCTGCTCCGGTGCAGGCTCTGCCTGCGCGGGCTTTGGCGTTTCGGCGGATTTCGGTTCGGCAACCGGCTTGGGCGGAGCCGCGACCGGCTGCTCGGGCAAGCGGCTGAGGTCTAGCTGCGCGTCCGTGTCCTGACCGGCGCTCGTCTGGAACGCCGTTTCGCTCTCGCCCGCAACGTCGAGGCCGCCTGGATTCTCAGGCTTGACCTTGTAGGGCCCGGGCTCGGCGCGGATCAGTTCCGGCGTGCCGGCGGTGTCCGCCGAATTCTGCCGCCCAAGCCAGAAGAATGTCGCCGAAACCAAAGCGGCGGCAAGGAGAACGACGAGCAAGGCGGCGAACATGCGGCGCGCCGGGACACCGCGGGGGCCGTCCTCGTCGTCTACCGCCTCCAGCCACGGCAATTGCTCGTCATACGCCGACCGGCTGTCGCTCATCCCCGCTGCCCTTTCGCGCACCCGCCAAATCCACGACCACGCAACTCTGCCCGATCGCCTTCATCCGCTGGCAAAGCACTTCGGAATGGGCCTGTGAAGTGGTTCCGATCTGAAGGCGGTAATAAACGCGGCCGTTCCGCAGCGACGGGATGTCGGTGACGACGGCCGGAAGCGTCTTCATCGCCGGATAGACACCGGCCAGCCGCGACCATGCCTGCTTGCCCTGCCGCAAGGTCGAATAGGTCCCGATGCGCACCATCCGGCCAGATGCTTCCGCCGACTCCCACGGATTGGAGAAATTGAGCGCTTTCCGTTCGGCTACGGCCTTTGCAGGGGCGGCTTCCGCGACCGGCCGCGAACTGGATCTGTGCGCGGTCCGGCGCACTGCCCTGCGCTCCGATGCGATCCGCGCCTCCTGCTGTTGCCGCAACAAACACCGGGGCAGGTTCCGGCGTGGGGATCACCTCAGGCATTGGCGCAGACTCGACGACCGAAATCGCCGGATTTGCAGGCGCCGGCACGGGAAGCGTCGTGGTCACTTCGGCGGACGGCTCGCCAAGATCATCTGCCGGAGGCGATAGCTGCGTCCCCATCGATCCCAGCCAAAAGGACAGGACAACCAAGGCGCCAGCGACGGTCAGGGCCAGCGGGACCAGCCACCAGCGCCGCTCTATTTTTGCTCGGAACTCTTTCGTCGCTTAGCCACGGTAGCCGGTCGACATCCGGCACTAAGGTGTTGGCCATTGGGTCAGCGCATCTCCTCGGTCGCTGCCACGCCCATCAGGGCCAGGCCGCTACGAATTACCTGTCCAATGCCTAGCGCCAGTTCGAGCCGCGCGCGAGAAAGTTCTGGAGATTTTTCAACGAGGAAGCGCCGATTGGGGTCGTCGTTGCCCCGATGCCACAGCGCATGGAACGCAGCCGCCAGATCGTAGAGGTAAAAGGCGATGCGATGCGGTTCGTGCGCGACCGCCGCAGCCTCGACCGTCCGCGGATATTGCGCGGCCAGCTTGATCAGCCCAATCTCTTCTGCGTCGAGCAGGTCGAGGTCGGCCGGGGCATCCAGGCTTACGCCGGCATCGGCGGCCTTGCGCAGCAGCGAGCTGATGCGGGCATGGGCGTACTGGACGTAGAAGACGGGATTGTCCTTCGACGCCTCGACCACCTTGGCGAAATCGAAGTCGAGCGGAGCATCGGCGCGGCGCGTGAGCATCATGAAGCGCACCACGTCCTTGCCGACCTCGCTGACGACGTCGGCGAGGGTGACGAATGAGCCCGAGCGCTTGGACATCTTCACCGGTTCGCCCGCGCGGAACAGCCGGACCATCTGGACCAGCTTTACGTCGAGGTCGACGCGGCCGTCGGTCAGCGCCTTTACGGCCGACTGAACGCGCTTGACCGTGCCCGCATGGTCGGCACCCCAGATGTTGACCAGATGATCGGCGTTCTGCGCCTTTTGCCAATGGTAAGCGGCGTCGGCGCCGAAGTAGGTCCAGCTTCCGTCCGACTTCTTCATCGGCCGGTCCTGATCGTCGCCGAATTGGCTCGAGCGGAACAGGGTCAGCTCGACCGGCTCCCACTCGTCATGCTCGTCGAGGCTCTTCGGCCGCTCCAGCTCGCCTTGATAGACAAGCCCCTTTTCAAGCAGCACCTGCATCGCCTTCTCGACCGCGCCCGAGCCCTGCAGCTCGGCCTCCGAGGCGAAATGGTCGTGATGGATGCCGAGCAGGCCGAGGTCGTGCTTGATCAGGTCGAGCATCGCCGCGACAGCGCGCTTGCGGAACGTCTCGAGCCAGACCTGTTCCGGCTCGCCGACATAGCGATTGCCGAATTCGGCCGCGAGCGCGGTTCCGATGGGGACGAGGTAGTCGCCCGGATACAGGCCCTCAGGGATTTCGCCGATCTCTTCGCCGAGCGCCTCGCGGTACCGCAGGTGCAGCGACCGGGCGAGCACATCGACCTGCCCGCCGGCGTCGTTGACGTAATATTCCTTGGTCACCCGGAAGCCGGCGGCCTCGAGTAGGCGGGCGAGCGCATCGCCTACGACCGCTCCGCGACAATGGCCCATGTGCATCGGGCCGGTCGGATTCGCCGAAACATATTCGACGTTGACCCGCTCGGCTTTTCCCACGTTGGACGTACCGTAGCTATCGCCCTCCCGTAGGATAGTGCGAAGCTCGTCGCGCCAGGCATCGGGCGACAACCGGATGTTGATGAAGCCAGGCCCGGCGATCTCGACCGAAGTCACTCCCGGAAGCGCCTCCAGCTTCGGCGCGATAGCGGCCGCAAGCGCCCGAGGATTCGTGCCCGCACCCTTCGCGAGCACCATTGCCGCATTGCTCGCAAGATCGCCGTGAGTCGGATCGCGCGGCGGCTCGACGGCGACCGCACGGCGATTGGTCTCCGCCGGCAAAATGCCTTCGTCTCGAAGCTGATCGAGCACCCCATCGAGAAGCGCTGCGTAACGGGCGTAAATGCTCAAGGAACACACCAGATCTGGAAAGCGCCGCGTCTAGCGCAGCCTTGCCGATGCGTCACCTGCGGCGAACGAGTCTCGTTCTGGCACATTTTGTTGCCGCTCATCAAAAAACCGTAAACAAAGAGTTAACTTTCGTTAGCCCTTGCCGTAAAGTGCGCCTTGCTAGACGATTCGCTGCGCCCAAGGGAGCGCGAGTCCCGGCTTTTTAGAGGGGACTTTGATATGAAGTACGCATTCAGAACCGCTGCCGCGGCACTCTCGTTGCTGGCCGCGGCCCCCGCGCTTGCGGATCCGCCGCCTCCTGCCGGAACGAACTTCGGCGGATGCACCACCGCCTTCACGAATCCCGACGCGATAGCTTGCGCAGGATATTATTCCTCGAACCTTATCAACGGCAGCGCCGAAGATCGTGCATTTCAGGATGCCTTCCTGGCAACGCTTCCCGGCGGCGCCGGCGCGTTCGATGGAACCTCCGCTACTTGGAATTCTCTCCTGAAGATCGAGGCGGACGACGGTTACGACCCCATCGATTTCGGGATGACCCTTTACGGTCTTCAGTTCATCGGTGCGCACTTTGGCAATGCGGCAGAATCAGCGGAAAACAATGTCACCGTCTTTTGGCTGATCGACTTCGGCGTTGAAGGTGGAACGCTCACTTTGGCGGATTCGCAGGGTTGGTCGAACGCGATCCTCTATACTCCGCCGGGCAATGTCGTTCCTGAACCGGCGACTTGGGCGATGATGCTCATGGGCTTCGGCGCCGCGGGCTACTCCATGCGTCGCCGCCGCAAGGTTTCGATCGCGCAAGTCGCATAAACGGGCATCTGCCTCCGGGCGGTGCCGCGATATAAGGCCCGTTCGTTCCAAGCTTGGGGGCTGGGACGAGCGGGCCTTTTCTTGAGTGGCCCGCTACCCCTGTGCGGGCGGATCCCACATTAAAATCGGTCAGGAAGGTCCACGGGTCCGACCAGCTGCTCGTGACGAGCAACAGCGAAGCGGTCGGTCATGCCAGCGATGAAATCGGCAATGGCGCGCAACCTGCACACTTCGCCCTCGCCGCGCTGCCAATTGTCCGGCAGCAAGGACGGATCGTCGCGATAGGCGGCGAACAGGTTTGCGACGACGCGCTGGGCCTCCATCCGCACGGGCACCAGTTCCGGCACATTGTAGAGCCGCTCGTATAGGAAGCGCTTCAGCGCTCGTTCCTCCTCCGTAAGGCTGGCGGAAAACCCTGCCAACTGCCGCCCCGCTAAGCGCACATCGCCACAGGTTTGGACGTTCGCCTCCTCCACGCGGCGCCGGGTTTCGGCGATCAGGTCCCCAACCATCGTTCCGATCTGGTCGCGGACGAGCGCGCGCAGCTTCTTCTCCCGCACAAGCCCAGGATGCCGTCGCTCAACCTCGTCCCAGTGCCTGCGGACGATCGGTACTTCGACAAGCTCATCGAGCTGCAGCAGGCCCGCCCGTATGCCGTCATCGATGTCGTGATTGTCATAAGCGATGTCGTCGGCAACCGCCGCGACCTGCGCTTCAAGCGACGGCCAGCTTCCAAGCTCCAGGTCGAATTCGGCATTGGCCTCCGCCATGGCCCAGGTCGGCGAGGCGATCGGCCCGTTGTGCTTGGCGAGACCCTCCAGCGCTTCCCAGCTGAGATTCAGGCCGTCGAAGCCCGGGTACGGCGCCTCGAGCTTCGTCACCAGCCGGATGCTGTGTGCATTGTGGTCGAAGCCACCCGCCCCGGCCATCGCCTCCTGCAACGCATCTTCGCCGGCATGGCCGAACGGCGGGTGACCCAGATCGTGCGCGAGGCAAAGCGCCTCGGTGAGGTCCTCGTTCAGCCCAAGGGCTCGCGCGACCGTCCGGCCGATCTGCGCAACCTCGATGCTGTGCGTGAGCCGGACTCGGTAATGATCGCCGTCAGGCGCGACGAAAACCTGAGTCTTGTGGCGGAGGCGCCGGAATGAAACCGAGTGAATGATCCGGTCGCGGTCGCGCTGGAAAATGTCGCGGGGACCGCGCGGACCGGCGTCCACTTCCGGATGGGCCCTGCCGCGCGAAGCTGAAGGTTGCGCGGCAAGTGTCGAAGTCATTCGGAGGGCAATTTCCTGATCGGCTGGCCTGGGCGGTTGGTCCACGTAAAGGCGTCAACGCGAACCGATGCAAGGTCCTCGGCGAAGATATTGGCCTCTTCGTTATTGCGGAAGGGCCCGATCAGCAGACGTGCCTTCCCCGGCTCCTCGACGATATAGCCGTTGATGCCGTCAAGAAGATCGCGGTTGCGCCGCTTGATGCGGTCGAACTGTTCCGGCAGGCTTGAGGAATTCGGGCCGCTTGCAAGCTGGATCCAGACCTTGCGCGACACCGTCAAAGGCGACGCGGTCATCCGCTGAGTGGCGGCGGTCGCCGGAAGCGGAACGGAGGCGATCTGCTGCGGCGCCGGTGCTGGCGGGGCCGGCGGCGGATTGGGCACGGTAGCAGTGCCTTGCGTCGCCTGCGAAAGCCAGCGCTCGATGGAACCGATCCGGTCGCCCTCAGCGTCATCGGCCTGAACCGTGGAATTGGCCACCGATGGCTGGGCGACAACCGACGCAACTTGCGTTTCGCCGGTCCCGGGGAAGATTCCCAGGTTCACAGCGGCCGCCTTCTGGTCCGACCGAAGCTCGGGTAGCTTGCGGAAGAAATAGGCCATGTTCGAGCCCGAACCGGGCATGGCCGCGTCGATCGCGCTCTTGGCGCCATTGATATCGCCGCTCAGCGCGAGCACGAAAGCCCGCGTTCGCGCACCCGCGGCGTCGCCGCGCGCCATGAGCGGCGACAGCATGGACAATGCCTCTGCTTTCTTGCCCGTGATCGCCAGGCTGAGCGCCAGCCTTCGTCGAGCCTCGTCACCATCGGTCGCCGATAGAGCTGCCCGATAGTCCGCCTGGGCCTGGGCATGCTGGCCGATGAGGTCATAGGCCAGACCCCGCTCAGCCCCAATCATCGACTGGGTCGCGCCGCGCTGGGTTGCCCGGGCAAAATATTGCAGCGCGCCGCTTCCATTGCCCTCAAGAGCAAGCGCCGCGCCCATGCCGGCCTGCGGCATTGGGCTGGTCGGCCAGACTTCCTCGGCCCGGCCGAAGAAGCCGGCCGCAGCCTGCCCATCGCCAAGCGCCAGCGAGGCCTTCCCCGCGCCGATCAAGGCGTCGAAATCTCTAGGGCTTGAGCCCAGTTCCTTCATGTTGCGCGCAAGCGCGTCGGCAGGGCTTTCGCCCCGTCCACCGACATATGTCTGCGCATCGGCCGGAACACCGACGAGCACCGCGCCCACCGCCGCAAGAATGATTGCCGCTACGCGAACGCGGTCGAAACGACCCTTTGCCATGGGACCCCCCATGGCAGATTGGAGCTTGCGCAAAGCTTGCCCGCCAGATGGTTATCGCCAAGTCGTTGCACGCAGACGGCGAGCCGCCGGCGCGCGATAGGCCCGATTACTGGTTGTTCTGCCGATTCAGGAAGCGCGGGATGTCGATGGGCTCACGCCGATAGCTCGGCTTGGAGTCCTCGTCGTCGACCTGCGCCTGAGCGGCACCGCGGGCGATGTTCGACATGCGCTCGAACAATGTGCCCGTGTCGCGAACCTTCGGCTTTTCTTCGATCGGAGCGGCTTCCGGTAGGAACTCGTCCTCGTCGGTCGGAGGAGCGATCGGCGCGGATCCGACCGGCGCGGTCAGGACGTCGTCATTGTCGAGCACAAGCTCTTCGGCCCCGTCCATCTCGTCCGTGAGCTCCAGCGTGTCCTCTTCGACGATCGGCTCTTCCATCACTGGCGCTTGGACCGGCGCGGCCGGCTTTGCCATGACAGGCGTCGCCGTCGTTGCGCGCGGGAAGGCGAAGACCTTGCCGGGCTGCGGCTGCTGTGCAGCTTCCGCCTCGATGCCCGTTGCGACAACCGAAACGCGGATCTTGCCGTCGAGATCGTTGTTGAACGCCGAGCCCCAGATGATGTTCGCATCGGGATCGACCAGTTCCTTGATGTGGCTGGCGGCCTCGTCGACCTCCATCAGGCGCATGTCCTCGCCGCCGGTGATCGAGATGATGACGCCCTTCGCGCCCTTCATCGACACACCGTCGAGCAGCGGGTTCGAAATCGCCTTTTCGGCGGCTTCGATCGCGCGATTGTCGCCCGAAGCTTCGCCCGTGCCCATCATCGCCTTGCCCATCTCGCCCATCACCGAACGAACGTCGGCGAAGTCGAGGTTGATGAGGCCCGGCATGACCATCAGGTCGGTGATTCCGCGAACGCCCTGCTGGAGGACCTCGTCGGCCATCTCAAATGCTTCCTTGAAGGTCGTTTCCGAATTGGCGAGCCGGAACAGGTTCTGGTTCGGAATGACGATCAGGGTGTCGACGTGCTGCTGCAGTTCCTCGATACCGGAATCGGCAGAGCGGCCACGGCGAGCGCCTTCGAACGCGAACGGCTTGGTCACGACGCCAACCGTCAGGATGCCACGGTCGCGCGCGGCCTTGGCGATGACCGGTGCAGCGCCGGTGCCGGTGCCGCCGCCCATGCCGGCCGCGATGAAGCACATGTGCGCACCTTCGAGCGCGCGTTCGATATCCTCGATCGTCTCTTCGGCTGCCGCGCGTCCGATTTCCGGCCGCGAGCCTGCACCGAGACCCTGCGTGATCTTCAGCCCGAGCTGGATCCTGCGATCCGCCGTCGAAGAGTTGAGCGCCTGAGCGTCCGTGTTTGCGACGACGAAGTCCACGCCCTGCACATCGGCGCGCATCATGTTCGCGACAGCGTTTCCGCCCGCTCCACCGACGCCGATGACGCTGATTCGCGGCCGAAGTTCATCAACTTCCGGCCGGATAAAATCGATGCTCATGGGTAAACCCCCTTCAAGGCGCGCTAGCGCGTTGATCCTCCACCGCGATTCTTCTGAATCATCGCGAGTCGCAAGCCAAGCGAAAAAGTTAACGCGACCCGAAAAAAGTGGGGACGACGTGGCGAGAAAGACTCAGTTCGCCTGTTGTTCCTGCCCCAGGTCGACTTGTTCGATTTTCGGGACGCCGAAGGCCCACCAGGCAGCCCCGACCGCCCCGACGACTGCTGTCAGGACGAATGCGCTGTCATAGCCTGAACGCTGAACGACGATACCGGTGACGATCGGGCCAACGATTCCCGACAGATTGCCGATGGCATTCTGCACACCGACCCAGGTTCCCGACGCCCGCGGACCGGCGAACATTTGGGCGACCGCATAGAGATTGAGCGACAAGGAGGCTGTGGCGGCTCCCGCAAGGCAAAGCAGAATGCCGATCGTTATCGCGTCGGTAGCGAATGCGAGACCAAGAACCGCGACAGCGACAAGCAACTGGCTGGCCACCATCATCCAGCGCCGGCAAGCGGCCTCCGAACGGCCGGATCGCGTCCACCAGTCAGAAAAGTGTCCGTAGCCGAGAGCGCACGCACCCTGAACCGTGTAGCCGAGCGTGGCGAGTAGCGTCATTTCGGCGATGCTGAAGCCCCGGGACTGGGTCAGGAACAGGGGCAGCCAGGCCAGGAGAAAATAGAAGCAGTAATTGCCGAGCGCATGGACGATGGACATCGACCAGAGCGGCCACTTCGAAAGGAGGAGGCCCAGCGGCACGCGCTGGCCTTCGTCACGATATCCGGTCGTCGGCAAATTGCGGACCGTCCGCTGCCAGGGGAGCAGCCAAAGAAGGGTGACGATCCCGAAGATGAAGAAGATCGGCGGCCAGCCCCAATGCTGGAGGATCATGCCGCCGGAGAGTGTCCCGACCGCGGGTCCCAACGCCAGTCCTGTCGCAACGGCGGCATTGGCAACGCCACGGCGTTCCGGCTCAACGTGCCGAGCTATGATCTTGGAACTGCCTGGGAAGGAAATACTTTCGCCGACGCCCAGCATAATCCGGAGGACGAGGAGCGACATGAAACCGCCCGCGAACCCCATCAATAGGGTGGCGGCGGCCCACAACAGGATGCCGGCCGCCATCAGCTTGTAGACGGAGAAGCGATCGCACAGCCAGCCGGCGAACATCTGCACCGGCGCGTAGATCCAGAAGAAGGCGGAAAAGACGATCCCGTATTGCTCCTCGGTCAGGCCGAGGTCGGACTTCATAAGGGGAGCGGCGATGCCGATCGCGCCTCGGTCGACGTAATTGAGGAACACAGCCGCCCCGAGGAGAAAGACCAACGCGCTGGTCGTCGAACGCGTGCTGATCGTGGTCATCGGCCCCTGCCCCATCTTCAGCCTAGTGCCTCACGCTCACCCCGAAGAATCCGCGAATGTTCACGAATGTTCGCACTGACGAGACAGGCCGATGCACGGGCGGGCACCGCGAACGCTTGGCAATGGACAGCCCGATGTTGCCTGACCCGCCGGCAGAATCGCAGCCAAGCAGAGCAATTCCTATTACGCCAGCGTTATGTTTTCAGGCTGACGCTCAATCCGGCGCTAGCGACCCGGACGGCTCTTCCCTCTTCCGCGGGTTGGCCTTTCCGATCATGGATGCGGCGAGGCGTCGAATTCGCGGCGGCGAATGGCGGATCGTCCGCGCGAGCGCTGCGGAGGATGCTTGCCAGGTTGGACGTGGAAAGCTGTCGATCTCGGTCATCGCCTGCAAATAGTTCGTGCGGAACAGTGCACTGCTTTCCTTCCGACGGCCAGTGGCTCCGCGCTGCGGGCTGAGATCGACCAGGGGATTATTGTTGATCTCGTAGATTTGCGGCCGGCCGTCCACCAGGCCGAAATCCGCGCGCCCATAGTCGATGCCGGCAAGGTCGAAGGCGGGCTTCACCGCGTCGGCGAAGGGATTGTCCCGGACGAACGCATATTCCTCTTCATACATGTCGTCCGAGGCTATTCCGGCCTTGCCGTACTTCACGATCCAGCTGTCCTCGTGAACGCAGGTGTAGCCGAGGAAGCGATCGCCAACGCGAAACACCGACAGTTTCCGGAAAACCCCCGGGCGGATCGGCTCGGCGGCATATTCGATGATGAGCAACGCGGACTTGGGCGCGCCCTGTTCGACTGCGGCCTCGAGCGCCGAGTCCAACTCTTCCTCGCTCTGAAGCAAACCGGAAACCGGCGCGGCATGATTGCCTTCCAGCCGCAGAAAGACCGGCCATCGCTTCGGTCGCTCAAGGCTGTCGACGCGATAGACGTCGAACTGGTTGATGCCCGCGCGGTGAAGAGAGCGAAGCATTCCCGAACGTCCGAGGAAACGCGCCGGATCGTTGAGTGCGGTCATGCCGCGCGAGTTCAGGTCGCGGAACAACAATGCCGCTTCATGCAGTTCCCAGTCGGACAGGCGATCGAGGTCCGTGAAGATTTGCGTCGCCTTGTGCGGCGAGCGACGCCTCAAAACCTGATCATAGGTGACCACATCCAGGTCGAGGCTCGGCTCACGGTGCAGGGCCTCGTGCGTGTACCGATGATCTCTCGTCGTCACGATTAGTATCAATTTGGGACTCCCCCGTTGCGCTACATTACACTTGTGCTCTCGGAGATATTTAACGATAGTATAACGGCCCGTAAAAGCACGAAGCGTAACAGGAGGTGTCAGTGGCGAAGACCAATATTTCGGCGAAGCTCGACTGGAACCGCATGCTCGGTTTCGAACAGATCACCGAAGCCCGAGAATCCCAGAGCCTGGGCGCAAAGGTTGGCCAGAAGGTCGGACAGAAAGTCGGCCAGAAGGTTGGCCAGAAGGTTGGCGTAAAGCTCGGCACCAAGCGCGGCCTCAAAGGCTAAGCTCGGGATCGAACCCTGACGACCGCAACCTTGGTTGCGAGTTTCGAACCAAGCGCCGATCGGGGACACGACCTCGATCGGCGCATGCGCTTCAGGCTCGCCGATACTCTCGACTATGTCTTCGGCCAGGTCGGCGACACGCTTGCCGTCGGACCGGCGGCCGCGCGCCAACTGACCGAAGCCATTCGCGCGACGAAGCAGTCGCCGCACGTTTTCGGCGCCTATTACGATCTCGTCTTCGCGATCGAAGGCAATGACATCGATGGCGCGCGGAAACTCGCTGCCGAGCTATTCGAACATTCCCATCAATTCGGAACCAGCATCACGCGCATCGACGAGCGCGCCGAGCGCGAAGAAGAGCGCTACCGGCGTCTGTTCCTGGCCGACCTGCACGTCGAGCTTCCGGACGATTCGTTGATGGCGGACTGCCGGCGCCGGTTCGACGAAGCCTTCGTATTGCTTGATGCCGGCTTTCCGGAAATGGCCGCTGAAATCCGCGAGCTGCTGCGCGAGATCGTCGTCGCGGCCGGGCCCGAGGATCCCAAAGCGCTCACCTTCGACGGCGCGTCCTGCTACATGCTGTGGGGCGCGATCCTGCTCAACGCGCGCGGCCAGAAGACGGTGCTCGATACCGCCCAGGCACTCGCCCACGAGAGCGGACACAATTTGCTCTTCGGATTTTCGTCATCCGGACCACTGGTCGAAAATGCGGACGATGAGCTGTTCAGCTCGCCGTTGCGTAAGGACCCGCGGCCGATGGATGGCGTCTTCCACGCCACCTACGTCGTCGCGCGAATGCACCAGACGCTGAGCCGGCTGCTGGCTTCCGGTGTCCTCAATGCCGACCAGACTGGTGCGGCCCGGGCGGATCTCGCCGCTCACGCTCGTAATTTCGCGATCGGAGATGCCGTGGTCCGCGAGGGCGGCAGGCTGACCGAAGTAGGACGCGAGACGATCGAAGCGGCCCGCGATTATATGGCGAGCGCGGCCTAGATCCCGCCCTTCATCGCGGCGAGCAGGCGGCCCATCATGCCGCTCGCCTGCTTTTCCTTCCTGTTCTTCCCGGCCGTCATGTCGCGGATGTCTCCGCTGCCGGACGATGCCAGGCAAGCTAGCCCGACCAAGGTCGAAAACGCCGGTCCGCTGTGGGCGTCGGGAAGCCCCGTCAGTTGCTTCGGCCGGCCAACACGGACCGAGCGGCCGAGCACGCCCTGCATATAATCCGCGATGTTCTTGAGTTCCGCCCCGCCCCCGGTGAGTACGACCTGGCGTCCCACCGGGCCGGTGAAGCCGAGGCTCTTCAGGGCCTCCTCGACCTGCGCGGTCAGTTCTTCGACGCGCTGGCGGATGACCGTCATCAGCTGCGCGCGAGTGATGCGCATCGGATCGACGCCTTCCTCCGTGCCCATCTGGCGCGCTTCGATCATTTCGTGATTGTCGCGCGGGCTGGTCATGGCCGAGCCGTAGAAGCACTTGAGCCGCTCGGCATCGCGGCGCTGCACACCGAAAGCGCAGGCTATGTCGTCGGTAATATCCTTGGCGCCGAGCGGGATCGAGCGCAGGCCAACGAGCATGCCGCCCGCGTGCAGCGAAACGTTCGTCACCTCCGCGCCAAGCTCGACCAGCGCTACGCCGAGATCGCGTTCATCCTCCGTCAGGCAGGCGAGCGCCGCGGCGACGGGCGAAGCGACGATGGCCTTCACCCCGAGATGCGCCGAGCGGATCACGTAATCGATGTTCCGCAGCGGCGCGGGATCCGCGGCGACGACGTGAATATCCACGCCAAGACGGGCCGCGTGAAGTCCGATGCGGGTTCTTCACGCCTTCGACGCCGTCGATCGTGTAGAGCGCAGGATGGGCGTGCAAAACGACCTGCCCGTTGCGGTCCAGCGCGCCGCGGCCGCCCATCAGCAGTTCGTCGATATCCGACTGCTCGACCTGATGACCGCCAAGCTCGACCTCGACGTTGGCGAGATCGCTGGCGAGGCCGCCCGCGCCGAAGCTCGCCCAAACGTCCTCGATGGTCAGTCCGGACATGCGCTCGGCAAGCTCGACGGCTTCGCGCACCGCATGCTCGCTCGCGGACATGTCGGTGACATAGCCGCGCTTGACGCCCCGGCTCTCGCGCTGGCCGGTGCCGAGCACCTGCAGCCGCCCGTCGTCGGTCAACGTGCAGATCAGCGCCCCGACCTTCGAGGAGCCGATGTCGAGCGCTGCAATCAGGGGTTGGTCAGCCGGCGCGGCCACGTGCTGGATCAGCCCTCGACGGTTTGAGCGGGGGCTTCGGGCAGGATCGGCTCGCCCGGCGCACGCGGCAGGCGGACGATCATCTTGCCCGGAATCCGAAGGTCGAAGCGGACGAGCCCTCGTCCGAGCAGGCCGTTCGACTGATCCGCCTTGGCGAACTTCGCCAGCGCTGCACGAGCGGCTTGTTCGCCCTCCGGAAGGACGACGGTTTCGCCGGACTGGAAGCTGAGGTCCCAGCGACGCCCGCCGACCCAGGTCGCCGACGCCAGCTGCGCCTGCATGGCCGGAGCATCGGCCAGAACGGTCTTGAGCTGGCTCGCACGCTTGTTCGCGCCGGGACCGATCACCAGCGGCAGGTCGGGCATCTTGGAGATGGGAACCCGATCGAGAACCACGCCCGCGTCGTCGATCAAAGTGAGCTGTTGGCGATTTTGCCAGAGGGCGGAAGGCGTGCGCTCGACGATGTCGATGACCAACGTGTCGGGCAGCCGGCGGGAAACGCGCGCGTCCTTGACCCATCCGAAGCCCAGCAGCCGCTCGCGGATCGCGGCGACGTCCACCAGCGGCTGTGCGGGCTTGGTCTCGCTTCCGGCGGCGGCCGCCTTGCGCAATTCGTCGATCACCACGGCGTCGACCAGCTTGCGGTCCATCTGCTTGAGTCCGACGATCTGATAGCCGTCGACCCGGAACCCGGCGCTGCCGACGGCCTCCCCTGCGGATAGAGCGGCCTTGGCCGGAAGGTCCAAGGCGATCGCGGCGGCACCGGCCATCAGCACGAGGAAACCGGTGAAGCCGAAGGCGGCGAGCTTGTTGGCGCGCGCGCTGGTGACGGCGCGCGTCTTCGAGCCCTTCGATGAAGAGGACTTGCGCTTCGTCGTCGCCCCTGACCGCCGCGCAGCCATGTTCCTCCTACCCCTTCGTTCTTCCGAGCGCTTCTTCGATCATCCGCTCGACCAGTTCCCCATAACTGATACCACGCACCTTCGCCTGCTCGGGCACAAGGCTCAAGGGGGTCATTCCGGGTTGCGTGTTGACTTCCAAAAGAAAAATGCCGGCTTCGCCCTGTTCGTCGTCCCAGCGGAAGTCCGAACGCGAGGCTCCGCGGCAGCCGAGCAGCCGATGCGCCTTGACTGCCATGTCCATCATCGACTGAGCGATTTCGTCCGGCACCTGGGCCGGACAGACGTGCTCGGTCAGGCCGTCCGTATATTTGGCGGCATAGTCGTAGAATCCGGCCTTGGTACGCAGCTCCGTTACGGCCAGCGCTTCGTCGTTGAGCACCGCGACGGTCAGCTCGCGACCCTTCACGAACGGCTCCGCGAGCAGCCGGTCAAAATCGTCCCACGGGCCCGGCACGTCGCGGCCGATCGGATGGCCGTAATTTCCGTCCTGGGTGACGATCGCGACCCCGACCGAAGACCCCTCGTTCACCGGTTTGACCACATAGGGCCGCGGCAGCGGATCTTCGCGAAACAGGCTCTCGCTCTCGACGATCTTGCCCGCCGGCATGCGCACGCCGTGCGGCACGAGCACCATCTTCGTCAGCTCCTTGTCGATCGCGATGACCGACGTTTCGAGCCCGCTGTGCGTGTAGGGAATCTGCATCAGGTCCAGCATGCCCTGGACCGTGCCGTCTTCGCCCGGCGTTCCGTGAAGCGCATTGAACACGACGTCCGGACGGATCGCCGCCAGCACCGCCGCGACGTTCCGGTCCATGTCGACTTCGGTGACGTTCGACCAGCCGCGCTCGCGCAGCGCTTCCGCCACGCCGCGGCCGCTGGTCAGCGAGACTTCACGCTCGGACGACCAGCCGCCCATCAACACTACAACGTTGAGATTCTTGTTCATTCCCTGCCGATCCGCTGGATTTCCCATTCAAGGGCGATGCCGGAAGTTTCCAACACCCGGCGGCGGACCTCCTCGCCCAGCGCCTCGATGTCGGCGCTGGTCGCGCTACCGAGATTGAGCAGGAAGTTGCAATGCTTTTCCGAGACTTGGGCGTCGCCTATCGTCAGGCCACGGCAGCCCGCCGCATCGACCAGCGCCCAGGCCTTGTGCGCCGGCGGATTCTTGAAGGTCGATCCGCCTGTGCGACTGCGTAGCGGCTGCGATTCCTCGCGGGCGCGAGCGATGGCGTCCATCTCCGCGCCGATGGCCTCGGGCTTGCCCGGCGTGCCGCGGAATGTGGCTTCTACTACCACGGCGCCCTCCGGGACTTCGCTATGCCGGTAGGTGTAGCCGAGACGCTCGAGCGGCCAGGTTTCGACCGTCCCGTCGCGCAGCACCAGACGGGCCTCGACAAGGATGTCCTGCACTTCGCGGCCGTAAGCGCCGCCGTTCATACGGACGAAGCCGCCAACGGTGCCGGGGATGCCGCGCAGGAACTCCATTCCGGCGATCCCCGCGTCGCGCGCGGTCGAACTGACAAGAATGCCGCTAGCCCCGCCGCCGCAGCGGAGGGTTACGTCATCAACCTTCTCGATCTTCGCGAAGGCCTTACCAAGACGCACCACGACACCGGGCACGCCGCCGTCGCGGACGATCATGTTGGAGCCGAGGCCGAGCGCCATTATCGGGACGTCCGGGTCGAGCTCCTTCAGAAAGCTGGTGCAGGTCCTCTACGTCCTTCGGCTCGAACAGCCATTCGGCGCTGCCGCCGCTCTTGAACCAGACGAGCGGGGCGAGGGGAGCGTTCGGCGTGAGCTTGCCGCGAATCTCCCCTCCCGCCTGCGGGAGGGGCCGGGGGAGGATTTGTGTCACACGCCCTCCCCTTCGGCGCTTCGCGCCTCTTCCCCTCCCGCGGGCGGAGGGGCGCTTCTTGCTCTCGCTTCGCAGACGCCATCGGCCAGTGCAGCCGCCCACTTGGTGATGTCGCCCGCGCCCATGCAGATGATGAGGTCGCCCGGCGCAGCGAGATCACGCAGCGCACCGCAGAGGTCGTCGAGATCCTTCACCGTCCGTACCATGCGGTGCCCATGCGCCCGGAGGCCCTCGGCCAGAGCCTCGGAATCGACGCCCTCCATCGGCTGCTCGCCCGCCGCATAGACCGGCGTCACGAAGACGATGTCCGCGTCGTTGAACGCGTTCTGGAAGTCTTCCATCAGATCGTGAAGCCGCGTGTAGCGGTGCGGCTGCATGACTGCGACCACCGCTCCTGCAGCGCTCTCGCGAGCCGCGGAGAGGACGGCGCGGATTTCGACCGGATGGTGGGCATAATCGTCGATGATCGTCACGCCGTCGAACTCGCCGACCTTGCTGAAGCGGCGCTTCACGCCGTCGAAGCGGGAAAAACCGTCGCGGATCTGCTCCTCGGTCAGGCCTAGTTCGAGCGCGACGGCGATGGCCGCCAGCGCGTTCTGGACATTGTGACGGCCGGGCATGGGCACCGAAATCGCCTCGATCGTTCGGCGGCTGCCATCGCGCTCCAGCACGACCGCGTCGAACCGCGTGCCGCCGGGTTCGGGCGTCACCTTGTCCGCGCGCAGATCGGCGAGTGCCGAGAAGCCGTAGGTCACGATCCGCCGGTCGCGGATTCGGCCCATGATGTTCTGCACTTCCGGATGGTCGATGCACATCGCGGCGAGGCCGTAGAACGGGACGTTCTCGATGAACTCGCAATAGGCCTTCTTGACCTCCTCGAACCCGCCGTAATGTTCGAGATGCTCGGGATCGATATTGGTGACGATGGCAATCGTGCCGTCGCAGCCGCAGGAAGCTCCCGTCGCTCTCGTCGGCCTCGACCACCATCCAGTCGCTCTTGCCCAGCCGCGCGTTCGATCCGTAGCGATTGATGATGCCGCCGTTGATGACCGTCGGGTCGAACCCGCCCGCGTCGAGCATGGCCGCGACCATCGATGTCGTCGTCGTCTTCCCGTGCGTTCCGGCGACCGCGATCGTCTTCTGCATGCGCATCAGCTCGGCGAGCATTTCGGCGCGCTTGACGATGGGCAGGCGGCGCTCGACGGCGGCCTCGACTTCAGGATTGCCGCGGCTGACCGCCGAAGAAATGACGATGACCGCTGCGTCGCCCAGGTTTTCCGCTCGCTGGCCGATCGAGATCGGAATGCCCAGCTTGCGCAGGCCCTCGACGATATAGCCCTCGGCGATGTCCGAGCCCTGCACCTTGTAGCCGAGCTGGTGCATCACCTCGGCGATGCCCGACATGCCGATTCCGCCGATGCCGACGAAGTGAATCGTGCCAACGTCCGTTCCGAACGCTTTCACGCGGGCATTCCTCTCGCCGGCGCCTCGGAGCGCACGCGCGGGGTCAGGCCGAACCCGACTTCGATCGGGGCGAGTCCCTGCCCGATACGTTCGACCAGGTCGGCGAGATTGCTCGCCGCATGCGGCTTGCCGACGGACAGCGATCGGGCGGCAGCGTTGATCAGCGCCTGCGGGTCTTCCGCCATCGCCTCGATCTGCTTCGCCAACACCGTCGGCGTGAACAAGGGCTGGTGGATCATGCGCGCACCGCCGGCTTCGGCAATGTCCCTGGCGTTCGCGGTCTGGTGGTCGTCGGTCGCTTCCGGATAGGGAATGAGGATCGCCGGCCTGCCCGCGGCGGTCAGCTCGGCGACCGTTGATGCGCCGGAGCGGGCGATGACCAGATGCGCCTCAGCCAGCTTGGCGGGCATGTCCTCGATGTAGGTCATCAGCTCGGCCGGTATCCCGAGATCGGAATAACGCGTGCGAACCGCATCGATGTCGTCGGGCCGGCACTGCTGCATGACCTGCAACCGCAGCCGCAGGGATGGCGACAGGAGGCCGAGACCTTCCGGCACGACCTTGCTCAGCACACTCGCGCCCTGACTTCCGCCGGTTACGAGGATCTTGAACGGAGCATATTGGTCGAACGCCGGGAATGGCGTTTCGCCAAGCTTGGCGATCGCCTCGCGCACCGGATTGCCGACCAGTACCACCTTCGACTGCAAGCGGCGCTTGATCCGTTCGACCTCGGAATAGGCCGTGGCGATGGCGGCCGCATCGTTGGAAAGGAAGCGATTGGCGCGTCCGAGCACGGCGTTCTGCTCGTGCAGGACGGTCGGAATCCCCATGCCGCTGGCGGCAAGCAAGGCGGGAACTGCAGGATAGCCGCCGAAGCCGACGACCGCATCGGGCCGTCCCTGCTTGTACAGCATCCGCGCTTCACGCCGTCCGGCGAGAAGCGAACGCACGCCGCGAACGAGTCCGAGCGGGCTTCTCGTCAACCGGCCAGCCGGAAGGATGTGCACAGGAATACCCTGGAACAGGCCCGGAAAACGCGCGCCGCGGTCGTCGGTGACCAGCAGCACGCCATGTCCGCGCTTCCGCAGTTCCGCCGCGAGCGCGTGCGCGGGGACCATGTGGCCCCCGGTGCCTCCTGCGGCCAAAACGAAGTTCATGCGGTAACGCTCTCCCCGCTCCATTTCACCACGTACGGCGAGCGGCTCAGATACGGGTTTCGCCTGGTGAATGCGAGCAGCAAGCCCATGCCGATCGACAGGGCCAGCATGGACGATCCGCCGTAGCTGATGAACGGCAGGGTCATGCCCTTGGACGGGGCGATCTGGACGTTCACCGCCATGTTGATCAGCGCCTGAAGCCCGAACTGGATGGTGAGCCCAGCGGCGGCGAGGATTGCGAAGGTCGACTCCTCATCGAGCAGCTTGACCAGCACCCGCGCGACGATGACCAGGTAGAACACCGCGATGGCGAGGCAGGCGATCAGGCCGAACTCTTCGCCGATCACCGAGAAGATGTAGTCGGTGTGCGGTTCCGGAAGTCCGAACTTGCGAGTGCCTGCGCCCGGTCCCATGCCGAACATCCCTCCGGCCGTCAGGGTGCGCATGGCGTTCTCGACCTGGAAATTGTCGCCCTCGCCGAACAGGAAGCCGTCGATGCGGGCAGTGGCGACATCGTAGAAGAAGTAAGCGAGCACGATGCCGATGAGGCCCGCGACGCCGAGACCGAGCAGGATGCGCATGCTCACTCCGGCAAGCGCCAGCATCGCCAACCAGACGCAGCCGAAGATGATCGTCGAGCCGAAGTCCGGCTGCCGCATCAGCAGGAAGGCGACGGCCCCGGTAATGCCCGCCGAAAGCCAGAAGACCGGCAGCGACTTGTCCTGCTCGCGGAGCGACAGTAGCCAGGCCATGGCGACGACGAAGAAGGGCTTGAGAAACTCGGACGGCTGAATCTGGCCGACGCCGATGTCGATCCAGCGCGTCGCGCCGTTCACCTCCGGTCCGAGGACCGGAACGAACACCAGCAGGACGAAGAAGAAGGCCGCGCCGGCGAGCGACAGGCGCTTGGCCCGGTCGCGCGGCATCATCGAAATGCCGATCATCACCGGCAGGCCGACGGCGATCCACACGATCTGGCGGTAGAAATAGTGAAGCTCGGAGAATTGAACTGAGCCGCCCGAGTAGCGCTGCGCCGGCTGCGGGCGAAGCGGCGGCGACGGCGATCAGGCCGATGCCGATCAGCGTCGCGATCAGCAGCAGCAGGACCTTGTCGATCTCCCAGAACCAGCGGCCGACGGCGGACGTGTCGGAGCGGCCGTAGCTGCTCGGATCGAGCCGCGCGGCCTTCGCCTTGATCTGCCCAGAAATGCTTCCGATCATAACGCCCCCACCAGGTCCCGGAACCTGTCACCCCTCTGCTCGAAGTCCTTGAACTGGTCGAACGACGCGCAGGCCGGCGAGAGTAGAACGGTATCGCCCGCCTGTGAATCCTTCGCGGCGTGATTCAGCGCATTTTCAAGCGTTTCCGCAATTTGTCGACCGGCATGTGCGGCGCGAGCAGCCTCGCGAACAAGTCACCCGCCTCGCCGATCGTGTAGGCCGAGCGGACGTGCGCGAAGTGCGGAGCGCATTCGTCGAGATTGTCGGTCTTCGCCTGCCCACCGAGAATCCAGCGGATCGACGGGAAAGCGGCGAGCGCCGGAGCGGTCGCGGTCGGGTTGGTCGCCTTGCTGTCGTTGACGAACAGGACGCCGTCCTTTTCGCGGACGCGCTCCATGCGGTGCGGGAGGCCGGGGTAAGTGCGGAGGCCCAGTTCGATCTGCTTCGTCTCAAGTCCAAGGGCGCGACATGTGAGGATCGCAACGGCTGCATTCTCGGCATTGTGGGGACCCTGAAGAGCTCGGCCAAGATCTTGCGCCCGGAGACTCGCCCGGAAAGATCAGTGGACGCATCGCCCTACCTGGCTGAATCTGCCGCAAGAGATTTCCGCCATACGGATGGAATCTGGTTCCCACTGACGGTCGAGCTGCAAGCGAAAGCAATCATGTCATGCGTAGGCAGGTCTTGGTCGGCTAGAACTGCCAATCCCATCTCCTGCATCTCGAACAGTCGCGCCTTCGATGCGGCATAAGCCTCGAAGCTCTCATACCGGTCGAGATGGTCGGGCGTGATGTTGAGCAGCACCGCGACGTCGCAATCGAGGCTCTGCGTCAGGTCGATCTGGTAGCTCGACAGCTCCAGCACATAGACCCCGCCTTCCGGCAGCGGGTCCTGCGCGAGGATCGGCAGGCCGATGTTGCCGCCCATCGTCGTCGGCACGCCCGCGGTCTTGAGGATGTGGTGGATGAGCGCGGTGGTCGTCGACTTGCCGTTGGTGCCGGTGATGCCGACGACCTTGTGCGGCGGAAGCTCGGGCCGGGCGCGGGCGAACAGTTCGATGTCGCCGATGATCTCCACGCCGGCCTCGCGGGCGCGTTGCGCGATCGGGTGACGGTTGAGCGGCAGGCCGGGGGTGACGACCAGGCTGTCGAACTGGCTGAGGTCCGCCTCGTCGAGATTCGGCGATGACGGTTCCGGCAGGCGCATTAGCCCTCGCCTCTTCCTTTGCAGTCCCAGCCCGTGACGCTCGCTCCGCTGGCGAGCAGCGCCTCGACCGTCGCCAGCCCCGACCGCGCCAGCCCGTAGACAGCGTACTTCTTGCCGGCGAAGGCCTTGGCGGTGATCACCTCAGCTTGAGCGTGCTGAGCCCGGCGAGGGCCAGCACGAAGCGATGATCCAGAAGCGGATCACCACGGTCGGCTCCGACCAGCCGAGATGTTCGAAATGGTGATGGATCGGCGCCATCTTGAAGATGCGCCTGCCGGTGCGCTTGTAGACAGAAGACCTGGATGACCACCGACAACGCCTCGACGACGAACACGCCGCCGACGATGACGAGAACGAATTCATGGTGCGTCGCGACCGCGACCGCGCCGAATGCTCCGCCGAGCGCGAGGCTGCCGGTATCGCCCATGAAGACCGCCGCGGGCGGCGCGTTGAACCACAGGAAGGCAAGGCCGGCGCCGACGATCGCCAGCACAGCACGGTCAGATCGCCGACGCCGAGGATGTGCGGGAATGCCGAGATATTCGGCGAAGCGCGCGTTGCCGACGAGATAGGCGATCAGCAGGAAGGCGATCGACGGCGATGATCACCGGCATGGTCGCCAGCCCGTCGAGCCCGTCGGTCAGGTTCACCGCATTGCCGAACGACACGATCACGAAGGCGCCGAACGCGATGTAGAACCAGCTGAGGTCGAGCACCGGCCCCTGCACGAACGGCACGTATAGATCGGTCGTCGCCCGACTGCACGATCAGCCAGGTCGCGAAGCCCGCGATCAGGAATTCCAGCACCAGCCGCGTCTTCGCCGACAGGCCGGCATGATGCGCCTTCTTCACCTTGTCATAGTCGTCGAGGAAACCGATCGTCCCGAAGCCGACGATGACCAGCAGGCACGCCCAGACATAGGGGTTGCGACAGGTCCATCCACAGCAGGACCGAAACCACCATCGAGATCAGGATCAGCAGTCCGCCCATGGTCGGCGTGCCGCGCTTGGCGAGGTGGCTTTGCGGACCGTCGGCGCGGATCGGCTGGCCCTTGCCCTGCCGCTCGCGAAGATAGGAAATCAGCCAGCGGCCCGAGCAACAGGCCGATCGCCAGCGCGGTCGCGCTCGCCGCGCCGGCGCGGAAGCTGATGTAGCGGATCAGGTTGAGGACGCCCGGGAAACCCGAGCTGTTCGGCGATCAGGTAGAGCATGCGGCGCCCTCTTTCACGCGCTCGACCAATCTCGCAAGCCCGACCGAGTTCGACGCTTTCACGAGGACCGCGTCTCCCGGCCGAAGCATGGACAGCAAGGCGTCCGTCGCCTCGTCGACGTCCCTGGCCAGGTCCAGCCCGATCCTGCCGACGATCTTTTCGGCCAAGCGGGCGCATTTCGTCACCGATCAGGATGACCCGGTCGACATGCGCCGTCGAGCAAGGGCGCGGAAAGGTCGGCGTGTAGCGCATCGCTGTGGCCCCCGAGTTCGCGCATCGGACCGAGCACGGCGATGCGTCGCTCGATGTCCCGTTCCGCGCCGAGGCTCTTGAGGGTCGCTGCCATGGAAGCCGGATTGGCGTTGTAGCTCTCGTCGATCAGCAGGAATTCGCCGCTGTCGATCGGCACATGGTGGCGCTCGCCGCGGCCCTTGAGGCCACCGAGGTCCGCGAGCGCGAGGCCGGATACGCCGACGTCGAGGCCAAGGGCTTCTACGGTCGCCAGGACAGCAAGCGCATTCGAGACCCAATGCTCGCCGCGCTGTGATATTGTGAAGGTCACTTCACTTTCGAACAGCGCCGCGGTGATCAGGCTGCCCCCATCCGACGAGCGTACGGCGTGCAGTGCGTGGACGTCGGCATCGCCGCTGCCGAAAGTCAGGATCTGCTCTGCGTATCGCCGAGCAGCACGCACCAGCCGGTCCCGTTGCGGCGTGTCGTTGGGGACGACCGCGATCCCGCCCGGCTCGAGCCCTTCGAAAATCTCGCCCTTGGCGTCGGCGATGGCCTCTTCCGACCCGAGATTCTCGATATGCGCGGGGGCGATCGCGGTGATGAGCGCGAGGTGCGGGCGAACCATCCGCGTCAGCGCGGCGATCTCGCCTTTGTTGTTCATGCCCATTTCGAGCACCGCGAGCTCGGCCTCTCGGGGCATTCGGGCGAGGCTCAGCGGCACGCCCGTATGATTGTTGTAGCTCTTGACCGAACGGTGCGCCTTGCCGCCGCTGCAGCGGTCGAGCGCCGCGTAAAGCGCTTCCTTGGTGCTCGTCTTGCCGACGGAGCCGGTTACCCCGACGATCCGCGCGTTTGACCGTTCGCGTGACGCACGGCCCAAATCCTCGAGCGCTTTAGCCGTGTCCTCGACGAGCACATGCGGCCCTTCGACCGGCTGTGAAACGATGGCGCCCGCAGCGCCGGCTTCGAAAGCGCCCGCGACGAACTTGTGGCCGTCATGAACCGTGCCCGGCATGGCGATGAACAGGTCGCCCGGCATGACCTCGCGGCTGTCGAAGGTGACGCCGGTCACTTCGAACGTGGCGCTCGCGCCGCCGCCGGTGGCCGCTTCGATCTCGGCCGAGGTCCACAGCGGGCTCATTGCACCTCTTCGTCGTCCGAGCGGTGTCGCACTGGACGGCGTCCGACTCGCCCTTCGACTTCGCTCAGGACGAACGATGTGATGCGCTCCTTCACGCAGCACTCCCGCGCGACCAGCGCATCGTCGAACGGCAACACCTTCTGGTTCGGGCCCGCGCCGATGATCTGGCCCGTCTCGTGCCCCTTGCCGGCAAGCAGGATGATGTCCCCTTCGGCCGCCATGCGGATCGCTTCGGCGATGGCTTCGCGGCGCTCGCCGATCTCGATTGCGCCGGGGGCACCGGCGAGCACTTCGCCGCGGATTTTCGCCGGATCCTCGCCGCGCGGATTGTCGTCCGTCACGATCACGACGTCCGACAAGCGCGACGGCCACGGCGCCCATCTCCGGGCGCTTGCCCTGGTCGCGATCGCCGCCAGCGCCGAACACGGTGATCAGGCGGTTGCTCACGTGCGGACGCAGCGCTGCGATCGCAGCTTCCAGCGCGTCGGCGGTGTGCGCATAATCGACATAGACCGGCGCGCCGGAACGGCTGATGACCGCGCGTTCCAGCCGTCCACGAACCGGCGCGAGCCGCTGCATGCCGGCAAAGACATTTTCGAAACTGATGCCTGTCGCCATTGCGAGGCCTGCCGCGACCAGGACGTTCGATGCCTGGTACGCGCCGATCAAAGGCAGAGCGAGGCGATACGTTCGACTCGCGGTGGCGGATGACGAGCTTCTGCCCGAGGGCGGTGGGCGATTGTTCCTCCAGCTTCAGCGTTTCGCCCGCCCGACCGACGGTCATCACCTCGATACCGCGCCTGCGAACCCGATCGATGACATCCTGCGACTTCGGATCGTCGGTCCAGACGACCGCCGTTCCGCCTTCCGGAAGAAGCTCGTCGAACAGCCGCATCTTGGCTTCGAAATAGGCCTCCATCGACGGGTGGTAATCGAGGTGATCCCGGCTGAAGTTCGTGAACGCCGCCGCCTTCAGCGGCACGCCTTCGGCGCGATGCTGGTCGAGGCCGTGCGACGACGCTTCGTAGGCGACATGGGAGATCCCCATGCGCTTCAGGCCCGACACATTGTTGAGGAAGGTGACGATGTCGGGTGTCGTCAGGCCGGTCTTCACCTGGTCGTCGGAAGTCGTGACGCCAAGCGTGCCGATCGACGCCGAGCGATGCCCGGCCATGCGCCATAGCTGCCGCGTCATTTCGACGGTCGATGTCTTGCCGTTCGTGCCGGTCACCGCGACGACCGTCTCGGGATACGGCCCGTAGAATTTTGACGCGAGCTGCGCGAACAGCCGGCGCGGCTCCGCGTCGGAGAGGAGCGGCACGCTTGGGGCCGGCGCCTCTGGTCGCGCAACGACGGCTACAGCCCCCCGCTCGACTGCCTGACCGATGAAATCCTCGCCATTGAAGACCGCGCCCTTGAAGGCGCCGAAGACGCTTCCCTCCACCACCTTGCGATGGTCGATGGCGAAACCCGTGACTTCAGAATCGCTATCGATGCCCGCGATTTCGCGACAGAAGCATTCGATCTAGTGCTCCGCTTCTTCGTGAACGAAGGGCAGCACATGCGACATGTCAGGTTCGCGGTTCTTGTCGGGACGGACGCCAAGCATCGGCGCGATCCGGCTGACGGTCCTGCCGACAGGCGGGCGCGACATTCCAGCCGGCCGTGCGGAAGCCGAAGGTTTCCGCGGTGCCCTTGGGTTCGTCGAGCATCACGACCATCGACATAGCGCGGCTCGTCCATCGGGAAAACGCCCGCGAAGCGTCGTCACCAGCAAGCGAGCGGTTGTGATATTTCTCGGCCGAACCGGTCTTGCCGCCGACCCGATAGCCCGGCGCGTCGGCTTTCTTGCCGGTTCCGTCGGTCACGACCAGCCGTAGCAGCGACCGCATCTTGTAGCTGGTCTGCTCGCTGAAGACGCGATGGCCTTTGCCAGCGGCATGGCCTTTGCCGATCTTGAACAGGGTCGGCGGGCGGTAGATGCCGCCATTGAACAAGGTCGCGTAACCGCTGGCGAGATGCAGCGGCGTGACGGCAATGCCGTGACCGTAGCCGACGGTCATCGTTTCGAGCGGACCCCAATTATTACCCGGCAGCAGCGGCCGGCCGCGCTCGCGCAAGCTCGATCGCGCACCGCCTCGAGGAAGCCCATCTTGTCGAGGAACGCGCGCTGGCGCGTTGCCTCCGATCTGTGCGGCGATCTGGGCAGTGCCGATGTTCGAGCTTTCCTTCATGATCTCGGCGACCGAGCAGGCCCGATTGAACGGGTGCGTGTCGTTGATCGTGCGGCTGAAGACATGGAGTTCGTCCGGGCAAGGATACATCTTGCCGAAGCTCTTGATGATGCCGCTGTCCATCGCCATCGCCACCGTGAACGGCTTGAAGGTCGACCCCAGCTCGTAGACGCCGAGCGTCGCCCGGTTGAACCGCGCTTCGGGCGAACCCTGTCCGGCGGCATTCGGGTTGAGCTGCGGCAGCGAGGTCATGGCCAGGATCTCGCCCGTGTGGATGTCGATGATGACGCCCGGCCGCGCCGACCGCGGAATGCTTGGTCATCGCGTCGAGCAATTCATGCTCCAGCGCCTGCTGGACCCGGCTGGAGATCGACAGCTGCAGCGGCTGGCCGCGCATGGCCTGGTCGGCCAGCTGTCGTTCATCGCCCGCTCGATGCCGGCATTGCCCTTGCCGTCGACGTCGGTGTAGCCGATGACGTGCGCTGCAAGGCTGGTCTGCGGATAGAGGCGGTCGGGCTCACGCTCGAGCGCCAGGCCTGGTTCGCCGAGCGCATTGATCGCCTCGACCAGTCCCGGCGCTGCACGGCGGCGGAGATAGAAGAAATTCTTGTCCGAGCGGAGCATCGCGAAATAGTCGGCCTCGTCGCGCTCGGGCATGAGTTGGGCGAGCTTGCGGGCGATCTCCAGCTTGTCGCCGATCACCTTCCTCGGCCAGAGCCCGATCGTCCATGCGTCGATCGTGCGAGCCAGCGGCTGGCCGTCGCGGTCGATGATGTCGCCGCGCTCCGGTACGAGCGCCGTCAGACCGCGCTTGGCGCCGGCATGATCGCCGAACGCCGCGAGGTAGAGAATCCTGAAGACGATGATGGCGATGACGCCGCCGTAGACCAGCAGGCCGAACATCAGCCGCTGGTGCATCATGGTCGAGAATCTGGCGCCGCTGCCCGACAAGTCGGAGCCGCTCGGGCCGGGATGCGACGAGAGCGGGAGTCGGTGCGTTCATCGTGCCGAGCCGGAATCCTTGGCTGTTTTCTTCGAATTGGCGCTCGCCGGAAGCGGGGCCAGCGGATCGACATTGGCCATGCGCACCGGCTTTGTCACCGGCTTCGCGGAAGCTTCGATCTTCTTATCCCCAGCTTTCTTGTCCTTGGCCGCGGGCTTGGTTTCGGCGGCTTTCACAGTCTTCACCGAGCCTTCTCGACGGGCTTCGCCAGCTCGCCGAGCTTCCTCGTCGTCTGCCTGGAAGCCGCTTCGGCGGCCTTGGGCTGCGGCCTGGCGATCGGCTCCTGCATCGCGGCGGTTTCGCGAACCGGGATCTTGAAGCTCGCCTCACGCATCAGCTGCGCAGCCGATTGGGATCGGTCTGGCGCTCGCGCCAACCGCGCCTGACTCGCCCTCCACGAGCGGCGCGGTTGGGGATTCGGCGCGGGCGCCGAGGCTAGCACGACCGGCGCATCGACAGCAGGCGTGGGCTCGGGCCTGCCGAGCCGGGCGAGCTGGAAGCCGCCTTCGAGGAACTGGTCGGCGGACGGCGCCGACAGGGCGAGGACCTTGACGTTCCAGCGTTCGAGCTGGGCGAGGCGGCCGCGAGTGCCGATTTCGGTCTGCAGCAGGCGGATGTCGCGCTGCGCAAGCACGATCCGGTCTCGACTTCCTCGAGCGCGGCGCGCTCCGAAGCGACGCGCAGCGAGACCAGGTAGCAGCCGAGCGCAGCGCCGGCGCAGCTCGCGACCATGAACACCGAGCGGAAGCTACGGGCCGCGCTCATTTCCTGTCTCCTGCGATCTTCTGCCAGGCCGGCGCCGACGTGCGGACGCCGCTCCGCAGGCGTGCCGAGCGCGAGCGCGGATTGCGCGCGATCTCGGCTTCCGACGGGCTGACCGGCTTGGCGACTCTCTCGAAAGTTGGTGCGGGGCCCTGGACTGCTACTGGGCGATGACGAGACCCCGCTGGCGTCGCGCCGCTGCGTTCCCGGAAGAACCGCTTCACGATGCGGTCCTCGAGGCTGTGGAAGGTGACGACCGCCAGCCGGCCGCCGGGCTTCAGCGAGCGCTCGGCAGCGGCAAGTCCGTCTTCGAGCTCGTCGAGTTCGGCGTTCAGGTGGATCCGGATCGCCTGGAAGGTGCGCGTCGCAGGATCGCTCTTCTGGCCCTGGCGAAAGCCGGCGGCGCGGCGGACGATGGCCGCAAGCTCGGCAGTTCGCTCGATCGGCCGGTTGGCGACGATGGCGCGGGCGATCGGCGCGAGCGCGCGGCTCTTCGCCATAGTCCCGAGGACACGCGCGATCTCGGCCTCGTCGGCCTCGTTGAGGAAGTCGGCAGCGGTCGGCCCCGACTTTGCTCCATGCGCATGTCGAGCGGACCGTCGGCCGAGAAGGAAAAGCCGCGGTCCGCTCTGGTCGAACTGCATCGACGACACGCCGATATCGAGCGTGATGGCGTCGACGAGTGCCGATGCCGCGCTCGTCGAGCACGCGGTCCATCTGGCTGAAACGATCTTCGATTAGTGTCAGGCGGGGGTCCGGGACGAGCGATCGGCCGGCTTCGATCGCATCGGGGTCGCGATCGAAGGCGATCACTCGTCCCGCCCCCGCCTGGAGCATGGCGCGCGTATAGCCGCCCGCTCCGAATGTCCCGTCGACCTGCGTCGTCGTCCTGGTGCGATGGCGATTGCGGTCGACGACTTCGTCGAGCAGCACCGGCACGTGCGGCGCTTGCGCTGCGCTGCGGCCGGTCATGCCTTCAGCCCCTTTTCCTCGAGGCGGAAGCGGGCGATGTCCTTGAGGTCCTCGGGGATACGCGGATCCTTGAGGAGCAGTTTCGGGATTCCAGATCTGGAAGGTCTCGCCGGTGCCGAGGAACAGTGCGAGGTCCTGAAGGTCGCCCTTGCGGCGCATCATCGGCGGCAGGACGATCCGGCCCGACGGGTCGTACGGCACCTCCTCGGTGGCGGCGAACGCCATCAGGTTGCGCTGCTGATATTCGAGCTGCGCGTCGGGGCTCGTCTCTTCTTTCTCGAGCAGCCGCTCCAGCTTCGCGTGCTTCAGTGCGGCGTAGGCGGGGTCGTAGGCGCTGAGGCAGGGGAAGGCGTCATGCTTGGCGAGGACGATCGTGCGGGCGTCGCCTCGGCGTTCGATGACGGAGCGCAGGAAGGAGGGCACGGAAACGCGACCCTTCGCGTCCACCGCGTTCAGCGCACTGCCCTGAAACAGATGCTCTAGCGCCACGAACCACTCCCCGTTCGCAGCGCACAGCTCTCCCGTTCGCGGACGCACGGCATTTCGCCGCGCCTCCGGCGCCCAGACACAGGCAAATGGGTTAGCCCCGCACTACAGGCAGTGTTGGTAACTCAGTCCCTTTGGGGATACAATGGATTTTGATGCCATTTCGTGGGTTTTCATGCCCAATGGCGGATTTCTGCGGCTTTTTTATCCCAGTTTCATGGGATGTTCTTATCCTGTTCTGTCACGTTACGCCTGTGGATAAGTCTGTGCGCAGACCGAATCGGAGAATCAACGGCCAAGCCATTGGCGACTCAGCGTTCCAGCCGATCCAGTTCGGCGAGCAGTGCATCCAGATTGGCCTCTGTCGGTCCATCGAGATCCTCGACGTTGAGGAAGTCGGCATCGGCGACGACCGTCGCCCTGCCGCTTCCGAGCGCGCACCGCGCGACGAACCCTCGCCTGTTCGATCGTCGCACGGCCCGCTCAGCGCTCCGGAGAGGCTGTCAGGACCTGCCGACCTGCCAGCTCCCGTTGCTGCGGCCCGGATTCCGATCGGCGCGTCCAGCGTCAAGCCCCAATGGTTCAGCAAACCGGTGTCGGCAAAGGACGGCGGCGGCCGCAGCTTGTCGCCGAGCGGGCGCTCGCTCGGCCAGTCGAGCTTCGGATCGGCGAGCAGCAGCACCCGCCCGCCGTCGCGGACCCAGCGGTCGAGATCCACCAGCGCCTCGGCCGGCTGCGCGAGCGGATGCGCCATCAGCAGCAGCCGCCCTTGCTCGAGCGATGCCGCGTCGGTCGTACCGATCGGCATCGACTCGGTAGCGCGTCTCCAGCGCTTAGCGCCTTGGATCCTCCGCCCTCCAGGGCGAATTCCTCCGGGAACAGCAATGGCAGGGTCGTGCAGGAGCATCAGCACCGGCTTCTGGCCCTCGGCCCGCGGCGCCAAGTGTCCGCTTCGGTCGCGCGGGATCAATGCCAGCGCGGCGGCGCCACAGACGAGGAGTGCGACGAAGCCGATCAAGATGACGCGGTGCCGCGTCAGGCGCATCGATCTACTCTTGGCTGTTGTTGATCGACCGCGTCGCCGCCCGGCGCCACGCCGAGCTCGGCCAACGGCTCGTTCGGCTCCGCTTCGTTCACTTGCTGCCTGCGTCTGCGGCGGCGAATTCTCGTCGCGCGACCGGCTGATCACCGATCCGAGGAGCACGAGAAGGAAGGCGAATGCGAGCCCGGTGAGCCCGATCCGAATGCGCTGAGCGCTCGTTCCGGCGTCTTCGGACATTGCTTGCGAAGCTATGGCTCGAAGCGGTACAATGCAAGCACGTGCCTTGACGCTGGCACAGCCGTTGTGAAAGGCGCGAATGCATGACTCGCTTCTTCACCATGATCGACGCTCGTTGCGGCCGCCGCGCTAGCCGGCTGCGACAATGAGCGACCACACCATCGTTCGGACCCTGACGGTCCCGACCCGATGGCGAACGCCGTTGCCAACGCCGGCTCCGTCCAGCTTCCGCCATCGATCCAGGCCAGCAAGGCCTATCGGTGCAAGGACAACAGCCTGATCTACGTCGACTGGCTGTCCGACGGCTCAGCGCGCGTGAAGAAGGATCGCAACGAAGTCGGCACGACCGTTGCGCTGGGCGAAGGCGCACCGCTGACCGGCGACGCCAAGGCCGCGTCGATCACCTACAACGGCCAGAGCTGCAAAGCCTGAGCTTACGCAGAAATCGGAAATCGGAACGGCGCCGGTGCTTCCGGCGCCGTTTTCGTTTGAGCGTCAGGCCGGCTCCGCCTGCTTCTGGTGCGACCCCATCTGCTCCATGCGCCGCTGCATTTCGTCCTCGGCGACTTCCTCGACATGGGTCGCGAGGCTCCACTGGTGTCCGAACGGGTCGCTCAGCGTTCCCATCCGGTCGCCCCAGAACTGGTTCTCCAGCGGCCGGTCCTGCGTCGCGCCGGCGTTGATCGCCTTGTTGAACGCCGTGTCCACGTCCTCGACGTAGAGCAGGATGCTCGACGTCGGGCCCCCGCGGCTCTTCGGCCCAAGATGGCCCATGTCCGGGAATTCATCGGCCAGCATGACGACGCTGTCGCCGATCTGCAGCTCGGCATGACCGACGCGGTCGCCCATCGGAAGCCGGAACTTCTCGGTAGCGCCGAACGCACGCTCGTAGAACTTGATCGCCGCATTGGCGTCATCGACCACCAGATAGGGCGTGACGCTGTGATAGCCTTCGGGAATGGGCTTCGGCATTTGACATCTCCTGTCCCCACCCAGGCGCCTTTTACCGCTGTTCGGTGAGTCGCGCCAAAGCCGTTCGCCGCAAGCTAGCCGCCGCTCGCAGACCCGGCTAATGGCGCGGCCATGACCGTCCTCGAAGCCAGCCGCATCTCCCCCGAAACCGTCGCCGAGCACGGCCTCTCGGCGGAAGAATATGCCAGCGCATCCTCAAAGCGCTCGGCCGCGAGCCGAACCTGGTCGAGCTCGGCATCTTCTCGGTCATGTGGTCCGAGCATTGCTCCTACAAATCGTCGCGCTTCCACCTGAAGAAGCTGCCGACCGAGGCGCCGTGGGTGATCTGCGGTCCGGGCGAGAATGCCGGCGTCATCGACATCGGCGACGGCGACGCCGCCATCTTCAAGATGGAGAGCCACAACCACCCGTCCTACATCGAGCCCTATCAGGGCGCGGCGACCGGCGTCGGCGGCATCCTGCGCGACGTCTTCACCATGGGCGCGCGGCCGATCGCCAACCTCAACGCGCTGCGCTTCGGCCGCCCCGACCATCCCGAAGATGCGCCACCTGATCGCCGGCGTGGTCCACGGCATCGGCGGCTACGGCAATTGCGTCGGCGTGCCGACCGTCGGCGGCGAGGTCAATTTCGACGCGCCTACGACGGCAACATCCTCGTCAACGCGATGACCGTCGGCGTCGCGAAGACCGACAAGATCTTCTACTCGGCCGCGACCGGCATCGGCAATCCGATCGTCTATGTCGGCTCGAAGACCGGCCGCGACGGCATTCACGGCGCGACCATGGCCAGCGCCGACTTCGACGAGAACAGCGACGAGAAGCGCCCGACCGTGCAGGTCGGCGATCCCTTCACCGAGAAACTGCTGATCGAAGCCTGCCTCGAGCTGATGGCGACCGACGCGATCGTCGCCATCCAGGACATGGGCGCGGCGGGCCTCACCTCCTCCTCGGTCGAAATGGCGAGCAAGGGCGGCGCGGGCATCCGGCTCGACATGAACAAGGTGCCGTGTCCGCGAAGAGGGCATGACGCCCTACGAGATGATGCTCTCCGAAAGCCAGGAGCGCATGCTGATGGTGCTCAAGCCCGGCCGCGAGGGCGAGGCGGAAGCCATCTTCCACAAGTGGGAGCTCGACTTCGCGGTGATCGGCGAGGTCACCGACACGGGCCATATGGTGCTGGAGTGGAACGGCGAAGTCGTCTGCGACATTCCGCTCGGCCCGCTGGCCGACGAGGCGCCCTGCTACGAGCGCCCGTACATCAGCCAGGACGAATATAAGGCGTGGGCGGGCATCAAGCCGCTCGGCGAAGTGCCGGAGAGCACGGACATCGCCGCCGACCTGCTGAAGCTGATGGCCTCGCCCAACCTCGCCAGCCGCCGCTGGATCTGGGAGCAATACGACAGCCAGGTCGGCGCCGACACCGTCCAGCGCCCCGGCGGCGACGCCGCGGTCGTGCGCGTGCACGGGACGAAGAAGGCGCTGGCGATCACCACCGACTGCACGCCGCGCTACGTCTATGCCGACCCGGTCGAAGGCGGCAAGCAGGCGGTCGCCGAGGCCTACCGCAACCTCTGCGCGGTCGGGGCCAAGCCGCTGGCGATCACCAACTGCCTCAACTTCGGCAACCCGCAGCGGCCCGAAATCATGGCCCAGCTCGTCGGCGCGCTCGAAGGCATGGGCGAAGCCTGCCGAGCGCTCGACTATCCGATCGTGAGCGGCAACGTCTCCCTCTACAACGAGAGCAAGGCGACAGGCGGCGGATCGGCGATCCTACCGACGCCTGCGATTGGTGGGGTTGGGTTGCTGGAGGATTGGGAGAAGTCGGCGACGATTGCGATTCAAGGCTGAGAGTGACGCTATCTGGCTCATCGGCAGCGCTGCAGATTTTGAACCGGAGGTTGGCCAATCGCTCTGGTTAAAAGAGTTGCACGGCAGATCAGACGGCCCGCCGCCTCGTGTAGATCTTGATCATGAAAAAAGGATTGGCGGCCTTATCCGCTGGCTGATTGAAAATGACTGCGTGAACGCCGTTCACGACGTCTCGGATGGTGGCATTCTCGTTGCTCTCGCGGAGATGGCTTTAGCGGGCAATCTGGGTGCCGAGATCTCAGAAATGGAAATGGAAGACTTCGCTGAGACGGTTCAGCGGGCAAACTACTCTACGACGATTTACTGCTTTCCCAACGGCTCTTTAGCGAACGGCAGGGACTGTACCTTGTCACAGTTCCGTCGGGATCAGGTGCTTTCGCTGATTTCATTGCTGTACAAGGCAAGCCACTTAATGAAGTTCCGATGTCATTAGTCGGTTTCGTCGGCGGAGACTCGATCCGCTTGAGTTGGCGAAAAGATCAGTCGATAAGCCTCGCTGACCTCCGCGCGGCGCACGAAGGCTTCTTCCCGAAGCTAATGGGCGCCGACGCCGCGCTGGCGTAAAGACCCCTCCACCACTCGGCTATGCCGATTGGTCCCCTCCCCATCCCCGCGTTCGCGAGGACAGGGAGGAGCGTTTCGCCGCACCCTTTTCGCTCCTCCCTATTGCGCAGCAATGGGGAGGGGGACCATGCAGCGAAGACTGCATGGTGGAGGGGTCTAACGGTGGCCGCGACCGACAAGGCCTACAAGAATGCACGAAGTTTGCGTCGCGAGCTGTCGCTGCCGGAGAAGCTGCTCCGGGTGCGGCTCCGGGGTGCTGACGTCCGGTTTCGGCGACAGCACCCGATCGGACCCTACGTTCTCGACTTCTACTGCGCCTCGGCCAAGCTTGCGGTCGAGGTCGATGGGTTCGCTCATGACACCGGCAACCGGCCGCAGCGGGACGAGGTACGGACGGAGTGGCTGACGGATCAGGGCATCCAAGTCCTTCGAATTCCGGCGAAGGACGTTCTGACGGACCCCGACTCCGTCGCCGAGGCGATCCTGAGGCTTTGCGAACACCCCTCCACCGGCTGCGCCGGACGGTCCCCCTCCCCACGAGCTGCGCTCGCAGGGAGGAGCGGAAGATTGCCCTCAAGCTCCTCCCTGCGCAGAAGGCGTGGGGAGGGGGACCGCCCGCGAAGCGGGTGGTGAAGGGGTCCTGCGGTGACCGTCCGCCATTCCGCTACCCCGCTCAAGCTGATGATTCGCAAGGAATTGCGCGCGCCATGAAGCACGTCCCGTCCGTTCCCTACGACTCGCTCCCCGAATTAACGGACGAGGAGCGCATTGCTCGTGCACGCGCCTTCCGCGAGGCAATCGCGACCCGCCGAACCTGCCGCATGTTCTCCGACGCGCCGGTACCCCGCGAGGTGATCGAGGAGGCGATCCTCGCCGCGGGGACCGCGCCGTCCGGGGCCAATCACCAGCCGT
Source organism: uncultured Alphaproteobacteria bacterium (assembly GCA_963846645.1). Lineage (GTDB taxonomy): Bacteria > Pseudomonadota > Alphaproteobacteria > Sphingomonadales > Sphingomonadaceae > Sphingomicrobium. The sequence goes on along the minus strand of CAWJWR010000003.1, from coordinate 320,250 downwards.
GGCACTTCGCCGTCGTCTCCAGCCCCGAACTCAAGCACCGCATTCGCGCCGAGGCGGAGAAAGAGGAAGCGGCGTTCTACGCGGGCAAGGCGGGTCAGGAATGGCTCGAGGCGCTCGCTCCGCTCGGAACGGACGAGGACAAGGCGTACCTGGAAACGGCGCCGTGGCTGATCGTCGTGTTCGGCCAGCGCCGGGGCGGCATCGAGCCGGACGACCGCAGGACCAACTATTACGTCACGGAAAGCGTGGGGATCGCCTGCGGCTTCCTGCTCGCCGCTTTGCACGAAGCGGGGCTCGCAACGCTGACGCACACGCCCTCGCCGATGGGTTTTCTCCGCGACATCTGCGGCAGGCCGTCTGACGAGAAGCCGCTCATGGTGGTCGTCGCTGGCCTCCCGGCCGACGGCGCGACCGTTCCGCTTCATGCGCTGAAAAAGAAGCCCTTAGAGCCAGATCAGCAGCTGGCTCTGAAACCTACTTGCGAATAGTTCGCATTATCGAGTATACAGATCTCCATGATCGTATGCGTCTGCAATCGGATCACGGAGAGCGAAGTCCGCGAGGCGGCTCGTTGCGGCTCGACTACGCCGGAGAAGGCTTACGCCTGCTTCGGCTGCGAAGTGCAGTGCGGCTGCTGCCTCGACTATGCGCAGGAATTGATCGACGAGGTCCGGTCCAAGCCGTCGCACCTCCGCCTTGTGAGCAAGCGCGCCGCCTGAGCTTTTGCGACTGACTATCAGTCGCACGTTTTTCCCGGTTTTCTGCGGATTTTTCGCTTCCATCGACCTACGAGCGCGTCTACAGCCCTCCTCTCACAGGAGGCGCGAATGAAGGGCGATCCCAAGGTCCTCGAACTGCTCAACGAGGCGCTCAAGGAAGAGCTGACCGCGATCAACCAGTACTGGTTGCACTATCGCATGCTCGACAATTGGGGCGTGAAGCAGCTCGCCGATTACGAGCGCCACGAATCGATCGACGAGATGAAGCATGCGGACCGACTCGCGGAACGCATCCTGTTTCTCGACGGCCTGCCCAACTTCCAGGCGCTCGGCCGCCTCCGGATCGGCGAGAACGTCGAGGAAATCCTGAAGGCGGACATGGAGGCTGAGCAATCGGGCGCAAAGCTCTACCGCGACCTGATCCAGCATGCGGAGACTGTCCGCGACTACGTCACCCGCGATCTCGCCCGCGAAATCCTCGCGGATGAAGAGAAGCACATCGACTTCATCGAGACCCAGTTCGAGATGATCGCGCGCATGGGCCTGCAGAACTACATCCAGCTTCAGTCCAAGCCGGCCGAGGAATAGTCGCTGGCGCGGAGGGCAAGTGCTGAACGGTATTTGACCCTCGACGTCGTTCGCGGCGTTGCGGTGATGGGCATCCTGCTCGCCAACATCGCGTTTTTCGCCCTTCCCAGCGCCGCCTACTTCTCGCCGCTAGCCTGGGGCGGACATGAGGCGAAGGAGGCTGCAGTCTGGCTGGCGAACTTCGTGTTCGTCGAAGGCAAGATGCGCGGGCTGTTCTCCTTCCTGTTCGGCGCATCGATGCTGCTGGTCATCGAGCGGGCGGAGGCGGCGGGTGCAAAATCGGCGCAAGGTTCACTTCGCCCGAATGGTCGTGCTGTTCCTGTTCGGAATTGCGCACGGCTACCTGATCTGGTGGCGGCGACATCCTCGCCCACTACGCGCTGGTCGGAGCCATCGCCTTCCTGTTCGCGCGTTTGCGTGCGGAACAATTGTTCGCTGCGGCCATCACGGCGCTTCTTCTGACGTTCGTCTGGAGCGGCACCGGATTGTTCGCGCTGATCGAAAGCGCCGCTCGCGACACGCCCCAGGCCATCGCCATCTGGACAGATTTCGCCAAGGGATTCGGTGCGCCGCCCCGCGAGTGGCTCAACGACGAGATCGCGGCCATGCAGGGTCCATGGCGCGACCAGATTGCCTGGCGCTGGGATCACATCGGACAGTCCGCTGGTCCTGTCTGAAGATCTTCGGGATCGAAACGCTCGCTGCGATGCTCTTCGGCATGTGGGCGTATCAATCGGGCTTCGTCACCGGCTGCATGGGAGCCGCGCGAGGTACAAAAGGATCGCGATCCTGTGCCTTGGCGTCGCCTGGACGGCCTATCTGCTGCTCGGCATCAACACGATCGCTCAGGGCTACGATCAGCGCTGGGTCTTCTTCGCCTCGATCGTCGCGACGGTGCCATTCCGAATCCTCGGGACGATCGGCTACGCGGCGCTCGTCATTCTGGCGATCCGACCCGGAGGCTGGCTGACCGAGCGCCTCGCCGCCGTCGGACGAGCCGCCTTCACCAACTATCTCGGCACGTCGATCCTCGTGACCGCCATCTTCTACGGATGGGGCCTCGGCCAGTTCGCGCAATGGGACCGCGCGACGATCTACATCGTCCCGCCGCTTATCTGGCTGATCATGTTGCTGTGGTCGAAGCCGTGGCTCGACCGCTACCGCTACGGCCCGCTCGAATGGCTGTGGCGCAGCCTGTCGCGATTGAACCTGGAAAGAATGCGAAAGGCGCCGCCCGCTTTGGCAGCAACCGGAGACTAGATCCGGCCGAAGTCCTGGTTGCTCACCTTGCGACCGAAACCGTTCTGCGGAGAGCGGGTGAGCAGCGGGTTGGTCGCCTTGTCGAACAGGTCGACGGTGCGATCGAACAATTTGCGCAGCTCCACCACTTCCGGGACGAGCTCATCGGGGAAACGCCGGCTCTCGACGCAGAGGCGCGCAGTGCTTTCGATCAGTTCCGCAATTTCGGCGAGAGGCTCTGCTCCGAACTGGCGGGCCTCGCCCTTGATCGTATGTGCTGGAATGACGAGCGCGGCCGCATTCTGGTCGTGCATGGCCTCTTCGATCTGCGCGACCGACTTGGCTCCGTCCTCGCGGAAGTAGCTTAGAATACGGATAAAGCCGGCACCAAGCTCGGCGCAACTCTTTTCGAAAAGCAGCCAATCGACGATCTGCTGGTCGTCGTCGCTCATCTTGTTTCCGGTGACCACGACCCGGGCTTAGGCCGGAAAGGGTAAAATTAGCCTTAGCGGCCCTTATCGTACGGATTCTTGGGCGCGCGGAACGACAGCCGCATCGGCACCGGTGCAAGCTTCAGGTCGCGCCGCATCGAGTTGAGCAGGTAGCGCCGATAGCTGTCGGGCAGTTGATCCATGCGCGTACCGAAGACGACGAAGGTCGGCGGCCGCGTCTTTACCTGGGTGATGTAGCGCAGCTTGATGCGCCGTCCGCTGGGCGCCGGCGGCTGATTGGCTTCCACCGCCTCCTCGAACCAGCGATTGAGCTCGCCGGTCGTGATCCGCCGCGACCAGGAATCCCGAAGCTCGAAGGCGACCTTGAGCACCTCATCGACGCCCTTGCCGGTCTTGGCGGAGATGGCGAGCACCGGAACGCCCTTGAGCTGGGACAGTCCCTCCTCCAGCGCCGCCTTCACGCCGTTGAACAAGGACGAGGCATGCTCCGCAACGTCCCATTTGTTGAGCGCGATCAGCAGCGCCCTGCCCTGCTCGATCACCTGGTCGGCAATCCGAAGATCCTGCGCCTCAAGGCCGCGCGTCGCGTCGAGCAACAGGACGACGACTTCGGCATTGTCGATCGAGCGCAAAGTGTCGGTCGCCGAAAGCTTTTCCAGCTTGTCGTCGATTTTCGCGCGCTTCCTGAGGCCCGCCGTATCGACCAGCCGGACGGCGCGGCCGTTCCATTCCCAGTCCATGGTGATGGAATCGCGCGTGATCCCGGCTTCCGGCCCGGTAATCATTCTTTCCTCGCCGAGCATGCGATTGACCAACGTCGACTTGCCAGCGTTCGGCCGTCCGACGATCGCCAGCTTCAGCGGACGGTCGGGATTTTCCTCGTCGTCTTCCTCTTCCTCGATCTCAGCCTCGTCCCGCTCGACGAATGGGCGCAGGCTTTCGAACAGGTCGACCGTCCCCTCGCCATGTTCCGCGCTGATCGCGATCGGCTCGCCGAAGCCGAGATTATAGGCCTCCAGCCGCCCGGACTCGCCGGCATTCCCCTCGGCCTTGTTCGCGGCGACGATGACGGGAGTTTTCTCGGCGCGAAGCCAGCGTCCGATTTCCTCGTCCAGCGGCGTCAGCCCCTCGCGGCCATCGATCAGGAAGAGAGCAACGTCCGCCTCGCGGACGGCCGCCTCGGTCTGCTGCCGCATCCTGCCAGGCAAGGTGTGCGCGTCCTCGTCCTCGTAGCCGGCGGTGTCCATCACCCGGAATTCGAGCCCGAGCAGGCTTGCGTCACCCTCCCGCCGGTCGCGCGTGACGCCAGGTCGATCGTCGACCAGCGCCACTCTTCGGCCGACAAGACGGTTGAACAGCGTGGACTTGCCCACGTTGGGGCGTCCGACAATCGCAACGATGGGCAAGCGGGGCATGGCGGGCGGTTAGCGGAACAAAGTGTCTCTGCGAAGGACGCACTTGCAAATGATTCCGCATACGAAACGGAACAAGTCTCTGGTAAGTGTATTGAATCGCCCGGTCTTGAGATTGGAGTCGTTTGGAAATGGCAGCAGCTCGCCCTGCTTGGCGCGGACAGATTCGGCTCGCGCTCGTCTCGATCCCGGTCGAGATCTATCCCGCAACGAAAAGCGGCGCTCAAATCGCCTTTCATCAGGTGCACGAGCCCAGCGGCAAGCGCATCAAGTATGAAAAGGTCGTTCCCGGGCATCGGCCCGGTCGACAAGGACGAAATCGTGAAGGGCTACGAGGTCTCCAAGGGCCACTACGTCCTCCTCGATCCGGAAGAAATCGAGAGCGTGAAGCTCGAAAGCCGCAAGACGCTCGACCTCGTCCAGTTCGTCGATGAGGACGAGATCGAGCCGATGTATTTCGAGAAGCCCTACTACGTCGTCCCGGCCGACGATCTGGCGGAAGAGGCCTATGTCGTCCTGCGCGACGCGTTAAAGGACGCGAAGAAGATCGGCGTCGGGCAGATGGCCATGCGCGGCCAGGAATATGTCGTCGCGATCAAGCCTTCGGGCCGCGGCATCCTGATGGAAACGCTGCGCTACGCCGACGAAGTGCACAAATCGTCCGGCTTCTTCCGCGACATCGGCGACACCAAGCCGGACCCGGACCTGCTCGACATGGCCTCGCATGCTGATCGAGCGGAAGGCGGGCGAGTTCAACCCGAACGATTTCCACAACCGCTACGTCGACGCGCTCAAGGACCTCATCGCCGAGAAGCAGAAGAAGAAGGGCGAACGGGTCATTCAGGATCCGGACGCCGACAAGGCTCCGCCCAAGGGCTCGAACGTCATTGACCTGATGGCGGCGCTGAAGAAGAGCCTTGGCGACGACAAGAAGGCGGCCCCGAAGAAAGCCACGGCGAAAAAAGCTGCGCCCAAGAAGGCCGCCAAGGAACCGGTGCGTAAGAGGGCGTAGTTATGCCGTCCGTGTTTTCGTCATCCCCGCGCATGCGGGGACCCAGCCACACCAAAACTGGATTCCCGCTTTCGCGGGAATGACGAGTGGGAGTTAGGTGCGTGCCAACCCCTAAGCTCGACATCGAGACCTACAACCAGAAGCGCGACTTCACGAAGACGAAGGAGCCCAAGGGCCGCCGGCTCAAGGGCAAGGGCGACAGCTTCGTCGTCCAAAAGCACGATGCCTCGCGGCTGCACTGGGATTTCCGGCTGGAGCTCGACGGGGTCCTGAAAAGCTGGGCGGTGCCCAAGGGGCCGAGCCTCGATCCGGGCGAGAACCGCCTCGCCATGCGTACTGAGGACCACCCGCTCGATTACGGCAGCTTCGAGGGTACGATCCCTGCAGGCGAATATGGCGGCGGGACGGTCATGCTGTGGGACCACGGCCGCTGGATCCCGCATCCCGACAAGGACCCGCGCAAGACGCTCGAGGAAGGCCATCTGCACTTCACGCTCGAGGGCGAGCGGATGCGCGGGGAATGGGTGATGTTCCGGCTGAAGCCGAAGCCCGGCGAAAAGGCCGAGCCGTGGATGCTGAAGAAGGTCACCGACGAGTTCGCCAATCCCGATAACGGCTCCGAACTGGTCGAGGAAGGCGTCACCAGCGTCACCACCGGCCGGACGATGGCCGAGATCGCGTCAGGCTCGGACGTGTGGCGGTCGAACCGCGGCGGCCAGAAGGGCGGACGCGCGAAAAAGAAGGCCGCGGAGGCTCCACCGCCGTTCCGCGCTCCTCAGTTGGCGACGCTAGTCGACGATGTTCCGCCCGGCTCGAACTGGCTCTTCGAGTATAAGTACGACGGCTACCGCCTGTTGATGGCCACTGGCGCGGGCGCCGCGACCGCCTGGACGCGCAACGGCAAGGATTGGAGCGACAAGTTCCGCGCGCTGGTGAAGGCCGCGTCCAAGCTCCCCGCAGGCTGCCTGATCGACGGTGAAGCCGTTGCGCTGGACGACGACGGCCGCCCCAACTTCCAGCTGCTGCAGGCGACCCTGCAGGAACAGCGCGGAGCGAACCTCGCCTTCTTCGCCTTCGACCTGCTCGTGGACCGTGGCGACGACATCACCCGCCTGCCGAATATCGAGCGCAAGGATCGCCTCAAGACGCTTGCTCGGAGGCGTGCGCCCGCCGATCCTGTTCGGCGACCATGTCATCGGCCAGGGCGAGGACCTGCTCCGTGAGATCTGCAAGCAGGGAGGCGAAGGCCTGATCGCGAAGCGCGCGGACGCCCCTTACCGCGCTGATCGCAGTCGCAACTGGCTCAAGGTCAAATGCATCCAGCGGCAGGAATTCGTCATCATCGGCTGGTCGGAGAGCGACAAGCGCCGCGGCTTCCGCTCACTGCTCCTCGCTACCCGAGACGGGCGCAAGATGACCTATGCCGGCAAGGTCGGCACCGGTTTCAACGCCGCGCTGATCGAGGATTTGATGGAGCGCATGGAGCCGCTCGCCGTCGACAAGGCGCCGGTCGAAGTACCCCGCCCCGACCGCAAGGGAGCGCACTGGATCAAGCCCGAGCTGGTGGCCGAAATCAACTTTGCGGAGTTTACGTCCGATGGCGTGCTGCGTCACCCGAGCTTCATCGCGCTCCGCGAGGACAAGCCGGCGACCGACGTAGTGCGCGAAGTGCCACAGCACGTTGAGGACAAGCCTGTGAAGTCGAAGGCCAGGGCAGCGCCCCGAAAGAAGGGCAAGCACAAGACGGCGGAGGACTTCGGCGTCACCATCTCCAGCCCCGAACGGGTCATCTACCCCGAGCTTGGCCTCACCAAGAAAGACCTCGCCGACTATTACGCCGCCGTCGAATCCCTGCTGATGATCGACGCCGCGAACCGGCCGATGACGCTGATCCGCTGCCCCGGCGGCCGCACCGGCGAATGCTTTTTCCAGAAGCACGACAAGGGCACGTTCGGCCCGCACGTGAAACAGATCCCGATCGAGGAAAAGGACGGCGAGACCGAGGACTACCTTTACTTCGACGACATTCGCGGGGCGCTCGCCAGCGTGCAGATGGGCACCGTCGAATTCCACGGCTGGGGCAGCAAGGTCGACAAGGTCGAATGTCCGGACCGCCTCGTCTTCGACCTCGACCCCGACGAAGGCCTCGACTTCGCCAAGGTCAAGGAAGCGGCCGTTCGCGTCCGCGATCTGGTCGAACAGCTCGGCCTCAAAAGCTTCCCGCTGCTGACCGGCGGCAAGGGAATCCACGTCGTCATCCCGCTCGACCAGACCGCCGATTGGCCAGAGGTGAAAAGCTTCGCCGACCGCTTCTCCCGCGCTGTCTCCGAAGCGGAACCGGAACGCTTCACCGCCAACATCCGCAAGGTTCAGCGCAAGGGCCGCATCTTCATCGACTGGCTGCGCAATCAGCGCGGCGCGACGGCGGTCATGCCCTACTCCGCCCGAGCGCGCGAAGGTGCGCCGGTGGCGGCTCCGATCGCGTGGGAAGAACTCGACGATTTCGACAGCGGCCACGCCTTTTCGATCCGCGATGCGGACACGCTGCTGAAGCGCGCAAAACTGAAGCGGCTTGCGGGGTGGGGCAAAGCGTCGCAATCCTTGCCGGATGCATAGCCGCACCCGCGCAGCACTCCTCCCGCTCCTCTTCATTCTTACGGCAGCGTCGCCGGCCGAGCTTCAGCAATGGAAGAAGCAGGCGCAGCGCGTCACCATCACGCGCGACGACTGGGGCATCGCGCACGTCAAAGGGAAAAGCGACGCCGACGCCGTGTTCGGCATGATCTACGCGCAGGCCGAGGACGACTTCCCGCGCATCGAAGCGAACTATCTCACCGCGCTCGGCCGCACCGCCGAGGCGGAGGGCGAGAAGGCGATCTGGCAGGACCTCCGCGCTCGCCTCTACGTCAGCGAGCCGGAGCTGCGGGCGCATTACGCCGCAAGTCCGACCTGGATGAAGCGCCTGATGGACGCTTGGGCGGCCGGCCTGAACCATTACCTCGCCACGCATCCGCAGGTCCGTCCGCGTGTCATCGCCCGCTTCGAGCCGTGGATGGCGCTGAGCTTCACCGAGGGGAGCATCGGCGGCGACATCGAGCGCATCGACCTCGGCGAATTGCAGAAGTTTTATGCCGGCAAGCGAACGCTCGCCGCAACCGTGCCGGACACGAACCGCGCGGATCCAACGGCATCGCCATCGCACCGGCGATCACCACCAGCGGCAACGCGCTCCTGCTCATCAATCCGCACACCAGCTTCTTCTTCCGCTCGGAACAGCAGGTGACGAGCGACGAAGGTCTCAACGCTTATGGCGCGGCGACCTGGGGCCAATTCTTCATCTACCAGGGCTTCAACAGCCAAGCCGGCTGGATGCACACGTCGAGCGGCGTCGATAATGTCGACGAGTTCGCCGAGAAGGTGGAGAAGAGCGGCGACGGCTTCTGCTACCGCTACGGCAAGGACTGCCGCCCGCTGGTAAAGCGAGAGATCAGCGTCCGCTACCGCGCTGCCGATGGAAAGCTGGGCTCGCGCAGCTTTACGACATGGCGCTCACACCACGGCCCGATCGTACGCGAAGTCGACGGCCGCTGGATCAGCTTCGCGATGATGGACAAGCCTGTCGCCGCGCTCCAGCAAAGCTTCCTCCGCACCAAGACCCGCGACCTCAAGGACTTCCTGAAGGTCGCGGAGCTGAAGGCCAACAGCTCGAACAACACGGTCTTCGCGGATGCCAAGGGTCAGGTCGCGATGCTGATCCCGCAGTTCATGCCGCGGCGGGACAATCGCTTCGATTACACGAAGCCCGTCGACGGCAGCGACCCGGCGACCGACTGGGGACCGCTGCACGCGCTCGCCGAGCTTCCGAGCACCGTCAATCCGCGCAACGGCTGGGTGCAGAACACGAACAACTGGCCCTATTCCGCGGCAGGCGTGAACAGCCCGAAGCTCGCGAGTTACCCGCGTTACCTAGATTCGTTCGGCGAAAATCCGCGCGGCGTTCATGCCGTTCAACTGCTCGGCGAGCGCAAGGACTGGACGCTGGACCGGTTGCAGACGGCGGCGTTCGACAGCCACCAGCCCGGCTTCGCGTCGCTGCTGCCGGGACTGATCCAGGCCTATGACGCACTCCCGCCAAGAAATCCGCGACGGGCGCAACTGGCCGGACCCATCGGCCTGCTTGCGAACCTGGGACTATCGCTGGAGCGCCAACTCGGTCGCGAACACGGTCGCCAACTTTCTGGGGCGACGAGATCTGGAAGTTGTCGCACCAGTCCCGAATGGGATGACGGCTTGCCCGTCTACGAGCGCCTGAAGCGCGTCAGCGGGAAGCAGAAGCTCGATGCATTGACCGCCGCGCTCGCGAGGATGCGCAAGGACTTCGGCTGGTGGCAAATCCCGTGGGGCGAGGTGAACCGCTTCCAGCGTATCTCACCGGCCATCGACCATCCGTTCAGCGACGCGGCAGCCGAGCATCCCAGTCCCGTTCAGCTCCGCCCGCTGGGGCTCGCTCGCCTCCTTCGGCGCAGGGCCAAAGCCGGGGACAGAAGCGCTGGTACGGCACCAGCGGCAACAGCTTCGTCGCGGTAGTCGAGTTCGGCAAGCGGGTCCGCGCGAAAGCCATCACCGCCGGCGGCGAGAGCGGCGACCCGCGCTCACCGCATTTCAACGACCAGGCCGAGCGTTACGCGTCCGGCAACCTGCGCGACGTCTACTTCTACCCCGACCAGCTGAAGGGCCACTCCCGCCGATCCTACCGCCCCGGCGAATAATCGATCGCTGTCGACTTAGAACTTCACACCGACTTCGATTCCCCAGATGCGAGGCTCGTTGACCATCGCTGTGAGATTGTTGAAGTCGATCGCAGACACCGCGCTTTCATCGTTGGTGATGTTCCGGACGAAGCCGGCGACGTCGTAGCGATCGGTGCGATACCCGACCCGAAGGCCGCCCTCGAGCAGCTGATCGTCGCTGAACTCGACCAACTCGTAAAGGAAGAAGTTCACCTTCGACCGGTGGTACCAGTCGGTGAAGACGTAGAGGTTGCCCGGGCCGACGGGATATTCATAACCGGCCGTAAAGTTCATCGTCCACTTCGGCGCCTGCGGAAGCGAATTGCCGTCGATGAAGACGATTGCAGGCGATGAAGCCGGCACAGCAATCGGATCGAGCACGGTACAGGCCGCGCCACAGGTCTCGACGGTCAAATCGTTATCGTTGATCCGCGTGTGGTTGTAGCTGAGGCCCGTCGTAAGCGTGAGGCCGGGCGCGGGGCGAGCCTCAAGCTCGGCCTCGAAACCGTACCCCTTCACGGCGTCGGCATTGAGCAGCAGGTTGGCGTTGGCCGCACCGCCCACCGCGGACAGCTGCAGGTCCTTTGTCTTGAAATAATAGCCGGTGAGATTGAAGCGCAGCTTGCGGTCGAGAAGCGTCGACTTAAGCCCGGCCTCGTAGGACATGGTGCTTTCGCTGTCGGCCGTCGTCACGTCGCGATCGAACAGGATTCGGCCCTGGATCGCCGGTGCCCGATACCCCTTGGCGATACGGGCATAGACATTGACGTCGGGATTGATCTCCTGGAGCGCGCTGACGTCCCAGGTGAGCACGCTATCCTTGACCTTGGTGGTGCTCTCCGGAACGGGACCGCCGCCAACAAAGATGGGCCTGACGTCGAACAGGCGTTCGGCGCTTAGTGTCTTCTTGTCATGGTTCCAGCGAGCGCCGGCCTGGAGCGTCAGCCCGCTGTCGAGCTTGTAATTGACCGACCCGAAGATCCCATAGGCCTTGGCGTCCTGCCGCTGGTTGACGATCGCGGCCGGAGTCAGGTCGCCGGGATTGGAGAAGTCGAAGCTTTCAATGTCCAGATTTTCGTCGAAGTAGAAAAGACCGGCCTGGTACCCCAGGCCCACGCTGTTGTTCGACGCGATGCGCAGCTCTTGCGTAAATTGGTCGAGGCTGGGGATATTGTCCTGGCTCTGCGCCGGGAAGGGAATGAACCCAGGCTCGCTATTGTCGCTGAAGCCCGGCCCGCAGAACGAACAGCCGAAGCCGCCGTCGATATCGCCGCGGCTCTCCAGCTTGCCGTGCCAGTAGCTGGTCACGGAATAGAGCGTCACCGGCCCGAAATCATATTCGACCGTTCCGGCGATATTCTGGGTCTTCAGCTTCTGGAAGTTCAGGCCGTCGGCACGGACCTCGTCCCGGTCGAAATCGCCGCCGTCGACTCCGACCAGCTTGTTGCTCCCCTGCTGGAACGCATTGGCGCGGAAGATGCGGGCGTCGCCGTCGAGGTCCCGCAACTGGCCGGTCAGCCGGATCTTGAGCGCCTCGTTGGGAGTGAATTCCACCTGCGCCCGGACAGCAATGTCGTCATAGCCCTCGAGGTCGTTGTCCCCGGGCTCGTCGAGATTGTCGATCCAGTCGTTGCGGTGCTGCCAAAGACCCGAGATACGAACGGCGACCGTATCGTTCAGCCGCCCTCCGACGCCCGCTTCGGCGTTGATCGTCGAAAAGGTGCCGTAGCTGATCTTCGCATAATTGCGTCCGTCGCCAGGCTTTACGCTGTCGAACTTGACGATGCCCGCCGGCGTGTTGCGGCCGAACAACGTGCCCTGCGGTCCGCGCAGCACTTCGACGCGATCGACGTCGAAGGCCGGAAAGCCCTTCAGGATCGGATTCTCCAGGACGACATCGTCATAAACCAGGCTGACCGGCTGCGACGCGTTGAGATCAAAGTCGGTGTTGCCGAGCCCGCGGATATAGAAGCGCGGGAAGGTGCGTCCAAACGAGCTTTCGATATTGAGGCTGGGCACCCGGCCGGACAGGCCGCGAATGTCGGCACCGCCGGAATTGATCGCCGTCAGCGTCTCTTCATTGATCGTCGCCACCGAAACGGGCACGTCCTGCAGGCTTTCCGCCCTGCGCTGGGCGGTCACGACGATGTCGCCGACGCCTTCGGCCTGGGCAGCGGCGGGCTGCCCGGGCTGCTCCGCCGGATCAGCCACCTGCGCGACGACCGGTGTCGCGAACATGCCGGCGGTTGCAAGCGCCAGCGACGAGATTGACGAAAAACGGACGCTCATGGCCTTATCCCCCCGGATAGAAACCTGCGCCACCGGCCGGCGACGCTTCGATTCGTGGCTTACGTCGGCGCCCTAGTCGGGCAGTGGTAACGAAAGCTACGTAAAACTTTCACGCCGAAGCAAACTTGTCCGTCGCACGAACGAGCCCGTCAAGGATTCCCGGCTCGTTGAACAGATGCCCGCCGTCCGGGATGATCTGCAGGTCGACTTCCGGCCACGCCTTCTTGAGCGCCCAGGCCGCGGCGGGCGGCGTGCACGTGTCGTGCCGGCCCTGGACGATGACGCCCGGGATGCCGCGCAGCTTTTCCGCTCCCTTCAGCAGCTGGCCCTGCTCGAACCAGCCGTCGTTCGCCATGTAATGGTTCTCGATCCGGGCGACGGCGACGGCGACTTCCGGGCTGGTGAAATGCTCGATGGTCGCCGCGCTCGGAAGCAAAGTGACGATATCGCCTTCCCACTTGCTCCACGTCTGGGCCGCGCGCAGCTGAACGTCCTTGTCGTCGCTCGTCAGCCGCTTGCGATAGGCTTCCACCATGTCGCCGCGCTCGTTTTCGGGGATGAGCGCTTCGAATTCGTCCCACTTGTCGGGATAGACCTGCGAGGCGCCGCCTGCGGCGTACATCCAGTCGATCTCATACTGGTCGAACAGGAAGATGCCGCGCAGAATGATCTCGGTGACCCGCTCCGGATATTTCTGCGAGTAAGCGAGCGAGAGCGTCGAACCCCAGCTTCCGCCGAAGACCTGCCATTTGTCGACCTTCGACACCTGCGTCCGCAGCTTCTCGATGTCGTCGACGAGATCCCAGGTCGTGTTGTTCTCGAGGCTGGCATAGGGCGTCGACTTGCCGCAGCCGCGCTGGTCGAAGACGAGGATCTTGTACTTCTCAGGGTTCCACTGTCGCCGATGATCGGGGCTGGAGCCGCCGCCCGGTCCGCCGTGCAGCATGACCGCGGGCTTGCCGTCGGGGTTGCCCGTCAGCTCCCAATAGAGGCTGTGTCCGTCGCCCACGTCCAGCATGCCCGTCTCGTAGGGCTGAATCTCCGGATAGAGGGTCCGGCGCTCCCGCGTAAGAATGTCCCTCAAAAGCTGAACTCCTCGTAGATGCGCGAAACGTCGCCATTCCACTCATTGCTGTACTTGTCGAGCAGGCGATCTGCCGGCGTCACGCCGGTTGCGACCACCTCGCGCAAAGGATCGAGGAAGCCGCCCTCATTATCGCCCGCGGAATTGAGCCGGGCGCGCCGACTGAGGCCCTCGGACGCGACTTCGAGCACCCGCCGCGCAAGGTCGTGCATCGTTCCGCCGCCTGGCACCGGGGTGGTCAGCGCCAGCTTCGGAACATCGTGACGGACCTGCGAACGCTCCTCGATCGACCAGTCCTTCACCAGGTCCCACGCCGCATCCAGGGCGGTGCCATCGTAAAGCAGGCCTACCCAGAGCGCCGGAAGCGCGCAGATCTTGCCCCAGCGGCCGCCGTCGGCTCCGCGCATCTCGAGGAAGCTCTTGAGCCGCACCTCCGGGAAGATGGTGGAGAGGTGGTCGACGAAGTCGGACAGCCGCGGCTTCTCGCCGGGCAATTGCGGCAGCTTCCCGTCCATGAAGGCGCGGAAGCTCTCGCCCGCGACGTCGATGTACTTCCCGTCGCGGTAGACGAAGTACATCGGCACATCGAGCGCATAGTCGAGGTAGCGGTCGTACCCGAACCCATCCTCGAACACGAAGGGCAGCATGCCGGTCCGGTCGGCGTCGGTGTCTTCCCAGATATGGCTGCGGAAGCTGCGATAACCGTTGGGCTTGCCCTCGGTCAGCGGCGAGTTGGCGAACAGCGCCGTCGCCACCGGCTGCAGCGCCAGGCCGACGCGGAACTTCTTCACCATGTCCGCTTCGCTCGAATAGTCGAGGTTCACCTGGATGGTGCAGGTGCGCAGCATCATGTCCAGGCCGAGCGAGCCGACCTTGGGCATGTAGTTGAGCATGATCTTGTAGCGGCCCTTGGGCATGATCGGCAGGTCTTCGCGCCGCTTGTCGGGCCACATGCCGAGCCCGAGGAAACCGACGCCGAGCCGCTCGCCGACGGCCTTGCACTGGTTGAGGTGCCGTGCCGCCTCCGCGCAGGTCTCGTGCAGATTCTCGAGCGCCGCGCCCGACAGCTCGAACTGGCCCGCGGGTTCGAGACTGATCGTGCCGTCGGGTCCGGACAATGCGATGACGTTATTGTTCTCGATCACCGGCGCCCAACCGAACTCGGTCAGGCCCATCAGCAGGTCGCGGATGCCGCCGGGCTCGTCGTAGCTCGGCGCTCGGTGGTCATCGACCTTGTAGACGAACTTCTCGTGCTCCGTGCCGATGCGCCAGCGCTCGGGCGGCTTCTCGCCCCCGGCGAAGACGGAAAGCAAATCGTCGCGGCAGTGGATCAGCCGGTGCGTCTCGGGCGTGTCGTCGGTGCGCTGGGTCATTCGAAGCGCCGCTTAGCTTCGCGGCCAAGACCGCGCCAGCACTTCCGATTTATGGCTTCATAAGCTCGGCGGATCAGCGCCAGTCGCCGGCGACCGTCATATAGGCCGCCAAGCGCCGCGAGCGCGGCCGTCTCCGCACGCAGTATGCGCGGACCGAGCGAAACCGGAACTGGCGCCCGGCGCGGCACGAATGGACGCGCGCTCCTCGTCCGTGAAACCGCCCTCCGGCCCCGTCAGGATCATCGCCGGTCCAGGCTCAAATGCAGACGCGGCCGGCTCGCCGCCACCTTCGTCGGCGAAGTAGAGCGTGCGCGCAGTGTCACGCTGCTCGAGGAAGCGCGCAGCGGTTGCGGTTCGGCGATCTCCGGCAGCCGCGTCCGTCCACACTGTTCGGCCGCTTCGATGGAAATCGCTTCCAGCCGCTCCAGCTTCACGCGCTCTGCAATCGTTCGCCGGGTCATCACCGGCAGCAGTTTTGCGACGCCAAGCTCCGTCGCCTTCTCCACCAGCCAATCCGTTTGCGACCGCTTTACCGGAGCGAAGGCCAGCCAGACGTCGGGAATAATCTCCGGTTCGCGGGTCTGCCGTTCTACCGAAAGCGTCATCCTTTTCTTGCCCGCCTCCGCAATGCGCGCGAGCCATTCGCCCGATTGCCCATCGAACACGAGCACTTCCGCGCCCTCGCCCAGCCGCATCACATTCCCGAGATAATTCGCCTGGCCCTGATCCAGCGCCACGGCGCACCCTCGGCCAGCGCAGCTCCGCACGAACAGGCGCGGCAGACTATTCGGCGGCCAGGCAGGCGTCGCGGCCATTAGCGGGAACTGATCCGCAGCGCCGCACCGCCCGATGAAGTGAGCCGAGCTGGATCGTCTCGTCCGAAGCCGACCACCCGCTCGCTGCGGTCGACCTGCGTGGGCGCCGCCCCATCCTGCCAGATCGTGGCGGCATGGCGTCCCTTGCCAAGGAAGCTGAGCGGTACGTCGATCACCCGGGCGGCCTCGTTGGTCATGGCACCCACATACCAGTCTTTGCCCTTGCGCCGGGCGATGACGACATGTTCGTCGAGGGCCGCGGACAGGACCCGCGTTTCGTCCCACGCGGCCGGCACATCCTGAACGAAGTCGAACCCGGACTGCCCGGCATAATTGTCGGGACTGTCGGACACGCCCTGGAACGGGCTTTCGTAGACGACGTACATCGCCAGCCCATGACCCCGCGTCGTCTGCACCGTCGGCGTGTTGGCCTCCGGCACGAATGCCTCGGGCGTGACGTTCCGGAACCCGCCGGGCGTATAGTCCATCGGCCCGAGCAGCATCCGCGTGAGCGCGAGGTTCACGTTGTGGCGGGCGGTAACCCGCTTGGTCCACTTGTTATATTCCGCGCCGAACACGCCCTCCTGCGTCAGAAAATGCGGATAGGTGCGGGTCAGTCCGCGCGGCGGAAAGGCGCCATGCAGGTTGAGCATCAGCTTGTTCTGCGCGGTCGCCTTCATCAGGCGATGATAGAAAGCGACCATCTGCTGGTCGTCGCGATCCATGAAATCGACCTTGATGCCCTTGATGCCCAGCTTGGCGTAGAGCGGCAGCACCTGGTCCATGTTCGCGTCGAGCAGCTTCCAATGCACCCAGAGCCAGAGACCGACGTTGCGCTCGGCGCCATATTTCACGAGCGCGGGTAGATCGACGGGCGGGATCGTCTGGAGATTGTTCGGCGCCCGGCAGGACGGTCGCCGCGCCTCCGCTGTTTACGTACCAGCCGTCGTCGATGAGCATATATTCGAGCTTGCTGCGCGCAGCGAAGTCGATGAACGTCTTCACCGTTGCGTCGGTCATCGGCGCAAACTTCCCGCCGAGCGTCGGCCCGTTCCACCAGTCCCAGGCATATTTGCCCGGCTTCACCCAGGAGAAGTCCCCGTCCGCCGGTTCGGCGAGGCTGGTGACGAGCGTGGATTCGACGAGCGATCCAACCTTCGGCCCGACCATGACGATACGCCAAGGGGACAGGAAACCGTCCTCGCCGACCCATGCGTCAACGGCGATGCCGGGATCGTCGGGACGTGGTGAGAGGCGCGCCTGAAGCCCGAGATCGCCGATCTCGCGGCCGCTGAAATAAAGACCCGCATAGTTGCGGAGGTCGGATTCGGCGAACGCCAAGGGCCGGTCCGCTCGCACCGGTCTCGCAAACGACCGGAAGATCGAACAGATGGTGCGCCCGCATGTGCGAGGCCCGCACCGGATCGAACTCCCCTTCGTGGCTGGTCGTGAAACGTCCCACGTTGAGTGCATGGCATTCATAGTCCGCCGGAAAGGCGAACTCGGTGACCTCCCCCGCCAGCCTGAGCCGACGCAATGCCGGCTGAGGCGGAACGCGGTAGCGGAAGGCGATGCCGTCATTGTAGGCGCGGAAGACGACTTCCAGCTGGCGCCGTTCGCCGCCGGTTTCCGCAACGCTGACCGTGACTTCATTGTAGGCGTCGCGGACCTGGGAAGCCTTGCCGATATTCTTGTACGAATCCGCTCCGCTTCGCCGGCTCTCGCCCGTGACGGCCATTCCGGAAGACAGAGTCTGATAGCGCTCGAACGCCAGCCCAAGAGCCGAGGGCGCGATCAACAGGCGGCTGTCGTAGGCGAGCGAGAAAGTGGGCTGAGACTGTTGGTTCAGCGAGAACTGCAATTGCAGCTTCCCGTCGGGAGATCGCAGTTCGGAAGCAGCCGAGGGCGACGCGATGCTCGAAACCGCAAGAGACAGCGCGACGACTGCCCCGCGAACAGCTTTTATGAAGCCCATCTTCAACGCGCACCCCCCGATCCTCGGGTCACGCAAGCAATCGTCTGCGCCGAATTCGAGTGTCAATCGACCGGAGTAATGGTGCTGGCAGACATCCGGGACGCCGCACGCTAATCGGTTGCCGTGATCG
The DNA here is from genome assembly GCA_963846645.1 of uncultured Alphaproteobacteria bacterium. Lineage (GTDB taxonomy): Bacteria > Pseudomonadota > Alphaproteobacteria > Sphingomonadales > Sphingomonadaceae > Sphingomicrobium. Next base: position 302,372 of record CAWJWR010000003.1, on the reverse strand, counting down.
CCACCACCGACATCGTACCCGACAGCGAAAGGCGCGGCTTCATCGGCGCGCTTCCGCCCCGGCTGCGGCCGTATGCGTCCCTGATGCGGCTGGATCGTCCGATCGGGACATGGCTGCTCTACTGGCCCTGCGCGTGGAGCGTCGCGCTGGCGGGTGTCGAGGACCGCTGGGACCTGTTCCTTTGGTTCTTCCTCGGCGCCTTCGCGATGCGGAGCGCCGGCTGCGTCTACAACGACATCGTCGACCGCGACCTCGACGTCAAAGTGGAGCGAACCCGCCTGCGCCCGCTCGCTAGCGGTCGCGCTACGGTGCGCTCGGCGTGGATCCTGATCGAACTGCTAAGTGCAATCGGGCTGATCGTTCTGGTTCAATTGAACTGGACAGCGGCGATCATCGCGCTCGCCAGCATCGCCCCGGTGCTCGCCTACCCGTTCATGAAGCGCATCACCTGGTGGCCGCAGGCGTGGCTCGGGATCGTCTTCTCATGGGGTGCTTTGGTCGGCTGGCCGGCGGTGCGCGGCGAGATTGAGCTCCCGGCCCTTTTGCTCTGGCTGGGAAGCATCGCCTGGGTGATCGGCTACGACACGCTCTACGCCATCCAGGACATCGAAGACGACGCTCTGGTCGGCGTGAAGTCCAGCGCGAGGCGCCTGGGCGACAAGGCTCCTCAGGGCGTTGCGGCCTTCTACGCGCTTGCCGTGCTTCTCTGGGGATCGGCGATCTGGTCGGTCAGGCCGGATTGGCTTGCGCTTCTCGCGCTGGCGCCGGCCGCCATCCACCTCGCCAACCAGGCATTGCGGGCGGACCCGAAAGACGGTGACGGCGCGCTCCGCCTGTTCCGGTCGAACCGCACCGCCGGTTTTCTGGTTTTTCTCGGCATGCTGGTCGTCGGCCTTTCCAGCCGCTAGGCGCTTGCCATGCTTCCAGTCGAAAAGGCGCGTGAATACGCCCAGTTTCTTGTCGAGCGCGCCCAAGCGGCAGGCGCGGATGCGGCAGACGCCGTCTACATCGGATCGGAATTGCAAAGCGTTCAGGTCCGCTTCGGCGAACTCGAACATGTCGATCGTTCCGAGGGCGAGGAGATGGGCCTTCGCGTCTTCGTCGGACAGCAGTCCGCGAGCGTCGCATCGTCCGACTTTTCGAGCGAGGCGCTCGACGAACTGGTCGGCCGCGCGATCGCCATGGCCCGCGAGGCCCCGGAAGATTCTTATGCCGGCCTGGCTCCGGCGGAATTGCTTGCCAGCGGTCCCTTCCCCGACGTCGAATCCGAGGACCGCAGCGCCGACGATCCCGAGGCGCTGAGGGGCCGCGCCCTTGCGGCGGAAAAGGCCGCGCTCGCCGTGGCTGGCGTAACCAACTCCAGCGGCGGCAGCGCCGGAAGTTCGGCGAGCACGATGGCGCTCGCAACCTCGACCGGGTTCAGCGGCGCGTCCAGATCGACCGGGCACAGCTGCTCCGTCAGCGTCGTCGCCGGCGAGGGCGCAACCATGCAACGTGACAGCGCCTGGCACGGGGCAAGGCACCTCGAGGACCTCGACGCTCCGGACCAGATCGGACGGCTTGCGGGCGATCGCGCAGTGTCCAAGCTCAACCCGCAAAAGCCCAAGGCCGGCCGCTACCCGATCCTGTTCGATCCGCGTGTCGCCGGATCGATCCTCACCCATTTCGCTGCAGCAATCAGCGGCGGCGCCGTTGCCCGGAAAGCGAGCTTCCTGCTCGACAAGCTCGGTAAGCAGATCTTCGCGGACGGTGTCCGTATTGTCGACGATCCCTTGCGCGTCCGCGGCCTTCGCTCGCGTCAGTTCGACGGCGAGGGCCTGCCGGTAGGCCGTATGGACCTCGTGTCGGAAGGCATCCTCCGCACCTGGACAGCGGAAAGCGCATCGGCGCGTCAGCTTGGCATCCAGCCCACCGGGCACGCCGTCCGCGGCGCCAGCGGGGCACCGGGCGCCGGTCCTAGCAACCTGTTCATCGAAGCCGGAAGGCGCAGCCGCGACGATCTTTTCGCCGCCTTTCCCCAAGCGATCCTCGTCACCGAACTGATCGGGCAGGGCATCAACTACGTCACCGGCGACTACAGCCGCGGCGCCTCCGGCTTCATGATTCGTAACGGTGCGATTGCCGAACCCGTGGCGGAAATCACCATCGCGTCGAACCTGCTCGACATGTTCGCAACGCTCGAGCCCGGAAGCGACCTGGAGTTCCGTCGCGGCATCGATGCTCCCACTTTGCTTATCCCAGAAATGGCCGTCGCGGCGGCCTAACTGACTGCCATTGCGTGCAGATTTCTAATCCCTAAGCTCTGTTAACGACTCGGGTGGCGCATCGCTCGGCGTTACATTTGGGGGCAATCCACATGCATCTTTCTCGCATATTCCTCGCGACCACCGTCGCGTCCTTTGCGGTCGCAGGCGCCAGTCCGGCTGCTGCAAAGCGCGGCGACAAGATCGAAGGCAGCTACATCTGCGTGTTCAAGTCCGACGCAGTGGCACGCGGCAACGTCCGCGCAGAGGCGAACAAGGCCGCCAGCCAGGGTGGCGGCAACGTCAAGCATGTCTACGAAAACAGCATTCGTGGCTTCTCGACGAACATGTCGGCGACGGCCGCCGCGCAGATCGCATCACGCAATCAGAAAATCGCTTATTGCGAGCAGGACCAGGAGGTCACCGCCGACCAGGACGCAATGACGTTCCGCGAGCTTGGCAAGCCGACCGCCGGCACGCCGACGCAGCCGGCGCAGAAGACGCCCTGGGGGATTACCCGCGTGGGTGGTGGCGGCAGCGCGAGTTCGAACAAGGCCTGGGTGATCGATACGGGCATCGATCTCGACCACCCGGATCTCATCGTAGACCAGACACTCAGCAAGAATTTTGTTTCGCGCGAGACTTCGCCGAATGATCTTAACGGTCACGGCAGCCATGTTGCCGGCACTATCGCAGCCGTGAAGAACACCATTGGAGTGGTTGGAGTGGTGCCGGGCACCACCGTCGTCGCCGTTCGTGTCCTCAACCGCCGTGGCTCGGGATCGAACTCCGACGTCATTGCCGGAGTCGACTATGTCGCGAAGAACGGAGCGGCCGGTGACGTCGCGAACATGAGCCTTGGCGGCGGCGTCTCCACTGCCCTAGACAGCGCCGTGATTGCAGCGTCGAAAAACGTTAAGTTCGCTCTTGCCGCCGGCAATGAAAGCGACAACGCCAACAACCACTCTCCGGGGCGGGCGAACGGCGCCAACATCTACACTGTGTCCGCGTTTGCGGAGGGCGATAAGTGGGCGAGCTTCAGTAATTACGGAAACCCGCCGATCGATTACGCGGAGCCCGGAGTCAGCATCCTGTCGACCTATAAGGACGGCGGTTATGCGACCCTGTCCGGAACGTCGATGGCCACCCCGCATCTAGCGGGCCTCCTGCTTGCCGGTGCGGTCCGGTCAGGCGGTACCGTCGGGGACGATCCAGATCCGATCAACGATACGATCGGAGTACGCTAAAAGCTTTGGCGGCCGACGTTCAGGCGTCGGCCGCGATTTGCGGCACTCCGAGACGCATGATCTCGATCTTCGTGCAGCGGTCCATCACGACCTTCAAGCCCGCCGCCTCGGCGCGCGCGGCAGCCTCCTCGTTGACGATGCCGAGCTGCATCCAGACCGCCTTGGCGCCTGCCGCGATCGCCTGATCCACGGCTTCGCCTGCGGCGATCGGGCGGCGGAAAATGTCGACGATGTCGATGGGCACGCCGATCTGACCCAGATCCCGCCATACGAACTCGCCGTGAACTCGCTCGCCGGTGATCTGCGGATTGACGGGGATCATGCGATAGCCGTGCCGCTGCAGAAAAGCGGCGACACCGTAGGACGGTCGGTCTGGGCGGTCCGAGCAGCCGAACACTGCAACAGTGCGAGCACTGGTTAGCAATTCCCTGATGTCTTCGTCGCGAGTGAGCGGCATGGTCTTCTCCTGCCGCTTCAATGCTTCAGCGGCGAACCGTTTCCAGCGCCGCGACGATCTTCTGCGCGAGGGCGGCGAATGCCTCGGATTCCGGGCCCTCGCCCGCAGCCGGCGGAGTGCCTGCGTCCGATGCCGCTCTCACCGTCGCGGACAAGGGCAGCCGGCCGAGGAATGGAACTCCCATTTCCGCTGCGGCAGCTTCGGCTCCGCCGCTGCCGAACGGGTCGGATCCCTCTCCGCAATGCGGGCAGATGTAGCCTGCCATATTCTCGACGATGCCGAGCACCGGCACGTCCATCTTGCGGAACAGGTCGATTGCCCGCGCTGCATCGATCAGCGACAGGTCCTGCGGCGTCGAGACGACGACCGCCCCGTCGGGCCGTGATTTCTGGATGAGTGAAAGCTGCACATCACCGGTGCCCGGCGGAAGATCGACCACCAGCACGTCGGCATCGCCCCAGTCGGCGTCGATCAGTCGCGCGAGTGCGCCCGTCGCCATGGGTCCGCGCCATGCCAGAGCATGTCCCGGCGACACCAACTGGCCGAGAGACAGGAACTTGAGCCCGTGCGCCTCGACTGGAATGAGCCGGTCGTCCGCGGCGGTTGGCTTGGCGTCGGTACCGAGCAGGGTCGGCTGCGACGGTCCATAGACGTCCGCATCGACCAGCCCGACCTTCTTGCCCGACCGAGCCAGCGCGATGGCGACATTGGCCGCGACAGTGGACTTGCCGACGCCGCCCTTGCCGCTGCCAATTGCGATCAGGGTCCGGTGCGGCTGCGACGCCGTCAAGGCAATGCGGACCTCGTCGACCCCGGCGATCGCGGAGGTCGCATCCTGAAGATCACGTTCAAGTCCCTTGCGCTCGGCGTCGGCCAGTCCCGTTGCATCGACGATGAGGGTCGCGACGCCCTGGTTCAGGCGCCGCGAGCGGATTCGGCGAGCCTCGGGATGCCGTTCCAGTTCGACCAACGCATCGTTCTGATCTGCCATCGCCCGGCGACATAGGCACTCCGCTTGTCCTTGCCACTGTTTTTCGTGAGGGCGGCTCCCTATAGTGGTTCCATGACAATCATTTCGGGGCTGGGCCCTAGGGCGCGAGCCTTCTTCAGCGACATCAAGGGCCCTTGGGGCTCGTCCGGGAGTGACGAGCCTGAGGGCGGCGACACGCCGCAAGGCGGCGGACCCTGGGGCGAAACGCCGAAGCGCAGGAAAAGCGGTTCAACCGCGACCTCACGCAACGTAACCTCGCTCGACGATTTCCTGCGCAAGAGCCGGGAGCGCTTCGGAGGCGATGGCGGGTTTCAAGGTGGCCCGAGCAGCAAGCTGATCAAGTGGGGCGTCCTCGCCCTCGTCCTCGCCTGGCTGCTGTTCACATCCTTCCACGTCGTCGCCCCGGGCGAACGCGGCGTCGTCACCCAGTTCGGCCGCTACAGCCGGACGCTGAACCCGGGCGTTGGAATGACCATGCCGCTCCCGTTCGAGCGCGTGCAGAAAGTCGATGTAGAGAACATCCGCACGGCGGAAATCGGGTCTGCGAGCACCGAAACGCTGATGCTCACCGGCGATCAGAACATCATCGACATCGCTTATTCGGTACGCTGGAACATCCGCGACCCCGAGCTCTTCCTGTTCAGTCTCGCCCAGCCTGAAGAGACCATCAACGAAGTCGCCGAGAGCGCGATGCGCGCGGTAGTAGCCCAGGTGACACTAGAGGATGCGATCGGCGACGGACGTGGCGAGATCGAGAACAACGTGACTGAGCGAATGCAGCGCATTCTCGACGCCTACAGGTCCGGCGTGCAGATCCAGGGCATCGCCATCCGTCAGGCGGACCCACCGCAATCGGTGAATGAGGCCTTCAAGGAGGTCACGGCGGCGCAGCAGGATGCCCAGTCCTACATCAACCGCGCGAACGCCTATGCGACCCAGCTAACCCAGAAGGCGCAAGGCGAATCCGCCGCGTTCGACAAGGTCTACGAGGAGTATCGGCTTGCGCCTGAAGTAACCCGGCGCCGCATGTACTATGAGACGATGGAGCAAATCCTGCAGAAGGTCCCGAAGACGATCATCGAAGCGCCCGGGGTAACGCCCTATCTGCCGCTGCCGGAAGTCCAGCGGCAAACGCAGGAGCAGCAACAACAGCAGCGCACCCAACAGCAACAGCGGGGAGGCGGCCAGTGACCGACTTCATCCGTAGCCGCCCGCTCCTCAGCGGCATAGTGGCCCTTGTCCTGCTGTTCATCCTATTCAGCGCCTTCCCGATCGTTCCGGAAACCAAGCAGGCCGTGGTCGTCCAGTTCGGCAAGCCGACGCGCATCCTCGGCGCAAAGCAGGCCGGCCTGAACTACCGCATCCCGTTCGTCGAGAATCTCGTGTGGATCGACAAGCGCGTGCAGTCGGTCGACATGGAGCGCCAGCAGGTCCTTTCCACGGACCAGCGGCGGCTAGAGGTCGATGCCTTCGCGCGGTACAAGATCGTGGATCCGCGGCTCATGTACATTCGCGCACGGGACGAGACACGGCTGCAGGCCGCGCTCGTGCCGATCCTCGGTTCCGAGATCCGCAACGAACTCGGCAAGCAGCCCTTCGCCGCGCTTCTGTCTCCCGAACGCCAGGGCGTGATGGAGAATGTTCGAAGCAGCCTCGACCGGGTCGCGCGCCCAGTACGGGGCGCGGATCATCGACGTGCGGATCAAGAAGGCCGACCTTCCCGACGGCACGCCACTGCAGTCAGCATTCGACCGCATGCGCAGCGCGCGCGAGCAGGAAGCGCGCTCGATCCGGGCAGAAGGTGCCAAGCGGGCCCAGATCATCCGCGCCGAAGCCGACGCGGAAGCCGCTCGCGTCTATGCGAACAGCTTTGGGAAAGATGCCGACTTCTATGAGTTCTATCGAGCGATGCAGTCCTACCAGATCACCTTCCTGGGCGACGGCAACAGCCCGGTTGCAGGCACGAACATCATTTTGTCGCCTCAGAACGACTATTTGAAGGAATTCACTGGAAGGGGTCGCTGAGCCTCGTTCAATCCCCGTTCAGTGGTTCAAACTAGCACGACGCGGAAATCAAAACGTGCAATTCATGGAGTTTCGATGAGATCGAAGGAGTCCGGGACGGTGCGCTACGCCTATGGAGTTGCAACTGCGCTGCTTTTGGGTGGGACCGCCTTTTCGCTGGCCACGGGGTCCGCAGGGGCCCAGGTCGCACAAAACGCGCCGGCGGCCATGGCCCCCGGCGGGGCGCCCATTTCGTTCGCGGACCTGTCCGCGAGGCTTCAGCCCGCGGTGGTCAACATCTCGACCCGCCAGCGCGTGCCAGTTCGCACCCAGGCCGATCCGCTGGAAGAATTCTTCCGCCGCTTCGGCTTCCCCGAGAGTCAGCAAGGCGGACCGCAAGCCGCACCTGGAACGCCGGGTGGCCCCCGCACGCGTGAGACGGGATCGCTCGGTTCCGGCTTCCTGATTTCGGCCGACGGCTACATCGTCACCAACAACCACCTGATCCAAAGCGCGTCGGGCAACGGCACCGTTGACCAGGTCACGGTGACGCTGACCAATCGCCGCGAATATCCGGCGCGCATCATCGGCCGCGATTCCGCTTCCGACCTCGCGTTGCTTAAGATCGAGGGCCAGAACTTCCCGTTCGTGGAATGGGGCGACAGCACCAGGGCTCGCGTGGGCGATTGGGTCCTGGCGATCGGCAATCCCTATGGCCTCGGCGGTACGGTGACTGCCGGCATCATCTCGGCCCTGCATCGCGGCATTACCGGTGCCGGCGCCTACGACCGCTACATCCAGACCGACGCGTCCATCAACATGGGCAATAGCGGCGGCCCGATGTTCGATCTCAACGGCCGTGTCGTCGGCATCAACTCGGCGCTGATCTCTCCGACCGGGGCTTCGGTCGGCATCGGCCTCGCCATTCCGGCGGAGCTTGCCAAGCCGGTCATTGATTCCCTCCGCCGCGGACAGCGTCCGCAGCGCGGATACCTCGGCGTCGGCCTCCAGCCGCTCGACGAGAATATCGCGGAATCGCTCGGCCTTCCGAAGAACCGTGGCGAGATCGTGCGCTCCGTCCAGCCGAACGAGCCCGCGGCCCGTGCCGGCATCCAGCAGGGCGACGTCATCCTCCGGGTCGGCGGCCGTGACGTGAACCCCGACCAGACGGTTTCCTACCTGATCGCCAACACGCCGGTCGGCACACGCGTCCCGCTCGAGATCATCCGCAACGGCCGCCGCCAGACGATCAACGTAGCGGTCGGGCAGCGCCCGACCGAGGAAGAGCTCGCTCGCCAGCTCGGCAACGACAATGAAGAGCTTGCGCCCGAGAACGCACCGGCAACGCCCGGCAGCTCTGCCCTCGGGCTGCAGCTCCAGGCGATCAATCCGCAGATCGCGCGGGCGCTCAATCTGCCGCCAACGGCGCGCGGCGTCGTGGTCGCGCAGGTGGATCCGAACAGCGATGCTGCGGAAAAGGGACTGCAGCGCGGCGATCTCATCGTGTCGATCAACCAGCAGGCGGTCACCACCCCGGCTCAGGTGCTGGCAGCCGTCGATGCGGCCCGCCGCGCCGGTCGCACCAGCGTCCTTCTGCTGGTCAAGCGCGGCACCGGTCCGGAGGCCTTCATCGGCGTCGATATCGCTCCGGCGCAGGCCCCCGTACGCTAGCCCTTTAGGCCGTATCGCAGCCTTTTTGCTGCTCGACGGTTCATAGCTGTCGGCAGCAGTCGGCTGGGTGGACGTAAGTGAAATTGTTGAACTTTATCGATCGAAAGGCCTCCAGCTGAAGCCTCGATCATCGCTTTCCTTTCTCCCGGACGGCGGGGAAGTGGCCGCGCTGATCGGAGCGCGCGACTGGTCACGCTCGCCTTTAGGTCCGCCGGAGGACTGGTCACGGACGCTGAAGGCGGCCGCAGCAATGATATTGCCCGCGGACTCGCAAATCGTGCTGTTCTGGGGCCCGGAATTCGTCGCGTTTTACAACGATGCCTATGCGTCCACGATCGGCGACAAGCACCCGGACGCGCTCGGCCGACCCGCGAGCGAATATTGGGCCGAGCTTTGGGACGATCTGGAGCCATTGCTGAAGTCCGTCCGCGATACTGGCAACACGATCTCGGCCAAGGACCGGCCCTTCTACATTGAACGGCACGGCTTTCCCGAGACGGTCTACATGGACATTTCCTACTCCGCCGTGCGCGGTGAGAGCGGTGCCGTCGAAGGTGTGCTCTGCCTGGTCAACGAAACGACGGAGCGCGTGGTCGCGGAGCGAACGCTTCGGCAAAGCGAAGAACGCCTCCGCATCGCGACCGACGCTGCGGCGATCGGCACCTGGGATTATGACCCAATCAACGGCACGCTCCGTTGGGACGACCGCTGCAAGGCTTTGTTCGGACTGCCGCCCAGCGCCGAGGTGGACTACGAGTACCTTCCTCGCAGGATTGCATCCTGACGATCGCGAAGCCACGAATGAGGCGGTGCAGGCCGCGCTCGATGCTGAAGGGTCCGGCTTCTACGACGTTGAGTACCGGACCATCGGGCATCAAGATGGAGTCGAGCGTTGGATCGCGGCGACCGGCCGCGCCCTCCTTGAAGGTTCAGGCCGCGAACGGCGTGCCACTCGCTTCATCGGAACCGTCATAGACATCACCCAGCGCAAGCAGACCGAGGCTGCGATACGCGAGGGCGAGGCTCGGTTCCGCAACATGGCCGATCATTCCCCGGTCATGGTCTGGGTCACAGAGCCCGATGGTCGCTGCACCTATCTGAACAAGGCGTGGTACGAATTTACCGGTCAGGCACCTGGAGACTCGGAAGGATTTGGCTGGCTGGACGCTGTCCATCCGGAAGATCGAGAGTGGTCGAGCGAGGCCTTCGTCAAGGCTAACAAGGAGCGGGGCCCATTCCGCACCGAATATCGTCTGCGTCGCCATGACGGCGCCTACCGATGGGCAATCGACGCCGCGGCGCCCCGCTTCGGCCCCGGCGGCGAGTTCCTCGGTTATGTTGGCTCGGTTATCGACATTGACGAGCGGCGCGACGTGGAAGACGCCTTGGGAGAGACGACCCGCCGTCTAAACGCGATCATCAACAATACCGAGATGGCCATCCTCTTGATGAACGACAGGCAGCATTGCGTGTTTGCCAACGCCGCCGCGGAGCAACTCACCGGTTATCGTTTCGAGGAGATGCAGGGCCGCCCGCTGCATGACGTCATTCATAACAAATACCCTGATGGGCGCCATTATCCGCTCGAAGAATGCCCGATCGACCGCGCCTTCCCTGAAAAGAACCAGGTCAAGGGCGAGGAGTGTTTCGTCCATAAGGATGGCCATTTCTATCCGGTCGCTTTTACCGCCAGTCCGGTCCGCGACGATCTCGGAAATCCCGTCGGGACGATCATCGAAGCGCGGAACATCGCCGAGGAGAAGAAGCAGGAATCCGCCCTTCGCGAAGAACGTTACCGGCTGGATACGCTAAATCGGACGGGGGCTGCCATCGCAGCCGAGCTCGACCTCAAGCGGGTCGTCCAGATGGTGACCGACGCCGGCGTCGAACTGACGGGCGCACAGTTCGGTGCGTTCTTCTACAATGTGCTCGACAAGGAAGGCGCGAGCTACATGCTCTACACGCTTTCCGGCGCAGATCGGTCGCAGTTCGAGGGCTTCGGCATGCCGCGCGCCACGAAGATCTTCGCTCCGACCTTTGCGGGCGAGGGCGTTGTCCGCTCCGACGACATCACCCAGGATCCGCGCTACGGCAAGAATCCGCCGTACAAGGGTATGCCCACGGGCCACCTTCCGGTCCGAAGCTATCTAGCCGTTCCGGTCGCGAGTCGGTCCGGTGAGGTCATTGGCGGCCTTTTCTTCGGGCATCGCGAGCCTGGGCGCTTCGGGGCGCATCATGAGCAGCTGATGACCGGGATCGCCGGTCAGGCCGCGATCAGCATCGACAATGCCCGTCTCTATCAAGTCGTGCAAAGCTCTAACGAGACGCTTGAGCAGCGCGTCCAGGAACGCACTGCCGAATTGGAAACCGCGAACGAGGCGCTCCGCCAGGCGCAGAAGATGGAAGCGATCGGGCAGCTGACCGGCGGGATTGCGCACGACTTCAACAATATGCTGACCGTGATCCGCGGCTCCGCCGACGTCCTGCAGCGAGGCGAGATCGATGAGGCGAAGCGTCAGCGCTACATTCAGGCCATCGCCGACACATCGGACCGCGCGGCGCGGCTGACCAGCCAGCTCCTCGCCTTCGCCCGCCGGCAGGCGCTGAAGCCCGAGGTGTTCGACGTGACCGAGCGGGTCGAGGCGATCGGCGACATGCTGCGCACGGTGCTTGGATCGCGCATTACCTTGCGTATCGAAGGCCGCTGCGAGGACTGCTTCGTGGAAACCGACGCCGCTCAGTTCGAGACGGCGCTGGTGAACATGGCGGTCAACGCCCGCGATGCCATGGACGGTGAAGGCGAAGTCCACATTGCCATCGATGCAGCACAATCGCTCAGGTCCTCCGGGCCAAATGTCGCGGCCGGCTACGTGACCATCAGCGTAGCCGATTCCGGACATGGCATTCCGGCAGGCGACCTCGACCGGATCTTCGAACCGTTCTTCACAACCAAGGAAACCGGCAAGGGCACCGGCCTGGGGCTGAGCCAGGTCTATGGCTTCGCGAAGCAATCCGGCGGGGAGATCGAGGTTCGGAGCAAACTCGGGTCCGGCACGACCTTCACCATGTACCTGCCGCGCGTTTCGTCAGGCCCGCGCCCCGAAGAACGACGTCCGGCAATCGCTCGCCGTCCCCAGGCCGAGGGCTGCGTTCTCGTCGTTGAGGACAATCCCGAAGTCGGCGCCTTCGCCGAGCAGGCCCTTGCGGATCTGGGCTTCGAGACGCGCCGGGCGTCGACTGCCGCCGAAGCCCTCGCCATGCTCGAAGAGGGCGGCGAGTTCGACGTCGTCTTCAGCGACATCGTTATGCCCGGACAAAGCGGCATCGACCTCGCGCGGGTCGTGAGACAGCGCTGGCCCGACCTGCCGGTCGTCCTCACCACGGGCTACAGCGATGCCTTGGCCATGCAGCACGAAGATTCCTTCCCGGTGCTACACAAGCCCTACTCGCTCGATGCTCTATCGGCGGCGCTTGGGACAGCCGTGAAGAGCTAAACAGCCGCACTCGCCACGCGCCACTGCTGGAGCTAGGTTGCGCAGCGAATCTGCGAGGGAGAGCGCATGAGTGGCGAGGCGGCGAGCAGCATCTTCATTGGAAGTGCGGCGGGTGGAGGCAATCCTCAGCGACTGGAGCTGAGCCGGGCCAACCGCCACGGCCTGATTGCCGGGGCCACCGGCACGGGCAAGACGGTGACCCTGCAGGGCATCGTCGAGGGCTTCTCCGCCGCCGGAGTTCCGACCTTCGTCGCCGACGTAAAGGGCGACCTTGCGGGCCTCGCCATGGCCGGCTCACCGACGGGAAAGTTGCACGAGATTTTCGCCGGCCGCGCTGCCGAGATCGGCTACACCGACTGGCAATATCGCGACTGCCCGGTGCAGCTGTGGGACCTGTTCGGCGAGCAGGGCCACCCGATCCGCACGACCGTCACCGAAATGGGTCCGCTGCTGCTGTCCCGCCTGATGAACCTCAACGAGGTGCAGGAGGGGGTGATGACCATCGCCTTCCACGTCGCCGACAAGGACGGGCTCCTCCTGCTCGACCTCGACGATCTGCAGGCCATGCTCGTCAGCTGCGGGGAGCGGGCCGACGAGCTGACGCTCGAGTATGGCAATGTCAGCAAGCCGTCGGTCGGGGCGATCCAGCGCTCGCTTCTGCAGCTTCGCAGCCAGGGGGGCGACCATTTCTTCGGCGAGCCGGCACTCGAGCTCGAGGATTTCCTGAAGATCGACGAGAGCGGACGCGGAGTGGTCAACATACTCGCCGCCGACAAGCTCATGGCGTCCCCGCGGCTCTACTCGACCTTTCTGCTCTGGCTGCTGTCGGAGCTGTTCGAGCAGCTTCCCGAAGTCGGCGACCTGTCGAAGCCCAAGCTGTGCTTCTTCTTCGACGAAGCCCATCTGCTATTCGACGACGCCCCGCCGGCCCTGCTGGAGAAGGTTGAACAGGTCGTCCGCCTGATCCGCTCCAAGGGCGTCGGCGTCTATTTCATCACGCAGAACCCGATCGATATTCCCGACAAGGTCGCGGGCCAGCTCGGCAACCGCGTCCAGCACGCACTCCGCGCATTCACTCCGCGCGATCAGCAAGCCGTGCAGTCGGCGGCGGAAACCTTCCGGCCCAACCCGGAGGTCGACGTCACACAGGCGATCACGGAACTGAAGGTCGGCGAGGCGCTCGTCTCGCTGCTCCAGCCCGACGGCTCGCCCTCGCCCGTCCAGCGAACGCTGATCAAACCACCGTCGTCCCGCGTCGCCCCGATCACCAGCGAGGAACGGTCGATCCTCAGGTCGACCGACGCCATCGGCTCCAAATACGACACATTGGTCGACCGCGATTCCGCGCAGGAAATGCTCGCCGCCAAGGCTTCGGAGGCCGCCGCCGCAGCAGCGGAGGCCAAGGCCGAGACGGAATCCGCCAAGGCCGAAGCCCAGCAGGCCAAGCTGGACGCCGTCGCCAAGCGCGAGGAACTTCGCCTGCAGCGCGAGCAGGACCGGCTGGAGACCCAGCGCCGCCGCGAGGAAGAACGGCAGCAGGCCGCGCAGGCCCGCGAGGAAGCACGCCGCGCCCGCGAGGCAGCGAAACCGACCATGACCGACAAGCTCGTCCAGTCGGCCGGCCGCTCGATCGCCAGCTCGGTCGGTCGCCAGATCGGCACCCAGCTCCTCCGCGGCATCTTCGGCGGATTGCTTCGTGGCAGATAGTCACGAGTTGATTAACGCCCTCGAATGCGAGTGGCGGGACGCGCTCTGTGCCGGCGATTTCGATAGGCTGCGAACGCTGATTCACCCGCGTTTTGCGCTCATCGGGACGCGGTCCACGGGTCCGTTCACGCTTAACCGCGAGGAATGGCTCGACGCCATCCAGAAGCGCGAGCTGGTCGCCATCGAGCTGCATGTCGTCGACGCAGTCGTGTTCGACCAGATGATGGTCGGCACGGTCGAGGCACGCTGGCGAGTGAAATATCTGGGCGGTGAGATTGAGGACTGCGTCCTGCTGACCGACGTATGGGTCCGCGACGAAGACAGGTGGCAGGTGGTGCGCCGGCATTCGAGCCCCGCCCCGCCGAACAATAAGAAAAGCTGAGGGGGGAATCTTGGCAACGACCGCGCAACAGGACGGCTTTCAGGCCGTGAAGGAGCTTACGCTTCGGGGGATCATCCTCGGCGGGCTCATCACCTTGGTTTTCACCGCGGCCAACGTCTACCTCGGCCTCAAGCTCGGGATCACCTTCGCGACCTCGATCCCCGCGGCGGTCATCTCCATGGCCGTGCTGAAGTTCTTCGCGGATTCGACGATCCAGGAAAACAACATCGTCCAGACGATCGCGTCGGCGGCGGGGACACTGTCGGCGATCATCTTCGTCCTGCCCGGCCTGATCATGGTCGGCTGGTGGACCGGTTTCCCCTTCTGGCTGTCCGTCGCTGTGATCGCGATTGGCGGCATCCTCGGCGTGCTCTACTCCGTGCCGCTCAGGCGCGCGCTCGTGACCGGGTCCGACCTGCCCTATCCTGAAGGTGTCGCGGCGGCCGAGGTGCTCAAGGTCGGCGCCGGCGTTGGCGGGGCTGAAGAAAACCGCCGCGGCCTGCAGATGATCATCTGGAGTTCGGTCGTCTCGGCTGCCTATGCGATCCTCGCGCAGACCAAGATCGTGGCCGCCGAAGCGGCCCGCGCTTTCCCGTTCGCGGGAGGCGCGACGACCGTTTCCACCAGCTTGTCGATGGCCTTGATCGGTGTCGGCCATCTCGTCGGCATGGCCGTCGGCATTGCCATGCTGGTCGGCCTGATCATCAGCTGGTTCGTGCTCGTGCCGTGGCAGACCGGCATTCTGCCCATCCCCTCCGGCACCGACATCGAGGCGCTCGTCGGCACGACGTTCCGAGAGAAGGTCCGCTTCATCGGCGCGGGGACCATGGGCGTCGCGGCGATCTGGACCCTGCTGCGCATCATGGGACCAATCACGCGCGGAATCGCGTCGGCCATTTCCGCCAGCCGCGCCCGCCGCACTGGCGGGCAGGACAGCCTGCCGCTGACGGATCGCGACATCCCCATCGGCTATATCGCCGGCGGAATTGTCGTCGCGCTGATCCCCATCGGCCTGCTGCTGTCGGCCTTCGCGCAGAGCGGACCCATTGCCGCGGCACCTGCGGCGACCATTGCCTGGAGCCTCGGCTACATCTTCATCGCCGGCGCGATCATCGCCGCGATCACCGGATACATGGCCGGTTTGATCGGCGCTTCGAACAGCCCCGTTTCGGGAGTCGGTATCCTCACCGTGCTCGGCATCTCGCTGATCATCGCGGCCTTGTTCGGCCCACAGTCGGACCTGTCGGCGTCGCAAAGCCTGGTCGCCTTTGCCTTGTTCGTGACGGCCATCATCTTCGGCATCGCGACCATCGCCAACGACAACCTTCAGGACCTGAAGACCGGCCAGCTGGTCGGAGCGACGCCATGGCGGCAGCAGGTCGCGCTGATCATCGGAGTGCTCTTCGGCTCGCTGGTGATTCCGCCGATCCTGACCATCCTCAACGACGCCTTCGGCTTCCAAGGCGCGCCGGGAGCCGGGCCGAACGCCCTGGCTGCACCTCAGGCCGCACTCATTTCCGCCATCGCGCAGGGGGTGCTCGGCGGCGACCTCAACTGGAACCTGATCGGGCTCGGCGCGGCCATCGGCGTCGGCATCATCTGCATCGACGAGATGCTCCGCGCGACCAAGCGTGGCAGCCTGCCGCCGTTGGCCGTAGGCATGGGCATCTATCTGCCGATGACGCTCACCCTGCTGATCCCGATCGGCGCCTTCCTTGGCTGGACTTACGACAAGTGGGCCGATCGGCGCGCGGCGAACCCGGCCTTCGCGAAGCGCCTCGGCGTGCTGATGGCGACCGGCCTGATCGTCGGCGAAAGCCTGTTCGGGGTTCTGTTCGCGGGCATCGTCGGGGCCACGAACAATGACTCGCCGCTGGCGCTCGTCGCGGAGTTCGGTCTTGCAGTCCCCCTCGGCCTGCTGGTCTTCGCCGGCGCGCTCGCCTGGCTCTACGCCCGCACGAGGAAAGAAGCGGTCGAATGATGCGCCGGCTGCTGGGCATCGCGATCCTGTTCGCTTTGCCCGGCAGCGCGCTCGCGAAGTCGGTCCCGGATGCCGCCGGCCTCTACCGGATCAACCAGATGGAAATGGCGGGCGGCCTTGAGCTCTCGCCGGATGGCCGCTTTCGCTACGGCTTCGATTATGGCGCGGTGTCGGAAGGCGGCGAGGGCAATTGGACGTTCGAGGACGGCAAGGTCGTGCTGACCACCGATCCCATGCCGCCACCCGAGGAATGCGACCGGGGCTATGCGACGGCCTGCTTCAACCGCACGCCGCTGACGCAAGACGGGGAAAACTGGATCCTGTACCGCTGGGACGCGCGGATCGTCCTGAAACCCGTTCAGCGGGTCCCATCGAAGTAGTACTTCGATGGGTTCCCTTCAGCCGCGCCCGCGATAGGGCTGTACGCCCTGTTCGGGCAGCCATAGCCCTTCCGGCGACGAGCCGCTCTGCCAGAACACGTCGATGGGCATGCCGCCACGCGGATACCAGTAACCGCCGATGCGCAGCCATTGCGGCTTCATCTCCTCGAACAGCCGCTGACCGATCCCGACCGTCACATCCTCGTGGAAGCCGCAATGATTGCGGAAGGCGCCGAGGAACAGCTTCAGGCTCTTGCTCTCGACGATCGTCTCGCCGGGCGCATAATCGATGACGAGGTGCGCGAAGTCCGGCTGGCCGGTCACCGGACAGAGCGACGTGAATTCTGGAGCGGCAAAGCGCACGAGGTACAGCAATCCGGCGCGCGGGTTGGGCACATAGTCGAGCTTCGCCTCGCCCGGAGAAGCGGGCAAGGAACTGGGCTTGCCGAGATGCGTGGTTTCCATGGCGCGGCCACCTACCAGTGTTAACACTTCCCGCCTATCCTTCGCCGATGGACGATCTCGTTTCCACGGCGTGGCTGGCCGAGAACCTGGGCCAGCGGGACCTTACAATCATCGATTCCAGCTGGTTCATGCCGGCGCTTGGGCGCGATGCGCACAAGGAATACCTTGCCGCGCATATTCCGGGCGCGCGCTTCCTGGACATCGACGAGGTCGCAGACACAAGCAATTCGGCACCGCACATGCTTCCCAGTGCCGCGGAATTCGGCGCTGCGATGGAGAAGCTCGGCGTCGGCAAGGACGATCGCATCGTCGTCTATGACAATTCACCGACCCGAACCGCGGCACGCGGCTGGTTCATGTTCCGCCACTTTGGCGCGCCCAAGGTAGCGATCCTCGACGGCGGATTCCAGAAGTGGCTCGCGGAAGGCCGACCGACCGAAAAAGGCAAACCGACCGAGAGGATGGCGCGCTTCGAAGCGGTCGAACGCACCGGCGAAGTGGTGTCGAAGAGACAGATCAATTCCGGATTCGCCATGCCGCTGGTCGATGCCCGCGGCCGTGCCCGCTTCGAAGGCACGGAAGCAGACCCCCGACCGGGAGTCGCCCCGGGCCACATTCCGGGAGCTCGCAACCTCCCCTATTCCGACCTGTACACCAAGGACGGAACGCTGAAGTCACCCGACGAAATCCGGGGGCTGTTCCTCGCAGCCGGTGTCGACCCCGAAATGCCGTTCGTTGCCAGCTGCGGATCCGGCGTGACCGCCAATTCGCTGATCTTTGCAGCGCGGATGCTCGGCAACCGCGATGGGCGGCTGTACGATGGAAGCTGGAGTGAGTGGGGCGCCGATCCGAAGACGCCCAAGCAGCAAGGCCCCGCCTAGCGGCGGAGCAACTCTTCGAGGCTGGCAAGGCCCTCGCGGATTGCCTCGGCGACCATGTCGACAGCGGTCGGATGCGGTTCGAGACCCTGGGCGCGAACACCCACCACGGCTTCCAGACCCGCCGACGCTCCCCCAATTACGCGCTCGGAACGGGAGTCGAAGCAGGCTTTCGCGCCATCGCTGGCGAACTCGATCGCCGCGAACTCTTCGGCGTCGCAAGAAGGTCCGCCGCCGCTCGGTTCGAGCAGGCGCAGCGCGCGCTTCAGCCCTGCGATGCGCGCGGCAAGTTCACCGCCCGCGACGGGCGCTTCGGCAGCAGCTTCGATCGAAAGGATCTGGATCATGCCGCGCAGCATCGGCGCGGATGGTCAAGAAAACGCTAACGTCCTTGCGAGGAGCCGAAGGCGACGCGGCAATCCAGACGCTGGATTGCTTCGCTACGCTCGCAATGACGGAGAGTAGGCTTAAGCCCCCTGGTTGGCGTCGATGTCGCGCAGGATCCAGCCGCGCTGCGGGATCGTCTCGATGAATTCCGCTCCGCCCGACGCACTGCGCAGCTTCTTGCGCAGCTTGGAGATGAAGACGTCGATGATCTTCGGCTGCGGCTGGTCGTCGGCGCGGCGATAGAGATGCTTCAGCAGCATCGCGCGAGTGACGACATTGTTGCGGGCGAAGGCCAGCAGCTCCAGCACGCGATATTCCATCTCGGTAATGCCGATGGGATGACCGTCGATGCGGATCAGGCGCTGCACCTGGTCGACCGCAAGCCGGCCGCCGCACAGGGTCTCCGGCATTTCGCCGCCTGCCGCCTTGAGCGACTGCAGCAGCTTGGACGCTGCTTCTTCACTGTCTTCCGGCGAAATGCGCCTGGGGCTGCCGATCAGCTCCTGCTGGATCTCGCCCATCAGCTGCTGCGCTTCTTCGACCAGGCGCGAGCCTTCCTCGAAGCGGCGTCTCGACCGCTCGAGCATGGACTCGATTTCCACGAGGCGCGCGGAAAATGTCTCTTCAGCCATGGCCTGCCTCGTCCCCCCTCGTCCTTATTATTGCGGGACCTGCGCGGATGCGATCTGCCCGTCGGCCTCCGGCGCGTTCAGGATCGCGGTCGTCACAGGCCCTTTGTCCACCACGCGCGTGTCGGGATCGCCGGCGCGTCGAGCGAGCGCCGATCGCCGTGCGGTCGCGCCCGGCGCGGTCGAGCAGGTGGCTTTCGCTCTGGCTGCGCGGAGCCGGACCGCCGAACAAAGCGTCGATCGCCTGCTGCTGAGCGTCCTGCGGCGTCAACGCGGCCGTGCCCGCGACGGGCGGAGTCAGGCTGTAATCGGGCGGAATCACCAGCGGCGCATTGCGCGCGACCTGGAATTCATCCGGCGCCTGGGGTCTGCCGCCAATGACGCCGCAGCCTGTGAGCGCAACCGCCGACACAGCGACGAGCGGGACCAATTTACGCATGTTCAGCATTCTCCTTCGGCCGCTCCTTAACCAGGAAGGCCCGCAGTAACAGTATGGCGACGCCAATGCTAATCGCTGCATCGGCGACATTGAAGATGTAAAAAAGGTGACATCGGCCATTCTCGTAACTCGGGCAGAATGGCTCGGGTATCCACCGCACGTACAGGTCGGCGAAGTCGACCACATAGCCGTGGCGGACGCGGTCGAGGATGTTGCCGAGCGCACCGCCCAGCACCATGCCGAGCGCGATCTGGTCGCCGGGCTTCTCCTCCCGCGTGATCCACCAGCCGACGCCGACCGCGATCGCCGAGGTCAGCGCAACCAGCACCCAGCGCATCGCATCGCTGGTCGCCTGGAACAGGCCGAGCGAAATGCCGTGATTTTCGGTGTAGCGCAGGTCGAAAATCGGCATCAGCTCGATCAGCCCGACGTTGCGCAGGTCGAGCGGCCCAAGCACGATCCACTTGGTGATCTGCTCGAGGAAGAACACCAGTGCCGCGACGGCGAACCCGAGACTGGCCTTACGCATTCAGAACATCCTCGCAGCGGCCGCAGAGCGAACCGTCTTCGGTCACTTCCGGCAGATAGCGCCAGCAGCGGCCGCATTTGCGCTTTTCGGTCTTCTCGACGGTCAGTGCATCGCCCTTTGCTGACTGACGAGACGATGAACAGCTCGGCCAGCGCCTCGGGCGGCGCCAGCAGTTCCGGCACCGTCACCTCGGCTTCGAGGCTCGACCCGACGATCTTGTCCCGCCGCAGCGGCTCGATCGTCTCGGTCACCTGGGCGCGGAGCTCGCGCAGCTTCTGCCAGCGGCCATCGTCCGCCGGCACATCGGGAATTTCCGGCCATTCGAGCAAATGCACCGAACCCGCGTCCGGAAAACGCGTGCCCCACACTTCCTCGGTCGTGAACACCAGCACCGGCGCGCAGCCAGCGGACCAGCGCGTGGAACAGCAGTGTCGAGCACGTCCGGTACGCGCGGCGCGTATCCGTCTGGCTGCCCGTCAGCGCATTGATCTCGCAGTAGAGGACGTCCTTGCGGATATCGAAATAGAAGGCGCTGAGATCGTTGTTGGCGAAGTCGGCCAGCAGCCGCGTGTAGCTGTTGAAGTCGAAGTCCTCGACCGCCTGCCGCAGCTTCCGGTCCAGCTCCGCGGTCAGGTGGAGCATGTAGCGCTCCAGCTCCGGCATCGCCTCGACGCCGACCTTCTCGTCCTCGCCGAACCCGTCCAGCGCGCCGAGCAGATAGCGGAACGTATTGCGCAGCTTGCGATACTGGTCCGCGACTCCGCCGAGGATTTCCTTGCCGATGCGGTGGTCCTCGGTGAAATCGACCGACAGCGCCCACAGCCGCAAGATGTCCGCGCCATGCTCCTTCATCAGGTCGAGCGGGCTGGTCGTGTTGCCGAGGCTCTTGGACATTTTCATGCCCTTGGCGTCCATCGTGAAGCCGTGGGTCAGCACCGCGTTGAACGGCGCCCGCCCGCGCGTCCCGCAGCTTTCGAGCAACGACGACTGGAACCAGCCGCGATGCTGGTCGCGAGCCTTCGAGATAGAGGTCGGCGGGCCAGCGCTGGTCGGGCCAGCGGCCGCTTTCCAGCGTGAACACATGGGTGCAGCCGCTGTCGAACCAGACGTCGAGAATGTCGGTGACCATCTCGTAATCGTCGGGATTGCGGCCGGCGCCGAGGAAGGCGGCGGCATTCTCCGCGTCCCAGGCGTCGACGCCCTGCTCGCGGACCGCTGCGACGATGCGGTCGTTCACTTCCTGGTCGACGAGCAACTGGCCGGTCTTGCGCTCGACGAACAGGGCGATCGGCACGCCCCAGGCGCGCTGGCGGCTGAGCACCCAGTCGGGGCGCCCCTCGACCATCGATCCGATGCGGTTGCGGCCCTTTTCGGGGACGAAGCGGGTGTCGGCGATGGCGCGCAGTGCCAGCTGGCGGAGCGTCGGCGTCTGCTCGATCGCGCCGCCCTCATTGTCCCAGCGCTGCTCGGCGAAGCTCTCGCAATGATAGCTCGGCAGCGGCCGGTCCATCGCCACGAACCATTGCGGCGTGCAGCGGTAGATGACCTTGGCCTTCGACCGCCACGAATGCGGATAGCTGTGCACGAAGTCCGCGCTGGCGGCGAGCAAGGCGCCGGCTTCGCGCAGGTCCGTGCAGATCGGCCCGTCCGGCGCGTTGAACTTGGCGTTGATGACGCTGCCCTGCCCGCCCAGCCACAGCCAGTCCTCGCGATACTTGCCGTCGCCCTCGACCGCGAACACCGGGTCGATGCCGTTCGCCTTGCACAGCTCGAAATCGTCCTCGCCATGGTCGGGCGCCATGTGGACGAGGCCCGTGCCCTGGTCGGTGGTGACGAAGTCGCCCGGCAGGAACGGACGCGGCTTGGCGAAGAAGCCGCCGAGATGGTGCATCGGGTGGCGGGCGATGGTGCCGGCGAGGTCGGAGCCCTTTCCGCGCCATTCTCGATAGACTGGCCCGACGTCTGAACTGGGCTCCTTGCCAAGTTCTCTGCCAGCGCGTCTTCGAATTCGTCACGAAGGTCGACTGCTACGATGAGCGGCGACCATGCGCTTTCCGGAACGCTTCCATTCCGATCCGGGACAGGTTGTCCTGGATCTTCGACTTGACGGCGCTCACACTCCATGAGCACGTATTCAACGTCCGGACCATAGGCGATGCCTTGGTTGACCGGGATCGTCCACGGCGTGGTCGTCCAGATCACCGCATGCGCGCCGACCAGCTCCGGGATCGGGCTCTCGACAATCTCGAACGCCACATCGATCTGCGTCGAGGTGATGTCCTCATATTCGATCTCGGCCTCGGCCAGCGCGGTCTTCTCGACCGGCGACCACATCACCGGCTTGGCGCCGCGATAGAGCTGGCCGCTCTCGGCGAACTTGAACAATTCGGAGACGATCGTCGCCTCCGCCTGGAAATCCATCGTCAGATACGGATTGTCCCAGTCGCCGATGATGCCGAGCCGCTGGAACTGCTCGCGCTGCACGTTCACCCAATGCTGCGCATAGGCGCGGCACTCGGCGCGGAACTCCTTCGGCGGGACCTCGTCCTTGTTGAGCTTCTTCTTGCGGTACTGCTCCTCGATCTTCCATTCGATCGGCAGGCCGTGGCAGTCCCAGCCGGGCACGTAGGGCGCGTCCTTGCCCAGCAGGGTCTGGGTGCGGACGACCATGTCCTTCAGCGTCTTGTTGAGCGCGTGGCCCGATGTGGATGTCGCCGTTGGCGTAGGGCGGGCCGTCGTGGAAGATGAACTTCTCCCGCCCGGCGCGCGCCTTGCGGACCTGGCCGTAGAGGTCCTCCGCCTTCCAGCGCGCGGCAATGACCGGCTCCTTCTGCGGCAGGCCGGCCTTCATCGGAAAGTCGGTCTTCGGCAGGAAGACGGTGCTGCGGTAGTCGCGCTTCGTTTCGGTGGTGTCAGGGGCGTCGGCCATCGCGCGCGGCTCTAGCGGTGGAGCGGCGGAATGCAAACTCCACACCGTTCGTCCTGAGCGGAGCCCTGAAGGGGCGTAGTCGAAGGACGAACGAGGTTAGTGCAGCCCTTTCCGCCGCCGCTTCAACCCCGCCTCCGCCGCATCCCGCTGCGCCTGGTTGCGGATGTCGCGGCCGGCGCGGAGTGCGGGGCCGACGGTCCAGATGTCCTCGACCCAGATGTAGCCCTTGAAGCGAATTGGGCACGTCGCCGAGCTGCTCCGGGCAGCGTGAGGCCCATCGCCTAGTCCTCGCCGTACGGGCCGACGACGATCACGCGGGCCCCGACCTTGTCCATCCGCTTGATGCAGCCGATTGGGCCAGCCCCAATAGAGCCCCTGGTAGTTGGTCGGGATGACGATGGTGCCGTTCCGGCAGCTTTCGGGCACGATGCCGGTCCAGCCCGTCAGCACATAGTCCTTGCTGCACGTCTTGGCGCCGTCGGTCGACCAGGCCCAGGCGTCGGGGTAAATCTGGCGGATCCGGTCGATCGGGCCTGAATGGCCGTAGAATCCGTCACGAAGCTTCACCGGCATCGCGCCGCGCCGCCGCAAGCTCGCGGCGCCAGCTGGTCGGCTTCCGCCGGATCCTTGCTCTTGAAGTTGAACATCAGCGGCGTCGATCCCACCGCCTGCAGCACCTCCTGCAGGCTCGGTATGCCGCCCTTCTGCTTGCCGCGCAGCGGGAAGGTCTTGCCGCCGTCGGCCGTATAGCCGTAGCCGGGATCGAGCTGCTTGAGCTCCGCCATCGTCTTGTCGCGGACATTGCCCTTGCCCTCGGTCCGGCAGTCGACGGTCCAGTCGTGGAAGACCGCCATCTGGCCGTCGGCGGTCGGCGCGACGTCGATCTCGACCATGTCGGCGCCCATCCGCCGCGCCGCCTGGACCGAGCGGATGGTGTTCTCGAGATAATCGTGGACCGGCTGCTCGATCCGCGTCGCCGTGCAGCTGCTGTAGCGGTCGATGCCCTTGTGATCGAACAATTGATAGACGCCGCGGTGGGCGATCAGGCGGATGCCGCCTTGCGGCTTGCCGGCAATCCAGCTGGCGTTGAGGATCGTCAGGACGAGAAGGACGATGGCCAGCGCAAAGGCGATGCGCTTCAGCCAGCGCCTCATTCAGCGATCGCCATCAGCCGCTTCGCGTCGTCCGCATCCTTTTTCATCTGCGCCGCCGAGCGCTTCCATGCTGTCGAACTTCAGCTCGGGCCGAATGTAGTGCGAGCAGGCCGACCTCGATCGTCCGGCCGTAAAGGTCGCCGTCGAAAGCCGAACAGGTTCGCCTCGAGCAGTTCCACCGGCGGCTCGAACGTCGGGCGGATGCCGAGGCTGGCGACGCCCGGATGCTCGCTGCCGTCGTCGAGCCGGACGCGACGGCGTAAATGCCGTAAGCGGGCCGCTGATAATCGCCGAGACGGAGATTGGCGGTCGGACAGTCGAGCTCGCGTCCGCCCCGGCCGTCGCCGCGCTCGACGACTCCCTCGATCGCGAACGGCCGCGTCAGGAGCCGCGTCGCTCCTCCCGGATCGCCGGCACTCAGCAGGTCGCGGACCCGGCCGGACGAGACGCGCTCCCCCTCGTGCAGAACCTGCGACACGGCTTCGGTGACGATCCCGTGCCGTTCGCCCAGCCTCGCGCAAGCACGGCGACGTCGCCGGAACGGCCCTTGCCGAAGCTGAAGTCGTCGCCGGTGATAACCCCGGCCGCGCCGAGCCGCCTTGCCAGCACCTCGGCGACGAACTCCTCCGCATCCATCGCGGCCAGCTCCGCTCCGAAGCGGAAGACGAGCATGGCGTCGGCGCCGGCATGGGCGAACAGCTCCTCGCGCTGGTCCAGGGTGGTCAGCCGGAACGGCGGCAGGTCGGGCTTGAAGTGGCGCACCGGATGCGGGTCGAAGGTCGCGACGATCACCGGCCGGCGCATGTGGAAGCCCAAGCGCGATCGCCCGGGTCACGACCGCCTGGTGACCGAGATGGAATCCGTCGAAATTGCCGAGCGCGATGACGGCGCCGCGGAAGTCGTCGGGAATGGGTTGGTCGTGATAGAGGCGCTGCATCGGCCGCGGGTCTATCGGCGCTTGGGCCCTACCGCAATTCAACGCTGGAAATGTAGGACTTCGACCGCCAATGGATCGGAGATGCCTAGTCGGGATCGCCAACGACGGCTAGGTCCAGAGTTGCCTTCGTCACTGTGAACATTCGTGAACATTCGAGGCCCTTCGGCACCTTGACTTCGGGACCTACTCGCACTTATTTCGCACTCATCCCGATCCACCGGTTCCGGCGGCGCATTCGTGCGCGCGTCGGTTTTTCGTTTGGAGCGGGCCTAACAAGCGTCGAGATGGGTGTCGGGTCGCGCGGGGAATTCCTCCCGCAGGTTCTGCACCTGTGGAGCTGAAAGAGGAAATAGAATGGCACGAATTGCCGGCGTAAATATCCCGACCAACAAGCGCGTCGAAATCGCGCTGACTTACATCCACGGCATTGGCCGCACGACGGCCAAGGGCATCATCGGCAAGCTGGGCATCGCTCCCGAGCGCCGGGTCCAGGACCTGTCCGACCAGGAAGTCCTGCACATCCGCGAAGCGATCGACCGCGACCAGACGGTCGAGGGCGATCTTCGTCGCGAGACCGCGATGAACATCAAGCGGCTGATGGACCTGGCCTGCTACCGTGGCCTTCGCCACCGCAAGGGCCTGCCGGTCCGCGGCCAGCGCACGCATACCAATGCGCGCACCCGCAAGGGCAAGGCCAAGCCGATCGCGGGCAAGAAGAAGTAAGCTTCTCGCCGCAGCTTTTAACTTCGCCCTCGATGAAAATCGGGCGAACGGATGACAGGGATTAATTGAATGGCCCAAGCACCGCAGCGCCTCCGCAGGAGGGAGCGCAAGAATATTTCGGCCGGCGTCGCTCACGTGAACGCCAGCTTCAACAACACGATGATCACCATCACCGACGCGCAGGGCAACGCCATCGCGTGGAGCTCCGCCGGGATGATGGGCTTCAAGGGCAGCCGCAAGTCGACGCCGTACGCGGCGCAGGTTGCCGCTGAAGACGCGGGCAAGAAGGCCGCCGAGCACGGCGTCCGCACACTCGAAGTCGAGGTCAAGGGTCCGGGATCCGGCCGTGAGAGCGCCCTTCGCGCGCTCCAGGCGGTCGGTTTCACGATCACCTCGATCCGCGACGTCACGCCGATCCCGCACAACGGCGTCCGTCCGAGCAAGAGGCGTCGCGTCTAACCAGCGCGACCGCCGCTGCCGGGTGGTTCCGGCAGCAGTTTGAATTTTACGGGCGGGACCCCACCTCCCCCGCCCAGGGCTAGGGAAACAACATGGCCGTCAACGCGAAGAACTGGCAGGAACTCAAGAAGCCCAACGCGCTGGAGCGCAAGCAGGGTGCAGGCGGCGACGCACGCCGCCGCGCGGTTTTCGTCGCCGAGCCGCTGGAGCGCGGCTTCGGAATGACGCTCGGCAACTCGCTTCGCCGCGTTTTGCTGTCGTCGCTTCAGGGCGCCGCCGTCACCTCGATCAAGATCGAAGGCGTGCTTCACGAATTCTCGAGCCTGACGGGCGTCCGTGAGGACGTGACCGACATCGTGCTCAACGTGAAGCAGATCGCCCTCAAGATGGAAGGCGAAGGCCCGAAGCGGCTGAACCTGTCCGCGACCGGCCCGGCCGAAGTCACCGCGGGCATGATCCAGGCGACCGGCGACATCGAAGTCACCAACCCGGATCTCGTGATCTGCCACCTCGACGACGGCGCGACGCTCAACATGGAGCTGACGGTCGACATCGGTAAGGGCTACGTCCCGGCCGCTGCCAACCGTCCGGCCGACGCGCCGATCGGCCTCATCCCGGTCGATGCGCTGTACAGCCCGGTCCGTCAGGTCGCCTACAAGGTCGAGAACACCCGCGTCGGCCAGGAGCTCGACTATGACAAGCTCAACCTGACCGTCGAAACCGACGGCACGGTCGCTCCGGAAGATGCGCTCGCTTATGCGGCCCGCATCCTCCAGGACCAGCTGCAGCTGTTCGTCCACTTCGACGAGGGCCAGGTCCGCCAGGCCATCCCGATGACCGCGGGCGTCGCCGTTGCTCCGTCGGAAACTCCGACGGACACCAACCAGCTCAACCGCTACCTTCTCAAGAAGGTCGACGAGCTGGAGCTTTCGGTGCGCAGCGGCGAACTGCCTGAAGAACGACAACATCATCTACATCGGCGACCTGGTCCAGAAGACCGAGGCCGAGATGCTCCGCACGCCGAACTTCGGCCGCAAGAGCCTCAACGAGATCAAGGAAGTCCTTGCCTCGATGGGCCTGCGCCTCGGCATGGACATCCCGGGCTGGCCGCCGGAGAACATCGAAGAGATGGCGAAGAAGCTCGAGCAGGAAATGCTCGGCTAAGCTGCCGGAATTCGAACGAACAAGAAGGGCCGTCCCATTGGGGCGGCCCTTTCGCTAATGAGGGCATGAGAGGAGAGCGCATGGCCGAGAGATTTCGAACGCCACCGGCAACCGTGGAAGCCGGAAGAACTCGCCAAGCTTCGGACGCTGGCCGGCAAAGGCATGCCCCTGAAGCAGATCGCCAAGGCGCTCATCCGCAGCGAAGAGTCGGTGAAGCAACGCGCCAAGGAAGACGGGCTGAAAATCGCCAAGCTGCGGTGATTTTTACGTCAGATCCCTGAGCTTTGCCGCCAGCGCCTCCGCGTCCTCGGCGGAGCGGCAGGCGGCGAATATGGTGTCGTCGCCGGAGATGTTGCCTACCATTTCCTCCAGCGCGGCCTCGTCGAGCGCCACTCCGACAAGGTGAGCGGAGCCGGGCGGCGTCTTTAGAACCACGATGGTAGCAGCGACGTCGATCGATCGAACCCAGTCTCGGAGGACCGAAGCCAGTCGCGACGGCGTCGCGGCACCGCTCAACTGGTCGGGCAGCGCGTAGCCGATACGGCCGTTACGGCGGACCTTGAGCGCGCCGATCTGATCGATGTCACGAGAAACGGTTGCCTGAGTCACTTCGAATCCCAGGGCGGACAGGCGCGCGGCAACCTCTTCCTGATTGGCGAGCACATGCTCGCGGATCAGGTCGGCCATCGCCTTCTGTCGTCGGTCCTTGAGCTCGCTCATTTCGCTATTATGCATTTTCTTGCATGTTTATGCAATATCGTGAATAGGACCTCGATGATTCGAACAGCCATCCTTGGCGCCTCTGGTTATGTCGGCGGGGAATTGCTGCGCCTCATCAGCGCGCATCCCGAATTGCGTGCGGCGAAACTGTTCGGTGAGAGCAAGGCCGGCAAGGACATTGCCGAAGTGCATCCGCATCTGGCGGCCATTCATGCCGGGACCGCTTTCGAGCGGTTCGACGAAGGCGCGCTCGAAGGCGTCGACCTGGTCTTCGCAGCCCTGCCCCACGGCCACAGCCAGGACATCGCGCCGGCGATCCTCGATCGCGGCATTCCTTTCGTCGATCTTGGCGCGGACTTCCGGCTCAACGATGGCGCGACGTACGAGCGTTGGTACGGGCACGCGCACAAGGCACCTCAGCTGCTCGACACCTTCGTCTACGGCATTCCGGAGCTGAACCGCGCGGCGATCCGTGGCGCAAAGGCGGTGGCGGCCGCCGGATGCTACGCCACGGCCGCCATTCTTGCGTTGAAGCCCTTGGTGGATAGCAAACTGGTCAAGCCCGACAGCCTGATCGTCGACGCCGCTTCGGGCGTCAGCGGAGCGGGCCGCGAAGCGAAGGAGGCTACGGGCTTCAGCACGGTCGACGGCAGCTTCAACGCTTACGGCCTGCTCAATCATCGTCACACGGCGGAACTGGAAATGGCGCTAGGTGCGACGGTGCTGTTTACTCCGCACCTGGTGCCGATGACGCGCGGCATACTCGCGACCTGCTATGGCGAGGCGACCGGCCAGGGCGATCCGCTCGAAGCGCTTCGCGACGCCTATAACGACGAACCATTCGTGCATGTTACTGGTGAATCGCCTGCAACCAAATGGGTAAGCGGATCAAACGGCGTCCAGGTCACTGCCCGCTACGACGAACGGACCGGCCGCGTGCTTGCACTCTCGGCCATCGACAATCTTGGAAAGGGAGCCGCCGGACAGATGATCCAGTGCGCGAACCTGATGCTCGGCCTCGACGAGACCGCCGGGCTAACGGCTGTGGGAGTCTATCCGTGAGCGTTACGGCTGCAGAGGGTTTCGTCGCGTCAGGGTGCCATGCGGGCATCAAGCGGCGCAAGTTCGACATGGCGCTGCTGGCCACGGACGACCGTAATCCGGTGCCTTGCGCTGCGGTATTCACGCAGAACAAGTTCGCCGCTCCGCCGGTGGACTATGATCGAAAGCTTCTTGCCGCGAGCGGCGGCAGGGCGAGCGCGCTGATCGTGAACTCCGGTAACGCGAACGCTGGCACAGGCGAGCCGGGCTACCGCGACGCGGGAGCCATGGGCGCCAAAGCGGCTGAGACGCTCGGTGTGGACGCTCGGCACGTGCTGGTCTGCTCGACCGGGATCATCGGAACGCCGCTTCCGATGGAACCAATCCTCACGGCAACCCCGAAACTGGCAAAGAAGCTCTCGGTCGAGGGCGGGCATGACGCCGCACGCGGGATACTGACGACCGACCACAAGACCAAGGAAGTGCTGATCAAGGGATCGACCTTTACGCTGGGCGGGATGGCGAAGGGCTGCGGCATGATCGCACCGAACATGGCGACCATGCTGGCGTTCCTTACGACCGATGCGGACGTGCCGCTGAAGGTCATGCAAAAGGCGCTCAAGGACGCGTCCGACGCGACCTTCAATACGCTCAACGTCGACGGCGCGACCTCGACCAACGACACGGCAATGCTATTCGCTTCGGGTCGTCGGGGCGAGGCAGACCCCGAGGAATTCGCGCAGGCCGTCCTTGCGGCGTGCGAGGATTTGACCATGCAAATGGCCCGCGACGCCGAGGGGATGACGCGGATCGCGCGGCTGGTCGTCACCGGCGCGTCCAACGATAATGAAGCGCGGCTCGCGGCCAAGAACATCGTCGAGAACAACCTCGTGAAGTGCAGCTGGTACGGCGGTGACCCCTATTGGGGCCGCCTGATGGCGGCCGCAGGGTCCGCCGGCGTCGAGATGGACGTCGCCAAGTCGCGCGTCGCTTATGGCGGGATCGTCGTCGCCAAGGGTGGCGCGGGGATCGACCATGACGGCGTTGCGCTCGCCCGGCACATGATGGGCGACGAAGTGCAGATTGAAGTGCACTTGGGCGCCGGCAAGGGCTCGGCGAAGATGATCGGGATCGACCTCGGCCCCGGCTACATCAAAGAGAATAGCAAGACGTCATGACCCCAACGCAAACCGCGCGCGTCCTCGTCGAGGCGCTGCCCTACATCCGGCAATGGGCCGGCAAGTCGGTGGTCGTGAAGCTCGGCGGCGCAGCCATCGATCGCGATTCCGACCTCGCGCTTGCGCAGGACGTATTGCTGTTGCGCAGTGTCGGCGTCCGCTGCGTGCTGGTTCACGGCGGCGGTCCGCAGGTGGACACCATGCTCCGCCGCGTCGGCAAGGAACCGGAGTTCCGCGACGGCCTTCGCGTGACAGATGCCGAGACGCTCGAGATCGTGCGCATGGTGCTGGTTGGGCAAGATCAACCGCGACCTCGTCGCCACGATCAACAGCCAGGCCGGCGACGAGCCGGTCGCGGTCGGGGTTTCGGGTGAGGACGCGGGGCTCCTGACCGTCACCCCTGCGGATCCCTCGCTCGGCTTCGTCGGCAATGTGACGGCGGTTCGGGCCGAGCTGCTTCACCGCCTGCTCGACGACGGGCTTGCCCCCGTCGTCTCGACCGTCGGCGCCAACCCCGAAGGACAGCCGTACAACGTCAATGCCGACGAGGCCGCCCGCGCGATCGCCGTGGCCATGGGCGCGGAGAAGATCGTCTACCTGACCGCCGCGCCCGGGCTGCTGGAGGACGTCAACGACGAGACCAGCCTGGTGCAAAGGCTGACCTCGGGCGAGTTGCGTGAGCGGATGGGTTCGAACTCCATCGGCAAGGGCATGATCCCGAAGCTGAAGGCCTGCGCCGATGCGGTCGACCAGGGCGTGGGCTTCGCGCACATCATCGACGGCCGGGTGTCGCACTCACTGCTGATCGAGCTTCTCACCGACCATGGCGTCGGCACGATGATCACCAAGGACGCGGCATGAGGCATTTGCTCGCCATCCGCGATCTGTCGGCGGACGATCTCCTGCAGATTCTCGATCTGTCGGAAGCGCCCCATTCGCACGTCATCCAGGACAAGGGAGTCGCGCTCTATTTCGAGAAGCCGAGCGCGCGGACGCGCAACTCGATGGAGCTTGCGGCGGCGCAGATCGGCGGCCATCCTGTCTATCTGCAGCCGAACGAGCTTGGCATCGGCACGCGCGAAAGCGTCGAGGACATCACGCGCACCCTCGCCTGCTATCATGCGATCATCGCGGCGCGCGTTTTCGACCATGCGCTGCTGGAGCAGATGGCGGCGGTGAATGCCGCGCCGGTGCTCAACATGCTGTCGGCGGCGCATCATCCGCTGCAGGCGCTCGCGGATCTGCTCACCATCAAGCAATTGCTGGGACGGATCGAGGGCGTGCGGATCGCCTTCATCGGCGAGGCGAACAATGTGTCGCGCTCGCTTGCCGATGGATGCGCCTTGCTGGGCGCGGAGTTGATCATCGCCAGCCCCGTGGGCTTTGGGTTCGGCGGTCCGCTGCCGGGCGTGACGCAGGTCGTCGATCCGGTCGAGGCTGCAGAAGTCGCCGACATCATCTATTCCGACGTGTGGCTCTCAATGGGTGACGAGGACAGCGAGAAGCGTCGGGAGGCGTTCGCCCCTTATCAAGTGAACGACGCACTGATGGCTCGCGCTCCGAACGCGCACTTCCTGCATTGCCTGCCTGCCAACCGGGGTGAGGAAGTCACCGCGGACGTGATCGATGGGCCGAAGTCGGCCGTTTGGCGACAGGCCGAAAACCGGATGCATACGGCGCGCGGAGCGATGCTCTGGCTGCTCGGCGCCTGAAACGAGGACAAGAATGACGAACAAGAAGTTGAAGGTCGTGCTCGCTTATTCGGGCGGCCTCGATACCTCGATCATCCTGAAGTGGCTGCAGACCGAATATGACGCGGAGGTCGTGACCTTCACCGCGGACCTCGGCCAGGGCGAGGAGGTCGAGCCGGCACGGCGCAAGGCCGAGATGTTGGGCGTGAAACCCGAGAACATCTTCATCGAGGACCTGCGCGAGGAGTTCGTCCGCGACTTCGTTTTCCCAATGTTTCGCGCGAACACTGTTTACGAAGGACAATATTTGCTTGGCACGTCGATTGCGCGCCCGCTGATCGCGCAGAAGCAGATCGAGATTGCTCGGAAGGTCGGCGCGGACGCCGTCTGTCACGGGGCGACCGGCAAGGGGAACGACCAGGTTCGGTTCGAGCTTGGCTATTACGCGCTGGAGCCGAACATCCGGGTGATCGCGCCGTGGCGGGAGTGGCAGTTCGCCAGCCGCGAGGCGCTGATCGACTTTGCCGAGAAGCACCAGATTCCGATTGCCAAGGACAAGCGCGGGGAGTCGCCGTTCTCGGTCGACGCCAACCTCTTGCACTCGTCTTCCGAGGGCAAGGTGCTGGAGGATCCATCCGTCGATGCGCCCGAATATGTGCACCAGCGGACGATCTCGCCGGAAGACGCGCCGGACAAGGCGACGACGATCACCATCGATTTCGAGCGCGGCGATGCGGTTGCGATCGATGGCGAGAAGCTGTCGCCCGCGACCTTGCTCGAGCGGCTCAACCAGCTCGGCCACGACAATGGCATCGGCCGCCTCGACCTCGTCGAGAACCGCTTCGTCGGCATGAAGTCACGCGGCGTCTACGAGACGCCCGGCGGCACGATCCTGCTCGCGGCGCATCGCGGGATCGAGAGCATCACCGTCGATGGCGGCGCGATGCACCTCAAGGACGAGCTGATGCCGCGCTATGCCAGCCTCATCTACAACGGCTTCTGGTTCGCTCCGGAGCGCGAGATGCTGCAGGCGGCGATCGACAAGAGCCAGGAGCATGTGACCGGACGCGTCACGATGAAGCTCTACAAGGGCAATGCGACGGTCATTGGCCGCGAGAGCGACCATTCGATCTACGACCAGGACCTGGTCACGTTCGAGGAAGGCACCGGCGATTACGACCAGCGCGATGCGGCGGGCTTCATCCGGCTGAATGCGCTGCGGCTGCGGACGCTCGGCCAGCGCGAGCGGCGGCTAAAGGCCTAGTTCGGCCTTCGCCTTCGCGATCTGCTCTCTGACGCGTTCGGGAGCAGTGCCGCCGTAGCTGGTGCGGCTGCGCACCGATGCGTCGACGCTCAAAACGTCGAAGACGCGTTCGTCGATACGGTCGTCAATGGCGCGGAGCGTATCGAGCGAGAGCGCGTCGAGGTTGCAACCTTGCTCTTCGGCCGCCTTTACGGCTCGGCCGGTGATGTGGTGCGCCTCGCGAAATGGCACGCCCGCTTCGCGAACCAGCCAGTCGGCTAGGTCGGTGGCGGTGGAGAAGCCCTGCTCCGCCGCCGTGTGCATCCGGTCCGGCACGAACTCGCACGTCTCGATCATGCCGCCCAGCGCCTCAAGCGAGATGGTCAGCAGGTCGTGCGGCTTCGAAGACGGGCTCCTTATCGTCCTGCATGTCCTTCGAATAAGCGAGCGGCAGCCCCTTCATCGTCACCATCAGCGACGTCAGGCATCCCATAATCCGGCCGCTGTGGCCGCGCACGAGCTCGGCCGCGTCGGGATTGCGCTTCTGCGGCATGATCGATGAGCCGGTCGAGAAGGCGTCCGACAGCTTCACGAAGCCGAATTGCGGGCTCGCCCAGATGATCAGCTCCTCGGCCAGCCGCGACAGGTGCAGGCTGCACTGGGCGGCGGCCGACAGGTAATCGAGCGCGAAATCGCGGTCGGACACGCTGTCGAGGCTATTCGCCGTCGGCCGATCGAAGCCGAGCGCCTTGGCTGTCGCTTCGCGGTCGAGCGGAAAACCTGTGCCGGCCAAGGCGGCCGCCCCCAGAGGGCTTTCGTTCATCCGGCTGCGAGCGTCCGAAAAGCGTGACACGTCGCGGCGGAGCATCTCGTAATACGCGAGCAGGTGGTGGCCGAGCGTCACCGGTTGCGCGACTTGCAGGTGCGTAAAGCCGGGCATGACGGTCTCGGCGTGTTTGTCGCCCGCTTCGATCAAGACCCGCTGCAACTCGCGGATATTTGTGATCGCGTCGTCGCAGGCCTGCCGAACCCACATGCGGAAGTCCGTCGCCACCTGGTCGTTGCGCGAGCGCGCCGTGTGCAGCCGCCCCGCCGCCGGACCGATCAGCTCCGTCAGGCGGTGCTCGACGGTCATGTGGATGTCCTCGAGCTCGACTTTCTCCGGCACGCCATCGCGCTCGAATTCTTCCGCGATCTGGTCGAGGCCCTTCAGGATCGCATCGGCGTCATCGGCCGGGATGATGCCCTGCGCACCAAGCATGGCGGCATGCGCCTTCGACCCGGCAATGTCCTCCCGCCACAGCCTCTTGTCGAAGCTGATCGAGGCGTTGATGCGCTGCATCAGGTCCGATGCCTGGCCGCTGAAGCGGCCGCCCCACGTCTTCTGGCTGGGAGGTTTCTCGGACATGCGAAGGCGTTGCCATGGGCGAGAGGGACGGTCAAACGCGCCGCCTTCAAACGGTCATCGCGCCGTCATTGGAAAGCTGGTACTGGCCGCCTCGTCGCGATCCGAGTCCGAGGCGTCCGACGGGACCTGTAGCTGCCCGCCCATCGGAAATCGAGACCGGCGCCGGTCCCGCCGGCCGGCATTCCGATATCACGGGAGCGCTCTGATGAGCTTCATCACGACCAAGGACGGCAGCTCGATTTTCTACAAGGACTGGGGCCCGAAGGACGCCCAGCCGATCGTCTTCCACCACGGCTGGCCGCTCAGCGCGGACGACTGGGACAACCAGATGCTATTCTTCCTCGGCGAAGGATACCGCGTCATCGCCCACGACCGGCGCGGCCATGGACGGTCCGACCAGACGGACGGCGGCAATGAGATGGACACCTACGCGTCCGACGTTGCCGACCTCGCCGCGGCTCTCGACCTGAGGAATGCGGTCCACATCGGCCATTCGACCGGCGGCGGAGAAGTCGCCCGCTACGTCGCCCGGTCAGAACCAGGCCGCGTCGCCAAGGCCGTGCTGGTCGACGCCGTCCCGCCGGTGATGGTCAAGAAGGAGTCGAATCCAGGAGGGACGCCGATCGAGGTGTTCGACGGGTATCGCGCCGCCCTCGCCGCCAACCGGGCCCAGCTCTACCTCGATATCCCGACCGGCCCCTTCTACGGCTTCAACCGTCCCGGAGCGAAGGTGTCGGAAGGCTTGATCCGCAACTGGTGGCGGCAGGGCATGACGGGCAGCGCGAAGGCCCACTATGAATGCATCAAGGCCTTCTCCGAGACGGATTTCACGGAGGACCTGAAGGCGATCGACGTGCCGGTGCTGGTGATCCACAGCAAGGACGACCAGATCGTGCCTTATGACGATTCCGCGCCGCTGGCGGTCAAGCTGCTGAAGAACGGCACGCTCAAGACCTACGAGGACCTGCCGCACGGCCTGTGCCAGACGCATCCGGAGATCGTGAACCCGGACATCCTTGACTTCGTTCGCAAGCAGGACTCCCCTGTTCGCGAGGAGGCCGCGCCTACCTTGATCGTCGAGCCCATCACGGTTGAATGACTGACAGCCAGCGCGACCTGATCGCGACGCGCGGGGCGCAGATGTTCCCGCGCCTCACGGACGACGAGCTGTCGCGGCTCTCCAGGTTCGGGGAGCCGCGCAGCTATCGCGCCGGCGAGATGATCTCGCGTATCGGTGAGACCGGTCCGGGCCTGATGCTGATCCTGTCGGGCGAAGTCGACGTCACCCAGAACGATCATGGTCAGCCGACGCACATCGTCACCCACGAGCGCGGCAATTTCATGGGCGAGTTGGCGCAGCTCTCAGGCCGCCCGGTGCTGGTGGATTCGAAGGCGCTGACCGACGTCGAGGGCATCGCGATTTCTCCCGAACGATTGCGCGCCTTGCTCATCGCGGAAGCCGAGCTGGGCGAGCGGATCATGCGCTCGCTCATTCTTCGGCGGATGGGACTGATCGAGGCCGGCGCGGGTCCGATCATCATCGGCAACGAGGCCGACGGGAATGTCCTGCGGCTGGTCAATTTCCTTCGCCGGAACGGGCATCCCTATCAGCGGCTCGACCCGGTCGAGGACAGTTGTGCACGGACGCTCGTCAGCCGGTTCGAAGTGGCGGACGAAGAGCTCCCGATCGTGCTTTGCCCGAACGGCAAATTGCTCCGGAATCCAGACGAGGGTGCAGCTCGGCGCGCTGCATCGGCCTGGTGGGCCCGATCGATCCTCACAAGCTCTACGACCTGGTGGTGATCGGCGCGGGGCCTTCTGGCCTTGCGACGTCGGTCTATGCGGGATCGGAAGGCCTGTCGGTGCTGACCATCGACTGCCGCTCCTTCGGCGGGCAGGCCGGCGCATCGGCGCGGATCGAGAACTACCTCGGCTTCCCGACCGGCATTTCGGGCATGGCGCTGATGGGCCGCGCCTTCAGCCAGGCGCAGAAGTTCGGCGTCGAGCTCGCCATTCCCGACGAAGCGGTGAAGCTCGAATGCGGAAACGATCCCTGCCACCTGCTGCTTGCCAATGGCGAGCGCATCCAGGCCCGCTCGGTCGTCATCGCCACGGGCGCGCGGTACCGGCGCCTCGATGTCGATCGCCTCGACGAATTCGAGGGATCGTCGGTGCATTATTGGGCCTCGCCGCTGGAGGCCGACCTTGTCGCGGACGAGAAGGTCACCCTCGTCGGCGGCGGCAACAGCGCGGGACAGGCCGTGGTCTTCCTTGCGAGCCGGGCAAAGCATGTGACCATGGTCGCCCGCCGCCCGCTGAGTGCGACCATGTCGCAATATCTGATCGAACGGATCGAGAGCCTTCCCAATGTGGACGTGGTGGTTGGCGCGGAGGTTTGCCAACTCGAGGGCGCGGACGGTGCGCTCGAAAGCGTCAGCCTGCGCTGCCGGACCGCGGGAACGGTGTCGCCCAAGCCTTGCCGCTACCTCTTCTCCTTCATCGGCGCGGAGCCGAACACCGACTGGCTGCAAGGCTCCGGCCTCAAGCTCGACGAGCGCGGTTTCGTGGAGACGGGCGGCGAAGATCGACTGCCGCATGAAACAAACAAGCGTGGCATTTTCGCAGTCGGCGACGTCCGCTCAGGCTCGGTCAAGCGCGTCGCGGCGTCGGTCGGCGATGGCGCGCAGGTCGTCGCTGCAATCCATCAATATCTAGCATCCAAGTCGCCGCAGCTCACGACAAGCGAGCTGCCGCTGACGCAAGAGGTCATCGCTCAGCCGGTTCATTGACCGAAAATATTTGGTTTTGGTAAAAGGCGAACGGATCGATGGGGATCGGCGAAATATCAGGTTTCCATCATGGGCATGCTGTCGGACATGCCTCATGGACCCATCGGTTCCAACCGTAGAGGAGTCCTCATATGTCGAAAGTAGCTATTGCCGCTGTCGCATTCTCGATGCTCGTTTCTTCTACGCCGGCACTTGCGGGCGAAGTCACCGGGAGCGGAAAGGACATCGATATCAACGGTCGGTCCGAATGCGCCTTCTCGGGCTTGAACGACAATGACGGAGATCCGCGCGATCCTGGCTGGCGCTCGCAATCCTATGGTCAGAACGTGCGCCTGACCCCGCTCGATCCGAGCCAGCTCGATCCCACCAACGCGGCTGGCGCGCCATTCGTCCCGATTCCGGGATGGGCGTGCAATCCGAACCGTGGACGGGACTTGCACGACGACTGATCGTTAGTGACCGGGCCGCAATGCCGGCTCGGTCACTCCCACTCGATCGTGCCGGGCGGCTTCGACGTGTAGTCGTAGACGACGCGGTTGATGCCTTCGACTTCGTTGACGATGCGGGTCGCGACGCGGCTGAGGAAGGCGCTATCGAAGGGATAGACGTCGGCGGTCATGCCATCGACCGAGGTGACGGCGCGCAGGCCGCAGACGCTGTCGTAGGTCCTGGCGTCGCCCATCACGCCGACTGTGCGGACCGGCAGCAGGACTGCGAAGGCCTGCCAGATCGCATCGTACAGGCCGGCGTTGCGGATCTCTTCGAGGTAGATGGTGTCGGCCTTGCGGAGGATGTCGCATTTTTCCTTGGTCACCTCGCCGGGGATACGGATGGCGAGGCCTGGCCCGGGGAACGGATGGCGGCCGACGAAGGCTTCGGGGAGACCCAGCTCGCGGCCGAGCTCGCGGACCTCGTCCTTGAACAGCTCGCGCAACGGCTCGACGAGCTTCATGTTCATGCGCTCGGGCAGGCCGCCAACATTGTGGTGGCTCTTGATCGTGACGGACGGGCCGCCGGTGAAGCTGACGCTCTCGATCACGTCCGGGTAGAGCGTGCCCTGAGCAAGGAAATCGGCTCCGCCGATCTTCTTCGCTTCGGCCTCGAACACGTTGATGAACTCGGCGCCGATGAACTTGCGCTTCTTTTCGGGGTCGGTGACGCCTTCGAGGCCGCCGAGAAAGTCGCGGCTGGCATCCACGTGGACGAGCGGGATGTTGTAGCTGTTGCGGAACAGCGAGACGACCTGTTCCGCCTCGCCTGCCCGCATCAGGCCGTGGTCGACGAACACGCAGGTCAGCTGCTCGCCGATCGCTTCGTGGATGAGCACCGCGGCGACGGCGCTGTCGACGCCGCCGGACAGTCCGCAGATGACGCGGCCGCTGCCGACCTGCTCGCGGATTTCGGCGATCTTCGCATCGCGGAAGCTGGCCATCGACCATTCGCCAGAGCAACCGCAGACGTGACGGACGAAGTTGGCGAGAAGCTTCCCGCCGTCGGGCGTGTGCACGACCTCCGGGTGGAACATCAGGCTGTAGCGCTTGGCGTCCTCGTTCGTGGCGATGGCGTATGGCGCGCCTTCGGAGCGCGCGACGATCTCGAAGCCCGGCGCGAGGCTCTCGACGCGGTCGCCATGGCTCATCCACACCTGATGCTTCTCGCCGACCTGCCAGAGGCCGTCGAACAGGGCCGAGGGCGCGACGATCTCAATGAAGGCGCGGCCGAATTCCTTCTGATTGGACGTGACGACCTTGCCGCCCAGCTGCTGGTGCAGCGTTTGCTGGCCGTAGCAGATGGCGAGCAGCGGGAGCCCGCTATCGAACATCGCCTTGCGGCGCGCGCGGGCTGTCTTCCCACGTGACCGATGCCGGTCCGCCGGAGAAGATGATGCCCTTCGGATCCAGCCGATCGAAAGCTTCCTCGGCGGCGTTGAACGGGGCGATCTCGCAATAGACGCCCGTCTCGCGGATGCGCCGCGCGATGAGCTGCGTCACCTGGCTGCCGAAGTCGACGATGAGGATGGATTCGGTGGGCTGGACCGTCATGTCGGGCGGATAGAGAGCGGGCGGCCGCTGTAAACCGGCACCGGCCGTTCGACGAATGCTGCCGCCCATCGGCAGGATTCCGCGCAGGAGCCGCGCCTTTTCGGATTAAGGCTCCCGCGAACGGGGGGTAGCGATGCGGCAATGGCGATCCGTGCTCGTGCTGACCATGGCGGCGGCCGCCGCAGTGTGGCCGGCAGCGGCGCAAACTGAACGCGAGAGAGCGGTAGCCATCGACCGGGTGCCGATTCCGCCTGTCGATCGCTTCGAGGTCGAGGCGGTCGGACCCCCGCTTGCTTCACCCTGGTCCCTCGCCTTCCTGCCGGACGGAAGCTTCCTCGTCACCGAGAAGCACGGCGGAGTGCGGATCATCCGCGCTGACGGGAGTGCGAGCGACCGCTTACCCGGCGGACCGGAGAACGTGCTTCAGAAGGTGGACAGCGGGCTACTCGACATCGTGCTGGACCCCGACTTCGCGACGAACCGTTACGTCTACATCGCCTTCGCCGAGGGCACCGAGGAGTTTAACCGCACGGCTGTGTGGAAAGCGCGACTGGACGGCGAGAGGCTGACCGGCGGACGGGTCATCTTCCGCGTCAACGAGGCCAAGAAGGCGCCTTCCCATCCAGGCGGTCGCATGCTGTTCCTGCCGGGCGCGACGCTGTTGCTGACGATCGGCGACGGTTTCGACTATCGCGAGAAGGCGCAGGATCCGGCAAGCCATTTGGGCAAGACGCTGCGGCTGACGCGCGACGGGAAGGCGCCGCCCGACAATCCGTTCGTCGGTCGTCAGGGCTACGCGCCGGAGATCTGGACGCTAGGCCATCGCAACGTTCAGGGGCTGACGCGCGACCCCGCGACCGGCACCATCTGGTCGCACGAGCACGGACCGCGTGGCGGCGACGAGATCAATGAGCTGATTGCGGGGCACAATTACGGCTGGCCAAGAGCCTCGTTCGGGATCGACTATGACGGGAAGCTGATCACCGACCGGCAGCATGTCGATGGAATGACGGACCCGCGATTCGTCTGGTCCCCTTCGATCGCACCGTCGGGACTAGCCGTATATCGGGGGCCGGTTCACCCAGAGTGGGACGGACGCCTGCTCGTTGGAGCGCTCGCTTTGCGAATGCTCGCGCAAGTTCGGGTCCATCCGACGACCGGGCTGCTTGCCGAGGAAGGCCGCTGGCTGGTTGGCCTGAAGGCGCGGATCAGGGACGTGCGCGTTGCTCCCGATGGTGAGGTCTATCTCCTGACAGACGATGCGCAGGGCCGGCTGCTGCGCATCGCCCGTCCCGAATAGACAAAGAAATGCGCCGGAGCCTTTCGACCCCGGCGCATCCTGATTCACCCGAAGGCGGGATCATCTAGTAGCGGCGGTACGCGTACCGATTGCGGTCCAGATCGATGTCCGTGATCCGTCCGCGGTAGTTGACGTTGCACTTGAACGTGAACTCTCCGGCCTGATTGTATTGATTGTAGCCGCCGCCGTACGGATTGCCGTAACCGTAGCCGGCATTCATTCCCGACGTAGCGACACCGCGCACCCGAAGCCCGTTGTTGCGGCGCTCGACGCGGGTGATGCCCAGGACGCGCGCGCTGCCGTAGCCCTGGTTGTTGTAGCCGTAGGGCTGCCCGTAACCATAGGGTTGCTGACCATAGCCGTAGGGCTGCTGACCGTAGCCGTAGGGCTGCCCGTACCGCTGATAGCCGCCATACTGCGCGTTGATGCGCTGCGAAACCGCAGCGGCGCAGCGGTCGACCAGCATGCGGTCGTTTCCGCCGTAGTTATAATTGCCGCCATACGGATTCAGAATCTGACCCAGAACCTGGCCGACGACGTTATTATTATAGCCGTAGCCCGGCTGCGGGTAATATTGAGCCGCCGCGGGGGCTGCGCTCAC
Source organism: uncultured Alphaproteobacteria bacterium (assembly GCA_963846645.1). GTDB lineage: Bacteria > Pseudomonadota > Alphaproteobacteria > Sphingomonadales > Sphingomonadaceae > Sphingomicrobium. The sequence goes on along the minus strand of CAWJWR010000003.1, from coordinate 261,109 downwards.
CAGGGCCGCCAGACCGGCGCCGCCAGCAAGTACCTTCGTGAATGCCTTCATGGCCATACTCCTCAAGTCGCTCCCATGGCCAAACGCATGGCAAGCTCTCAGGCTTCCTACCGATTCGCTACTGCACGCGTTCTGAATGAGCTGTTTGCTGCCGTTCAGGTGAAAGCGGCGGCCTGGCCGTTGCGAAGGTGAAGATACGTAGGGTCGAAATCACCGAAGTTCGCGAGCTTGCGCAAATCGTGCACGTAAAGACGGCCGGACTTGTGATCGACCAGGCCGGTTTCGCGAAGGCTCTGCAGCGTGCGGTTCACGTGCACCCCGGTCAGTCCCAGCGCATCGGCAAGCATCTCCTGGGTCAGCGGCATGTCGCAGCTGTTCTGGTCGACCAGCCCCGCAGCGCCGGAGCGCACGTACATCTCGCAGAACAGATGGGCCATCGCACCATCTGCAGGCAGGCGGGAATTGCGCGCCAGCCATTCGCGAAACAGCGAGGACTGAATGAGGCTCGACCGCCAGACGAGCGCCTCTACCGCCGGCCGCTCGGCAAACAATGCCAGGAGTTCCGCGTGGGAGATCAGCGCCACCTCGCTGTTCACGACGGCGCAGATGCCGCTGTCCATCCGGTCGAGATGAATGCTCTCAAGCGACGGGGCATCGCCCGCAATATAGAAGGAATGGATTTGCCGGGAGCCGTCGCGGCGGTTGCCGTAGCGCTGCAGGAAGCCGCGAAGAACGAGAACGCAGGACGTCGGGGCAGAGCCTGTTTTGACGATGTCCTCGTGCCGTCGAAACGGACGGACTTCGCCTTTGACCGCAAGGACTGCCTGGCGGTCCTCCTGCGCCAAATCCCCCACCCGGCCAAGATGCTTGGCCAGCGCCTCACCAATCACGCAAACGCTCACTCATTCGACGCAACACCGATATCGCTTTGAATTTCCCCGCGAACATAGATTTAGGCGGGGCCGCGACGTCAATGCATTAACAAAGGATAGGTCCTCACATGGAGTGCGAATTCCTCCGTCGTCCGCCTGATTTTCAGGCAGCGACCTGGTCGAGGTGCAGATAGAGTTCCGAGAAACCGGCTACCGAACGGAGCTTTTCCCAGTCGGGGATGAGGACGAAGCGCTTCTCGCGCCGAATGAGCCCGTCCGCATCCATCGACTTCAGCGTCCGGTTGACGTGGACTGCGGTTAGCCCCGACGCGTCCGCCAGCTGCTCCTGCGTCATGGGTAGCTCGTATCCCGTCGTCGAGCCCATGCCCGCCATCTCCAGCCGCACGGCGAATTCGCAGAAGACATGCGCAAGACGCTCCCGCGCGTCGCGGCGGCCGATGTTCATGATCCATTCGCGGAAGATCGACGCGTCGATCAGGGTATCGACCCACATGGCAATGGCGAGATTCGGATGTTCGCGAAACAGATCGCGCAGCGCGTTCCGCGGGACCAGGGCCAGGTCACAGCGCGTCAATGCCTGGACGTTGTGATCGGCGACTTTGAGCAACGCGCCTTCGAGGTCGACGAAATCGCCGGGGATATGGATGCTGACGATCTGGCGGCTTCCGTCGGCGCTGATCTTGTGCCGGTAGGCGAGGCCGGAGAGGATGAGGACGCTTTGGTCGGTTATCGATCCCTCGCGGACGAGATAGCGGCCGGGCTCGGCCCTCATCACTCGGAACGGCAATCCCCGCAGAGCATCGCGATCGTCATCGCTGAGCGGGGCACGGCGCTCGAACTTCCGGATCATTCCATCAAGAACAGCCGGGACGCTGGGCATTCGTCGCTCTCCGCAATCTGGCGGTGGAGCAGGTCGTCATTCTCAGCCGCCAAGTTTGAGTATTCGGTCGGCCATTCCGCCACCATAACGCAAGTCATTGTTCGCTAACGAACAAATGTAAATCATCATAGATGAACCCATGTTGGCAACGTCAGGCAACGCTCTTCAGGCCGTGCTTGCCTTTGCCGAACGGGCCCACGAGACGGCGGTACTCATCCTCCGCCTCGCCATAGCTGCAGCCGGCGATTTCCTCGAGGCGGCCTCTGTCCAACACAGTGACAAAGCCGCGGGTTCCTCGGATGGCCCGAGTCCCTTCCAGGGTATGCAATGTCATGGTCACGCTGGACCTGCGGACCGCCAACATCATCGACATGAATTCGTGAGTCAGCCCGAGTTGGTCGCCGTCCACGCGATCGTGACACATGAGCAGCCACCTCGCCAGACGCTCGGGCAGGGCCAGATGGGCATTTGCGGCTGCCGTGGATGCCGCTTGAACGTTCAGCGACTGGACGAAGCGGAGCAGAAGCTTCCGCAGGGAAGCACTGGTCTCGAAAGCCTCGACAAGCCGATCGGCCGGAATCTCCAGCGCCGGTGCGCCATTGATCTGGACCATGCACATCTGCGGCGATTGACCGGCGTCGAGCAGAACCGCCGAACCTGAAACGCCCTCGTGACCGACCAGGCCGACTTCGATCTTGTCGCCGTCCTCCTGCTCCGCGACGATCGAGATGACGCCGCCTTCCGGGAAATAGAGGTGCTCGATCGGCTGGTTTGGGCGGACGACGACAGTGTGTGTCGGCAGGGTTCGCCTGCTCAGATAGGGCCTGAGCAGTTCAAAATCGTCCGGCTCGCAATAGCGGAGGAGGAGATTGCCGACGGTCGATTGCTGGAGCGGTTCCATTTTCCCGCGACCTTCTTGGGGGCGGGAGCCTTCGCGAATCTCTCAGCCGCTTGCGCCCTGAAATTGGCAAGCGATGACCCATAAGCGCCTGATCGCGCGAGAAAGCCAATCTTTTGTCGGCTAGCGCACAAAACAGTTGGAACGGCAGGTTCCGCAACGAGTTGATCGCCTTAGCGCGCGGCCCGTTGGGTCCCACGCGGCTGAGAGAGCAATCGCCCTTCCGGCCAGTGCCCGGGGTGGTGACAATGCCTCTTTACCATCTGCACATTCACTGTGACGGCGAAGTCATCCTAGATGAAGAGGGCGGTGAGTTTCCAGATTTGCAGTCCGCGGTGCGGGAGGCCGTCCGAAGCGTCCGGTCACTGGTCGGCGGCGACGTTCTGGCCGGCGTCCTTCAGCTCGACCTGTCGATCCAGGTCTGCGACGATCAAGGCAAGGCGTTGCAGATGGTCCGGTTCGAAGATGCCATCGCCATGCGGGGTGCCGAGGAGCATTAGACCGGCTTGCCGTTCCGCTCGAAGCTCACCGCATCGTCGAATTCCACGCGGTGCACGATGTTGCCCGCTTCATCCCGAACCTTGAGGTAATGGAGCAGGTCGATCCGTCCGTTTTCGACGATCAGCCCGCCGATCAGTTTCCGGACTTGCTTGACCGCCTGACTCTTCGCCGTCTTGAGGTTCGGAAACTCCTGTCCCTCATCGTCCCGGACGTTCATGTCGTTGTAGAGATCGAAGAAATAGCGCGGCATCTGCCGCTGCAATTCACCGACGCGATTTTGGTTGCGGAACCTGATAATTGTTGGTCAAACCGGCGTGTCGGGGTCTCGATCGCCCGGCTGTCCGGCTTTGAAACCGGAGTCCTCCTGCTCAAGCTCACTGAAGAATTTCGCGAGCTTCGAGCCGTGCTCGTCCTCTTCAGGTGCCGGCCCGTCGCCCGGCATCTTAGGCTCGGGACTGGGCATTCGAAACTCCTCGAAGACAAGATAACGATTTAACAAATGTTTAGTTGCGGAGCCTTCCGGCTGGCCGAAACTCAGACCCGAAGCTAAGCCACCAAAGTGATTGAAGCCCATCTCATCAAGCTTCGCATTCGCGACCAGATCAGCGCCGAGGAAGAACGCGCGATCCGCGGAATCTTTACGGATGTCAGGGACTTCCCAGCCGATCGCGTCGTCGTTCGCCGAGGACAGGATCTCAAGGAATCGCTGCTGATGCTCGATGGCTGGGCCGCGCGCACCAAGGATCTGCGCGACGGCGGACGGCAGATCAGCGAGCTCGCCTTCGCCGGCGACTTCACCGATTTGCACGCCTTCACGCTGAAACGGCTCGACCACAATATCGCGACGATCACGCCGGCACGCTTCGCGGTTGCGCCTCACGACCGGATTCGGGAGACCCTGGAGAGCCATCCCCACCTCGCTCGCGTCTACTGGCTGATGACCAACATTGACGCCGCGATACACCGCGAATGGACGGTGTCGCTGGGGCGCAGGTCGGCGCAGTCGCGCATGGCGCACTTTTTCTGCGAAACGCTGGAACGGTTGAAAGTCGTCGGGCTTGCGGACGACGATAGCTATGATTTCCCGCTGACCCAGCAAGAGTTCGGCGAGTGCCTTGGGCTGACCTCGGTGCACGTGAATCGCACGCTTCAGAGCTTACGACGCCTCGGCCTCATCAAGGTCGAAAACCGCCAGGCGGCAATCCTGGATCTGCCGGGACTAAAGGCGCTCGGCGAGTTCGACCCCGACTATCTCTATATGGAGAATCGCCCCCGCTGACCCCACCTTGCCCTATGTTATTGGTAAGGCTTCGTTTTTCAGCCAGCATTGTTGCCAATCACGAATGCGTCGAGCGGACGCGGGGGCTAAGAATGAGAGAAGATCCAGCGAATTATTACCGCGAGCGGGAATGCGCCGAACGGGCGGCAGCGCAGGGTGCGGCTTGTCCTGAAGCGCGTCGCGCGCATGAAGAGCTGGCGCAAGCTTACGCCCGCCTCGTCGACATGGATCAGCCGCACGCGGTGAGCGCGGCCCGGTCTCGCTAGGCTAGAGCTTCAGCCCGGTGAAATGGGCGAAGAAAGCGAGCGCGTCCGACGCTTCCTCGATGATCTTGTCGGTCGGCTTGCCGGAACCATGCCCCGCCCGCGTCTCGATACGGATCAAGTGCGGCTGGCCGTTTGGATCCGCCTGCTGAAGCGCCGCAATATATTTGAAGCTGTGGCCCGGGACGACGCGGTCGTCCGTGTCGGCAGTCGTCACCAGCATCGCCGGGTAGTCAACGCCCGTCTTGATGTTGTGATAGGGCGAGTAGGCCAGCAAAGTGCGGAAGTCGGCTTCCTTGTTGGGAAAACCGTAATCGTCGACCCAGTAGCGACCCGCTGTGAAGCGGTCGAAGCGCAGCATGTCCATCACGCCCACCGCAGCATTCGCGGCATCGAACAGATCCGGACGCTGGTTGACGACCGCTCCGACCAGGAGACCGCCGTTAGAGCCGCCCTGGATGGCAAGGCCGTTGGGCGAAGCGATACCGTTCGCCTTTAGATAGGCGCCGGCAGCGATGAAGTCGTCGAATACGTTCTGCTTGCGCGCGAGGCGGCCGGCATCGTGCCACGCCTTGCCATACTCGCCGCCGCCGCGAAGATTGGCGAGCGCATAGACGCCTCCCCGCTCCAGCCATGCAAGGCGTGTGGCGGAGAAGCCCGGCGTCAGTGACACGTTGAACCCGCCATAGCCGTAGAGGAGCGTCGGCGCGGGGCCGGTGACGTCCTTGCGCTTGACGATGAACATCGGGACGCGCGTGCCGTCCTTCGAATTGTAGAAGACCTGCGCGACCGAATAATCGTCGGGGTTGAACGCGACCTTCGGCGCGGCCCATTCGGTCGCCTTCCCGCTATTGACGTCATAGCGATAGATGGTCGTCGGGCGGTTGAAGCTGGTGAAGGAGAAGAAGGTCTCCGGATCGTCCATGTCGCCGGAGAAGCCGGTCGCGGTGCCGATGCCGGGAAGCTCTACGCTGGTCAGCTTGCGGCCTTGCAGATTGTGGACGCTGATCTCCGACTTCGCATCGGCGAGGTAGGAGGTGACCAGCTTGCCGCCGACGATCGATGCACCGTCGAGGGTCGCTTGCTGCTCGGCGACGACCGGCGTGATCGGATTGCCCGCGCGTCCGACATCCATCGCGACAACCTTCAGCTTCGGCGCGTCCTTGTTCGTGATGAAGAAGAAGCGTGAGCCTTCGTTGCCGATGAAGGTCCAATTGTTCTCGAGACCGGTGATGAGCGCCTTCGGCTTGGCGCCGCGGGCGCGCAGGTCGAGCGCGTGGACCTCGTAGCGGTCGTCGGTGCCTTCCGCGGTGGTGATGACCAGCCAGCGGCCGTCCTCGCTCACGCTTGCGTAGTGGCCGTAGGTCGGCTTGTCGGGCGTCGCATAGACCAGGCGATCCGCCGACTGCGGCGTGCCCAGCCGGTGATAGTAGATCGTGGCGTCGTGATTGGTCGACTGGAACTCCTGCCCCGCCGCAGGCTCCGGGAAGCGCGTATAGAAGAAGCCTGCGCCATCCTTCGTCCATTCCAGGGACGAGAACTTGACCCACTTCAGCTCGTCACCGGTGTCCTTGCCGGTCGCAACATCGAGAACCTTGATCGTGCGCCAGTCTGAGCCGCCGTCCTGAATCGAGTAGACGAGATACTTGCCGTCATCGCTCGGCGCCCAGTCGGCCAGCGCGGTGGCGCCGTCCTTCGACCAGCCGTTCGGATCGATGAGCATGCGGCCCTCGCCGTCGAGGCTGTCGCGGACGAAGAGCACGGATTGGTTCTGGAGGCCGCTGTTGTGGCTGTAGAAGTAGCGCCCGCCCTTTTTGATCGGCACCCCGAAGCGCTCGTAATCGTAGAGCTCGGTAATGCGCTTCTCGAGCGCTTCTCGGCCCGGCAGCGTCGCCAGGAACTGGTTGGTAACGACGTTCTGCGCGTCGACCCAGGATTTCACCTCCGTGTCGTTGCGGACGTCGTTCTCGAGCCAGCGATACGGATCGGCGACCTGCACGCCGAACTGCGGCTCGACCAGATCGGCGCGGCGGGTTTGCGGATAGGCGAGCGACGGCTGCGCGGGAGCCGCCTCGGCGGCGGCGGAGGCCATTGAGGCGGCGTCGGCAGCGGCCGCGGCTTCGACTTCGGGGTTGGGCGTCATCGCGCAGGCACTGGAAAGCAAGACAACAACGAGCACACTCCGACGCATGAAAATCCCTCCCAACACCGACGACTGACGCTCGCCCCCGGTAGCAGCGATGGCTCGGCAATCTCAAGCAACTTAGACCGGCCCGATTGGCGCATGGAGGAATACGGACAAGTTTACTTTCCGTTGTCTGAGTTGAGTTTAACAATTGTAAAATGGCACTTTTAAGCGTATTAATCTGTCCGCCAAGGGAGCCAGCTTTTGCATACTGGCCCATCAGTGTCGGGTATCGAGTGTACAGGCCGTTGTTTCGGACCTGACCGCCGCCGGCACAAAGCCTCCGACGACCAGGCCCCAGAAGTGACCTGACTTACCAGTCGCTCACGATGAGGGGATTATTGGCATGGCGCACGATCCTTGATCTGATTTGAGCCCGCAATTCCGGGTTCATCGACCGCCGATCGACGACGCAGCGCCTGACGCGCCGCGCCGACAGGCGACTCATTTCCGCGACGGCCACAGTGGGGGGCTGCTCTGCGTAAGCTTCTAAGGGGCATTCGACATGGCACTTGATATCACCGCTCTGGACATCGTCATCGACGAGTCGACCGGAAAAACGGACAATGACGTCGCCGATCTGACCGTTGCGCCTCACAGCACCGTCAATGATCCCCTGTTGGACTATCTACTCGGGCTCGACGGCGCAGGTGGGCTGGCCTCACCCGAGGTCGCCTACATGGAAAACTTCATCACGGCATCGGCGACCGGAGGGGACTCGTTTTCGTCAGTGTCTCTCGCCTCGACGATCGGGGGAGCTGCGTTTTCCATCACCACAGGTGTGAACAGCGGCATTCGGACGGTTGACGGAAAGTACGTTTGGCTGTTCCTCGACCCGAACAATGCCAACATCGTGCAGGGCGTCGTCGGCACCACCGACATCAACGCCGAGCCCGTTGAAGGTGGCGCACTCGCCTTCTCGTTCGCACTAGTCAACACCACCACCACCACTCCAGACCTGTATCTGGTCCAGTATGTGGCATTGCTTCATCCGGATACGAACTCCACCGACGAACGCATCGATCTGACCAGCAAGGTCTTCGCCTCGCTCTCCGCAACCACGACGGTCAGCTTCTCGGGCGCGAACGCCGCGTCCGGCAATCCTGACTTCTACATCATCAATTCGCCCACCGACGCGGCCAAGCAGATCCTGGTTATCGGTATCGGTGGCACTGCCAATGTCAGCACACAGGGTTTCGGCATTGGCAATCAGAGCATCAATCCCGCCGAAACGCTCCAGGTCGACTTCGTGACCGGCGGCACGTTGGCCTCGGGCAGCGGCTCGCAGATCGCGTACGGCAACCATCTCGAGGATGTCACGCAGGCTGGATTCACTATCAACCAGATCACGGCTTCCGCTCCGAATAATCGGGTGGACATCAGAATCACCGCTTTGAACGCTACGGGCAATCTGCAAGGCACGGACTTCTACGACGGATCCCCGGCCAGCGCCGTGGACATTACCAGCGTCAAATTGACGGGTGCATCGGGGTACCCGACCACGTTCACGACCGATGGCACCTATGCAACGCCAAGCGGCAACATCACCATCACCGGACTTAGCGGCACCGGAAATGAAGTCGTCATAACCGGGATCGACAACGTCACCGTCGTTGATTTCACCACCGCCAGCCCGATGGATCGGCTGCTGGTTACGGGGGTCGATGCGGTCGAAGGGTGCGACATCACCGAATTCCATTTCCAGACGACGACACCCAACGGCCACGTCGAAGAAGTTGGCTCGTTCATCAACTTCGACGATTCCGGGCCTTCGCTCGAGATTACGGCCGGGGTAACGGTTGGCGCCGCCTCAGTGGTCGAGGCGAGCATGGCTGGTGGGCAGAACCAGGCGACGATCACCGCGCCAACTTTTACGGCGAGCGCGGTCGACGGGGTCACCTCCAATGTGACCTACGCGCTTGACCTGGTGGGCTCAAGCTCGAGCGGGCTTATGACGACGCTCAACAACCGGGCGATTACGCTGGTGGAGTCCTCTCCGACCCAGATCCTCGGTCGTTACGATGCGAACGGTGACGGCACACTGGACTCGACAGCCTTCTCCGTCACGTTGTCCGGCGCGACGGTAACGCTGACTTCGTTCGTGGCGCTAGAACACTCGAACGCACCGCAAGGAGCGGGCGAGGTCAACACGCTCAATCTCAATGGTCTCATCGAGATCGATGCGACCGTTTCGGTTTTGGACGGCGACAACGATCCATTGTCACAGACAAGTACGAGCTCGGCTCTTTCGCTCACCTTCACCGACACCGATCCGACGCTCTCGATCACGGCACCCGTAACAGTCGGCGCTTCGCAAGTGACCGAAGCGAGCGGAGCTGGAGGCCAGGCGACCATCACGCCCCCGACGATCAGCGCAAGCGCGGTCGATGGCCAAACGTCGACCACGACCTACGCGCTGTCCCTGGCTGGCGCGGCAGCGACGGGGCTGCAGACGACGGCGGGCAACCACGCGATCACGCTTGTGGTTGATTCAGCCAGCCAGATCTCGGGCAAGTACGACAGCAACGGCGACACCACGCTCGATGCGACAGCGTTCACGGTAACGCTGTCCGGCACGACCGTGACCTTGACGTCGCTGGTCGCGCTTGAGCACTGCAAACTCGCCGCAAGGGGCGGGCGAAAACAACGCGCTCAGCCTCAACGGACTGATCAACGTCGTGGCGACCGTCGCTGTGACGGACGGCGATGCCGACGTCGTAATTCAGCAAAGCACGACCACGTCGCCGCTGTCGCTGACCTTCAACGACACTGATCCTGTCATTACCCAGGTGTTCGATGCCGATGGTGCGGCGGGCATCCAATCGCCCGAGACGCTGGGCAACACGGCAGGAGCGACCGCCAGCGGACTTCTTCGGCTACAACATGACCGACCAAGTCGCCGGCACAGCCTATAACCTCACGACGGTTAGTGACTTCGTCGATGTCGACGCTGGCACCGCAGGAGTACAGATCAGCCTGACGGGCAATGTCGATAATGACCAGAACCCGGGCATCACCGACGCTGTGGCGACCCTGACGGCAGAGGACGCCAACTCCGCGACCTTCACATTCTCGTTCCATTACGACAAGGATCCGATCACGGCTGGCGTGCAGGATGCCACTGCCGGCGGCACGCTTCTCTTCAACAAGGCCAACGACACCTACACGTTTACCTTGAACGACGTGATCGACGGTTTCAGCTTCGACATCCTGCAGACCAGCGGGCTCGTCGCCAAGGCGCCTGCCGGTAACACGGGACACCCGCTGATCGTCGCGGAGCAATTGACCGAGCCCCTCGATCCGGACCCGTTCTTCGTTCAGTTCACGGGCAACTCGGTCACCCAGCAGATCGGTTTCGGGTTCAGCTCGAACGGAGAGGCACCGCCCGTCGGTGACAGCACTTTCAACAACGGTGGCGCCACCCACGACATGGTCACCAACACCAACGAGGATTGGGTCAGCGCAACCCGAGATACCAATGGCGTCGCGGGCGACACGATCCAGAAAGGCGAACTGCTTACCCTCAGATTCTTCGAAACAAACATCCTCGGAGACGTGAACCCGAAGGCTCCCGGTGGTGGCACTGAGCAGACTGACCCGACAGCGACAGCCAGTGGCATCGTCGTTAAGTTCGACGGTATCGGCGCATCCGAAGACTTGATCATCATCCTCGACCTGATCGATGCGAATGGCAACGAGATTACCCGGGCCATCAACGTCGAAAACTCGGACCTGATCAAGGGCACTGTTCCGCCCCCGTACAACGCAGCGTTTTCGCTCGATAACAACGATGCCCTGCTCATCATCGAACAGAACGACTACACGGTCGCTGGTGAGACGTATCTGATACAGGGCGTTCAGATCATGCAGAGCGGGAACGGGTTGGCGGGCAGCGCCATCAATCTGGACGGGACCATCGGCGACAACGGCGGCAGCGACGCCACGACCAACCTGACGACATGGGAAGCGACCGACAACGACGTTTTGAAGATCGTGGACATTGGGTTCGTGCAGCAGACCAGCGGTACCATCGGGGCCAGCCTCGACTTCGCGTTCAACATCGTCGACGGCGATGCCGATCAGACCGCCACTCAGCACATCCTTGTGGATGTAGGTGGAGGCGGTTCCAGTGCATTGGCAGCTCCGTTAAGCAGCTTGTCAGCTAAGAACGCGGGCTTCGTCAGCGATATCGGCATGGCGCCGTCTTACAAAAACGCTGGGTTCGTTGACGACAGCGGCATGGGCCCGTTGCAACTGGCGATGTCGTCGCTGATGCTCAACCAGCATCATGACGGTTACTGGATGTAGCGTTCGCTTTGCACACAAAGAGAAAGGCCGCGGATCGCTCCGCGGCCTTTCCTTTGTCCGGTCGAGCTCGTCCGCTTAGGCCGCTTCGAATTCCTCCTCGGTCATGACCGGGCCGCTGTCCTGTCCCTTGGCCGAGACGTCGCGGTCGACGAATTCGATGATCGAGATTTGAGCGGCGTCGCCGGCGCGGATGCCGGCCTTGATGATGCGGGTGTAGCCGCCGTTACGGTCGGCGTAGCGCTTCGCCAGCACGTCGAACAGCTTCACGAGCTGCGCGTCGTCCATCAGGCGCGACTGGGCCAGGCGGCGATTGCTGAGGCCGCCATGCTTGGCGAGCGTGACCAGCTTCTCGACGTAGGGCCGAAGCTCCTTCGCCTTCGCGGTGGTGGTGGTGATCTGCTCGTGCTTGATCAGCGCTGCCGCCATGTTACGGAACAGGGCCGCACGGTGGCTGGATGTACGCTGCAGCTTACGGCCGCCTACGCGGTGACGCATGGTTCTTCTCCGTTCGTTCGGAGCCCGTCTAAGGTAGCTCCGGCCAGGCGGCTTGCTTGCGGGAGCCGCCCCTATTCCCGTCACTTTTCGGTGAGCCGCGGCCTCAAGCGGAAATGGGCCGCGAAGTCAAGCCGATGGGCCCTATTCGCCAGACCCCGGCTCGGCCTGTGCGCGATGCTGAGCGGCCGTCACGGACCCAATTCCGCTGGACGCACCCGTGACGATCGCAAGCTTACGCTGGCTCATGTTCGAACTCCTTGAGGGTCTGCACCTCGCCCTTCGCCAGCGCGGGTTTTAGCACGATCTTGGTGTATTCGTTCTGCTTGTCGTGCCAGTTCCGGTACATTTCCGGCGCATCTTCGATGCTGGCGTGGTGCGAGATGAGGAAGGTCGTGTCGATCTCATCGTCGACGATCATGTCGAGCAGCTTCTTCGTGTACTTCTGCACGTGGGTCTGGCCCTGTTTAACGGTCAGGCCCTTCTCCATCATCTGGCCGAGCGGGAACTTGTCGGCGAACCCGCCATAGACGCCGGGGATGGAGACGCGGCCGCCCTTGCGGCAGGCGAGGATGGCCTGACGAAGCGCATGGGGGCGTTCCGTACCGAGGAACATGTGGGCCTTCACCGTGTCGGCGATGTTGTCGATCGCGAGACCATGACTTTCCATGCCTACGCAATCGATCACCGCGTCCGGACCGATGCCGCCGGTCATCTCGTTGAGGGCGGCACGCACGTCGACTTCATTATAGTCGAGTACGTCAGCGCCCATTTGCTTCGCCAGCTCAAGCCGCGTGGGATAATGATCGATAGCGATCACCCGGTGCGCGCCGAGAATGAAGGCGGATTGGATTGCAAAGAGACCGACCGGCCCGCAGCCCCAGACGGCGACGGTATCGCCGTCCTCGATGTCCGCGTTCTCCGCCGCCATCCAGCCCGTGGGGAGGATGTCGGAGAGGAACAGCACCTTGTCGTCGTCCAGCCCGTCGGGGATGACGATCGGACCGACGTCCGAGTAAGGCACGCGGAGATATTCCGCCTGGCCGCCGGCATAGCCACCGGTGAGATGCGCATAGCCGAACGCGCCGCCCATCGGATGGCCCATCATGATTTCGGATGCGTCGGCGGTCTCGGCGGGATTGCTATTGTCGCAGGCCGAATATTGCTGCTTTTTGCAGAAGAAGCAGTCGCCGCAGCTGACGGTGAACGGAACGACGACCTTCTGCCCCTTCTTCAGACTGCTTTTCGGACCGACCTCGACGACCTCGCCCATGTTCTCGTGGCCGAGGATGTCGCCCGCGCGCATGCCGGGGATGTAGCCGTCATAGAGGTGGAGGTCGGACCCGCAGATTGCCGTCGAAGTGATGCGGATGATCGCGTCACGCGGGTTGACGATTTCGGGGTCGGGGACGGTGTCGACGCGAACGTCGTGCCGGCCGTGCCAGGTTACTGCACGCATGAACTACTCCTCAAATCCGGGATTCTGTGGGACTCGGAACGGCGTGCCGACGGCGACGCGTTCGTCGTCACCTCGCCCGTCTCCATCAGTTGCTTGAAGCGGCGAAGGTCGCGTCGCGCCTGCAGGCTCGGCTCGCGCTGGAGCAATTTGGCGATGCCGCGGCCGATCGCGCCGCCCGGCGGATCGTAGCTCATCAGCAAGCAAACATAGGTGCCGCGGCCCGGCGGCGCGTCGGTCAGTTCCAGGACGCCGGCCGTGTCGATGTCGGACCCGTCTTCGCTTTCCCACGCGATGCGCTGGCCGGGAACATCCTCGACCAGGCGAGTGACCAAAGTGACGTCCTTCCCTGCGGGGCCCCTGATCGACCAGCGCGATCGTCCACCGCCGAGATCCTCGACAGATTTCACATTTTCCATGAAGTCCGGGAAGCGCGTGAAGTCGCGCCAGCGATCGTAGATTTCCTGCCGAGGCTTGCCGATGGTGACCGTGCGACCGACCAAAGTGTCGTCACCCTGCACGGCAGCCTTGGCATCGCCTCGCAAGACATGCGGCGGTGCGTCGCTCATGATTTCGTGATCGTTGTCGTCACGCGACTTACGTCCCCAAATGAAGGCAGCGCCGGCCGCCGCCGCGGCGATCCCGGCGCCGATCCAGACGCGCTGTTGAGAGGACGATCCGTACTCTGGACTGTCAGCCATGTTGCACCCTTTTCAGTTCGTCCAGAGAACGCGTGCGGTGCGGGAAAAGTCTCTACTGCTGTTACAGTTTCCGCCGAGACGACAGTTGTTTGCGGACCAGCGCATCCATTTCTCAGCCGTTACGTTGTCGGGCCATGCTCAATGAAGTCTTCGGGTCGAACCCGTTCAACATCCTGCCGCATGTCGTCGCTTTACTGGTCGCTTATACCCTCGCCATTCCCATCGGCTGGAACCGCGAGCAGGAGGAGCGAAGTGCCGGATTGAGAACCTTCCCCCTCGTCGCTGTGGCGACCTGCGGGTTCATCCAGGCCAGCGAGTCGATGCTTGTCGAGCAACCGGAAGCCATGGCCCGCGTGCTGGAAGGGCTGATCACCGGAATGGGCTTCATCGGCGGCGGCGCGATCCTTCGACAGCAAGACAGCGTCAAGGGAACGGCGACTGCTGCGAGCCTCTGGGTGACCGGAGCAATTGGGGCGGCCGTCGGGCTCGGCAGCTACGACGTGGCCGTGGTCCTGACCCTGGTGACGATCGCCACTTTGTGGATCATGTCGCCTCTGAAGCGGCTCGGACAGCTCGGCAAGGAAGAACAGAAAGATGCTAGCGCCAAGCGGAAGCCGCGAGCGCAGGACGATTGATCCGCTTGAATAAGCGGGCCGCCCGCCCATCTGCGCCAGCATGGTCACACTCTCGGTCCTCGATCTCGCGCCCATTGTCGAAGGTAGTGACGCAAGGCAGGCGCTGATCCATTCCGGAGAACTCGCCCGGCACGCCGAGCGGCTTGGCTACAATCGCTTCTGGATGGCGGAGCATCACTCGATGCCCGGCATCGCAAGCGCGGCGACGGCGGTCGCCTTGGCCCATGCGGGAACGCAAACGTCTACGATCCGCATCGGCGCCGGGGGAATCATGCTGCCCAATCACGCCCCACTGACCATTGCCGAACAGTTCGGCACGCTGGCATCGCTGTTCCCCGGGAGGGTCGACCTCGGGCTTGGGCGCGCTCCCGGGACGGATCAGGCGGCGGCCTATGCATTGCGGCGCAACCTCAACGCCGAAGACAACCAGTTCCCCAAGGATGTGCTGGAGCTCCAGGCCTATTTCAAAGGAGCGAACAGGCGCGTCCGCGCCATCCCCGGCGAAGGACTGGATATCCCGATCTGGATTCTCGGATCGAGCCTGTACGGCGCCCAGCTCGCTGCAATGCTCGGACTGCCTTACGCCTTCGCTTCGCACTTCGCGCCGCAGATGCTCGACGAGGCGATCCGCGTCTATCGCCAGACGTTCACGCCGTCCGAGCAGCTCGACAAGCCGTATGTCATGCTCGGCTTCAATGCTTTCGTTGCGGACAGCGATGACGAGGCAGAGCTGCTGTCGACCTCCGTCCAGCAGGCGTTCGTGGCGCTGCGCACGGGCCAGCCGACGAAGCTTCCGCCGCCAAAGCCTGGTTATGCCGACACCCTCCCGCTCCAGTCCCGCGCCATCCTGCGCAGCGTCCTGTCCTGCTCGGCCATCGGGAGCCCCGAAACGGCCCGAGCCGCCAGGTCGCGGAGTTCGTCGACCGCTACAAACCGGACGAGCTCATGGTGACGGCGCAAATCTACGATCACCGGGCTCGCCTCCGGTCCTACGAGCTCCTCATGGAAACCGTCCGCCAGCCCGAGCCCGTCCCCGCAAAGTAGCCAATATCGCGAGCTGTTCGACTTCGAGCAGTAAACGCGGCAATGCGCGGGGATGAACGCAGCATCCCTCACGCTCGTCCTGGCACTTCTGGCCGGCGTCCTGATGGCCGTGCAGGCCCCGACCAACGCACTTCTGGGCAAAGCGTCGGGATCGCCGGTCGTTGCCGCCTTCATCTCCTTCGTGGTCGGAACAGTCGCGCTCGGCGCATTGGTCGCCGCGACGTTCGGGAAGGCTGTTTACGCCTGAGCTGAGGGCAGTGCCCTGGTACGCCTGGCTGGGCGGGTTCTACGGCGCCTTCTTCGTCGCAATCGCGGCATTCGGGGCCCCGAAGATCGGCGTTGGACCACTGCTGACCGCCGCGATCGGCGGCCAGCTGCTGGGCGCGATCTTGCTCGATCACTATGGTTTCTTTGGCCTCTCGCGACAGCCGGTCAGCCTGGAAAAGATCGGCGGCGTCGCGCTGGTGCTCGTTGGTGCCTGGCTGGTACGGAGGGGATGATGGGATATTTGATCGTCTTTGCCGGTGCCGGCGTCGGCGGCGCCATGAGGCACGGTGTGAACCTAGCTTCCGAGCGCTTGTTTGGAGCAGGACTGCCATACGGCACGCTCTTCGTGAACGTCGCCGGTTCACTGCTGATGGGGTTGCTCGCGGGCTATTTCGCGGCCCGGACCGGGATACCGCAGCATGTTCGTTTGTTCCTGACCACCGGCGTGCTTGGCGGTTTCACGACATTTTCGGCCTTCAGTCTCGACGCCGCTCTGCTAATCGAGCGCCACGCTTACTGGTCGGCGGCTGCCTACATGCTGTGTTCGGTTTTCCTGAGCCTTCTGGGGTTGTTCGCGGGCCTCAGCCTCTTTCGAATTGGAGCACCACTTCCTTGAATATCGATTTGATTCCCATCGGCGACAATCCGCCCGAAAGCCTGAACGTCATCATCGAAGTGCCGGTGGGCGGCGAGCCGGTGAAATATGAGTTCGACAAGAAGTCGGGCGCGTTGTTCGTCGACCGCATCCTGCACACGCCGATGCGCTATCCGGCGAACTACGGTTTCGTGCCGCATACGCTTTCGCCGGACGGTGACCCGCTCGATGCTCTGGTGATCGCGCGCTCGCCCTTCGTGCCCGGCTGCGTCGTTCGCACCCGTCCGATTGGGGTGCTGAACCTGGAGGACGAGCATGGCGGCGACGAGAAATTGATCTGCGTGCCTGTCGACACGACCTTCCCTTATTATGCCGACATCGGAGAACGGCAGGACCTGCCCTCGATCGTCCTCCAGCAGATCGAGCACTTCTTCACGCACTACAAGGATCTGGAATCCGAAAAGTGGGTACGTGTCGGCAATTGGGGAGACGCGCAGGACGCCCGCCGGATCGTGAGCGAAGCCATCGTACGGGCGGAGCAGCACAAGGCGGCCGTCTAGCCCCGGACTGATTAGAAGCGGTCAAGCAACCGGTCGACGGTCCCCTTCGCGCTTCCGGCTTTCTTGCTCGGCGACCGCACCTCGCGCTCGAGTGCACGTCGGATCATCTCGATCTCACGCTCGGTCAGATGCTCGACGCCGATGAACTGGTCGCGCGCTTTTCCCACAGCTCGAAGCAGCTCGTCGAGTTTTGCCTGCATGGCGGCCGCGTCGCGGTTCTGCGTGTTCTGAATGAGGAAGACCATCAGGAAGGTGACGATGGTCGTGCCGGTGTTGATGATCAGCTGCCACGTGTCCGACCAGTGGAAGATCGGCCCGGTGATCGCCCACAGGAGAATGACGCCGATGGCAAGCAGAAACGTCAGTGGCTGACCCGCTGCGACGGAGATGCCCGTCGAGACGCGCGTGAAGAAACGATCCATGGCCGCCGTAACGCGCTCGCAACGAAAATGTGCCGGTTGCTTGCCAGAGAACAACCGTACGCGCAGTGTCTTGCGAGGCAATTTCGGAGAGGATCATGGACGACCAATATGCGCCGCGACCGGTTGCGGGCTGGTTCAAGTTCGCGGCGATCGCATCGATCTTGTTCATGCTGATCGGCTGTGTCGGCTATGTGATGGACGTGACGAGCGACCCGGCTTCGCTCCCGATCGACCAGCGTGCGCTCGTCGACGCGCGACCCACCTGGCAGGTCGCGGCCTACGCCATCGCAGTCTGGGTTGGCCTGGCCGGCACGATATTCCTGGTGCTGAGGCGCAAACTTGCAGAGCCGCTGCTCCTCGTTTCGCTGATCGCCTGCGTTTTGACCTTCCTGCCCTATTTTGTCGTACCGGCCGTGCGGGACCTCGTCAGCACGAACGACATTGCGGTCGGGCTGGTCATTATCGCGATCACCTGGACGATCTTCTGGTTCGCCCGCCATTCGCGGCTAGCGAGGCTGGCTGCGGTAACGGGCGCCGGGATTGGCAGTCCCGAGAGCAAACGGCTAGAAGCCGCCGCCATGTCGACCTTCACCATCGACACGGCGACCAGCCGTGCGACGCCGACGCCGGTTCCCGGCAAGAGGATGACCGCGCCGTCGCTGCGTGCGCGCAAGGTCGACGGAAAGACCGAGCAGCCGATCGTCGCGCTGACCGCCTACACGATGCGCATGGCCCAATTGCTCGACGCGCATTGCGACCTGCTGCTGGTCGGGGACAGCCTCGGCCAGGTGATCTACGGCCTGCCGTCCACCATCCCGGTGACCCTGGACATGATGATCGCGCACGGCGCTGCGGTGGTTCGCGGAAGCTGGCATGCCTTGGTCGCGGTCGACATGCCGTTCGGCTCCTACGAAGGATCGCCCGAGCAGGCGTTCGACGCTTGCTCGCTGGTGATGAAGGAAACCGGTTGCGCCGCGGTGAAGCTGGAAGGCGGCGCGGCCATGGCGCCCACGGTGCGCTTCCTGACCGAGCGGGGAATACCGGTGATCGGCCACGTAGGATTGACGCCGCAGGCAGTGAACACCCTCGGCGGCTATGGCGCGCGCGGGCGCGGCGAAGAGGAAGCGAAGAAGATCCTCTCGGACGCCTCGGCGATCGCCGATGCAGGCGCCTTCGTGCATCGTCCTCGAAGGCGTGATGGAAGAGCTCGCCAACCGTGTCGCCCGCGAGATCGCAGTTCCGATCATCGGCATCGGGGCGTCGGCCGAATGCGACGGCCAGATCCTGGTGACCGATGACATGCTCGGCCTGTTCGAGCGGACTCCACGCTTCGTGAAGCGTTACGACAACCTCGCCGAGCAGATCGGTAAGGCGGCCAAAACCTATGCCGAGGAGGTCCGCTCGCGCACCTTTCCCTCGGCGGACCAGACGTACCGGCCCAAGGGCTCGTGAGGCCTTTGCCTTTCGGCACTTAATCGCTAGACGAATCGCCGCCAGCTTCCGTTCATCTGGGGTGAGGGAAGGAAGCGCCGGCACCGTATTTCCCGGTCACTTGATATTGAGGCAGTCTTGGCGCTTCCGACGGACAGCAACGACACATTCTTGAAGGAAGTCGACGAGAACCTTCGCCGCGACCGGATGACGGACTTCTTCAAGTCCTACGGCAAGTGGATCGGCGCTCGGGGTCGTCCTGTTCCTCGCGGCGGTCGGCGGCTGGATCTACTGGCAGGAGCAGCGCAATAAGAGTCGGCTTCGGACCAGTCGGAGCAGCTTCATGCCCTCCTCGACCGATATCTCCTCGGGCCGATACGCAGACAGTCCCGCAGAGGGTCGCATTGCTCGAGAAGTCGCATAGCGATGTCGTCCGCGCGTCCGCGAGCCTGACCGATGCCGCCGTCGCTCTGGAGAAGAACAATCGTTCGGCTGCGATTGCCAAGTATCGCGAGCTGGCGGCCGACGAGGACTGTCGCTCAGCCATTCCGCGATGTGGCCACCATCCGCCTGACCGCTCTGGAGTTCGACAGCATCAAGCCGGAAGAGGTCATCGCCCGGCTGCAGCCGCTGGCCAAGGCCGGCAACCCCTGGTTCGGGAGCGCCGGCGAAATGACCGCTCTGGCGCTCATGAAGCAGAACAAGAATGCCGAGGCCGGCCGCCTGTTCGCTGCGATCGCCGCCGACCAGCAGGTTCCCAATTCCATTCGCGTCCCGCGCCGTTCAGGTCGCGGGCACGCTCGGCGTCGACGCAAGCGCGTCGCTGCCGGCAATGCAACAACAGGATTGAAGCCAATGAAGTCAGTTCGAACCAAGTTCCTGGTGTTGACGCTCGCCGCGCTGGCGGCAAGCGGCTGCGGAATCTTCAAGAAGGGCACGCCCAAGACGCCGGTGCTGGGTGATCGCGTCGCCGTCCTCGAGGCCGAGCTGGATGTCGCCGTCGATCCGGCGACCGCGGCGATGCCCGTCGTTTTGACGGAGCCGGTCGTCAACACGGAATGGGCGCAGGCCGGCGGAAACTCCTCCAAGTCCATGCCGCATCTCGCGCTCGGCCAATCCCTGGGCGAAGCCTGGTCCGTGTCGATCGGCACAGGCCGGAAACCTGAGCGCGCGACTGGCCGCGGCGCCGGTCGTCGGCGACAACAAGATCTTCACGATCGACACGCAAGTCGACGGTCCGCGCCTTCGACGCCCAGACCGGCGCGAGCGCCTGGGCCACGCAATTCGGTACCGAGCGCGGCAACAATCGCTTCGCTGTTCGGAGGCGGCGTCGCCTACGACAATGGCCGCATCTACGCGACCAACGGCCTCGGCTATGTCACGGCGCTGGATGCGCGGAACGGCGGCGATCATCTGGCAGGTCCACCCGACGGCCCGCTGCGCGGTTCACCGACGGTCTCCGGCGATACGCTCTACGTGATCAGCCAGGACAACCAGATCTACTCGCTCAAGACGAGCGACGGCACGACCAACTGGTCGCAGGCCGCGGCGCTCGAAATCGCCGGCGTGTTCGGCATCGGCTTCCCCGGCAGTCGGTCAGGGCACGGTCGTCGCCGGCTTCTCGTCCGGCGAGCTCAATGCCTATCGCTACGAGAACGGGCGCCTCGTCTGGCAGGACCAGCTTGCGCGCACGAGCATCCGCACCAGCGTCGCCTCCATTTCCGACGTCGACGCGCACCCGGTGATCGACGGTGGGCAGGTCATCGCCGTCGGGCAAGGCGGCCGCATGGTCTCGCTCGAGCTGATCAGCGGCCAGCGCCAGTGGGAAATCAACATCGCCGGCATCTCCAAGCCGTGGGTCGCGGGCGACTGGGTGTTCGTCGTTTCGGACGACGCCAAGCTCCTCTGCGTCAACCGGGCGAACGGCAAGGTCCGCTGGATCACCCAGCTCCCGGCGTTCCGGAACGAGAAGAAGAAGGCCGGTCCGATCCGCTATCGCGGACCCGTGCTTGCCGGCGGCCGGCTGATCCTCGCCAGTACCGAAGGCACGCTGATCAACGTCGATCCGACCAACGGCGGGTTCCAGAGCCAGACGAACATCCGCGTCTTCGGTCAGCCTGTCGCCCATCGTCGCGAATCAGACGCTGTACATCCTGGACGACGACGGGCGGCTTCGCGCCTTTCGGTAGGAGGCGCGACGGCCGCGGTTGACGCGGCCGATGGCGCGGTGGCATGGGACGCGTCCGCTCAGGCGCGGGTGTAGCTCAATGGTAGAGCAGAAGCCTTCCAAGCTTACGACGAGGGTTCGATTCCCTTCACCCGCTCCAACCCCGCGTGTCCAAGCGCAAGGTTGGGGCGATCCACGCCGACATCGCTGACAGGGACCGGCGTTTCGGTTGACAGTCAGGGACACGCTCGCCATTTGACCCGCGCAGTCTGGAGAGGTGGCCGAGTGGTTAAAGGCAGCAGACTGTAAATCTGCCCGTCGAACGACGTACGCTGGTTCGAATCCAGCCCTCTCCACCATTGCAACGGCGGCCGCCAGGATTGGCGGCCAGCCGGATGGTGAACGGTTTATTAACAATGTTTGACTCCCGTTTCGTTCGCGCTCAAAACTGCCCGATTGGGCACAAGGGGGCGCTCGACCATGGCCACCACCGTCACCAGCAACAGAAAATACCTTCTCTCCGGCGCGATGATCGCAGTCGTCGCGGTCGCCGCTTACGGGCTTGGGCGAGTTTATCCGCCGATGGGACCATCGGCAGGCACAGTGACTCCGGCCGATCGATATGTTTCGAGTCAGATCGAGGAGGGAGACGTCGCGCTCGGCGACACCTCGGTGGCGGAGCTGATGCAGACCGACGCCTTCGAACTTCTGGTTCGCGACCCGGATTTACGGGCTTTCGCGGCAAGCCCGGGATTCCAGGCGCTATCCGGCCAGCCTCAGGTTCTGGCGGCCCTGCTGTCCAACCCACAGGCGTTCAGCGCACTCGCCGCAAATCCGAAGGCGTTCGAGGGTCTCGCCAAGGCTGCGCAAAGCGCTGCGGCCCTTCAGCCCCAGGCGCGTGAGGCCAATGCCAAGCTGATGAGCGCGATCGCTGCGTATCCCGCGGCGATGGAAGCGCTTGCCGCGCATCCGCAAGCGCTCGCGGCGATCGGCAATAATGCCTCGGCATTCGCCAATCTGGCGTCCAACGCCAATGCGTTCCGCGACGCAGCATCGAAGGCTGCCGCGGACGCCCGGATGGCGAGCAATGCAGTGGCCTTCCAGCAGCTCGCAAGCGACAGCAAGGCGATGAGCGCGCTTTCCAGGGATCCGCAAGTGTTCAGCGCGCTGGCCGCCAACGCAGCTGCCTTCAAGGCGGCGGCCGGCCAACCGCAGGCATTCGCAGCGGCCGTCAACAGCGCTGCAGCAGCTGCTCGTAACCTTCAGTCCGCCGGCGTGTCGAACTCGGCCATCGCGGCGCTTGCGGGGCATTCGAGCGCTTTTGCAGCGCTCGCCGCTCAGCCCAAGGCGCTTGCCGCCATCGCGGCGCACTCCAAAGCGTTCGAGGCGCTTTCCGGACATCCGGAAGCGATGGCCGCGATCATGGCCAATGGCTCTGCCTTCAGTAGCTTTGCGAACAACGCGAACGCCTTCCGCGAGGCCGCGTCCAAGGCAGCTTCCAATGCACACATGGCCCGCAACGCTTCGGCCTTCCAGCAGCTCGCAAGCGACAAGGCGGCAATGGCGGCGCTAGGCGGCGATCCGCGGGTATTCTCCGCGATCGGCAATAACGCGCTGGCGTTCTCCGGGCTTGCAAGCAACGCGCGGCAGCTCAATCCGCAACTGCTCGCCGCGATCAGCAGCAACGCGGCGGCCTTCGGCAAGATGGCCAGCGCCGCTCAGCTGAATTCCGCGTCGCGAGCGCTGCAGGCCCTCGATGCGCATTCGCTGGCTTCGTCGGCCGCCGCTGCAGGGCGGCTCAATGCTGCGGCGTCGCAGGCCGCTCTCGCCCATCCACAGGCCTTCTCGGCGATGATGGCCAATCCGAAGGCGTTCGAGGCGGTCAGCCAGCGCTCGGCGGCCATGGCGACATTGGCTTCGAACCAGAAAGCCCTGGCGGCGATCGCGGCTCAACCGAACCTAGCGGCGTTGATGGCCAATCCGAGCTTCTCGGCGGCGCTCAACCAGGCTGGAGTTTCGCAGGCCCAGGCGAACTGACGCCGCGGCAGGGGGCCGTCCATGGGTGTTGCGTACTCCAGGCGGCAACAGCTTCGTTCGGCAACACTGGCGCTCGTCGGAGCCGCTTTAGGAACGTCGGCCTGGGGGCAGACGCCGGTTGACCAACCTCCCCCGCCACCGCCGGCGGACACGACTATTGTCGTCGAAGTCCCCAAGGACGTGCCGCAGCAATTTGAGAGCCCGCCCCCCGATCCCGTTCCGCCAGAGCCGGCGAGCCCCGAGCATGTCCCGCCGGATGCCTCGGGTTTTCAATTGTCGACGCTCGAAACGAAGAACCTTTCGCTTCTCTACATCGACCCGATCCAGACCTATCTGACGCCCTATCTGGGGCGCTCGTTCGAAAACGCGCTCTCCTTTCACAAAAAGGTTTTCCGCTGGGAGCCGTGGGATAGGTCCACCGTCCTGCTCAAGGACTTCTCCGACTATGGGAATGCGGCCGCCCTCGCCTCGCCGAGCAACATGGTCCTGCTCGACGTCGCTCCCTTGTCCTTGTCGATGGAGACCTTCTCGCCGGGCGAGCGTTTCTTCACGCTCACCAATCACGAACTCGCCCATGTCGCGGCGATCGACGTTTGGAACAGCAAGGACGCGTCCTGGCGGAGATTCCTGGGCGGCAAGCCCATGCCCATCCAGAAGCATCCGGAATCGATCCTCTACAATTTCCTGACCAGTCCACGGAACCTGACGCCGCGCTGGTACATGGAGGGCAGCGCCGTCTTCTTCGAGACCTGGATGGCGGGCGGGCTCGGGCGCGGACAAGGCGCCTACGATGAAATGGTGTTCCGGGCGAAGGTGCGCGACCGAGGGCGCTTCTTTTCACCGCTCGGGCTGGAGAGCGAAGGCACACAGACCGACTTTCAGGTCGGCGCCAATTCCTACCTCTACGGCACCCGCTTTTTTTCCTACCTGGCGCTGACCTACGGCGTCGACCGGACCGTGGAGTGGCTCCGCCGGTCGGAGGATTCCAAGGCCTTTTACGCCAGCCAGTTCAAGCATGTGTTCGGACGGGGTCTCGACGATGTTTGGGGCGATTGGATCGCCTTCGAGCACAAGTTTCAGCAGGCCAACCTCGCGGCGCTAGCTCGCTACCCGCTCACGGAGGCGAAGAACCTCAGCCCGCGCGGGCTCGGGTCCATGTCGCGCGGATTCATCGACGAGAAGACCAACAGCCTGATCGCCGCCGTCCGCTATCCGGGAAGGATCGGTTTCCTCGGCCGCATGGACCTGGCCACCGGCAAAATGATGGCTCTCACCGATCTCGACGGGATGATGCTGTACAAAGTTACGAGCGTCGCCTTCGACCCTTCGACGCGGACCGCCTTCTACACCAACCAGAATTACGCCTACCGCGAACTCAACGCGATCGACGTCGATACGGGACGGACGCGCCGCTTGCTCGCCGATGCGCGGATCGGCGACCTCGCCTTCAACCCTGCGGACAAGAGCCTGTGGGGCATCCGCCACCAGAACGGCTTCGTGACATTGGTCCGCGTTCCGGCGCCGTACACGAGCTTCAATCAGGTCAAGACGTTCCGCTACGGCGAGATGCTGTTCGACCTCGACATCTCCGCCGACGGGGAGCTGGTCGCGGCCTCCTACGGCACTGTCGCCGGCGAGCATTCGGTTCGCGTGTGGCGGCGCGCGGACCTGGAGCAAGGCAATGCTGACGATCCCGTCGCGACCCTCTCGCTCGCGCCCTCCATTCCCGAGAACTTCACCTTCACCCCTGACGGCAAGGCGCTGCTCGGCAATTCCTATTACACGGGCGTCTCGAACGTCTTCCGCTTCGATATTGCAGGCGGGAAATATGATGTCCTGACCAACGCCGCGACAGGCTTTTTCAGGCCGCAGCTCCGTCCGGACGGATCTTTGTTCGTCTACGAATATACGGGTGACGGCTTCAATCCGTCCGTCGTCCAGCCGCAGGTGCGCGAGGACCTGGGTACCGTGCGCTTCCTCGGCACGCAGGTCGTGAACACCAGGCCGGAGCTCAAGGAATGGGGGATCGGGTCACCCAACAAGATCCCGCTCGACGACTTGATTACCGAGCGCGGCACCTACGACCCGCTAAAGCGGATGCGCTTCGACGCGCATTATCCAATCGTCTCCGGCTACGATCGGAAGGCGGCCTTCGGCTACTACTTCCACATCGCCGACCCGCTGCAGTTCCGGCAGCTGAGCGTGAGCCTGGCCTACTCGCCTTACCAAGTGAAAGGCTCCGAGCGACTCCACGCCAATGTCGAATTCCAGACCCCGTTCTGGAAGCTCAATTACTGGCACAATCTGTCGGACGTGTACGACCTGGCAGGCCCGGTTATTCGCAGCCGCAAGGGCGATGCTGTCATCGCGAGCTACAATCGGCCTTTGATCTACGACCCACCGCGGCAGCTCGACATCTTCGGCTCGGCTGCAGCCTACTTCGGGTTGCGGCAGCTGCCCGGCGCGCAGAATACACCGAGCC
Source organism: uncultured Alphaproteobacteria bacterium (assembly GCA_963846645.1). Taxonomy (GTDB): domain Bacteria; phylum Pseudomonadota; class Alphaproteobacteria; order Sphingomonadales; family Sphingomonadaceae; genus Sphingomicrobium. Next base: position 235,613 of record CAWJWR010000003.1, on the reverse strand, counting down.
CGGAGAACCTGCGCTCGGCCGAGATCGGACTTCGCTACACCAATACGACCAAGGCCCAGGGCGGCGTCGATCATGAAAAGGGCATCGCTGCACGCATCGTCGCCGGCTCCGACCAGGCAACAGGCGATTTTTTTCCGCGTTTCTACGGAGGATTCGACATCGGGAGGGCTCTCCCGTGGAGCAACAGCTCCGTCTGGCTTTATACCCATGCGGGTATGGTCGGCGGCCAGCGCGAGAACCCGCTCGCGGCTTATTACTTCGGCTCGTTTCGCAACAACTACGTCGATGACCGAAGCGAGAAACGCTACCGGGAAATGGAAAGCTTCCCGGGCTTCGAAATCGACGAAATTGCCGCGCGTCGGTTCGTGAAGACAACCGGCGAGATCAACCTGCCGCCGATCCGCTTCGCCGAAGTTGGTACCGCCGCCTTCTACCTGAGCCATGTCCGGCCCGCTGCCTTTGCGGGAGCCATGGCCACCCAATCGCCGGACGGCCGATCGCATCATTATTACAACCTGGGCGGGCAGCTCGACTTCAACTTCACCGTCGCGATGCGCCTGCCGATGGTCCTGTCCATAGGCGCTGCGGCGGGATGGGCCGATGGAGACTATCGCAAGACCGAAATGCTGGCATCGCTCAAGATCATGTAAGGTCGCGTATGGAAATGGGAGAAGTCATCGACTGGTCGCTAGCCCTTGTGCCGGTCCTCATGCTCACGGCCGTCTTCATCTGGCTGGACGTGTTCAAACTCGTCGGCCTGTGGGAAACGGTCGGTCTCCTTTTGCTCGGAGGCGCTGCGGCGATCGCCGCCTATCCGGTCAGCGGCGTGTTCCTGGACACCCTTCCGATCGGGTTCAGCGCCTACAGCCGCTTCGCGGCCCCATGGATTGAGGAGGCGCTGAAGGCGATCGTCATCGTCGGACTGTTCCGCTTTAACCGCATCGGCTTGAGTCTCGACGCAGTGATCATGGGGTTCGCCGTCGGCGCCGGCTTTTCCGTCGTCGAGAACATCTTCTATCTCATCCGCTTTCCGGAGCTCGACGCGCCCGTGTGGCTGGTCCGAGGCATAGGCACTGCGGTCATGCACGGGACCACGGCAGCGATCATGGCCGTCGTCGCGCAGGGCTTGGCCGCGCGTGAACTTCATCATGACGCGCAAGACTTCCATTTCCGTCTTTGGTGGTTCGCACCCGGTTATCTCATCGCCGTCGCAATCCACACCACGTTCAACCAATTCCCCTCCCAACCCATGCTAGCGATGTTGGCCACGGCCCTCCTCGCGCCCCTGACGTTGATGGCCATCCTTCGTTTCGGCACATCCAAGGCCAAAGCGTGGCTGGCGGAAGAAGAGGATGCTCACCGGTCCCTACTCAAGACGCTTGAAGCGGGAGCGTTCCCCGACAAGCCGGGCTGGCGACGCATTGATGAACTCGTCGAACGCGCGGGCCCACAGACCGGCGCGCTGATCCGTGAATATGTCAGCGTTCTCACCCGCCTGATCCTGGCGGAAGAGGGGATACTCCTTCGGCAATCCGAAGATACGCACCGCGTGAAGACCGACGAAGCGGCGGCGCTGTTCGGTCGTTTCAAGGACCTTCGCGGTGCGCTCGGGCCGGCCACGATCCATGCGCTCACGTCGCTGCTGCCTTTCAGCCGGAGCGACTATTGGGAAGTCTGGGAATTGCACCACCACCTGAAGAAGGGCGATGCTCAATCGCAACAGGCGAGCTCTAGAGAGTCTCGAAACGGCTGAAAACGTTTTCGCACGCAACTAAAGTTAGTATCGGCCTAACCCTACGGAATTGTCCAAAGTGGGCAAAACAACATAAGCTTCCCCTTGACTCGGGCGTTTCTCCGGGTTCTGGTGGCTATTGCTCGGAGAATGCTGTGAACGCGGCGGCTGGATCGCAGAATCCTGGCGACATCGAGGTGAACATGGCGGAGCGGGTCTCGAAGCTGTCCCCGGGCCAGCTCGATTGCCTGCTGCTCGTCGACCAGCATCTGAACTCCAAGGAGATTGCGGCGAAGCTCAAGATTTCGCCGCACACCGTCGATCAGCGCATCCGCGGCGCCCTTCAGACGCTCGGCGTCGAACGGCGGACCCAAGCGGCGCGCGTCGTCGCCCGGCATCACGAATCATATCAACGATTGATACATCAATCGCCGCACATTGAGGGCCACTCCCCCGCCGTCCAATCAGGCGGGGCGATCAGCATTCAAATTCGGCACGCTGATCGTGCAGGGGGGACCGGGGGACCGGACCTCAATACCGAGCAGAGGCCCGACTTTCTCCGGTCTCCCTTGCCATTGCCGTTCGCAACGAGGAGCCATCCCCGGAATGAGATGAGCGTCGGTTTCCGGCTGCTCTGGATCTTCCTGATCGCGACGGGAGCCGCATTTTCGGCGGGCATGTTCCTCGCCGGGCTCGAAAGTCTCGCCAGGCTGCTAGAGGGTTAGCCGCCAAGCCAACGACAGTTCCGGCCCAAGTTCAAAACTCGCGCGGTTAGCCCGCGGCGGGGAAGGAGCAATCATGCGTAAACAACAGATCGAAAACGCCGCCTACGAAGTCGCCACCCAGGTTCGTGCCGTCGAGGACACCATCGATGCCGCGCTTGCTGAAATTGCGGAGCTTCAGGCACGCATCATGCGCGCCAATTCCGTCGCTCGCGTCGGCTTTGCAACGGCGCACCCGGTGCTCGAGGAGCTGGCAGAGGCCGTGAAGGGTCTCGTCGGCGCGCGCGGATCTGTGGTCGGATGCCATTCGGCGCTCGCCGAGGCGAAAACCCAGGTTCCGGGACTTCGAACCGTATCGTTCGGCGAGGGCGAGGAATGCCCGAAGAAGACGGCCATCGCCGACCTTCGTATCGTCGCTTGACAAGGAAGGGCCGGCCCGGCTGCAAGCTGGGCCGGCTGCCTAGATGCTGACCCCGCAAACCTATTACGCCATCCTCTTCCTCGTGAGCGCTTATGCGTTCCTGCGAGGGCGTTCGGACGAGCGGATCGCGGTGGCCACCTGCATCCTGGCGACCTTCGCGACGAACTTCGTCTACAGCCCCACCGGTTCCTATGTGGGCGTGGAGCGCGGTGTCCTGCTGGTTGACCTGGGAGCCTTGGCCGCTTTCACTTTCCTGGCGCTTCGGTCGGACCGCTTCTGGCCTCTTTGGGTCGCCGGGCTCCAGCTCACCACCGTGATCGCTCACGCGCTGAAAGGCGTGCAGTTGGACCTCATGCCCCAAGCCTACGCGGCCGCCGCCCGTTTTTGGGTCTACCCCATCTTCCTAATCATCGTCGTCGGCACCTTTCGCAGCGCACGAAAGCGCGCGACGTCGGATCGAACGCTCACGCCCGCCTGACCAGAGGCTTGCACCGAGACACCTGCTCGCTCATTGCCGACGCATGTCTCGCCGGAAGAAGTCGCACCAGAGCCACGGCACCGCGAACCGCCCGCGCTTCTGGGGCAAGCATGCCGTATCCGCCGCTCTCGACAACCCCGATCGCAAGGTGCTGCGCGCCTGGGCGACGCGTGAAGCGTCGGAGTTCATGCAGTTTCCGAAGGAGGTGCAGGTCACGCTGGCAGAGGCGCCCGATCTCGGGCGCCTCGTTCCCAGCGACGCGCCGCACCAAGGCATCGTCATCGAAGTCGAGCCGTTGGAGGACGCCTGGCTCGACGATGTCCTGGCCGAGGCGCCAGACCGTGCCGTCCTGCTGGTGTCTGGATCAGGTCACCGACCCTCACAATGTCGGGGCCATCCTTCGCTCGGCGGCAGCTTTCGGGGCCGTCGGCATCGTGACCCAGGACCGGCATTCGCCGCCGGAAGGCGGGGCACTCGCCAAAGCCGCGTCGGGCGCGTTGGAGCGTGTTCCCTGGGTTCGTGTCGTGAACCTTGCCCGCGCGCTGGAGCAGATCGGCGAAGCCGGCTTCTGGCGGATCGGTCTTGCCGGCGAAGCTGAAGCGGACCTCAAGTCCGCTCTGGGACCGCCTCGGGTGGCATTGGTCTTGGGAGCAGAGGGCGCCGGAATGCGCCAGAACACGCGTGAGCACTGCGATGCGCTGGCGCGCCTGCCGATCACGGATTCGATCGAGAGCCTGAACGTTTCCAACGCGGCCGCTGTGGCCCTCTACGCTGCGAGCGTGGCCTGATGGTGCGCACCGCCGACACGCTTCAGGAAAGCCTGGAGGCGCTGGCCGAAGTCGAGCCGGCATTCGCGGGGGTGCTGGAACAGTTCGGACACCCGGAGCCTCGCAACAGCCCACCCGGCGCCGTCACATTGCTCCGGACCATCGTCGGGCAGCAGGTGAGTGTGGCGGCGGCTCGGTCGATGTGGGCCAAGCTCGAGGCGGCTTACGGTTCGCCGCCCGATCTGGCCGCAATCCTGAAGGCGACCGATGAGGAACTGCGCGCGGCGGGCATCTCGCGCCAGAAAGCGGGCTACGCGCGCAGCCTCGCGCAGCTGGTCCTGTCCGGCGAGCTCGATCTCGACGCACTTCCCGAGGACGACGAGGAAGCCATCGAGCTCCTCACGCGGATCAAGGGCATCGGCCGATGGTCGGCGGAAATCTACCTCCTCTTCGCCGAGGGACGACGCGATGTCTGGCCGGCGGGCGACCTCGCCGTCCAGATCCAGATCGGCCGGCTGCTGGGAATGGAGGATCGCCCGTCCGAAAAGCTATTGCGCGAGCTCGGCGAACGCTGGCGGCCGCATCGTGGCGCCGCCGCCGTGCTTGCATGGCACAGCTATAATTCGGCAGTATTGTAGCGATCGAACCAAAGAAGCGAGGGATCGATGAACGCAACCAACCTCTTCCGCTACGAGCCTGTAGCACTCGGCGTTCTCCGGATCATGGCGGGGCTTCTATTCCTCGCTCACGGTACCCAGAAGTTCCTGTCCTTCCCGTCGGGCGAACAAGCTGGAGGAGGCTTGGCTTTCGACAATCTCGGTGCATATGCGGGCATCGTGGAATTGGTCTGCGGGTCATTGATTGCGCTCGGCTGGTTCACCCGTCCGGCCGCATTCCTGGCTTCGGGCACGATGGCCGCCGCCTATTTTATCGCTCACGCGCCGCAAGATTTCTGGCCCGTCAACAATATGGGCGACGCGGCCATCCTCTACTGCTTCCTGTTCCTCTATTTGGTGTTCAGAGGACCAGGCGCGCTAAGCGTCGACGGCGACCGCCGTCCGGTCGAGGTCGGAGAAACCGACAAGCTCTGATTATTTGCGGACGCGGAGCGTATGTTCGCGCGCGCCCAGCCCACGGAACGATTTCGGTCCCTGGCTGACGAGGAACGGCGCCATCTTCTCGCCGTCCGTGTTGCGTCCGACGACATAGCTTGCGGAGGTCCGCCCCTCCCCGCTGCTCCAGCGATAATGGGCGTTGAAGCCGACCAGCGGGACGAACAAGGAGCGGCCCTCGACTTCGAAGATGCGAAGCTGGTCGCGGTTGAGCTGGACGGTGCTGCGGAATTCCATTCGCTGCAGCGGAGGAATGACGGGAATGCGATCACCGGGACCGGCCGGCCGCTCGAAGAACTGGCCGATCACCTGATCCTGGTCAGGACCCGCATTGAATAACGCGGCCTCGACCAGCACATCGCGCGCAGGACCGCTGCCCGAATTATAGACCACGACCTCGAACTCGATCGCACCCTTGTCGCCGTCGATCGCCGCCGCGAGCGGGTGGAATTCGATGTCCAGCCACGGGCGCAGCCGGGTCGAGACGATACCGACCGGAACGGAAGGCGGCGGCGCGGGAGTCGGTGCCGGGACGGGCGCCCGCGCGGCAGGCGGCGGAACCGGTGCTGCGCGCGGAGGAGCCGCAGGGGGCGGCGCCGGCTCCGGCGAGCTGAATTCGAAGGCGGATGCATCCCCGCCTGCGCCGGCGAAAGCATAACCACCGCCACGCTGACGACGGAAATACCAAAGTGCCGCTCCGGCGGCGGCAAGCAGTGCCAGCAGCCATGGCCAATGGGCGAGAAGGTTCGGTTCCGTTCCGGCATAGGTGTCGACGATCGGCGCCGCCGTCGGCTGCGCGACAGTGTCTGCCGTGAAACTCGCGGCCTGGCCCGTAGCCGGTGCGGATGGCGTGAAGTTGAAGCCGGTCCCGGTCTCTACCGTTCCCCCGGAAGGCCTTGCAGCCACAGACGAAGCGGTGCTGGTGGCTGGACGATCCGTCCGCGTCGCAACAGCGCGAGCCGCGTCAGATCGCGGCGACGGAGATTCCGCGGGTGCCGTAGCCGTCGTCGCGGGCGCAGGTTGCGGCGAAGCCGTCGAGGGCGTCTCGGCCCTGCGGGTAACCGTGCCGTTGATCGAGAAGTCGCGAAGCTGCGCAGGCCCAACAGCGTCCTGGGCAGCAGGCGGCGGAGGCGCGATGGAGATGGGGGCGCTGCCGGAAGACGCGGCTTCATCCTGGGCCCATGCAGGCGCAGCGATACCCATTGCGAGCGCAATGGCCGCAGTACCTACGCGCAATCCTGACTTCATTCTCACCCGTCTATCTGGCTGGTCGCGCCCGCGTTCGACGCGGCGACTCCGTCGCTTTGCCGTCCAATCGCCTGCACTTCAAGCACAGGAACGATGAACGGCAGGCGACCGGCGGCAAAAAACGGGCGAACTGCGTGATTTAGCGGGCGTCGACCAGTACCAGCTCGGCGTCTTCCTCCGCCTTCACAGTGACAGTCGCCTCGCCGGTGATGGCGACGCCGTCGCGCTTTTCAGCCGAAGTGCCGTTCACTTCCACCTTCGCGCTGGGCACGAGATAGAGGTGCCGCGAGGGGTCCGCCGCATATTCCAGAGTCTCGCCGGCCTTCAGCGTGGCGCCGAGGATCCGCGCGTCTGAATTGATGTGCAGAACGCCCTCGTCGCCATTGCCGCTGGCGAGCAGCTGGAATTGACCTTCGCGGCTGTCCTTCGGGAACGGCTTCGCGCCCCAGCTCGGCTGAGCGCCCGGCTTGTCCGTCTCGATCCAGATCTGGAAGAGCGTCGTGTCCTCGTCCTCGAGATTGAATTCGGCGTGAGTCACGCCCGTCCCGGCGCTCATCACCTGAACGTCGCCGGCGCCCGTGCGGCCCTTGTTGCCCATCGAGTCCTGGTGCGTGATCGCGCCGGTGCGGACGTAGGTGATGATTTCCATGTCGCGGTGCGGGTGCGGCGGGAAGCCGGACTTGGCTGCAATCTTGTCGTCGTTCCACACGCGAATCCGGCCCCAGCCCATGCGCCTGGGATCGTGATAGTTCGCGAACGAAAAATGGTGGCGGGCATCGAGCCAGCCGTGGTCAGCGTGGCCCAGCGAATCAAATTTGCGGATGTCGATCATGCGATGAAAGTGGCGAAGCTCCGCGAAGCTTCAAGTGTCACCGATGTAACTTTAGGCCGGTAGCGTAACGGGCAGCCTTGTCCGCATAATGGGCGGCGGACAGGCGAAGCGCTGCCTTCTCCGTATCGGACAGCGGCCGAACCAGCCGAGCCGGCGCACCGACGATCAGTCCGCCCTCTTCGAAGCGCTTGCCCTCGGTGATCAGCGCGTTCGCCCCGACAAGGCATTCCGGGCCAAGATGAGCTCCGTTCAGCACGCGAGCGCCCATCCCGATCAGGCAGTCGTCGGCGACCGTGCAGCCGTGGAGGATCGCTTGGTGACCGACGGTCACGCGCGCACCGATGGTCAGCGGTGCTCCTGGGTCGGAATGGCCGATCGCCCCGTCCTGGAAGTTCGTCTCCTCCCCGAGAATGATGGGCGTGTTGTCCGCGCGGATGACGGCGCCGAACCAGACGCTTGCGCGGGCTCCAAGACGGACATCGCCGATGAGGTCCGCCGAAGGCGCGGCCCAAGCGCCGTCGGCAAGCTGCGGAAACCGATCGTCGATCTCGTAGAGCGGCATCAATCCTCCTCGAACGCGCCGACGAAAACTTCCTCGCCAGCGAGTCCCTCCAGCTCGCGGTCCAATCCGCGATACTGGACCCCGAACTCGTCCTGAAAGGCATCGAAGTGGGCTTCGGTTTCCCACCGGTCGATGGTCAACCACCATTCGCCCGCTTGAGCGGGCCGCAGCAAGACGGTTTCTCGATAGCCCGGCGCCTGCTCGAATAACCGGGCCCAATGGCCGGATCCCGAATAGGCTCGCTCGAACTCGCCTTCACGGCCAGCCGGTGGCCTGAACTTCCAGACGCGCGCGTGGGTCATGTTACGTGTCTACACGCGGCAGGCACGGCAAGTCATCCGCACCTGTCGAAGCCTTTTCGGTCGCCGAAAATTCAGAAACTCTTAACCTCTGCGAAGCAGATTCAGCGGCGATGAAGACCAGTCCCGTCATCGCTGCAATGACCTTGGCCGTCGCCTTCGTGCCTGCGCACGTCGAGGCTGCATCCTATGTTGCAACGTCGCCGGGGCTCGACGGAATCAATCACCGCATCCTCAGCGCGCATAATGAAGCCCGGGCCGAGGTTGGGGCTCCGCCATTGCAATGGGACCCGGGCCTTGCCGTCGCGGCAGCCTCCTACGGCCCTGCCCTTTCGCGAACGGGCCGCCTCGTTCATTCGCCGCGCGCGGGCCGCGAAAACCAGCGCGAGAATTTGTGGATGGGCCAGCAGGGCCGCTTCCACCCGGAAGAGATGGTCGGCACCTGGGCGAATGAGAAGCGGCTGTTCTTTCCCGGCGCCTTCCCCAACGTCAGCCGCACCGGCAATTGGGTCGACGTCGCCCACTACACGCAGATGATCTGGAAGGGCACGACGCACGTCGGCTGCGCCATCTATCGCGACGGCGCCTGGGACTATCTGATCTGCCGCTATTCGCCGCCGGGCAACCGCGACGGCAAGGTCGTTCCCTAGTAGAGGAACATCGGCATTCCCTCGACCCGCATCAGCTTGGCGCGGTAGAGCGAGGGATCGTAAAGTCCGGAAACGTCGACCGATTTCTCGCCCTCTTCGAGGGTGCCGATCGGGACATGGCCGTAATTGCCGCTCTTGAGCGCGACCATCCGGCCGTCCTCCTTGCGAGCAAGTAGCTGCACGGCGAGCCCGCCGAAGGCGAGGCCGACCATGCGGTCCATGGCGTCCGGCTCGCCAGCGCGCATGAGGTAGGCCAGCTCCTGGATGACCGTCCCGATGCCGAGTCGCTCCTTGATCGCGCGTCCGAGCCGCCGGCCGATATTGACCTCCTCGCGGTCGCTTCCGGGTAGCGAGCGCAAGGCCTGGTCGGCGACCTTCTCGCCACTGATCGTCGCGCCTTCGGAGATGACGCACATCGCGTAATGCGCGCCGCTTTCGAGCCGGTCGCGTTCCAGCAGCGGTAGCAGGACGTCGAGGTCCGCCGGAATTTCCGCGATCACCGTCCGGTCGACTTGCGCGAGGAATCCGGCAAGCAGCGCAGTCTCACCGCTGCGGCGGCCGAACAGCTCGATGATGCCGATGCGTTCATGGCTTTCGATGGTCGTGCGCAGCGCATTGATCGCTTCGACCGAGCGGCTGACCGCCGTCGAGAAACCGATGCAATAATCGGTGCCGAACACGTCATTATCCATCGTCTTCGGGATGGAGACGACTGGAAAGCCCTGCCGCGAAAGGTGGGCGGAGAACCGCAACGTGCCGTCGCCGCCGAGCGTGACCATCGCATCGACGCCCAGCTTTTCGAGCACATCGACTACGTGACTGGTCTTGTCACCGTCAGCATGAGTCCGGGGGTCGAGCCGCGAAGTATGGAGGATGGTCCCGCCCATTCGATCGATACCACGGACTCCGTCGCGGGTCAGTGGGCGGCTGTTGGCCGCGATCGATTCCGCGTCATTCGGATCGATCTCGAGGACGCCCTGCCAGCCGCGCCGGAAGCCGATAACTTCCCAACCGAGATCGTCCGCGGACAAGGTGATCGAACGAATGCAGGGGTTGAGCCCGGGCACATCGCCGCCGCCGGTCAGGATTCCGATCTTCACTTCCGCCCCGCCAATTGCCGAAATTCAGTCGGACCCGCGTTGACCGAGATTGTATCCCATGTCCACACGACGGCGGCATTTTACGCGCGACCGAGCGCAGCGGATCCTTGTTAGCGTTACCTATTCGCGCTTGCGCTGCGGACTGCGGTTGGCAACAGTGGCGATGCCGGCGCGTCGGAAGCTCCGGGAGGGGGCGGAATGGCGGACTGGCAACCGGATGTAATCGTGGTCGGCTCGGGCGTTGGTGGAAGCATGGCGGCCTACGCCCTGGGTCGGTCCGGCGTGAAGGTGGCGGTCTACGAAGCCGGCCGCCACTACGATCCAGAGATCGAAACGCCGATGATGAACTGGGACCGTGAGGCTCCGCTTCGCGCCGTCGGCACGCCCGACAAGCCCTTCGGCTATTACGACGCCACCGTCGACGGCGGCTGGGAAGTGCCCGGCGAGCCCTACACGGTCGGCGAAGGCAGCAAGTTCATGTGGTGGCGCTCGCGCATGCTCGGCGGCCGCACCAATCACTGGGCGCGGCATGTGCCGCGGTTCGGTCCGCTACGACTTCAAGCCCTACAGCCGCGACGGCCGCGGGGTCGACTGGCCGATCGGCTATGACGACTTGCAGCCCTGGTACGACCGCGCCGAAATGCTGATGGGCGTGATCGGCGAGAACATCGACCTGCCGAACGTGCCGGACTCGCCCGCCCATGTGCGGCAGCCGCCGCCGGTGCCGCGCGTGCCGGAGCTGCTTCTGAAGGCCGCCTGCGACGAGATGGAGATCCCGTGCATCGCGCCGCCGCGCGCCGTGATCACGCGGCCGCTCAACGGTCGGCAGGCCTGCTTCTACGCCAGCCCCTGCGATCGCGGCTGCTCCATCGGCGCCAACTTCCAGGCGGTTACGGTGCTCCTCGCGCCGGCCCTGAAGACCGGCAACGTCCGGGTGACGACCGACGCGATGGTGGCTGAGGTCCTGACCGGCAAGGACGGCCGCGCCAACGGCATCCGCTATGTCGACAAGAAGAGCGGCGAGTGGCGGGAGGCGCGGGCCAAGGCCGTCGTGCTCGCGGCCAGCGCCTGCGAGAGCGCGCGCATTCTCCTCAACTCGAAGAGCCGATCGCCGAACGGCCTCGCCAACGCCAGCGGCCAGGTCGGCCGCAACCTGACCGACACGGTCGGGCGTCGGTCTCGGCGCGCAGATCCCGGCGCTGGAAGGCCGTCCGCGCTACAACGAAGACGGCATCTACTTCGCGCACGTCTACATGCCCTGGTGGCTCGACAATGAGCATCAGCGGCTCGGCTTCCCGCGCGGCTATCACCTCGAAGTGTGGGGCGACTGGAGCCGGCATCCGCAGATGGGCGTCGGCTATTACGCCAATGCGTTCCAGGGGTTCGGCAAGGGGCTTCGCGAGCATATGCGGCGAAGCTTCGGGACGACGGTCGGAATGGCCGGCCGCGGGGAGATGATCCCCAACGAAAATTGCTATTGCGAACTGGATCCGGCCGCGAAGGACCGCTGGGGCATCCCTGCACTGCGCTTCCACTGGAAATGGGGCGAAGCCGAGCTCGCCCAGGCCGAGCACATGCGCACGACCATGGTCTCGCTGCTGGACCGGATCGGCGGCAAGCTGCTCGACCCGAGCGATGCGCAAGGTCCTGCCAAGATCAGCGCCGGCGGCGAGATGATCCACGAGCTCGGCACGGCCCGCATGGGCGCCAGTGCGAAGGACTCGGTGGTCGACAGCTTCGGCCGCGCCTGGGACGTGCCCGGGCTGTATCTGATGGACGGCTCCATCATGCCGTCCAATCCCGACAAGAACCCGACGCTCAGCATCATGGCGCTCGCCTGGCGCGGCAGCGCGCAACTGCTGCGCCGGTCCAAGCGAGGTGAGCTGTGAGCGATACACCCATCACCGTCGACCGCCGGGTCACGCTCAAGTGGATGTTCGGCGCCATGGCCGCGTCGGGCGTGCCCGTGAGCGGAGCCTATGCCGCCCAGACACCGGCTTGGCCGCAAGCCTCCCCGGCTCCGGTTTCCGCGCCAGGTTATGGCACCGACCCGACGCTGATGGAGCCGATAGTCACCTGGCCAAAGACCCTGACGGAGGCACAGCTCAAGACCACGGCCGCGCTGTGCGACACCATCCTTCCGCCGGAGGGCAAGTGGCCCGCGCCAAGTGCCGTCGGCATTCACCAGTTCATCGACGAATGGGTCAGCGCGCCCTACCCCGAGCAACGCGGCGACCGCGCCTTGCTGCTCAACGGCTTCGCCTGGGTCGAAGCCGAGGCGTCCTCTCGGCACGGCAAGAGCTACGCCGCGCTTCCCGAGCCTGCACGCGCCGCGATCCTGACCGACGCTGGCAAGGTTGACGCCAATGGCGCCCGTTTCGTGGAACGCATGAAGTTCCTCACGACCGGCGCCTATTACACAAGCGAGCAGGGCATCGAGGAAATCGGCTATGTCGGCAATGTCGCCATCGACGGCGATTATCCGGGGCCGACGCCGGAGGCCTTCGCGCATCTCGACCAGGTGCTCGCGAAGCTCAATCTCAAGCGCAAGGCATAGGATACGGAATGGCCGGGTTCAGACACGTCACGCGCCGGGGATTCGTTGCGACAGGCGCCGCCGCCGCTAGCGCCGCACTGGTGCCAATGCCGGCACATGCCGCGAAGAAGAAAGCGCCACCCCCGAGCGACCTCGTCAACGTGGCGATCATCGGTGCCGGGGGCATGGGCGCGGCCAACGCCGCGAAGCTTACCGGCCAGAACATCGTCGCGCCTTGCGGATCCCGACTTCGAGCATGTCGCCAAGGCCTTTCTCGACGACAAGGGGCAACCCATTCCCGAGCGGGTCGCGCTCAAGCCGGCCTACGACAAGGCCGCGAAGTACGCTGATTACCGCCGCATGTTCGACCTGCAGAAGGACATCGACGCCGTCGTGATCGCGACGCCCGACCATCACCATGCCGTCGCGGCGGTGATGGCGATGGAGCGCGGCATCCACGTCTATGTGCAAAAGCCGCTGACCTACACCGTGGAGGAGGGCCGCAAGCTGCTCGACCTCGCGGCGAAGAAGCCGAAGCTGGTCACCCAGATGGGCAACCAGGGCCATTCCGGCGATGACGGCCGCCGCGTCGTCGAACTGATCCGCGGCGGCGTCATCGGCAAGGTGCGCGAGGTCAGCGTCTGGACCAACCGCCCGGTCTGGCCACAGGGCATGGCCAAGCCGGCGAACGTGCCGACGCCCGGCAGCCTCGACTGGGACGTATGGCTCGGCCCGGCCACCGTCGATTGGGGCTACAATCCCGATTACGCGCACTTCAACTGGCGCGGCTGGGTACCGTTCGGCGTCGGAGCGCTCGGCGACATGGGCGCGCACCTGATCGACTTCCCGCTGTGGGCGCTCGAGCCCGGCCTGCCGACCCGCGTCGAGACGCGGCATTCGCCGTGGGGCGGAGACACCAACCCGTGGGATGGACGAGGGCCGGATGAACTGACCAGCTACCCGCTGGCGAGCGTCACGACCTACAGCTTCGGCAATGCTCCGGGTGGTCCGCTCAAGCTGACCTGGTACGACGGCGGGCTGATGCCGCCCACGCCTGAGGGGATTCCGTCCGGCTACATGGACCCCGGCGGCGGCGTAATGTTCGTCGGCGACCGGGGCGTGCTCATGCATCGAGACCTACGGGTCGAAGCCGGTGATGTTCGGCGAAGGCGTCGCCGAGCGGGCAGCCGCCATCCCCGTCTCGCTCCCGCGCATCCAGGGCGGGATCGACGGTCACGAGATGAACTGGATCCGCGCCATCAAGGGCGAGGAGGCGATCTCGTCGCCGTTCGAAGTCGCGGTGCCGCTCAACGAGACCATGATCCTCGGCATCGTTGCACTCCGTGCCGAACGACCGATCGAATATGACGGCGTACTCGGCCGGGTTACAAACGTCCCGGACGCGAACCGCTTCCTGTCGCGCGAATACCGAAAAGGCTGGGAACTCTAGCGAGGAATGGTGCCCAGGAGAGGACTCGAACCTCCACGCCCTTGCGAGCGCCAGCACCTGAAGCTGGTGCGTCTACCAATTCCGCCACCTGGGCACAGGAGCTACTGATTTTCAGCTGGTAGGCGGCGCCATTTGGAGGCGGGTCGGTGGCTTGTCAATTCCCGCTGGCCGCGGCTCCGGGCTCGTAATCGAGAATGTCGCCCGGCTTGCAGTCGAGCGCGTCGCAGATCGCTTCGAGGGTCGAAAAGCGGATGCCCTTCACCTTGCCCGACTTCAGCAGCGACAGATTGGCCTCCGTGATCCCGACTTCGGCGGCGAGATCCTTCGACCTTTTCTTCCGCAGCGCGAGCATCACGTCGAGACGAACGACGATGCCCATCACACGATCTCCCGCATTTCCTCGTCGATCGTGCGGGCACGTTCGAGCAGGCGGGCGACCAGGAACAGGATCAGGGCGACGCCGACGGTGAGCACGTCGCGGAGCTGGAACGTGAGCTCGATGTGGCGTGCCTCGCCGGGACCGGCAAGCAAGGCGCCGACGATCGGCGCGACGATCCAGACCAAAGCGATCAGCAGCAACCAGAAAGCGAAGGCGCGGAATGCTCCGACGACCCGGGCCGAGAAGAGATCGCCCTCGGCAATGGCGCCAAGCATCCGGCTGAGCTGGTACAAGGCGACGCTGAGGAGAAGGATGGTGACGTCCGCGACGATCATGACCGGGCCGTCCGACGAACCGTCGACCCTTGAGCGAATGCGCAGGAAGTCGGTCTCCACGCCCAGCCGTCCGAAGACATAGGCAAGAACGATGCTGGTCCAGAAGATCCAGACGGCCCAGCGCAGCCTCTTCGCGGTCGTGCCGATATCCAAATTCGATGCCCTCTTGACGTTATTATTGTTTTACGATAATTCGTCGCTGTAATTTGATATCGACATAAAGGGAAACAGCATGAAAGGCCAGAAAAGAATCACGCTCGCGCTGGTTGGATTGGCGGCGGCCGCCGCTCTCTACCCCTGCATCGCAGCGGCGCAGATCGCGCAGCCGGTGGCGACGACCGTCGACGGAGTTCGCGCCGAGGTCCCGTTCGAGCTGTTCCGCGAGAACCGCATCATGCTCAACGGACGCATTGCCGGCAACGACACGCCGATGATCCTCGACAGCGGCGCGGGCGTGACCGTCATCGACCGCGACTATGCGAAGGACGATCGGCCTCAAGAAGGGCCTGGAGATCACCGCCGCAGGGCGTGGGCGGCAGGCAGGATGCCGAGCTCGTCCAGGACGTGACCGTCGAAGTCGGCAATCTGAAGCTCACGGGCGTCAGCGTTGCGGTCATCGACCTCGACGCCGTCGAAAAGGCGATCGGACGACCGATCCCGGTCATCCTCGGCCGCGAATTGTTCATGAACAGCGTGGTCGGGATCGACTTCGACCGGCAGCTCCTGACGCTCTCGCCAGCGAAGAATTTCACCGCGCCGGCCGGTGCGACCGAAGTCAGAGCTGAAGCGCGACGGCACGCTCCATTACTTCCCGATCTCGGTGGACGGGCTTGCGCCGGTCGACGCGGCGCTCGACCTCGGCAACGGCGGCGCGATCAGCCTGTCCAAGGAGTATCACGAGCGCGTGCCGGAGCTTGGCAAACTGCCCTACGCTATCGGTTATGGCGGCGGCGTCGGCGGCATGCGGGAGACGAAGCGCGTCACCCTGCCGAAGGTCGAAATCGGCGGCTACACGTTCAGCAACGTGCCCGCCGACCTCGGGTCGCTGAAGGACGGTCCGTACGAAGAGCGCGCCAATGCCGGCATCCAGATGTTCAAGCCTTTCCATCTGACGCTGGACCTCGGCAACGACCGCATGTGGCTGAAGCCGACGGGAACGCAGCCGGTGTTCACCAAGGATCGCGCGGGCGTGTTCGCCATGCTCGAGGGCGATCATTTGAACGTCCTGCACGTCGCTCCGGGCAGCCCCGCCGACCGCGCGGGACTCAAGAAAGGCGACAAGCTGGTTGCGATCGCCGGCGAGCCGGTCGGTCCCGGCTTCTACTCCTCGGCGGCAGCCAATTGGTCGAAGGAAGAACCGGGCCGCGAAGTCGCGATCACCAAGTCCGACGGGCAGACGGCCAAGCTGGTCCTGGCCGACTATTATTGATGCGAAAAGGCGGTCGCCTATGTCGGCGGCCGCCTTGTCAACGAGCGCCGCTACCCGCTAGTGGCGGTGCGATGATCGACCCCAGGCTCGTTACGATATTCGGCGGCGGCGGCTTCATTGGCCGGTACGTCTGCGAGCAATTGCTCGACTATGGCGAATACAACGTGCGCCTCCGCGTCGTCGCCCGGGAACCGCGTAGTGCGCACTACATCCAGCCGCTGGCCCAGGTCGGCCAGTGGGGCATCGTCCGCGGCGATGTAACCAATCCGGAGTCCGTCCGTCGCGCGGTCGAAGGCGCCTCGGCGGTCGTCAATCTCACCGGCGCGTTCAAGGGCATGGGCGCCGTCCACGTCAGGGGCGCACGCGATGTCGCGAAGGCGGCGCGCGACGCAGGTGCTTCGTCGCTCGTCCACATTTCGGCCATTGGGTCCGATGCGAACAGCGAGGCCGTCTACGCCCGGACCAAGGGCGAGGGCGAAGCCGCAGTTCGCGACGCTTTCCCGAACGCGACGATCATCCGACCCTCCGTCGTGTTCGGACCGGAGGACAGCTTCGCCAACCGGCTGGCGGGGCTGTCGCGCCTTCCGGCGCTTCCGGTCATCGCGCCGAACTGGAAACTCCAGCCTGTCTATGTCGAAGACCTGGCGAAAGCGATCGCCCGCGCCACGGTCGATCCGCAAACCCATGGCGGCAAGACCTACGAGATCGGCGGGCCGCAGGTCCTCACCATGCGGGACTTCACCACCGAGATCCTCAAGGCTGTCGGTCGGAAGACCGAGCTGATCGATGTGCCGGGGCCTGTCTCGTCGCTGATTTCGCGGCTTGGTTTTCTTCCAGGCGCGCCCCTTACGCGCGACCAGTGGCTGATGCTCCAGCATGACAATGTGGCGAGCAAGGATGCGCCCGGCCTCGAGGCGTTTGGCATCCGCCCGACGCCTTTCGGCGCAGTTGCTCCGGAATGGCTCGCCATGCACGGCGGCAGCCGTTTCGCGCGACGCCGCGTGAACATCACGGCGATTCACTAGAGCCCCGCTCGAGTGCCGATCCTCCTGCTCGTCATCATCCTCGGCATCGTCGAGGGCGTCACCGAATATCTGCCGGTTTCGTCGACCGGGCACCTGATCCTCGCCACCGAGCTGCTCGGCTTCAAGGCCGACGAATGGGCGGTTTTCAACATCGCTATCCAGCCCGGAGCGATCCTCGCCATCGTCGTCCTCTATTGGCGGACGTTCTGGGAGGTGTTCACCGGCCTGTTCCAGAAGTCGCCCAGCGCCTGGCGCTTCGTTCGCAACGTGCTGATCGCCTTCGCTCCAGCGGTTGGTCTCGGACTTGCGTTCGGCGACCATATCGAGCTTCTGCTCGGCAATGCCGTGGTCGTCGCCTGGGCGCTGATCATCGGCGGCGTCGCAATCCTGTTGGTCGAGAAATATGCCCGGCCGCAACAGTGCGACGGCGTCTCCGCGCTCACCCTCAAGCAGTCGGTGATGGTCGGTTTGGTCCAGTGCCTGGCGATGATCCCGGGCGTCAGCCGCTCTGGCGCGACGATCCTCGGCGCGATGAGCTTCGGCGTCGACCGCAAGACCGCGGCCGAATTCAGTTTCTTCCTCGCCGTACCGACCTTGAGCGGCGCGACCGTCTACCAGCTGTTCAAGCATTGGGACGAAATCCCGGTCGGCCAGTTCACCTGGATCGGCCTCGGCAGCCTCGTATCGTTCGTCGTCGCCGTGGTCGTCGTGAAGGCGTTCGTCGCCGTCGTCACCCGCTACGGCTTCGCGCCGTTCGCGTGGTACCGCATCGTCGCCGGCGCCGCTGCTTTGATGTGGCTGTCGGCACGCTGATTTATCTGCCGTTCATCGACCGCTAAGCCGATTAAGCCATATTGCGACTGAAATTCCGGCCCGGGACCAGAACCATGCGCGCCATCTTTTTCGCCTTGCCGCTCGCCCTGATCGCTTCGCCTGCTATCGCTGAAAAGCGGGCGGCGCCCGAGTCCGTCCAGCTTCCGCCCGAACTGACCGACATGCGCTGGGCCGACCGCCTGACCGACGCAGTCGCGGCCATGTCCCGCGCCTTCCTCGACATGCCGGTGGGCGAAGTCGAAGCGGCCATCCAGGGCCGCGAAGCGACGGCTGCCGACAAGCGCCGGACCGTACGCAGCGAAACGAACATGTCGGAAGGCGAAATCCGCCAGCAGATCGAAGCAGCCCGCCCGGCCATGCAGGCCGGCATCAAGGCGATGGCTGCGGCTCTTCCGGCGATGATGGAAGGGCTGTCGAAGGCTCAGGAGGAACTCGACCGCGCCGCTGCGAACATGCCCCGTCCCGATTATCCCAAGCGCTGACGCTGAACGCCTAGACGCGGGCGCGGCCCTCGCTAAAGCTGCCCTCGCATGTGGCAGCTCTTCCAATTCCCCCTGTGTCCCTTTTCCCGCAAGGTCCGCCTCGTCCTCGCCGAGAAGGGCATCGCCGCGGAACTAGTGCGCGAGAATCCGTGGGAGCGCCGCGACGAGTTCGTCGACCTCAACCCCGCCGGCGAGACGCCGGTCATGGTCGATCCGGACCAGGGCATCACTTTGATCGGATCACAGCCGATCGTCGAATATTTCGATGAGACGGTCGACCGGATGCCGATGATCCACGGCAATGCCTCGCTTCGGGCGGAGATCCGGCGGCTGACAGAATGGTTCGACGAAAAACTCTTCCGCGAGGTCGTCGAGCCGCTGATGAACGAACGGATGCGCAAGCGGCTGGTCAGCAAGGAAAGCCCCGACACGCGGATCCTGCGCGACGCGATGCGGGTCGGCAACAATCATCTCGATTACGTCGATTACCTCCTCGATCATCGCCGCTGGCTTGCGGGTCCGGGCCTCAGCCTCGCCGACTTCGCAGCCGCCGCGCACCTCAGCGTCATCGACTATCTCGGCGCGCTCGACTGGCGCGGGCACAAGCAGACGAAGGACTGGTACGCCGTCATGAAGTCGCGGCCGAGCTTCCGTCCGTCTGCTCGGGGAGCGGATGGAAGTGATCGTCCCGCCCCAGCATTACGACAAGGTCGACTTCTAGTTCGGGTACGATCGACATCGGACGCCGTAGCGCTAGGCTTGCCGCCGTCTTCGGGGGAAACTCGCATGGCTCGCTCTCTTCGTTTCGCTTATCGGTGTCGTTCTTGTCGCGCTTTCGGGTCCGTCGCTCGCGCAGCAGACGCCGGATCAGATCCAGGCCCGGCAGATGTTCGAAAAGGTCATCACCTTCCGGACCTCGCAGGGCCAACGGCCAGGTCCCGCGCGATGGTCGCCTATCTCGAGAGCGTACTCCGGGATGGCGGAGTCTCGGCCGACGAACATCGCGAAGCTTCCGCAAGGGCGAAACGGTCGGAATGCTCGTCCGCATTCCGGGCTCGGACCGCGAATGCCAAGCCGATTCTTTTCTCCGCGCACATGGACGTCGTCGACGCACGACCGGAAGACTGGAAGCGCGATCCCTACAAGTTGATCGAAGAGGGCGACTTTTTCTACGGACGCGGAACGCTCGACAACAAGGCCGGCGTCGTCGCCATGACGTCGACGCATCCTTCGGCTTCAGAAGGCCGATTTGAAGCCGCGTCGGACATTGGTCTTTGCCTTTGTCGGCGACGAAGAAACCGCACTGGACGAGGCCGAATGGAACCACTCGCCAGATCGCGGCCCACCCGTGGGTGAAGACCGCCGAATACGCCATCAACACCGACGCTGGTGGCGGACTGCTGGCGCCGGACGGACAACCGATCATCTACCTCGTCCAAGGCGCGGAAAAGACCTACGCAACCTTCGAACTGACAGCGACCAACCAGGGCGGCCACAGCTCCCGGCCACGGCCGGACAATGCGATCTACGATCTCGCAAAGGCCGTCACCCGCGTCGGCGAATATCGCTTCCCGGTCATGTCGAACCCGCTCGACTCGCGCCTATCTCGGGGCCGTCGGCAAGGTTACGCCGGGCCCCGCAGGCGAAGCACTGCGCAAGTTCGCGGCCGACCCACAGGACGCTGCGGCGGCCGAGGCAATCTGCCGCGCAGTCCGGAGTTCGTCGGCACGACCCGGACGACCTGCGTGGCGACGATGCTGAACGCCGGACATGCGGAAAATGCGCTTGCCGCAAAAGGCGACCGCGACCGTCAACTGCCGCATCTTCCCCGACGTCAGCGTCGACGACGTGCGCAAGCAACTCATCTACGATCGTCGCCAATCCGAAGATCGACGTGAAAGTGATCGGAGCGCCCGTCGTCAGTCCCGTGTCGGAGCTTCGACCCGACATCGAGCGCGTAATCACTCAAGTCGGTTCATCGGCGGGCACCGGGTGTCCCGGTCTCGCCCTATCTCGAATCCGGCGGGACCGACGGCTTGGTATACCGAGCGGCCGGCATTCCCACCTGGGCTTCATCCGGCGTTTTCATCAAGCCCGACGAGATGTTCGCGCACGGTCTGGATGAGCGGATCCCGGTCAAAAGCTTCTACGACGGTTTGGAGCATATCCACGATCTCGCGGTGGCGCTGGGCAAGTAGCTAGCGCGTCGCCGCCACCAGATAGTTCAGCCGCAAATCCTCGCTGAGGTGAAGTCCGCGCGTTTGGGGTAAACGCTAGGCCTTCGACGTCCAGGCAAGTCAGGCCGGCGTTCGCCATCAGCTGCTTCATGCGGTCGGGCGCGATGAACCTATCAAAGTCGTGCGTGCCCTTGGGGATCGCGCCGAAACCTTCGGCCAACGTGATCGTGATCAGCCGCGACCAGGCCGTCGCGTTGGGCGTGGACAGGATGAGCAGGCCGTTCGGGGCGAGCCGCTTCGCAAGCGCGTTGAGGAACTGCTGCGGGTCGGCCGTATGCTCGATCACCTCCATTGAGGTGATCAGGTCGAACGTACCTCCGAGATCCTCGATCGCGGCGACCCGATAGTCGATCTCCAGCCCCTGCCCCGCCGCATGATCCCGCGCGGCCGCAATCAGCTCGGCCGCAGGATCGATCGCCGTTACCTTCGCGCCCAACCTCGCCAGCGGCTCCGCGAGCAGCCCGGCTCCACAACCGACGTCCAGCGCCGTCTTCCCTTCGAGCGGGCGGCGGCTGTGCTCGTCGAGCGACCAATGCTGGTCGATCCAGTCGCGCACGTAGCCGAGACGCACCGGGTTGAGCTTGTGCAGCATCGCGGAAGCTCCGCGCGGGTCCCACCAGTCGCCGGCGAGCTTCCCAAACTGCTCGACTTCTTCCGGAACGATGCTTGTCTCAACCATGCTCCGCCCCTAACAGGACGCGCCCGCTGACCCAAGGAGCCCAATGCCGCGCATCGTGATGAAATTCGGCGGAACGTCGATGGCGGGCATCGAGCGCATCCGCCACGTGGCCGACCGCGTGAAGCGGGAAGTGGCGCAGGGCAATGAGGTCGCGGTCGTCGTTTCCGCGATGGCCGGCGAAACCGATCGCCTCGTCCAGCTCTGCAAGGAAGCCGCCCCGCTCTACGACCCGCGCGAATATGACGTGGTCGTCGCCAGCGGCGAGCAGGTCACGTCGGGTCTCCTCGCCATGACCCTGCAGGGCATGGGCGTGAACGCGCGCATCCTACATGGGCTGGCAGTTGCCGATCCGGGCCAGCGGCCACAGCTCCGGCCTGATCGATCATATCGATTCCGACATTCTCGAGCGCGTGTTCCAGCAAGGCGGCATCGCGGTCATTCCCGGTTTCCAGGGCGTCACCGAGTCCGGCGATGTGGCGACGCTCGGCCGCGGCGGATCCGACACGTCCGCAGTCGCACTCGCAGTCGCTGCCAAGGCGGACCGCTGCGACATCTACACCGACGTCGAGGGCGTCTTCACGACCGACCCGCGCATCGTCCCGAGGGCCCGCAAGCTGACAGCGGTCACGTACGAGGAAATGCTGGAGCTGGCCTCGGTCGGCGCCAAGGTGCTGCAGACCCGCTCCGTCGGCCTCGCCATGCGCTACAACATGCCGCTGCAGGTGCTGTCTTCCTTCGAGGACAAGCCCGGAACAATGATCGTCGGCGACGACAAGATCGAGGATTTCAACATGGAACGCGTGCTCGTCACCGGAATCGCTCACGACAAGAACGAGGCCCTGATCACCTTGACCGGCCTCCCGGACAAGCCGGGCACGGTGGCCGCCATTTTCGTCCCGCTCGCCGAAGCGAACATCAACGTCGACATGATCATCCAGATCGCGCCGCGCGTCGGCGAGGACAGTGAGCTGACGTTCACGGTCCCCAATGCGTCGCTGGCGCACGCCGTCGCCGAACTCGAGAAGGTCAAGCCGGCGGTCGGCTTCGGAAGCATCGTGACCGATACGGACGTCGTGAAGGTCAGCGCGATCGGCATCGGCATGCGCTCGAATGCCGGCATTGCCGCGAAGATGTTCCAGACGCTCGCCGAGCGCGGCATCAACATTCGCGCCATCTCGACGTCGGAGATCAAGGTCTCCGTGCTCGTTCCCGAAGATTACACCGAGCTTGCCGTGCGCGTGCTGCACACTGCATTCGACCTGGATGCGAAGGAAGCGCCCGCGGGAGCAGCGGCATGAGCGGCGAAGGCCTGATCGCCGAACCGCGTGCCGTCCACCAGTCGGTCGGCCGCGCCCGGCTCAAGGAGCTAATGCATCGCGGCACCGACTTCCTCGGCTGCGACGTCGCCATCATGTGTGGCGCGATGAGCTGGGTCAGCGAGCGCCACCTCGTCTCCGCGATATCCAACGCCGGCGGCTTCGGCGTGATCGCCTGCGGCGCAATGACGCCCGAACTGCTCGACACCGAAATCGCCGAGACCAAGTCACGCACGTCGAAGCCGTTCGGTGTCAACCTGATCACCATGCACCCGCAGCTTTCGGAGCTGATCGACACATGCGTGAAGCACAATGTCGGCCACGTCGTCCTCGCGGGCGGGCTCCCGCCGGGGTGGGCGATCGACAAGATCAAGGCGAACGGCGCCAAGCTGATGGCCTTCGCCCCGGCGCTGAGCCTCGCGAAGAAGCTGATGCGATCGAAGGTCGATGCGCTGGTGATCGAGGGCATGGAAGCCGGCGGCCATATCGGTCCCGTCGCCACCTCGGTGCTCGCGCAGGAGATCCTGCCGCACATCTGCCACGACATGCCAGTCTTCGTCGCCGGAGGAATCGGCCGCGGTGAGGCCGTTGCGGCCTATCTCGAAATGGGAGCAGTCGGCGTCCAGCTCGGCACTCGCTTCGTCTGCGCCACCGAGAGCATCGCCCACGCAAACTTCAAGAAGGCCTTTCTGCGCGCCTCGGCGCGCGACGCCATTCCCTCGGTGCAGATTGACCCCCGCCTGCCGGTCATCCCAGTCCGTGCGCTGAAGAACCGCGAAATGGAGAAGTTTGCCGCCAAGCAGCGCGAGGTCGCCGATTTGCTCGACAGCGGCGCGATCGAAATGGCGGAAGCACAGTTGCAGATCGAGCATTACTGGGCCGGCTCGCTGCGCCGCGCGGTCATCGAAGGTGACGTGGAAACCGGGTCCGTGATGGCCGGTCAGTCGGTCGGGATGGTCACCCGCGAAGAGCCCGTGTCCGACATCATTCGCGAACTGGTGGATGAGGCATGCGCCGCGCTTGAGAGCCGGGGCTAAGCCCGTCTGACCCTCAAATAACTGTCTCGAAATAGGACAAAGAAACTTGTCAGACTCTAGTTGGTTTCGGGCGTCATTAATGCGATATTAACCATGAATGCAGCGCGAGTCGGGGGCTTCCGTCAGCGCGCCAGTATCTCCTGTGTGCGTCCAAAGCGCGCCGCTTCTGGCGCCGAACGGAGGTGTCGACATGAAGAAGACGCTACTGTCTGCTGCAGCCGCTTTGGCTGCGACCTTTGCGACCCCGGCCGCTGCCGATGTGGTCGTGCTCGATTTCGAAGGAATTTCGGACCTGTCGCCCGTGGGCTCCTTCTACGCACCAGAATATAGCTTTTCAGCGGATACGCTCGCTGTGATCGACGCCGATTCAGGCGGCAGCGGGAATTTCGCCAACGAACCCAGCCCGAATACCATCATGTTCTTCCTGAACGCCAACAATGCCGTTCTGGACGTGACAAACGGATTCGATACGGGGTTCAGCTTCTTCTATTCGTCGTCGACCGCGGCAACGGTCAACGTTTACGGTGGGTTGGGCGGCACCGGGGATCTTCTCGCGAGCCTGGACTTGACGGCCCAAGGCTTCAGCAACTGCGTCGGCGATCCGTCAGGCGATTTCTGCAACTGGACTGCGGTCGGCGTGGAGTTCATCGGCACGGCCTTTTCGATCGATTTCGGAGGCACTGCCAATCAGACGGGCTTCGACGACATAACCTTCGGATCCGCCACTCCGGGCGGTGGAGCGGTACCCGAACCGGGTACCTGGGCCATGATGCTCCTGGGCTTCGGAGCAGTCGGCTTCGCCATGCGCCGTCGCAAGGGCGCTCTGCTCGACCTGGCGAAAGCCTGATTGAGCCGTCATTCGGGTTTGTCGCTGGCGATCACCGGCGACAAACCCGGAAGCGCTGAATACGTAAAGATGTCGAGTTAATCGCGCGAAGGTGACATTCGCGGCTCCCATCTGTTAGCGCTTCGCCATGCCGCTGAGCGCCGCCGCTTCCGCCCGCGAAATCCTGACCGGCCTGCATGAGATCATGGCGGGCCGCGGAGCCGCGCAGTCGAAGCTCGACAAGGTCGTCGACCTGATCGCGGCGACGATGCAGAGCGAGGTCTGCTCGATCTACCTGCTGCGCGACAACAAGCTCGAACTTTACGCCACCCACGGCCTGCGCAAGGAAGCGGTCCACGTCACTCGACTGGATATGGGCGAAGGCCTGGTCGGATCGATCGCCGCCGAGGCGCGCATCCTGAACCTCGCCGAGGCCGCGGATCACCCCGCCTTCGCCTATCGGCCCGAAACCGGCGAAGAACGCTTCCACAGCTTCGCGGGCGTGCCGATCGTCCGTTCGGAAAGCCCGATCGGCGTCCTCGCCGTCCAGCACGCCGAGCCGCGCCGCTACGAAGAGGTCGAGATCGAGGCCCTGCAGACCGTCGCGATGGTGCTGTCGGAGATGATTGCCGCCGCACGGCTCGTGGATGGGGCGCCGGCGCGGCCGCCTGCGCAGCGCCGGCCCGCTCCGGCTGAGCGGCCTCAAGCTGGTCGCCGGCATGGGGCGCGGCGAAGCCGTGTTTCACCAGCCTCGCGTGATCGTCGAACATACGGTCGCCGAGGATACCGAGGCCGAACGCGACCGCGTCTATTCTGCCTTTCGGAAGATGCGCGAACAGATCGACTTGATGACCAAGGAGGCGGAGTTCGGCACCGCCGGCGAGCATCAGGAGATCCTCGAGACCTACAAGATGTTCGCCTATGACGAGGGCTGGTCGCGGCGCATCAACGAGGCGATCGACAGTGGCCTGACGGCCGAGGCGGCCATCGAGCGCGTCCAGCAGCGCACGCGGGCCCGGATGCAGGACATCGACGATCCTTTGCTCAAGGATCGCATGCATGACCTTGAGGACCTGTCCAACAGGCTGCTGCGGATCGTGTCGGGGCGGATGGGGACTGCGGCGCAGACCGGTCTCGCGCGCGATACGGTTCTGATTGCGCGCAATCTTGGGCCGGCCGAGCTGCTGGAATACGACCGCCGCCGCCTGAAAGGCGTGGTGCTCGAAGAAGGGTCGCTGACCGCGCACATGACCATCGTCGCCCGGGCCATGGGCGTGCCGGTCGTGGGACGGCTGTCCGACATTCGCCACAGCGTCGACGAAGGCGAGCAGATCCTCGTCGACGGCGACAACGGCAGCGTTATCCTCCGCCCGACCAAGGTCCTGCTTTCCGGCTTTGCGCACAGGCTGGCGACCCGCCAGAAGAAGCACGCCGGGTTCGAGGCCGCTCGCAACCTGCCCGCCGTCACCACGGACGGCCTTCCCATCAGCGTGATGGTCAACGCAGGCCTCGCCGAAGATGCAGCGAACCTCGAAGCTTCGGGGGCCGACGGCATCGGCCTGTTCCGGACCGAGTTCCAGTTCCTCGTTTCGGCAACCCTGCCGGGCCGCGATCGGCAGCAGCGGCTCTATTCGAAGGTCTTGGCATCCGCCGACGGGAAGCCGGTCGTCTTTCGGACGGTCGACATCGGCGGCGACAAGGCCCTGCCCTACCTCACCGACATCCGCGACGAGGCGGAAAACCCGGCCATGGGCTGGCGGGCGCTGCGCCTGTCGCTCGAGCGCGCGACGCTCATGAAGGCGCAGGCACGTGCGCTGATCGAGGCATCCGGCGGACAAGTTCTCCGAGTCATGTTCCCGATGGTTTCCGAACCGTGGGAATTCGACGAGGCCCGCGCTCTTTTCCAGGAACAGATTGAGTGGGCCCGCAAGAGCCACCGCAAGCTTCCGAGCCGGGTCGAGTTCGGCGCAATGCTCGAGGTGCCATCACTCGCCGAAGTGCTCGACCTGCTGCTCCCGAAGGTCGATTTCCTGTCGATCGGAACCAACGATCTCACCCAGTTTCTCTTCGCCGCCGATCGCGCCGATCCGCGCCTTGCCGAGCGCTACGACTGGCTTAGCCCCGCAATCCTTCGATTCCTCCGGCGGGTCGTCAAGCAGGCGCGCGAGGCCGGAGTCCCTATCCGCGTGTGCGGGGAAATGGGCGGCCGCCCGCTCGAGGCCATGGCGCTCATTGGAATTGGGATCGAGCAACTCTCGATCACTCCTGCGGCCATCGGACCGATCAAGGCCATGATACGGTCCCTGGATGCGGCCCGCGTCCGCGTGCGGGTTGAACAGCTGCTCGAAAAGCCGCCCGCGAGCATGCGCAGGACGCTTTCGGACTGGGCCAAGCGGCACAAGGTCGCCATCGATTGAACAGGGCCCTTCGTCGCTCGGAAACATCGGTTGACAGCCACAGCCGCGCCTTCGACAAGCGGGTCAGATTCAGGTTGGAGCGATGACGGAAAACGAAGACTTCATCCAGACTTCGACAGTCGGCGAGCGGCTCCGCGCTGCGCGTGAAAAGCAGAAGCTCTCCCTCGACGAAATCGCCTCGCAGACCCGAATTCCGCTTCGGCACCTGCAGAATCTCGAAACCGGCGACTGGTCCGCATTGCCCGCGCCCACCTACACAATCGGCTTCGCCAAGAGCTACGCAAGCGCCGTCGGTCTGGACCGCACAGAAATCGGCGACGATCTCCGTACGGAGATGGGCGGGCAAAGATTCGATGCCGGCAGTCCGGAAGTGTTCGAGCCCGCCGACCCGGCACGCACCATGCCGAAGTGGCTGGTCTTCTCGGCCATCGGCGGAATCATCCTGGTGGTTCTCGTCATGACCTGGCTCAACAATCGGTCGCTTGCCCCCGATGAGGCGACGTCGCCGATCGAGGCCACCGCGACGGCGCCCACTGGCGAGAATGCGGCTCCGAGCCCAAGCTCAACAACAACCGCAGCCTGCGCAGGCCGCAGCTGGTGCGGTCATCCTGACGGCAACCGAACCGGCCTGGATACAGGTTACCGACGGAGGGCAAACGCTCTTCTCGGGCGAGCTGGCGGCGGGCCAGACCTATGCCGTGCCGCAGAATGCGGCCGCGCCATTGCTGAAGGCAGGCAAGCCTGAAGCGCTTCGAGTGACCGTCGGCAACACGGTTGCACCGCCGGTCGGGGAAGCCGGTCGCGTGGCGTCGAACGTCAGCCTGAAGGCAGCCGACCTCATGCGTGAGGGTGCGGCCGGAGCAACGCCTCCGGCGCCGAGCGCTCCTCCTGCCGTGCAAAACAGCGCAGGATGAACTTCACTGCGGGCTTGGCTTAGGCACCTGTTCCTATTAGATTTTCCCGCCGGGAGGGAACATGAAGACCGCTTACTTCACGACCGCAGCACTTGCCGCGCTGGTGGCCGGCACGGCATCGGCGCAGGTTCAGCAGCAATATCAGCCGATACCGACGCAACCGGCAGCAACCCAGGCGTCGGTCATCAACCTCGACAATCGCATCGTCGCGCTGGAGCGCCAGCTCGCGGACATGCTGCGTGCCGAGGAAGAGAATAGCCGCCGCATCGCCCAGCTTGAAGCGACGCTTCAGACCGAGCGGGAGGCAAGCTCGTCACGGATCGCAGCGCTCGAAGCTCGGCTCGCGTCCGGTCTGGCGACTCCGGCGCAAGCCAGCGTGGAACCGGCGGTCGAAAAGAAGCCGCAACTTGCAGCCGTCACGACGACATCGAAGCCAAAGCCAATCGCCGCCGTCGCGATGACCGACAACGATCCGGCGGAGGAAGCCTACGACACCGGCTACCAGCTTTGGAAATCGGGCAAGTATGACGCCGCCATCGGGGCGCTCCGGGCCTTTTCGTCGTCCTATCCTAACCATCGGCGCACCAGCTGGGCGAACAATCTCGCCGGCCGCGCAATGCTGGACAAGGGCGAGCCGCGCGCCGCCGCCGAGGTGCTCCTCGCCAATTATCGCGGCAATCCGAAGGGCGAACGGGCGGCGGACAGCCTGTTCTATCTAGGCCAGTCCCTGACCAAACTCGACCAGCCGACCCAGGCCTGCAAGGCCTATGCGGAGCTGGAAGCCGTCTACGGTTCGACCATGCGCGCCGACCTCCAGAAGATGCTCCCGGACGCCAAGGCCCAGGCGAAGTGCCGCGGGTGAAGAAAGGGGATCATATATGGTCCCCGACGCCGCGCTCATCGCACGGTTTCGGACCGATCTCGACGCGCTGATCCCGCCCGGATCGAGGCTCGGCCTTGCCGTTTCGGGCGGTCCTGACAGCCTTGCACTTCTGCTGCTCGCTGCGGCCGCGCGGCCCGGCGAAGTCGAGGCGGCTACGGTCGATCATGGCCTACGTGCCGAAAGCCGCGACGAAGCGGACATGGTCGCTGAGCTCTGCAAACAGCTCGACGTCCCTCACTCGACGCTCGCCATCGAGTGGGACATCCCGCCGACGAGTGCGATCCAGGAACAGGCCCGCATCCTCCGCTACGGAGCGCTCGCAGGCTGGTCACGCGATCTCGGGCTCGGCGCCGTCCTGACCGGACACCATCTCGACGATCAGGCCGAGACGATGGTGATGCGCCTCAACCGCGGCTCCGGCGTGCGCGGGCTTGCCGGAATGCGCCGGCGCGCGCCGCTGCCCGGCGACCCGGAGCAGCACCTTCTCCGGCCATTGCTCGGCTGGCGCCGCGGCGAACTGGAGGACATTTGCGCGATCGCCGGCGTGACGCCCGCCATCGATCCCAGCAACGAGGACGACAATTACGAGCGCGCGCGGGTTCGTCGCGGTCTCGCCGCCGCCGAATGGCTCGACCGGGAGGGAATCGCCCGGAGCGCCAGCCACTGCGCCGAGGCGGACGAGGCGATCGAATGGGCTGCCGCGATAGAATGGGACCGGTCCGCGACCGCGCGCGAAGGCGAGATCGTCTATCGCCCGTCCGGCGCCCCTGCCGAGATCGTCCGCCGCATCGTCGCCCGCGCGGTTAACGAACTTGGCATCGAAGGCGATCCGGCCGACCTCAAGGGCCGAGAGCTCGATCGGCTCATCGCCGAGCTGCAAGCAGGCAACACCGCCACCTTGCGCGGCGTCCGCTGCGCCGGCGGTCCCGAATGGCGCTTCACTCGCGCAGCCAAGAGGCGCTGACCGTCAGGGGCCGACCCGGGCGCGCAGGTCCAGCGAGCGAGGGGCCGCCAGCCACCCATACCGGCGGTCGATCGCGTCGATTGCGCGCCGCGCCCCCGGGCCTCGGCGCTGCACGAGCGTCTCGGCTCGCGCGAGTTCACCATCGATCTTCAAATAAAGCTTTTCGCGGCACTGCCGATCGCCCGGCGAAGGCTGTTCACGGGGCCGGTCAAGGAAGTCTATCGCTTTGGCGAGCGACCTGCCGTTCATGATCACATGTCCTTCATTACGCCGGACCTCGACCGACAACCGGTCGAAGCAATGGCGGCGAAGACTGGATGCGACCTTCTCGGCAGCCTCGACATTGTAAGCATCCTTCTCGCCGCTCGATAACACGGTCGCCGTCCGGTCGAGAAGACGCTCGAAGTTTGCGCGCCGCGGAAGCGGAACGTCCGCCGATCCGATGTCATCCGAACTTCCGTCGAGGATCGCTCCTGAAAAGACATCGGGATAAGCAAGCGCCAGCCGCTCCGCGATGCGCGAACCGCCGGAGAATCCCGCGATCCAGATGCGATTGGGATCGACCCGATAAAGTCGCTGCACGTTCGCCGCGGCGATCAATGCCAAGGGAAATCGCCGGCCGATCGGCGAGGTCAGATTTCCACTCCGCGCTGCCGTCACGAAGATCACGCCGCGGCTCTCCAGGACTTCGGGCCAGCCTGGCGGAATACCGGCTTCATCCAGGGGCGAAACCCAGACAAGTAACGCGTACCCTTGGGCGGGCTTCTCCTTCGGCACATACATTCCGAACCGTTCATCCCTCGGAATGATCGAAAATGTCCCGAGCGCCGCCGGACCGTTCTCCCTCGCCAGATCAGCCGCCGCGAAAGGACTGAACAAGCGCCTGATCATCTCGTCGTTTCGCGCCAGGGGCGTCGGGTCGGCAAAGGTCAACGCCTTGAATTGCGAGACAACCTCCGGCCCTGCAGCAATTGAGCAAAGAGCGATCAACGCCCCGAGCACTCGCATGATCATCGTGCGACCTTAATATGATCTGCGATGCTGTCGACGGGTCCCTAGCGCACCCCGCTGAGCGATTGCGGCATCACGCCAGAATCTTCGATTGCAGGCGGCATAGCGTTCACGTGGTGACATTTGGCTGATGACCGTGAGTTCAAGAACTCCCGCGCAGGGTTCTCAATGTACCTGTAGCTCCACAGTGCACAGACCACGGATCCCGCGACGGCCGTCACTGCTGGCAGCTCGAAGACGCCGGCCAATGAAAAGGCGAGCTGCTGCCAGAGATAAAGGGAGAATGAGATCGTTCCCGCCCACAGCAGGAATGGATGCTGCAGACATTCGCGCCACCTGATTCCCGCGGTCTCAATCGTGTTGACGGCAAGCGCAGCGAAGCAGGTTCCGATGATCAACTGCGCTGGGTACGCCGGATTGAGGAAAAGGATCGCGAGCATCGCGAGCATTGTTGCCAGCGGCGAGTACCAGGGGATGCGGATCGTAGTCGCGCGCTCAGTCGCCAGACGCATCGCTCCGAAAACCGCGAACGACAGGACCACCGACACGATCCGGTAGTCCGAGCGCCAAGTGATCTGCTGACCACCATCCTTCGGGATCTCGAAATACATGCCGTTGATGAGCAGCAAGATGCTGACCAGGAATGCTGCTGACACTGCAAGAACGGGTCGGCGTCCGGAAATTGCAGCAATGGCAATCAAGACCAAATAGCTGTGCTCTTCGACCGCCAGCGACCAACTATGCTCCAGCACGCCAACGACGTGCTCGATCGGCAGATAATTGTGCACGAACAGCAGGGCGGCGACAGGGCTGACGAGCCGCAGGTCGCCTCCTGTCGAAATCGACGACACGTTGACGAGCGCGCCGGCCACAAACGCATAGACTGTGAGTGCGGGAACGACGCGGGCGAACCGTCGCCGGACAAACAGCCCTAGCGGCTGACGTTTGAAGATGAGCAGATCGGCCATCAGGCGTCCGCTCAGTACGAAGAAGAACTCGACCCCGATCAGGCCGAGAAACCCCAACGAAGGGAAGCAGTGGCCGACCATAACAAGCAAAATGCACAACCCGCGCCAGCCATCGAGCAAAGCGAGGTGCCCGTCGCGTAAAGGTACCTGCACCTGCGCAAGACAGGCCGTCCGAAGTCGGCATGCGATTGATGTCGCCGATCGGAAAGAACGCAATACTTCGAACACGATTACTCGCCGCTACTCGACGAGGCGCTTGGTAATCGCTTTTGATTAATGATCAGTGTTGCGAAGCTACGCGGGGCGCCTGCGGCGTCTCCAAGGTCTGCTTTCAACCCATTGCGGACATTCGCGCGCCGGCTAAGCTGGCGGGGTGCGCCCATGGCTACATTTGCTGAGCCTGCTAATTCTCCAAGCAGCGCCAAGCACGCTCCGCGCCGCCACTGCGGCAGAGCCGGCTGGGCTGCATCAAGCGCTCGACCAGTTGGTCGTCCAGGAGAAGTTCAGTGGCGCGGTAGTGGTTCGGGGGACCGAAGGCGTGCGTTTTTCGCGCGGCTACGGTTGGGCCGATCCGTTCGAGCGGCGACAGTTCACACCTGAGACGCCGGCGGATAGTGGCTCGCTGGCCAAGCCCGTCACCTCGGCCGCGGTTCTGCTCCTCGCCAGCGAAGGCAAAATCGAACTTGATGCGCCGGTAAACCGCTATTTGCCCGAATATCCGGATGCGACCGCCACGGTGCGTCACCTGCTGTCGCATTCAGCGGGATTGGAGCTGAAGGACTTCTTCGGATGAATTGGCCAACAAGAGCAATGCCCAGATTCTTGCCGAGACCGGAGCGCCGCAATTCCCGGCAGGAAGCGTGTTCAGATACTGCAACCTTTGCTCGATAACTCTTGCGCTGCTCATCGAACGCGTTGCCGGAACTCACTATCTTGAGTTCGTGACTCGGCGGCTCGCGGTGCCGGCCGGCGTGCGGCTGAGGCCGCAGCGTCTGGCCGACTGGATCGGCCGAGCGATCGGTTACCGGCGTACATCTGATGGCAAGATTGAGCGCTTCGACAGCTGGGATGGCGAACTGTTTTACGGATCAGCCAACTTGAGCATTTCAGCGTCGCAGCTGGCGATCTGGGGAAGTGAATGGTGGCAGTCGCGGCTCGATCCAATACGGTCGGCGGCGACCACGCCAGCGCGCATCGGCAATCACAGCTCCGGCTTGACGCTTGGTAACTGGCACTGCGCGACTGGTGGTCGGAGGTGCCATTATCTGGGTCACCACGAAGGCTTTCACCACATGCTTTACTGGGACGCCGATCGGCGGATCAGTGTTGCCATGCTGACCAACAATGCCGTTGCTCCGGCCCTTCAGCCGCGTCTTCAGCGTGCATTGGTCGCCTTCGCTGAGGCGCAGCCGGCACGGGCAAGGGCCGAGCTTGCGTGGCCGATGCAGGACATCGACGTTCCGGTCGGCACTTTCGAACTCCCGTCTGGGGAGGTCGTCGAAGTCGTCGCGAGCGGAGAGCTGCGATCGGTGCGACGTGGCGGTCTTGATTACCCCGCCTATCTGATCGGCTCGGGAATTCGATACGTTCCCGGCCTGGACTTGTACGTTGCGGGCGCGCCCGAGGGCCGGTTGCAGTGGCTCACGTTGTACGAGAACCATGAGGGACAGCCGCGCCGAGCATCCCGCTAACGTTGCTTTCCACCCAAAGCGGACATTGCGGAAAAAGCTGTCCTACAGCCGGCCTGCCGTGCTCAAACGCGGATGAGCTTCCGACGATGCCACCACACCGTGTCACCCTCGAAGCCGACCACGATCCCGCTTTTCTCGCTTTCTTTCAAGACCTTGCCCCACCCCGCAAACCGCGCCTCACCGTCAAATTGGTCAACTTCGGGCGTGCCATGGTGAGACATTTTCCCGCGTCGGGCAGCCTTGTGGTATCATTGTTATTAAGGTGCGATCCCCTATCTTCCTCAGGACAACCGGCCAGGTGCCTCCAAGAGAGACGAGATGAACGAGAAAAAGCCGACGAATCCCTGGGCCAAGAGCCTGCTCATTTGGGTGGGCATCCTCTTCGGCCTCGTTGTGTTTGTTCAGATGATCGGCGGCGGCTCGAAGGCCGCGACGGGCGAAGCCATTCCCTACTCCGAATTCGTCAAGCAAGTGGACGAGCAGAACGTCCAGTCCGTGACGACGTCCGCGACCACGAGCGGCAACCAGGTCATCACTGGCAAGCTCGCAAACGGCCAGAATTTCCGCACGACGGCTCCGGCCGACGCGCAGGTCACCGACCGCCTGATTTCCAAGGGCGTGCAGGTTCAGGCCAAGGAAGTCGAACAGTCGAGCTTCTGGCTGATCCTTCTCTACCAGTCCCTGCCCTTCCTTCTGATCCTCGGCATCAGCTTCTTCGTGATGCGCCAGATGCAGAAGAATGCGGGCTCGGGCGCGATGGGCTTTGGCAAGAGCCGGGCCCGCATGCTGACGGAAAAGCAGGGCCGCGTGACCTTTGCCGACGTCGCCGGCATCGACGAGGCCCGCGAAGAGCTTGAGGAAATCGTCGAATTTCTGAAGGACCCAGGCCGCTTCGCGCGCCTCGGCGGCAAGATCCCGAAGGGCGCATTGCTGGTCGGCTCGCCCGGCACCGGCAAGACCTTGCTCGCTCGCGCAATCGCGGGTGAGGCGGGCGTTCCCTTCTTCACCATCTCCGGCTCGGACTTCGTCGAAATGTTCGTCGGCGTCGGCGCCAGCCGCGTGCGCGACATGTTCGACCAGGCCAAGAAGTCCGCGCCGTGCATCGTCTTCATCGACGAAATCGACGCGGTCGGCCGCCATCGCGGCGCCGGCCTCGGCAACGGCAATGACGAGCGCGAGCAGACTCTCAACCAGCTGCTGGTCGAGATGGACGGCTTCGAGGCCAACGAAGGCATCATCATCATCGCCGCGACGAACCGTCCGGACGTGCTCGATCCGGCGCTTCTGCGTCCGGGCCGCTTCGACCGCCAGGTCGTCGTTCCGCGCCCCGACATCGACGGCCGCGAGCAGATCCTGGCCGTCCACATGAAGAAGGTCCCGCTGGCGCCCGACGTCGATCCGCGCGTGATTGCGCGCGGCACGCCGGGCTTCTCCGGCGCCGATCTCGCCAACCTCGTCAACGAAGCTGCGCTTCTCGCCGCCCGCAAAGGCAAGCGCCTGGTCGCCGCCCTCGAGTTCGAGGAAGCCAAGGACAAGGTGATGATGGGCACCGAGCGGCGCTCGATGGTCATGACCGAGGACGAGAAGCGCATGACCGCCTATCACGAGGCCGGTCACGCCATCGTCGCTCTTCACGAACCCGCTTCGGACCCGATCCACAAGGCGACGATCATCCCGCGCGGTCGTGCGCTGGGCATGGTCATGCGCCTGCCGGAGCGCGACAATTACAGCTATCACCGCGACAAGATGTACGCGAACCTCTCGGTCGCCATGGGTGGCCGCGTCGCCGAGGAACTGATCTTCGGTTACGACAAGGTCAGCTCGGGCGCGTCGTCGGACATCAGCTATGCGACCGGTCTCGCTCGCGACATGGTCACCCGCTGGGGCATGTCGGACGCGCTCGGCCCGCTGCAGTACGCGGAAGCCGACGAAGAGGTGTTCCTCGGCTATTCGGTCAATCGTCAGAAGAACATGTCGAACGAGACTGCGCAGGCGATCGACAGCGAAATCCGCCGGATCGTCGAGCAGGGCTACGATCGCGCCAAGCACGTGCTGACGGAACAGCGCGAGCAGCTCGAAACCCTGGCCAAGGCGCTGCTCGAATACGAGACGCTGTCGGGCGACGAAATCAATGTCGTCATCAAAGGCGGCTCGATCGATCGCGGCGGACCCAAGGGTCCGGCTATTCCGACCGCTGGCTCCTCGATTCCGAAGGCCAAGCGTCCGGCATCCGGCATCGGCGGCCCGGCAACCGCCGGCGCTTGAAGCCGACCCGCCTCGCGCTAGCCGCATTCGTCCTCGTCAGCGCTTCACCCGCGCTGGCGATGGATGTCGAAGCATTCCTCGTCCGGGTCCATGCGCTTGAGCGGCTAGGGCCCTTCGCGTTTTTCTCGCGGGATTTCTATCGCCTGAAGGGGCTGGTCGAAGCCGATGGCGAGCGGCTGAAAGCTGAATTCGCCGACGCGAAAGCGGCCGGACGACCGGTTGCGTTCTGCCCGCCCGAGAAAGGGAAACCGCGCGTCAATCCGAAGGAATATCTCGCCGCCCTGAAGGCGATTCCAGAAGAACAGCGCCGCTCGACAACCACAAAGGATGTCCTGAAGACGGTGCTGGAGCGAAAGTATCCCTGCCCCGGTTAGTCGAACAGGCCGAGCGCAAACAGCGCGAGGAAGAACAGACTAAGAGCGACGATCGAGAAAGCGACCAGCAGCACGGTCCTCACCAGCGCGCTTCGCGATGTAAGACCGTAAGTACCCTTGAGCTGGCGATAGATGTGGAACGGCGGGACGACCATCGCGAGACCGGCAACCTGCGACAGCCCGGCAAGTCCGATCAGGACCGCGGCTACGACCAGCAAGGTCATGAAACTCAGCGAGTAAGTGACGAACACCGTATGGTCGTAAAAGCGAAAGCGGCGGCTGAACGGGAACAGGAGCCAGAGGAAGGGCACCGACAGCGGGATCAGCATCCAGCTGAACTTATAGGCGTTGGTCTTGAGCTTGTAGAACAGCAGGTCGGGGTTCTTGACCGCCTTTTCGATTGGCTTCATCAGCCATTCCGGCGCATCGATCTGGGTCTTCGCAATCCGTCCGATCTCTCCGGTCTGGATCCCGCGCATGATCGCCAACTCTTTCTGAAGCTCGGCGATTTGTCCGTCGAAAGTCCCTGTCGAGCGTCCGGCCCGCACGGAATCGTCGCGCTGCCGCTGCAGCGTAGCGATCTGCCGTTCGTTCGCCGCGATGTTCTTCTGCATTTCCGCCGACGCGTTCGGATTGATCCTCGGCGAAAGGCTGCCGGTGAAGCTGGCCACCGCGAACATCAGGAAGACGGAGAAGAGAAACAGCGCAATCGGCGAGACGAACTTGGCCCGCTCACCGTCGATGTAGCGGCGCGTAAGCTCGCCCGGCCGCCACGCAAGCAACGGCAAGGTACGCCAGATCTTGCCTTCGAAATGGAGCACGCCGTGAAGCAGGTCGTGCCAGAAAGCATGCAGGGTCCGGTGAACGTGCGCTCTCTGCCCGCAGGCGTGGCAGTAATCGCCCGTCAGTTCCGTGCCGCAATTCAGGCAATTGTTTTCGCGAGTGTGCCCATCGGCGCCCGTTTTTGGTTCGACCGTGCTTGCAAGCACCGCCCCCGTCGCCGCGTCCCCGACCGCTTCGAGATCCGACATTCAATTTCCCCCTGGCGCGATATTATGCGCGCTTCCGTGCTCATGCTAGCGGTCGGGGCGTGAGAAGGGTCGGTCTCCTCGGAGGGTCATTCAACCCGGCGCATGTCGGACACCGGCGCATCAGCCTGGCGGCGATGGAGGCGTTGGGCCTCGACGAGGTCTGGTGGCTCGTGTCCCCCGGCAATCCGCTGAAGGACGGCTCGAAGGACATGGCGTCCTACTCGGACCGTTTTGCTTCCGCGAAGCTGATGGCTCGCCGATCCCGCATACGTGTCAGCGATTTCGAGCTCCGGGAAGGCACTCGCTACACCGTCGACACGGTCAAAGCGCTGCTGCGTCGCTACCCCGATGATCGTTTCATCTGGCTCATGGGCGGAGACACTGTTGCCCAATTTCATCAGTGGCGGCGCTGGCGCAAACTCGCGGAATCGCTGCCGATTGCGGTGATTCGCCGGCCCGGCTATGATCGCCAGGCCCACGCGGCGCGCGCGATGGGCTGGCTTCGAAGGTTCGTCCGACCTTTTAGCCAGGCGAAAAAGTGGACGGATTGGAGTGCACCGGCGATCATTTTCCTTCGCCTGCCGCCCGACCCAACCTCTGCCACCGGCTTACGCGCGCACGACCCCAACTGGCATGAGCGTTTCAGGGACCCTGAACCGGGTTCCAAACGTTTCGCATTGCCAACCTTAGTCAGGAGAGCACTTGCCCGATCGTCCCACTGAGACCGCCGCAACCGGCCGTCCCGCGATAGACGTCGAAGACCTCCACGCCCTCGTCCTCAAATCTCTGGATGACGACCAGGCGGTCGAGGTCGTGTCCATTCCGCTCGCCGGCAAGTCCAACATCGCCGACCACATGGTGATCGCATCGGGCCGCTCGACGCGGCAGGTGGCGTCCATGGCCAACAAGCTGGCCGACCGGATCAAGG
This sequence comes from uncultured Alphaproteobacteria bacterium, assembly GCA_963846645.1. Classification (GTDB taxonomy): domain Bacteria; phylum Pseudomonadota; class Alphaproteobacteria; order Sphingomonadales; family Sphingomonadaceae; genus Sphingomicrobium. Next base: position 197,679 of record CAWJWR010000003.1, on the reverse strand, counting down.
AGCAATTCGGGCGCATCGCCGCGGATCGAGGGCCTCCCTGCAGCCGATTGGGTGCTGATCGACGTCGATGACGTCATCGTGCATTTATTTCGTCCCGAAGTGAGAAGTTTTTACAATTTGGAACGTATGTGGGCTTTCGGCGATGATGCCGATGAGAGCAAAGCGGTTCGCGGGTAGAGGCCCAATGCGTCTTATTGCTGTTTTTCTCGGGCTGCTGGCCTTTGCGCTTCAGCCCGTACATGCGGCGGCTTCGCCGAACCTGCAGAGCCTTGAGCAGCAGCTTCGGGCGCTCGTCGGCTCGCAGACGAGCGACGTGGGCGTGGCCGCCGTCGACCTCGCCACTGGCGAAACCGTCAGCATCAACGGCGAGACGGCCTTTCCGATGGCCAGCACGGTCAAGGTCGCGGTCGCAGCCGCCTACCTCAGCCAGGTCGATCATGGCCGCCGGTCATTGAGCGATACGATTTCTGGTCAGAGCGCATACCGTTTGATGGAACGGATGATGATCCACAGCGACAATCGGGCAACCGATATCCTGATCCGGGATCTTGGCGGACCGGGAGCGCTGCAGGATTGGGTCCGCTTCAACGGCCTCCAAAATCTGCGCGTCGATCGGACGATTGCGCGTCTGCTCGCGGACAAACGCGACCTTTGGGATGCACGAGATTCCAGCACGCCGCTGGCGATGGTCGAACTGCTGCAGCGCCTCGACAAGGGCAACGTCCTGAAGCCGCAAAGCCGGTCGTTCCTGATGGATCTCATGGGCCGCTGCGCCACGGGCAAGAACCGCATTCGCGGCCTTCTTCCATGGGGCACCCGCGTCGAGAACAAGACGGGCACCCTGAACAATTACACCAGCGACGTCGGCTACATCACTTTGTCGAACGGCCGCCGGATTGCCGTCGCCTTCTTCGCTCGCGGCGGCACCAATCGCCCCAAGACGATCGCCGAGGCGGCGCGGACGATCTACGACGGCTTCACCCGCCTGCTGACGTGGCCGACGTTTGGGGGCTCCTACCCTTCAGCGGGCCGGAACTGAGCCTCATTGCTCCTCCACGTCATCGCACGCGGAAAAATCGGCCGATCCCCGGAAGCTGAACTGGTCGAACGCTACCTGAAGCGCATTGCCTGGCCGACCAAGCTGACCGAGCTCAGCGAGCGAGCCCCGCCTCTCCCCGCTTCGCCCGGCGCGATCACCGTCCTGCTCGATGAGAAAGGTGACGCGATTTCGTCGACGGAGTTGGCGAAAATGCTGGAGCAATGGCGGGACCGCGGCACGCGCGAAGCTCGCTTCGTCATTGGCGCAGCCGACGGCCATTCGGCCAGTGAGCGTGCCTCCGCCGATCTCCTCATCTCCTTTGGCCCGGCCACCTGGCCACACCTGCTCGTTCGCGCCATGCTCGCGGAGCAGTTGTTCCGGGCAACATCCATCCTTGCGAACCACCCGTATCATCGCGAAGGTTGAGCTGTGCATCGCTCCGCTCGCCTGATCATCGCTATTCCGCTGGTTGCCGCCATCGCGTCGATCGGTCCTGCGCAGTCGACGGGAGAACCACTCGAAACCAGCGCGAGACGGGCGCTTGCCGAAGCGCGGGCGGCGGAGGCGCAATATCAAAGGCTGCAGAAAGCGGCGGGCGAGGCGCGAGACGAACTGCAGCGCCTCCGTGCGCAACAGGCCGCTTCCGCCGAAGCCATCGCTGCCGCCGAAGCGCGAATTAGCGCTGCCGACGTCGGCGCCCGCCTGATCGCCGCACAGGTGGCCGCCCGACGTCAGCGTTTGCAACGCGAGCAGGCGCCAGCGACCGCGCTACTCGGCGGTCTCGCCGTCATGGCCGAGCGCCCGCCTCTCCTTGCTATCCTCGACCAAGGATCGACCGAGGAATTCGTCCGGGTGCGCCTGCTGCTGGATTCGACGCTGCCGATCATCAGGGCACGAACGGCGTCGCTGCGGGCCGAACTGGCCCGCGGGCGGGAGCTCCAGACGGCTGCGGAACGGGCCAAGTCGGAGCTTGTCGCGAGCCGCAACCTCCTCGCCGAACGCCGGCGCGACTTCACCGCGCTAGAAGCGAAAGCCCTGAAAATCGCCAACGAGCGCGGCTCCGAGGCGCTTGGCGTCGGAGACGTTGCCTTGGCGCGCGGAGAGGAGGCGGCGACGGCTGTCGAGCGAAGCCCAGCGCAGAAGTCAGGCCTGGGCCATTGCGGCCGACCTTTCGCGGCTGCCGACACCACCTGCCCGGCCCGGCGCTGCAGGTTCAGACGCTACGGCCGTCTCGTTGACCTACGAACTTCCAGCTTCGGCACCGGTCGTCGAAGGCCTCGGCACTGTCGCCCCCAACGGCGTCCGTTCTCGCGGCCTGACCCTCGCGACCGCCCGCGGATCGTCGGTCGATGTGCCGGCCAGCGGCGTAGTTCGCTTTTCCGGGCCCTTCCGAAGCTACGATTCCATCGTGATCATCGAACATGAGGGCGGCTGGATGAGCCTGCTCCTCAACGTCGCCTCGCCGCGCAAGCAAGGCGAGAAAGTCGTGATCGGCCAACCGCTTGGCCGTGCACTTGGTCGAATAGGCGTGGAACTGTCCCGAAATGGGCGGCATGTCTCGCCTGCTATCATCGCAGGTTCATCTCAAAGCCTGTCAAAGGAACCCAAACGGGGTTAGATAAAGGCCGAAACCCGGGACATGAATGCCATGAAGCTCACGCGCAAACTGCTTCCACCGTTCGCCCTTGCAGGCGCTCTCGCACTGCTGCCGGTGACCACAAGCTCGCTCGCCGCGGCCGACAGCGCCAATTACCAGGAGCTGGAGACGTTCATGAGCGTCTACGAGCGGGTGAAGGCGCAATATGTCGACAAGGTCGACGACCATACGCTGATCAAGGGCGCGATCGACGGAATGCTATCGTCGCTCGACCCGCATTCGAGCTTTGTCGAAGCGAGCGATTTCGACACTCTGAAGGCGACGACCGACGGCAATTACGGCGGGCTCGGCATCACTGTCGGCGTCGAGGACGGCGCCGTGAAGGTCGTGTCGCCGATGGAAGACACGCCGGCATGGCGCGGCGGGATAAAGTCCGGCGACTACATCACGCACATCAACGGTGAGCTGCTCTACGGCCTGTCGCTCGACGAAGCGGTCGAGAAGATGAAGGGCGCGCCGGGCACCAACGTGAAGCTCAGCATCGTTCGCCCTGGCCGCGACAAGCCGTTCGACGTCGCGCTGGTGCGCGAGCGCATCGAGCTCCGCCCGGTGAAGTGGGAAATCAAGGACGGCATCGGCATCCTCAACATCAACTCGTTCGCCGGCAACACCGGCGACGCCACCAAGGCGGCGCTGCTGGCGATCGACAAGGCGACGGGCGGCAAGCCGCTCGGCTATGTCGTAGACCTCCGCTCCAATCCAGGCGGGCTTCTCGACCAGGCGATCGACGTCAGCGACGCCTTCCTCGAACGCGGCGAAATCGTTTCGCAGCGCGGCCGCGAGAAGGACGATATCGAGCGTTATTACGCCACTCCGGGCGACATGGCGCACGGCCTTCCGGTCGTCGTCCTGATCGATCCGGGCAGCGCTTCGGCGGCCGAGATCGTCGCGGGCGCCCTCCAGGATCACCACCGAGCGTTGGTCCTTGGCGAGCGCAGCTTCGGCAAGGGCAGCGTCCAGACGGTGCAGGTCATGGGTCCGAAAGTCGGCCCTTCGCCTGACCACTGCGCGCTATTACACGCCGTCGGGACGGTCGGTTCAGGCCGGCGGGATCGATCCGGACATCACCGTTCCGCAGCTGAGCGACCCTGACTTCAAGGACCGCAAGGTGGTTCGCGAGGCCGACCTCAGGCGTCACCTCCTCGGTCAGGCCAAGGTGGACGACAAGCTGCTCGAGGAGGACGATTTCTCGAAGGATCCGCGCTTCAACTTCACGCCGGCGCAGCTCGAGAAGCAGGGCATCAAGGACTTCCAGCTGGACTATGCGCTGCGGACGCTCAAGCGGCTTCGGCCCGCCACGAACGTCGCTGCGGCGAGCACGCCCAAAAGGTCGTAAATGAACGAAGCGGCGCTTGCGCAAGGGCGCTTTATGCTGGGATTGGATAACGCACAGGCCGCGCGGCTGATCGCGCTGCTTCTGCCGCTCGGGCTTTTGGGCGGGGCTTTGGGCTCGCAATATCTCGGCGGGCTCCACCCCTGTGAGATGTGCTACTGGCAGCGCTGGCCGCATGGAGCCGCGGTTCTCCTCGCCGCTGGCGCTTTCACTGCTCCAGCGAGCTCCTCGCGGTCGCGCACGTTGACCCTGCTCGCAGCGCTGGCAATCGCCGTATCCGGCGCGATTGGCGTCTATCACGCGGGTGTCGAGGCGGGTGTTTTCCAGGGCTTCACGACCTGCACGGCGACCGGCGCGATGTCGCTGGAGGATTTGCTGAACGTGCCGCTGGTGCGTTGCGATCAAGTGCAATGGTCGCTGTTCGGCATTTCCATGGCCGGCTGGAACGCGATCCTCTCGCTGGGCGGCGCGGCCCTGATCCTGATACTCTCTGCTGAAGGCTCGCCGCGCATGAGCCCGTGGCGCCCCGGCCAGCGCAGGCCCGACAGGAATTCGATGATCCGCGTCGACCAGGCCGGCGAATATGGTGCGACCCGCATCTATGCGGGGCAGCTGGCGGTCCTCCGGCGCAACTCGTCTGCGGCGAAGCTCATCACTCGCATGGCCGACCAGGAGCAGCGCCATCTCGATCGCTTCAATGCGCTCATGGCGGAGCGCCGCGTCCGTCCGACGGCTTTGCAGCCGGTCTGGAATGTCGCCGGATTCGCCCTTGGCGCAGCGACGGCCCTGATGTCGGAACGGGCAGCGATGGCGTGCACAGAAGCCGTCGAAACCGAGATCGATCTGCATTACGGTCAGCAGCTTGAAGAACTGGGCGAGGACGATCCCGAGCTTGCCGCCGATATCCAGCAATTTCAGGCCGAGGAGCTTGAGCATCGGGACGTGGCGCGGGATGCCGGTGCTGCACAGGCGGTCGGTTATCCGCTGCTGACAGCGGCAATTCGCGCCGGATGCCGAGTCGCTATCGGCCTGTCGAAGCGCATTTGAGGAACTGTTGAGTGGGTTTGCCCGCTTTAGACGTCGAAAGGAAAGACAAGTGACGAAGCTTGCAGCCCCGTTCGCAGTGATGGCCCTGGCTGGGCTAGCCTCACTGACGCCCCAGGCCGCGTCCGCGCAGACGGACGACCGGGTCAACGAGATCGTGGTGTTCGGATCTGACCCCTGCCCGCGTTCCACCGACGACGACGTCGTCGTCTGTTATCGCGTGCCGGAGCGGGAACGGTACCGCATCCCCGAGCGGCTCCGCGAAGGCGGAACGCTGCAGGAGCGCACGGCTTGGGCGAGCAAGGCCCGGAGCATCGAGCGCGCCGGACGGACCGGCATCCAGAGCTGCTCGCCGGTTGGCCCCGCAGGTTACACGGGCTGCATGGAGCAGATGATCCGCGGCGCTCGCGAAGAGAGCACCGAGGCTATCCAGCAGTCGACCGCTCCTGAGGAATAGGACCTAGGTTCGCGCCTTTTCGGCGGCGATCCACGCATCGATCTGCGTTTCGAGCGCGTCCATCGGCACGGCGCCCTGCCCGAGCACGGCATCGTGAAAGCGGCGCACGTCGAACTTGTCGCCTAACGCCGTCTCGGCGCGGGCGCGGAGCTCCTCGATCTTTCGCTTGCCGATCATGTAGGCGAGCGCCTGGCCGGGAACCGAGATGTACCGGTTGACCTCCGCATCGATGTTCGCGTCGGTGAGGGCCGTATTGTCCTTCATGTAGGCGACGGCCCGGGCCTTGTCCCAGCCCTTGGAATGGATGCCCGTGTCGACGACCAGACGGGTTGCCCGCCACATCTGGTAGCTGAGACGCCCCATGTCCTTCTGCGGCGTATCGTACAGGCCCATGTCGACGCCAAGGCGCTCGGAATAGAGGCCCCACCCCTCGACGAAGGCGGTGAAGAACACCGTCGCCTTGCGCCATGCCGGCATGTCCAGCTCCTGCTGGATCGCAATCTGCTGATGGTGGCCCGGCACAGCCTCATGAACGGAGAGCACGGGAATTTCCCAGAGCGGCCGCTGGTCGAGCTTGGTCGTGTTGACCAGATAGAAAGCGGCAATGCCGCCTTCCGGACTGCCCTGCTGGTAGCGCGCCGTCGTGTCCGTTGGCGCGGTCGCAGCGTTCATCGGCCGAATGCCGTAGGGCAGACGCGCGAGCCGGCCGAAGTACGCGGGCATCTTGCCATCGATCGTCTTGGTGACGGTCGCGGTCTTTTCGAGAAGCTCTTCCGGCGTCGTGACGTACCACTTCGGGTTGGTCCGCATGTCGGCGATCATCGCCTCGCGGCTCGCGAAGCCAGCCTTCCTGGCGACGGCTTCCATCTCGGCGCGAATGCGCGCGACTTCCTGCAAGCCGATCTGGTGGATCTGGTCGGGCGTGAGATCGGTCGTCGTGTGGTAGCGCGCTAAAGCGGCGTAATAGTCCTTGCCCTGCGGCTGCGTGGCGACCGAATCCACCGTGCGGCACTTGGGCAGGAGTTGGCTCTGAGCAACCGCTGAAAACGCTCGATACGAAGCGGCGATGGACCCGCTGATGACCTCCCTCGCCTGCGACTGCAGGCCGGTCCACTCCGCTGCGGAGACCGCTGGCGGGCGGGTTGCGCTGAACGGACCGTAGAAGGGTGACCGCGTCACGTCCGCCGGCACCATCGCCAGCGTCGATCCCGGAAGTGTCTTCATCCACTCGCAGGCCTGCGTATAGCCTTCAGCCGCAGCCTTCACGCTGATGTCGCTGTACGACTTCATCCGTGCGGGAACGAGGGCGAGGCGGGCGAGATAATTGTCGTAGTCCGCCTTCGTCCGCATCGGGATGTTCTCGCCCATCGTGGCGATAAATTCGTGATAGCTGCCGAGCGACGAGTAGAGCAGCTGCCGCTGGCCAAAGCCGTTCAGCATGATCTGGTCTTCGAGCGTCCGGTCCAGCACTGCGCGGTTGCTCTGGTCCACCGGCGTCAGCGCTGCGGCGGGAATGGCGCGGAGCCGTGTCAGGAACGCCTGCGCCTCGGCCGCCTGCCGGTCGAATTCCGCAAGGCTCAGCTCGCCGAGCTCCCGGTCGTAGGTCTGGACGCCGACCGAGCTGGCGATCAGCGGATTATCCTTCAGATAAGCCGCCCAATAGTCGTCCATCAGCTTGTGGAAATCTTCGGTCGGCCCGGCGACGGCAGGCGTTGATACGGCGATCGAAGCTGCGGTCGCGAGCGCGAACGTCAGGTAGCGCATGAACTGGTCTCCCCCAATTTTGGCGAACCCTAATCGCGGCTCGGTCCGGTGCAACACGCCATTCGACGGACGGCGGTGCCCACGCATTGTGCAATGTGTGTCACCACTCTAGCCCGTTGCCACCACCTGCCTGGGGAGAGCGCAGATGACCGTCGCCGAAGCGACACCGGATTTCGAGCAGATCGACCGCAACGACCGCGCCTTTCTCGGGCACCCCAAGGGTCTCGGCTATCTCGTCCTTCGTCGAGGCGTGCGAGCGCTTCTCTTATTATTCGATGCAGACGCTGCTGACCCTCTACATGGTCAAATATCTGCTGGTGCCGGAGCGGATGGACGGCGTTGATCGGGCTCGATTGGCTCCGGTCCTGGCACTACGACGGGCTCGACGGACAGCCGCTCGCGTCGGCGATCTTCGGCGACTACACCTCGCTCGTCTATCTGACGCCGATCCTCGGCGGCATCATCGCCGACCGCTTCGCGGGCGCCGCGTCGCTCTGTTCGCCGGCGGCGTCATGATGTCGATCGGCCATTTCCTGATGGCGTTCGAAGGCGCGTTCCTGCTTCGCCCTGCTGGCGCTGATCATCGGCGTCGGCCTGTTCAAGGGCAATATCGCGAGCCAGGTCGGCGCGCTCTACAAGGACAACGACCTGCGCCGCGCGATGGCCTTCCAGATCTTCTACATCGCCATCAACGTCAGCGTGATCGCCGCGCCGCTGATCAGCGGCACGCTGGGCGAAAAAGTCGGCTGGCATTACGGCTTCGGTACCGCCGGCATCGTCATGGTGCTCGGCGTGCTGATCTTCCTCGCCGGGCGGCCGCATCTTCCGGTCGAGGAGGGCGAGAGCAAGATCGATCAGCCCGGCGAAGACCGTCAGCGCACTCGCCATCGGCCGGGCTGGTCACGGTGATCGTGATCGGCATCGTGCTTCGTCGCGGGAATCCTCATCGCGCTCGGCGCGCTCTGATCCCGCTCTATTTCTTCCTGACCCGCAGACTCACCAGGGACGAGAATATGCGCGTCCTGGCGCTGATCCTGCTGATCCCGGCGCATGGCCGTCGCGCTGCTGACCAACCAGGAGATCTTCAACGCCTATCTGGTCTGGGCCGACCAGCATTTCCAGCTGACCTTCTTCGGCACGACGCTTCCGACAAGCTGGATGATCACGATCGACGCGACCCTGAGCTTCTCGATGCTGGTCGCGGTCGCCGCTCTTCTTCAAATGGTACGGCACGCGGCGCCGCGAGCCCGACGAGCTCGGCAAGATGATCATCGGCAGCTTCTTCACCATCGCCGGCGGCCTCTGCCTGTACGTTGCGGCGCTGACCCAGGGAGACGGCAAGATCGGCCTGTTCTGGCCGCTCATGTTCCACCTGTTCAACAGCATCGGCTTCGCGCTGCATCCTGCCGGTGAGCCTGGCGCTCTTCTCCAAGATCGCGCCCCGGCAGATCAACGCCACCGTGATCGGCCTCTATTATCTCGCCTTCTTCGCGGCCAACAAGATCGTCGGCGCAGGTCGGCCAGCTCTATTCGACCATGGACACGCCGACCTTCTGGCTGCTCCACGTCGCCAGCGCGGTCGTCGGCCTCGTCGCCTTCGTCCTGTTCAAGCTCTTCATGTCGAAGCGGATGGCGCTTCCGTCGGAGACTCCTGCCGCAGCCTGACCGGAGGAACGGACCTCCGATACTGTCGTTTCACCGGCGTATCGGGAGAGTGAAATGGTGCATTCGGACAAGCTGGTTTGGCTCACTCGGCTCGGCTTTGCCGCGCGGGGATTGCTGTATCTGATCATCGCCTGGCTCGTGATCGAATCGGGTCGCGCCACGGACCTGTCGGGAGCACTGGAATATCTTCGTGGGGAGCGGCTGCTTCTGATCGCCATCCTCATCGGCTTCGTCGCCTACGGTTTCTGGCGCGTGACCGATGCCTTGTTCGACAGCGAGGGCCATGGCGACGGCAAGAAAGGTACTTTGGGCCGCGTTGGCGCGGGTGTCAGCGGCGTGATCTACTTGTTCCTGGCATGGCAGGCATGGAAGCTCCTTCAAGGAAGCGGCGGCTCCGACGGAGGCGGTGCTCAGGAGCAGGCCGGGACGGTAATGAACCTGCCCGGCGGCGCCCTCCTGCTGCAGGTCGGCGCGATCATCCTGTTCCTGGCAGGCCTCTGGCAGCTGAAGCGCGCGATCAGCGGCGATTTCTGCAAGCATCTGCGCGCGGACATGCAGCGTCAGGAATGGATCCGTTGGATGGGGCGCGGCGGCTATGGCGCGCGCGGCGTCATCTTCATCGTCACGGCCTTCTTCCTGCTGTCTGCGGGCCTGACCGGCGATCCCAGCGAGGCCGGAGGGATGCAGGATGCTCTCAAGTGGCTGTCCAGCCCGGTGAACGTGATCGTCGCGGCAGGCTTGGCCCTGTTCGGCATGTTCAGCCTGGTGGAAGCGCGTTTCCGTCAAATCCATGCGCCGCCCGTTGACCGGATGGCCGCGTCGTTGACATGAGTTCGCGATGATCAGGCTGACGCTGACTTTATCCGCCGTCTATCTGGCTGCGGTCGGCGTCGGCCTGATGTTCTTCCCGCTTCATTTCGGGATCGGGGCCGTCCCGCCCGACGCGTCGCCCGAGCTGCGTGCTTTGCTCAGGCTGCTCGGCGGGCCTTTTCTCGGCATTGCGGTCCTCAACTGGCTGTCTCGCGATGCCGACCCGAACGAGGCTGGCAGCGGTGTTGATCGCTAACATCGTCGGCTTCGGCACCGTCGCCGCGAACGACATCGTCGGCGTCGTTACGGGAGAGGCCCGCGAGGCCGCGAAGATTTTCCTTATCGTCCACCTCGCTTTCACCGTCGCTCTCGTGCTCTCGGCGAAGTTGCGCCGCCGCATGGCCGAGTGACCTCGCCGCATACCGCTAAACGTCTGTATGGACAGGAGAAGTTTGAGAACATATTGAGAACGCGTGGCTCAACTGGACCTTCAGGCAAAGCTCGCGATTCTCGCCGATGCGGCCAAGTACGACGCTTCCTGCGCGTCGTCGGGAACCGCCAAGCGCGACAGCCGCGGCGGCAAGGGAATGGGCTCCACGGAAGGCATGGGCATTTGCCATGCCTATGCGCCGGACGGCCGCTGTATTTCGCTCTTGAAGATTCTGCTGACCAACAGCTGCATCTTCGACTGCGCCTATTGCATCAACCGCAAAAGCTCCAACGTGCGGCGAGCGCGCTTCACGGTGGACGAGGTCGTTCGCCTCACCCTCGAATTTTACAAGCGCAACTATATCGAGGGCCTGTTCCTCTCCTCGGGCATCATCCGTTCGTCCAACTACACGATGGAGCAACTGGTCGAGGTCGCGCGGAAGCTTCGCGATGAGCATGATTTCCGCGGCTACATCCATTTGAAGACGATTCCGGACGCCGACCCCGCGCTCGTGCAGCAGGCGGGTCTGTATGCCGACCGCGTGTCCATCAACGTGGAGCTGCCGACCAGCGAAGGGCTGCAGAAGCTTGCGCCGGAAAAGGACGCGGGTCGCATCGAAACCGCCATGCGCGAGACACGGCTTTCGATCGAGGACGGAGCCGAGGCGAAGACAAAGTACCGTTCGGCCCCGCGCTACGCGCCGGCGGGACAATCGACCCAAATGATCGTCGGCGCCGATGCTGCAAACGACGGCGACATCATCACTCGCGCGAGCACCCTTTACGACCGGTTCCGTCTGCGGCGGGTCTATTATTCCGCCTTCTCGCCGATCCCCGACGCAAGTGCGGTGTTGCCGCTCAAGCGCCCGCCGCTGATGCGCGAGCACCGGCTGTACCAGTCGGACTGGCTCATGCGCTTCTACGGCTTCAAACCGGCGGAAGTTGTCAGCGCGGCGGGCGCCGATGGAATGCTGCCTCTCGATATCGACCCGAAACTCGCCTGGGCGATCAAGTTTCGCGAGACCTTCCCGGTCGACGTCAACCGGGCGCCGAAGGAACAGCTGCTTCGAGTGCCGGGCCTGGGAACGAAGGCCGTCGATCGCATCCTGGCATCGCGGCGGTGGCGGAAGCTTCGGCTGGACGATGTGGCGCGGCTGACGCTTTCCATCACCAAGGTGCGACCGTTCATTACGACGCTCGACTGGCGGCCAACCCTTTTAACGGATCGGGCAGACCTGCGGACGCTCGTCGCCCCGAAGGAGACGCAGCTGGAGCTGTTCGCTGCCTGACTTACTGCGGCGTGAGGCCCGCTTCGGTCAGCCAGTGGCGGCGGATGGCGAGATTGAAGACGCGGTTGATCACCGGGTTCGACCAGCCGTTGTTGGTCGCGAAATCCCGCTTGAGCGTGTCGTGATGGAGCTGGTGCGCCTGTGGGGTCATCAGCAGACCGACGGCGCGCATCCCGCGGACGATGGCGGGGTTGTCTTCGCGGTGCAGGGTGCCGTGGAAATATTGGGCGAAGGTGCCGCCGATGATCAAAATCACCACGCCGAACACCAGCCAGCCTGGCAAGGGCAACAGGCAGGCGACGGCGTTGAGGACAAGCGAAGCCGGAAGCGCGGCGAACATGATCGTCGAGCCGATCTGCACCAGCATTGGCCGGCGGCCCAAAGCCTCAGGCCGCGGATGATGATTCTTGAAGTCGTAGACCAGCTTTTCGAACGGCCCGATCTGCTTCCAGACGCGGTCGCGGAGCGCAACATAGTCATCGGATTCGCGCGATCCCTCGTAGAAAAACATCCGGTCGAGCCCGACACCCGGCGTGCACGGCTTATAGTCCATGATCATGTGGGTCAGGCCCGACGCCATGTCCGCGAGATACCATGCGGCAAGCGCGGCCGGGACCCATGTCCAAGAGGGAATGCCGGCGAGCCAAAGGTTGAGCGCCAGGCTCATGACCATCGCCAACATCACTGGCCAAGGGGCTGCCTTCATCATCGCCAAATGCTGTTAAAGCCTTTGAACGGCTGGCGAAACCCGCTCTCGACGCAACGCATCGCGGCCCAGCCGGTTGAGACCCGATATGCTTCGTGAAGGTCCGATGATCGACGCTCATCGCGTCACTTTAGCGGCGGAGGACGACTTCGAGGGCTGGCGCGACGCCGCACGCGACATGGCGGAGGCGGGTGTGCCCCCAGAAGCGGTCGTATGGCGCGTCGAAGGTAGCAACGGCGATCTGTTCGGCACCGAAGCGGCCCAGGCGAAGGGCGCGACCTTCGCAGTGCCGCGCGCCTTCATCGACATCGCGAAGAGCGTTGTCTGTCACTCCGATCCGGAACGCTTCGCCCTGCTCTACGCGATGCTGTGGAAGCTGCGTTCCAACCGCCACGCGATGGAGGATCGCGCGGATCCGTTGCTCGACCGGCTGCAGCGGCTGGCGAAGGAGGTCCGCCGCGACGTGCACAAGATGCATGCCTTCGTCCGCTTCCGCGAAGTCGACCAGCCGGACGGAACGAGGCGCTTCGTCGCTTTCTTCGAGCCCGACCACCATATCGTCCGGCACACGGCGGGCTTCTTCGTCCGCCGCTTCACCAACATGCGCTGGTCGATCCTGACGCCCGAAGTCTCGATCCATTGGGACGGCGAAGAACTGACCGAGGGACCCGGCGCGACCAGGGCGGAAGCGCCCGGCGGCGACCCGCTCGAGGCCATGTGGAAGACCTATTACGCCTCCATCTTCAATCCGGCGCGGCTCAAGGTCGGCGCGATGCTGAAGGAGATGCCCAAGAAATATTGGCGCAACATGCCCGAGACCTCGCTCGTTCAGCCGCTGATCGCCGGTGCGCGAGCCAGGGAGATCGAGATGATCGCGAAGTCGCGGGGTGGAGCCGCCATTGCCGCCGAGGGCCGGAAGGAAGCGCTTGCCGTCGAGCGCGAGATCGAGCCCGGCAGCAATCTACGCGCATCGTGGGAGGCGCTGTTCAAGGAAGCGCGTGGCTGCACCCGCTGCGACCTCTACAAGTACGGCACGCAGACGGTGTTCGGGGAGGGGCCGCTGGACGCGAGCATCATGTTCGTCGGCGAGCAGCCAGGCGACCAGGAGGACCTCGCCGGCCGTCCCTTCGTCGGCCCCGCCGGGCAAATCTTCGATGAGGCACTGGAGAAGGCCGGCATCCCGCGCGCCGAGGTTTACGTCACCAATGCCGTGAAGCACTTCAAGTTCGAGCAACGCGGCAAGAAGCGCATCCATTCCAAGCCGAACGCGGGCGAGATCGAGGCCTGCCGCTGGTGGATCGACCAGGAGCGCTCGTTGATCCGCCCGCCGGTGACGGTTGCGCTGGGCGCGACGGCCGCCCGCTCGATCCTCGACAAGGTCGTCACCATCAGCCGCGTCAGGGGGTCACCCATCCCCCTGAACGACGGCGGCGAATGCTGGGTCACCGTCCACCCCAGTTTCCTGCTCCGCATCCCGGAGGAGGAGCGAAGACGCGAGGAACGAGCGAGGTTCATCGATGACCTCAAGCGCATCCGCGATCGCGCTGCGAAGCTCGCCGCCTAGAAGCCGAACCGCAGCTGCGCCTTGACCGTCCGCGGCGCGCCCGGGGCGATGTTGTTGTCGCTGTGGGCGGTCGGGAAGTAATCGGCACCGAAGATGTTCTCGACGTTGATCTGGGCCTCGATGCCCCGCATCACCTTGTAATAGGCCGCAGCATCGACCCGGGCGTAGCCCGGCAGCTTCACCTTGTTGCTGATCGACGCAAAAGACTTCGACCTTGCGATCACGCCGAGGCCGACGCCGAACGCATTCGACACGTCGTAGCGGTTCCATAGCGAGAAGCTGTGGCGCGGGACGAGCGGGACTTCGCGGCCCGCGGGCGCGGCGGTCGTGGTTTCGGTGATCTCGGCTTTTTGCCACGCATATCCCGCCGAGACCTGCCACCGGTCGCTGATGCTACGCTCGAGGCCTAGCTCGACGCCCTTACTGCGCTGCGCGCCGGTCAAAACGGTCTGGTTGGTAAGCGGATCGGTCGCGCGCGTATTGGTGCGGTCGAGCTGGTACACCGCCGCCGTCGCGAGCAGGCCGTCGATCGGCTCCCACTTCGCGCCGATCTCGTAATTGTCGAAGCGTTCGGGCTTCAGTTCGGCCGTGGTTGACGACAGGGCGCTGAACTGGTCGCCCGATTGCGGCAGGTATGACCGGCTAAAGCTTCCGTAAATCGACAGATTGTCGCGCGGCTTAAGCACCAGGCCGAGACGAGGAGACCAGAGGTTGTCGGTTCGGCTGAAGTCTTCGCCTCCGGCGCGGAGGTCATTCACGTCGAGCTTGAAGCTGTCGAACCGCAGTCCGGCGACGATCTCAAGCCAGTCGGTCGGCCGGATCTGGTCCTGGATGTAGATGGCCGCAACGATGGCGCGGGTGCGATTGTTCGCGTCGCTCGAGGACGAAGCGAAGGTCACGGCGATGTCTTGCGCGGGGTCGCTGAGCGAGACGGTATTTCCGTTCACGAAAGTGCCCGACTGGCGGTGGTTGCGCGATTTCTGGCGACCGAGTTCGACGCCGAACAGCAAGGTCTGGTCGACTCCGCCCAGCCGGTTCTCCCACACGACGTCGGTCTGGCTGAACAGGTTCTGCCGATCGTTGCGGCTATTGTACGCGCCGAGCGTGACCGTTCCCTCGGTCGTATTCAGCGAGCTCGGAAAAACGTTCTGATAGAATTTGGAATAGTCGCCGAACGACGTCCGGTTCTTGATTGTCAGCCCGTCCGCGAACTCGTGCTCGATGGCAAAGGTCCCAATGTTCACATCGGCCTTGGCGTAGCTCTTGTCGGGGTCGCCGAAGAATTCGCGATCGAAGCCTCGCAGCGGCTCCCCGCCGTCCGCCGGAACGCCGCGGTCCGTGGTCCGGCGGTCGTGAAAATATTCGTAGCTCACGTCGATGCGGGTGCTCGGTCCCGCCTGGAAGGCGACGGTCGGATTCACGCCGTAACGTTCCAGGTCGACATGCCGGCGGAAGCTGTCGCCATTCTCGTACAGTCCGTTGATCCTGGCCCCGACGCCCTCGCCGAGCGATTGATCGACGTCGCCGGTCAGGCGGATCCCGCCGAAGCTGTCGGTAGAGGTGAGCGCCTCGCGATAATTGCCGAAGCTGGCGCGCTTCATGACCCGGTTGACCACTCCGCCACCGCCGCCGCGGCCGAAGATCATCGCGTTCGGGCCCTTCAGCACCTCGACCCGGTCGACATTGTAGAAGTCGCGGAAATATTGGACGTCGTCGCGGACGCCATCGACGAAGAAGTCCGCCGTCGTGTTATTACCGCGCAGAGTGAATTGGTCGCGGTTGCTCTCGCCTGTTCCCGGCGTGGCGCCCGGAACGAAGGTCAGCAATTCGGCCACCGAGCGGATCGCCTGATCCTCGATCTGCTTTTCCGAAATGACCGTCAGTGCCTGCGGAATATTTCGAATGTCGGTGCGCGTCTTGGTCGCCGTTGTTGTCGACTTCGCGCCATATTCGCCGCGCTGGCCGGTGACGATGATCGTCTGGTCGGCAGCGGCGGTCGCCGCGGCTGCAGAGGTGGTCGCAGCGCCCGGCTCAGTGGCATCGGCCGTTGCGGCGATGGTTGGAGTGGACACGCCGGCGAGGAGCGCGGCGGTCAGCTTTGCAGTAGTGAGCCCCTTCATAAGACCGCGAACTATCGTTATTGATAGTCATTCGCAATAGCACAAATGACACAGCCTATGATTATTCGGCTGCCGAGCAATCAAGTTGCTGGATTACAAGCGCTTCTCAACGGACCGAGAGAATTAGCGGCAGTCCGCCCTCCTGGCGCAACGTCACCATCCCAGATGGCCGCACCCTCCGTCCCGGCACGGGAGCGAATTGCCAGCGCTTCAGCCAAATTGCCAGGATCGTCAGCGCCTCGGCCATCGAAAAGCGCGCCCCGACGCAGGTGCGCGGCCCGGCGCCGAACGGCAGATATTGAAATCGATGCCGCTCCTGCTTCCGGCCTGGCGCGAAACGATCGGGATCGAACGCGTCGGGGTTGTCCCATAGCTTCCGATGCCGCTGGATGATCCACGGCCAGATCGAAACGAGATCGCCGGGCCGGACCTCATGCTCACCCAGCATGTCGGCTCCGACCGCCTCGCGATCGAAGCGCGGCACCGGCGGATAAAGCCGCAACGTCTCCTCAACCACGGCACGAAGAAGCGGCAGCCGGTCCGGGAGTCCGCGATCCACTCCGCTCTCCAACGCAGCGGCAGCCTCCGCAGCGACCCTGTCCTGCAATTCTGGCTGCTCGCTCAGCGCAAACAAGGTCCAACTCGTCAGGTTGGCGGTGGTCTCGTGGCCGGCGAGATAGAAGGTTGCGGCGTTGTCGACCGCAAGTTCGATGGCCTCGGCGCGCGGGAAGCGTTCGAGCAGTGCCCGGATCATCGCGGTGACGAAATCGTCCGGGGCGTCCTGGCCGAGCCGTTCGCTGACGATCGCTCCGAGCGTGCGCCTCAGAAACTGCTGCCCCGCCCGTCCGCGCCGGCCCGTCGGTGTGAGCGGAATCAACGGCATCCCCAGAAGGACCTGGATTCTCGCTTCACCGACGCCCTCCATGGCGTTGGTGATATGCGCCATGGCCTCCGGGGTGGTCAGGCGCTCATCACCGCTGAACAGTGCCGTTGCGATCACCCGCATGGTTGCCGCGGTCGCCTCGACGGCCATGTCCCGGGCCCCGGCGTCCCACGAATGCGCCATCGTCTCGCCGACCTCGCCGAACAAGGGCATAAGCTCATCGACGGCCGGAGGCGTGAAGCTTGCGGCGACGATCCTGCGCTGGTCGCGCCACAACTCGCGTTCTGACGTGAGCAGGCCGCGCCCGATGGTCGGCGACAGGATGCGCTTCACTAGGGCCGGCTTTTCGTAGTTCGCCGCGTTGTCGAGAAGAACCCGCTGCACCCACTCGGGCTTCAGCACCACATGCACCGTGTGACCGAGGATCTTGCGCTTGAAGTACCAGCTGTCGAAGGCGAGCTCCGACCAGCCGTAAACCGCAGTCCGCGCCCGTTCGCCGAAGAAGCCGCGCCAACTGGGCACCGGCTTCGCCTGACGCGGCGGATGCGGTGGGATCCAGAGCTCGGTCACCGTTCTGCGAAACGCTCCGCGACGGCCCGGATGCGATCTTCCCTGTCCGGCGCGAAGCGGCTCGATCGCTCATGGACACGCCGCACCAGCTCCTCTCCCGCCTTGTCCGGTGTTCCTGAATCGAATGGCGGATGCGGATCATATTCCAGGCCGAGCTGAATCGCCCGGGCGTTCTCCTCCCCTTCGATCGCGGCCACCAGGGCAAGCGCAAAGTCGATACCGGCCGTGACTCCCCCACCGGTGACGCGATTGCGGTCGAACACGACTCGCTCCGCAACCGGCTCCGCGCCGAACAACCCGAGATAGTCGCGCCATGCCCAGTGCGACGTCGCGCGATAGCCGCGCAACAGGCCGGCAGCGCCGAGGATCAGCGAGCCGGTGCAGACGCTGGTCACCCATTGCGCGCTTTCGCCCACGGCCCGCACCCAGGCGAGCGCGGCGTCATCCTGCATCACTTCCATGCAGCCAAAGCCGCCGGGCACGCAGAGGATGTCGGCTTGCTGCACCTGATCGAAAGTGGCCGTCGGCAGCAAGGCGAAGCCGCTGTCGGTCGGGACGGGCTCAGGTGTCTTCCAGACCACATCGACCTTGGCGTTGCCGAGTCGCGAAAGAACCTGCGCCGGGCCGGTCAGGTCCAGCTGCGTGACGTTGGGATAGACGAGGAAGACGACGCGGATAGTCTGCATTCCGCTATTCTGCGGCGAGAAGCGTCTCCGCGCTACCCAGGTCGACCGAAACCAGCCGGCTGATCCCCTTCTCGATCATGGTCACGCCATACAACCGGTGCATGCGGCTCATCGTCACGGCGTTGTGGGTGACGATCAGGTAGCGGGTGTCCGTCTCGCCCGTCATCCGGTCGAGCAGGTCGCAGAACCGCTCCACATTGGCGTCGTCGAGCGGCGCATCGACCTCGTCGAGGACGCAGATCGGCGCCGGATTGGTCAGGAACAAAGCGAAGATTAAAGCGACGGCCGTCAGCGCCTGTTCGCCACCTGAAAGCAAGGTCAGCGTCGACAGGCGCTTGCCCGGCGGCTGCGCCATGATCTCCAGCCCGGCCTCGAGCGGATCGTCGCTTTCGACCAGTTCAAGATGCGCCTGGCCGCCGTTGAAGAGGGTCGTGAAGAGGTCGCGGAAGTGGGCGTCGACCTGCCGGTAGGCGTCGAGCAGCCGAACCCGACCCTCGCGATTGAGATTGCCGATCGATCCACGCAGTCGGTGGATGGCCTGAGTGAGTTCCTCGGCTTCCTCGGCACCCTTCATGCGTGCGTCTTCGAGCTCAGCCAGTTCCTGCTCGGCAACGAGGTTCACCGGTCCGATGCGCTCCCGCTCCGCCGTCAGCCGCTCGAGCAGTGCCGACTGCGATCTCCGCGTCGACGCGCCTCATTCTCGTCGAAGCCCATCTTCTCGGGCAGTCGCTGCGGAATGCACTCGAACCGTTCGAAGCAGACACGCCCATATTCGGTGCGGCGGGCTTCCTGACCCTCAGCCCGTGCCGAAGCTGCCGCCCGGCGCTCGCGAGCAGAAGACAGGGATTCGTTCGCCGTCGCAAAGGCATCGGCCGCCTTCGACACTTCTCCTTCGGCAGCGCGCTCGGCCTCCGCGGCCGTCGCCGTATCCCGCTCGCATTCGCGGCCGCGACCTTCGAGATCGGTCAGCAATTCGTCGAGCCGCTGCGGCTCCGCACTTAGCTGCTCACGCTCTGCCGCTTGCTGTGCCTTGCCGCTCCACCGCGAGCGCCAACCGCCGCTTTGCTTCGGAATGACGCTTGCGCCACTCCTCCTGCTCGCGGCCGGCGGCGCCGTGACGTTCGCGGGCTGCGGCGGTCTCGCGGGCACGCGTGGCTGCCTCGGCGCGCTTGTCGGCGACGGCATTGCCCGCGCTCGGACGCACGGCCTCGCGCCGCCTCCACATCGGCTTCGAGGGCCGCAGGATCGGGCAGGTTCGCCATGACGGCTTCGGCCGAGCGAAGCGCTTCGGCGGACGCCTCGGCCACCGGAGCAAGGTCTTCGGCCCGCTGCGACACGCCCTCACGCTGGGCATTCAGCCGTTCAATCGCGGTGGCAGCCGCATCGGCAGCCCGCTCCGCGTCACGCACCTCGCGCTCGGCGGATGCGCCGGCCTTGCGCTGCTCCTCACCCTCCGCCCGCCAGCGTTCGACATCGCGCGCGGCAGCGTCGCGAGCGTCGGACGCGGCCTCAACGGCCTGTTCCAGCGTCGGCAGATGCTTGTTGAGATCGGCAAGCCGGTTGGCACGGATCAGCCGTTCGGCCGCTGCCGCACCCGAGCCGGTCGACACGAACCCATCCCAGCGGCGCAGTAAGCCTTCGCGTGTGACAAGCCGCTGGCCGACCGCAAGCTGCTGGCCAGTGTCTTCGTCGGCGACGCCGATCTGCCTCAACCGGCGCAACAATTGTGCCGGAGCGCGAACGTGGTCGGTCAGCGGCTCCAGCCCGGCGGGCAGCGGCGGATCGGATGAATGCGCCTCGCTGCCCATCCAGCGCCGGGCGCCGTCGCCGCCGATTGCCGCATCCGCATCTTCCCCGAGCGCGGCCGCCAATGCCCGTTCATAGCCCGCGTCGGCAGACAAGCTCTCGATGGCCGAGCCCCCGACGTGCTGCAGTGCCCGTTCGAGCGCCTGCGCCTCGGCCCGGGATGCCGACAGCGCCGCACGAGCCGCTGCAAGTTCGCTTTCCGCGGCGTCGCGGCGCTCGGCCGCGGAAGCCCGCTCGACCTCGGCCGCTTCCAACTTTTGCTCGGCAGTAGCGCGCTGCGCCTTAGCCGCCTCCGCGCGCTTCAAAGCCTCCTTGCGAGCCGCCTCTTCGATCGTGCCGGTGCCTAGCGCCTCCAGCTGAGCAGCAAGCCGGGCACGTTCCTGCTCCGTCCGGTCGACCTGCGCTCGCGCAGCCTCAAGAGCCGCCTCAGCAACGCGACGCTCCGCGCGCATTGCCGCTTGTCGGGTCAGGAGGTCGGCGAGCGCAGCTTCGGCCTCCCGGGAACGGGTTTCCAGATCGGCGAGATCACGACCGATCCGTGCAGACTGACCTTCGTCGTCGGCCAGCCGCTGATCGATGGCGGCGCGTTCGGTGTCCAGCTCGGCAATGCGCGCTTCCGCGTCACCGCGCAGCGCCTCCTCGCGCTCGATGTCGGACGCCAACGACGCATCGAGGCGATCAAGTTCCGCAAGTCGCCGTACCACCGTGTCGCGCCGGGCTCGCGTCGTAGCCAACTCATGGGCCAGTTCGGTCGCCCGCTCGCGCGCCTGCGACAGTTCGTTCCGCCGCTGCGAAAGCAGGGCTGCCGCCTGGTCCTGCGCCTGCTGCGCATTGGCCATCGCAGCCTGGAAAGCGCTGACCTCGGCCTCGGCGGTCTTGGCTTCCTGCATGGCGGCCAGGGCCGCCCGGTCCGCCTCAACCCAGCGCGCATGCACCAGGCGTGCCTCCGTCGCGCGGATCTTGTCGCGAGAGCTGCCGATATCGCTCTGCCGCGCGGGCCTGTCGCCTCAATTGTGCGACGCGCTGCTCCTGGTCGGACAGAAGTTCAGCCAGCCGCGCCAGATTGGCTTCGGTGGCGCGAAGCTTCTGCTCGGCGTCCTTGCGCCGCGCGTGAAGCCCGGAAATGCCCGCCGCTTCTTCCAGAAGCAGCCGCCGCTCGGTTGGCTTGGCGGCGATGATCGAACCGACCTTGCCCTGGCTGACCAAGGCCGGAGAGTGCGCCCCGGTCGCCGCGTCGGCGAACAGCAGCGAGACGTCTTTCGCGCGAACGTCTCGCCCGTCGATGCGATAGGCCGAACCGGCGCCCCGCTCGATCCGCCGGGTGACTTCGCTCTCTCCGCCGGGCCCCTCCTCGCCTTGCTGCCGCTCGACGAGAATCGAGACCTCAGCGAAATCCCGCGGCGGGCGGGTTGCCGTCCCGGCGAAGATGACGTCGTCCATCCCGCCGCCGCGAAGCGACTTCGGGCTGCCTTCGCCCATCACCCAGCGGATGGCTTCGAGGAGGTTGGACTTGCCGCATCCGTTCGGCCCGACGACTCCGGTAAGCCCCGGTTCGATCCGGAGCTCCGACGGCTCGACGAAGCTCTTGAAGCCGCTGAGTTTCAGGCGGCGGATGCGCAAGCTAGAAGACCCTCCCCCTTCTCAAGCTTCAGCTGCCGAGCGCGTCGCGGATCTGAGGCTCCAGCTTGTCCCAGCTTGCGGTCTGCTCGAGCAGCTTGCCGTTGAGGACGAAGCTCGGCGTTCCGCTGAAGCCGGGGAATTGCGTTGCAACATCGTTCGACACCTGGACGAGCTTGTCCTGGGTCGCCTGGTCGGCGAGGCAGGCACTGCTCTTCGCCGAGGGGACACCGCGCTGCGCCGCCCACTGTTGCAGTCCAGCCAACTGCGCGAAGCCTGCCGGGCTCGCGGAGGCCGCCTGCTGCTGTTCCGGGGTGGCAGCCTGTGCGCGCTCGAAGAACTGGCGCTGGTCCTTGAACATGGCTTCGCTGAGCGGGAAGAAGCGCTCCGGCCCTCCGCAGCGCGCGATAAGCGACATGGACATGTCGAGGCCGTCGCGCAGGAAGTTGCGGAACTCGAAGCTGACGCGGCCGGTCTTAACGTACTTCTCGATCAGCTCGGGCGCACCCTTCTCCGCGAATTCCGCACAGTGCGGGCAGGTCAGCGAACCATATTCGACGAGCTTCACGTCGGCATCGGGATTACCCATCAGGAACCCGCCCTCGGGCGTGGCAACGACGGTCTTGGTCCAATCGCCGCCGTTCGGCGCCGCGACGGCCTCGATCGGAGCGGAGGAATTGGTGCTTGTTCCCTTTTCCGCGTTGCAGGCCGCGCTGGCGAAAATGGCCGTCGTGGCGAGCAGGACATAAGCTGGCTTCATCAGTTCATTCACTTTCGAAACGTGACTGGAATGGGGTTCTCCGCCGGCGCATCGACCGTCGGAGCGCCGCTTGTACCCGCAATTTTCGCCGCAAGCGATTCCAGACAGGCGCGAAGCTCGGGATCGGCGATCTGGCGCAGGCCTTCGCCCAATTCCTTGGGCACCGGCCCGGATTGCGGACGCTCAGGCTGCTTGATCTTGGCGATCGGCCTGCCCTGGCGAAAAACGACGCGGTCGATCGCCTGATGGCCGAAGAATCGGTTCACCCGCTCCATGATGAAGCGGGCTGAGATGCTGAAGCAGCGGACCGTGCGCGCCTTCGACCAGCAAGGTCAGGACCCCGCCCGATTTCCGCCCGGCAGGGAAGCGGATCGATTCGGGCGAGGACACCTTGGCGTAGCGTTCGCCGACGATCTCGCTCCAGCGGCTGACGATTGCGCTCTGCACGAAGCCGAAGCGGCGGAATGCCACCCCCCCAATCTCGCCGAGAAGATCGCCGGCCGCGCGCGTACGACCGCTGCGCGGAGCATCGTCGGCGCGGTCTTTCTGCTTCGAATAGGGCGACTTGGGCTTCGCCATCGCCAGAGGTCATGCCATAGGGGCAGCGTGGCCGCCAACAGCCTGCTCCAACATTATGTGGATAACGCCCGCCGCCTTCCCTGGAGGGCGCTGCCGGGCGATCCGCCAGCCCGAGCCCTACCGCGTGTGGCTGAGCGAGGTCATGCTTCAGCAGACGACGGTGGCTGCGGTCACTCCTCGATTCGAGCGGTTCGTGCAGCGATGGCCAACGGTGGATGCGCTGGCGGTCGCGAGGGACGAGGACGTTCTCTCCGAATGGGCGGGTCTCGGCTACTACGCCCGCGCCCGCAACCTGATCGCCTGCGCCCGCGATGTCGCCGCAAGAGGCGGCTTTCCGACGACCGAGGCCGAGCTTCGGAAGCTGCCGGGGATCGGCGACTATACAGCGGCAGCCATTGCCGCGATCGCGTTTGGCAGGCGCGCGCTCGTAATGGACACCAATGTCGAGCGGATCGTGGCTCGACTGAACGGAGTCGAGGCTGCCGGTCGCCGAGAGCAAACTGCGTTCTGCGGCGATACCTCGACCAGATGACCCCCGAGCAGGATGTGGGCGATTTCGCACAGGCAATGATGGACCTCGGCGCGACCATCTGTCGGCCTCGAGCACCCAACTGCGACGCCTGTCCGCTCAACTCGGGTTGCGTCGCCTACGCCTCCGGCAGAGCCTGAGCGATTCCCGGCGCCCAAGCGGAAGGTGGTCCGCCCTGTCCGTCATGGGATCGCCCATTGGATCGAGCGCGACGATTGTGTCTGGCTGGTCCGACGTCCGGCCAACGGCATGCTCGGCGGGATGGCAGCGCTGCCAGGGCCCGATTGGACCGACGAGCCCGTGCGCGCTGCGGCGGCGGTGGGCCGCGTCACTCACGTCTTCACGCACTTCCGGCTCGAGCTGATGGTGGTTGCGGTGCAAGCACCATGTGGCGACGGCTGGTGGCAGCCGATCGATCGGTTGGCCGAGGCCGGGCTTCCGACCCTCTACAGGCGGGCGGCCGAATCGGTGCTTGCTTCACGGAATGCACTTGCGGCCTGAGCCCTTCTTCGCCGGGCCGGGGATCGACCGCGCCGACCAGGTGCGCGTCGACCCGGCGCGTCTTGCCGAGTTGATCGCGGGCCGAGCCAGCCAGCTTGTGTGGCGCGACGGTTTGCCGGCAATCGGGTCCGACGGGCGGCTCGAATGGGAGGCGGCGACCTCGCCCGACCTGTTCCTTGGGCTTCAGGGCGGTGAGGCTCGCGTCTCCGCAGCCGTCCAGCCGCACACGAATGCGAGGGCGGCCTTCGATACGATCGGTTCGCTCGACGGCGGACGAAGCGCCGCTCTTTCGCCGCCGCGCTGAGCCTTGCCTGGTGGCATTCGCGGCATCGCTTCTGCGCCAATTGCGGGGCCTCCACCGCCATCGAGCGCGGCGGCTGGTCGCGGGTCTGTCCGGAATGCTCGGCCCAGCATTTCCCGCGGGTGGACCCAGTGGTGATCATGCTTGCGGAACATGACGGCCGGCTGCTGCTCGGCCGCCAGCCGCAATATCCGGAAGGCCGCTATTCGGCGCTGGCCGGATTCCTCGAGCCGGCGAATCGGTCGAGGCAGCGGTGGCGAGGGAATTGCACGAAGAAGCAGGCATCCGCGTCGCCGAAGTCACCTACGTCGCCAGCCAGCCCTGGCCCTTCCCTTCGTCGCTCATGATCGGCTGCCACGCCCGCGCCCTCGACGAGGTACTGACCATCGACACGACGGAGCTCGACGACGCCCGCTGGTTCACTCGGGAGGAGATTGCAGCAGCGTTGGCCGGCGATCCGGACGCTCCCTTCAAGGCCCCGCCCCGTTTCGCGATCGCCAGAACGCTGCTCGACCATTGGCTCGCGGCTTGATGAACCGCGTCGTCACCCGTAAAGGAGCGGCGAAAATCACTTGATCAGCCTCGGCAACCGCCGACCGGAGACCCATGGACGACCGTTTCAACACCATCGCCGGCTGGGTGCTGTTCGCCGGTATCGTTGCGCTCGGATCATCGATCGTTGCGGGCGAAACCTTCAAGAGCGAACGGCCTGAAGAATTGGGCTACCCGATCGAGGGCGTGGTTCAGGAAGGCGAGGGCGGAGCCGAAGCCGAGAAGCCGATCGCTTTCTATCTCGCCACCGCCGATGCGGCCGCCGGCGAGCAGGTCTTCAAGAAGTGCACCGCCTGCCACAACGCCGATCAAGGCGGCGCCAATGCGCTCGGCCCGGGCCTGTACGGCGTCATGGGCAATCCCGTGGCCGCGCATCCCGGCTACGCCTTCACCGACGCGCTGAAGAGCAAGGGCGGCAGCTGGGACTGGGACACGATGAGCGCCTGGCTCGCCAGCCCGAAGAAGTTCGCTCCCGGCACCAAGATGACCTTCGCCGGCCTGAGCAATCCGCAGGATCGCGCCAATGTCATGGCTTTCCTGAATTCGCGTGACGCATCGCCGCTCCCCGTGCCGGCTGCTCCGGCGGAGGTTGCGGCGACTTCGGATGCGGACAAGCCGGCAAATTCGGATCCTGCCGGCACCGGCACCGAGCCCGGCCCGCAGAAGGCTGAGAACGAGCCTGTGGACGCGAAGAAGCCGGGCGGCGGCGAAGCCGCAGATCCGGCGCACTAAGCGCGAGCTTTATTCCGGCGGCGCGCTCTGCACGGGCGCGGGCGCCGGATGCTCTTCATAGAAGCGCTCGACGAACTCCCACGCGTCGTTGGCGTCCTCGCACCAGTGGAAGATGTCGAGGTCGTGCGGCGCAATGACGCCTTCCTCGACCAGCGCGTCCCAATTGACCACGCGAGTTCCAGAATTCACGGCCGAACAACAGGACCGGCAGCGGCCGGACCTTGCCGGTCTGGATCAGGGTCAGGAGCTCGAAAAACTCATCGAACGTGCCGAACCCGCCGGGAAACACCGCCACGGCGCGCGCGCGAAGCAGGAAGTGCATCTTGCGCAGCGCGAAATAGTGAAACTGGAAGCTGAGGTCTGGCGTCACGTAGACGTTGGGCAATTGCTCGTGCGGGAGGACGATGTTGAGGCCGATCGTATCGACGCCCATCTCGACGCGCTCCGCGATTGGCCGCCTCCATGATCGACGGACCGCCGCCCGAGCAGACGACGAATTGCCGCTCGCCCTCTTCGTCGAGCCCGGTGCTGCTCGCCAGCTTCGCCAGATCTCGCGCGACATCGTAATATTTCGACTTGGCCTTTAGCCGCTCGGCGATGGCGCGCTGCTGATCGTCGGTCGCCCCGGCAATGAGCGCATCGGCCATGGATGGCTCGGGGATTCGGGCGGACCCGTAGAAGACGAAGGTCGATCCGATCTTCGCTTCGTTCATCAGCACCTCGGGCTTCAGCAGCTCGAGCTGGAAACGGACCGGCCGGAGATCCTCGCGAAGGAGGAACTCCGTGTCCTGGAACGCAAGCTTGTAGGCTGCGCTTTCGGTCTGCGGGCTGGACGGCACATGCCGCGCGGCTTTCGCGTCGACCTTGGCGTCCGAAAAAATGCGCTTGGGCGGTACTGGATCGTTCATTTGTCGGCGACTTAGCCGACCAATCCGGCAAGCCCAAGCGCTACTCACCTTACTCGGCGACTTTCCGCGGTTCGCTCCAGTTTACGCGTCGAGTTCCGTACATCACCCCGGCCAATGCCGCGAAGAGCAGCAGCGAGCCGATCAGCAGCGAGAAGGCCTCAAGGCTGAGCAGGATGTAGAGAATTGCGTAGAGCGAAATGAGCAGTCCGCCGATGAACCATGCTCGGCGCCAGCTTTTCAGGACCGCTGCGGAATATGCGGTGTTGAGGCCGGCGATTGCCGCCG
Source organism: uncultured Alphaproteobacteria bacterium (assembly GCA_963846645.1). Lineage (GTDB taxonomy): Bacteria > Pseudomonadota > Alphaproteobacteria > Sphingomonadales > Sphingomonadaceae > Sphingomicrobium. Next base: position 171,093 of record CAWJWR010000003.1, on the reverse strand, counting down.
ACGCCACGATGTAGGCCGCCGTGAAGCCGATCACCTCGGCGAATGCGAGCAGCATGACGAAGAACAGGACGATGGCCGCTCCCATCAGCAGATATTCGACCGCAGAAACCCGAACGCCGCCGATCACGTCGAACATCAGCAGGGCGAGGAAGGTGAAGCCGATGAAGAGGAAACCGTACTTGGTCGCCCGATTGACCCGCGAGTAGAGGTCGACGGGCTGGATCAGGTTGATGCTTGCGGTCTGCGTACCGGCCACTTCGCCGCCGGCAACGGCAAGCGCACGGTCCGCGATACTCGCCTGATCCGAGGCGTTGCCCTGTCCGACGTCTCCCGTCGATACGAGCGAGCGGCCGAGTGCGAGGTTGCCGATGCGATACTGCGCCTGAAAGCCATTCGCGCTGATCGACCGGTCCTGCGGCAGGAAGTCGCCACCGAACGACGGGTGCGGCCAGGATGACTGCACCGTCCACTTGGTGTCGCCGCCTTGCGGGACGAAGGTCAGCGCCGAATTGCCGCGCAATTCGAAAGCGTAGCGGACGTCGATCGGCCGGCCGGTAAGCTGGCCGGCATCGACCCATGCGAAGAATCCCTTTCCCCGGCCGCTTCCTCCGCCGGGCTGAAGCCGCAGGCGGCCGCCGCCCGATACGACTTCCGGATTGGCGCCAAGGCCGCGCGGATCGCTGACTCCGAAGCGAAGCTCCGCCCGCGCCAGGTCCATGTTCTCGATCGCGACGCCATGCCGGGCAAGGTCCGGCGGGAAAGCGAAGCGCGCCGATCCGGCCAGCTTCGCGTCATAGACGACCGCTTCGTAAATGGACCGCTTCCGGCGCTCCGGCTTAACCTGCGCCTTCACGTCCGCCGTCTCGGGCGTAAGCGTCAGCTCACGCTGGATGTCGCGGCTGCGCGTGACGCTTTGACCGTTTTCGACAACCGTCTCCGATGCGGTCGTTCGGTACGGGATCACCAGCACCGGCCCGGATATGGCCTGCGCACCGCCCCAACCTTCCGTGATGGAGGCCGTCGCCTGTTCGGATTGGGACTGCCGATCGTAGACCAGGGCCCATACGGAAAAGAGCGGTATCGCAAGCGCGACACCGATCAGAATTGCCAGCAACAATTTGAAGCCGGGTGTGCGTTCGCCTTGGGGTTTTGGCACGATGCCCTCCAGATCGATCACGTCTTTTCTCACTTCAGTGGATAGGAGCCTGGCAGTGTGCGGGCGCCCGCAATGAAAGGCCTGAGGAAAGCCTGATCTACTGCTGAAAAGCGCGCCTTACCGCGCTCCCGTCAAGCCCCGGGCCTTAGCGGCTTGCAGTAAAGCTGCTGTTCTTCGTCCGAAGAGCGCAGCCGGGTCGTCAGATAGTAATTGGCGGCCTCGCGAACGTAATTGCGGTGCGCGTCGTCGATGAAGCGGGCGGCACCGCGCTCCCAACCTGCGACGCAATCCTCCTTGGGCGCTTTCGAGCGGCCGCAGGTTACGAAGTCCGTGAACGCCGTCTTCCAGGCGGTGAAGGCCGCGCGGTCCATTGCGGGTCCATGGCCGGGAATCAGGGTCTCGAAAGAGGTCTGTTCGATCTCCTCGAGGGCGAGGAGCCAGCCGTCTGCGCAGGCCGTGTCCATGAACGGAACGATGTCGACGACCAGGTCGCCGACGATGGCGAGCTTCGCTTCCGGATCGTAGAGCCAGACATCGCCTTCGCTTGCGGCGAACTTTGCCAGGCGCACGTCGATCTTCCGGCCGGCGACCGTCATCGTGCCGCTTTGACCGACGACGCGGTTGGGGCGGATCCGGTCGGGCTGGTCCGTCACGGAGCGCGCGCGAACGATCTGGTCGCGCTGCATCGCATCGGTCTTTGGGTCCGCGAGCATGGCCTCGGTCTGCTCGCGGCTTTTCTTCAGGTACGTCGCCAACGCGCCTTCGAGCGCGTCGCTCGCGAGCACCTGCACCTGCGGATAGGCCTGGCGGATGTCCCAATTGCCGGTCGTGTGGTCGAGGTGCCAATGCGTGTTGACGATCGCTACGATCGGCCGACCGCGCTTGCGGGCGTAGGCGAGGATCTTCGCCGAATGCTCCGGATGCCGGCCCGTATCGACGACGATCAATCCCTCCGGCGCATCGAGGATGATGCTGTTGCCGTCGGGTCCCTTGTCGAGCGGGACCGCGCCGGAAACCAGGTGAAACGCCGGTGCAGTCGGCTCGGCCGACGCACAACTTGCGGTCAGCAGTGCCGTTGCAAGCCAGCATGCGCGCATGACCAATCCCCCTCGCTGGGTCATTCGGCCTCAAGCCACCGGGAACGGCAACGCCCGTTCGTCAGTCGCGCGTCGGCAGACGACGAACGTCAGTTATGCGGGTCGCGGCTCTTCAGGGCGAAGGCGAGTGCAGCGCCTGCGCCGGCGAAGATCAGTGCAAAACTCGCGCTCAGCGACAGGTCGAGGCGCCAGAATTCCGGCCGGTTCTCCTCCTCCGCCAGCGCGTAGAGCAACGCCCATCCGACCACCGAGACCGCGGTTCCGGCGAAGATCGACGGAACGATCCGCCAGCCCAGCTTCTGGACCGTGAGGAATGCAACGACAGCGCTGACCATGTACAGCAGCCAGAGCAGGGTCTCGTTCAATATACGCGCGCCTTCGGCTTGATGTACTGGACCTCGTCGGTGAGCGTGAAGTCGTGCACCGGGCGGTAGTCGATCTTCACTCCGCCGCCATTGCCGCCCCAGCCTTCGAACCAGGCGGCGGTGTGCTTCATCCAGTTTTTGTCGTCGCGGTCGGGGAAGTCCTCGTGCATGTGCGCGCCGCGGCTTTCCTTGCGGTTGGCGGCGCAATGCATGGTGACGACGGCCTGGCCGATGAGGTTGTCGAGCTCGAGCGTCTCGACGAGGTCGCTGTTCCAGATGAGGCTGCGGTCGCTGACGCGCACGTCCTGCATCTTCCTGTAGACGGCGTCGATCTTGGCTGACGCCCTCGGCCAGCGTCCGCTCGGTGCGGAAGACGGCGCAGTCGGCCTGCATGGTCCGCTGCATTTCCAGCCGGATCTCGGCCGTCGGGCTGTTGCCCTGCGCGTTGCGGAACTTGTCGAGCCGCGCGAGGGCGAGATCGGCCGAATCCTTCGGCAGTTCCTTCTGCGGCGCATTGGCCTTGAGGATTTCGCCGAGGCGCAATGCCCGCCGCGCGGCCGAACACCACGAGGTCGATCAGGCTGTTGGAGCCGAGGCGGTTGGCGCCGTGGACCGACACGCAGGCCGCCTCGCCGACGGCGAAGAGGCCGGGGACGACGGAGTCCGGATTGCCATCGCGGATGGTGACGACCTCGCCGTGGAAGTTCGTCGGGATGCCGCCCATGTTGTAGTGCACGGTCGGGGTCACCGGAATCGGCTGGCGCGTCAGGTCGACGCCGGCGAAGGTCTTCGCCGTCTCGGTAATGCCCGGCAGGCGCTCGTGCAGGATCTTCGCGTCGATATGGTCGAGGTGAAGGAAGATGTGGTCCTTGTGCTCGCCGACGCCGCGGCCTTCGCGGATTTCCATCGCCATCGAGCGGGACACGACGTCGCGGCTGGCGAGATCCTTCGCGTGCGGTGCGTAGCGCTCCATGAAGCGCTCGCCCTCGCTATTGGTCAGGTAGCCGCCCTCGCCGCGCGCGCCCTCGGTGATGAGCACGCCGGCGCCGTAGATGCCGGTCGGGTGGAACTGGACGAACTCCATGTCCTGCAGCGGCAGGCCGGCGCGGAGCACCATGGCATTGCCGTCGCCGGTGCAGGTGTGGGCGGAGGTGGCGGAGAAATAGGTGCGCCCATAGCCGCCGGTGGCAAGCACCACGGCCTGTGCGCGGAAGCGATGGATCGAACCATCATCCATGCACAGTGCGACGACGCCGCGGCACTCGCCGTCTTCCATAATCAGGTCGAGCGCAAAATATTCGATGAAGAAGTCGGCGTCATATTTCAGGCTCTGCTGGTAGAGCGTGTGCAGCATCGCATGGCCGGTGCGGTCGGCGGCGGCGCAAGTGCGCTGGGCGGGCGGGCCCTCGCCCATGTTCTGGGTCATTCCGCCGAACGCGCGCTGGTAGATCTTGCCGTCGGCGCGTGCGGCTGAACGGCAGGCCCGCATGCTCGAGCTCGATGACGGCCGCCGGTGCTTCGCGGCAGAGATATTCGATCGCGTCCTGGTCGCCGAGCCAGTCGGCGCCCTTGACGGTGTCGTACATGTGCCAGGTCCAGTGATCCGGGCCCATGTTGCCGAGGCTCGCGGCGATGCCGCCCTGCGCGGCGACGGTGTGGCTGCGGGTCGGGAAGACCTTGGTGATGCAGGCGGTCTTCAGCCCCTGGTTGGCCGCGCCCATCGTCGTGCGGAGACCGGCGCCGCCGGCTCCGACCACGACGACGTCGTAGATATGATCGACGATCTTGTACGTGCTCAAGCGGCGCCTCCGAGCGCGACCTTCGCCAGCGCGAAGAGCGCGAACGCCGCGCCGCCGACAGCGAGGAACAGAAGCGCCGTGTTCAGCGCGAAGTTATTGCCCGGCTCATGGACGTAGTCGTCGACCACGACCTTCAGGCCGTCGAGCGCCGTGGTAGAAGCTGGTGATCACGAACAGGGCCATCGGGACTGCGCCGAGCGGTGTCCGGAGCCACTCGCTGACGGTCGCGTGATCGAGCGCCGGCAGGAACAGCAGCGAGGCGATCAGCCACACGCCGAGAAGAAGCAGCGCGATGCTGCTGACGCGCTCGCCAATCCAGTGCTCGCCGCCTTCGCGGGCGGAGCCGAGTCCGCGGACCTTGCCAAGCTCGGTCGAGCTGTCGCCGAGGCTCATTTCGCCACTCCCAATATGTAGAACCAAAGCGCTGCCGTCAGCAGCACTGCCCCGACGAACGTCGCGATCGCGCTGGCCTTGTTGCCGCGAAGCTCGAGGTTTTCGCCCGCGTCCGTGACGAGGTGGCGAATGCCGGACAGCAGATGCTGGAAGAAGGCCCACGTCAGGCCGATCAGAACGACGAGACCGACCCAGGTGCCGGCAATGGCGCTGAAGTCGCCATAGGCGTCGCTTCCGTCCGCGAGCGACATCAGCCACCAGGTCAGGACCGCCAGACCGGCGACCGTCAGCGCTCCGCCCGAGATGCGATGGAAGATGGATGCGGTCATCCCCGGCCCCCACCGCCAGATGCCGAGATGCGGCGACAAAGGTCGCGCGCGTTGTTCAGCCATGATGGCCATTCTCCTGTTCGCCGGCGGACGCAGCCGTCCGCCCCTTTTCAAAGTCGAAGCCCGATTAGGCGCGGGGTGGGCGCGAGGCAAGATTCCCGCCTCCCTAACCGCCCCTTAACCATTGCCGGAGCATGTGAACGGCGAACCTTGCGGAGAGTATCGGGGATGAGCGTCGACATCGGGAACCTGCAGCGCCTGAGCAGCGATCAAATCATGTCGCGGCTGAGGGCCTATACCGACGGCGGCCGTTTCCAGGATTCCCTGCGCTGGCTCTGGGGCCAGGCGGGCGACGTGATCGAAGAGTGCTCGCGCCGCCATTTCGGCGAGGAAGCGGTCAAGCTGAACCGCGCCTATTTCACCATGAAGGTCGACGAAGCCTGGGTCCGTGCCGTCGCCGAGCAGGGCGTGCAGCTGTTCATCAAGAAGGCGAGCATCCCGGAATTCGTCGCGACCCACAATGCCATGGCGCGCGACGTCATCGCCGAGTTCGAGGACCGCTTCCAAGGCAAGACCGAGGACAAGCTGACCGCCATCGATGCATTCTATCGCGCGCTTGCCTACGGCGAAGACATCATCCTCGCGCAGGTCGCCGTTCTCGAATCGCACGAAGCCGCGGAAGCGCGTGGCCGCCAGAACGAGGAGTTCGAGCGCCGCGTGTCCGAGCTTGTCCGTGCCAGCACCGACCAGTCGAAGACATTGACCGAGCGCACCAAGACGACCGCCAATTCCACGCGCGGCATGCTCGGCAAGACCAGCGAAGTCGCCGCCGCCGCCGAGCAATCGGCCGTCGCGATGCGCGAAGCGGCCCAGACCGCGGCAGGCCTCATCCGCGCGATCGAGGACGCCCGTACCGAGGTCGAAGTCGCAGCGGACGTCGCGATCCGCGCCGGAGACCAGGCCGAGCGAGGCCGTGAAGGTCAGCCAGGCGCTGTCCGGCCACGTCGAAGCGATCGAATCGATCCTCGGCCTCATCCGCGACATCGCCGGACAGACCAATTTGCTCGCGCTGAACGCCACCATCGAAGCCGCCCGCGCAGGCGATGCCGGTCGCGGCTTCGCGGTCGTCGCACAGGAAGTGAAGAGCCTCGCCTCGCAGACGGCGCGCGCGACCGACGACATTACCGCCAAGATCACCGCCATCCAGCAGGCGACCCGCCAGACGGTCGAGGCCAATGGCTCGATCCAGTCGACCGTCGAGGAAGTGCAGACCTCCGCCGACCGCATCCGCCAGGCGATGGAGCTTCAGGCGCAGACCGTGACGATGATCACCGCCGCCGTCGACGAGACCGCGCTTGCCGCCGATTCGATGAGCTCGACCATCGCCGCGATCCGCACCGACACCGAAAATGTCGCAAAGGACATCGACCAGGTCGAACATGGCTTCGGCCGCTTCGCCGAGCAGATCGCCGAGTTCACGTCGAAGACGAAAGACTTCGTCTCCCGCGCCGCCTGACTTCCACAGCCGCGCTGTCGCGGCTAGTCGGCAGTCATGAACATCCTGATCACCGGAGCGAGCCGCGGAATCGGCGCCGCAGCCTATGAACTTTTGAAGTCACGCGGCCACAAGGTCGTCGGCCATTCGAGCCGTGGCGACGGCGAGCTGGTCGCGGGCGATCTCATGGATCCTGCCGCACCTCGCGCGGTCTGGGACGAGGCCCTGAACCGCCTCGACGGCCGTATCGAAGTGCTGATCAACAATGCCGGCATCTTCGAAGGCGTCGCGGAAGATGCGCCGGACGACGAATGGCACGCAGCCTGGGACGCGCACGATGCAGGTGAACCTGCAGTCCGCCGCGCGACTTTAGCCGGCTCGCGCTCAATCACTTCCGCGAACGAGGCGAAGGCGGACGCATCGTCAACTTGTCCAGCCGGGCCGCCTACCGCGGCGACTCGCCCCAGCATTGGCATTATGCGGCGTCCAAGGCCGGCATGGCAGCGATGACCAAGACCATGGCGCGCGCCTACGCCGAGGAAGCCATCTATTGTTACGCCGTCTGCCCCGGGCTTCACCGTTACCGGAATGGCCGAGGACTATATGGCCTCGCGCGGGCCAGGCGGCTTCGCCGACATTCCGCTCGGCCGTCCGGCCAGCGTCGACGAGGTTGCCGAGACGATCCGCTGGATGGCCACCGAAGCGCCGCCCTCCGCGACCGGCGCTCTGATCGACGTGAACGGCGCGAGCTATGTTCGGTAGCCTTGTTGCTGCGGCGCTGGCCGCGGCCGGTCCGGCGAGCATCGCGGAACATCAGGCCGCTTGCGCGGGCAAAGAGGGCTGGAGCGACCCTGCCCCGCCGGTGAAGATCTACGGCAACGTCTACAATGTCGGCACGTGCGGCATCGTCTCGCTGCTGATCACCTCCAAGCGCGGGCACATCCTGCTCGACGCCGCCACCGCCGAGGCCGCACCCTCGATTGCGGCGAACATCGAACGGCTTGGATTCAAGCTGTCCGATGTGAAGCTGATCGGCGGAAGCCACGAGCATTACGACCATGTCGGCGGGCTGGCGGAGCTTCAGCGCCGCACGGGCGCCACGGTCATGGCCGTGCCTGCCGCTTTTGTGGCCTACGAAACAGGCGTCGTCGCCAAGGAGGACCCGCAATTCGGCCTGCACGAGCCCTTCCCTGGCTCGAAGGTGGGCCTCATGCTGGCCGACGGGTTCGTCGTTCGTCAGGGACCGCTCAGCCTCACCGCCTGGGCGACGCCGGGGCATGCGCCGGGCAGCACGACCTGGTCGTGGCGATCGTGCGAAGGCAAAAAGTGCCTCAACTTCGTCTACGCCGACAGCATTTCGGCGGTGTCGTCGGATAGCTACAAATTCTCGGCCCATCGCCGCTACGTCGCCACCTTCCGCGACAGCATGCGCAGAATTGGCAGGATGCGCTGCGACGTGCTGATCACGCCGCATCCGGGCGCAAGCAATCTCTACGACCGCCTCGCCGGCAAGGCTCCGCTGGTCGACCGGAACGGCTGCAAGGCCTATTCCGAGCGCGGGCTGAAGGGGCTCGCCGATCGCCTGGCCAAGGAGCAGGTGCAATAAGCTACCGGGTTACCATCCCGTGCACGCGGGCGCAGGGCGAGGCGATTGCCGATGGCGAGGACCTGTTCGCCGACAGTGACTCGCCGCCCGTCGTGGTCGCGGACGAACCGGATGAGTCCCGGCCCGACGATTGGGTGATCCACGCTTATTTCGAGACCGAGCCTAGCGACGATGATCTGGCGTTGCTGAATCGGCTGGGTCACGGCGAGCTCCAAATCGAGCATCTCGAAGATTCGACCGACTGGGTGACGAAGAGCCAGCAGGGCCTGCAGCCGATCCGCGCCGGCCGTTTCTACGTCCACACGCCGATGCACTATGCGGACCGGCCCGCGGACACTGTGAATTTCGAGATCGATGCGGGCCTGGCGTTTGGCACCGGTCAGCATGCGACGACTGCCGGATGCCTTGGCGCGCTCGACAGGCTGGCGACCGAGGGCCGCTCGTTCGATTGTATCGCCGACATCGGGACCGGCACCGGCCTGCTCGCTTTCGCCGCCCTCGCCCTCTGGCCGCAGGCGCGCTGCATTGCCACCGACATCGACCCGGTCGCGGTCGACGTCTCCCGGGACAATGCGGCGATCAACGGGGTGAAGCTTGGACATGGCGCAGGCGAGCTGCTGCTCGCGGTGGCCGACGGCATGGACTCGGCGCTGCTCACCGCGCGCGCGCCGTTCGACCTGCTGATCGCCAACATCCTCGCCGGTCCGCTGATCGAGCTTGCTCCGGCGTTTGCGTCTGCGCTTGCGCCCGGCGGGCACATCCTGCTCGCGGGCCTGCTCGACACGCAGGCGGACGCCGTCGCGGCCGCCTACGAACAACTAGGCATGACACTCCACAACCGCGGCACCGGCGAATGGCCGGTCCTCGTCCTGAAAGGACCGAGCTGAAATGAACTTCATGATAGCCGCGCTGCTTGCCACCCAGGCAGTGCCGGCCGCTCCTCCCCAACCCCTGAGGCCTGAGGCGGCGCCCGCGCAGGCGGAAAAGAAGTCGGAACCGGCCAAGCCGCTGTTCCAACCGACCGAAGTGAAGACGACCGGTTCGGTGACCGTTCGCGGCAAGCGCATCCCCTACCGCGCAGTCGCCGGGACCTTGGTGATCCATTCAAAAGACTGGTCGGACACGGATGCGATCGAAGCGGCGGCCAAGAAGCCGGACAAGGACGATGAGGGGCCGAAGGCCGAAGCGTCGATGTTCTACGCGGCCTACTTCCGCGACGGCGCTCCATCAGCGAACCGCCCCATCACCTTCCTGTTCAACGGCGGTCCGGGCTCGTCGTCCCTGTGGCTGCACATGGGCGCGTTCGGACCCGTTCGCGTGCAGGCGTTCGACGAGCGCCACACGCCCGCGCCGTACAGTACGGTCAACAACGAGCACAGCCTGCTCGACGCCAGCGACCTCGTGTTCATCGACGCTCCCGGCACCGGGTTCAGCCGCATTGCGGGCAAGGACAAGGAAAAGGCCTTCTACGGAGTCGACCAGGACATCGACGCCTTCGCCCAGTTCATCACGCAGTTCCTGTCCAAATACGGCCGCTGGAGCTCGCCCAAATATGTGCTCGGCGAGAGCTACGGGACGATGCGCGGCGCCGGTCTCGCGCTGGCGCTGCAGAAGCGCGACGTCGACCTCAACGGCCTGATCCTCGCGTCCGACATCCTCAATTGGGATCTCGTGCCGGACGATCCGCAAGTGAACCCCGGCGTGGATCTGTCCTATGTCGTGTCGCTGCCGACCTATGCGGCGACCGCCTGGTATCACAACCGCGTCCAGCGCACCGGCACGCTGCGCAGCTTCCTCGACCAGGTCGAGGCGTATGCGACGTCCGATTATGCCCTCGCGCTGATGAAGGGCAACGAACTGCCCGCCGAGGAGCGCCAGCGGGTCGCGGCTCAGCTTTCGGCCTACACCGGCCTGCCGGTCGCGTATTTGCTGAAGACCAACCTCCGCATCGAATATGGCGCGTTCCAGAAGGAATTGCTCGCCGACCAGGCGATGACGACCGGCACGCTCGACACCCGCTTCCTGGGCGCTACGCTCGACCCCATCAGCAAGATTGCGAGCTACGACCCGCAGGGCAGTGCGATCACCGGCGCCTATGTCGCCGCGTTCAACGATTATGCCCGCGGCAAGCTGCGCTATGGCGAGGGCATCGAGTTCAAGTCGGGTATCGATATCTACGGCAGCTGGGACTATAAGCACCAGCCTCCGGGCGCGGATAAGCCTCTGATCGCGCTACCGAATGTGCTTCCGGACCTCGCCGTCGCGATGAAGCAGAACCCGAACATGAAGGTAATGGTCCACGGCGGCTATTACGACGTCTCGACGCCCTATTTCGCCGGCAAGTTCGAGCTTCGGCACCTGCCCGTTCCGCCGAACATCGCGGCCAATGTCGAATATCATTATTACGAGACCGGCCACATGATCTTCGCGCATCTGCCGTCGCTGGCCGTGATGCACGACAGCATCGCGGAGTTCATCGGGCGGACTTCGGGGGGCGGTAGTCTGGGTGAGCCAATATCTGCTTCGACCCATTGCGGATTTTAGAGTTTAAGCCTCGGCCACGATCTTCGCCCAGTCCGCTTCACCGATCACGCGTACCCCAAGCTCCTCGGCCTTCTTGAGTTTCGACCCCGCGCCCGGACCCGCGACGACCAGATCCGTCTTCGCGCTGACCGATCCCGCCGCACGCGCGCCGAGCCGCTCCGCTTGCGCCTTGGCCTCGTCGCGGCTCATGGTTTCGAGGGTGCCGGTGAAGACGATGGTCTTGCCGGTCCATTCGGTCTGCTTGGCGTCGCTGACGAACGGCTGGGGCGGACTTCCGACAGGAGGTCGTCGAGCGCCTCGCGGTTGTGCTCCTCGTGGAAGAAATCGACCAGCGCCTCGGCGACGACCGGTCCGACGCCTTCGACCGCTGCGAACTCCGCCTGCGCGTCGGGGCTCGTCGCGACCCGCCGCAGTTCCTCGACCGTTCCGAAGCATCTTGAGGAGGTCGCGGGCGGTGACGATGCCGATGTGGCGGATGCCGAGGCCGAACAGGAAGCGCGGCCGCGTCGGGCTCCCGCTTGGCCTCGATCGACGCGAGAAGGTTGTCGACCGACTTTTCCTTCCACCCCTCACGGCCGAGCAATTGCTCGCGAAACTTGTGGAGGCGGAAAATGTCGGCGGGCGAATGCAGCCAGCCAAGGTCGATGAATTCGGCGATCGTCTTCTCGCCCAGCCCCTCGATGTCGAGTGCGCCGCGCGACACGAAATGCCGGAGGCGCTCGAACCGCTGCGCGGGGCAGATCAGGCCGCCGGTGCAGCGGACGTCGACCTCGCCCTCCTCGGCGACGGCTTCGCTGTGGCATTCCGGGCAGTGGTCGGGGAAGACGTAGGGGTCGCGGACCTCGTCGCGGGTGAGGTTTTCCACGACCTGCGGGATGACGTCGCCGGCGCGCTGGATTCGCACGCGGTCGCCGATGCGCAGGCCGAGCCGCTGGATCTCGTCGCGATTGTGAAGCGTGACGTTGGCGACGATCACGCCGCCTACGCCCACCGGTGTCAGCCGACCGACGGGCGTCAGCTTGCCCGTGCGCCCGACCTGGATGTCGATCGCTTCCAGCGTCGTCTCCGCCTTCTCCGCCGGGAATTTGTGGGCGAGGCCCCAGCGTGGCGCGCGCGCGACGAAGCCGAGACGTTCCTGCAGGTCCAGCCGGTCGACCTTGTAGACCACGCCGTCGATGTCGAACGGCAAATCGGCGCGGGCCTTCTCGATCGCGCGATAGTGCGCCAGCATGGCGGTGAGGTCGTCGCAGCGGACGAGTAGTTCGCTGACCGGTATTCCGAACGCCTCGATCCGCTTCATCGCCTCGAACTGGCCCTCCGCCAGCGGCTCGGAAATCTCGCCCCAGCCGTGGGCTAGGAAGCGGAGCGGTCGCGCCGCAGTAATGCTCGAGATCCTTCTGGCGCAGCGATCCGGCGGCGGCATTGCGCGGGTTGGCGAAGATCTTGCCGCCCGAGGCTTCCTGCCGCTCATTGAGCGCCTCGAAGTCCGCCTTGGACATGTAGACTTCGCCGCGGACCTCGAGGACGTCCGGGGCGCCCGAGATGCTCTGCGGAATGTCGGCGATCGTGCGGACGTTAGGGGTAACGTCCTCGCCCACCGCCCCGTCGCCGCGCGTCGCCGCCAGGACCAACTCTCCGCGCTCGTAGCGGACGGAGCAGGACAGCCCGTCGATCTTCGGCTCGGCCGTCATCGCCACGAGGGCATCGGCGGAAAGGTTCAGGAAGCGCCGCACACGGGCCGCGAAATCCGCGACCTCATCCTCGGAGAAGGCATTTTCCAGGCTGAGCATCGGCCGCGCATGCGTGACCTTTGCGAGCGCGGAAGTCGGAGCGGCGCCGAGCCGCTTCGACGGGGAGTCCGCCCGAACCAGTTGCGGAAAGCGTTCCTCCAGTTCGCGGTTCTCGCGGACCAACGCATCATAGTCCGCGTCGCTGATCTCCGGCGCGTCCCGGTCGTGATACAATTTGTCGTGGCGCGCGATCTCCTTCGCGAGCCGCATCAGCCGATTGGCAGCATCCGCCTCGCTGATCGAGTCCGCCATGCTCAGCCGAACAGCTCCTCGAGCAAGCTGATGAACGAGGTCCACGAGCGCTCGGCGGCAAGCGCATTGTAGCGCACCGCGTCGAGCCCGATCTTGTCGGCGTTCGGATTGGTGAAGCCATGGCGAACGTGACCGAAGGCATGGATTTGCCAGTCGGCGCCCGCTTCGGTGAGTTCCTTGCCCAGGGCGACCACATGCTCCGGTGGTGCCATGGGATCGTCCCAGCCGTGGAACGCGACGACCTTGGCCGTCGTCTTTTCGGTCGGCCAATTGGGCGGATCGAGAAGCCCATGGAACGCCACGGCAGCGACTATGTCCACTCCTGTTCGGGCAACGTCGAGCGCGCACTTGCCGCCGAAGCAATAGCCGGCGACGACCAGCTTGCGGTCCTCCACTTCCTGGAGACCGCGCACCTGCTCGACAATCGCGAGTAGCCGCCGCCGCAGGGCAATGCGGTCATTGCCCGAGCCGGTTCATTTCGCCGAACATCACGTCGCGCTCCGCACCGCGGAACTTCTTGCCGAAGATGTCGGCGACGAAGGCGTTGTAGCCCAGCTCCACTAGCTGCCTGGCGAAGCCGAGCTCCAGGTCCGACACGCCCATGACCGTCGGAATGAGCATGACGGTCGGGCGAGCCTGATTGTCGCGCCGGCCGACGAATACGCCTTCCAGCTCCTCACCCTCGAACTCCAACGGAACCGGTGTTTGCTTGCTCACTCGACCTCCTTCGCCATGGCCGCGAGCTTCGCGACCGTGTTCATGTTGCGCGCCGTGCCGCCGGCGGCCGCCGGAAGCCGCAGCTTCGACCTGCCCATTCCGCTCGGGTAGTGCACATAAATCTCTCGGGCTCCGAGCGCCAACTCCTCGTCGGCGATTCCGGATGCTTTCTCGATGGCGTCTTTTGGCGGTGCGCCCGTCAAGGAAGATCGCCGTCACCTTCGAGCCGGAGCGCGTCCGCGAACGGATTGGCCTGCCCGACCGCCGCCATTTCTGCGGCGGTTCGTACCAGGACCGGCACCTCGGCCTTCATGTGCGCCTTCAGCCTCTCTTCGAGCAGTCGGGCGACGGCAGCCTCGGATTTCGTGCTGGCGAAGACGAGATTCCCGCTGGCGATGAAGGTCCGCGCCTTCCCCAGGCCCGCTTCGTCGGCGATGGCCTTGAGGTCGGACATGCGCAGCTTGCGGCCGCCGACGTTCACGGCCCGGAGCAAGGCGACATAGGTCGTCAAGCCGCTTCCAGCAGCCTCGCGGCCTGGGCCCTGGCTTCGTCCGTCACGGCCGCACCGGACAGCATGCGGGCAATTTCCTCGCGGCGCTCCTCCGTGCTCAGCCGCCGCACGGTGGTCCGCGTTCCGTCCGGACCGTGCAGCTTCTCGATGCGGAAGTGATGCGCGGCGCGCGCGGCAACCTGCGGCGAATGGGTGACGACCAGCACCTGCGACTGCCTGGAAAGCCGCGCGAGTCGCTCGCCGATCGCGCTGGCGACGGCGCCGCCGACACCGCGATCGATCTCGTCGAAGATCATCGTCCCCGCGCTTCCGGCCTCGGCAAGCGCGACCTTGAGGGCGAGGATGAAGCGGGACAATTCGCCGCCGCTGGCGATCTTGATCAGCGGCCCAAATGGCGACCCGGGATTGGTGGAGATTTCGAATTCGACCCGGTCCGTTCCTGTCGGGCCGGGTTCGACCTGCATGAGTGACGTGCGAAACCGTGCCGCATCGAGCTTCAGCGGGTGAAGCTCGGCAGCAACCGCGGCATCGAGCTTCGCGGCAGCTTCGTGCCGCTGTGCGCCGAGCGCGGAAGCGAGGTCGGCGTAACGTGACCGCGCCTGCTCCAGCTCGCGGTCCAGCTCCGCAATCCGCTCGCCGCCTGCATCGATTTCCGACAGCTGTGAACGCATTTGGTCGGCAAGGCCTGCAAGCGCATCGGCCTCGACGCGGTGCTTGCGGGCGAGTCCGCGGATATCGAACAGCCGCGCCTCGGCCGCATCCAGGCGTGCCGGATCGAAGGTCAGCACATCGGCTGCGCGCGCAATCTTGTCCTCGGCCTCGCAAGCCTCGATCAACGCGCGGTCGAGCGCGGCCAGCGCCTCCCCAAGCAAGGGGTGGTCGGCGGCACCGCGCTCGATGCGGCGCGCGGCCAGGCGGAGCTGCGCAAGTGCGCCGTCGGACCCGCCCAGCAATTCGTCGATGCCCGTCAGGCTCTCGCCCGCCTTGAGGCCGGACTGCATCGCGGCGCGCTCCTCCGCGAGCCGTGTCTCCTCCCCGGCTTCCGGAGCCAGAGCGTCGATCTCGGCCAGCGAATGCGCCAGATACTCGCGATCGCGCTCCGCCACTGCGAGCTGCTCCCGTGCCTGCAGCAAGGCGGTCTCGATGCGCGTGACGTCCACCCATGCTTCGCCAATCGGCGCGAGGTTCACGCCGCCGAACGCGTCCAGCAACGCACGGTGGCCGCGCGGATTGAGCAGGCCGCGCTCGTCGTGCTGGCCGTGGATTTCCACCGCCAAAGCGCCGATTTCGCGAAGCAGGCCGGCCGGGACGGTCGCGGCTCCGACGAAAGCGCGGCTGCCGCCGTCTGCCTTGAGCGAACGCCGAAGGATCAGGGGCTCGCCCGGATCGACGTCGATGCCCTGCTCGACGAGCAAGGCGTGAACAGGATGTCCTGAGGGCAGGTCGATTTCGGCGGAGACAGTCGAGCCTTCGCTGCCACTCCGCACGAGCCCGGTGTCCGACCTGGCGCCGAGCGCCAGCCCGAGGGCGTCCAGCAAGATGGACTTGCCCGCCCCCGTCTCGCCGGTCAGCACGCCGAGCCCAGCTTCGAACTCGAGCTCGAGCTGGTCGACCAGAACGACGTTGCGGATTGCGAGCTGCCTCAGCACGCCCGCGCCGGCCTCAGCTCTGCGGTGCGGTCTGCGGCATGTGCCGCGCAATCAGCTTGTACGACCGGTGGTACCACTCGCTGCCCGGATAATTCCGGCCGAGCACCGCGGCCGCCTTCTGCGCTTCCTGCGGAATGCCGAGGGCCAGATAGCATTCGACGAGACGCTCCAGCGCTTCGGGCGTGTGGTTCGTCGTCTGGTACTTCTCGACCACCTCGCGGAAGCGGAGGGTCGCCGCCAGCCACTTGCCCGACCTCTGGTAGAAACGACCGATCTCCATCTCCTTGCCGGCGAGGTGATCGTTGATCAGGTCGAGCTTCAGCCGCGCGTCGGATGCATAGCGGCTTTCCGGATAGCGGCGCATCAGCTCGCCGAATGCATTCGCCGCCAGCTGAGTCGATGCCTGGTCGCGGGTCACGTCCTCGATCTGCTGATAATGGCTCATCGCGATCAGATAGTGGGCGTAGGGCGCGTCCTTGTTGCCCGGATGGATGGTCAGGAAGCGCTGGGCGGAGGAGACCGCCTCCGGATACTTCTGCGCCATGTAATAGCTGAACGCGCTCATCATCTGCGCGCGGCGCGCCCAGACGGAATAGGGGTGCTGGCGCTCGACCTCGTCGAAGATCGCCGCCGCTTCAGCATAGCGCTGCTTGTCGAGGCGCTCCTTCGCCAGCGCGTAAAGCGTGTTGACGTCCCGCGCGATGTAGGCGGTGTCGGCGCTGTTCTTGTTTCGCGCGCATCCCGCGACGGGAATCACGACCGCACAGGCCAGCAGGAGAAGTACGGGACGGGTCAGCTTCGGCAACATGAAGACCTCATTAGCGTGGGGCCTCGGACAGGCCAAGCAGGAGATGGACGCTCTTTGATGGGCGCCCGATGAACGGTGTCAGACGGCGGCCGGCCCGGCGGCTTTTTCCTCATCCTCGGTGCGCAGGAAGCTGTCGGGTTTGACCCCCAGCCAGACCAGGACCGGCGAGGAGATGTAGATCGACGAGTAGGTCCCGATCACCGTGCCGAGGAAAATTGCGATCGTAAGGCCGAAAATCACATCCGGACCGAACAAAACGAGCATGCCGAGGGCGAGCAGGATCGACAGGGACGTGACGATGGTCCGCGAAAGCGTCTCGTTCAGCGAAAGGTTGAGCAAGGGGACGATCGCCATCTTGCGGTACTTGCGCAGATTTTCGCGAATCCGGTCGTAAATGACCACCGTGTCGTTGAGCGAATAGCCGACGATGGCCAGGAATGCGGCAACGATGTTGAGATCGACCTGGAACTGCGTCAGCGCGAAAAAGCCGAAGATCATCGAGACGTCGTGGGCCAGCGTGACAAGCGCCCCGACGCCGAACTGCCATTCGAACCGGAACCAGATGTAGACGGCGATTCCGAGCATCGCGAGCGTGATCGCCAAGGCGCCGTCCCAGGCGAGTTCCTCGCTGACCTTGCCGGAGACCGTGTCGACGGAATCGACCCGCGAGCCCGGATATTTCTGTTCGAGCATCTGCCGAACCTGGCTCGCCGCTCGGTTCGCTGCCGCTTCCCCGCCTTCCGGCTTCGGGAGCCTGATCTGGTAGCTTCTGGGCCCTCCGGTTTCCTGGATGCTGCCTTCACCGACATTGAGCGAGCCCACATCCTCGCGGAGCTGCTCGACGTCGATCTGCTGGGCAAAGGTCACCCGGACCATTTGACCGCCCACGAAATCCACGCCGAGGTTGAGGCCCTTGATGCCCACGATCGCCAGGCTGGCGACGGTGGCAAGGATGGAAAGGACCAACGCCAGGTTCCGCCAGCGCATGAAGTCGATGTTCGTATTGTCCGGAACGAGCTTGAGCAGCTTCATCGTTGGAGCCTCAGATATGCAGCACGCGAGGGCGCTTGCGTCGGACCCACAGGGCGACGAGCATCCGCGTGAAGTTCACGGCCGTGAAGACCGAGGTGACGATGCCGATCATCAGGACGACGGCGAAGCCGCGGATCGGGCCGGAGCCGAAGTACCACATGAGCACCGCGGCAATGACGTTGGTGATATTGGCGTCGAAGATGGCCGTCGACGCTTCCGAATAGCCATGCTCGATCGCGTCGAGGGTCTTGCGCCCTCGGCGCTGCTCCTCACGGATGCGCTCGTTGATCAGCACGTTGGCATCCACCGCCGCGCCGATCGTCAGGACGAAGCCGGCGATGCCCGGCAATGTCAGCGACGCGTTGAACACCGCCATCACGCCAAGGATCAGGAGCGCGTTCACGATCAGGGCCAGCGTCGCGTAGACGCCGAAGCGTCCATAGGTGACGAGCATGAACAGGATGACCGCGCCGGTCGCGATGATGCTGGCGATGATGCCCTTCTCGATCGAATCCTTGCCGAGCTCGGGCCCGATCGTCCGCTCTTCGATGACGTTCAGCTTCACCGGCAGCTTGCCCGAGGCGAGCGACACCGCGAGCTGGTTGGCCGTCTCCACCGTGAAATTGCCGCTGATCTGGGCCTGACCACCCAGGATCGGTTCATTGATGTTCGGCGCAGACAGAACCCTGTCGTCGAGGATGATCGCGAACGGCTTGTTCACGTTCTCCTGCGTGACGCGGCCGAAGCGACGGGCACCCGCGGTGTTGAAGGTGATCGACACGACGGGGCGGCCATCCTGATCGAAGCTCTGCTTGGCGTCGACCAGCTGATCGCCCGCGACCATCACGCGACGCTTCACGGCGATGGAGCCGGAGCCGTCCGCCATCAGCAGGACCTGGCTGCCCGCAGGAGCGCGTCCTTGGGCGACCTGGTTCTGGTCGGCTGTCAGGTCGACGAGCTTGAACTCCAGGCGGGCGGTCTGGCCGATCAGCCGCTTCAAAGCTTCCGGGTCCTCGACGCCAGGGACCTCAACGAGGATCCGGTCCGTGCCCTGGTTGACGACGTTCACTTCCTTCGTGCCCTGCGGGTCGATACGCCGCCGGACGACGTCGCGAGCGACGGTCATTGCGTCACGGAGAGCGCGCTGGGCGCCGCCTTCCGTCGGAGTCAGCACGATGCGCGACGTGTCCATCACCTGGATGTCCCAGTCGCGCGTACCGGTCAGGCCGACCGGCTGAGTCATGTTGTAGAGACGCTCGCGGGCGACATCGACCTGCCGCGGATCGCGGACCATGAAGGCAACTCGTCCGCCGGCGGTGGAGACATCGCCGACATCGACCCGCGGGCTGCGGCGAAGCTCGGTCGCAACCTGGTCTTCCATCGCCTGGAGCCGCTGCTTGGCCGCATCGGCCTGATCGGCTTCGAGCAGCAGCTGGCTGCCGCCGGCAAGATCGAGCCCGAGGTTGATCGTCGCGCTGGGCAGCCACGTCGGATATTGGGCCCTGAGGTCGGCCGGCAGCATGCTGGGAATGGCGAACAATATGCCGATCAGGATGACCAGCGAGATCGACCAGACCTTCCAGCGCGGGAAATCGAGCATCAGTCGTTCGCTGGCTTGGAGTTCTTCGTCAGAACCTGGCTCAGCGTGCCCTTGACGACGCGGACGCGGACGCCCTGAGCAATCTCGATCTCGGCCTCATCGTCGGTGACCTTGGTCACGCGTGCCGCGAATTCCGCCGCCGGTGACGACTTCGTCGCCCTTCTTGATCGCGGCGATCGCGGCCTGATGCTGCTTCACGCGCTGCTGCTGCGGGCGGATCATCAGCACGTAGAAGATCACGAAGATCAGGAGCCACGGCGCGATGCCGAAGAGGATTGCCGATCCGCTGTTCGGGTTGGCACCCGCGGCGGCGACGGTCTGCAAGAATATGTCTGTCATTGGCTGAGGGGTTCGTCCTAAACGGAAGTCCGGGCGACTATCACGGCAGTTCGGAGAAGGCGCAAGAATCGCTCCAGTTGATGGTCGGGGCGACTGGATTCGAACCAGCGACCCCCACACCCCCAGTGTGATGCGCTACCAGGCTGCGCTACGCCCCGACCGAGGGCTGGCATCTAGGCACCGCTAACCGATAACACAAGCCGATGGCCCGCAGACGCAGACGTAGAAAATCCTCCTTGCTCCGGCGCTTGTCGATTGCGCTGGCGGCGGTGCCGGTCGCCTATCTGATTGGCAGCGCTGGTCGGGTCGCTTGTTCCCGTGAACAGATCATGGACCGAGCCGGAAGAGGGCGTGACCATCTACCTCGCCAACAACGGCCTGCATTCGGACATCGTCATGCCGGCGAAGGCGCAGGGGCTCGACTGGACGCCGTTCGTGCCGAAGAGCGACTTCGCGGCCCCGAGCCCCGACGCCCGATGGGTCGCCTTCGGCTCAGGCGAGGAACGCGTCTACCTGGACACGCCGCGCTGGCAGGACATCACGCCGGCACGATCTGGTCGGCGCTCACCGGCGGCAAGCGCGTGATGCACGTCGAATGGGTGTCGAATCCGGCATTACATGGACCGCGCCATTCGCCTGCGCCCGGAAGAATATCGCCGCCTGTGGGCCGCGATCCGAGCCGACTTCGAATTGAAGGACGGTCGGCCGCAACGGATCGATCACCCCGGCTACGGCCGGTCCGACGCATTCTACTGGGCCACAGGCAAGTTCAACGGCGCTCAAGACCTGCAACACGCTGGGCGGCCGGCCGTCTGCGCCTTGCCGGCGTGCAAGACGAGCGCGTGGCCGCCCTTCGTTCAGGGGCTCGATCTGGCGCTACCGAAAGGTCGCAGCGCGGATTCAGTCTTCGCTTCTTGGTTTCGGCGTCGTCGCCTTGGCGTCGATCTCGGCCTTGGTGATGGCGACGACCAGGCCCTTGTCGTTCTTGCCGAAGCTGGCGACGCGGGATCTCGGCCCGCGCCTTGCCGGTGTTCACGATCGCGCCGTTGGCACTGACCGAATCGACCTTACCAACGAGCGCGCCGCTCTGGTCATAGACTTCGACGCCGGCCTTCAGGTCGGCCTGCGGTGGCGGCAGTGACCTGCGTCTCTGTCGTCGTAGTCTGGGTGGTCGTCGCCGCCGGCTGGCCCTCGGGCGTCGTCGTCGGCTGCGTTTCTGTGGTCGTGGTCTGCGTCGTCGTCGCGGGCTGACCTTCCGGCGTGGTGGTCGGCTGAGTGGTCGTGGTCTGCGTCGTGCTTGGCGTGGTCGTCGTCGTCGTAGGTTCGGTTTGCTGTCGTCGTCGTCTGCGTCGTGGTCGTAGCAGCCGGGTTCTCAGTCGTCGTCGTCTGGTCCTGAGCCATGGCGGGCGCAGTCAGAGCGATCGCCGCGGCGGCTGCCAGAAAATAAATCTTCGAAGGCATTGGTGGTCTCCCGAGTTGAGCCGGAGAGACAACGACGAGACGCGGGTGCGGGTGCATGCCTGTCGGCAGGACGTTCAAGGTTCCCGACAGGCAGCGCCGCTGCCCGTGAAATCCCGCACGAGGCGGCGACACGGACCCGTTACTTGGACGTGTCCACCATCGGCTTGCCAGGTTCGAAGGTTACGCCGTCGTGCGCTTTCGCCACCTCGAGATTTGCAGCGGCGTCGGCGCGCTCCTGCTCCTGCATCTTGTCCATTTCCTTGATTTCGCGCTTCATGTCGCGCTCCATCTGCAGCGCATCGCCCATGGCCGTACCGATATTGCCCTTGGCCTGGCGCTCATCCTTCGGCCAGCCGCCGGCTGTCGACCCCATCGCAAGCTTCGGATCGAACTCGCGTCCCTTCAGCGTGGCGTCGATATGCTCGATGAGGCGGCTTCGCATCAGGTTCTGCGTCAAAGCCACTGCGGCGCCTTCGCCGCCTTTGTCGCAAAAGGCCGTGATCCGGCTCTTGTCGCCTTCCGCGGCAATGTTTGCCTCACACATCTTCATGCCCGCGTCGGTGACCACGTATTTGATCGTGCTTGATCCATCACCGACGACGGCGATCGGCAGGCGGCCGAACGGCCCAGTCCCGCTGGGCAGGATCTTCGCCGCGACCAGCTTCGCGTAGGCCTGGTCCGCGGGCAGCGGATAAAGGTTGCCCTGTCCGCAGGCCGAAGTACCCAATGCCAGCGCCGTAAGTCCCAAAAGCTTCGTCTTCATATTGTCCCCCTGTTCACTCACTGACCGGCGGCCTCTGTTGCGTAGGCGCGCTCGATATTTTCTCTCTCTCGTTTGCGGCTGGCTTCGGCGGCCGCTTCAGCGCTGGCCGCGATGTTGCCGATGTTCGCGGCGATTGCCTTCTGCATGTGCGGATAGGTGTGCGTCAGGTCGAAGGGCCGCCCTTCAAGGGTCGAAGCCACCTGCTCGCGCATTGCAGCCAGATAGAAATCCCGGACCGCCGCATTGTCGGCGAGCCGCTTCTCGAACTTGGGCGGAGCCTGGACCGCAAGGTCGATGGAGGTCTTGCGTTCGCCCTCGGGTGAGAGCGTGGCGACGAACCGCATGATCTCCTGATTCTTCACGCTGAGGATCCAGGCGACGGCGTTTGGATCGGCCGTATCCATTCGGAGATCGGGTTCGTCTGTTCCGAATACGGGCGGCAGTTCGTCGGCCCCGGCGATGAGACTGTGCACCTCCGACATCGGCCGGTCGGCGACGATCGATTGGTCACGCCCGCATGCTCCAACGAGCAGCAGCGCCAGAACGCCGCCGATGGCGAGGAGCGCTCGCACCTATTGATCCTCGACGCTGAATGGCTTGCCCCGGCTTTGCAGCGTGGCGCGCTGGATCTGGCAAACGCGGTCCCGCTCCGCGGGCTTGGGTACGCGCTGTGGGTCGAAGACGCGGCCTTCGAGTTCCGCGGCGATCGCCTCTTCGACCGCCGGCCTCAGCGGCTGGAGCAGCGCCGGCCGCTTGTAGAAATCTCCGCCGGCGTAAGCTTCGGTGCCGTCTGGGTCCTTCGAAACTTCGACTTCGACCTTCGTAGAGGTCTCGTCGACCGGCGTAAGGTTGGCCGTAAAGCTGAGCATCTCGCGGCCGCTCGAATAGACGCGCCAGGTGATGGACTTGTCTGCGATCGCTTCGGGGCGGAAGTGAATGAGGATCCCGCACTGCCGCTTGAACTTGAAGTCGTCGAGCTTGTTCTCGGCCAGCTTCAGGAAAACATCGTGCAGCGCCAGCGGATACACGCCGGGCTCGGCGCGCGAGCAGCCCGCAAGACCGACAGCCATAAGCAACACGGCAACAAGGCGACGGCCCCGCATCCGCTCCCCCACGCGAGCGGCGCACAACATTGGCCGCGTAGAAGGCGTTTATATTGAAGCGCTTAGAGAAAAGTTAAACGCTAGAGAACGTAGCGGCTTAGGTCGGCGTTCTTCGCGATTCCGGAAAGCTGCTTCTCGACGAAGGCGGCGTCGACGACCAACGTCTCGCCGCTGCGATCCTCGGCCTCGAAGCTGACGTCCTCGAGCAATTTCTCCATCACCGTCTGAAGCCGACGGGCGCCGATATTCTCGACCGCCTCGTTCACGTCGGCAGCGATACGGGCAAGCGCTTCGATCCCGTCGTCGGAGAAGGTGACGGTCACGCCCTCGGTGCCGAGCAGGGCCTGGTACTGCTGGGTCAGGCTGGCGCGGGTCTGCGAGAGGATGCGGACGAAGTCCTCCTGCGTCAGGGCGCTGCAATTCGACGCGGATCGGCAGGCGGCCCTGGAGCTCGGGCAGCAAATCGGCCGGCTTGGCGGTGTGGAACGCGCCGCGAGGCGATGAACAGGATGTGGTCGGTCTTCAGCGGCCCGTACTTGGTCGCGACGGTCGTGCCTTCGATCAGCGGAAGGAGGTCGCGCTGGACGCCCTCGCGGCTGACCGATCCGCCGCGAACGTCGCTGACGGCGATCTTGTCGATCTCGTCGAGGAAGACGATCCCGTTCGCCTCGGCATCCGCCAGCGCGACGCGGCTGATGTCGTCCGGGTCGACGCGCTTGTCCGCTTCTTCGTCGGTCAGGCGCTGAAATGCGTCTGGAACCTTGAGCTTGCGGCGCTTGCCGGGTTGCTGGCCGAATGCCTTGCCCATCATGTCGGACAGGTTGATCATGCCGACCTGTCCGCCCATGCCCGGGATGTCGAACGGCATCGATGGCGCTTCCTGCACCTCGATCTCGACCTCGGCGTCGTCCAGGCTGCCGTCCCGATACCGCTGGCGGAAGCTCTCGCGGGTCGCGGCGCTGGAGCCCTTGCCGGTCAGCGCGTCGAGCAGCCGCTCCATTGCCGCTTCCTCGGCACCGTTGCGAACCGCCTCGCGGCGGCGCTCGCGCTCCAGCCGGACCGCTTCTTCGACCAGGTCGCGAGCGATCTGCTCGACGTCGCGGCCGACATAGCCGACCTCGGTGAACTTGGTCGCTTCGACCTTCACGAACGGCGCGTCGGCGAGCTTGGCGAGGCGGCGGCTGATCTCCGTCTTGCCGCAGCCCGTGGGCCCGATCATCAGGATGTTCTTGGGCGTAACCTCGTCGCGAAGTTCGGGCGAAAGCTGCTGGCGACGCCAGCGGTTGCGGAGCGCCACGGCGACGGCCTTCTTGGCGTCGTTCTGGCCGACGATATGCTCGTTGAGCGCGGCGACGATCGCCTTCGGAGTAAGCTTGTCCTTCAGCAATTCAGGTGTCCCGCCGCTTTGGGGAATGGAGGTGTGATAGTTCATCCTCCGCTAGATTGGGCGCGCTCCGGACCACTTCAAGCGGTGCAGCGGAAGCTGCCGAAGAAGTCGCGGTGCGACCGGACGATCCGGTCGATGGTCGCCGGGACGGGCGTCGTGTCCCACACGTCCCGCTCGAACGTCCCGCCGAGCAGGATGCCGTCGAGCGCGGGGAAACATGTAACCCCAGCTGCCGGCCAGCGGCGTAGCGGATCTCCGGCTGCGGCTGCAGCACGGCGAGCTGGCCGCGCACGGGATGCAGTTCCGCGTCGCCGAACAGGTCGCGGGCGCCGATGCCGGTGCAGTTGAACACCAGCTTTTCCGGCAATGCCCCGAGGTCCGCCGGAGTGACGAACCTGCGAAGAAGGATCCTGCCTCCCGCGCCGAGCACGTCTGCGGTCAGCTGGCGTAGGAACCGTGGCGTTTCGACATACATGGTCCGGTAGCGGACCGACATTCTCCAGGTCGAACGGATGATCGGCCGGCGACAGCACTCGCCAGTCGGGCATGAAGCTCTCGTAGGCGGTCGGCTCGGTCCGCCGGCTCTCCTCGTAGGTGGGAAGCCAGCGAACGCCGTACTTGTCGCCGGCCATGAGTTGGAAGCGGCTCCAGCTGTAGGCCATCGCCGCAGCGAATTGCGCCCGCCATTCCGGGGTCACGGCGTCCTCGCTGAAATGGCCGAACGGCGAGATCTGGCCGCCCGCGACGTTCGACGTGGTGTCGGGCGACAGCGCCGCGGTGTAGATCGTGACCGGGAAGCCCGCCTCCTGCACGAGCCGCGCCGTTGTCAGGCCCATGACCCCGGCGCCGATGACGGCGACCGGCCCGCTGTGTCCGGGCAGGCCGAGGTTCGTCGCCAGCCGGGAGCTGCCCCAGCTGAGCGTGATGCCCGGCGCCGCCATGGCCGTAATTGTGGACGACCGCCTTGTCCCCGAACGGATCGCGCCGAACGACGAAGCCCGACGCGCGGTAAGGACGAAGCCCGGCGACCGTCCGGATGATCCGGCTCGGGTCGACGTTGACCGGCGGAAGCGCGCTGCAAGCCAGATCGCGACGAGTGCCGGTGGTCGCACAGCCGGAGAGCAAGCCGCCGCAGACGCCGTGCTGCGACGCCAAGTCCGCGACGATCAATGAACATCAAGCGCGACGCTAGCCGGGCGTCTATGACGCGTCAGGCTTCAATCGTCTCGATCGTCAGCTGGTCGTTGGTGAACACGCAAACCTCGGACGCGATCTTCATAGCGCGTCGGGCAAGCGTCTCCGGATCCTCCTCATAGTCGGACAGCGCACGGGCGGCCGCGAGCGCGTAATTGCCGCCCGACCCGATCGCCGCGATTCCGCCTTCCGGTTCCAGCACGTCGCCATTGCCGGTGAGGATCAGCAGCGAGTCCTTGTCGGCGACGATCATCATCGCCTCGAGGTTGCGAAGATATTTGTCGGTCCGCCAATCCTTGGCGAGTTCGACCGCGGAGCGCATCAGCTGGCCGTTGTACTGCTCGAGCTTCTTTTCCAGCCGCTCGAACAAGGTGAAGGCGTCGGCCGTCGCGCCGGCGAAGCCGCCGATGACCTTCCCGCCTTCGCCGATCCGGCGGACCTTCTTGGCGTTGGGCTTGATCACCGTATTGCCGAGGCTGACCTGGCCGTCGCCGGCGATGACCGTGCGCCCGTCCTTCTTCACCCCGAGGATTGTGGTTCCGTGATATTTTTCCATGATCACGATGTGGGAGGAGTTCCGCCACGCCGCAAGCACAGCCGTCATTGCGAGCGAAGCGAAGCAATCCAGAGCCGCAGCCACTGGATTGCTTCGTCGCGATGCTCCTCGCAACGACGGGACCGCTTACCGTTCGGCGCCCTTGACCTTTCCCCAGGTGCGCGCCGCGGTGTAGCCGAGGTAGCCGGTGCCGAAGAGCGCGTAGAGCTCCTCCGGAATGCCGCGCAGGTATGCGGTCATGCCTTCGCCGATGCCCTTGGCCATCCCCGGGTCGGCGGCGGCGATCAGGCCCATCGGGATCGCCCACAGGATCAGCGCATACATTACGTAGAGAAAGCTCGGCCGGGCGCGGCTGGTCCAGGGGTCGGTCGACTGCGCCTCGGCGACGATCGCCTGCATCTGTGCAGCAATCGTCGCCATTTCCTGGTCGCCCTGAAGCTTCAGCAGCTCGAGCTTGGCCCGGTCCCGCGCCTGCGGGTCGGGAATGATCTTGTCGAGCAGCTTCGAAACCGGCCCGACAATCGCTTCGAAAATTGCCATTGTTGGATTCTCCCTAAGGGGAAGTTGACCAAATTGATTGTGCCGCGTGGTTCGCGAGTCTCAGCCGACTGTGCCGATTCGGTTCGCGAGCCAGCCGTAGAGAAACGCCTCATTGGCCGGGCGGCGCTCGGCGAGGCGGAGGTAGCGCTCGCCCTGCAGCGCTTCGAGCGCACGCAGCAGGACGGTCTCGCCCGCCGCGCTTCGCCGCGCGTCGCGAGGTAAGCGTCGAGCGCGCGCCAGGGTCAGCGGACCGACGCGGCCGTCCGGCGTCAGATCGGCATAGTCCCTGCGCATTGCGGTTGAGCGCGGTCAGCGCGCGCTGGAGGAAGGTGGTCGCGACCGCCGGGCCCATGTTGACGCCGGTGTCGAACAATTCCGCCGCGATCCGCGGCGACGCGCTTGCGCGACCTGGTCGAAGCGAGGCCGCAGCCAGTAGAGCCGCCGATAGATTGCCGCCGCCTCATGCGCGCGGCAGGCTCCGCATCGCGCCGCCATAGCCATGCGCCCGCGCGACCGCCTCGGTAATGCCGAAGCAGGTCGGCCCGCCCTTGTCGGCGGGATGGTTTACATACCCGCCCTCGCGCTCGATCAGTTCGTCGATCAACGCGTCGATCGGTCAATGTCCTTCGTCTCCATTGCGCTCTCCTAAATCACACCGAGTGAGTGATAACCATTTTGGTTTGCTGTAGGAAAGTTGATTTACCTGCATCATGTTGCGTGCAGCCCGGTTGTGCGATGCGCTGCACGCGCTAGAGCTACGGTATGGAGATGTTACCCGCGCTCGACGCTCGCGCTCGCGCGCTGTCCCTCGCCGTCCGTCTCACCGCGCAGCCGCCGGCTCTCCCGGCCGAACAGCGGATGATCGCCGACGGTCGATGCCGAGCAGGAGCGGACGCGTCGCCATGCTCGAGCCTGGGTCAACCAGAACAGCGGGACGCTGAACTCGCCGGGCGTCGAGGCCGTGGGACGGATGGTTCGCGGCCGAACTCGAGCAGCTCGGCTTCAAGGTCGAGTGGATCGACATGAAGGCGGCCGGGCGCGCGGGGCACATCGTCGCGCGGCACAAGGGCAATGGGCGCGGCAAGCGCATGCTGCTGATCGGCCATCTCGACACGGTGTTCGAGCCGGACTCCGCTTCCAGAGGTGGGAGCGCAAGGGCGATCGACGGCGATCGGTCCCGGCGTCGGGCGACGACAAGGGCGGGATGGCGGTGATGATCGCCGCGCTGCGCGCGATGAAGGCGGCGGGCACGCTCAAGACACGCCGATATCACCGTCGTGCTGACCGGCGACGAGGAGGATGCCGGCGACCCGATCGAGATCGACGCGCGGTCCGCTGATCGCGGCGGGCAAATGGGCCGACGTGGCGCTCGACTTCGAAGGGCTGTCGCAGAAGGACGGCCGCGACATGGGCTCGATCGCGCGGCGCAGCTCCGACAGCTGGACGGTGATCGTCAGCGGCCGCACCGGACATTCGAGCGGCGTGATGCAACCCGAATTACGGCGCGAACTACGAACTGGCGCGGATCATCGACGCCTTCCGGCGCGAACTTGCGCGAGGACAAGCTGACCTACAATGTCGGGATGATCGGCGGCGGCGCGACGGCCGAGATGGACCAGGGCCGCATCCGCCTCAACGCGACCGGCAAGACCAACATCATCGCCGCCACCGCCGTCGCTCGCGGCGACCTTCGCGCCTTGTCGCAGGAGCAGATCGACCGGGTCAAGGCGAAGATGCGCGACGATCGTGGCCAAGTCGCTGCCCGGCACGACG
This sequence comes from uncultured Alphaproteobacteria bacterium, assembly GCA_963846645.1. GTDB lineage: Bacteria > Pseudomonadota > Alphaproteobacteria > Sphingomonadales > Sphingomonadaceae > Sphingomicrobium. The sequence continues at coordinate 142,834 of CAWJWR010000003.1, read as the reverse complement.
GCGCAGATCAGCTTCGATCGAGGGCGGCTATCCGCCCATGTCGCCGACCGAGGGCAATCGCGCCCTGCTCGCCCGGCTCAACCGGGTGAACGCGGACATGGGCCTGCCGGAAATGGGCGAGATCGACCCGATGGAGCGCGGCGCCGGCGACATCAGCTTCGTCGCCGCGGACGTCGATGGACTGGTCGGGCTTGGGCCCGGCAGGCGCGGGCAGCCATGCGCCCGGCGAATATGTCGATATCCCGTCGATCGCGCGCCAGGCGAAGCGCGCCGCCATCCTGATGAGCCGGCTGGCGATGGAGCGGCGGTAGCCGTCCAATTCCTTAACTGCGGCCATGTATGACGAGCGCCGCATGTTTCACCGGCCGATCATCGCAAGCGCCAGCAAACAATCGGTCTCCCTTGCCGAGCTGGTGGGCGCCTTCAGCTATGCGCTCGACATTACGGAGGGGCAGCCCGCAGGCCATTGCGTGCGGGCGTGCTGGATCGGCTCGCACATCGGCCGCGCGATCGGGCTGTCCGAAGCCGAACTGCACGACCTCTATTATACGTTGCTGCTGAAAGACCTGGGGTGCAGCAGCAATGCCGCGCGGATCTGCGAATTGTACGACGCGGACGATCGCGCCTTCAAACAGGGCCACAAGACGGTCGGGACGAGCCTGGCGGCGACGCTTCACTTCGTGTTCGCCAAGACCGCGCGGGGCCGAAGCTTCGGCCAGCGCGCGTCCGCGATCGGGAACATATTGAAGAACGGCGCCGCAATCGCCGACGAGATGATCCTGTCGCGCTGCACGCGCGGAGCGGACATCGCGCGCCTGCTGCGCTTTTCGGACGAGGTCTGCGAAGGCATCTACCGGCTGGACGAGCATTGGGACGGTTCGGGCCGGCCGGGTCGTCTGACCGGAGACAAGATCCCGCTCTTCTCCCGGATCGCCTTGCTCGCGCAGATCGCCGACGTGTTCCATTCGCATGCGGGCCGGGAAGCCGCCTTGGGGGAAGTCCGTCGCCGCTCGGGGACGTGGCTCGATCCCGAGCTGGTGGAGGCCTTCGAGGGAATTGCGAAAAGCGAGGCCATGTGGGCGGGGCTGGTATCGCCGTTCCTGGATTCGCGGCTCGTTGCGCTGGCGCCGCCGGAAACCGCGGGCGTGGTCGACGACGACTATCTCGACGCCATCGCCAAGGCGTTCGGCGAGGTCATCGATGCCAAGAGCCCCTACACTGCCGGACATTCCTCGCGAGTGGCCGAACTTGCGTCCGGGATTGCCGACCGGATGGGTGTTCCGGCGAGCCGCCGCCGGTGGCTATATCGCGCGGCCTTGCTCCACGACATCGGCAAGCTCGGCGTGTCCAACACGATTTTGGACAAGCCGGGAAAGCTCGACGAGGCGGAGTGGGAGGTCATGCGCACGCATGCCTCGCACACACAGGAAATCCTCGGCCGGGTGGGCGTGCTGGCCGATCTCGCGCCGGTGGCCGCGGCGCACCATGAGCGGCTCGACGGCAAGGGTTATCCGCTCGGGTTGGAAGAATTTCAGATCACGCGCGATACGCGGATCATCACCGTCTGCGACTTCTACGATGCGTTGACCGCCGACCGGCCCTATCGCGGCGCCATGCCGGTTGAGGAGGCACTCGCCATCATCGAGGAACAGGTCGGCAGCGCGATCGACGCCGACTGCTTCGAGGCGCTTCGCAACGTCGTTCGCAGCTAAGGCTCAGGCGGCCGCCCGGACTGCCGGATGGGGGTGGTCGTCGCCTGCCAGGCCCGCCTCGAACAGATCGGTGCAGCGATCCCACGAATAATTGCGGGCCTCGGCAATGGCGGCGGTGCGATCGCCCGAAAGGGCCAGGCGGACCGCTGCCGCGAGGTCCTCGTCGAGCGCGCCGATGCGCTTGTGGCCGCCATGCACGCCGCGGCCGTCCTGGCCGATGATGTCGAGCGGGCCGGGAACCGGAAAACCGGCGACCGGGACGCCGCAGGCAAGCGCTTCGATGTTGACGAGGCCGAAGGTGTCGGTGCGGCTGGGGAAGACGAAAGCGTCGGCCGCGGCGTAGCAGGACGCCAGTTCCGCGCCGTGCTTTGCCCCCATGAACGAGACGTTAGGGTAGCGGCGTGCCAGCTTTTCGAGCGCAGGGCCGTCGCCGACGACCACCTTGCTGCCCGGAACATGGCAGTCGAGGAACGCCTCGATGTTCTTTTCCACGGCTACGCGGCCGACGTTCAGGAGGAGCGGCCGGGGCAGGCGAAAGAGATCGGGGTGCGGCGCAACCTTGGCGCTGAACTGCTCCAGCTCGACGCCGCGCGGCCAGTGGTGCGTGTGCTCCAGCCCGTGCGCCCGCAGCTCCGCGGCAAGGCTGGGCGTGGCGGTAAAGGTGCGTTCGGCCGCACCGTGAAAGCGGCGCATGACGTTCCAGATCCACTTGGCGGGAACGCCGGTGCGGATCGAGACGTAATCGGGAAAGCGCGTGTGGAACGCCGTCGTGAACGGATGTCCGCGCTTCAGGCACCAGCTGCGCGTCGCCCATCCGATGGGGCCTTCGGTGGAAATGTGGACGCGGTCCGGCTGGACGCGATCGAGCAAGGAGGCGACGCAGCGGCCGGATCCGATCGCGAGGCGGATCTCGGGATAGGTCGGACAGGGAATCGTCCGGAACATGCCCGGCTCGACCACCAGCACGTCGTGCCCTCGCCGCCGTAGCCGATCGATCGTGGTCGAGAGCGACCGGACGACGCCATTCACCTGGGGTTGCCAGGCATCCGTCGCGATGGCGATCTTCACGCGGCTATCGTCTCTCTCGCAGGTTCGGCCTTGGCCGCGGCTTCGCTTCTCTTCCGCTCGGCCCAGTCGATGATTTCCATCCGGCCGTCGGCATGCTCGACGAGCGCGGTGCAGCTCTCCACCCAGTCGCCGTCGTTGTAGTAGGTGACCTCGCCGATCTGCCGCACTTCGGCGGTGTGGATGTGGCCGCAGACCACGCCGTCGGCGCCGCGCTCGAAGGCGGCGCGGGCGACGACCTCCTCGAAGCTCGAGATGAACTGGACGGCGTTCTTGACCTTCTTCTTGAGGACCGCCGCAAGCGACCAATAGGGCTTCCCCAGCAGGCGCCGCACGCGGTTGAGGACCGCGTTGATCTTGAGCAGCAAGGTGTATGCGCTGTCCCCAAGGAAGGCGAGCCAGCGGGCGTACATCACGACGCCGTCGAACTCGTCCCCGTGGAGGATCAGCAAGGTGCGGCCGTCGGCGGTCACGTGCAGCGCCTCGGGCAGAATCTCCACGCCGCCGAAGTGCAGGCCGACATAATCGCGGAACAGCTCGTCGTGGTTGCCGGGGACGTAGACGATGCGCGTCCCGTGCTTGGCCATCTTGAGCACGCAGCGGACGATGTCGTTGTGCCGTGGCGGCCAGTACCAGCCCTTGCGCAGCTGCCAGCCGTCGATGATGTCGCCGACCAGATAGAGCGTCTCGCACTCGATCCCCTTCAGGAAGTCGAGCAGCAGCTCCGAATTGCAGCCGGGCGTGCCGAGATGCGTGTCGGAAATCCACACGGTGCGAAACGACAGCCTCGGCCGATGCGGCTCGAAGTGGATCGGTTCCTCGATCCACGGCGGCATTGGACGCGAGTCCAGCATATTTGCCAGTCCGCCTTTAGGATCGGCGAACAGGCCCTTCGGCAGCATATTGGACACGGCACCCTCCCCGTCTCCGGTTTGACGCCGTTTTACGGAAGGGCCGTGTCAGCGCGATTGCGCGAGTGCGACAGACGTGTTGCAGAAAAGGCTGGATCGAAAGCTACTTGTACATGCCCTCGCGCATGTTGAAGCCGTGCTCGACCCAAACCTTCAGTGCGCACAGCATCTGCGACCAGCCCTGGCAATTGCCGTAGCTCGCCTCGAGCGCGCGCCTGGGTTTCGCGCCAGCCTTCCTCGCGAATCTCGACGAGGGTGCGCGTGTCGTCGTCGAGCGGCGTGAAGGTCATGGTGACCGTGGTCTGATAGTTCGCTTCGCGGACCTTGCCCTCGGAATCCGACAGGTTGGGCGGCTCGCCTTCATTGGCTTCCCATTTGAGGACGATCTTCTCGTCCGGAACGACTTCGATCACCTCGACCGGAAATGCGCCCGGAAAATCGCGGAAGTCCCAGGTGACGGTCGCGCCGGTCTCAAGCCGGCCCTGCGCTCCGCCGGTGGTGAAATAGTTCGACAGCTTCTGCGGGTCCGCGACGGCTTCGAACACCTCGTGCACCGGCCGAGCGATGCGCGCGGCGACCCTGAACTTGAGATCCATCTTTCTACTCCTGCCTCTTGATCGGAAGCGCCTATATGTTATAGTTTTATAACATGTCAAATTCCGAGCAATACGACCGGGTGTTCAAGGCGCTGGGCCATCAGGTCCGGCGGCAAATCCTCGACGATCTGCGCGACCAGCCGCTGACGACCGGGACGCTCGTCGCGCATTTCCCGGAGCTCGACCGTTGCACGGTCATGCAGCATCTGAAGGTGCTGGAAGATGCAGAGCTGGTAATTCCCGTGCGCAAGGGACGCGAGCGGTGGAATCACCTGAACGTGGCTCCCGATCCAGGAGATTCACGAGCGCTGGATCGGCCCGCACGCGGCGCACGCCACGGAGCGCCTGACGAAGCTTAAGCGAGAGCTGGAGCGGAGCCCTTAGAAAGGGCTGGACAGGCGCTCTTCGAAACGCCGGCGAAGCACTTGCGCATCGTAGCGCGGCAGACCCTCTTCGCCCGAGCCCTTGCGGCTGCAGTGGCGCGCGAACTGTTCAACAAGGTCGACGAGTTCGTTGAGACGGCGGCCGCGGTCCCGGTCATCGGGCGGAAGGTCGTCAAGTTCGCGGTCGATCAGCTCGGGCAGTCGTCGATCGATCAGGACGCACAGGTCGTGGGCATCCGGGTCGAGGTCCGCCTTGCCCAAGGTCAGCCGCGAACGCTCGAAGGAGCGTTGCAGGACGGAGATCCTGTCCGCGTGAGCGGGCGCATGGGCCGCAAGACGGCGCCAACTGTTGTGGACGGGCTCTCGCACTTCTGAGCGCGGTGCCGCAGGGTTGCGCGTGAACAGGCGCTCAATGCCGAGGATTACAAGGAAGAGTGGGATCCAGAACGCGAGAGTGGCAAAGGCGGTTACGAGGACCTGGACGAAACCATTGTCCGTGACAGCACCGCCGACAACGATCGCCGTGATGGCGGACAGACCGAAGGCCATCGCCAGCCGAGAAGCGATCCGCATACCGCGCCGGAATATCGCGCCTAGCCGATCCTCGAAGGGCATATAGCCGTTGTAGTGGTTCCCGATCATCTCCGGACCACAAATGGTGAAGCCGGAGGCCGGATCAAGATGTTCAGGGCAGGACCGCCGCGACCTGCTGTTGCCCATCGCCGAAGTAGCGGGCGAGCAAGGCCGGATCGCGATTGTATGGATCGGGCCGGAACTTCGCTCCGCTCGGCCCGCCTTCGGCCGTCAGATAGGTGACGTAGACCGGCACCGGATTGGGCAGGTCGACATTTTCCTCGACCTTCGGATCCTTGCCCTTCGGCACTCGGCCGAACAGCCAGGTGGCGAAGCGGTCGGCATCCTCCAGCCGGATGCAGCCGTTGCTGATCCAGCGGTCTTCCGTCTTGAATGCGGCCTTGGACGCATCCGGCACGTCGTGGAGGTAGATGCCGAAGTCGTTGGGCATCATGAACTTCATGTCGCCCATCGAATTCCACGGGCCGGGCCCACGGCGCAGGCGCACGTTCGCCTTGCCGGCCGCGACGGCCGCCCAGTCGACCGTAGCCGGATCGATCTGCGTCGCCTCATCGGTCCAGTCCGAAAGCACCTGATAGTCACGCTCGACGAGGTAGGTCAGCCCTTCCTTCAAGACGTGCGGCGCCACATTCTTCTGCGCGAAGTCGGGCGGCGTGTTCCAATAGGGATTGACGCTGACGAAGCGAAGCAGCGCCGCCATCATCGGCGTCTCGGTCGCCTTCTCCCCGACGATGACCCGCATGCTGTCGACCGGGCGGCCATCCTCGAACATCCATAGCCGGGCGGCGCCGGCATCGACGAGGACATAGCGGCCGCTTTCGGTGGTGCGCGGAAGACGCCGGGCGCGCTCGAGATTGAGCATCAGCACATTCTCGTAATGCTTGAAGCCGCGGTTGAGCGCGGCGAGCGTACCGGCCCCGGCGACGCCGTCGGCCTTCATTCCATGGGTCGCCTGGAACTCCTTGACCGCGGCCGCGGTGGCGGCGTCGAACTTCGTGCCCTCCGCCAGCCCGAGCCGCTGGCGAAGCAAAGCGACGCGGTCGCCGGTCGCGTTGAGCTTCAGCACCGGTCCGGCGGGAACCTGGACCTGGGGCAGGTCGCCCCAGCGCATCTGGTACTGGACCAGCCCGCGACGAAGATCGGTGTAGAGCGGGTGCACCGGGGCGAACATGTCGACCGGCGCGGCGTTGAAATCGCTGAAGCCCTGCTGCTCGAGCTGGGCGTCGCGCTGCTCCATCGACGGCGCGATCTCGCGGTCGATGTAGACCATGTCGAGCCCCTGCTCGACGCTCGGCGGAACGTCGATCGGCTCGATCGGCTGCTGGCTCGCGGCCAGGGCCGACGCAGGCAGGCTTAGTCCCGCAAGGACCAGGAAAATTCGGCGCATTTTGACCCCTTCACACCCGAGGTCCTTCTAGCACCTCAATATGAACGGCTCCAGAATCGAGACGGTGAACGGAGGTTGGGCGGCGACGCTTCGCATGAATCGGGCTCAACGGCGCCGCAACAAGGGTGCTGGGCCGAACGTTACAGCAGGAAATCAGGAGAAATTCGATGAGCGATCAAGGACGCGACGGCCAAGCGATTACCTTCCCCGAGACGGACGGCGAGGGAACGGATGGACAGGGGACACCCGGGATCATCGATGAAAAGAACCGTGAAGCCGAGGAAGCCGAAGCGGATGCCTCCGCGCTCGACCTCGACGGCGACGACAGCGACGGACAGGGATCAACCGGCATTCTTGAAGAGCAGGTCCGCGAAGCCCGTGCCGGCGAGACGGGTTCTACGCGATCGGGAACGGAAGGCAGCGATACCGACGGCGCCGGAAGCGGCGAAATCCTCGACGACTAGGTTTTGCCGCGCACGTCATCCGCTCGACGCTACGGAAACCGCTGTTGCCTTTACGCCACTTGTAATGGCGTTGATTCGGCGGGAATAATCCTCTCCTGGGCGGCACCGTTTCGGCCGCGGGGAGAGGATTTCTCATGACGACTTGCCGATTCATCGGCCGCACCTTGCTGGCCGCCACCGCGCTTTCCGCAACCTCGATCGCCACGCCCGCAGCGGCGCAACGCGTCGACAATATCGTCGCCTTCGGTGACAGCTATGCCGACGACGGCAATGCCTTCCAATTGGGTTATGCCAACCCGCAAGCCCTGGCCATCTACCCGACCGGTCGATTCTCGGGCGGGACGAACTATATCGACACCCTGTCGACCATCCTCGGTGCGCCCGTTTCCAATTACGCGATCGGCGGCGCATTCGGCGGCAGCAACAATGGCACGCTTTGCTTCGACCCGTTTTACGCGCCGGGCACGTCGCCACTTTGCGGGCTCGGCTTCCAGTACGAAGTCGACCAGTTCCTGAACGTCGGAACGCAATCGACGGTCTTTCCCGGCGTACCCACGACCTTCGAGGCCGGGGATCTTGTGGCGGTTTCCATCGGCGGCAACGACGCGCGTTTCTATCAGCAGGCTGGCGGGACGCTGGCACTGGCGCCGGCGGCAGGGACGGCGGCTGCCGCGACGACAAGCGTGCAGCTCGATCGCTTGGTTGACGCTGGCGCCCCAACCATCAGCTTCCTCGCCGGCGACACGGGGCGACTGCCCGAGATCGCGGCGTCACCCAGCCTCGCGGCAATCCGAAGCGCCTATTCGACCGCCTTCAACAGCGGGATGCAGTCCACCCTCGCCGGCTACGCGGCGGACGGAGTCATCGTGCATTACCTCGACCTCAACCTGATGCTGGACAACGTGATCGCCGACCCGGCCGCCTACGGAATCACCAGCGGCCTGGTCTGCCCGATCTTTCCCACCACGACCTGCGCCGTGAACTCCGGCGGCTATCTGTTCTACGGCGACGCGCTTCACCTGACGTCGGGCGGATTCGCGATCGTGGCACAGTACGTCGCCGCGCAATTACAGGCCCCGCTCACGTTCAAGGCTTCGAGTGAACTCGGAATCGACACTGCGCGGAACTTCGGACGGACCCTGTCGAGCCGCGTCGACCTCTCGGCTCCGCGTGACGGAGACCTGGCGGAAGGCATGAAGTTCTTCGTCGTCGGCGACACCTTCTCGCACGACGTGAAGCCCGACGAGCAAAGCGACCATTTCGACATCGACGGAGTCGGTGTGACGGCAGGAGTGTCCTACGGCTTCGGCAACGGCACCGTCGGAATCGCCGGAAACTATTCCAAGCCGCGTGCCAAGTTCATCGGCGACGTGTCGCGCACCGAAGGCAAGACCTGGCAGGTCGGCGGCTTCGCCGGCTACGCCATCGCCGGCGCTTTCGCCCAGGGATATGTCGGATACGGCTGGGACGATCTCGACATCGAACGCGAGGGCGTCGTCGAGGGCATGCGTGCCAGCACCGACGGGAGCCATTGGCTGGCCGGAGCCAAGGCCGGTTACCTGATGCCGGTCGGCGTAATTCGGGCCGGCCCGGTTGTGGCGCTGGATTATGCGAAGGCGAAGGTCGACGGCTATACCGAGAGCGGTGACGCTGCACTGACGCTCGACGTCAGTTCGGTGACTGCGAAGTCCTTCACCGGCGGAGTCGGCCTGGAAGTTCGCGGCGACTTCGACACCAGCGGCGTTTCGGTCCGGCCCTATCTATCCGCAATGGTGGAAAAGGAATTGTCCGACGGCTCGCGCACGGTGCGCTTCGCTCAGACCTCAGCCCCGGGGATCGTCAACAGCTGGTCGCTCGGCGATCGCTCCAAGAGCGCCTATGGGCGCATCTCTGGCGGAGGCAGCGCGGAAATCCTGAACGGCGTAGCCTTGAACACTGTTCTGTCGACCACGGTCGGCCGCGACGATGGCAATGACGTGTCGGCTCAGGTCGGGCTGAACGTCGGCTTCTAGGCCCCGCCAGCCCGGCGTTTGACTCCGCGGGCAAACAGGCATTTCCTCCTCTTCGGTCCCGGCTGGCCCGGGCCGCTGAGGGGGAACGACCATGCAAGAAGCCGTGCAAACGCGCACTCCCGCGCATGTCTGGATCGTCGGTATATTGGCGACTTTGTGGAACGCGTTCGGCGCGTTCGATTATGTCATGACCCAAACCGCCAACGAGGCGTATCTGTCGCAATTTTCGGCCGAGGAACGCGCATTCTTCGACAGCTTCCCGGGATGGATGGAAGCCTTCTGGGCGCTCGGCGTCTGGGGCGCGCTGATCGGATCCCTGCTCCTGCTGATCCGCAGCCGCTACGCAGTTCACGCCTTCGGATTGTCCCTTGTCGGGATCGTGGTCGGCATGGGCTATCAGTATTTGGCGATGGAGGCTCCGGAGAGCCTGACGACCGGCGCGATGGCGGTCATGCCGTGGGTCATCCTGGCCGTCGGCATCGCCTTGTTCGTCTACGCGCGCAACCAGGCCGCCAAGGGCGTACTCCGCTGATCGTCACGCTTGGGCGGCGTCAGCTGCGCCGCTCAAGCTCACCTTCCGCGGCCGCCACCTGCGACGGTCCGAACATTTGCGGCATGGCCTGTGCATCGAACCCATAGGGATCGGGGCGGAATACGACGCCGTAGTTCGGGCTGGATTCGACCGTCAGATAGGTCAGGTAGACCGGCACCGGCCGCGGCAGATCGATCCGCTGCTCCGGGGTCGCGGAATTTGGCACGTAGCCGAACACCCACCGAGCGAAACGCTGGTAATCCTCCAGCCGGACGCAGCCGTTGCTGATCCAGCGATCGTCCGCGAACTTCTCCTTCAACGGGGTGTCGTGGAGGTAGATGCCGTAGTCGTTGGGCATCTCGAACTTCATCTTGCCCATCGAATTCCACGGGCCGGGCCGCTGGCGCACCAGCATCGAGGGTTCCTTCCGGCCAGAAGCGACCGCCTTCCAGTTGATCGTCTTGGGATCGACCACCTGGGGATTGGGGCCCCAGTCCGACAGCACTTCATAGTGGAAGTTCTTCAGGTAGGAGATGCCCTCCTTGCCGATGCGCTTGGCGGTCAGGCTGCGCACCAGCTCCGGCGGAACGTGCCAGTATGGGTTGGCCTTCGCGTTGCGCATGATCACCGCGATCATCGGCGTCTTGGTCTCGGGCGATCCGACGATGACCCTCATCCCGTCGGCGATACGGTCGCGGTCGAACAGATAGGCTTCGGCAGCTCCGGAATCGACGACCACGTAGCGATCGAACTGGCGGGTCTGCGGCAGGCGCCAGGCCCGCTCGACGTTGATCGCGATCCGTCGCAGATAATGTTGCGATCCGCGGTTGAGCGAGGCGAGAGTCGCCCTGCCCGCAATGCCGTCGGCCGGACCGATGCCGTGGACGGTCTGATAGGTCGCAACCGCCTGGAACAAGGCGGTGTCGTACCCGCCATTGGCCGTGCAGGCCGAGGCGTTGGCGGAGAAGTTGCACCCGCTTGCCGGTCGAGCCGCGCTTCAGCACGGCGCCCGCCGGAACCTTGACCTGCGGCAAGCGGCCATAGGTCGCCTGATAGCGCTGCAGGCCCTGGCCAAGCTGGGTGAACAGCACGTTCGGCGCCTGCCGCTTTCCGCCCGAGAAATCGAAGCTGAAAATGCGGGCGAGCCAGTTCTCCGGCCGCTGACGCCGCCGCGCAACGTTGCTCATCTGCGGATCGACATAGACGAAGTCGACCCCCTGCTTGATGGCGCGCGGCACCGCGATCGGCTCATCGCCGCGTCGTTGCGGCCAAGGCCGGCGTGGTGGCGACCATGGCGAGAGCGCCGAAAATCAGAACTCAGTGTCTTGTGCATGAATTTCCCAGCCGCCAGCGCGGTCCACCCCATTGAAGCTTTCAGATCAAACTCCCTGCGACGACTTGGGTTTCGCCCGCCTGAACGGCGCGCGTAACGCATTGAAAGAATGACGCTATCTCCGCCCCCCAAACCTCGTCCGGCTCTGCTTGCCGAAGCGGGTCTTGCGGGTGCCCGGCTTGCCCTCCGACGAATTGCCGGTGGGACGAGGGGCGACGCGCTGGTCGTGGGGGATGCCGAGATCGTCTTCCTCCAGCCGTCGGATCTCGTCGCGGAGGCGGCCGGCCTCTTCGAATTCGAGGTCGGCGGCGGCCTTGCGCATGCGTTGCTCGAGGTCGGCGATGTAGGCCTTGAGGTTGTGGCCGACGAGGTGCGGCCGCTCGTCGTCGCCGGTGTCGATGACCACGCCATCGCGCGTCGAGACATGGGCGATGATGTCGCTGATCTGGCGCTTGATGCTCTCGGGCGTGATGCCGTGGAGCTGGTTGTACTCGACCTGCTTCTGGCGGCGGCGGTCGGTCTCGGCGAGCGCGCGTTCGATCGAGCCGGTCCTGGTGTCGGCGTAGAGGATGACGCGGCCGTCGATGTTGCGGGCGGCGCGGCCGATGGTCTGGATCAGCGACGTCTCGGACCGAAGGAAGCCTTCCTTGTCCGCATCGAGGATCGCGACCAGCCCGCACTCCGGAATGTCGAGGCCCTCGCGAAGCAGGTTGATGCCGACCAGCACGTCGTAGACGCCAAGCCGGAGCTCGCGGATCAGTTCGATGCGCTCCAGCGTCTCGACGTCCGAGTGCATGTAGCGGACGCGTAGCCCCGCCTCGTGCAGATATTCGGTCAGGTCCTCCGCCATCCGCTTGGTCAGCGTCGTGACCAAGGTCCGATAGCCCTTCTTGGCCGTGATCTTCGCTTCGTTGACGAGGTCGTCGACCTGGTCCTCGACCGGCTTGATCTCCACCGGCGGGTCGATGAGACCGGTCGGGCGGATGACCTGCTCGCTGAACACGCCGCCGGTCTCGTTCATCTCCCACGGGCCGGGCGTCGCCGACACAAATGTCGTCTGCGGGCGCATCGCGTCCCATTCGTTGAAGCGAAGCGGGCGGTTGTCGATGCAGCTGGGCAGGCGGAAGCCGTATTCGGCCAGCGTGATCTTCCGCCGGTGGTCGCCGCGCGCCATCGCGCCGATCTGCGGCACCGTCTGGTGGCTCTCGTCGATGAACAGCAGCGCATTGTCGGGCAGATATTCGAACAGGGTCGGCGGCGGCTCGCCGGGAAGGCGGCCGGTGAGGAAGCGCGAGTAATTCTCGATGCCCGCGCAGCTGCCAGTCGCCGCGATCATCTCGAGGTCGAAGTTGGTGCGCTGCTCCAGCCGCTGAGCCTCCAGCAGCCGCCCCTCCGCGACCAGCTCCTTCAGCCGCTCTTCCATCTCATGCTTGATCGCGCCCATCGCCTGCTTGAGCGTCGGGCCCGGCGTCACATAGTGCGAGTTGGCATAGACCTTCACGCTGTCGAGGCTCGCCGCCTTCTGGCCGGTCAGCGGATCGAACTCGACGATGTCCTCGATCTCGTCGCCGAAGAAGGACACGCGCCAGGCCGTGTCCTCATAGTGCGACGGGAAAATCTCCAGATTGTCGCCGCGCACCCGGAAATTGCCGCGCGCGAAGGCGGCGTCGTTGCGCTTGTACTGCAGCGCCACGAGCTTGCGGATGACCTCGCGCTGGTCCTCGGACTGCGCCCTTCTTCAGGCTGAAGGTCATCGCCGAATAGGTCTCGACCGAGCCGATGCCGTAGAGGCAGCGAGACCGACGCGACGATGATCACGTCGTCCCGCTCCAGCAGCGACCGCGTCGCCGAGTGGCGCATGCGGTCGATGGCCTCGTTCACGCTCGACTCCTTCTCGATGTAGGTGTCGGTGCGCGGGACGTAGGCCTCGGGCTGGTAGTAATCGTAATAGCTGACGAAATATTCGACCGCATTGTTCGGGAAGAAGCTCTTGAACTCCCCGTAGAGCTGCGCGGCGAGGATCTTGTTCGGGGCAATGATCAGCGCCGGCCGCTGCAGCGTCTCGATGACCTTGGCCATGGTGAAGGTCTTGCCCGAGCCGGTGACGCCGAGCAGCACCTGGCTCCGCTCGCCCTCGGCAACGGCCTCGGTCAGTTCCTTGATCGCCGTCGGCTGGTCGCCGGCAGGCTCATATTCGGACACGATCTCGAACCGCTTGCCGCCCTCCGCCTTGTCGGGACGGGCGGGACGGTGCGGAACGAAGGTGTCGGAGGCTTCTGGTTCGGCGAGGCTGGTGCGGATCTGAAATCGACATCGTCAGTGCATATGGTTGGCAAGCGCGGGGAACTCAATGAAGCAGTAACTCGTGCGTGTTAGTTAGGCGGCGGGGGTGTGTAATGCGTATCTGTAGCTTGTCCTTGATCCTGATTCTGAGCGCATGCGGTCCGTTCCCGGAGACGAATGCGCAGAATGACCTCAACGTGTCGGCTGAAACGGCGCCATCCGGAGTGTCGACGCCGGACCAGTCCAATGCACCAAGCGACCCGTTCGTTCTTCGGGCCGGTGCCTGGTCGACGAATTTCGGCGACGTCGTTCCAAACCCGAACGTACCGGCAGATTTAGCGGCGAAGATGAATGAAGGCATGCCTTCGGGCTTCGATTACTGTCTGCCCGCCGATACCAAATCGCCCGACGCCGAATTCTTGAGCGGCTCGCCAAACCAGGGTTGCACCTACGACTCCGTTTCGTTCGACGGAGGCCGGATCCAAGGAGCAATGCGCTGCGACAGCCCGGACCTGCAGGTGCGGTATGAATTCGCCGGCACCTATGACGCGGAATCCTACGAAATCTCCTCCAATGCGACGCTAAGCGACGGGGAAAGGCAAACGACTGCCACCATGTCGCAAAGGGGCCGCCGCGTCGGAGACTGCTGACATGAGCGACGCGTAGGAGTCCTGCGTCGGACGCTTCGCTTCGCTCGATTTGGCAGCTAAGGACGGCGGTAAATGACCGACAAGCCGACCAAATCCGACTGGGAGACGCTGGCCGCGAAGGAAAGCCGCGGGCGCGATCTGTCCCGTGAAACCGTCGAGGGCATCAAGCTGGAGACCGTCTACGGGCCCGAAGACGCCATCGACAGCGGCTATCCCGGCATAGCGCCGTTTACCCGCGGCCCCTACGCGACGATGTACGCGGGCCGCCCGTGGACCATCCGCCAGTACGCCGGCTTCTCCACCGCCGAGGAGTCCAACGCCTTCTACCGGCGCAACCTCGCCGCGGGTCAGAAAGGGCTGAGCGTCGCCTTCGATCTCGCCACCCATCGCGGTTACGACAGCGACAATCCGCGCGTCGCCGGCGACGTCGGCATGGCGGGCGTGGCCATCGACAGCGTCGAGGACATGAAATTGCTGTTCGACGGCATCCCGCTCGGCGAGATGTCGGTCAGCATGACCATGAACGGCGCGGTGCTTCCGATCATGGCCTTCTTCATCGTCGCCGGGGAGGAGCAGGGCGTTCCGCACGCTGAGCTCACCGGCACGATCCAGAACGACATCCTGAAAGAGTTCGCGGTCCGCAACACCTACATCTACCCGCCCGAGCCGAGCATGCGGATCGTGTCGGACGTGATCGCTTTCTGCGCGCGCGAAATGCCGAAGTTCAACTCGATCTCGATCAGCGGCTATCACATGCACGAGGCCGGAGCGACGGCGGTGCAGGAGCTGGCCTACACGCTCGCCGACGGCATGGAATATGCGCGCGCGGCGATGCGCCAGGGCCTCGAGATCGACGAGTTCGCCGGCCGCCTCAGCTTCTTCTGGGGCATCGGCATGAACCTGTTCATGGAGGTGGCGAAGCTGCGCGCCGCGCGGACCTTGTGGCACCGGATCATGACCGACCTCGGCGCGCAGAAGGAGGAGTCCAAGCGGCTGCGCACGCACTGCCAGACGAGCGGCGTCAGCCTGACCGAGCAGGACCCGTACAACAATATCGTGCGCACGACGGTCGAGGCGCTGGCGGCGGTGCTCGGCGGAACGCAGTCGCTGCACACCAACAGCTTCGACGAGGCGATCGCGCTGCCCACCGATTTCAGCGCCCGCATCGCCCGCAACACCCAGCTGATCCTCGCCGAGGAGAGCGGCATCACCGCCGTGGCCGACCCGCTCGGCGGAAGCTGGTACGTGGAGAAGCTGACCCGCGAGCTGGAAGAGCGCGCGTGGGAGCTGATCCAGGAAGTCGAGGCGCACGGCGGCATGACCAAGGCGGTCGCGGAAGGCCTGCCCAAGCATCGCATCGAGGAAGCGGCGGCGGCGCGCGCGGCGAAGGTCGATACGGGCGAGACGGTGATCGTCGGCGTCAACCGCTACCGGCTTGCGGAAGAGGAAGAGCACGAGATTCCTCGAAGTCGACAATGCCAAGGTCCGCGCATCGCAAATCGCGCGGATCGAGAAGGTGCGCGCCGGCCGCGACGAGGTGAAGGTTCGCGCCGCGCTGGATGCTTTGGAGCAAGCCGCCAAACAACCGTTCGTCCTGAGCGAAGTCGAAGGGCGCACCTCCGGCGCTAGTGCAGAGCGCCCTTCGACTTCGCCCGTTCCGGGCTCCGCTCAGGACGAGCGGAATTTGCTGGCACTGGCAGTGGAGTGCGCCCGCGCCCGCGCCACTCTCGGCGAAATCTCGGACGCGCTCGAACGCGCTTTCGGCCGGTACGGCACCGTGCCGGAACCGGTGCGCGGCATCTATGGCAAGGCGCGCCAGGACGGCCGCTGGAGAGCCGCGGTGCAAGGCACGCAATCCGTCGCGGATCGCCTCGGCCGGAAGCCGCGCATCATGGTCGCCAAGATGGGCCAGGACGGCCACGACCGCGGCGCGAACCTGGTGTCGTCCGCCTTCACCGACCTCGGCTTCGAAGTGATCCCCGGCCCCCTCTTCCAGACCCCGCGCGAAACCGCGCAAATGGCGATCGAAAAGGACGTCGACGTCGTCGGCGCCTCATCGCTCGCCGCAGGCCACCGCACGCTCATCCCGGAAATGATCGAAGCGCTGAAGGACATGGGCCGCGCCGACATCAAGGTGGTCGCCGGCGGAGTCATCCCGCCGCAGGATTATGCCGCCCTCCGCGCCGCGGGCGTGCAGGCGATCTTCGGCCCGGGCACCAACCTCGCCGACGCCGCCGATGAGGTGCTGCGCCTGCTCGGCCACAACCGCCCGCCCCTTGACGAGGCGGCTGAGTGAGAGCGCTCAAGTTCGCTTTGGCCAGCATTGCCTACGCGATTGTCTCGTTGATCCTGTATTTCCTTTTGCTGTTCAAATGCGGCTTGCCGTTCGAGGGCTCGGTAAGCTGCAACGCCAATCTGGAGTGGCAAGTATACCTCTTGGCGGCCTGTCTGATTGTCATTTACGTATTTGCTTCTGTCCGGTTCTGGCGACGTCCTCTCAAGGATTAATGATGTTCGAGAAAATCCTGATCGCCAATCGCGGGGAGATTGCGTGCCGTGTGATCCGCACCGCCAAGCGAATGGGCATCAAGACCGTCGCGGTCTATTCCGACGCCGACGACCGCGCTCCGCACGTCCGCATGGCCGACGAAAGCGTCCGCCTCGGCCCGCCGCCCGCGTCCGAATCCTACCTCAAGGCTGAGCTGATCATCGACGCCTGCAAGGCGACCGGCGCCGAGGCGGTGCACCCAGGCTACGGCTTCCTGTCGGAGCGGACGAGCTTCGCGGAGGCGCTCGCGAAGGCCGGCATCGCCTTCATCGGCCCGCCGCCGAACGCCATCGCGGCGATGGGCGACAAGATCGAGTCCAAGAAGCTCGCGCAGGCCGCGGGCGTGAACGTCGTCCCCGGCTATCTCGGCGACATCGCGACGACCGACGAGGCGGTGAAGATCGCGGCGGACATCGGCTATCCGGTGATGATGAAGGCCTCGGCCGGCGGCGGCGGCAAGGGCATGCGCCTCGCCTGGTCCGAGAAGGACGTGCGCGAGGGCTTCGAGGCGACCAAGCGCGAGGGCCTCAACAGCTTCGGCGACGACCGCGTCTTCATCGAGAAGTTCATCGAGCAGCCGCGGCACATCGAGATCCAGGTGCTCGGCGACCAGCACGGCAACATCCTCTACCTCGGCGAGCGCGAATGCTCGATCCAGCGCCGCCACCAGAAGGTGGTCGAGGAAGCGCCCTCGCCGTTCGTCACACCCGAAATGCGCAAGGCGATGGGCGAACAGGCCGTCGCCCTCGCCCGCGCGGTCGGATATTATTCCGCCGGCACGGTCGAACTGATCGTCTCCGGCGCGGATACGAGCGGCAAGAGCTTCTACTTCCTCGAGATGAACACCCGGCTGCAGGTCGAGCATCCGGTGACCGAGGAAGTCACCGGTCTGGACCTCGTCGAGCAGATGATCCGCGTGGCGGCCGGAGAGAAGCTGAAGCTGAAGCAGGACGATGTGAAGCTCGACGGCTGGGCGGTTGAGACGCGCGTCTATGCCGAGGACCCGTACCGCGGCTTTCTGCCGTCCACCGGCCGTCTCGTCCGCTATCGTCCCTCACCGGAGAGCCGCGAGGGAGGCATTCGCGTCCGCGTGGACGACGGCGTCTTCGAGGGCGGCGAAGTGTCGATGTTCTACGACCCGATGATCGCCAAGCTGGTCACCTGGGGTCCGAGCCGTGAAGCCGCCCTGGACGCACAGGTCGAAGCGCTCGATGCGTTCGAGATTGAGGGCATCGGTCACAATGTCGATTTCCTGTCCGCGCTGACGCAGCACCCGCGCTTCCGCAGCGGCGACATCACCACCAACTTCATCGCCGAGGAATATCCGGAAGGGTTCGAGGGCGCTCCGGCCGATCCGCAACTGATCGCCGATCTCGCCGCCATCGCGGCGATGATCGAGACGACGCGCGAGGCGCGCGCTGGGCAGATAAGCGGCCAGCTCAACAGTGCGATCGAACCGCCGCTCGACCATGCAGTGCGGATCGGCGGCGACGTCCACCGCGTCCGCATCGAGCCCTTCGAAGGCGGCACGATGGCGAGCGTCGATGGCGGCGCTCCCGTCGAGATGTTCGGAAGCTGGAGCCCGGGCCAGCGGCTGCTCGGTGTCACCATCGACGGGCGCCAGCGCACCGTGCAGGTGAAGCGCGAGGGCCGCCGCTGGGTGCTGACCACGCGCGGTGCGAGCCACAAGGTGCAGGTGCTCGACCCGCATGTCGCCGATCTGTCGGTGCACATGATCGAGAAGGCGCCACCCGACCTGTCGCGACTCCTGCTCGCGCCGATGCCGGGGCTTCGTCACGCGCCTCGACGTAAAGACCGGCGACAAGGTCGAGCCCGGGCAGACGGTCGCCATCATGGAAGCGATGAAGATGGAAAACATCCTCCGCGCTCCGAAGGCGGCGACGGTGAAGGCGACGCCGGTGAAGGCCGGCGAAAGCGTAGCCGTCGATCAGGTGATCGTCGAGTTCGAATAGTAGGGGAAAAGCGATGCGCGCGCTGTTAGTAGCAGTGATTGGTTTAGGCTTAGCAGCCTGTACGGAACAACTGGCCCCGAAACAGAATGACGCGGTCGCGCAGGTACGTGCCGCCGATGCGGCTATCACCAAGGCGGTAACGGCGAAGGATCTAGACGGCATCCTCTCGCACTACGCCGACGATGCGGTAATGCTGCCTACGGCGGAGCCGCTGATCGACGGTAAGGCTGCGATACGCGAGGAGTGGCAGCATATCCTGGCCATTCCCGACGTCTCGCATCAAACCGACAATGCGGGATGCCAAAGTGTCCAGCGACGGGGGCATGGCTTACACCTTCGGCACCTACCGTGCACGGATGCTTGGCGAGGACGGTAAGCCTGTCGAGGAGCCCGGCAAATATGTCTCGATCTGGCGCCGCGGCGCCGATGGCAAATGGCTGATCGTCGTCGACACGTACAACACCGACGTGCCGCCGCCGGATCATGATAGCTAAGCCCTGCCGCAACTCGCTCCGCCGAAGCTTACCCGTCGCCGTCTTCGGTAGAGCCTCCACGAACTCGATCTCGCGCGGATATTTGTAGGGGGCGATCTGGTCCTTGACGAAGGACTGCAGCTTCTCGGTCAGCTCGGCGCTCGGCTCGGCGAAGTCGGCGAGGAGGATGAAGGCTTTCACTTTTTGCCCGCGTTCGGGACAGGGCACGCCGACGACCGCGCATTCGGCGACGGCGGGGTGCGCCAGCAGCGCATTCTCCACTTCCGGGGCGCCGATGTTGTAGCCGGAGCTGACGATCATGTCGTCGCTGCGCGCGAGGTACCAGAAATAGCCGTCGGCATCGCGGCGGTAGGTGTCGCCGGTGACGTTCCAGCCGTCCTCGACGTAGTTTCGCTGCCGCTCGTCATCGAGATAGCGGCAGCCGGTCGGCCCCTTGATCGCGAGGCGGCCGATGCCCTCGTCGATCGTGTTGCCGTCGTCGCTGAGGATCGTCGCCTCATAGCCCGGCACCGCCTTGCCGGTCGAGCCGGGGCGGATGTCGTCGCCGGCGGCGGAGATGAAGATGTGCATCATCTCCGTCGAGCCGATGCCGTCGATGATCGCGATGCCGGTCCGGTCCTTCCACGCATGCCACGTGGCTTCGGGGAGGTGCTCTCCGGCCGAGATGCAGGTGCGGAGCGTCTGCAGAGCCTGCTCGAGAGTCCGCTCCATCCGTTCGTCCTGAGCGAAGTCGAAGGGCGTCGTTCGCGTCTGCCAGCGCCCTTCGACTGCGCTTCGGACTCGCTCAGGACGAACGCCACCCTCAGTGGCCAGCATCGCCTTGTAGGCCGTCGGCGCGGTGCCGAGGTGCGTGACGCCGAACTTCACGATCGCTTCCAGCATATTGGGCGGCGTCGGCCTGCTCGATCGTCGCGGCAGTCGCGCCGAAGCGCAGCGGGAACATCAGGGTTATGCCCAGGCCGAAGGTGAAGGCCATCGGCGCGCTGGTCATGAACACGTCGCCCGGTTTCGGACCGACCAAATGCTTCGCGAACGTGTCGCACGGCGCGAGGATGTCGCGATGGAACTGGACGCAGCCCTTGGGGACGCCGGTGGTGCCGCTGGTGAAGGCGATCAGCGCCGGATCGTCGCGATGCGTGTCGACCGGCGGCAGCGGCTCGAGTGACGCGGTGCGCGTCTCCAGCTCGCCGCGTCCGTAGTCGCCGTCATATTTCACGATGTGCTTGACGAAGTGCGTCTGTTCGACGGCTTCGCGAAAGTCGCCGATGAAGCGGCTGTCGACGATCGCGTGGCTGATCTGACCGCGCTCGATCACCGTGGCGATCTCGCCCGGACGAAGCAGCGGCATGGTGGCGACCGCCACTCCTCCGGCCTTGAGCACGCCGAGCCACGCGGCGAACATGGTGTAGCCGTTGGGGCCGCGCAGCAGCACGCGATTGCCGGGAATCAGCCCTTCTTCTTCGACCAGCAGGCGTGCGATGCGGCCGCTGAAATCGTCGAGTTCGGCGTAGGTCCAGCGGCCGTGCTCGTTGACGACCGCCAGAGCGTCCGGCGCACCGCCCTTGAGCAGTTCCGCTGCGGCATTCAGGCGTTCCGGATATTGAACTTCGGGCAGGTCGAAGCGGAATTCCGGAAGGCTGGTCCGGTGGGGGCAGCCGATCCTCGACGAACCTGTCTCTCACTCCGGCACCACCGCCGTCGCTTCGATCTCGACCTTGGCGTCTTGCTCGACCAGCCGCACGACTTCGACGAGGGCCATTGCCGGATAGTGCTTGCCCATGATCTCGCGCCAGGATGCGCCAATCTCTTTCGCGCTCGCCAGATATTCGTCGATCGAGGTGACGTAGCAGGTCAGGCGCGCGATGTTCTTGGGATAGGCGCCGTCGCACTCGAGGATGGCGACGATGTTGCGAAGGGTCTGGGCGAACTGGCCGGCGAGCGTCTTTTCGACGAATTGCTGCTGCTCGTTCCAGCCGACGACGCCGGCGGTGAGCACCATTCGGCCGCGTGCCGCCATGGCATTGGAATAGCCCTTCGGACGCGGCCATCCGCGCGGGCACAGGTCCTTCATGCGCGATGCTCCTTCAGCAGGTCGCGAGCGATGATCTGGCGCTGCACCTCGCTCGCGCCTTCGTAGATACGAAGGGCGCGGATCTCGCGGTAGAGTTCCTCGACCTTGGCCCCTTTGGTGACGCCGAGGCCGCCATGCATCTGCACCGCGGCGTCGATGACCTGCTGGGCGGATTCGGTCGCGTGAAGCTTGGCCATTGCGGCGGCGCGACGGTGGTCGGTCCCGCCGACGTCCTGCTGCCAGGCGGCGCGGTAGATCAACAGCGCCGAGGCATCGATCGCGGTGGCCATGTCGGCGAGCTTGGCCTGCGTCACCGCATTGTCGGAAAGCTTCCCGCTGCCGAGGCGGCGGTTGGAGGCGAAGGTCAAGCGCCTCATCGAGCGCGCGTCGGGCAAAACCGAGCGCGGCGGCGCCGACGGTCACGCGGAACAGGTTGAGCGTCTCCATCCCGACGCGGAAGCCCTCGCCCGGCTCGCCGACAATGGCATCGGCCGGGAATTCGGACCTTGTCGTATTTCAGGCGCGCGAGCGGATGGGCGGCGATGGCGTCGATGCGCTCGACGATTGTGACCGACGTCGGCCGGGACGATGAAGGCCGACAAGCCGCGCGACCCCTCGCCTTCGCCGGTCCGTGCAAAGGTCAGATAGAAGTCGGCGATGCCGCCGTTGGAGATGTAGGTCTTCTCGCCGACCAGCACCCATTCGTTGCCGTCGCGCATCGCCGATGTCGCCATGTTCGCGGCGTCCGAACCGCACTCCGGTTCGGTCATGGCGAAGGCGGCGATAGCCTTCCCGCTTGCCACGCGCGGCAGCCATTGGCGCTTCTGCTCGATCGTGCCGAACAAGGAGATGGCGCCCGAGCCGAGCCCCTGCATCGCGAAGGCGAAATCGGCGAGCCCATGATGGCGAGCGAGGATTTCGCGGCAGATGGCGAGGCTGCGGACATCGGGACGGTTTTCGCCATCGGACACGGTGAGCTTCAGGAAACCCGCCCCGGCCAAGCTCCTGCACAAGCGACCGGCAGGCTTCGTCCGGGTCCGACGCCTCCGCGTCGTGAATGGTCTCGACACACCATCGCTCCAGCGCGCCGGCAAGCTTGCGATGGCGCGGCTCGAAGAACGGCCAGGCGAGCCAGTCAGTCACCCTGGAACTCCGGCCTCCTCTTGTCGGCGAAAGCCTCGTAGGCGCGGTGGAAATCCTTTGTCTTCATGCAGATGGCCTGCGCCTCGGCCTCCATCGTGATCGCGTCATCGATCGACACATGCCATTCGGCGTCGAGCTGGCGCTTGGTCACGGCGTGCGCAACGGTTGGACCCCGTCGCGAGATCGAGGGCGAGCGCCTGCGCATCGTCGAGCACATTTTCGCTGAGGCGGTTCCAGAAGCCCCAGGCGAGACCTTCCTCGGCGCTCATCGACCGGCCGGTGAACAGCAATTCCGCGGCGCGGCCGTGGCCGATGATGCGCGGAAGGATCGCGCAGGCGCCCATGTCGGCGCCGGACAGGCCGACCCGGGTGAACAGGAACGCCGTTTTCGCGCTCGGCGCGGCAAACCGAAGGTCGCTGGCCATGGCGAGGATCGCGCCCGCCCCGGCGCACACGCCTTCGACCGCGGCGATGACCGGTTGCGGGCAGGCGCGCATCGCCTTGACCAGGTCGCCGGTCATGGTCGTGAACTTCAGCAGTCCGGCGTCGTCCATCTTGGTCAGCGGTCCGATGATCTCGTGAACGTCGCCGCCGGAGCAGAAATTGCCGCCGGCGCCGGTAATCACGACGACTTTCACGTCCGGCGCGTCGGTCAGCGCGCGAAAGGTGTCGCGCAGCTCGGCATAGCTTTCGAACGTCAGCGGGTTCTTCCGCTCCGGCCGGTTGAGCGTGACGGTCGCCACGCCGGCATCGAAGGCCCAGAGGAAATGTTCGGGCCGGAAAGTCGCCGCGTCCAAACTCAAGCGCTCGTGCCTCCGTCGATGGTCACGGCGGCGCCATTGATGTCGCGGCTGAGCGGCAGGCAGAGCGTCAGGATCAGATTGGCGATCGCCTGCGGATCGACCAGCCGGCCGCTGGCGTTCATGTTGGTGATCGCGGAGCGCGCGTCGCCCTCGCCGCGCCCGGTGATCTGCGACACGCGCGCCACCGACTGGTCGGTCATCGGCGTGTCGACATAGCCGGGGCAGACGGCGTTCACGGTCATCTTCGACTTGGCATATTCGGCCGCCATCGAACGCATCAGGCCGAGCAGTCCGTGCTTGGAGGCCGCATAGTGCGCGGCGTAAGGCACGCCGCGCAGGCTCGCGACCGAGGCCACGAAGACGACGCGCGCGTCCTCGGCCTTGAGCAGGTCGGGGAGGCCCGCCTGAACCGTGTCGAAGGCGCCGGTCAGATTGACCGCGATGATGCGGTCCCAGCCCTCGCGAGTCATCTTGTGGAAGGGCGCGCTCTCGGCGATGCCGGCATTGACGATCAAGATGTCGATCGGGCCGTTGGCCGCGCGCGCCTGATCGAAGGCGCGGGCGATATTGTCATGATCCGTCACATCGCACTGAATCGGCGTACCGCCGACGCCGCTTGCGACGTCGCTGCAAGCGGCTCCAGCCGGCGGCCGAGCAGAGATACGCGCGCGCCAGCGGCGTGCAACAGTTCGGCGGTTGCGGCGCCGATCCCGGTGCCGCCGCCGGTGATCAGCGCGTGACGGCCCTCAGCGGTCGATCAGCCATCGCTCTCCCCTTTCAATTCTGCATTGGCGCAAGGCCCGACAGTGGCAAGGCGACGCCGAATCCACTGGGGGACGACTCATGAAGACCCGCGCCGCCGTCGCGTTCGAAGCCAAGAAGCCGCTCGAGATCGTCGAGGTGGACCTCGAAGGCCCGAAGGCACGGCGAGGTGCTGGTCGAGATCATGGCGACCGGCATCTGCCACACCGACGCCTATACGCTCGACGGGCTCGACAGCGAGGGCATCTTTCCCTCGATCCTCGGCCATGAAGGCGCGGGCATCGTCCGCGAAGTCGGCGCCGGGCGTGACCAGCGTGAAGCCGCGGCGACCATGTCATCCCGCTTTACACGCCCGAATGCCGCCAGTGTAAGTCGTGCCTCACCGGCAAGACCAACCTGTGCACCGCGATCCGCGCGACGCAGGGCAAGGGCCTGATGCCCGACGGGACCAGCCGCTTCAGCTACAAGGGCCAGACCGATCTTCCATTACATGGGCTGCTCGACCTTCTCGAACTTCACCGTGCTGCCCGAGATCGCGGTCGCGAAGATCCGCGACGACGCGCCGTTCAAGACCAGCTGCTACATCGGCTGCGGCGTGACCACCGGCGTCGGCGCGGTGGTGAAGACCGCCAAGGTCGAGCCGGGCGCGAACGTCGTCGTCTTCGGGCTCGGCGGGATCGGCCTCAACGTCATCCAGGGCGCGAAGCTGGTCGGCGCGAACAAGATCGTCGGCGTCGACATCAACCCCGACCGCGAGGAATGGGGCCGCAAGTTCGGCATGACCGACTTCCTCAACACCAAGGGCATGAGCCGCGAAGACATCGTCGCGAAGATCGTCGAGCTGACCGACGGCGGCGCCGACTATACGCTTCGACGCACCGGCAACACGGAGGTGATGCGCACCGCGCTCGAATGCTGCCACCGCGGCTGGGGCACGAGCATCATCATCGGCGTCGCCGAAGCCGGCAAGGAAATCGCCACTCGGCCGTTCCAGCTGGTCACCGGCCGTAACTGGCGCGGGACCGCGTTCGGCGGCGCGAAGGGCCGGACCGACGTGCCGAAGATCGTCGACTGGTACATGGACGGCAAGATCGCCATCGACCCGATGATCACCCACGTGCTGACGCTCGACGAGATCAACAAGGGCTTCGACCTGATGCATGCGGGCGAGAGCATCCGCAGCGTCGTGGTCTACTGATCTCGTCATTCCCGCGAAAGCGGAACCCAGCCTTGTTCAGCTGGGTCCCCGCTCGCGGATGACCGAAGGGAGTGAGAGAGAAGCGACATGTTCAGTCACGTGATGCTTGGGTGCAGCGACCGCGAGACGTCGCGGCAGTTCTACGATGCGACGTTGGGCGCCGTCGAAGTAGGGCCGGGGCAGGATTTCGCAAGTCCGACTGGTGGATGACCGCGCGAAGGGCGCTCGGCGTCGGCGCCGCCGATCGACGGGCAGCCGTGCAGCCACGGCAACGGAACGACGATCGGCTTTAGGGCCTCCAGCCCCGAAGCAGGTCGACGCCTGGCATGCGGCGGGCGTCGCCAATGGCGGCACCGCGATCGAGGATCCGCCCGGGATCCGCGATGCCGGCTTCGGCAAGACTCTATCTTGCCTATCTGCGCGATCCGGACGGCAACAAGCTCTGCGGTTTCTACCGGGTGCCGACCGACGAATGAGCCTGGAGATCCTCAGCGAGACAAGGCGCATGGCGGGCGGCAGCTTGTCGTTCGCCACGCAGTCCGCCGCGACCGGCACGACATGAACTTCTCGATCTTCCTTCCGCCGCAGGCGGAGGAGGGACGCACGCTGCCCGGTCGTCTGGTATCTGTCGGGCCTGACCTGCACCCACGCCAATGTCACCGACAAGGGCGAGTATCGCGCTGCCTGCGCCGAGCTCGGGCTGATCTTCGTCGCGCCGGACACCAGTCCGCGCGGCGAAGGCGTGCCGGACGACCCGGATGGCGCCTACGACTTCGGGCTGGGCGCCGGCTTCTACGTCGATGCGACGCAGAAGCCGTTCGCATCGACACTACCGGATGTGGTCGCTACGTCACCGAGGAGCTTGCCGGCGCTCGTCGCCGCCGAATTCCCGGTCGACCTGGAGCGGCAGGGCATCATCGGTCATTCGATGGGCGGGCATGGCGCGCTGACGGTCGCGCTTCGCAATCCGGACCGGTTTCGCAGCGTCTCGGCCTTTGCGCCGATCGTCGCGCCGGGCCAGGTGCCGTGGGGCCAGAAGGCGCTTGCCGGCTATCTTGGCGATGACCGAACGACCTGGCGGCGAGCATGACGCGGTGGCGCTGATCGAGGACGGAGCGCGGGTCAGCGAATTGCTCGTCGACGTCGGCAACGGCGGACCCATTTCCTCGACACCGAATTGCGCCGGAGCTGCTGCGAGACGGCCTGCGCCGACGCGGGCATCCCGCTGCAGCTCAACCGGCGCGAAGGCTACGACCACAGCTATTACTTCATCTCGACCTTCATGGCCGACCACCTGCCGTGGCATGCGGAGCGGCTGGCGCTGACCGGCGACTGGTACGGCACAGGCGCTCGGCGTCGGCACGGCGATCGCCTGCGGGCTGCTGATCGGGATCGAGCGCGGTTTCAATCTCCGTCACGTCGAAGAAGGGACGCGCGTCGCAGGCGTCCGGACCTTCACCCTGCTCGGGCTAGTCGCGGGAATTGCAGGGCTGATCGGGACGCAGGGGCAGGCCATTGCGGCCGGAGCTCTAATCGCCGGCGCGGCGGCGATCCTGACGGTCGGCTACGTGCACCGGCCCGACCTCGAAAAGCGTCCGGACGCGACGAGCCCGATCGCCGGGATCTCCACCCTTGGCCTCGGTTTCCTGGCGGGTAGCGGGAATCCGGCGCTGGCAATCGTCGGGGCAACGCTCGTCACCCTGATCCTCGCGCTGAAGGAAGAAGTGCACGGGCTGATCGGCAAGCTCGACGAACAGGATGTGAAGGCGCTCGCCCGGTTCGCGGTGATTGCCGGGGCGATCCTGCCCTTCCTGCCGAACGGTCAGTTCGGGCCGTACGGCGCGTGGAATCCCCAGAAGCTGTGGCTGGTCGTCGTCCTTGTGACCGGCTTCTCGTTCCTCGGCTATGTCGCGAACCGGATCTTCGGGGCGAAGCACGGTACGATCGCGACCGCCGTCATCGGCGGCCTCTACAGTTCGACAGCGGTGACCCAATCGCTGGCACAGCGCCTCGGGTCAGGCCAAGGCGGGGGAGCCGAGCCGGCCGGGATCGCGCTCGCCAGCGCCGTCATGTACCTGCGCGTCCTGGTCCTGGTCGGGCTGCTGGCGACACGGCTGCTCGCCCCATTCGCCCTGATCATCGCGCCGGCGGTGGTCGTTGCCGGCCTCGCCGGATGGTGGCTGTATCGCAGTGCTCCGCACAGCGAGGGTCCCGTTCAGCCCGGGAATCCGATCGCCCTCGTTCCGGCGCTGGGCTTTCTTCTTTTCGTCGCTCTTGCGGCGGTCGCCGGCGTCTGGGCCGAGGGACGCTTCGGCCAGGAGGGCATCGCGCTGCTCCTGCTGATCATCGGCACGATGGACGTGGACGTCGCGATCGTCACTGCAGGCGGCCTGCCGCCGGAAACGATCGGAGCCCTGTTCGCCGCCACCGCGCTCGCCGGCACCATTCTGGCGAACATGGCGGTGAAGCTTGGGATTACGCTGACCTACGCACGAAGCGCGGGACGGTCGGCTGCCATTGCGCTTGGGGCGAGCATGCTGGCGCTCGCCGCCGGGATTGGAGTCGCCGTCACAATACTATGGTGACCCCTACGGGAATCGAACCCGTGTTTCAGCCGTGAAAGGGCCGCGTCCTAACCGCTAGACGAAGGGGCCGCTTGGAGAAGCGGAGTGCCCGTTACGAAAGCCTCGCGTGCGGGTCAAGCGAGGGCGGCGTCCTCCAGGTGCATCTCGGCAGCATTGCCGCCGTTCCACTCGTCGCGCTTGATCGTGCCTGCCAGCCACCAGCGCGTGTCGCCGGGCGAGGAAAGCAGCGCCTGGCCGAGGTCGGTCGCGGCGCATGCGGAAGGCGATCCACTTGAAGCTCTTGCCGTCGTCGCCGCAGGCCAGGCCGCGGACATGGCCGTCGCCGACGATCCCGGTCTTGATCAGGCGCGCGGGTCCGGCCGCGACGCGGGGCGCAGGCCAGCCGGCACCGTATGGGCCGGCCGTCTTCGAGCGCGTCGCACAAATTGCCCGCGACACCGCCCGGCGCGAGCAAAGCGTCGAGGAGCAAGGCGCGTCCGCCAAGCGATGTCTCGACGTCGGCAGCGAGGCGCTCGCTGATGAAATCGCGAAACTGTTCGAGCCCGCCCACCGGCAGCGTCAGGCCGGCCGCCATCGCATGGCCGCCGCCCGCAACGAGCAAGCCGCTGCCTTCGCCGCGAGGACCGCCGCACCCAGATCGACGCCGCTGATCGAGCGGCCCGAGCCCTTTCCGGTACCGTCTTCGACCTCGGCGACGACGATCGCGGGCCGGCCGAAGCGCTCCTTCACCCGCCCTGCGACAATCCCGATCACACCCTGGTGCCAGCCCGCACCCATGACCGTCAGGACCGGCGCGTCGTTCAGCTTGTCCGCCTGCTCCAGCGCCTGCTCGCAGACCTGCATCTCGATTGCGCGGCGTTCTTCGTTGAGGCGGTCGAGTTCGACAGCGATGGTTCGCGCTTCTTCAGGGTCGGTGGACGTCAGCAGCCGAACGCCAAGGTCCGACTTGCCGACGCGGCCGCCGGCGTTGATCCGCGGGCCCGAGCGCGAAACCGAGGTCGCGGCAGCTCGGCGCCTTCACCAGCCGGGCGGCTTCCGCGAGCGCGTCGAGGCCGATATTCTGGCGGCCGCCCATGACCTTGAGGCCCTGGGTCACGAAGGCGCGGTTGAGCGATGTGCAGCCGGGCGACGTCGGCGACCGTGCCGAGCGCGACGAGGTCGAGCAGATCGATCAGCTTCGGCTCTTCTCGCCCATCGAAAAAGCCGCGCGCCCGCAACTCGCGGACGAGTGCGACGCCGAGCAGGAAGGCCATGCCGACGGCGGCGAGATGGCCGTGGGACGACGCCCAACTCGCCCTCGTCCAGCCGGTTCGGATTGATCATCGCATAGGCCACCGGCAGCAGCGTCGCGCACTGGTGATGATCGACGACGATGACGTCGAGATCGGCTGCCTTCGCCTCCTCGAGCGCCTCGAAGGCCTGGGCGCCGCAATCGACCGTGATCGCCAGGCTGGCGCCGCGCTGCTTCAAGCTCGACCAGCGCGGCGCCGGACGGACCGTATCCCTCCATCAGCCGGTCGGGAATGTAGACCATCGGCTCCGCGCCAAGCCGGCGCAGCAGCAGCTTCAGGACTGCGGCGCTGGTCGCTCCATCGACGTCATAGTCGCCGAAAATCGCGATCGTCTCGCCGGCCTCGATCGCATCGGCCAGTCGCTTAGCGCCCGTGTCCATGTCCTTGAAGCAGGACGGATCGGGGAGGAAATCGCGGATCGT
This sequence comes from uncultured Alphaproteobacteria bacterium, assembly GCA_963846645.1. Taxonomy (GTDB): domain Bacteria; phylum Pseudomonadota; class Alphaproteobacteria; order Sphingomonadales; family Sphingomonadaceae; genus Sphingomicrobium. The sequence goes on along the minus strand of CAWJWR010000003.1, from coordinate 113,621 downwards.
GGGCTTGCGGTGCCGTTCCAGATCGTCGCGCGCGACGCCGCGGGCGAGCAGAAGCTCGTCGACCAGCGCGTCCATCGTCAATCCGGGCTCACCCGAGCGGCGCCACCTCCATGGCTGTCCGCCCGCCGAGCGCTCCACCCCCAGCGCGTACGTCATGCGCCGAAGTCTAGCAGGCGTTTCCGCAACTTGCGCGCCTCCTCCCTGGGGATTGCGGGGATGGAATGGCCGCTCATGCCTCCGCCAGCGACGCCGAAGTGGAGCGCGGCGATCCCGAACGTCCTGCTGAGGAAGCTCTCGCGAAGATCGACGCTCTGGATCTTCCGTGCAGGGAGGATCGCGATCCGGCGCTGCCACCAGCCGGTCCGGACCAGCAGCCGCTCACCGTCGAGCGCGTAGCCGGTGCGCGTCCAGGCCAGCCAGCGCGTCGCAAGCACGGCCAGCAACGCGACGGCGATCGCAGCGCTGAGGAGCGGCCGGAAGAACAGATTTCCGATGGCGGCGACATAGAGCGGGGTCATCCCGATTGCGAGCGTGGTGATGTAGGCCCTGGACACCCTATTCCACGACACCTTGTCCGGCAGCGGCGCCCAGTCCAGCTCAGTGAGGATGCGGCCGACCTCCTCGTCGCGAGCTAGTGGCGCAACGACATGCGACCCCTTCCCGCCTTCGTCCTTGGCCAGGCTCTGGAGCCTTAGCTCGCGCCAGCCGAAACGATCGCGGACGGGGCCGCTCGCCACGAGCGCCGCCTGCGCGCGCTTGATCGGCAGAGTGACATCGGTGCGCGTGAACAGGCCACGTCGGCGGCGCAGTCCGACGCCCGTCCGGTCCAGCCGGAAGCCGTAATCCGTCAGCGTCGTGCGAACGATACCGGTGACAATGCCGAGCAGGATGAGCGTGAAAACGCCGACGACGGCCGTCGTCGCCCGATGCGCAAGGATGAAGTCGCGGACCGGGCCGCCGGCGCTCAGCATAGTCAGCCAGAAGCTGCGGCTGAACGGGTCGATACCCAAGGCGTCGCCGATTACGTCTGCGTCACGCCGAACACGCCAGCCAACAGGGCCAGCGAAAAATTGAACGGTGCCCGCGAGAAGAAGGCGCTTCAGGCTGAGCGCGTAGATCGGCTCCGCCTCCTCGACCACCTCCGGGGCCTCGGCCGCCGCAGTGACGGAACGGACGCGCCGCGATCGCACGAGCTCGCGAAGCTCTTCGGCGCGCTCCAGCAGGATCGCCTGGAGGACTCCTTCCTCCTCGCCGCCCGACGCGCCGGTCTCGAACTTGACCCGCGCCAGGCCGAGTAGGCGCGCGATCGGTCCCTGCGTGATGTCGACGTCCTGGACCCGGTCGAACGGGATCGAACGGTGAGTCCGGCTGAGAATTCCGCTGTCGATCCGGATTTCGTTCTGGCCGACACGAAATTCGAAGCGACGCCAGTACAACAGCACGCCTACGCCCATGAACAGCAGCAGGGCGACCAGTCCGAAGAGCGCGGAACCCCACCGGCCCGATGCGGCAAAATAGCCGATCAGGGCGTAGCCGCCTGCCATGCCCTTCAACGACCCGCCGAGCCCGGTCAGCAGGAAGAATGGGTGGAGCCGTTCCGGCGGACCGACCGACTGGTCGTCAGGCAAAGTCGGTTCGGACATGTTCGCGGATGATGTCACGGATCTCCGCGGCGCGTTCCGGAGAGAGGCCCGGCAAGGTCACGACGCTGTTATGCGTCCCGGCGGTGTGCACGACCAACGTCGCCACGCCGAAGATCTTCTCCACGGGCCCCCGCGTCACGTCGATGTGCTGCACCCGGACCAGAGGAACGATCGTGTCGACGTGGAACAGCCAGCCGCGAACGACCTGTAGCAAGCGCTCGGTCAGCCTGTAGCGAAGGCGGTCGTAGATCCGCCGCGGGGTCGCGACGAGACCGACGGCCGCAAGGATCAGAATGCCGATTGTCGGCAGTCCGTAGAATGCGGTCTCTTTCAGGAAGGCCAGGTCGCAGACCACCCCTCCCGCCCACAGAATTAGCCAAAGGAGCGTCATGCGGACGCGAAGCACGTTCTTGTAGCCCGGTTCGACAGGCTCCAGCGCGGGCCCGCCGTCGACGGGAATCGATTCTTGAACGTCCGCCTGTTCCAGTTCCAACGCCGTCGCCCCTCCCTCGCGCCCTTCTCCACGAACCGACGCCGCCCCGCAATATAGGTGCAGGAACCGGAACTGCACTTCAGGCTTAGTGTCGATCGAGGAGACGCGCATGCGGCAGAATTGGCCGGAGAAGCTGTGGCTGGTGCGGCACGGACAGAGCCAGGGCAATGTCGCGCGCGATATCGCCGACGAAGCCGGCCTGCACGAAATTGCCATCGACGTGCGCGACGTCGACGTTCCGCTGTCGGAGCTCGGCCACCAGCAGGCGGAGGCGACCGGCCGCTGGTTCGCGGCGCTTCCGCCGGAGCAACGGCCGGAAGTGATCCTCTCCTCGCCTTATTTGCGCGCTCGCCAAACCGCAGAGGCAATCTGCAAGGCGGGCGGATTGAGCGGCCCGGTAAAACTGATCGTGGACGAGCGCCTGAGAGAGAGAGAATTCGGAATTTTCGACCGGCTGACTGGGGTCGGCATCCGCGCCAAGTATCCGGAAGAATCGGCGCATCGCACCAAGCTCGGGAAATTCTACCATCGACCGCCCGGCGGTGAGAGCTGGGCCGACGTGATCCTGCGCCTGCGGTCCGCGATGAACACTATCAACCTGCACTATTGCGACCGCCGCGTGTTGATCGTCTGTCACCAGGTCGTCGTGCTGTGCATGCGCTACGTGCTCGAGGAGCTGACCGAGGAGCAAATCCTGCAGATCGACAAGCAGGCCGAGATTCTGAACTGCGGCATCTGCGTTTACGACTTCGAGCCCGATGCCGATGGGCTCTGCATCCCGAAGCTGGAAGCGTGGAACCACGGTGCACCGCTCGAAGCGGAAGGCGCACCGCAGACGGCGGAGCCCGACAAGATGACCGGTACGCGATGAAGGCTGGCAAGCCGCTCACCCACACGGCGCTCAAGCAATTTCCGCTGCCGGAGGTCGTCGACGGTGACAAGGAAACGAAGGGCCGCATCTTCATCATCGCCGGATGCCGCGAGCTTGCGGGTGCCGCTTTGCTGGTCGCCCATGCCGCGATGCGGTCAGGTGCGGGCAAGCTGCGCATGGCAACCGTCGAAGGCGTGGCGATCGGCACGTCGCTCGCCATGCCCGAAGCGATGATACTGGGGTTCGAAGAGGCACGCGACGGGGGGTTCACGAAAGCCGCCGTCCGCCGCCTCCTTGAGGAAGCCGGCCAGTCCGACGTGGTGGTCGCGGGTCCGGGAATGGCTAGCGCTGCGACGTGCGAAGCGCTGGCTTCGGGTCTTCTGCGAAGTTCGGCAGCGGTCGTGCTCGATGCGGCGCTGCTGCACAGCCTGAAGCCACTCGACGAAGCGAAGAGAGGGTCGGACGTCTTGCCCGTCTTGCTCCCGCACGCCGGCGAGCTGGCCTCGCTCCTCGACTGCGACGATGAGCGTATTGCGTCCGACCCGATCGACTGCGGCCTGCAAGCGGCTGAGCGCTACCACGCGAACGTGCTGGTGAAAGGCGTCACCAGCCATGTGGTCACGCCGGACGGCCGCGCATGGTCTTTCAGCGGCGGAGCGCCCGGCCTCGGCGTGTCGGGCAGCGGCGACACGCTGGCGGGAATCGTCGGCGGCCTGATCGCTCGGGGCGCCGATTCGCTCACGGCGCTGCTTTGGGCCGTCCTGCTGCACGGCGAGGCTGGCGAAGCGCTTGCCAGGAAGGTCGGACCGATCGGCTTCCTCGCCCGTGAAATTCCGGACGAAATTCCCGCGCTTCTGCCGCGCTGATTATTCGGGCGAGCTGTGCCGTTCGAGCTCGTCGCCTACCAGGCGGACGACGTGCAGCACGTTGGTGGAACCCGCCGTGCCGAACGGAATGCCGGCCATGATCAGCACGCGGTCGCCGCCCTTTGCGAGGTGATGGCGCAGGGCCATGCGCTTGGCCTTGCCGACCATCTCCTCGAAGCTCGACACGTCCTTCGAGTGAACCGAATGGACGCCCCAGTAGAGACCCATCCGGCGCGACGTGACCTGGGACGGGCTCATGGCGAGGATCGGCACTGGCGGACGCTCCCGCGCGATGCGCCGCGCAGTCGACCCTGACTTGCTGAACACGACCATGGTCGTTGCCGAGACCGTTCCGGCAATCTGCCGCGCGGAGCCGCGACAAGGCGTCGGCAATCGTCGGCTCCAGCTTCGTTTCGGTAAAGTGGATGCGCGAGGAATAGACGGGATCGCGCTCCACGCTCTCGGCGATGCTGTTCATCATAGACACGGCCTCGACCGGATATTTGCCGGCAGCGCTCTCGGCCGAAAGCATCACGGCGTCAGTGCCGTCGTAGATGGCGGTGGCGACGTCGCTCACCTCGGCGCGCGTGGGCGTCGGCGAGGTGATCATCGATTCGAGCATCTGCGTCGCAACGACCACCGGCTTGCCGAACTGGCGCGCCGTGGCGACGATCCGGTTCTGCAGCGGCGGGACGTCTTGGGGCGGCAATTCGACGCCGAGATCGCCGCGAGCCACCATGACTCCGTCCGCCAGCGCGATGATGTCGGTCAGACGCTCGATCGCGGCAGGCTTCTCGATCTTGGCCATCAACGCGGCTTTCTCGCCGATCAGCGCGCGCGCCTCGGCGACGTCCTCGGGCCGCTGCACAAAGGACAGGGCAATCCAGTCCGCGCCTTGCTCCAAGGCGAACTGGAGGTCCGACTTGTCTTTCTCGGTCAGAGCAGGAATCGGAACGACCACGTCCGGAACGTTCACGCCCTTGCTGTTGGAAATCGTGCCGCCGACCTGGACCTCGGCGGTGAGCTTGTTCTCGCCGACCTCGAGAATTTTAAGGCGAACCTTGCCATCGTCGATCAGCAGGCGATCGCCTTCTCCGACAGCGGCGAACAATTCGGGATGCGGAAGTTCGAATCGCGTGGCGTCGCCCGGAATATTCCGCCGGTCGAGGACGACCTTCTTGCCCTTCTCAAGCACCGCGGAGCCGCCCTCGAAGCTTCCGACGCGCAGCTTGGGACCCTGAAGATCGAAGACGATCGTCGTCGGCCGCCTCATCTCCTTCTCAAGCGCTCGGATCGCGGCGACCAGCTTGGCCTTCGACTTCTGATCGCCGTGACTCATGTTGATCCGGAAGGCGTCGGCGCCCGCCAGCATGAGCTTCTTGATCATCTCCGGCTTGCTCGACGCGGGGCCGAGGGTCGCGAGGATCTTCACTTTCCGGGAGCGCGGTCTCAGCGGCTCGGTCACATGTTACCTTTCGTGCGTGCGCAGGGCGACATAACGGGTTGGTCCGCTCGTTCAACCGGCTTGAGCGCGTGCGAGGCCTCGCTTACAGCCGCGCCGAATCCCTGAACGGAGATTATGACAAATGGCGGAAGGCAACGTCGCAGCCGATCAGCTGCGGCTGTTCATCGAGCGCATCGAGCGGCTCGAGGAAGAAAAGAAGGGCATCTCGGACGACATCAAGGACGTCTACGCCGAGGCGAAGTCCAATGGGTACGACACCAAGACGATGCGGGCGGTCGTGCGTCTGCGGAAGCTTGAGGCGCACACCCGGCAGGAGATGGACGCCCTGCTCGAAACCTATCGCTCGGCGCTCGGTCTCGCGTAAGGAACGGCAATGGCAGGCCATTCCAAATTCAAGAACATCATGCATCGCAAGGGCGCGCAGGACAAAAAGCGCTCCGCGATGTTCTCGAAGCTCAGCCGTGAAATCACCGTCGCGGCGAAGATGGGCCTGCCCGATCCGGACATGAACGCCCGCCTGCGCGCCGCGGTTCTTGCCGCCAAGGCGCAGTCGATGCCGAAGGACAATATCCAGCGGTCCATCGACAAGGCGAGCGCGAGCGACGCGGAGAATTACGAAGAGATCCGCTACGAGGGCTTCGGCCCCGGCGGCGTGTCGCTGATCGTCGAGGCGCTCTCCGACAATCGCAACCGGACGGCCACCAACGTCCGCACCGCCTTTTCGAAAAATGGCGGCAATCTCGGCGCCAGCGGCTCGGTGAGCCATGGTTTCGAGCGGATGGGCCTGATCGAATATGGCGCCTCCGCAGGTGATGCCGACAAGGTGCTCGAAGCGGCGATCGAGGCCGGAGCCGACGATGTCGCGTCCGACGAAGACGGGCACGAGATCTGGACGTCGGTGGATTCGCTCCACGAAGTCGCCAAGGCGCTCGAAGCCGCGCTGGGCGAGGCGGAAGCGGTGAAGCTGGGCTGGAAGCCGGGAAATGAAGTCGAGGTTCGCGGCGACGACGCGGGCACGCTGATGAAGCTGATCGACGCGCTCGAAGAGGACGACGACGTCCAGACCGTATGGGGCAATTACAATGTCCCCGACGAGGAGCTGGAGAAGCTTGCCTAGGCTTCTCGGTCTCGACCCCGGCCTCGGAACGACCGGCTGGGGCGTGATCGAAGCGAACGGCAACCGCCTTTCTCATGTCGCCAACGGACAATTGAAGACGAACGCGGCCGCACCCCTGCCGGAGCGGCTCGCCGATCTGGCGCGGCAGCTGGAAGCGCTCATTGCCGATGTGAGTGTTGATGGCGTCGCCGTCGAAGAAGTGTTCGTGAACAAGAATCCGCAGTCGACCCTGAAGCTTGGTCAGGCCCGGGGCGTGATCCTGATGATTGCGGCTCGCGGAGGTCTGCCCGTCGCCGAATATGCCGCGCGGCTCGTAAAGAAGGCCGTCGTGGGCAACGGCAATGCGGAAAAGGTGCAGGTGCACGCCATGGTGTCGCGCTTGCTTCCGGGGGCGAAGATTGCCGGGCCGGATGCCGCCGATGCGCTCGCCGTGGCCATTACGCACGCGCATCACGTTGCGACCCAGGCCCGTTCGTCTAGGCTCTGAATCCATGATCGCCCGCCTCACCGGAAAACTCGCCGAAACCAGCGCCGATACGGCGATCATCGATGTCGGCGGCGTCGGCTATCTCGTCCATGCCAGCAGCCGCACGCTCGAAGCGATCGGGCCGGTCGGTGGTGACGTCCTCATTCTAACCGAGCTCCAGGTGCGCGAAGACGCCTGGACCCTGTTCGGCTTCGGCTCAACCGTGGAGCGGGACTCGTTCCGTGCGCTCACCTCCGTCCAGGGTGTCGGCGGCAGGCTCGCTCTCGCGATCCTTTCCGTTCTCACGCCGGACGAGCTCGCCCGCGCCGTCAGCCAGGGCGACAAGGCGATGATCGGCCGCGCCAATGGCGTCGGCCCCAAGCTCGCAGCCCGCATCGCCAACGAACTTCAGGGCAAGCTTGGCTCCGCCGGTATGGGCGCATCCCTCGCGCCGGTCCCGCGTGCCGGAGCAGCCGCTGACGCCCTCTCCGCACTTGCCAACCTCGGCTTCAAGCCCGCGGACGCAAGCGCCGCCGTAAATGCTGCCCAGGATGAATTGGGCGACGATGCCACGCTAGACGCGCTCGTCCGGCTTGCGCTGCGCAAGGCGGCGAAATAGCCGTGCTGGACCAGATCCTCCACTCCGTCGTACCGACCATCGTGTCGGCCATCGAGCTTGTCGGGGTGGCTATCATCGCAGTCGGGACGCTGGTCACCCTCGTGCAATTCGCCTTGGCCGTCGCCAAGCGCATGGAGATCGAAGAGGCGGTCGGAACGCTTCGATCGAACCTCGGCCGCGCCATTCTGGTCGGGCTGGAGCTTCTGGTCGCGGCCGACATCATCCACACGGTCCTGGTTGAACTGACGCTGGAGAGCGTCGCCGCGTTAGCGGGTATCGTGATTATCCGGACCTTGCTCAGCTTCTCGCTCGAAGCGGAGATCGACGGTCAATGGCCGTGGCAACGCGGACAGCAGCGCACGTCGAGGTCAGAGCAGTGAGCGAGACGCACGCCGCTTCCTGCCGCTGCGGCCAGCTCAAGGCCACCGTCACGGGCGATCCAGTGCGCGTTTCGGTCTGCCATTGCCTCGACTGTAAGAAGCGCTCCGGAAGCGCCTTCGCGGTCCAGGCGCGCTGGCCGGTCGAGCGGTTCAAGGCGGAGGGCGCTGCGAAGACCTGGATTCAGACCGCAGACAGCGGCAACCGCATCACGCACAGCTTTTGCCCTGAATGCGGATGCGGCCTGTTCTACGCCATCGAGAACACGTTCGATGGACTGATCGCGATACCACTGGGCGCGTTCGACGATCCGTACTTCGTCTCGCCGAGTTTCTCCGTTTGGGAGGAGCGGAAGCACGACTGGGTCGAGATCCTCGGCGAGGACGTCGAGCACTCCGCCTAGGTCAGCCGCCCCAGGCGTCGCGGTAAACGCGCAGGAAATTGCCGCCCATCAACTTCTCCAAGCGCCGCTCGCTCCAGCCGCGCTTCTGCAGGTCGGCGGCGAAACGGCGGTAGCGGTCGACCGAATTGTAATCGGCGACGATGGGATAGACGTCGACGCCCTCGCCGGGAGCGGCAATGCCCAACCTGATTCGTTCAAGCGCCCACTTGCGAATCAGCTCCTTGGCCTTCGCGTCGAGCAGCTGCGGCAGCGGGCCGTTGTCGGTCCCGATTCCCACATGATCCTCGCCCGCCACATGGGCGATGTGCTCGACATGGCGCAGCAGGTCCTCGCCCTTCGGCTTGGAGTCGAGCGTCAGGAACGGCATGAAATAGACGCCGACGACGCCGCCCTTGTCGGCGACCGCCTTGATCGTTTCGTCGCTGGTGTTGCGGACGTGATCGGCAAGCGCCCGCGCTCCCGTATGGCTGATGACCAGCGGTCGCTTCGCATGCGCCGCGGCTTCGGCCATCGTCCGTGCGCCGCCGTGGCTGAGGTCCAGCAGCAGCTTCTCCGCCTCGATCTGCTCGATGGTCGCTCGGCCGAGCTTCGATAGCCCGGCGTTGGCCGGCTCCAGCGCGCCGTCGCCTGAGAGATTGCGATTGTTGTAGGTCAGCTGGACGGTCAGGACTCCGTCCGATCTTAGCTGCTTCAGCCGGTTCAGCTCCGGCCCGACCATTGACGTGTCTTGGGTGCCAAGGACGATGCCGAGCTTCTTTTCGCGCTTCACCTTTAAGATGTCGGCGGCGCTTTTGACGATCAGCAGCCGTTCGGGGTTCGCGGCGACAAGGTTCCTCTTGGCGGCAATGTCCTTCTGATAGTCGGACCATGGATCGGCGCTATTGCCGACTGGCATGACAGTGTCGCGGATAACGGTCACGCCGGTCGCCACCGTCTCGGCCCAGCCGCGGTCGCTCATCCGGGTGACGCCTTCGTCCGTATAGGGGTCGCCGGTGCCGCCCAGCCCGTCGATGATGATGGCCCGGTCGTACCAGCCGCCCGGGGCCCGGCGCTGTGCGATCGCCGGGCTTGCTGCCAGGGCCGAAACCGCTCCAGCCGTGAAAGTCCGTCGATCGACCTGCATACCGCCCCCGCAAGTGGATGTAGGGACTGACAGTAAGCGCCTTGTCGCCAGCCCGTCCATCTGCGAATCAGCCCTATCGATGGCCACTGACCCCGCCCGAATCACGACTCCTGAGCGCACCAGCGAAGATGCCGACGCGGCGCTTCGTCCGAAGAGTCTCGACGAGTTCGTAGGGCAGCAGGCGGCGCGCGAGAACCTGCGCATCTTCGTCAATGCCGCCAAAAGCCGCGGCGAGGCGCTCGACCACGTCCTGTTTCACGGGCCGCCCGGGCTCGGCAAGACGACCCTCGCCGGGATTGTCGCGCGCGAGATGGGCGTCGGCTTTCGTGCAACCTCCGGCCCCGTCATTGCCAAGTCGGGCGATCTCGCGGCGCTGCTGACGAACCTCGAGGACGGCGACGTCCTCTTCATCGACGAGATCCACCGCCTCAACCCGGCCGTCGAGGAAGTCCTCTACCCGGCAATGGAGGACCGCGCGCTCGACCTGATGATTGGCGAGGGTCCGTCGGCACGGTCGGTGCGCATCGACCTGCCCCGCTTCACTTTGATCGGCGCGACGACCCGTCAGGGCCTGCTGACGACGCCGCTGCGCGACCGGTTCGGCATTCCCGTCCGCCTGAACTTCTACACCGTCGAGGAACTCGAGCAGGTCATCCGCCGCGCGTCGCGCTTGCTGGGCGTCGGCATTACCGACGACGGTTCGCGCGAAGTCGCCCGCAGGTCTCGCGGTACGCCGCGCATTGCCGGACGCCTGCTGCGACGGGTGCGCGATTTCGCCCATGCCGTGAGCGCGGAATCGATCGATGCAGAGGTCGCCGACAAGGCGCTGTCACGTCTCGAGATCGATGCGCTCGGCCTGGACGCGATGGACCGGCGCTACCTGACGATGATCGCTGACCTTTACGGTGGTGGGCCAGTAGGCGTTGAGACGCTGGCGGCCGGCCTGTCGGAGCCACGCGACACGATCGAGGACGTGATCGAGCCCTACCTCATTCAGCTTGGCCTCATCGCGCGGACGGCACGCGGTCGCTGCCTCAACGGCCGCGGCTACACCCACCTCGGCCTCAACCCACCGCCCGGCGCGCAAGCCGGCCTGTTCGACCCGGGAGCAAGCTCCAAGTGATCCGTACCTTAGTGCTGACGGCCGCCGCACTTGCAGCGGGTGCCCCGGCTTCGGCCCAGCCTAACCCGCCGGCGGCGGCCGACTACACCAAAGCGTCGAATTGGCTCTGCCTGCCCGGTCGCTCCGACCTTTGCTCAACACCGCTCGGAACGACGGCGCTCAGCCCTAACGGCTACGGCTCGATCGGCCAGAGCCCGGTGGCGAAGAATACGCCGATTGACTGCTTCTACGTCTACCCGACGGTCTCCGCGGACAGCGGCATGAACAGCGACCTCGTCCCCAACAACGGGGAGAACAATGCCGTGCAGGTGCAGTTCGCGCGCTTCGCCGGCGTGTGCCGGACCTTCGCTCCAGTCTATCGCCAGATGACGCTTGGCGCGGTGGCGGCGGCGGCGGCCGGAGCCGACATGACCCGCCCTGCAGCCCTCGCCTACACCGATGTTGCCAGCGCCTGGCGCACCTATCTGGCGCGTTACAACAAGGGCCGCCCCTTCGTGCTCGTCGGGCATAGCCAGGGCTCGCTGATGCTTCAGGAGCTGATCAAGAACGAGATCGAGGGCAAGCCGATCGCGAAGCAGATGCGGCTCGCCATCCTGCCCGGCTTCAACGTGCTCGTTCCGCAGGGAAAGCGCGTCGGCGGCACCTTCAAGTCCACGCCGGTATGCACGTCTCCCGATGAGACCGGCTGCGTCATGAGCTGGGTCAGCTTCCGCGAGAACAACGTGCCCCCCGCCGGCGCGATTTTCGGGATTGCGCCGCAGCCGGGCATGACCGTCGCCTGCACCAACCCGGCACGACCGGGCTCAACCCGCTGGGAAAACCTCGACAGCTATTGGAATTCCCGCTGGTCGCTTCCGGTGCCGGGTGGGCCGATCCGCTGGTCCACCGAGGGCCAGCCGTCGACGCAGTTCGTCCGCACCGAAGGTTTGGTTTCGGCGCGCTGCATCAACGACGGCCAGCGCGGCTATCTTTCGATCCGCATCAACGCCGATCCGCAGGACAAGCGCACGGACCGGGTCTACGGCGAGGTCGGGATGCTCGGCATGTTCATCCCCGGGTGGGGCATGCACCTTGCGGACGTGGCAGCGGCCCAGGGCGATCTCATCCGCCGCGTGGAGGAGCTAAGCTCGGCCAAGTGAGCGAATTCCACACACCCTATCGCGGCGGCTTCGTCGGACCGGAGCACCGTTTTGCCCTCACCGTTTATTTCGAGGACACGGACACTGCGGGCGTCGTCTACTACGCCAATTACCTGAAGTTCATGGAGCGGGCGCGCTCGGACATGATCCGGGCGGTGGGCGTCGACCAGGGTGAAGCGCTGCGCTCGGACGGAAGCGCCTATTTCGTGACCGAGGTGAACATCAAATATCGCAAACCGGCGCGGCTCGGCGACGACCTGGTCGTCGTCAGCCGCGTCGAGGCGGTTCGCGCGGCTTCGGTGGACATTCATCAGCAGGTCATCCGCGGAACGGAACAATTGACCGACGCGAGGGTGACAGCCGCCTACCTTGACCGCGATGGCCGGCCGCAGCGTCAGCCGCGCGATTGGGTCGAGCGGTTCAATGCAATCATGGCCGGGAAGTAATGCATTTGTTCAATCGGAAGTCCTTGCTCTTCGCTGCAGTGCTGCTCGCGCCGGCGGCCGGCGCGCAGGCCCAGTCGCCGCAGCTGGTCATCGCCGTCCCGCAATTGCCGACGCCGAAGAATGTGAAGACCGAAGGCGGCGAAACCGGCGTGATCGGCATCCAGATCGCCCAGCAGATCGCGTCCGACCTGCGCACGACCCGCTCCATCTACCCGATGGGGCCGAACGGGCTGAAGCAATACACGCCCACGGAAGCGGGCGCTCCGCTTTACCCGAACTGGGCCGGCATCGGCGCTGGCGCTCTCGTCACCGGCTACGTCCAGGCGCGCGATGACGGCCGCATAACGGTCGTCTGCTATCTTTACGACATGAAGCAGCGCCGCGAGATGGCGCGTGCGGGTTTCGCCGTCGCGTCCACCGAGTGGCGCCGCGCCGCTCACCGATGCGCCGGCTCCTTCGTCAAGGCGATCACCAAGCGGCCGAGCCATTTCGACAGCCGGATCGCCTACGTCGCCGCGACCGGATCGCGCACGCAGCCTGTGCGTCGCCTCGCGATCATGAATTGGGACGGGACCGACCACAGCTATCTGACGCAAGGCGAGGTCACTGTGACCAGCCCGCGCCTGTCCCCGGACGGCCAGCGCATCGTCTACATGAGCTTCGCCGGTGGAACGCCGCACATACGCTTGATCGACGTCGACGGCGGCAACGACCGCGCGCTCCTGCAGTCGCCTTCGATGAGTTTCTCGCCGCGCTGGTCTCCGGACGGACGACAGGTCGCATTTTCCATGGCGGTCGACGGCAACACCGACATTTACGTGACGGACGCCGGTGGAGGTTTTCCAAGGCGTCTGACGACTGCCCCGGGTGTCGATACTTCGCCGAGCTGGGCGCCGGACGGATCGAAGATCGTATTCGAAAGCGATCGCTCCGGTTCGCAGCAGCTCTACGTTATGGACGCGGGCGGATCCGGCCAGCGGCGCATCAGCTTCGGCGCAGGCTCAAGCTCCTCGCCAGTCTGGAGTCCGGACGGGGAGCGTATCGCCTTCTCGCGATGGACAGGATCGACAGCGAACATCGGCGTGATGAGCCCGACCGGCGGCGGCGAGAAGATACTGACCAACGGCTGGCAGGACGAAGCGCCGAGCTGGGCTCCGGACAGCGAATGGCTCGTCTTCCAGCGCACGCAACAGGGCACGGGCGTAGCCAGCCTGTACACCGTTTCCGTGGGCGGCGGCGAAGCGAAGCTGCTTGGAACGCCGCAACCGGGCGCAGACCCGAACTGGTCGGGAGCGGCCCAATGATCTTGCGTGCACTGATAATCGCTGTCGGGTTCGTCGCTGCCGCGGCTCCGGCTCAGAACTACGATCCTTACGGCTATCCGCCAGCTCCGCCGCCGCCAGGCCAATATCCTCAGCAGCCGGGCCAGTTCCCGCCGCAAGGTCCGATGCTGGCCATTCCGGTGCTTGAAGCCGACCTGCGTGCGAAGGCCGGGTCCGATACCGTGCGCTTCGCCCGCGATTCCTATGTGCTGACGCCGCAGGCGCAGGCGACTTTGACCGCCCAGGCGCAATGGCTGATCCAGCGTCCTTTCGTGCAGGCGAGCATCGAGGGTCATGCCGACGGCCGGCAATCGCGCGATTATGCTTTCGCTTTGGGTGAGCGGCGAGCCGCGGCGGTCCGCAATTACCTGATCGCGTCCGGCGTTCCGCCAGAGCAGCTTCTGACCGTGAGCTGGGGCCGGGAGCGGCCCACCACCCCTGCGGCCCACGACGCGACCTGGCTACAGAACAGCCGCGTCGTGATGGTCCTCAAGCAACCGCAACAATCTTACTACCCGCAGCCGCAGCCCTACCCCCAACAGCCGCTACCGCAGCCGTATCAATAGTCTCAGGCGGCGTAACGCTGGTGCGAACCGAGCCAGGAGCGAGCCTGGCGCTGCGCCTCGGCGATCTCGCGAGCGGTCATTTCGATCGCGATCTCGGCACGGCACTGCTGGCCACGCGTGCAGCCCGACAAGTGCCGCGAGGTTGAACCACTTGTGTGCTTCGATGAGATCGACCGAAACGCCCCCACGGCCAGTCGAATAAGTTACCCCAAGTTCGAACAATGCATCGACATCGCCGCGCTCGGCATCGACGAGACGGCTGCGGATCAGGAACTCCGCACTCTTGTGACTAATTGCGCCCACTTGATTTGCTCCCCGTTCTGGTGAGCCGAACTTCGGGCCGAGATGGCAAAGAAATGGTTAACGCCGCCGTGACGTCAGAATCACAGGTCCACGGCGATGTTGTCGATGAGCCTTGTGCGACCGATTACGGCCGCTGCGATGAGCCGCATCGGGCCGCCCGCACGGTCGAGCGGCTCGAGCGTCAGGGCGTTGACCAGAGCGACATAATCGATGCGGGAGAAGCCGGCGGCAGTCAGTCGCTCCTTGGCCCGGGCCAAGTGAATCGGGGACTGGGACACCGGATTTAATTCGCTCGGCCGCCTCACTCAGCGCACGTGGTAGCTCTACGGCGCAGCTGCCGCTCATCTGCCGACAGGTATACGTTGCGCGAAGAAAGAGCGAGGCCGTCGGCATCCCGGACGGTCGGCAATCCTAGAATTTTCACTCCTAACTGGAGATCCCGGGCCATCCGGCGGATCACGGCAAGTTGCTGAAAGTCCTTCTCGCCGAACATCGCGACGTCCGGCCGGACTGCGGAAAGGAGTTTGGCCACCACGGTCGCGACGCCATCGAAGTGGCCGGGTCGCGCCTTGCCCTCCCACCGTTCGCTCAGGCCCTTGACGCTCACCGTCGTCGCGAAGCCCGGGGGGTACATTTCCTCGGGCTGAGGAAGCCACAACAAGTCGCACCCGGCCCTTCTCAGCATTTCTGCGTCTTGCTCCTCCTGCCGCGGGTAGCGGTCGAGGTCCTCGTTCGGTCCGAACTGCAGCGGGTTAACGAAGATGGTGGCGGCCACGATGCTGGCTTGCTGCTTCGCAGCTTCAACGACGAGCCACGTGTCCTCTGTGGAGAGCTCCCATGGTCGGAACGAGCGCAAGGCTCTTCCGCATAGAGCCTACAGCGATAAGCGCTTGGGGCAGCTGCGGGGCCTCACGGATAATTTGCAAGGATTCAGACCCTTCGGTAAACGGTTAATGGGGCGCGGTTGTCCAAGCCGCGTGGGAAAAGTTCAAGGGGGTGGGGACCATGGCCCAGCCGCATTTTATCGTCTTCGCCAATGAAAAGGGCGGCACCGGCAAGTCGACCACTGCCGTACACGCCGCAATCGCGCTTGCCGCGACGGGTCACAACGTCGCTGCGCTCGATCTCGACAGCCGGCAGCGGACGATGACCCGCTATCTCGAGAACCGCGACGCGACCATGCGCCGGCTCAACAAGCCCCTGCCGCAGGCCCGCTACAAGGTTCTCGAAGAACAGACGCACGAAAAGCTGGAAGCGGCGATCCGCGAGCTTGGCGAGGAAGCCGACGTCATCGTCATCGATACGCCCGGCCGTGACGACCCGATCGCCCGCGCGGCGATCCTGAAGGCCGATACGCTGGTCACGCCGATGAACGACAGCTTCGTCGATCTCGACCTGATCGGCCAGGTTCACCCGGAAAATTACAAGATCACGAAGCCCAGCTTCTACGCCGAACTCATCTGGAACAGCCGGACGCAGCGCGCCAAGAACACCGGCCGCAGCGTGGACTGGGTCGTCCTGCGCAACCGCCTGCAGCATATCGAGAGCCACAACCTCCGCCGTGTTGGCGCAGCGCTCGACGAACTTGCCCGCCGCGTCGGCTTCCGGGTCATCCCGGGCCTTGGCGAGCGCGTCATCTACCGCGAATTGTTCCCGAAGGGCCTGACCCTGCTCGATTATGAGCAGCTCGGCGAAGTCGGGATCAGCCACATCACCGCGCGGCAGGAGCTGCGCGAAATGATCGCCGGTCTCGGCATCCCCGAGCCTGGGGTCGTGGAACCGGTTGCCGCCGCCGGCTGACGCACTAAAGCCTCGGCATGAGCCACATTTTCGATCGTACGATCCTGCGCGAGTATGACGTTCGCGGGGTCGTCGGGAAAACGCTGAACGAGGAGGACGCCTACGCCCTCGGCCGCGCTTACGCATCTCTGGCGCTGGAAGAAGGGGCGCGGAGCATCGCCGTCGGTCGCGACGGTCGGACCCACTCACCCGACCTTGAGGGCGAGCTGATCCGCGGCCTGATCGAAAGCGGCCTGAACGTCCTGAGGATTGGCGTCGGCCCAAGCCCTATGCTCTACTTCGCGGTTGCGACGCTGGGCGTGCAAGGCGGCATCCAGGTCACCGGAAGCCACAACCCGGCCGAATATAACGGCTTCAAGATGCTGCTGAACGGCCGTTCGGTGTTCGGGGCGGAAATCCAGAACCTCGGCCGCCGTGCCGCCGACGGGGCGTGGACCGACGGTCACGGCTCGGTCGAGCAGGTCGAGGTTCTCGACGCTTACGTCGAGCGGCTCGTGCAGGGTTTCCAGGGGGGAACGTTCCGCGTCGGCTGGGATGCGGGCAATGGCGCTGGAGGACCGGCGCTCGAAAAACTGGTTGCCAAGCTGCCAGGCGAGCATCACGCGATCCACACGACGGTCGACGGGCGCTTTCCAAACCATCACCCGGACCCGACGGTCGAGGCGAATCTCGCGGACTTGAAGGCGCTGGTGGCCGAGAAGAAGCTGGACTTCGGTATTGCCTTCGACGGGGACGCTGACCGCATCGGCGCCGTCGACGCGAACGGCCGTGTCGTCTGGGGCGACCAATTGCTCATGATCCTCGCCGAGCCGGTGCTGAAGGAACAACCAGGCGCGACGATCATCGCCGACGTGAAGGCCAGCCAGATCCTGTTCGATCATATCGCCAAGCTCGGCGGCCAGCCCCTAATGTGGAAAACCGGTCACAGCCTCATCAAGGCCAAGATGAAGGAGACGGGCGCGCCTCTGGCCGGCGAGATGAGCGGCCACATCTTCTTCAAGCATCGCTGGTACGGCTTCGACGACGCGCTCTACGCGGCGGTCCGCCTGATCGAGGCCGTCGCGCAATCCGGCAAATCGCTGACCGAAATCATGGACGAGATGCCGAAGTCGATTGCGACGCCGGAGCTGCGGTTCCCTGTCGATGAGAGCCGCAAATTCGCGGTGATCTCGGAAGTGCTGCAGCGACTGACCGCCACTGGTGCGAAAGTCGACGCGACCGATGGCGCGCGCGTGATGACCGACGACGGCTGGTGGCTGCTTCGCGCGTCGAACACGCAGGACGTGCTCGTCGCCCGCGCGGAGGCGAAGGACGATGAGGGCATGAAGCGCCTGATGGCCCAGATCGACGAGCAGCTTGCGCAATCCGGTGTGGAGCGCGTCGAAGCGACTCATTGAGTGTCTGACGATTAGCCCGAGCAGCAGTGACGAGCGTTCGCGGTTGGAGTATGGAGGCGGAATGCTCGACCAGGTCACGTCGGACAGCTTGGTTGCCGGGCCCGACGGGGACGGCGATCCGATACGCGAGGCGCATTGCGTCGTGCTGGAGATGGCCGTCGCCGACAGCCCGCTCGACAAGACGCTGGGTGCGCTCATCGAGATCGTGGAATCGGCTTCGAAGACAGGCGTCCTGGGCTCGATCCTGCTACTCGACGAAGACGAACAGCATCTGCGAACCGGCGCGGCGCCAAGCCTGCCGGCCGAATATTGCGCCGCGATCGACGGGGTCCAGATCGGCCCGAAGGCCGGCTCGTGCGGAACCGCCGCTTTCACCGGAACGCCGGTGTTCGTGACCGATATTGCCACCGATCCACTGTGGGAGGATTACCGAGATGTGGCGCTCCCGCACGGACTTCGCGCCTGCTGGTCGATTCCGATCCTGACGACCGGCCGGAAGGTGCTCGGGACCTTCGCAATGTATCATCGCGAGCCGCGCGAGCCGACGGTGCGCGACCTCGCGCTGGTCGATCTGGTGACTCAGACGGCTGCCTTGGTCATCGATCGCAAGCGAGCGCATACCGCTCTCCGCGAGATCGGGGCGATCGCCGGCCGGGCCTAGCTCAGTCCGTCAGACACTTAGTCCATTACGCCATCGGCAATCCGCCGTGCTCGCTCGTTCTGACCGGCGCCGGGCTCGATCACCGCAACCAGGCAGGGCGTGCCTGTCAGCCGCACGACCGCCAGCCGACTGATGTCCGGTAACCGCGGCTCGACCCCATTGGCGACGCTCATCCGCACGATCATTGCCTCGGGGGCTGCCGCGCTATCGCCCCGCCATTCGATCGTCTTGCCAATGCTGTTGAACGCGCCCTTCGCGACGAAGTCGGACAGGCGCAACTCGGACTCCTTGTCGTCCGCCGCAATGAGCGAGAGCCCCTGCCGCAGATCGCTCTCGCTCCAGTCGAGCTGCCAGTCGGCGTGTCCCGGGCAACGGCGAAGCCAGTAAGGCCCCTCTTCCTGGTTTTCCTCGATGAGGCGACAACGGGATTCGCTCAGTTCCGTGAACGCACTTGCACGGGCATCCGATTGGACAGGTGCTTCGACCTGGGCGGCGGGCTGAGGGATCCTCACGACGGCATTATCCGAAGCAACGTTGTTATTGCTGCCTTCCTCCGGAGCCGGACTGCATGCCGCGAGCGTCGCGGCCAGCACCAATATCCGTCTCGGATCACTCATCCTCGTCCTCGTAGCCGACCAGGTTGAGTTCCCGCGCCTTGATCTGGTGGATCATGCACCAGTGCTTCAGCGCCTCCTCCCGTCCGTGCGTGATCCACACTTCGCGCGGCGCGAGTTCGCGGATGGTGCAGGTCAGTTCGTCCCAGTCGGCGTGGTCGGAAATGATCAAAGGCAGCTCGATGTTCGACTGCCGGGCGCGCTGGCGGATGCGCATCCATCCGGAGGCCATTGCGGTTACCGGGTCGGGCAGTCGTCGCGACCAACGGTCGTTGAGAGCGGAGGGCGGTGCGATGACGATATGGCCCGCCATCTCCTCCTTCTTCGCGCCCGCCGTGTGCCGCATTTCGCCAAGCGACACGCCAAGCTCTTCGTACAGATTGCACAGGCGCTCGACCGCTCCGTGGTAGTAGATCGGCTGCTCGTGGCCCCGCCGGCGAAGCTCGGTGATCACCCGCTGCGCCTTGCCCAGCGCATAGGCCCCGACCAGCACGCAGCGCGACGGATCGGAATGGAGCCGATGCAGCAATCGGTCGATCTCGCTGCCTGTGTCCGGATGGCGAAAAACCGGCAGGCCGAACGTCGCCTCGGTGATGAAAATGTCGCACGGCACCGGCTCGAAGGGCGCACAGGTAGGATCCGCGCGCCGCTTGTAGTCGCCGGAAACGACCACGCGCTCGCCGGCATGCTCCAGCACGATTTGCGCCGAGCCCAGCACATGACCCGCCGGCACGAAGCTGACGTCGACCTCTCCGAGGCGAAATTGTTCGCCGTAGGCGACGGGATGGCCGTTCTGGTCGCCGTAGCGCACCCCCATGATCGCCAGCGTTTCTGGAGTCGCCCAGACTTCCGAGTGCCCGCCGCGGGCGTGATCGGCATGGCCGTGCGTGACCAGCGCCTTGGCTTTGGGCTGCGAGGGATCGATCCACGCGTCCGCCGGCCGAACGTAGATGCCCTCGGGAAAAGGCTCTATCCAGGAACCGAGGCGCGCCATCGGGAGCTATATAGGCTGAACAACCGAACAGTTCCCGTGAGGAGGAAGAGCGAACATGGATGAATTCTGGTGGACGCTGATGACTATCGTTGGACCGGTCATCCTGCTGATCCTGCTGATCTGGGTCGTGTTGCGCTCCCAGCGGCGAAAGGGAGAGGCGTCGGAGAGCGTCACTGAGCAAGCGACCCGGCAGGAATATGCCGAGGAAGAGAAGATGCGACGCGAGGGGACTGACGGCCTCTGAACGACGAACCGGATCTCCCACTCGTAATCCGGAACTGGTTTGCCGCACGCGGATGGGAGCCGCGGCGGCACCAGGTCGATATGCTGCGCCTCGCGCGGGCCGGGAAGAATGCGTTGCTCGTCGCTGCGACGGGGTCCGGCAAGACGCTGGCCGGGTTTCTGCCGACGATCACCGAGTTGGTCGAGCAGCCGACTGAAGGACTGCACACCCTCTACATTTCACCGCTCAAGGCCCTCGCGGTCGACGTCCAGCGCAACCTCATCGGCCCGATCGAGGAGATGGGCCTGCCCATCCGCGTCGAAACGCGCACCGGCGACACGCCATCCGACCGCAAGGCGCGGCAGCGCATCCGTCCGCCTCAGATCCTGCTGACGACGCCGGAGTCGCTGAGCCTGCTGCTCAGCTATCCTGACAGCTTCATGATCTTCGAGAACCTCAAGACGATCATCGTCGACGAGTTGCACGGGTTCGCCAAGGACAAGCGTGGCGACCTCCTGTCCCTGTCGATGGCGCGGCTTCAGAAGCTCGCGCCCGGGCTTCGCCGCGTGGGCCTGTCGGCGACGATCAGTGATCCCGACGCCTATCGAAGCTGGTTCGCTCCCGACGCGGACATGGACCTGGTCGAGGTCGTCACCGGGGACCCGGGCGCCGAGCCGCACCTTTCCATCCTCATCCCCGAAGGCCGCATTCCGTGGGGTGGCCATTCCGGGCGCCACGCCGCGCGCGAGGTCATGGAGCTGATCGAGCGGCACAAGACGACGCTCGTCTTCTGCAATACGCGCAGTCTGGCCGAGCTGATCTTCCAGGACCTTTGGGCGGTGAACGACAAGTCGCTGCCCATCGGCATCCATCACGGCAGCCTGGCGCAGGAGGCGCGGCGCAAGGTCGAGGCGGCCATGGCGGCAGGCAAGTTGCGCGGCCTCGTCGCGACGGCGAGCCTCGACCTCGGCATCGACTGGGGCGACGTCGACCTGGTCGTGCAGATGGGCGCGCCGAAGGGCTCGTCCCGCCTGCTGCAGCGAATCGGACGCGCCAACCACCGGCTCGACGAGCCGAGCGAAGGCGAGATCGTGCCGGGCAATCGCTTCGAATATCTCGAAGCCCGCGCCGCCATCGATGCGATCGACGACGGCGAGCTCGATCCCGAGAACTTTCGGCCCGGCACACTCGACGTCCTTGCGCAGCATATCCTCGCAGTCGCCTGTGCGGCGCCGTTCGACGAACAGGAACTGCTGGCCGAGATACGCTCCTCCGCACCCTATGCCGGCCTGAAGGACGAGACGTTTCAGGAGGTCCTGAACTTCATCGCCACGGGCGGATATGCGCTGAAGGCGTACGACCGATTCCGCCGGCTCGTGCAGGAGGGCGACGGCCGCTGGCGCATCACGAAGCCGCAGGTCGCCGCCCAGCACCGCCTGAACGCTGGGGTCATCGTCGAGCAGCCTTTGCTGACGGTGCGGTTCCGCAACGGTCGCAAGCTCGGGACGATCGAGGAAGGCTATGCCTCAACCCTCTCACCGGGCGATCTGTTCTTCTTCTCTGGACTCAGCCTGGAGGTTGAGCAGTTCAAGGACACGGACGTCATCGTCCGCGCGTCCACAAAATCGGGCCGCATCGTCACCTACGGTGGCCAGCGCATGTCCATGTCGACGCACCTCGCCAACCGGGTCCGACACATGCTGGCCGACCGCAACGACTGGCACCGCTTCCCGGACGACGTGCGTGAGTGGCTGGAGGTGCAGGACCGGCGCTCGGTCCTGCCCGAGCCGCAGCAGCTGCTGGTCGAGACCTTCCCACACGAAAAGCTCCACTACATGGTCGCCTACAGCTTTGAAGGCTGGAACGCGCACCAGTCGCTGGGCATGCTGATCACGCGACGCATGGAAAATGCCGGGCTCAAGCCGCTGGGCTTCGTCGCCAACGATTACGGGCTTGCCTGCTATGGCCTGGAGCCGATCATCGATCCGAAGGCGCTCTTCTCGGCCGATATCCTCGAGCAGGAGTTCGTCGACTGGGTCGAACAGAGCATGCTGCTCAAGAACGCCTTCCGCGAGGTGGCGGTGATCGGCGGGCTCGTCGAGCGGCACCATCCGGGCAAGAAGAAGTCGGGCCGTCAGGTCAGCTTCTCCACCGACCTCATCTACGACGTGCTCCGCCGCTACGAGCCCGGCCACCTGCTACTTCGCGCCGCATGGGACGACGCCCGTGCAAGAATGACCGAGCTCGGCCGCCTCGTCCGCCTCGTCGATCGCGCGTCGGCGACGATGCTCCACGTAGAGCTGGAGCGCATCTCGCCCATGGCCATCCCGCTGATGGTGATCATCGGCCGCGAGTCCCTGCCGGCCGGCGCGCAGGCGGACGTCAGCCTGCTCATCGAAGCTGAGGCACTGGCCGACGAAGCCATGCGCGTCTGACATTGCCCGTTCAGAAAGCTTCTGCGACGCTGCCGAGCATGAAGTCTTTTCCAATACTTACGGCCGCATTCCTGCTGTCCGGCTGCGTCGTCGGTACGATTGCCGAGACGGCCGTGGACGTTGCCACCATCCCGGTGAAGGTCGTGTCGTCTGGCGTCGATGCGGCGACCACCAGCCAGTCCGAAGCCGACGAAAAGCGCGGCCGCGAACTGCGGCGGCAGGACGAGGAGCGCGGCCGGCAGGCCCGGGCGATGGCCGAGCGCTGCCGCAAGGGACGCCCACTTCCGACGGACGTTTGCGCGCCGAACTAGCGCGCGGCTTTCGCCGTCTCCGCCAGCTCGTACAGATAGTCGACGTAGAACATCGTCGCCTCGTCGAGACCGGCGATCTTCTTCGGGTCCTTGCTGTCGATCAGATACCATTCGTTCGGCGCGTGCGCTCCGCCGCCGGTGCCGATGCCGAAGCCGACCGCCGGGAGCTTCAGCGGCGGACCGGTGAAGTTCACGCCCGGCCATGAACCGGCCGTGCCGCGGGTTGAGCGAATATTCGATGCCAGCCTTCTTCAGCGTTGCGATCTGCGACTTCACCAGCAGGCGTGTTTTCGTCCGTTTCGGTCGGGCCGTAGCCGCCGCTGACATTGACGATGATGTCGGAGAAGCCGTGCTTCGCGAAGTGCGCCTTCAGCTTGCCGACCATCTCGTCCTTGGTCATCGCGGGGACCAGTCGAAGGTCGAGCTTCGCCTCGGCGCGTCCCGGCAGAACCGTCTTCCCGCCCGGCCCGGTGTAGCCGCTCACCAGGCCCTGGATGTTGATCGTCGGCTGCTGCGCAAGGCGGTACGACGCGGTCAGAAAGTCCTCGTTGTCGATCCATTGCTTGATGCCGAGCTGCGACTTGAGCTCGGCCTCGTTGGACTTCGACACGCCTTCCGCGATCAATTCCTTTTGCCGCGCGGTCAGCGGCCGCACATTGTCGAACCAGCCCTCGACGGCGGGCGTGTGCCCGTCCTCCTTCACCAACGTGTCGAGCGCCTTGACCAGCCGCCATGCCGGGCTGTCGACGATGGCGTGGAGGCTCGAGTGAACGTCCTTGGCCGGCCCCTTGCCCCAGTTCTCGCCGCTCGAGATCAGCTGGATCTCGACCGCGCCCTTGGCGCCGAGGTCGATCGACGTTGCACCGGTCGATTCCTGTCCGGCGCCGGGAATGAAGACGCCGACGGCCTTCTTCATCGCCGCCAGCACTTCCGGGATTCGACGACGATCTCGCCGGAAGTTCGGCGACGCGATCTCCTCCTCGCCCTCGGCCACCAGCACGATGTTCACCGGCAGCTTGCGGCCAGTCGCCTTGAAGGCGTGCAACGCCGACAGGAAGGCGTTCTCCGGTCCCTTCTGGTTGACTGCCCCGCGGCCCATGATCGCCTTGCCTTCGGCGCGGTCGACAAGCTTTCCTTCGAGGGGCGGCGACGACCATTCCGCCGGGTCGAACTGCTTCACGTCGTACATGAAGTAGATGCCCAGCGTCGTCGGAGCGCCCGCATCGAGCGTCGCGAAGACCCCTGGAACGCCGCTCGTCGGCACGATCTTCGCCTGCTGGAACCCCGCGTCGAGCAGCAGCTTGCGCATATGCTCCGCGCCCTCGGGCGTGCCGCGCTTTTCGGCAGCGATCGTCGGCAAGGCGATCCAGTCCTGAAGCCGCTTCAGGTTGGTTGCGTGACTGGCCTTCACTGAAGCCGCGAGTTCCGCTCGGTTCGGCGTCTCGGCGGAAACGGGCACGGCGATAGTGGCCAGCAGTCCGGCGACAAATGCAGCACGAATCATACGCATTGAGCGACTCTCCCCCTCGAATGACCGTAGCAAAGCGCCACCGACCGCTTCTGTCCAGATTGCCAAATGCCCCCACGGCGCTACCGCTGGGGTGTGCGCTATTTCCTCGACACGGAATTCAATGGTTTTGGCGGCGCTTTGCTCAGCCTCGCGCTGGTGCCTGAGGATGGAAGCGAGTTTTACGTGACGCTCGCGTTCGACGGCGAACTCAACGCGTGGGTCGAGCGCAACGTCCTCCCCTACTTCGATCACGTGCCGGTCGGCCTCGTCTCGCCGAGGCTCAGCCGCCAGGACGCCGCGGTCGAGCTGTCGCACTATCTCGCGGCCGATCCGCATCCGGTCATCGTGGCCGACTGGCCCGAGGATATCGCGCAATTCTGCAACCTGCTGATGACCGGCCCGGGCGACATGGTCCCCGTCCCGCCGATGTCGTTCGACTTCGTTCCGCTGCAGGGATTCAGCACTGCCGGCAGCAGCGCCGTCCCGCATAACGCGCTGCACGACGCGCGTGCGCTGAAAGAGCATCTATTGGGGCTTGAGCCCTAACGCCGCTCGTCTAAACCGGACCGATGGTTCCCTTTTCGTTCGCAGGCGAAACATTCGTCGCATCGCCCGAAGGCGCGCTTTACTGGCCGGCCCGGAATGCACTGCTCGTTGCCGACCTGCATCTCGAGAAGGCGAGCTGGTTCGCCCGCTTTGGGCAATTCCTTCCGCCCTACGATTCGGTCGCGACACTGACGGCGTTGAGCGAGGTAGTGCAGGCGACGGGCGCGACGCGGCTTTACTGCCTCGGCGACAGTTTCCACGACCGCTTCGGTTGCGACCGATTGCCCGATCAGGCGAGGTCACTGTTGTTGGAAATGACGGCCACGCTCGACTGGACCTGGATTCTCGGCAACCACGATCCCGGCTTCGCCGACCATTGCGGCGGGACTCTGATCGAAGAGCTGGAGGTCGATGGCATCATCCTGCGTCATGAAGCGCGCGTGGACGATCCGCGTCCGGAGATGTCGGGCCATTTCCATCCCAAATATCGTGTGAACGTGCGCGGCCGGCACGTCTCTCGCCGCTGCTTCGTCGCCTCGGCGTCGAAGCTCATCCTGCCGGCCTTCGGGTCGCTGACGGGCGGATTGGACGCCTCCCATCCTGAGATCGTCAAGAATGTCGGACGGGCTGCCTCGGCGCTCGTGCCCCTGCCCGACCGGATGCTCCGCTTCCCGCTGGCGGCCTGAGAACGCGTCCTAACATTGGTGAATGTGACCGTCACAATTGGGGCGTAAGGCGGCCGCATGGAGTCGGAACGCGAATATCTGCACCGCCGAGCCAGCGAAGAGCAGGAAGCGGCCCAGCGTTCCGGAAGCGAGAAGGCGCGCGAACTGCACATGGAACTGGCGACCCGCTACCGGGATGCCGCAGAGGTTCGGGTGGCACCGCAGCGGCCAGAACCGGAACTGGCAGTCCACGGCCTGCCCCTCGAATTCAAGATCCTGGAATAGGCCCGGCAGAGCCGAACACCTTCCTGCTCAAGGTACACCGGTCGCGGCAAGCGTGATCAATGAAGAGTTGCGTCAGTCATTGCATACCCGTCCCGTCGGGTGGTGTTCAGTCTCAATTCTGGCGGGTCGAACTAGCTGGAAACAAGCCGGGCTTCGCGGCGGCTGCGATCCATGTTGCTACCGTGATCGCCGCGGCCGCTATCAGGACCGCATGGCCGATCACGCTAGCGGCCAAGAAAGCGTAAGCTCCGGTCGCCACCGAGAACGCCACAGCCCACATCAGCCCCAGCGCCTGCAAAACATAATGCCGGATGGCGACATCAGGAATGTTGCGGAGTGGACTTACTTCGTGGTTGAACACGAAATTCCAACAGTAGACGATCATCTTCCGCACCGATTCAAACATCGTTGGATCCTCGGACAACTTCACAACTCCCACAAAGGCGTTGTGAGGGCGCAAAGCCATACGGCAGAACTGATGTAGTGCTGCGACACCGAGCGGGCCTGACCTCGGCATCGTTCGACCTAATTCGATCATCAGCCTCGCGCCCAGGCCTGGACTGTAGTTGGCGGCGTTTGCGCGGCTGTTCCCGGCAGCAATGGTGACCAAGATCCCTTTCGCCGCGGCGTCGCTAGCGGCAGGAATGGGTCGAAAGCTGCCACTACGCTGACGGCAGTAATGTTCGAAACAGACACTAGCGCATTCGGAATCAACTAACTGATATTGCCGATGCGTTGCCGAAATTACGGGATGCGGTCCGCCAAGAACCCCTAAGCCCTTGATTTTGCTGGTGACCCCTACGGGACTCGAACCCGTGTTTTCGCCGTGAGAGGGCGACGTCCTAGACCGCTAGACGAAGGGGCCTTGCTTCAAGGCGTGGCGCATATGTGGACTGAACGGCTTTGAGTCAATCGCGGCCGGCGTCTCGCTCGCTGAGGTAGCGCATCAGTTCGGCCAGGGTCGCTTCCATCTGGTCCTGCATCTGCGTGACCAGTTCGTTCTCGCGCATGCCGACATGGTCGAGCGGCTTGGAATAGCTGTCGGAAAAGGCCTTCAGGTCGTCGCGGTCGAAAACGCCTTTCGCGACCATCTTGGCCAAGATCACCAGAAGTCCGTTGGTGTTGGCGATCGTCCCGGCGACGAGCGCCTCGTCGACCATCGACAGCCTCTTGTCGCTGTCTTCCTCCACTTCAACATCGATTTCGTCTTCATCGGTCATGCCAATGCATTTTGGCTCGATTATCCACGGGCACAAGAGGCTGGCCCGCAGAAGCGTCGCAGTTGCTCCCAAATCATGGCCTTTTCGGCGAAGGGCCGCGTATTGGCCGGGCTGGACGAAGGCAGGTCGATCAGCATGAGCGCCGTCTCGCTGCCGATCAGCTTGCGCCCGACCGCCGCCGAAGTGCCGCCGTTGAAGGCGATCGCCCGGAGCTCGGGAAATTCATGCACGAGATGTTCGATGCGATTGTGATTGGCGTCGCGGATCGCCTGGTCGAGGCTGCCGCGACGTACCGCCGACCCGATAACATCCCACAGGCCGATCTGATGCTCGGCAAGTCTCTCCAGCCGCCCGGCATAAGGCATAGGAATGCAAGTCCTCGCCGATTACCGAGCCGACCAGCCGCCAGAACTGATTCTGCGGATGCGCATAATATTGCTGGGCGGCGAGCGAAGCGTCGCCGGGCAGGCTCCCGAGAATGAAAAGCCGCGCATCGGCACGCGCTATGGGCGGCAAACCCACTTTCACTTCGTCCGTCATGCCGCTGCGCGCATTGCCTTTGCGGCTCCCACCATTAAGGCCTCTGCCCGTGGAACCGAGCGACCTCCGGATCGCCCTCTTTTCGGGCAATTACAACTATGTGCGCGATGGTGCGAACCAGGCGCTGAACCGCCTCGTCGATTACCTGCTGCGCCAAGGTGCGAAGGTGCGAACCTATTCGCCGACGACCGACACACCGGCATTCGAGCCGACGGGCGAGTTGGTCAGCGTGCCTTCCGTGCCCGTCCCTCGCCGCCCGGAATACCGCATTGGCGTTGGCCTCAGCCAAAGCGTCCGTCGCGATCTCGCCGAGTTCAATCCGAACATCGTTCACATCGCGTCACCCGACATCATCGGACACCGTGCCGTCACCTGGGCGCGGCAAAACAAGATCCCCGCCGTCGCCTCGGTGCACACGCGCTTCGACACCTACCTCGCTTATTACCATTTGCAGGCGCTCGAGCCGCTCGCGCGCGGGATCATGCGCCGGCTCTATCTTCGTTGCGATGCGCTGCTCGTGCCGGCGGAGTCGATCGCCGCAGTTCTCCGCGCGCAACGCATGAACCGCCACATCTCCATCTGGAGCCGCGGCGTCGACCGGGAGCAATTCAGTCCCGAGCGCCGGGACATGGAGTGGCGGCGGTCGCTCGGCCTTGGTGACGATGAGCTGGTGGTCGCCTTTCTTGGCCGGATCGTGATGGAGAAGGGCCTCGACGTCTTCTCCGACACGATCGAGGAACTTTCCGCGCGCAAGGTCCCGCACCGCGCGCTGGTGATTGGTGAAGGGCCCGCCCGGCCCTGGTTCGAGGAACGGATGGGCTCCGAGGCGATCTTCGTTGGGCACCAGGAAAAGGAAGGCCTCGCGCGCGCTCTGGCGAGCACGGATGTGCTGTTCAATCCGTCGGTCACGGAGACTTTTGGCAACGTCACGCTGGAGGCGATGGCGTGCGGACTGCCCGTGGTCGCTGCTGTTGCGACCGGAGCGACCAGCCTTGTGCGCGACGGCGAAACCGGGGTGCTGGTCGAGCCGGGCGACACCGACGGATTCGCCGACGCGCTGGAAGGCTATGTCCGCGACCCGGCGCTACGCCGGCGTCATGGTGAGGCCGGACTGGCGTTCGCCAGGACCATGGATTGGGATCGGATCAACGGAGCCGTCCTCAACATCTATCGGCGCGTCATCGAACGCCGCGAACGCCGCGAACGGCTCCTCCGCCGCTAGTTCTTCAGGCGCTCGATCCGCTGCGCCGCTTCATCGAGGATCGCGGTGACCTCGTGAGTCAGCTCTTCGTCCCAACCGTGGCGTGAAACCCGGTTGCGGATAGCCGCCATCAGGTTCTGGGTTGCCCGGCCGATCGTCGCCCCCCCATGGGATTCGCGCGGCTTCAGGTCGTTGAGTCGCTCGAACAAGGCGTCGATCTCATCGGACTTTTCTTCGAGATGCGCCTTGCCCTCGGTCGTCACCTGGAACGGCTTGCGCGAACCTTCGCCGGCCGCTTCCTCGATCAGGCCCATGTCCTGCAAAAGCGTCAGCGTCGGATAGACCACGCCGGGGCTCGGCGCATATTCGCCCGCCGTCAGATCTTCGATGGCGCGGATCAGGTCGTAACCGTGACGCGGCTCATCGGCGATAAGCTTGAGGAGAACGAGCCGCAGCTCGCCGGATTCGAACATGCGGCGCGAACGTCCGCCGCGACGGCCTCCGCCGCCCCAACTCTTGTCGTCAAACTCGAAGTGGAAGGGTCCCCAGCCGCCGGAGCGGCCCCTGCCCATGCCGAACAAGGCCTCGGGAAGGTCGATCTCGATATGGCCTCGCGGGTGGCAGCCTGAATGTCTGTGTCTCAATGCAATTTCCTTTCGATGCATCTAAGATATATCTTAGTAACATCGCAGACAAGTGGGTGATGCAATTTCCTTCGCTCTGCGCCATGGCCTTTCGCGATGGCCGACCTGTTCAGCGACGAGGATCTCGAGCGCGCCCAGCCGGAGAGTGGCAGCGCATTCGCCGCTCGCCGACCGCTTGCGCCCGAATGCTCTGGATGAAGTCGTCGGGCAGGAACATCTGACCGGAGCGGATGGAGCGATCGGGCGAATGGTCGCGGCCGGCAAGCTGTCGTCGATGATCCTGTGGGGACCGCCCGGCACCGGCAAGACGAGCATCGCGCGCCTTCTCGCGGACGCGGTCGGACTGCGGTTCGTGCCGATCTCCGCGGTATTCTCCGGCGTGGCGGACCTCAAGAAGATCTTCGCCGAGGCGAAGACTGCCGCCCGCGCCGGACAGCGTACCCTGCTGTTCGTGGACGAGATCCACCGCTTCAATCGCGCTCAGCAGGACGGTTTCCTGCCTTACGTCGAGGACGGCACCGTCACCCTAGTCGGAGCCACCACCGAGAATCCCAGCTTCGAGCTCAACGCCGCGCTTCTTTCCCGTTGCCAGGTGCTGATCCTGCGGCGGCTGAACGAGGAGGCGCTGGGAACGCTGATCGCACGCGCCGAAGCCGAAGTCGGGTCGGCCCATTCCCCTGACCGACGACGCCCGCGCAGCCCTTGATCGCCAGTGCCGATGGCGACGGCCGCTTCCTCCTCAACCAGGTCGAGACCCTGTTCGACGTCGACCTCGATGAACCGCTCGACCCCGCAGGCATGGCCGCGCTGCTGCACCGTCGCGTTCCGGTCTACGACAAGGACCGTGAGGGGCATTACAACCTCATCTCCGCGCTCCACAAAAGCCTGCGCGGATCGGACCCGCAGGCGTCGCTCTACTATCTCGCGCGGATGCTCGTTGCCGGCGAGGAGCCGCTCTACGTACTCCGCCGCCTGACCCGCGCCGCGATGGAGGACATCGGCCTCGCCGACCCGCAGGCGCTGGTGCAATGCCTTGCGGCAAAGGACGCCTACGACTTCCTCGGATCGCCCGAAGGCGAGCTCGCGATCGTCCAAGCCTGCCTCTATCTCGCGACCGCGCCCAAATCGAACGCCGCCTACATGGCCCAGAAGAGTGCCTGGCGAAGCGCGAAGGAGACCGGCTCGCTGATGCCGCCCGCGCACATTTTGAACGCGCCGACGCGGCTGATGAAAGACATCGGCTACGGCAAGGGCTATGCTTACGACCATGACGCCGACCAGGGCTTTTCCGGCCAGGATTATTGGCCCGAAGAGATGGAGCCGCAGACTTTCTATCGACCGGCCGACCGCGGCCTGGAGGCGAAGATCCGCGAGCGGATCGCCTATTGGAACGAGCTTCGTCGGAAGCGAACAACGGACAGCGAATAGGGGAGCTTGAGAATGTACCAGACGGAACCGCCCGCCGCTTACTGGCGCGACCAGGCCTTTCAGTGGGGGCCGCGGGTGCTCTTCGCGATCCTCATCCTCGTCGCGACGCACTTCATCGCCAAGGCGGTCCAGTGGGGGGTGGCGAAGTTGATCGACCGTATGCCGGTCCTCAAACGGCATCCGACGGGCGTCAATTCCGTCGGCACCGAGCTGGGCCGCCTCGCCTATTGGCTGGTGTGGCTGGTCGGTTTGATTGCCGCACTTCAGCCCCTCGGCTTGTCGGGTGTGCTGACCCCGGTCACAACCCTCACCAACGACGTCTTCGCATTCGTTGCCTAACATCCTTGGCGCCGGGATATTCTTCTTTGCCGGCTTGATCCTCGCGCGCATCGTTCGCCACGTCATTGAAGCCGGCTTAGGTGCGCTCAACCTAGAACGCTTGTTCAAGCAGTGCCGGTATCCCCATCGGCGAAGCTCCACTGGCAGTCGACCAAAGCGGCATCGCGAGCGAAGGCGCAGCCCCTGCCCGCAACTCGATCGCAAGGGCGGTCGGGGTAACCGTGTCGGCGATCATCATCATATTTGCGGCCATCGGGGCGCTGCAAATCCTTCAGATCTCGGCCATCGCGGACCCCGCGACGAAAATGCTCAACAGCGTAGCCCTAGCCATACCGCGCGTTCTGAGCGCGTTGGTCTGGCTGGCGGTCGCGTTCATTGTAGGTCGATGGGTCAAGACAGATCATTGAGACGGTTCTCCCTAGCCTGGGCTTCGACCGTTTTGTCCATGCGCTCGGAGTGATGCCGGCAATCTCCAATCCGTCCCGTATCGTCGGCACAATCGTCATGACCGCCATCCTAATTGTCGGCCTAATGGAGGCGGCGCGGCAAGTCGGCGGCGACAGTGTCGCGATATTGCTGTTCCAGATCACGGAGCTGGGCGGAAAGGTCATCTTCGGAACCGTCATCATCGTGGTCGGCATCTTCCTAGCCCGTATTCTTTCGACTCTGGTGGGAAGCTCGACGGGCGAGGTCGAGCTATGCCCAAACCATCGTCAAATATGCGATCATCGCCTTGTTCACCGCGATCGGCCTGACCTTCATGGGCCTTGCCGACCAGATCGTGATGATGGCGTTCGGCCTGATCCTCGGCTCGGCGGCGGTGGCGACGGCCATTGCTTTCGGCCTCGGCGGCCGCGACGCGGCGGCTCGGGTGCTCGAACGCTGGACCGACGAGCAGATGCCGCAGACCCGCCGCCCCGCTCCGCCACGGCTGCGCAGGCCGACGGAGGGCGAGGACGACCGGCAGCCGCCGCTTGGTGTGACGAACCTCCCCTCCCGCCTGCGGGAGGGGATTGAGGGGTGGGCATGTCCGAGAGCGACGACGCTAATTCAACCGGCCCTCCCCCTGCCCCTCCCGCAAGCGGGAGGGGGGAGTTCGACGCCTACGTTGCAATCGACTGGTCGGGCGCGAAGGGGCGGCGGCACAAGGGCATCGCGATCGCCGAGGCGCGGCACGATGCCCCGCCCCGCCTCGTTCGTCCCGGCCATGTGTGGTCGCGCGAGGAAGTGCTTCACTGGCTGCTGAAACGGGCCGCAAAGGAGCCGACCCTGTTCGGCTTCGACTTCAGCTTCGCGCCGCCGTCTGATCGAGCGTGGCGAATATCTGATCGGCGAGCCCGGCGTGCCGAAGACCGCGCGGGAATTCTGGGCCTATGTCGAAGCGAAATGCGACGACGAGGATCTCGGCGCCGCGAGCTTGCTCGAGACCGCGCACCGGCGGCATTTCTATTTCGGCATCGCCGACGGGGTGAAGGCGGACTTCGTGCGCTTCCGCCAATGCGACGCGCGCCTGAACGCACAGGGCGGGCGGAAAACGGCGAGCGCCTATGACGCGATCGGCGCCGCGCAGGTGGCGAAGGCAAGCTTCTCCGGAATGCGCCTGCTCCACCGCCTCGACGGCAAGGTCGCGATCTTTCCGATGGACCCCCTGCCTCAACGCGGAAGCGCAGTCGTCGAGATCTACACGCGCATCTACCTGCGCCGCGCCGGAATGACCGGCACCAAGCTCCGCACCCGCGCCGATCTCAATCGCGCGCTCCTCGGGCTCGGAAGCAGGCAAACACGTTTGAGCTTCGAGCCTAACGACCACCAGACCGACGCCCTCGTGACCGCCGCGGGAATGCGGGCGTTGGCGAGGACCGAGTCCCAGGCGTTCCAGCCGGAAGGGCTGACGCCGGAGATCGCGCGCACCGAAGGATGGACCTTCGGAGTCCTGTGACCTTTGCGCTCGCTTCCGTTCGAGCGATGCGGCATGACTGAGCAGCTGTACGGGATTGGATCACGGCATGCAGGTCCGGTTTCAGGAGGAGGGGGAGCGCCTGGTCGCTCGGCCCCAGGGGCGGATGGAAGCAGCCGCCGGAGCCGACTTCGCGTCGGCTGTCGAACAGCGCCTCGGCGACAATACCAAGACGGTGACGATCGACCTGGAAGGGCTCGACTTCGTTGACCTCGGCGGCGTCCGTGACATCCTGCGGCTGGCCAGGTTGCTAAAGAGCAATCGGCGGGATCTCGATTTCGTGCACGGGCGGAGAAGCGGTGCGCGAGGCTCTGAAGCAGGCCGGGTTCGATGAGCTGTTCCCATTCACGCCGCCATTTCATTCACACCGGGGGATTCGAACATGAGACGCCGCACACTCCTCGCATCGCTTCGCTGTCGCTTTGGCCTTCCTCAGCGTCGGCGGCTGCGGGAAGGAGGAGGCGTCGAAGGTCATCAAGGTCGCGGTGACGCCGGCCTCCCCGCCCAACCTGTTCGAGGAAAACGGCCAGACGCAGGGCCTCGATTACGATCTGTTCGACGGTTACTGCAAAGCACGTGGCTGCACGATGGCGATCACCGCCTACGACTGGCAGGGCATGCTCGGCGCCGTCGTCAGCAAGAAGGCGGACGTCGCCTTTTCCGGCATTTCGATCACCGAACCGCGCCAGAAGGTCATGGATTTCTCCAAGCCCTACATGGACAACAGCTGGAACCTGGTGAGCATGAAGGATCGCAATATCCAGCTCGCCAATCTCGACACGCTGAAGAACTACAGCATCGGCATCGCTCGGGGCACGGCCTACACGGATTTCATCAAGACCGAGCTTGAGCCCAAGGGCATCTACAAGGTCGAGCAGCTGAAGCTCTATCCGACCAACAACGAGGCGTTGACCGACTTGCAGAACGGCCAGGTCGACCTCGTCTTCCTCGATGGGACGGTCGCTTCCGTCTACCGCAAGAAGCTTCCGATCCAGGACAGCTACGTCTTCGAAGGCATCGACCGCCTTGGCTTCGCCTTCCCCAAGGGATCGGAGCTGCGCGCCGACTTCGACAAATATCTCGACGAGCTGGGGCCGGAAAAGCGGCAGGCGATCATCGACAAGTGGATGAAGTAAGCTCCGAGTGAGCTTCACCGACATCCTGCTGACGCTGCTCCAGGGCGCCGGCTACACTTTGCTGATCACGTTCGCTTGCGCCGCCACGGCGCTCGTCGTCGGCCTTGGCATAGCGATTGCCCGGGAGCTTGGCGGCCGCTGGGTGTCCGCGATTCTGTCGGCGTGGGTCTATGTCTTTCGCGGCATTCCGATGCTGGTGCTGCTGTTCATCGTCTTCTTTGGATTGCCGGGCATCGGGTTGGACGTTCCGCCGCTGCTGGCGATGATGCTGAGCCTTGGCCTCATTTCGGGCGCCTATCTGGCGGAGGTGTTCCGCGGGGCGCTGGCGGCGGTCAGCCCGAACGAAGTGCTCGCCGCGCAGTCGATGGGCTTCACCCGGTTCGAAACTTTGCGGCTGATCAAGATCCCGCAGATGCTGCGCGTTCTCGGTGCCGGGCATGGTCAACGAACTGACGACCGTCCTCAAATATTCGCCCTTCGCCTACACCGTGGGGATTCCGGAGATCACCAAGCAGGCGATGGCGCTCGTGGCGACGACCATGCGGGGGATCGAAATCTACGCGGCGATCGGCCTCATCTATTTCGCCATCTACCGGCTTCTGCTGGCGGCCGTCCGGATGATCGAGAAACGCTACAGCATCGCCGGCTTCGCGCAGGAGTGAGAATGCCTCTTCTCGAAGTCAAAGACCTGGCCAAAACCTACGCCGACCGCGTTGTGCTCGACGGCGTCAGCTTCGACCTCAACGAAGGCGAGGCCAAGGTCGTCATGGGCCCGTCGGGATGCGGCAAGTCGACGCTGCTGCGGTGCCTGAACCTGCTCATCGAGCCCACGTCCGGAGCGGTCCTGCTGGACGGCAAGGATATCACCCGGCCGGGCGTCGACGTCCGCGCGGTGCGCAGCCGCATCGGCTTCGTCTTCCAGAATTTCGCGCTCTACCGCCACATGTCGGTGCTGGACAATGTGGCGCTGGCGCTGCGCCGGTTGAAGAAGATGCCGAAGCGCGAGGCGGAAGAACGCGCGCTCCACGAGCTCGAGTTCATGGAGATGGCCGACAAGCGCGACGCCTTCCCGGCGGCGCTGTCCGGCGGGCAGAGCCAGCGGGTGGCGATCGCGCGGGCGCTGGCGATGGATCCCAAGGTCCTGTTCTTCGACGAGCCGACGTCCGCGCTCGATCCCGATCATGGTCCGCGAGGTCGTCGCGCTGATCAATCGCCTCTACCTCGACAATGTCACGATCCTCTGCGTCACCCACGACCTGAGCCTCGCCAGGCATATTTCCGACCGTGTCGTCTTCCTCGACCGCGGCAAGGTCTACGCCGAGGACCGCATCGAGAACCTGCTGCAGCGCGGCTCCGACGAGGTCATCGACGACTTCTTCGGGAACGAGGGATAGATGGCGCTCGACGGCTTTCCCTTCTTCGACGATTTGCTCACCTACTGGCCGCAGATCGTCCGCGGGCTGCGCGATACGATCCTGCTGTCGGTGACGATCACGGCGACCGGCCTGATCGGCGGGATCGTGGTCTTCGGGCTTTCGCTCAGCACTAGCAGGACCGTCCGCTTCGTCACGCAAAGCTATATTTCCCTGCTCATCGGGACGCCGCTGATCGTCTTCCTGTTCCTGCTCTATTACGGCCTTCCGAGCCTGGGCGTGACGCTCTCGCCCTTCGTGATCGCGGTGTTCGGCTTCACGCTCAACGTGTCGGCGTACAACGCACGCTACCTGACGATCGCGTACAAGGGCCTCGACCAGGCCGAACTGGAATCCGCACGTGCGCAGGGCTTCTCCCGCTTCCAGGTCTTTCGCCTGATCACCGCGCCGCAGTCGCTGCGCATGTCCATTCCGTCGCTGACCAACCAGGCGGTGCAGAACGTCAAGGACAGCTCGATCGTGTTCCTGATCCAGTACATCGAATTCTTCGCGCAAATGCAGGAAGTCGCGTCGCGCACCTTCCTGTTCTTCAAGACCTATCTGTTCACGGCGTTCGTCTATCTGCTGCTGGTATCGGTGGTCGTCCTCGCCGCGCGGCGGCTGGAGCGCAGGCTGGCCATTCCCGGCATGGGGTGACGGGCGCGGCCGCGAATGTTCACGAAGTTCACACTGACGGAGGCTGCCGGAAGTTCGCCAAGTTCACCCCTCAACGCGCGTGCGCCCACGTGCGAGGAGCCGTGATCGGCGGCGAGGCTGTTGGATTTCTCCCGAGGGGAAGTTGACCAAATTGACTGTGCCGCGCGGTTTCCACGGAGACGCGGGGCGCCGGAAAGTGTCACCTTCGGCAAGACGCTCGTAAACTTCGTCACCTTTGCGCGTCGCTGGACGCCGAGGCAGGCGGTAAACGAGCTTGGCCGCGGATTCATCCGCCAGCTTAAGGCACAAAAGAGGGGCTGTAGGACAGCACGAAGTGCCAAGGTAGTTCGCAGCGATACATAAGCTAGCAGCCATTTGGAGGAATGCGTGCGACGCTCCGCCTAGGGCTTTCTACGTAATGACGAGCGCATGAATTCTTGGTCAACCCGGCGCCGCTAGCGGGCCGGTGAAAGTCCTCCTGTGAAGCAGCGTAAAGTTGAAGACGCCCGACGTGCATTGACGTTCGCCGGATGGCGGTTCTGGTCAACTGGGATGGGGGTTTCTGCTATGTCCAACTACGCCTCGGACTTTTCAATTCGTCGGCTGTGGATGATCTTCGGCACGAGCATGCTCGTCATGTTCGGGGCGCTGCTCTTCTTCGGCGTGCAAATTTATCATGCCAAGCCGCCAATCCCGAATGCCGTGCGCACTGCATCAGGCCGAGTGCTGTTTACCGATAAGGACATCCTGCGCGGTCAGAGCGTGTGGCAGTCAACCGGCGGGATGCAACAGGGCTCGATCTGGGGTCACGGCAGCTACGTTGCTCCCGACTGGAGCGCGGACTGGCTGCATCGGGAAGCGACCGCATTGCGCGATGGAATCGCCGAAAGCGGTGGGGGCCCTCGGTTCGACGCGTTGGCCGCACCCGAACAGGCTCGCTTCAGCTCAATGCTGAAGACCGAGATGCGGACAAATACCTACGATCCGAAGACCAATGAAGTCACTGTAAGCGACCAGCGAGCCGCCGCCATTGCCGCGACTGCGGCCCACTATCGTGACCTTTTCACAAACCGCACACCAGCTGCGCAGCACTTGCGTGAGCTTTACGCAATGCCTCAAGACGCCGTGCTCCAACCCGATGAAGCGAGCGCTCTGAACGCGTTTTTTTTCTGGACCGCGTGGGCCACCTCGGCCGAGCG
The DNA here is from genome assembly GCA_963846645.1 of uncultured Alphaproteobacteria bacterium. Lineage (GTDB taxonomy): Bacteria > Pseudomonadota > Alphaproteobacteria > Sphingomonadales > Sphingomonadaceae > Sphingomicrobium. The sequence goes on along the minus strand of CAWJWR010000003.1, from coordinate 76,104 downwards.
GCCGGGCGACACAATCAGCTATACAAGCAATTGGCCGCACGAACCGCTGGTCGGCAACACGCCGGCCGCTGGAGTGTTCTTGTGGACCTTCATCTCCATCTTCGTCCTGCTAGGCGGCATCGGCGGCCTGGTCTGGTATTACGCCCGGGAGTTCGATGTTTGGCGGCGGGACATAGAGCCCAAGGAGGGGTTCGCCGCCAGCGACGTCTTGAGCGGGGCGACCATTACCCCGTCGATGCGAGCTACTAGCAAATACTTCTTCGTCGTCACCGCGTTGTTTTTTGCGCAAGTGCTGCTGGGCGTCGTCACAGCCCATTATGCGGTCGAGGGGCAGGGACTCTACGGCTTGCCGCTGGCAGAATATTTCCCTTACGTCATCACCCGCACCTGGCACACGCAACTCGCTGTCCTGTGGATTGCCACGGCCTGGCTTGCGACTGGTCTGTATGTCGCCCCGCTGCTTGGCGACCGGGAACCGAAGTTCCAGCGCCTTGGCGTCAACTTCCTGTTCGTCAGCCTACTGATCATCGTCGTGGGCTCATTTGCTGGCGAATGGCTCGCAGTGAACCGACACCTCGCCGCAGGCACATTGAACTTCTGGTTCGGTCATCAGGGCTATGAGTATCTCGATCTAGGCCGTTTCTGGCAGATCTATCTGTTCATCGGCCTGCTGTTGTGGACCGCCCTGGTTCTACGCGGACTGGCGCCCGCGTTACGCCAAAAAGGCGGCCGATCGCTGATCTTTCTCGTCGCCATCGCCACGGTGTCGATTGGATTGCTGTTCGGCGCCGGGCTTCTTTACGGACAGCACACCCACATTTCCGTCATGGAATATTGGCGTTGGTGGGTCGTTCACATGTGGGTCGAAGGCATCTTCGAGGTGTTCGCCACAGCGATCGTCGCGGCGCTATTCGTGAAAATGGGGCTGGTGCGGATTTCAGTTGCTGCCACCTCGGTTCTGCTCGCCACGATCATATTCCTCGGCGGGGGCGTGCTGGGCACGTTCCACCACCTCTACTTCAGTGGCACTCCGACGTCGGTGATCGCCTTGGGCGCCGTATTCTCAGCGTTGGAAGTTGTTCCGTTGGTGGTGGTCGGCTTCGAAGCCTACAATCGAACGAAGGTGGAGCATCTGCACGATTGGCAGACCGTCTACCGCTGGCCCTTCGCGTTCTTCGCCAGCGTTCTGGTATGGAATCTGATTGGTGCCGGCCTGTTCGGGTTCTTCATCAATCCGCCGCTCGCCCTCTATTACATGCAGGGCCTGAACACGACGCCAACCCATGCCCATGCCGCGTTATTCGGCGTCTATGGCATGCTTGGTATCGGGCTGACCTTGTTCTGCATGCGCGGCCTGTCGGATCCCACCAAATGGAGCGAGCGGCTTCTCAAGACATCGTTTTGGAGCCTCAACATCGGCTTGGCGATGATGGTATTTCTATCGTTGTTCCCGCAAGGACTGTACCAGGCATATCTCAGTTTCACTCGCGATTACGCCTTCGCCAGAAGTGCCGAAGTGATCCACGGGCCCGTCATGCAGGCGCTCGTCTGGGCGAGAGTACCCGGGGACATTGTCTTCACCGTGGGCGTCGTCGCGTTCACGATTTTCATGGTGCGTGCATTGTTCGGCCGTCGATCGCGCGACGACGCCGGATTGCCTGACATTCCCCTTAGGCCCGCTGTGGCGGTTGGGGTTTGATTTGAAAGCAGACATTAGCACGCCAAAGAAAAAGGCCCCGCGGTTTTCCGCGAGGCCTTCTCGTTCGATACACTGAACCCCTCCACCACTCGCCTTCGGCGAGCGGTCCCCCTCCCCGAGCAAGCTCAGGGAGGAGCTAGGACTTAGTCTTCCTTGTCGCCCGTCAGGAACGCCGGAGCGAACTCGGGCGCGGGGCCTTCGCCGCCGCCCTCGCCGCCTTCACGGCGCGGGCCCCGATCGCCGCGACCCTCGCCACGGCCTTCGCCGCGCGGGCCACGGTCGCGATCGCCGCCGCGTCCACCGCCGTCGCGGCGCGGGCCACGGTCACGATCGCCGCCGCCACGGTGACGGTCGCCACGTCCACCGCGATCGCCGCGATCGCCGCGCGGGCCACGGTCGCCGCCTTCACGCGGCTCCCTCGGCGGGCGGGTGTCGGGGATCTCTTCGCCGGTTTCCTGGTCGACGAGGCGCATGGACAGGCGAACCTTTCCGCGCTGGTCGACCTCGAGCAGCTTGACCTTCACTTCCTGGCCTTCGGTCAGGACGTCGCGGACGTTCTCGACACGCTCGTTCTTGATTTCCGAGACGTGCACGAGGCCGTCCTTGCCCGGCATGAAGGTGACGAACGCGCCGAAATCGACGAGGCTCGCGACCTTGCCGGTGTAGATCGTGCCCGGCTCCGGCTCCGCGACGATGCCGCGGATCCAGTTGCGAGCGGCCTCGATCTTGGCCGGATCGGACGAAGCGATCTTGATCGTGCCGTCGTCGTCGATGTCGACCTTGGCGCCGGTCTCCGCGACGATTTCGCGAATGACCTTGCCGCCCGTGCCGATGACTTCGCGGATCTTGTCCTTCGGAATGGACATGGTCTCGATGCGCGGCGCGTGAGCCGAAAGCTCCTCGCGCGTGTGATCGAGCGCCTTGGCCATTTCGCCGAGGATGTGCGCACGGCCGTCCTTCGCCTGGGCGAGAGCGGTCTTCATGATCTCCTCGGTGATGCCGGCGACCTTGATGTCCATCTGCAGCGCGGTGACGCCGTTGGCGGTGCCCGCAACCTTGAAGTCCATGTCGCCGAGGTGATCTTCGTCACCAAGGATGTCGCTGATCACGGCGAAATCCTTGCCTTCGAGGATCAGGCCCATGGCGATGCCGGCGACCGGCGACTTCAGCGGAACGCCCGCGTCCATCATCGCCAGGCTGCCGCCGCAGACCGTCGCCATCGACGAGGAGCCGTTGCTCTCCGTGATGTCGGACAGGACGCGGATCGTGTACGGGAACTCCTCGATGCTCGGGAGCATCGGGTGCAGCGCGCGCCATGCGAGCTTGCCGTGGCCGACTTCGCGGCGGCCCGGAGCGCCGAAGCGTCCAACTTCGCCGACCGAATAGGGCGGGAAGTTATAGTGCAGCATGAAGCGCGAGTAGGAGAGACCCTCCAGCCCGTCGATCATCTGCTCCGATTCCTTGGTGCCGAGCGTCGTGGTCACGATCGCCTGGGTCTCGCCGCGCGTGAACAGGGCCGAGCCGTGCGTGCGGGGCAGGAAGTGGACCATGGATTCGATCGGGCGGACCGTCTTGGTGTCGCGGCCGTCGATGCGGCGGCCTTCCTTGAGGATGGCCGTGCGGACGATGTCGGCTTCGAGGCCCTTGACGGCCTTGGCGGCGACGAGCTGCTCCTGCGGCTCCGCGTCGGCGAGGGCGAGCTTCGCCTTTTCGCGGGCGGCGTTGAGGGCGGCCGAACGCTCCGACTTGTTGGTCAGGCGGTAGGCGGCGTCGATGTCCTTGCCGATGAGGTCCTTGAGCTTTGCCTTGACCGCGGACTTGTCGTCGCTCTGGGTGAGCTCCCACGGGTCCTTGGCGGCCTTTTCGGCGAGGGCGATGATTGCCTTGCAGACGTCCTGGCTGGCCTTGTGGCCGAACATGACGGCGCCGAGCATCTCGTCTTCCGAAAGCTCCTTGGCTTCGGATTCGACCATCATCACGGCATTCGGCGTGCCGGCGACGACGAGGTCGAGGCTGCCTTCCGCGATCTGCGGCCTGGGTCGGATTGAGGACGTACTCACCCTCGACGAAGCCGACGCGGGCGCCGCCGATCGGGCCCATGAAGGGCACGCCGGAAATGGTCAGAGCGGCGGAAGCGGCGATCATCGCGAGGATGTCCGGCTCGTTCTCACCGTCGTAGGAGAGGACCTGCGCGATCACGAGGACTTCGTTGTAGAAGCCTTCGGGGAAGAGCGGGCGGATCGGGCGGTCGATCAGGCGGCTGGTCAGCGTTTCCTTTTCGGTCGCGCCGCGCTCACGCTTGAAGAAGCCGCCCGGGATGCGTCCGGCGGCGGAGAATTTTTCCTGGTAGTGGACGGTCAGCGGGAAGAAGTCCTGCCCCGGCTTGACCGACTTTGCGGCGGTGACCGCGCAAAGCACCACGGTTTCGCCAAGGGTCGCGAGAACCGCGCCGTCGGCCTGGCGGGCAACGCGCCCGGTTTCGAGCTTCAGCGTCTTGCCGCCGATCTCGGTTTCAACAGTTTTGATATCGAACATTTCGTTTCCTTTGCCCACCGGCCGGATGCCGCTGGGTTCAGCTGTTGCAGGCAATCCGGCCTGCTGCGGTTCGGGGCGTCGAATGAGCCCCATGGACGCCCCGCCGAATTGCGGGAGGTTCCTTTACCTTCGTCATTCCAGCGGAAGCAGGAATCCATGAACTCGGCCCTTCGTCCGGAATGGCGGTGTTCATGGATCCTGAAACAAGTTCAGGATGACAAAAAGGCGCGGGATTGCCGCGCCTTTCGTATTACTTGCGAAGACCGAGCTTCGCGATGAGACCGACGTAACGCTGCTCGTCCTTCTTGCGGAGGTAGTCGAGAAGCGAACGGCGCTGGTTCACCATCATCAGCAGGCCGCGGCGGCTATGGTTGTCCTTGGCGTGGCCCTTGAAGTGCTGGGTCAGGTTGTTGATGCGCTCCGTGAGGATCGCCACCTGGACTTCCGGAGAGCCGGTGTCGCCCGAACCACGGCCGTGTTCCTTGATGAGCGCATCCTTGCGCTCTGCAGTAATCGACATCGTTTTTACTCCTGTCTCTAGATGTTGAACCCCCGGACGACCGTCAGGCCGTCGGCCGTCGCTTCAACGAGAGCGACCGGACGTCCGTCCTCTGTCGCCAGCTGAAGCCCCGGCTGTTCGGGGAAACCGGAAAGGCGCTGTCCGAAGCGGAGCAGTTGAGCCTGACCGGGAGTGATGGGGAGGGCCGGGATGTCGTCCAGCGCCGCTTCCAGCGGAAGTACCGCCCCAATCAGCCGCCGCGCCTTAGCGGCTTCGGCGAGAAAGTCCAGCGAAATGGCCGTTTCGAGAGTGAACGGGCCAGCGCGGGTTCTTCTCAACATGGTGACGTGGCCGACCGTGTTCAACGCGCGGGCGATGTCGCGGGCCAGCGAGCGGATGTAGGTGCCCTTGGACACGGTGGTCAGCAGGGATGCTTCGTTGCCGGAGGCCGAGATGAGGCGCAGCTCGTGAACGGTCACCTGGCGCGGCTTCAGCTCGACCTCTTCCCCAGCCCGGGCGCGGGCGTAGGCCGCCTTCCCTTCGATCTTCAGTGCCGAATAGACGGGCGGGACCTGCTCGATCGGGCCGGTGAATTGCGGGAGGATGTTGGCGACTTCCTCAGCCGTGGGATGCACGTCACTCGTCGCGACCACCTGTCCTTCGGCGTCGAGCGTGTCCGTCTCCTCACCAAAGCGGATGGTGAAGGCATATTGCTTGGTCGCGTCGAGCATTCGGCCCGCCACCTTGGTCGCCTCCCCGATCGCGATCGGAAGCACTCCACTGGCGAGCGGATCGAGCGTCCCGCCATGGCCGACTTTGGTCTTCGGCTCGCCAGCTTCGCGGAGCGCGCGCTTCACCGCCGACACCGCCTGCGTCGATCCCAGGCCGACGGGTTTGTCAAGAATGATCCAGCCGCTCAGCGGACCCATGCCGTGGACTTGCCGGGCAGCCTTCTCCATATCCGTCCGTCCTGTGGTCCATCGCGAGGGCAGCTGAATTGCTCCACATAGTGGGCGAGTGCGAGAAACGCATCTTCGGCCTTCGCCCGGCCGAGCGGCTGACGCGGCAGCTGAGGAGCCGCAAGGACGTCGACCTAGTCGCGCACGCTTCCGCGGTCATGGACGATGCTGCGCTCGACTGGCTGATCGAGCATCGCGGGACGATCATCGGGTCGCCATCCGGACAGCCGCTCGCCATCGCCCTCGACCCGGGTCAACCCATCGCCGCAACCGCGCTGGACGGGGAAGTGACCGTGCCATCGGGCGAGCAGTTCGTCCGCAAGCTTCGGCGGCGGGTCGAGCTCGGCGCACACTCGCTCACCGACGAACCGCCCAATGCGGTGGAGAAGATGCTCTACAAGAATGTCTACAAGGGCGTCACCGATCTGGTGACCAAATATGCATGGCCCTGGCCCGCATTCCACGTGACCCGCGCGGCTTCGCGGCTAGGAATCAGCCCTAACATGGTCACGTCCGTCGGCGTGGTGCTGGTGTTCGCCGCGGCCTGGTTTTTCTACCGAGGCGAGCTTGCTGCGGGGCTCGCCGCGGCCTGGCTGATGACTTTCCTCGATACGGTCGACGGCAAGCTTGCGCGCGTGACCAGCACGTCGAGCGCGTTCGGCAACCTGCTCGACCATGGAACCGACATCATCCATCCGCCGATCTGGTGGTACTGCCTCGCGCATGGGTTGACGGTGATCGATCCCGGTCAGTCGGGGATGATATGGCCCGCCTTCTGGATCATCCTCGGCTGCTACGTGATCGGCCGGATCGTCGAGATATCCTTCCACCGCGTGTTCGGATTCAACCAGTATATCTGGCAGCGCTTCGACAGCCGCTTCCGGCTCATCGTTTCCCGGCGCAACATCATCCTGCTGATCATGACGATCGGCCTTGTGCTTGGACGGCCTGCAGAAGCTTTCCTGATTTGCGCGGGCTGGTCGGTCGTTTCGACGATCATCCAGATCGTGCGGATTGGCCAGGCACTCGTCGTGCGGGGGCGCCGCCCGATTACCTCCTGGCTCTACTGAGTCAGGCCATTGCGGCGATCTGCTCGAAGCGCTCGCTGAGCGAAGAGATGACCGACGGGTCTGCGGTCCAGATCAGAATCTCTGCATTCTTTCGCCGCGACCTCTTGTTGAAGTTGTGGCTCCCGAGCCAGGCGCTGGTCTCTCCGGCATGATCGATCAGGAGGAACTTGGCGTGCATCGGCAAGTCGTCCGGGTGCCGCACGCGAGTGATCCGGACATTTGCGTTTGCTAATTCCTCGACGAGCTCCGACGGAACGCGCCGCTCGGTGTCATGGACGAGCAGGTCGACCTCGACGCCCCGGCGCACGGCTGCCTGGAGGCGCCTGGTCAGCTCCCCCTTTTTGAGGTGCGAGATCGCTCCGCGGAAGCGATCGCCCGAGCGCAGCGCGGCGATCGCGTGCTCGACCGGATAGGGCCACAGACGCGGGTAGAAATAGAGGCGTGCGTCGCCATCCGCGACCGAGCGGTTGAAGTGCGGCCGGAGCTTGAGTGGGATCGGCCGCCATGAGCAAAGCTTCGCCACATGGTGTCGAAGGGCGGCCGTCAGTTTCGGACGCTCAATGCCGAGCAGCAAATTGTGCCCGCGGTCCTGGTCGCCGATCTCCGCTATGACTTCCGCATCTTCGGGCTCGTCGCCAGAGGGGTTGAACGATCCGACCCAGGCGATGTCGGGCTCGGAAAAGGCGTAAATCTTGGCGTGGAGGTGGCCGTCGTCGAACGGCGCCGGCTTGTAGAAATGAAGACCACCGCCGAGGCCGTGCGCCTTGAGCATCGCGATGACGGCGTCGTTGGCGCCTTTCCGCCGCGGGTCCGCTTCCAGAACCAAAGTGACGCGCACTCCTCGGTCGCTGGCGCGGATCAGCGCCTCGGCCAGAGCCCGGTCGCGGAAGTAATAGGTCGCCCAGTCGATCCGGCTCCCCGAGGGCGAGGCATCGACGTGCGCCTGGAGCAAGTCGCGAAGCCGCCGGGGCGGCAGGTCCGGACCGCCGAACTCGATGTGTCCCAACGGCCCCCCGTTTGCGGTCATGCGCGTGGGAGCAGGGATGAGAGCGGCGGCAGGATCCGCCACCGCTTCATGCCGGCGAGCGCGGTCGCAATCGCATCGGCACGCCCAGCCGGCAGCGTTTCTCGCCCGGCGTCGAACAAGGCTGCCGCGTGATCCGCCTTGCCGTAGGCGAGCAGCGCGAGCACGCCCCGGAGGACACTCTCGCCGCCGTCCTCGCGTGCCGCCGCGAGCAAGTCGTCCTGGCTGCGCATGAAGATGGCATCGCCATAGGCGACCCGGCCCGAACGCTGGGCTCCGCCGAGCAGTGGCTGGCGGATCCCGAGGCTATTCGCGGCGCGGTACCGCTTCAGCTTGTGCAGTTCGACCAGTTCGAACCCGCGCGCATTCATCCACGCCTCGATTTCGGCGAAGACCGGCTGGCCGGAATAGCGGCGGAAAAAGGACACCTCGATCTCGGCGACGACGACGAATCGCAAGCTTTCCTCGGCGCCTTTGAGGACGAGAAGCTCACTGCCCTGCGTATCGACCTTGAGCACGTCGGGGCGGAAGCCGTCCGCCTCCGCCAGTGCATCGAGACGGTCGACCGGCACCTTCTCGGTGCCGACCACCTTCGCGTCCGCGCCCTTCTTGCGATAGCGCCCGAACACCGCAGCATCGGGCATCAGGAAGGATGACATGTTCGCAAGCTGCGTGATGTGGAGATCGACCTCCCCGGCTCGGTCGCTCAACGCCACGGGATAGGTTCGCGACTGTCCGCGACCCAGAGCGCCGGAGGCCGATGCGCCCTCGCGCGGCTCGAACAGGATTGCAGACAGGATCGGCTCGAACGGACGCCAGCGCTTGTGCAACCCGCCCGCCGATCCGACGTCGACGAAAGTCAGGAAAAAATCGGATGGTAGCGCGGCGATCAGTCGGCGGAGGCCCATGTACCAGCCCTAGCGCCGAGGCAAGCCGAGCGTAAGCTGCCTCGCCTCCCCTTCCCTCAGCCGCTCGAAGAAGTGGCGGCGGCATAGGGCGACATAACGGTCGTTGCCGCCGATCTCGGTCTGTGCGCCCGCAGCGACGGCATAGCCTTCCTCGTCGACGCGGAGGTTCATCGTCGCCTTGCGCCCGCAGTCGCAGACGGCCTTCAGTTCGATGAGCGAATCCGCGAGCGCGAGCAGTGCGGCGGAACCGGGGAACAGCTTGCCCTGGAAGTCGGTGCGGAGCCCGTAGCATAGCACCGGAATACCGAGCTGGTCGGCCACTTCGCAAAGCTCGAGCACGTGGCGCTGCGTCAGGAACTGCGCCTCGTCGACCAGGATGCAATCGAGCGTTCGCCGCTTCAGCTCCTCGCCGATGGCGTCGTAAAGATCGACGGTTTGGTCATAGGTGTGCGCCGGGGCGGAGAGTGCGATCCGCGATCCGATGGTGCCGGCACCCGCGCGGTCGTCGAGCGCCGCGGTCCACAGCATCGTCTCCATGCCGCGCTCGCGGTAATTATAGTCGGCCTGCAGCAGGGTCGTCGATTTCCCCGCGTTCATTGCCGCGTAGTAGAAGTAGAGCTTGGCCATCAGCAGCGGCCGTCCGCACTTGCGGGCTTGAAGCTGCCGATGCGCACTGCCTCGGCCTTTTCCTGCCATTGCTCGAACGTCGGCCGCGCATTTGCGGGAAGGGTGCAGGAGCGCGCGAGGATCGCCTTGCCTCCTGACAGCAGCTCGGCACGGAAGGTGTAGGCAATCGGGCTGTTGTTGGTGACGACCATCGACGTGCCGGCCAAGGCACGGACGGCTACCTTGATCTGCCCCTTCGGAATCTTGGCGGACGGGCTGACCGGGCGGGCGTCGGCCGGCTCCCCGTCCCTGATCGTGAAGAACCAGGTTTCGCCGGTGCGGACCGTCAGCCCGGCCGCCTGCACCGGGGCAGCGGCGAGCAGCAGGAGCGCCGCTGCCAGCTTCATACCGGCCATTCGTCTTTCAAAATCGAGAAGAGCGCGGTGTCGCGGACGTGGCCGTTCCACGTGATGCGGTCGGCGCGGAGGACGCCTTCGCGGACCGCGCCGAGCTTCTTCATCGCCGCCTGGCTTCGAGCGTTGCGGACGTCGACGCGGAATTCGACGCGACGAATCCCGCAGTCGAAGGCGCGCTCAAGCATCATGTCCTTGACGCGCCGGTTGAAGCCGCTGCCGCGCAGATGCGGACGGTAATAGGTGCCGCCGATTTCCAGCGTCTGGCGGGGTTCGTCGATGCCGATGAAGCTCGACATGCCGGCGATCTCGTCACCTTCGAACAGGACGAAGGTGCGGTTCAACGGCGCCGTTGCAAGCTTGTCGATACTGGTGTCGAAATGCTCCGGACCGAAAGGCGTGGAATAGATCTTCCAGATCTCGACTTCTTCGGCGCAGGCGGACTTGAGCGCCTCGCGATAGTCCTCCGTGAACAGCTCCGCGCGGCAATTGTCCCCGGCCATGGGCTCCGCGAGCCGCGCGACCGCGATCATTCCTCGCCGAGGTCCTGTGCCACGTGGCCGGTTCGCAAAATCCGGTCGATGTGGGAGCCCTCGTCGAAGCTTTCGTCGGCGAGAAACTTCAGCTTGGCCGCATATTTCGTGCGCACGCGCTGGGCGACCTCGCGCTGGAAGAAGGCGGTGTTCTGACGCAACGCCTTCAGCACGACGTCCTCGTCCTGGCCGAGGAGAGGCTTCACGAAAACGGTCGCATGACGAAGGTCGGGCGACATGCGCACTTCGGTCACGCTGACGAGGTGAGACTGAAGCACGTCATCGTGTACCTCGCCGCGCTGGAGCAGTTCGCTCAGCACGTGACGCACCTGCTCCCCGACGCGGAGCAGGCGAACGGAGCGACCCTCGGCAGTTTCCGTACGGCGCATAGGCTAGAGCGTCCGCGCGCGCTCCTCGACCTCGAACACTTCGAGCGCGTCACCCGGCTTGATGTCGTTCGTGTCGGCCAGGAGCACGCCGCATTCGAGACCCGAGGTGACTTCCGCGACGTCGTCCTTGAAACGCCGCAGCGAGCTGATCGTCGTCTTCGAAACGATGACGTCCTCGCGCGTGAGACGGGCGTTGAGGCCCTTGCGGATGACGCCTTCAAGGACGAGCAGACCGGCCGCCTTGTCCCTCTTGCCCGCGGGGAAGACCTCCTGGACCTTCGCACGGCCGACGACCGTCTCGATGATCTCCGGACCGAGCTCGCCGGCCATCGCACCCTTCACCCAATCGGTGAGGTGATAGATGACGTCGTAGTAGCGGAACTCGACCTTGGTGCGGTTCGCGACTTCGCGAGCCTTGGCATTTGGACGGACGTTGAAGCCGATGATCGGCGCACCGCTGGCGGCGGCCAGAGTGACGTCGCTCTCGGTAATCGCGCCGACGCCCGAATTGAGGATTCGCACGCGCACCTCGTCAGTCGACAGGCGATTGAGCGCATTGACGATCGCTTCGGTCGAGCCCTGCACGTCGGCCTTGATGACCAATGGCACTTCCTTCATCGTCGAAGCGTGCGTGGCGAACATGTTCTCCAGGCTCACCGGCGCAGCGGTCGTGCGCTTCCTGTCGAGCACGCTCTGACGATAGACCGCGACCTCACGGGCACGCGCCTCGTTCTCGACGACGGTGAACGGATCGCCGGCCGACGGAACCGCCGACAGGCCGAGCACCTCGACCGGGAATGACGGACCGGCTTCCTTCACCTGCCGCCCCTGGTCGTCGATCATCGCGCGAACCTTGCCGCTGGATGCACCGGCAACGAACACGTCGCCGACGCGGAGCGTGCCGCGCTGGATGAGGACGGTCGCAAGCGGACCGCGGCCCTTGTCGAGCTTCGCCTCGATGACCGTACCTTCGGCCGCGCGGTCGGGATTGGCCTTCAGCTCGAGGATTTCGGCCTGTAGCTGGATGGCGTCGAGAAGCTTGTCGAGGTTGGTCTTCTTGGTCGCGGAAACTTCCACGTCCTGGACGTCGCCGCCCATGTCCTCGACGATGATCTCATGCTGCAGAAGCTCTTCGCGGACCTTCTGCGGCTTCGCGTCCGGCTTATCGATCTTGTTGATCGCGACGATCATCGGAACGCCGGCCGCCTTGGTGTGATTGATCGCCTCGATCGTCTGCGGGCGCAGGCCGTCGTCGGCGGCGACCACCAGGATGACGATGTCGGTGACGTTCGCACCGCGTGCGCGCATTTCCGAGAAAGCCTCGTGGCCCGGCGTGTCGAGGAAGGTGACCTTCGCCTTGTCGGGCAGCTGCACCTGATAGGCACCGATGTGCTGCGTGATTCCGCCGGCCTCGCCGGACACAACGGACGCGCCGCGAATGGCGTCGAGCAGCGACGTCTTGCCGTGATCGACGTGACCCATGATCGTGACCACCGGAGGACGCGGCTGGAGCGTCTCGTCGGAATCGACGTCCGTCGACGTATCGATGTCGATGTCCGCCTCGCTGACGCGATTGATGCGGTGGCCGAACTCTTCGATCAGCAGCTCAGCGGTGTCCTGGTCGATCGTCTCGGTAATCGTGACGGGCGTGCCCATCTTGAACAAAGCCTTGACCAGGTCCGCACCGCGTTCGCCCATGCGCTTCGCCAGTTCCTGGACCGTGATGGCCTCGGGAACGTCGACGTCGCGATACTGCTTCGCGGCAGGACCGGACTGCTGGTGGGCGCGCTTTTCCTTCTCGCGGGAGCGGCGGAGCGCCGCGAGCGAGCGGGCGCGGCTGTCGTCCTCGCCCGAAAGAGCGCGAGTGACGGTCAGCTTGCCGCTGTGACGGCGATCGTCGCCACGGCCGCGCGTCGGACGAGCTGGCTCGGGACGGCGCGGGGCCGGCGCGTGACCGCCGGCCGGACGACGGCCGCGGTCGTCATCGTCGGCAACCGACGGTTGAGGAGCAGCGGCGGCGGCTGAAGCGGCGGCCGCTTCTTCCTCGGCGCGCCTGATCTCTTCTTCGGCCTTGAGGCGCGCCTCTTCAGCGGCAGTCTCTTCGGCCTTGCGATTGTCTTCCGCGCGACGGCGCTCTTCTTCGCTCTGCTCGACGCGGGCGCGATCGTCGCGGCGGCGGGCTTCCTCGAGCGACGTGAGGCGTGCTTCTTCCGCTTCGCGCAGCAGGCGGGCCTGCATTTCCTTGCGCGCGGCAATGTCGTCGGCCGGGCTGGTGCGCTTCGGCTGCGGAGCCGGGGCGACCGGCTTTGGCGCGGGCTTCGGAGCCTCGGCGACCGGTTCCGGCTTCGGAGCCTCGACGGGCGGAGCTTCGCCCGGACGGCCAAGGATGCGCCGCTTCTTGACCTCGACCACAACGGTATTGGAGCGGCCGTGGCTGAAGCTTTGCTTGACCTTGCCGGTCTCGACCGTGCGCTTGAGGCCCAGCGGCGGCCGGGTTCCAAGCTTCGGTTTGTCGGTCTGGTCTACCATTCTATTCCTTCGTCAAATCTTCGTCAGCCGAGCCACGCCCAGAGGCGGCAACGCCGCCCTCTAGACCGCTACGGGGGTCAATGAAAGCGCGCCACCGGGAGAGCGCGTGGAGAACACGCGCTGCGGCAGCACGATCAGTCAGGGCGATATGTACCACATTCTCGCGGCCAAGCGCCATCGACAAGATGGTGCGTTCCTCGGGAAATTGAAGACCTTGGCCGTTGCCGTTCGCAAGAACTTCGGGATCGCTCCCGACTCGCCAGGCCTGGTCGAGCTTGCGGCTACCGTCCTCGCCCGCGTCCGCGGCATGGATGAGGAGGTGAACCGCACCGCTCCGGGCGGCGGTTTCCACCCGGTCCGAACCGTTGACGAGGTTGCCCGAGCGCGCCTCCATTCCGAGCCGGTCGAGCGTTGCCTGACGCAGGGCCGCAGCGATCCGCTCGCCGAGGTCGGCAGGGACCTTCACGTCGTTCGTCTTGAACGCCCGTTGCAGCGCGCCCTTCAATTTCCCCTTGGCATTGGCTTCGTCGAGCTCGGCGCGCGAAACTCCGATCCAGGCGCCCCGGCCCGGCGCCCGGGCGCGGACGTCGGGAGCGACCTCGCCGTCAGGGCCGAGCGCGAGCCGGATCAGCTCGTCGCGCGGCGCGGTGCGGCGCGAGAGGATGCAGGTGCGCTGCTCCCGTCCCGCTCGCGGGAGGCGCTGGGGGCGCGTGCGATTGGGCGCCTTCGCTCGACAGGCCCACCCCGATCCCTCCGCAGCAGGGGGATTGGCGAGACCCTAGAGTATCATTGCGAGGATTCCGCATCGGCGGCCTCCTCGGTTGCGGGCGCGGCGTCCTCGTCCTCGAACCAGTGCGCGCGTGCGGCCATGATGATCTCGTTGCCCTGTTCTTCGGTCAGGCCAGTAGTCGGCCAGGATGCCGCCCTTGTCCTCGGTGCGCTTGGTCGCTGTCTCGGCGCGGCGGCGCGGTTCCTGGCGCTTCTTCTGGATGAGCTCGTCGGTCGCGAGATCGGCGAGGTCGTCGAGCGTCTTGATGCCCGCCTTGCCGAGCGTGACCAGCATCGCCTCGTTGAGGTGCGGAAGCTCGGCCAGCGCGTCCTCGACGCCAAGGCCGCGACGTTCCTCGCGGGAAGCGGCCTCGCGGCGCTCGAGCGCTTCGGCGGCGCGGCTCTGCAGCTCGCCGGCGATCTCGTCGTCGAGGCCCTCGATCGAGGCGATTTCGTCGATCGAGACGTAGGCGACCTCCTCGAGGCTGGTGAAGCCCTCGGCGACGAGCAGCTGCGACAGCGTCTCGTCGACGTCGAGTTCGGTCTGGAACATCTCGGTCCGCTCGACGAACTCGCGCTGGCGCTTCTCGCTCGCGTCGGCCTCGGTGAGGATGTCGATCTGCGAGCTGGTGAGATGGCTCGCCAGGCGCACGTTCTGGCCGCGGCGACCGATCGCCAGGCTGAGCTGGTCGTCGGGAACGACGACTTCGATGCGGCTTTCTTCCTCGTCGATGACCACGCGGCTGACGGTTGCCGGCTGAAGCGCGTTGACGACGAAGGTCGCGAGATCCTCCGACCACGGGATGATGTCGATCTTCTCGCCCTGCAGCTCCTGAACGACGGCCTGGACGCGGCTGCCCTTCATGCCGACGCAGGCGCCGACCGGATCGATCGAGCTGTCGTGGCTGATGACGCCGATCTTGGCGCGGCTGCCCGGGTCGCGGGCGGCGGCCTTGATCTCGATGATGCCGTCGTAAATCTCCGGCACTTCCTGAGCGAACAGCTTCTTCATGAATTCGGGATGCGCGCGCGACAGGAAGATCTGCGGGCCGCGAGCTTCGCGGGCGACGCGCAAGATCAGCGAGCGGATGCGGTCGCCGACGCGGACCATCTCGCGCGGGATCTGCTGGTCGCGGCGGATGACGCCCTCGGCCCGGCCAAGGTCGACGACGACGTGGCCGAACTCGACGCGCTTGACGACGCCGGTGATGACTTCGTTGGCGCGGTCCTTGAACTCTTCGAACTGGCGGTCGCGCTCGGCGTCGCGGACCTTCTGGAAGATGACCTGCTTGGCGGCCTGGGCAGCGATGCGGCCGAACTCGATCGGCGGCAGCGGATCGACGATGAAGTCGCCGACCACCGCATCCTTCTGCAGCTTCTGCGCGCCCTTCGGGTCGATCTGCTTGAAATGATCCTCGACTTCCTCGGTCACTTCGAGGACGCGCCACAGGCGAAGGTCGCCCGTTTCGCCGTCGAGCTTGGCGCGGATGTCGTTCTCGGCGCCGTAGCGGGCACGGGCGGCGCGCTGGATCGCGTCCTCCATCGCCTCGATGACGATGCCGCGGTCGATCAGCTTCTCGCGCGCGACGGCGTCGGCGATCGCAAGCAGCTCGGCCTTGTTCGCGGATGCGACGTTGGCGGGGCGGCAGTGGCCATGAGTTTCAGTCCTCTACAGTCTGGATTGATGTCGGCGCCCTCGGTGCTGAGCGGCGCGGTTGCGTTGATGAGCTTGTCGGTCAGCAGCAGCTTGGCCGAGTGAATCGATGCGAACGGGATGGCATATTCCTGCCCGTCCTTGACCAGCGACATTGACGGTGCCCGTCGCTCGTCCCGGCGAGCTCGCCGGCGAATTGCTTGCGGCCGTTGAGCGGCTCGGCGAGCGTGACGCGCGCCTCGTGACCCTTCCAGTCGTCATAGTCGGCGAGCCGGGTCAGCGGGCGATCGATGCCGGGCGAACTGACCTCGAGGCGGTAGCGGCCGTCGATCGGATCGCGGCCTTCCGCCTCCAGCGCGTCGAGCTTCTCGGACAACCTGCGCGAAATCGCTTCGCAATCGGCCAAGGCGAGCTGTCGCGTGTCGGGACGCTCGGCCATGACCTGCAGAGTCGGATCGGACGTCCCGCCGATCATCGCCACGCGCACGAGCCGATAGCCAAGGCTTTCCACCTCGGGCTCCAGCAATGCAGTCAGCGCAGCGGTATCGGTCATGCAATCCTTCAAACCAAAAGTCTCTTGGGACCGGCCCCGTCGGGACCAGCCTCAGGCATCTAACGATGTCGAGGAGACGAGGCCGATATAGGCTTGAACAGCTACCCGCGCAAGCGGCTCAGGGCGCGGTTTTCCGCACGGATACGGATGGCGAGAGCCGCCGCGTTCAACAGGCTGAAAAGCACGGCCATTTGCCAGAGGCCGAAGACCAAGGGCAGCACCGCAATCTCCAGCACGACGACGACGTAATTGGGATGGTCGACGAAGCGATATGGTCCGCCTGTAACCAACGGCGCCCCCGGCAAGACCATGATCCTGGTCGTCCAGCGTTCGCCCAGAGTCGCGAGGACCCAGAGCCGTCCGACCTGAAGCACCGCAAACAGCAGCAACAGAGGAACGCTGATCGGCTGGCCCGGCGCCCACCACCAAAGTGCGGCGAGCCATAGGCCATGGACCGCGACGATGATCGGATAGTGACCCGGGTCGTGCTCGACCGCGCCCTTGGCAAGCAGGCGCTTCCGGTTGCGCTCGGCCAGCCACAACTCGGCCATGCGCTGGAGCGTGACGAACGCCAGGATGAGGACGGCAGCCGTCACGGCGCTTCCAGCAGGAGGCCCCCGCAAGTGAAGCCAGGGCCGAAAGCGGTCATCAGGACGGTCTTGGGCAGGCCGCGGTCGATCAATTGTTCGAGCACGAACAGGACCGTCGGCGCGCTCATGTTGCCGTACTCGCGCAGAACGTCGCGCTCTATGTCCAGCACGCCGGACGTCAGGCCGAGCGCCGTTTCGATGGCGTCGATCACCTTCACCCCGCCCGGGTGGCAGCACAGGCGAGCGATGGCGTCGCGCGGCTGGCCGACCGAGCGGAGGATTTCGTCGATCGCTGTCGAGAGCCTGGCTTCGATGAAGGGCGGGATCGCGCGGTCGAATACGACCGCCAGTCCCGGGTCCTCGACATCCCAACCCATGATCCGCTGCGTGTCCGGCCAGAGCTTCTCCGCCCCGCCCATGATCGTCGCGAGGCCGTCGCCCCCGCACTGCACCACGGCAGCCGCGGCCCCGTCACCGAACAAGGCGGTGGCGACGATGGCGGCAGGATCGTCGCTATCGAGCCGGATGGAGATCGAGCAGGTTTCGACTGTGACGAATAGCCAGCGCGTTCCGGGGTCGGAAGCAGCCAAGCGTGCTGTGGTGGCGAGGCCATTCACGCCGCCCGCGCAGCCAAGGCCGAAGATCGGGATGCGCCTCGCATTGTCGCGCAGACCGATACGAGGTCCGATGCGCGCTTCGAGGCTCGGCGTCGCGATACCGGTTGTCGAAACCGTGACGACTCCGTCGATCTGGTCTGGAGTCAGGTGAGCCTGCTCGATGGCCGCCAGCGCCGCTTCCTCGAACAAGGCTTCGGACGCCCTCAGGTAAACGGCGTTTCGGTCGTGCCAGCCGTGGCTTTCCTCGTACCAAGCGCCAGGAGCGACGATGTGACGTTTGGCAATTCCCGCATTGTCGAAAACACCCGACAGCCGGTCGAACAAGGCTTTCTTGCCACCAAATGCCCGGCGAGCGCGTTCCTTCGCCTCGTCCTGACCAATGCTGTTGGGCGGGACGGCCGTCGCCAGGGAAAGAAGGCTGCACGGTTGCACGTTGAGCTCTATAGCGCGCCGGTCGCTTGCCGGTCCCATGGTCTTTGTGAGTAGTCGAATGACCCTTCGCTTAATGCCCTTCGCCGCCGTTGCCGCCCTCGCCGCCTGTGGCGCCGCTCCAACTGAATCGGCGGCGCAGGAAAGCGGCGGGCGACCGTTCACCGTAACCGAGGTCGCAACATTCGACGGCCCCTGGGCCATTGCCTTCCTGCCCGGAAGCGGCCTGCCGCTGACCGGCGCTGGCGCTGGTAACGGAGAAGAGCGGAAAACTCTGGCTGCTCGACAGCGCCACTGGCCGGAAGCAGGAGGTCACGGGGGTTCCAGCGGTCAAGGACGCGGGCCAAGGCGGCCTCGGCGACGTTGTCGCGCATCCGGGATTCGCGGGAAATCAGCGCATCTACCTGAGCTTCGCCGAGCCGGGCCCCGGCGGCACGAGCGGAGCGGCGCTCGGATACGGGCGCTTGATCCTTGGACAGGGCGCTCCACGGATCGAGGACTTCAAGGTCATCTGGCGGCAGACGCCGAAGGTGACTGGCGACGGGCATTTCGGTCACCGCCTCGTTTTTGCCAAGGACGGGACGATGTTCCTGTCGTCCAGCGACCGTCAGAAGATGACCCCGGCGCAGGATCTCGGCAGCGACCTCGGCAAGATCGTGCACCTGACCGACGAGGGCCAACCGATTCCCGGTCCCTGGGCGAGCCGCGGCGGACGCACCGCAGGCTACTACACTATGGGCCACCGCAACGTGCTCGGCCTCGACTTCGCGCCGGACGGCCGGCTGTGGGCGAGCGAAATGGGACCACAGGGCGGCGACGAGGTGAACCTGATCCTCTCCGGCAAGAACTACGGCTGGCCGCGCGCTTCCTACGGGTCCCACTACGGCGGCGAAGACATTCCCGACGATCATGCGGGGCAGCGATTTGAGGAGCCGAAGGTGTGGTGGACATCATCCATCTCGCCGGGTGGGCTGATGATCTACACAGGAGACCTCTTCCCGCAGTGGAAAGGTGACGCGCTGATCCCCGCCCTGTCGGCCGAAGCATTCATCCGCGTCGACATCGATGGGGACAAGGCAAGCAAGGCCGATCAATGGGCGATGGACGCGCGCATTCGCGCAGTCGATCAGGGCCCGCGCGGGGAGGTCTATCTGCTGCAGGACGGCGATGGCGCCAAGCTGTTGCGGCTGGAGCCTGCCCGCTAGCGCGCGGCCAACTTCTGCAGCCAGTCGAGCAGAGGAAGCATGAAGACGTCGTGGTCGACGCGTCCCTCTCGATAGGCGTAGGCGTCCTCGGCCGAGCGGTAGAGTTCCAGCTCATGGTCGCCGCCGGGCACTTCGACGAAAGTCGCCGTACCCGGGCGTAGTCGATTCACAGTGTCGGCGATCAGCTTGTGTCCGTGCCGGGTCTCGAATTGGTCGTGCTCGCCATAGAAGACGAGCACCGGCACGTTCACCTTCGTCCACGCTTCCAGGAAGTCTCGCTTCGCCGCCTGCTGGTGCCAGGCGTACGGACGGCCGTAATGAGGGGGCGCCTCCGCTCCACCGCGGATACTTGCCCACACGCCTTTCAACTCGGGTCGCTCCCTCTCGATTTGCTCCGGCGTCTTGCCGCGCACGAGATATTCGACGTGGAACGGGATTCGCCGGCTCATCTCCTCGTGGATTTGCGCGGGCGTGTATTTGCCCGACCGTTCCAGATAGATCCGATCGAAATTGATCATGCGCTCGAGATGCGTGAGCGCGCCGCCGCCCTGGACGACGATACCCGCAACCGGCTTGCCCTCGGCAACGAGCGGCGCGGTCGTCGCACCGAGGCTGTTACCGAAGAGGATGATGCGCTTCGGATCGATCCAAGGATGGCGCGCAATCTGGTAGAACGCCTCGCGATAATGGCGGACTTCCGTGTCGTAATCGAGCGCGTTGCACGGAGGACCTTCGCTGTCTCCCGTGCCTGAGCGCTCGATGCGCACGAGCACTGCTCCGGAACGGTCGGCGATCTGACGCAGCTGGTTTTGCCGGTCGGCGGCGAAGTCGAGGGATCCGCACGATACCCATTGCGTGAGCAAGATGGCCGGAAGTCGGCCCGTTGTGCCAGTTGGCCTCGTCAGGATGGATCGAAGCCTGAAGCCCTCCGTCGTTAGGATTTGCCCATGTTCGGTCTCCAGACCGGGCAGTTCGACGAGCGCCTTGGCGTCCTTGCGGGGCAAGTCGCCGACGAGCCTCGCCTGCGCCTGTGCGGCGCCAGCGGACAGAATGATCGAAACGCCAACAAGCCATCGCAGCATGCGTCACCTCCGCGGCTGCAATAGCTGGCGAGGTTGTCACCACGGCGTGCCGGGTGACGAAGGGACGAAAAATCAGTGCGCGAGAGCGGCGCGGTAGCGCTTGCCGATCTTCAGGTGGGTGCCGTCATGCAGGACGACATCCTCGGTGCGCACGCGGGCGATCCGGTCGCGGCGCACCAAGGTCGAGCGATGAATGCGGACGAAGCCGTGGTCAGCCAGCTCGCGTTCGACGGAGCCGATCGGGCTGCGGTGGACGATTGTCCGCTTTGCGGCACGAAGCTCGACATAATTTCCGGCGGCGCGGACCCAGTCGATCTGCCGCGGCAGAAGCGGAATTTCGGCGGACGGCTGCCTCGCGGCCACGCCGGATCGCAGAAGCGCAACGATGGCTGCCACGGCGGCGAATGGCGGAACCCTGCGCCAGATCTCGAACTCCAGTTGCTCACCGCCGATGCCGAGGAGCAAGCCGAGCAGGACGGAAACACAGCCAGCCGCAACCAGTATCGCCGCGGCGCCTGCCCAGCCGGTTGCGCGCTTCGCCGCTTCGAGCGCGACGAGCCAGGGGCAAATGTTCACGATCGCCCAACCCAACGACTCCGCCAGCGTCTCGTCCTGCCCGGACAGGCGGCTGTACCCGACGCAATAGAGGGCGACGAGCAAAGCGGCGCCAAACACGCCCGCGATCAGGACGGGCAAGGTTAGCGGTCTTCGCAGCGAGTCCAGCATCACCGGGTCATCCTACACCAAGTCGGGCTCCAGGCCTTGCGGATGTTCGAGCCAATCCGGCGGCGTGAGACCCTTCGAGCGCAGGAATTCGGGGTTGAACAGCCGCGTCTGGTAGCGCGTGCCGGGATCGCAAAGCATGGTGACGATCGTCTTGCCCGGGCCGAGCGTGCGGGCGAGGCGGATCGCCCCTGCAACATTCACGCCCGACGAAAGCCCGACGTTCAGTCCTTCGTCGCGAACGAGGGAAAGAGTCACGTCGAGGCTCTCCTGGTCCTCGATGAAGAAGGCCTCGTCGACCTCCAGCCCTTCGAGATTGGCGGTGATCCGCCCCTGCCCGATGCCCTCGGTGATCGAGCTGCCTTCCGACTTCAGCTCGCCGGTCGTGTAATAGCTGTAGAGCGCCGCGCCGGGAATATCCGCCAGCCCGATCGCGATGCCCCGATTGCGCTCGCGCAGCGCGATCGCCGTTCCCGCAAGCGTTCCGCCGGTGCCGACCGCACTGACGAAGCCGTCGACCCGGCCGTCGGTCTGCTCCCAGATTTCGGGCCCAGTGGTGCGGACATGCACGTCGCGATTGGCGACATTGTCGAACTGATTGGCGAAGATGGCGCCCTGGGGATGATCCCGCGACAGCCGCTCCGCCATTCGCGCGGCGACCTTCACGTAGTTGTTCTCGTTGCGATAAGGTACCGCGGGGACTTCGACCAGCGTCGCGCCGAGCGAGCGGAGTGTGTCCTTCTTTTCCCGGCTTTGCGTTTCGGGGATGACGATGACCGTGCGCATGCCCAGCGCATTGCGCGACGACCGTCAGGCCGATGCCGGTGTTGCCAGCCGTCCCTTCGACCACGAGGCCGCCGGGACCGATCTGCCCCTTGTCCATCGCGTCGGTGATGATCCCGAGCGCCGCCCGGTCCTTCACCGAATGGCCGGGGTTCATGAACTCGGCTTTGCCGAGGATCGTGCAGCCTGTTTCTTCGGACGCGCGACGAAGCTTGATCAGCGGCGTATTGCCGATCGCGGCGAGGACGGTGTCGCGGATGTTCATCGCCCCGCGATTACATGGTCAGAGAGTGCGACGGTAGCGAAGATAATAGGGACGCCGCCCCTCCCGCCGCGACTTGGCGCCGTAGCGGGTCTCGATCCAGCCGCCCGAAGGTTCGAGGAAATCCTTCGGCGTTTTCGCCAGCCAATCGAATTGGTGCGCGTGCCTTTGCATGACCATCAACGTCCAGTTGAGATAGGTCGGATCGTCGGTCGCCAGCCGAAACTCTCCGCCCGGCTTCAACTTCGACGCGAACAGATCGACCGGACCATCATTGACCATCCGGCGCTTCGCGTGCCGCGCCTTCGGCCAGGGGTCGGGATGTAGGAGGTAGAGGAAGCTCAGCGCACCATCCGGGACCCGGCGCAGCACTTCCAGCGCATCGCCCTTCCAGAATCGGACGTTCGGCAGATGCTTGTCACGGATGTGACCGAGCGCGGTCGCGACTCCGTTGAGGAACGGTTCGCAACCGACGAAGCCGTGGTCGGGCAGCAGGTCCGCGCGAAAAGCGAGATGCTCGCCCGAGCCGAAGCCGATTTCGAAGTGGAGCGGTCGATCCTCGCCGAACAGGGCAACGGCGGTGACCTCGCCCTCCTCCGGCACCTCGATTTGCGGGAGCAGATTGTCGACCAGGTCCTGCTGGCCTTTGCGCAGCTTGTGCCCGCTCGACCGCCCGTACAGGCGGTTGATGGTGGTCGGGTCGCCGGGCTTGTGTGCGGTCATGGCGCGCCGGTTAGGCGCGAGGGGGGCAAGTCAGCAAGTCGGGTTCACGGCCGCTTGCAACGCTTTCCTTCATATTCGAATCGGTTGAGCGCGTAGGCCTTGCCGTTCCAGCGCCAGACCGGGAAGCAGAAGCCGGGTCCGCCCATCTCGATGTCTGGCCAGCCGCCGACGCCTTTCGTGGCGAGGAAATTCGGCATCGCCGTTTCATCGTGCATCAGCTTCCAGCCGCCGTTCGCTTGTTTCGAGACCAGCCAGAAATGCGTGCCCGTCATGCCGAAGCAAATGGCTCCCCCTTCGGTGACGACCGCGTCGGGACGGCCGTCGCCATTGATGTCGCGGTAGGTTTCGATGTTGCCGGGCGAGTAGGACTCGCTCTCCATCCCGTCGCAATTGCCGGACTTCCAGGCGCCCCCACGCCGGGTGAATCCGGCAGCCTTGAATATCGCCGGCTGTTCGGCGGGCGGTGCGGTTGCGGCAAGCGCGGCTGCGAGCAGAAGCATCGCCGCCGCATATCATTTCGCGAAAGAAACGGCTAGGCGACCGCTGCCTTCAAATCCTCGACCAGGTCGGTCTTTTCCCAGGGGAAGAGATCGCCCTCGGCCTTGCGGCCGAAGTGACCGTAGGCCGCCGTCGCCTGGTAGATCGGCTTGTTGAGGCTGAGGAGCGTCCGGATGCCGCGCGGCGTCAGCTTGCCGAGCTTCTCGATCTTGCCGATCGCGGTCTCGATGCGATCGTCGCCGACCGTTCCGGTGCCATGCGTGTCGACGTAGAGCGACAGCGGCTCGCTAACGCCGATCGCATAAGCGAGCTGGATCGTGCAGCGCCGGGCGAGACCGGCGGCGACGATGTTCTTGGCGAGGTAGCGCGCGGCATAAGCGGCCGAGCGGTCGACCTTGGTCGGATCCTTGCCCGAGAAGGCGCCGCCGCCGTGCGGAGCCGCACCGCCGTAGGTGTCGACGATGATCTTGCGGCCGGTGATGCCCGCGTCGCCGTCCGGGCCGCCGATCTCGAAGCTGCCGGTCGGGTTGATGTGGTAGACGGTCTCGTTGCCGAGCAGCTCCGCCGGCATGACCTTGGCGACCACGTCCTTCACATAGGCGTGGAGCTCGGCCTGCTTCTCGCCGCGGTCGTAACCCGGCTTGTGCTGGGTCGAGACGACGATGGCGGTGGCCTTGGCCGGCTTGCCCTCTTCGAAGCGCAAGCGTGACCTGGCTCTTGGCGTCGGGCTCGAGGAACGGCGCGCGCGCCGGCGTGGCGGTCGGCGGCCATCTCGGCGAGGATCTTGTGGCTGTAGTCGAGCGTCGCCGGCATCAGGTCCGGGGTCTCGTCGCAGGCGAAGCCGAACATGATGCCCTGGTCGCCCGCGCCCTCGTCCTTGTTCTCGCCGGCATCGACGCCCTGCGCGATATGCGCGGACTGCGGATGGAGATGGTTGGCGAAGTCGAGGCGGTCCCAGTGGAAGCCGTCCTGCTCATAGCCGATCTGCTTCACGACGCCGCGGACGGTCGATTCGATCTCCTCGCGGATGCCCGGAGCCCAATTGCCGGCCTCATCCATGATGCCCTCGCCGCGGATCTCGCCGGCAAGGACGACGCGGTTGGTCGTCGTCATCGTCTCGCAAGCGACGCGCGCTTCCGGGTCCTTGGACAGGAACAGGTCGACGATGGCGTCGCTGATCTGGTCGGCAACCTTGTCGGGATGGCCTTCGGAAACGGATTCGGACGTGAAGAGGTACGAGTTGCGCATGGGTCTGACTGGGGTCCTCGATAGTGAGGCCGGCGCCGCCGGAACCTCATATAAAGAATGCTTTATGTGTCGCGCCGATAGCGCCGCGACCGCCCGAGGGCAATGGCCGCGATGATCAGCGCGAAGCCGAGCAACAGCGGGATGACGTTGCCGAACCGGGCGAAGAATGTCGGCGCCGCGGCCGCGCGGAAGCTGCGTGTCGATGACGCCCGCCTCGCGCCACGGCAGCGCCTTCACGACCTGACCGTGGGCATCGACGACCGCGCTGATCCCGGTCGGCGTCGAGCGGATGACCGGAATGCCCTTCCTCGGCCGCGCGAAGCCGCGCCTGGGCGAGATGCTGCGGCGGGCCCCAGGAGCCGAACCAGGCGTCGTTCGACGGGTTGAAGATGAAGTCCGGCCGGTTGCGGCGATCCACGACCTCGCCCGAGAAGATGATCTCGTAGCAAAGCTGGAAGCCGACCTTGCCCCAGTTCGGCAGAGTCGATGGTCCGCGGGCCCGGGCCGGAGATGAAATCCACGTCGCCGGGAGCGAGCCGCGACAGGCCGAGCGACGAGAGCAGGGGCCGCATCGGCAGATATTCGCCGAAAGGGACGAGGTGCGCCTTGTCGTAACGGCCGAGCAGCCGCCCGCCCTGCCCGAAGACGAACACGCTGTTCGCGGCACTGGTGACGCGTGCGCCGTCGGTCGAGTTGAGGGCGATACCGCCCGTCAGGAGAACGTCTCCGGGTCCGACCATCGACGCTGCTCGCGCACGTTCGAACTCGGCATAGGCGTCATAGGGAGTCCCGCGCTGGTCCTGCAGCGGGTTGGTGACCGCCGCCTCCGGCCAGAAGAGCAGGCGGGGCTGACTTCCGCCCGGTTGCATCGACAGCTTCGCAAGCGTCTGGGCGGCGATCTCGGAATAGCCCGGCCGCCATTTGTCCTGCTGACCAATATTCGGCTGAATGACGCGGATGCTCCCCTTCGCCGCCTCCGTTTCGGGCCACGGAAGGAAGTGCATGGCGACGATCAGCGCGAGCAACCCTCCGGCGATCCGCCATTCCTTGCGGACAAGGAACCATAGCATTCCGCCGGCGAGCACGACGAGCGCGGACAAACCGTAGGTGCCGATTACCGTCGCGGCGTTGAGCAAATGCGTGTCGGCGAGGGTCACGCCGACCGGGTTCCAGGCAAAGCCGGTAAACATGCCGGCCCGCAGCCATTCCGTGATTGCCCAGGCTCCGGCCAGGCCGAGCAGCAACGCCAGCGGCTCGCTCCCGCCCGAACGTCCAGGCGACGCCGGCCGCGAGCATCGGATAGACGGCCAGGTAGAGCGACAGCAGGACGACCGCGATCCAGCCCAGCCACGCCGGCATCGCCGCCTGGTAGGTGAAGGCCGTCGCGATCCAGTTGAGGCCGACGACGAACTGTCCCAGGCCGAACAGCCAGCCGATCAGCATGGCGCGCTTCAGCGTCTCGGCGCGGTTGAGCAGGTGGCAAAGCAATGCGAACGCCAGCAGCATCAGCGGCCACAGTCCGGCGGGCTGAAACGCAAATGCAGAAATCGCGCCCGCGGCTAGGCGCGAGCAGCGATGTCTTTCGCGAAGCCGCCTTGTCCATCTTCGTGAGGACTACTTGCCTTCGGCCGGCTGTTCGTCGGGGGCATGAAGACGCACGCGGAGGATTTTGCGCGGGTCGGAATCGACGGCCTCGAGCCTCCAGCCGGACGGATGCTCGACGCACTCGCCTCGCGCCGGAATATGGCCGGCGAGCAGGAAGACGAGGCCGCCGAGCGTATCGACCTCATCCTCTTCCCAGGTCAGCCGGGGATCGACCGCCTTGGCGAGTTCCTCCAGCTCGATCCGCGCATCGGCTTCCCACACCCCGTCGTCGAGCAAGGTGAGCATGCGCTCTTCCTCGATGTCGTCGTGCTCGTCCTCGATCTCGCCGACGATCTCCTCGACCACGTCCTCGATCGTGACGAGGCCCTCGGTGCCGCCGAACTCGTCGACGACGATCGCGAGGTGGATCCGCTGCGACCGCATCCGGGCCAGCAGGTCGAGAACGCCCATCGATTCCGGAATGAACAACGGCTCGCGCATCAGCGCCGTGAGCGAGCGGTCGCGCGAGGGGTCGAACGACGCCTTGAAGACGTCCTTGATGTGAATCATGCCGACCACCTCATCGAGGCTCTCGCCATAGACCGGCAGGCGGCTGTGCTCGGCCTCGGCAAAGGCGGCGATCAGACCCGTCGAAGGTAATCGTCGATGGTACGGCGATGATGTCGCCGCGAGTGACCGCAACGTCCGCCGCGGTCCGCTCGCCGAAATGCAGCAGGTTGCGCAGCATCTGCCGCTCGGCGGACGACAGGTCGCCGGCGACCGGATGCGAGTCCTCGGCCTCGTCGATGGCTTCCTCGATCTCGTCGCGAAGCGTCTGCTCGCCGTCATCGCCGAAGAGCAAAGACCGCATGCCGCGCCAGAGGCGGGAGCCGCCTTCTTCGTGCTTCGTCGCCATCAGCTGGCGCCCTCGTACGGGTCGGCGATGCCAAGACGGGCGAGCGCGCGAACCTCGCGGCTCTCCATGTCCGCCGCGCCATCGTCGTCATGATGATCGTAGCCGAGCAGGTGGAGGGTACCGTGAACCAGGAGATGGGTCGCGTGAGTCTCCACCGGGATCGCCTTCTCGGCCGCCTCGCGTTCGCAAACGCCGCGCGCAAGGACGATGTCGCCGAGCATCAGCTCCGGTCCATCGCCGCCGACGGCCTGCAACTCGGCCACTTCGGTGAGGGGAAAGGACAAAACGTTGGTTGGCTTGTCCTTGCCGCGCCACTCGGCGTTCAGGGCGCGAACTTCATCGTCGTTCGTGAGGCGGACGCTCAATTCTACCGGTCGGGGCCCGTCGACGAGCTGCGGAAACGCGCTCTCCGCAAGAGCGGATTCGGCTGCGCGGCGGACGAGCAGCGACCAGTCGGTGCTACTGTCCCATTCCTCGTCGGATTCGATGTCGATCTCGAGCATCATTGCTGCGCCCCGGGACCTTCATAAGCATCGACGATGCGGCCGACCAGCGGATGGCGGACGACGTCGGCCACGCCGAAGCGAATGCAATCGATGCCCTTGATGCCTTCGAGCTTGCCCACCGCGTCGTTGAGCCCCGACTTCACGCCGTTGGGAAGGTCGGTCTGGTTGGGGTCGCCGCAGATCACCATCCGGCTGCGCATGCCGAAGCGGGTGAGGAACATCTTCATCTGCTGCGGCGTGGTGTTCTGCGCCTCGTCGAGGATGATGAAGGCGTCGTTGAGGGTACGGCCGCGCATGAAGGCGATCGGCGCGATCTCGATTTCGCCGCTGATGATCCGGCGCTCGACCTGCTCGGCCGGGAGCATGTCGTACAGCGCGTCGTAGAGCGGGCGGAGATAGGGATCGACCTTCTCCTTCATGTCGCCGGGCAGGAAGCCGAGCCGCTCGCCCGCTTCGACCGCCGGACGCGACAGGATCAGCCGGTCGACCGATCCGGTGATCAGCTGCGACACCGCCTGGGCGACCGCGAGATAGGTCTTGCCGGTGCCCGCCGGCCCGAGCGCGAAGATCATGTCCTCGCGCGACGAGCGCCTCCATGTAGGCGGTCTGCGTCGTCGAGCGCGGGACGATGGTCTTCTTGCGCGTGCGGATCATCACGCGGGGCGGAGATGCGACCTCTTCGTTGACGATGCCGTCAAGGTTCGGCTGGACCGCCATGCCCAGCACGGCTTCGACGGCTTCGGCATCCACGTCGTGGCCCTGGTCGAGGCGATTGTAGAGGCCGACCAGCACTTCGCGGGCACGGGCGGCAGCGTCCGCATCGCCCTCGATCTGCACACGGTTGCCACGGGCGGCAATGTGCACGCCGAACCGCTGCTCGATGGTGATCAGGTGGCGGTCGTAATCGCCGAACAGCGGGCCGAGCAGGTAGGGCTGCTCAAACTCCAGCTCGAGGCGCGCACGGCCGGCATCATTGGCGACGGCGGGATCGCGGCGGGCCATCAGGCGGCTGCTCTCGTCAGGACGGCGCCCTGCATGCTGTTCGGGCCGGCGGACAGAAGGGTCACAGGGACGATGTCGCCCGCGACGGCGTCCGTTTCGACGTGAACGGACTGCAGCCAGGGCGAACGGCCGATCATCTGGCCGGCAAACCTCCCCTTACGTTCGATCAGGATTTCGGTCTCCTTCCCGATTCTCAGGCGGTTGAACGCCACCTGGTGCTCTGTGATCCGTGCTTGCAGCCGCTGCAGCCGCTCATCCATCACGTCGGGCGAGATCTGGTCCTCCATCGTGGCGGCCGGAGTCCCGGGCCGCGGGCTGTACTTGAACGAGTAGGCCGATGCGTAGCCCACTTCGTCAACGAGATTCAGCGTCGCCGTGAAATCTTCTTCGGTTTCCCCCGGGAAGCCGACGATGAAATCGCCGGACAAGGCGATGTCGGGCCGGACCGCGCGGACCTTGTCGAGAGTGGCAAGATAGGTTTCGACCGTATGGCTGCGGTTCATCGCCTTGAGGATGCGGTTGCTTCCCGACTGCACCGGAAGGTGCAGGTATGGCATCAGCTTCGGCAGCTCGCCGTGCGCGGCGATCAGGGCGTCCGTCATGTCGGCCGGATGGCTGGTCGTGTAGCGAATGCGTTCCAGTCCATCAATCGCGTCGAGTTCGCGGATAAGTTCCGCCAGGCCGCGGTCGCCGTCGGACCAGGCGTTCACATTCTGGCCGAGAAGTACGATCTCGCGAGCGCCCGACTCGACGAGCTGATGCGCCTCGGTGACGATGTCGGCCCACGGCCGGGAAATTTCGGCGCCTCGCGTGTAGGGCACCACGCAATAGGTGCAGAACTTGTCGCATCCTTCCTGCACGGTGAGGAAGGCGCTCGGGTTCGCCCGCCGGCGCCTGGGGAAAGCGTCGAACTTCGAAATGGCCGGCATGTCGGTGTCGATCGGCTGCTCGCCGCGCAGCGTCTGCGCCACCATCTCCGGCAGCCGGTGATAGGCCTGAGGTCCGACGACCATGTCGATCATCGGCGCGCGGCGCCTTGCTTCGGAGCCCTCCGCCTGGGCAACGCAGCCCGCCAGCGCGATCAGGGGCTTCGACCCATCTTCGCGGCGCAGCCGCCCAACGTCCGAATAGGCCTTTTCCGCTGCTTTCTCGCGGATGTGGCAGGTGTTGAGCACGACGAGGTCGGCGTCCGCGCTGTCCGGCGCCGCGATCATTCCATTGGCGCCAAGAAGCTCGGCCATGCGCTCGCCGTCGTAGACGTTCATCTGGCAGCCGAAGGATTTGATGCGAAAGGTTTTTGGAACGGAAGTCATCTGTCTGCCGGGTATAGGGGAGCGCGGCCCCGACTTGAAGCGAGCGTTTCCGCGATCGCCTGTCGTGCTGCCTGCGCCAGAGCCTTGCGATCGCTAGTCCGGTCGAGCGCAGGAAGCAAATGGACAGTTACCGGCAAGGTGCCCTTGCGGCCGAGTAGCCTCAGCGCATTGTCCTTGCCGCTTTCGCCGTGCCACCCGATCTCGCTCGCCGCATCGCCATAGTCGAGAGCGACCGGCCTGATCGCCACATCGGCTGAGGCATGGAAGGCAGCCTCCAGCAGCGAAGACCGAAATGGCAGCAGTTCGTCGCCGGGCCCGGTCGTGCCTTCAGGGAACAAGGTGATCGGCTGATCTCGCTCGGCGGCCCGAGCGATCGACAGTGCCTGGTCCTTGGACCCCTTGCGGTCTTCCCGCCGCACGTAGAGCGTGTGGTTCTGGTCGGCGAGCCAGTGGATTGCGCCGTGTCCAAGGTTGTCCTTCGAGACAAAGGCCGTGCCGACCGATCCGCCGAGGATCAGGATGTCGAGCCAGCTGAGATGATTGCTGATCAGCAGAGTGCGGCCCTCGAGCGGCTCTCCGGAAACCCTCGCTCTCGCGCCGACGATCCAGGCGGCGGCGGCGAGGAAGCGCCTCGGCCAGCCGGAGCGGCCGAACAGCAGTTTGGTGACGATGTGGATCGGACCAAGGATCGCGAACAGGAGAAGGAGCAGGAGGCTGCGAACGGCGGCCCGCACCTGCGAGCTGTTCGAGCCGGCCTTAGCGGCTGCGTTCGAGTGCGACGCCGTACAGCTCCATGCGATGGTCGACGAGGCGAAAGCCGAGCTTTTCGGCGATCCGTTTCTGAAGCATTTCAAGTTCTTCGTCGACGAATTCGATGACGCTGCCGGTTTCGACGTCAATCAGATGATCGTGATGCGCGTCGGAGGCGGCTTCGTAGCGGGACCGGCCGTCGCCGAACTCATGCCGCTCGAGGATGCCCGCTTCCTCGAACAGTCGAACCGTCCGATAGACAGTCGCAATCGAGATCTTCGGATCGACCGTCGCGGCTCGCTCGTGCAGCGTCTCCACGTCGGGATGATCTTCGGCTTCGGACAGAATTTGCGCAATCACGCGCCGCTGTTCGGTGATTCGCAAGCCCTTGTCGGCACACAGGGCTTCGATGTCGATCTTGCGCGTCATGTCATTCAGTTAAGGTGCGCACGCCGCAGCGTCAAAGGAAAGGGAGCGGATTTCGCCGCTCCCTCGACTTCAGGCTGCCTTGCCGCGGCCGCGGGTCTTGCGCCGCTTGGTGCCGAGACCGATCGACTTGGCCAGCGCACGCCGTTGCTCCGCGTAATTCGGTGCGACCATCGGATAATCGGCCGCAAGACCCCACTTCTGGCGATATTCGTCCGGGGTCATTCCATGATTGGTCATGAGATGCCGCTTTAGCATCTTCTGCTTCTTCCCGTCTTCGAGGCAGACGATGTATTCCGGCTTCACGGACGCCCGGATCGAAACTTTCGGTTCCGGCTTCGCTTCAGGGGCGGAGCCGCTGGACGAAATACTTGCCAGTGCCGAGTGCACATTCTGGATAAGATTAGGCAGGTCGTTGACTGCCACGCTGTTATTGCTGACGTGTGCCGCGACAATGTCTGCGGTCAGAGTAAGGAGCGTGTCTTCCGCACCTTCGTTGCCGTTCATCTGAGTTCTCTCCCGAGCAAGGTTCGCGCCACCTGTTACATTGGCGCTACTTGAACGGAACTACGTTATCGATGAACTGTCGGCAATAGAACACTGCTATTGCTTTCGGTTAACTGTGATTAGAGAGGACGCGACAAGGTCAGCCCGTCAAATTCGCCGCCGAAACGGCCCCGGTAATATTTGCGGCGACGGCCAGCGACGCTGAAGCCTGCTGACCGATACATGATAACCGCCGGATTTCCTTCGCGAACTTCCAAATGCACGCGGCTCGCGCCATGTTTGCGCGCATTGTCCATGAATTGGTCGAGGAGCATCCGTCCGATTCCGCGCCGGCGAAACTCGGGCGAAACGGCGAGAAGCAGAAGCTCCGCTTCATCGCTGATCGTACGTTGGAGCGAGAAGCCCGCCGCGCGGCCATCGGCAAAGCGAGCCACCACCAGCCTTACGCCCGACATGGGAAGGATTCCGGCACATTGGGACCGCGTCCAGGCCTCGCCGAAGCGATCATCGAAGGCTGAGTTCATTACGTCGATGACCGAATCAAGATCGGCTGCACCGCCATCCGTCAGTTCGAGTTCGGCGCTGGAAGCGGCGCTCGCCATCAGGCCGCGTCCTTTGCCCGGGCATCGGGAGCGCGCGCGTAGACCGGCTTCGGCGCAAGGGTTCGCAGCTCTTCGGGAAGAAGGAGGGCATTCTTCGCCGACGGCCAAGCCTCGACAGCCCGGCCACATCCCCGCGCCTCGACCAAGGTCTTGGCGGCTGAGCCTATGACCAGATCCGCATCGACGGAAGCTGCGGCCTCTGAAGGCGGAAGGTTGAGCAGTTCGCCCTGGGGCCGGATCGGAGAACCATCGAACTGCTGAACGAAGAGTTCGCCGTGCCCGCCCTCGACTGCGGCGGCAACTGGCTCGGCACCTTGCGCTCCTGCAGCGAGCAAGGCGATCGACGACATGCCGTGAAGTTCGCAGTCCCAGGCAATCGCCAGGCCCTGCGCGGCCGCGATGCCGACGCGGATGCCGGTGAAGCTTCCCGGGCCTACCCCAACGAGGATCCGGTCTGCCCGGCGACCGCCCAGCATTTCGTCGAGCATGGGAACCAGGCGTTCGCTGTGGCCGCGGCCGATCAACTCATCCCTGTGCGCGATGCAGCCGCCAGCGCGCTCGAATAGCGCGGCGCTGCATGCGGCAGTCGATGTGTCGATGGCCAGGATCACCTTGCGTCCTCAACTCGCTGGATGCGAGTGTGTTCACATGAGGCTTCGGGCGGCAAGCGGGAATCTTCGCCTTAGACGGCTTCGACGGATTCCACCTCGGGAACGTAATGGCGGATGAGGCCTTCGATCCCGCGCTTAAGGGTTACCGCTGACGAGGGGCAACCGGAGCAGGCGCCCTGCATGCCGAGATAGAGTCGGCCGTCCTTGTACCCGCGATAAATGATGTCGCCACCGTCCTGCGCGACCGCCGGTCGGACGCGAGTCTCGATGAGTTCCTTGATCTGGTCGATGATGTCGGCGTCCGCCGGGTCTTCCTCGAAAACGGGTGCATCATCGATCCGGATGCTCGCCGCAGTGCCCTGTACGAACAGGGGTGCGCCGCTGACGAAATGGTCGAGCAAAGTCTCAAGCACGACCGGTTCCAGATCGCCCCAGGAGACGCCCGGAGCGGCGGTGACGGAAATGAAGTCGCGGCCGTAGAAGACGCCTTCGACCATGCCGCTGGAAAAGAGCGCCGACGCGAGCGGCGAAGCCTCTGCCGATTCCGCGTCGGGGAAGTCGCGCGTGCCCGCGTCCATGACGGCCTGTTCCGGCAGGAACTTGCGGGTGGCGGGATTCGGGGTCTGCTCTGTGCGGATCAGCATTCGCGCGATGTGGCTCTCGCGCGGCCGCTAATCAAGGCCGACGTGTCTCAGGGTATCGCGCGGCAGGCGGACTGGAACAGCTTGTCGGTGAACTCATCCCCGAGTTCGAGGCGGTTCGCGAGGGCGTCGTACTCCGAAGCCAGCCTCTCATGGATACTGGCGATTTTCGGCTCTCCCGCATCCTGCATGAGCCAGCGTTCCTCAATGGCTCTCGCGCGATAATAATCGGAATCTTCTGGCCGCATGACACCCGCCTGCAACAGAAACCTACCAGCTGAAGCATTAACTGCGTGAGTTGATGCTGGTTCCCGCGGTGGGTTCAACCGAGCGGCGGCGCACCGGCAATGATCCAGCGGGTCACGCCGAGCGCGATCAGCAGGCACAGGACCGCCACCCCCGCCTTGCCCGGCCGCATCGGCTCCGTACCGGTATCGAGCTTCGCCCTTGCCGGTGATCATCGGACCAAGCAGCTTCTTCCCGAGCGCCAACCGGTAGAAGATGATCGCGGCGACGTGCAGCCCGATCAGGATCAGCAACAGGTTGAACGTCGTCTCGTGCAGGTCGTGCGCCAGCTCGGACGTTTCATAGCTCACGATTGGGGCGAGCGGTCCTTCGACCAGGCCGTCGTCGTCGGTCTGGATCAGGCCTGTCCCGACCTGCACGAACAGGATCACGAGCAATGCGATTACACTGAGAGCACCGACTGGCGTGTGGCCTACGCCCGGCCAATTCCGCATGCGCCCGAGATAATTGGCAACGGCTCGCGGTCCCCTGACGAAGCTTGAAAAGCGGGCGGTCGAGCTTCCGAAGATGCCCCACAGCAAGCGGAAGATCAGCAGCGTCAGGACGGCGTAGCCGGAGTACATGTGCAGGTCTTCGGGGCCCTGCTCTCCCGTCCACCAGCTGAAGCCGATCAGGCCGACGAGCACCCAGTGGAAGAGGCGGGTCGGCAGGTCCCAGACGGCGATGGACTTCAGGGGCGGCGGTGAACGCCGCCGCGTCCGGATCAGTCATCCTTCTCGCGGTACAAGTCGTGGCAGGCCTTGCAGCTCTTGCCCAGATTGCCCTGCGCGGCGCGGATTGCCGCGACGTCATTGCCCTGCGTCGCGGTCTGGAACGCGAGGGCCGCCTGCTCGAGATCGCGAGCCTTGGCCGCGAAATCGTCCGGCTTCTGCCAGATCTCCGCCTTCGCATCGGTCTTGCCGACATCGGGGCCCGTGCCCTGCGGGAACCAGGTCTTCACCTGTGGAGCGAGCGTGGCGATTACGTCGGCGTTGCTGCGGACCTGAGCGAGGTCGGGGCTGTCGCTTTTCAACTCGCGGCCGATGACCTTCATCGCGTCGCCGATCTTCTCGTAATTTTCGTGCCGCGCCTTCATCAGCGCGAGCGCCTCTTCCTTCTGCAGCGGAGTTCCGGCCGCTTCCTCGATGGCATTCTCGACCGCATTGCTCGCTTCGGCGCCCGACGCATTCGCCTCGGCGAGCGCGTTCGCGTCATCGTTGGAAGCCTGGTTGCAGGCGGTGAGGAGGGAAAGTGTTGCGAGGGCGGTCAGAGCGACGAGGCGCATGCGGTCTCCTATTCCTGTGGCGGGGCTTTCCAGCTGTCGTCGAGCATCTTGATGATCCCGGAGAAGTCCTTCGACCCCCCGCCGAGATTCACGAACCGCTGGTAGAGTTCCTCCGCCTGAGCGCCGATCGGCGTGTAGGCGCCGGCATGCTGCGCCGCGTCCATCGCCAGCTTGAGGTCCTTCAGCATCAGCGCCGCGGCGAACCCGCCCTCATAATCATGGTCGGCGGGCGTGTCCGGGCCGACGCCGGGGACCGGCGCAGTAGCTGGTCATCGACCAGCTCTGGCCCGAGGCCTTGGACGCAATGTCGAAGAAGACCTGCGGGTCGAGCCCGAGCTTCTGCGCCATGACGAACGCCTCGCAGGTGACGATCATCGTCGCGCCGAGAATCATGTTGTTGCAGATCTTCGCCGCCTGGCCGGCACCCGCGCCGCCGGCGTGGATCACCGCCTTGGCCATCGGTTCGAGGATCGGCTCGGCGCGCGCGAAGGCTTCGTCCGTGCCGCCGACCATGAAGGTCAGAGTGCCCGCCGCGGCTGCGGCGATGCCGCCCGAGACCGGCGCGTCGACCAGTTGAAACCCTGTGCCTGCGCCTCTCGCCAACCTCGCGCGCGCTGGCGACGTCGATGGTCGAACAGTCGATCAGCAGCGCGCCCTTGGTCGCGTTGCCGAGCGACATCCTTCTCGTAGACGGCGCGGACATGCTGTGCCGGCCGGGAGCATGGTGACGACGACATCGGCTTCGCGCACCGCCTCGGCAGCCGACGGAGCGGCCGAGCAGCCATGCTTCGACCGCCTTGTCGACGCGCGTCCTTCGACAGGTCGAAAGCGCGGACGTCATGGCCCGCCTTGACGAGGTTCGGCGCCATTCCGCCGCCCATGTGGCCGAGGCCGATGAATGCGATCTTCGCCATCAAAACGCCCCTCCCGCTCGCGGGAGGGGCAGGGGGTGGGCCTGTCTCCCGGTCACGGCGCAAGTCACATGCCCACCCCTAGCCCCTCCCGCAAGCGGGAGGGGGAACTCAACGCCCCTTCCAATTGCCGGGCCGCTTCTCGACGAAGGCGGCCATGCCTTCCTTCTGGTCCTCGGTGCCGAACAGGCCGTGGAACAGGCGGCGCTCGAAGCGGATGCCCTGGTTCAGCGGCATCTCGAAGGCCGCGTTGACCATTTCCTTGTTCGCGATGGCGGCGAGCGGCGCCATCCCGGCGATCGCCTCGGCGGTCTTCATGCACCTCGGCCATGAATTCGGCCGCAGGGACGACGCGCGCGACCAGGCCGGAGCGCTCCGCCTCGTCGGCGTCCATCATCCGGCCGGTCAGGCACATTTCCATCGCCTTGGCCTTGCCGACCGCGCGGGTCGAGCCGCTGCGACCCGCCCATGCCCGGCGTCACGCCAAGCTTGATCTCCGGCTGGCCGAACTTGGCCGTGTCGGCGGCGATGATGAAGTCGGCCATCATCGCGACCTCGCAACCGCCACCCAGCGCATAACCCGCGACCGCCGCGATCCACGGCTTGCGGGTCGAGGTGACCTGCTCCCAGCCGCCGAAGAAATTGGACGAATACATCGTCGGCGAAGCCCTGGCTCTGCATCTCCTTGATGTCCGCGCCGGCGGCGAACGCCTTTTCCGATCCGGTCAGCACCAGGCAATGCTGGCTGTCGTCCGAATCATATGTGGCGAAGGCGTCGATCAGCTCCTTCAAGCACCTCGCTGTTGAGCGCGTTGAGCGCCTGCGGGCGGTTCAGCGTGACGAGCGTCACCGCCCCGCGCTGTTCGACGAGGATGGTAGTGTATTCGGTCATTCTCCGGTCTCCGGGAACGGCGTCCATTGTTCGTCGGGCGGAAGCGGCGCGAAAATGATGTCGAGCATCTCCTCGTCGACCAGCTCCGGCACCGGCGGATCCCAATGCGGGCTGATTGTCCTTGTCGATCAGCAAGGCGCGCACGCCTTCGCGGAAGTCGTGGGTACGAACGATCCGCGCCAGCGAGCGCATATTCCGCGCGCATTTCCTCGGCGAAGGTTGCGCGATCCGCGCCTTCGGCCAGCAGCCGCAGCGAAACCTTGCAGGACTGCGGGCTCTTGGTCCGCAGCGTGGCGAGTTCCGTCTGCGCCCAGTCGCGTCTCATCCGCCTCGAGCGCCGCGATCACTTCCTCCAGCTCGTCGGAGGCGAACAGGCGCGTGATGTGGCCGAAATTGCTGCTCGATCCGGGCTTCGGGCGGCGTGGACGAGACCGCACCGAGGTGCCCTTCAGCGCGGCTCGGCGCCTTGAGGATCCGTTCGTGCAGTTCCTCCAATGCGCTCTGCTCGCACATAATGGGTTGCAAGGCCAAGATAGACGCATTCCGCTCCGTCGAGGCGAGCGCCGGTCAGCGCCATGAACTGGCCGACGCGACCGGGAAGGCGCGACAGATACCAGCCGCCGCCGACATCCGGGAACAGGCCGATGCCCGTCTCCGGCATGGCGAAGCGCGTGTTCTCGGTCGCCACGCGAAACTCGCACGGCAGCGAAATGCCGACGCCGCCGCCCATGGTGATGCCGTCCATGAACGCGACGGTCGGCTTGGGATAAGTGAAGAGCAGATGATTGAGGCGATATTCGCTGTGGAAGAAGGCCTTGCGTCGGCCGCCGTCGTCGGCGCCGCTGCGTGCGAGCATGACGACGTCGCCGCCGGCGCAGAAGCCGCGGCCCTCGGCGTGGTCGATGACGACGCATCTGGACCGAGGGATCGTCGCGCCAGGTCAGCAATGCCTCGCTCATGGCGTCGCACATGTCGCGAGTCAGCGCATGGATCGCCTTGGGGCGGTTCAGGCGGATGCGGCCGACGTTGCCGGTCGACTGAGGATCAGTATGTCGTCCGTCACTGGCGAATCAGGTCCCGGCTGACGATCATGCGCATGACCTGGTTGGTGCCCTCGAGGATCGAATGGACCCGCAGGTCGCGCCAGAAGCGCTCGATCGGATAGTCCTGCAGATAGCCGTAGCCGCCGTGAAGCTGCAGCGCGCGATCGACCACGGACGAGCCGGTGTCGGTCGCGAGCCGCTTGGCCATGGCCGCAAAGCGCGTCTTGTCGGGCGCGTTGGCAGTGACCTTCGCCGCGGCGACGTAGAGCAGGTAGCGCGCCGCCTGCAGCTCGGTCTCCATGTCGGCGAGCGTGAACTGGGTCGCCTGGAAGTCGGCGATCGCCTGGCCGAACTGCTTGCGGTCCTTGGTGTAGGTGATCGCCTCGTCGAGGCAGCGCTGCGCGCCGCCGAGCGAGCAGGCGCCGATGTTGAGCCGCCCGCCGTCGAGGCCCATCATCGCGATGCGGAAGCCCTCGCCCTCGCCGCCGACGCGGTTGGCGACCGGGCACCCGCACCTCGTCGAAATTGACCTGCGCCGTCGGCTGCGAATGCCAGCCGAGCTTCTTCTCCTGCGCGCCGAAGCTGACGCCCTTCATGTCCTTGTCGATCACGAGGCGCGGTGATGCCCTTCGGCCCCTCCTCGCCGGTGCGGACCATGGTCACGTAGACCTCATTCTCGCCGCCGCCCGAGATGAAGGCCTTGGAGCCGCTGACGACATAATGGTCGCCGTCCAGCACCGCCTTGGTCTTGAGCGCCGCCGCGTCCGATCCGGACGACGGCTCGGTCAGGCAGTAGCTGCCGATCTTTTCCATCGTGATCATCGAGGGCAGATATTTCTGCTTCACCTCCGGCGAGCCGAAGCGGTCGATCATCCACGA
Organism: uncultured Alphaproteobacteria bacterium; assembly: GCA_963846645.1. Lineage (GTDB taxonomy): Bacteria > Pseudomonadota > Alphaproteobacteria > Sphingomonadales > Sphingomonadaceae > Sphingomicrobium. The sequence continues at coordinate 37,652 of CAWJWR010000003.1, read as the reverse complement.
CGCCATGTTGTGGATCGAGATGAAGGCGCTGGTCGACGGGACAGCCATAGGCCATCGCTTCCATGATCAGCGCGGCTTCGAGCCGGCCAAGGCCGATGCCGCCGCTTTCCTCGCTGACGTAGATGGCGCCGAAGCCGAGCTCGGCCGCCTCGCGGATCGTGTCGCGCGGGAAGATGTGCTTTTCGTCCCATTCGGCCGCGTTCGGAGTGATCGCGTCCGCCGTGAACTTGCGCGCCATCTCCTGGATCTGAAGCTGGTCCTCGGTGAGTTCGAACTGGTGCATGGCCGCGGGCCTTAAGCCGGGGTCAGGCGCTCAGCAAGACGATGCCGTCAGTTGGTCGCGTCGGAGCAAAGCACGTCGGCGAGGAAGGTGCGCCCTTCGAGCGTTTGCAGCCGCGCATGGACCGAATAACGCCAGCCACGGACGCGGCAGAATTCGCGGGCGCTGACCGACATGGCCTCGCCCGTTCCCGCCGGGACTTCGATCCGCGCGCCGTTGGTGTCGGGCGCGACGAAGAACTCGCTCGCCATGCCCCGAAGCGACGGGTTCGGTCCGGTGACGACCGCGCCGACCGCCTGGTCCACGGTCGTGATGCGCGCAGCGACGGGACGCACGGAGCGGACGTTCATGACCATCGAGGGGTCGGACTGGGTGAATTCCTTGCAGCCGCTGAAGGTATTGCCGGAGCAAAGCTCCCACGCCTGGCCTTCAGGGATCTGGACGCTCTTGACGGTGAAGGGGACGCGCATCGACTGCGATGGGCCGGCCACGGCATAATCGTAGCCCTTGTACCGGGTCTGCCCGTACATGATCAGTTCGGCCGGAGCCTGCTCCTGAGCGTGCGATTGCGCCGGCAGCAAGGCGGCAAGAGCCGCCGTACCCAGCATCCACTTCTTGAGCATCCCCGGTCCCCCGCTTGATCGACGGAGGAATCTAGACGCAATGCAGCGCTTCGCACCAGTGGGTTTTTGGTTGCCGGGCAGGTTGGGACTCACCCCCCGACGTCGCTCATCCAAGAAGCGAGCCCCGCGGCCTTCTATCCTGCAGGCGCCCGTCGCGCCCGTTATCGGAAGTTAGTTGCCGATTCCGTGCCGCTTTGGCACGGCGCCAGATGTTCATTTGCGCGACAGTCCGGTGCGTCTAGATTGCTTGCCGAGACACCGGTCGCTCGTGTCTCGAAGGCGGTCGGGCATCCCTCGGGATGTTGTCGGACCGCCTTCTTTTTTTGCCGAATGGCGCGCCGGGCGCGAATATGATGGGCACTCAGATCGCTGGGACATTTCGGTTCGCATCACCCGTTAACTCCGCACCCCCTAACCCCTGGATCGGCGTCATTCTTCCGGCGCCACGGTGACTTTCAGTTGGTCCAGATCGTCGGTTACTGGGATCTGGCAAGACAGGCGACTGTTCGACTGCCGGGCATCGGCGCTGTCGAGAAGGTCGTCTTCGTCGCTGCCCATAGGTGGCAAGCGAGCCATCCATTCGTCGGAGACGAACACATGGCAGGTCGCGCATGAGCAATTTCCGCCGCAGAGAGCGAGGATTTCCTCGATCCCGCCGGCGCGAAGGTTCTCCATTAAGGAGCGGCCGCTTGTCGCCTCAACCTCCAGTTGCGCGCCGTTGCGGGTGGTTACGTGGATCCTGGGCATGTCAGGCGGCCAGCGACTTGAGTGGAACGGATGCGTCCTGCAAAGCGGAGCGATCATAGCTCGACTTCGCTTCGATGAGCTTGCGGCCCTGGACATAGTCCTTGACCATGTTGACGCAGTCCAGTGCGACGAATGTGCCCTGCCGAAAATAGAGGACGCTGAACCGTTCGCTCGATGCATCGCCGCGAACGAGGAAGTCGTCGTAACCTGCATTGAGGCCCACGGTCTGGAGCTTCACCTCATATTGATGAGACCAGAACCAGGGGGTCGCGTGGTACGGCTGCGGTTTGCCGGCGATGAACCTCGCCACGGTCATCGCCTGATCGGTGGCGTTCTGTACGGACTCGATCCGGACGGGTTCCTCGGGACCGAATGAGTTTCGGTGAAGCGCGCAGTCGCCGACCGCGAAGATGTTCGTAAGGCTGGTCCGGCAATGCTCGTCGACGAGGACGCCGTTCGACCCTTCCGCACCAGCTGCAAGGAGAGGATCGACCGCCGGCTCGATGCCGATACCGACGATCACGCAGTCGGCCGCGATCGCGGAGCCGTCGCGGAGCAGAACCCGCGCGACTCGACCCGAGACGCCTTCAATGCAGCTCACCACGGTATCGAGCAGGAACTTCACGCCGTGCCGCTGATGCTCACGAACGAAGAAGTCGCTGATCGGCGCGGCCGCAACGCGCGAAAGCGGACGGTCGAGCGCCTCCATTATGGTTACTTGCTTGCCCGCAGCAGCGAGCACGGCCGCTGCCTCGAGCCCAATGTAGCCACCGCCGATCACCACAATCTGGTTCGCGCCTAGCAGTTCGGCTCGAAGGCGATCGACATCCTGGCGCGAGCGGATCGTGTGCAGACCTTCGAGATCGCTGCCATCGCATGTCAGTCGCCGGGGCTGTCCACCCGCAGCCCAGACAAGCGACCCGAAACCAAACTCCTCCGAATCGCTGGCGATGCGGTGATGCTCGGCGTCCACCCTCCGGATTTCCTGTCCCCCGATCAGCGCGATGCGCTTGTCTTCCCAGAACTGCGGCTGATGGAAGAGGATCTGCTCGAACGGTTTTTCGCCGGCAAGATAATCCTTCGACAGCGGCGGGCGTTCGTACGGCGGGTCGGTTTCGGCAGTGACGATGCCGACGCTTCCTGCAAAGTCGAGCTGGCGGAGCGCCGCGGCGGTCTGGACGCCGCCATGGCCGCTGCCGACGATGAGGACGTCGAATTGCCTCAATTCAGCGCCTCGATGATCGTGGCATTGGCGATGCCGCCGCCCTCGCACATGGTCTGCAGACCGAAGCGGGCGCGGCGTCGGCGCAGCTCGTGCACCAGCGTTGTCATCAGCTTGGTTCCGGTCGCGCCGAGCGGATGACCGAGCGCGATCGCTCCGCCGTTGACGTTCAGGCGAGCGGGGTCCGCTCCGATGTCGTGAAGCCATGCCAGGGGCACGGTCGCGAAGGCTTCGTTGACCTCGAACAGGTCGATGTCCTCGAGCTTACGGCCGGAGCGTTCGAGTATCCGGCGGGTTGCCGGAACCGGCTCCATCAACATGATCACCGGATCGCCCGCCGTCACCGCCAACGCGTCGATCCGGGCGATTGGCGTCAGTCCATGCTCCTTCACTGCTCGCTCGCTCGCGATGAGCACCCCGGACGCGCCGTCGCAGACCTGGCTCGCGTTTCCGGCGGTGACGACGCCGTCGGGCTTGAGCGTCTTCAGGCCCGCAAGTCCTTCCATCGAGGCGTCGTACCTTATGCCTTCGTCGCGAACGTGCTGCCGTTCATGGCCTTCGGCATCGACGATCGTGACCGGGACGATCTCCGCATCGAACTTGCCGGCTTCGGATGCCTCGGCGGCCTTTCGGTGACTGTCGAGCGCGAAACGGTCGAGAGTTTCGCGGGTCATCTGATAATTGCGGGCAATCATCTCGGCGCCGGTGAACTGGCTGAACTCCGTGACGCCGTAGCGCTGCTTGATCGCCTCGCTCCACGGCCCGACGCCAAGACCGGCCTGCATCGGCAGCATGAAGGGCGTCCCCATGGGCACGCGGGTCATGCTTTCAATACCGGCAGCTATGACGAGATCCTGGGTGCCACTCATCACGGCCTGGGCGGCGAAATGCAGCGCCTGCTGGCTGCTGCCGCACTGCCGGTCGATGCTGACGGCGGGGACGCTGTCGGGAAGCTTGGAGGCAAGCACCAGATTGCGGCCGACGTGGAAGCTTTGCTCGCCGACCTGGCTGACGCATCCGACGATGACATCGTCGATGCCCGCCGGATCGACCCCGCTGCGGTCGACCAGTGCGTCGAGGACCTGGGCCCCAAGGTCGGCGGGATGCCAATCCTTCAGGGCACCTCCACGTCGTCCTCCAGCGGTTCGTGCTGCTTCAACGATATAGGCTTCCGCCACGGTCAAATCCTTCTAGGCCGCGAGGCCGAAAATTGCGGTCGCCTGGCTCGAAAGCGTTCCGCCGTTGGTATGTGCAAGCGCGATCTCGGCGCCGGCGATCGGACTTGCCGCATTGCCGCGCAGCTGCCGGACGCTCTCGACGATTGCGAACAGCCCGTACATTCCCGGGTGGACGCATGATAGTCCGCCGCCGTTGGTATTGACCGGCAGGCTTCCCCCCGGCGCAATCGCACCGCTGGAGACGAACGGCCCCCCTTCGCCCTTCGGGCAGAAGCCGAGATCTTCCAGGAACAGGATCGTGTTGATCGTGAATGCATCGTAGAGCTGGACGACGTCGATGTCCTTTGGCGAAACGCCTGCCTGCTGCATTGCGCGAGGCCCGGATTCCGACGCGGCTGTGACGGTCAGGTCGGGCATGCTGCTGATGTTCTGATGAGTTGTCGCGGCCGCCGCCCCAAGCAACGAAACCGGCCTGGAGCGAGTGTCGCGCGCGCGGTCGGAGCGTGTCAGGACGACTGCGGCCGCTCCGTCAGTGACGAGGCAGAAATCGCTCTTCGAAAGCGGCGAGCTGATCATTCGCGAACGGAGGCAATCCTGGATCGTCAGTTCGCCCTTCGAAAAGGCTTCAGGATTCCGGTTGGCCCATTGACGGGCGGCTACTGCAACCGCCGCGAGATCTTCTCGGGTCGTACCATAGTCGTGCATGTGCCGCGCTGCGGCGAGGGCATAGCCGCTAGCCGGGAACAATGGGCGATACGGCGCTTCGAATGGCGAGGAGCGCGCCGGGGTCGATAGCTTACCGCCGCTGCTGCGCTGGTTGGAACCATAGGCGAGGAGCGCCACGTCGATCTCACCGGCTTCGAGCAAGGCGGCAGCGGTAATCAGGTGGCTGACCGGGGCCGAGCCGCCCGTACGGTTGCAGTCCGTGAACTTCGGGCGGATTCCAAGATGCTCGGCAAGACTGAGCCCGGCGAACATGTCGTCCGGCAAGCAGATGAAAAGGGCGTCGACTTCGGAAAGCGCCAAGCCTGCATCGTCCAAGGCCTTCAGGCCGGCGGTTGCCGCCATCTCCAGCGAGGATTTGCCGGGGCTTTCGCCGATGCCATAGGTCGCCGCGCCGACCAGCGCCGTCTTGCCGCGCGTCATCCCGGGTTCCATAGGTCTGAAGGATGGGACCGGAAAAGCAGTGGCGGGAAGCTCTCGGCCGAGGTGAATTCCGCCTGCAGCGAGCGCGTGCCAGCGGGCGTTTCTTCTTTCCCCCGCGAGTCGCCGAGCCAGGAACGGGCGATCGCGACTGGGAGTGGGTAGCCGCGGCCGGAGATGGTGCAATCCATTCGGTCACGGTCGTTCACTCGCAGCCACCGGTCGATCCCCACGCAATCGTCCTGGTCGACCTTACCGAGGGCGTCCGATTGATGGGCACGGTCATCGGCGTGGCACCGGCCGAGGTCCAGATCGGCATGCCGGTCCGCGCCACGATTTAGGGTAGCGGCGACGAGGCCGTCCTGCATTTCGAGCCGGTCTAGCATCCGCAAAGTGCTCCGCTTGCCCTGAGCGCCGCGATCTCCTGCTCGCCGAATCCGGCGGCTGACAGAATTGCCGCACCGTCCTTGCCGTGAGCCGCCCCCGGTTCGCCAATCTCTCCCGGAGTCGCGGAAAAGTCCGTGGGAATGCCGGGGAAACGCATGGTGCCGTCTGCGCTCTCGCGCACTTGCCAGAACCCAGCCTCTTCAAGGTGGTCGTCGTGAAGCAGGTCCGACATGCTGTGGATCGGCATCGCCGGGATCTGCGCCGTCTTCAGCAGCTCCATCCATTGCTGGTTGGTTCGCTGCCGCATGACGTCGGCCAGACGCCCAAGCACCGTACCGATATTTTGCGTCCGGTCGGAAATCGTCTCGAACATCGGGTCCTTCGACCAATCAGGATTCCCGATCGCGTCGAAGAAGGCCTGCCAGTGCCGGTCGGTGTAGATCATCACACCGAGGTAGCCGTCCGCCGTCCGGTAGGGCTTGCGCTCGGCCGAAACCACTCGCGGATATTCGGGAGGACCTAGGGGCGGATCGAACAGGCTTCCGCAAAGATGCTCGGCGCAGGCGAAGCTGACCAGAGTTTCGAACATCGGCACTTCGATCTCTTGCCCGCCGGCGCCCTTTTCACGCGCATAGAGCGCGGCTGTGATCGCATAGGCTGCGGTCAGTCCGGCAACCTTGTCGGCAACGACGGTTGCCAGATACGCGGGCTCGCCGCCGTTCAGGCGAGACTGGAGATCGGCGAGGCCGGCGGCGGCCTGTACGATGTCGTCATAGGCCGGAAAGTCGCGATACCTTCCTGCTCGCCCGAAGCCGTAGAGGTTGGCGTAGACGATCGCCGGGTTGGCGTTGCGGACCGCGGCATAATCCAAGCCAAGCCGCTTGATCGCTCCGGCGCGCATCGAATGAAGGAAGACGTCCGCATCGCCCGCGAGACGAAGCAAAGCCTCCCGAGCTGCGGGTTGCTTGAGATCGAGCGCCAGGCTGCGCTTGCCGCGATTGAGGTTGATGAACATGGCCCCGCGACCAGGTTCGGGACCCGGGGGGAGGAAGCGCGTCGTGTCGCCGCGCGGGTCTTCGACCTTGACGACGTCCGCGCCGAGGTCGGCGAAGATCTGCGTGGCATAAGGTCCCATCAGGACGCTGGTGAGATCGAGCACCCGGACGCCCGCGAGCGGACCCTTGCCGCGTCCCGCCATCAGCCTAATCTCGCGCGTACGGGCAAGGGAGAGTGCCGATGCAAGTGCATCTGGTCGCGGCGGGCAAATATCACGACATCGACTTTGCCCGGCTGGAATTGCTGAAGCTTCTTTCCGAAATCCCCGAAATCCGAACCACCGTCGCGATCGACTATGGCGATCTCGATCGCGTTGCCGATTGCAGTCTTTTGATCACCTACACCTGCGACGTCGTGCCGACCGATGAAGAGGTTGCGGGTCTCACGGAATTCCTCGAGCGCGGCGGTCGCTGGCTTGCATTGCATGGCACCAACAGCGTCATTCGCTTCGGCGAGAACGGGAGCGCCGTTACACCTGACGTCGCGCCCGATTTCATGGCTTTGCTGGGGACACGATTTGTCGGCCATCCTCCGATCGAGCCTTTCAAGGTCCGGATCAGTGGCGATCATCCGCTCACCGCCGGAATGCGAGACTTTTCGACGCTCGACGAACTTTATCTGTCGGAGCGCACCGCGAGCATCGAGGTATTGATGCACAGCGCGTTCGGCGGCGGGGCTTGCCCCGATTTTGCCGATTCCGATCATTCGGCCCAGGATGTACCGATCCTCTATTTGCGGCAGGTCGGGGATGGGGCCATCCTCTATTGCACACTGGGCCATTGTCGCGGCCACTATGACCTTCGGCCGCTTTCGAATTTCTGGCCGCATGTGCAGCGCTGCAGCTGGGATTATCCGGAGTTCGCGGAAATCCTTCGCCGCGGCATCCGGTGGGGAATGGCCCGACAAGATTAGTCCCGGGGACGGAGCGCGATGATCTGCGCTTCAAGGTTATCCAGAACCGGATCGATCATAGCATCGTCGCAGCCATGGATCAGCCGGTTGATCGCCATGCCTTCGACGGTGTTCTGAGTCAGCGCTAGCGCAAGATCGAATGCGGTGCGGTCCTGCTGCCATTGGGGGAAGACCTCGACGGCGAGTTCGTACCAGCGTTCACGGAATTCGGCCTGCGCAGGCTCGAGAATGCGAGCCAGCTTGTCGTCCGTGCGGGCAGCGATTGCCAGTTCCACAAATGCAACGAAGGCCGGGCTGAGCAACTGCTTCCAATAGGTTCGGACGAGAGTTCGAACATCGCTGCCCGGGCTTGCCGCCGCTCGGCGGAATGCCCGGAGACGGCGGTCGAGGAGCTCGGCGATGGTCGCCTGCATCAACGTTCCACCATTCTCGAAATGATGAAGCATTGCGCCCCGCGACAGCCCGGCTTCGGCCGCGACCTTGGGCGTGGTCGTCCCGGAATAACCAAATTTAACGAGGCATTGAATTGTGGATTCGATCAGCCGGGCGCGCGTCTGGGCGCTTTTCAACGCTTGCTGAGTCGGTTCGAACGAACTCTTCGAGGCAGATGATTTCAACGCCGTGCGCGCCATGATTTCTCCAAGGCCGAGCTTGTAAAAAAAACAAGCATGATTGTTTTTGCTTTGACAAGTCAAGTCGGGATGCCGCCATATAGAAGCATGTTCTAAGAGAGGAAAAGCGGTCGATGGGACGCGTCGAAGGGAAGGTCGCCTTGGTGACCGGCGGCGGATCGGGGCTAGGCGCTGCGGATTGCCGCCGGCTCGCAGAAGAAGGCGCGAAGGTGGCGGTCACGGACATCAATCTGGAAGGCGCTCAGACGGTCGCAAACGAGATCGGCGACAACGCAATCGCACTTCGGCACGACGTATCCTCGGAAGAGGACTGGAAGGCGGTTTTGGCGGAGGTGGAGAAGCGCTTCGGCGGGCTTCACGTGCTGGTCAACAATGCCGGCATCGTCGTGGTGGCGGATCCCGAGGAAACGACGCTGGACCAGTTCCGCAAGGTCCAGGCGGTGATGAACGAAGGCGTGTTCCTCGGCTGCAAATATGCGATCCCGCTCATGGCGCGGTCCGGCGGCGGGTCGATCATCAACATGAGCTCGACGGCCAGCCACCTCGGTTATCCGCCCTTCTTCGCTTACTCGGCCGCGAAGGGAGCCGTGCGCTCAATGACCAAGTCGATTGCGATCCACTGTCAGCAGAAGGGCTACGGGATCCGCTGCAACTCCGTGCATCCCGCTTCGATCGAAACGCCGATGATCCAAGGGGCGATGGGCCGCCCAGGGCAAGAGCAGCAGGTGCCCGAGGGCGTCCTTCCGTCGGGTGCGATCGGAGCGCCCAGGGACGTCGCCAACCTCATCCTATATCTCGCGTCGGATGAATCGCGCTTCGTCACCGGATCGGAATTGCTGATCGACAATGGCCTGACGATTACGCCGGCGGGATAACAAACAGTCATGCTTGTTTGTTTTATGTTGAATGGTCGCGAAGTTTTAGCGTAGCAGCAAGGCCATGTCGGTGAGGCAGAAACGCACATTGGTGCTCGGTGCATCGAGCCAGGGCGGGATCGGCGAAGCCGTGGCTCGCCGCCTGTCGGATGACGGACATTCGGTCATCGTTGCCGGCCGCCGCCGCGAGCCGCTCGACAGATTGGCCGCGGAAATAAGCGCCGATGTCCTGACCTGCGACGTCACGGATGAGGACAGCATTGCGGCGATGTTCGAAGCCGCTGGTCCGCTGGACGTTGCGGTCAACACCGCGGGCACTACCGACGTCGGCTCCATTGCCAAGATCAAGCGGGAGCGAGTGGAAGCCCAGTTCGCGCTCCACGTCGTCGGAAACCTGCTCTTCATGAAGCATGCGATCGCCCGCATGGGCGAAGGCGGTTCGATCGTCCTGTTCTCGTCCCTGACCGCCCGCGTTCCCGGCACCGGTCTTGCAGCTTACGCGGGCGCCAAGGCCGCGCTCGAGCATATCGTGCGCATCGCGGCTTTGGAGTTCGGCCCCCGGGGAATCCGCGTCAACGCGGTCGCTCCGGGTTTCACCCGTACGCCGATGACCGAAGCCTTCCTTGCCGACGATCGCATCGCGGGCATCTACAAGAATGAGACCGCCCTCGGCCGATTGACCGAGCCGGCGCAGGTCGCATCCGCGGTCGCCTGGCTGGCGTCGGACGACTGCTTTACCACAGGCGAGACGATCCCGGTGTCCGGAGGTGCTCAATTGCTGCGCCTGCCGACCGGTGCGGAACTCAGGGGATAGGGCATGGACCTAGGACTTGCAGGCAAGAAGGCCATCATCGTCGGAGGCGCTCGGGGTATCGGTTACGCGATCGCCGAGGTGCTCGCGCGCGAAGGTTGCGATCTTACAATCAGCGCGCGCAGCTCTGACGCGGTCAAGGACAGCGTCGCGAACCTGAAGCGCTACGACACTCGTGTCGTTGGCGGTGCGGTCGATGTGAAGAAGCCGGACGCCTATCGCAAATGGCTGGAAAAGGCGGTCGATCAACTTGAAGGCTGCGACATCCTGATTCCCATTACCTCTGCGGGGGGCGGCCTCGGCAGCGAAAAGTACTGGGAAAAGGCGTTTCAGGTGGACGTGCTTGGTCCGGTGCGTGCGGTCGACGTCGTTCTTCCTCACATGGTGAAGCGTCAGTCTGGCTCGATCGTGCTCATCGCCACCACATCGGCTGGTGAAGCGATGGGCGGGCCGCAGCCCTACAATGCGATGAAGGCATCCCTCGTCACGTGGGGAAAACAACTCGCGCTTGCGCATGGCAAGGACGGGGTCAGGGTCAACGTGGTCTCGCCAGGCCCGATCGAGTTCGAAGGCGGCAATTGGGAGATGATCAAGGACACGATGACGAAATTCTACGAGGCGACGTTGCGGCAGCAGCCGCTTGGGCGCTTCGGAAAGCCGGACGAAATCGCGCGCTGCGTCGCCTTCATCGCTTCGCCCGCGGCAAGCTGGGTGAACGGGTCGCATCTCATCGTCGACGGCGGCTTCACCAACCGGACGCATTTCTAGGCGTGGGCGGGATCGACTAGGTGGACGTCAAGCGCCAGGTCAAGATCGAGCGGGTCGACCCCGCGGTCGCCGGCAACGGCACGCCCGTGGAGAAGGTGCCGGACCCGGACCTTGGCTACAACGTCATTCCTGCCGAGCGATACATCAGCCGCGAGTTCATGGCGCTCGAATGGGAGCATGTCTGGACGAAGGTATGGCTGCTTGCCGGACGAAGCGATGATATCCCCGAACCTGGCGATTACATCTGCACCGACATCGGCAAGGAAAGCGTCCTCATCGTCCGTCAGCCCGACGGGTCGGTGAAGGCCTTTCACAACGTCTGCCTGCACCGCGGCAACCGGCTGCGGCCCGAAGGCATGGGTAGCGCGGAGAATTTCCGCTGCATGTACCATCACTGGACCTACTCGCTCGACGGTCGGATCGAGCATATTCCCGACCTTTCGAGCTTTCCTCAGGGGTGTCCCCCCGGCGGCCGGATCCAGCCGCTTCCCGCAGGCGAATGGGGAAGCTTCGTCTGGTTTTCGCTCAATCCCGACGTGGAGCCGCTGAGCAATTATCTCGACCCCGTAAACTCCCACCTCGCGCCTTATCACTTCGAACGCATGCGCTGGGTTCGCGACATTACGGTCGAGTGGAATTGCAATTGGAAGGCAAGCGTCGACGCCTTCAACGAAAGTTACCACGTCCAGGGCATCCATCCGCAGCTGATGTGGTATCTCGACGACGTCAATCTGCAGATCGACTGCTTCGGAAAGCATAATCGCTACCTGATACCGTTCGGCACGATCAGCCCTCGCAAGGACCTTCCCTCGCAGATCCCGCCGCCGATCCAGTTCATGATGGAAAAGGCGGGGATGGATCCGGCCGATTACGATGGACCGATGACCGGGATCCGCAAGGCGATCCAGCGCCACATGCGCAAGTTCGGCCATAAGAAGGGTCGCGACTATTCCGAGCTCAACGACGATCAGCTGACCGACGATTATCATTATACAATCTTCCCGAACGTAACGCTCAACACGCATGCCGACGACCTGATGCTGTTCCGGCAGCGGCCGCATGCCGACGATCCGGACAAGATGCTCTACGACATCTGGGTGTTCGAGCTTCCCGATGCGGAGAAGGACGATCCGGATCGCGAATATCGCCGGCCGAAGCATCAGCATTTCCAGCACGGGGACAAATCCATCGGCCTCGTTCTCGATCAGGACGCGTTCAACCTGCCCAACGTGCAGAAAGGCATGCACTCATCGGGCTTCCCGGGACTGTGGATCGGAGATCAGGAGCTTCGAATCCGGCACTTCCACAAAGTCCTCGACGACTATCTTGCGAAGGGAAGCCTGCAATGAGCCAGCTCGGCCGCGACGAGCTTCTGAGCGCCTATCGCAAGATGGCGACGATCCGTGTCTTCGAGGAGCGGCTGCACGACGAGATCAAGACCGGCGAGATCGCCGGCTTCACTCATCTTTACTGCGGGCAGGAAGCCGCGGCGGTTGGGGTCTGCCAGCACCTCGCCGATGACGATTACATCATCTCCACCCACCGCGGGCACGGTCACTGCATCGCCAAGGGCTGCGACGTCAAAGCGATGATGCAGGAAATTTACGGGCGTGCCGGAGGCCTCTGCAAAGGCAAGGGCGGGTCGATGCATATCGCCGATGTGTCCATCGGGATGCTCGGCGCCAACGGAATCGTGGGCGCGGGCGCACCGCTTGCAGTTGGCGCGGCGATCAGCGCCAAGCTCGACGGCAAGGGGAAGGTCTCGGTCGCTTTCTCGGGCGATGGCGCGTGCAACCAGGGTACGACCTTCGAGGCGATGAATCTCGCCGTCGTCTTGCAGGTGCCGACGATCTTCGTCTTCGAGAACAACCATTATTCCGAGCACACCGGCGTCGATTATTCGGTCGCAACGGCCAACGATATCGCCAGCCGCGCGGAGGCCTTCGGAATGAAGGCGTGGCGTGCGGATGGCTGCGATTTCTTCTCGACGTTTGAAGCGATGCGCGAGCTGCTGGAGCATGTCCGCAGCGGTAACGGTCCGGCAGCGATCGAGTTGGATACCGAGCGCTTCTACGGTCACTTCGAAGGCGACCCGCAGCGGTATCGCGGCCCGGGCGAGCTCGATCGCATCCGGGAAACTCGAGACTGCCTGAAGGCATTCCGGGAGCGATCAGGCGAGTTTGCGGACATCTCCGCCGAAGAGCTCGATGCGATCGACGGCGAGGTCGCCGCGCTGATCGAGGAGGCCATTGCCGAGGCCAGGGCCGCTCCCCCGCCTTCGGCCGAGGCGGTCCTCGAAGACGTGTACGTGAGCTACTGATGGCGGTGATGTCGATCCGCGAAGCGATCAATCGGACGATCGCCGAGGAGATGGAGCGCGACGAGAACGTCATTGCGCTTGGCGAGGATATCGTCGGTGGAATGGGAACCGCGGGAGGACCGGAAGCGATCGGCGGAATCTGGGGCGCGACAGGCGGGCTCTATGCGAAATTCGGACCAGGCCGGGTCATCGATACTCCGATCAGCGAAAGCGCGATCGTTGGCGCTGCAGCGGGTGCCGCGCTGGCCGGAAAGCGCCCGATCGCGGAATTGATGTTCGCGGATTTCGTGGGTGTGAGCCTCGACCAGATCTGGAACCAGATGGCGAAGTTCCGGTACATGTTCGGCGGCAAAACCAAATGCCCGGCGGTGATCCGCCTGATCTACGGCGCCGGTATGAATGCGGCGGCCCAGCACAGCCAGTCGGTCTACGCGATGATGACGTCGATGCCGGGCCTAAAGATTGCCTTGCCGGCGACTCCCGCCGATGCAAAGGGCTTGCTGACCGAGGCCATCCGAGGCGACGATCCGGTCCTGTTCTTCGAGCACAAGGCCATGTTCGGCGTGAAGGGCGAGGTGCCCGACGGAGAGCATCGCGTGCCCTTCGGCCATGCACGGCTAACTCGGGAGGGCGGCGACGTCACCATCGTCACTTGTGGGCGAATGGTGGGCTTCTCCGAAAAGGCGGCCGACAAGCTGGCCGCTGACGGCATCGGCTGCGACGTCATCGATCTTCGGACCACGAGCCCATTGGACGAGGAAGCGATCCTCGACAGCGTCGAGCAGACCGGCCGCCTGGTGGTCGTCGACGAAAGTCCCCCGCGCTGCAGCCTCGCTGCCGACATCGCGGCCTTGGTCGCCGCTAAGGCTTTTTCGTCGCTCAAGGCACCACCGGAGCTCGTGACCGGACCGCATGCGCCCATCCCATTCGCGCGCGAGCTCGAACGCGCCTGGCTGCCGTCTCCCCCGAAGATCGAGGAGGCGGCGCGCAGGGCGTTGGCCTTCCGGAGCTAGCTGGTGCCGTTGAAGGCCTTCACCATGCCCAAATGGGGCATCGAGATGTCCGAGGGCATGATCGGCGAATGGTCGGTTGAGGAAGGGAAGCCCTTCGCTCGCGGCGATGTCATCGCCCTGATCGAGACCGACAAGATCACCAACGAGGTCGAAGCGGAGGCCGACGGCAAGTTCGTGCGCATCGTCGCCGGCCAGGGCGAGACTCTGCCAGTGGGGGCATTGCTTGCGGTGTTCGGCGACGACGAGCCAGCTGCCGAGGTCGACGCCTTCATTGCGGCTTTCCGCCCGGCCGACGCGCGCATGGCCGCGAGCGACACAGAGGACATGATCGCCGATGCGGCTGCCGAGACTGAAGTGCCTGTCTCGACATCGATCGACGACAATCTTGCCATCAGTCCGGCGGCCCGCGCACGGGCGGAAGTCGGCCGCCTGGACATATCGACCATCATGGGGAGCGGGCGCGGCGGCCGGATCATGCTGCAGGACGTCGAGCAGGCGCTTCGACCGCCAGCCGAACCCGACTTGAAGGGGCCGTTCGGCGCACAAGGAGAGGGAACGGCGTTCGCATCGCCGATGGCTCGCCGGCTTGCGGCGCGACACGGCGTTGACCTGACAGGCTTGAAGGGAACGGGGCCGCGCGGCCGCATCTGCAAGGATGACGTGCTGAGTGCCGCCGGCGCCGGGAGTTTGTCGCCGAGCGGTAAGGTCGAGATCATCGCCATGTCGCCGATGCGCAAGGCAATCGCCCGCCGGCTGACCGAAGCGAAGCAGACCATCCCCCATTTCTATTTGCGCCGGCGGGTCCGGGCGGACCTTTTGCTGAAGGCTCGCGAGACCTCAGGACGGCCGGCCAGCGTCAACGACTATCTGGTTCGCGCCGTGGCGCTTGCCTTGCGCGAGGTGCCGGAGGTCAACATTCAGGTGCACGGTAACGAAATCCATCGCATTCCATCCGCCGATATCGCGATCGCCGTCGCGACTGAGAAAGGCCTTCTGGCGCCGGTCTTGCGTTCGGCGGAGCGGCTGTCGCTCGATGAAATCAGCCCGGCGGTTCGCGACCTCGCTTCTCGCGCCCGGGCATCGACCCTCAAGCAGGACGAGATCGAAGGGGGAAGCTTTTCGCTCAGCAACCTCGGCCCCCACGGCGTCGAGCAGTTCGATGCGATCATCAATCCTCCGCAGGGAGCCATCCTGGCGATTGGCGCCGCCCGGCCGGAGCCGATCGACGACGATGGTGCGATCCGAATCGTTCCCGTTCTGCACCTGTCCCTCAGCTGCGACCATCGCGCCATCGACGGAGCGGACGGCGCCCGCTTCCTTGCGGCTCTGGCCGCGCTGATCGAACATCCGGAGCGACTATGATCCTGCCCGGCGCACGAGTGGTCCAGATGGCCTGGGTCGTCGACAGCCTGGAGGCGGCCGCGGAACGCCTGTCACGCTCGATGCGGGTCGGACCGTTCCAAATGCTTCGGCACATCCAACTCGACCAACCGCATCATCGAAGCCGGCCGCAGCGCTCGGACTTCAGCCTTTGCCTGACGCAGGCCGGGGACGTGCAGATCGAGCTGGTGGAGCAGCACGATCAAACGCCGTCGGTCTATCGCGATATGTTTCCCGACGGTCCGCCGGGCGGAATGGCGTTTCACCATGTCGCCGTGATCGTTCCCGACGTGTTCGAGGAGACCGCACGCTACAACGAGCTAGGCTTCCAGACCGCGTCGAGCGGTCGCTTCGGCAACATCGATTTCACCTATGTCGACACGACCTCAGCGGGGGGGTTCATGGTCGAAGTGCTTCCCGACATGCCGGAAATGCACCGGTTTTTCGGAGCGATCCGAAGCGCGGCGGAAAATTGGGACGGACAAACGCCGTGGCAGGAGATGGGCTAACTCAGCGAGCGATGGAAGCTTAGCTCCATGTCCTGGGCAAGGCAGTCGAGGATCGGCGGCACAAGCCGGTCGTGGAAATCGATGCCCATGTGATGATCGAAGGCGCCTTGATCCTTGAAGGTCGCAACGCAGTAGAAAATGTTGGGGTCGTCGTCCGACTGCAGAAGCTCATAGACGAGTGCGTCCGGTTCCTGCTCGTGGACAAGGCCCTTGAGCTCCGTCTGAAGATTCACGAACTCTTCACGGCGCTCAGGCTTGACTACCAGCTTGGCAATGAAGGAACGGGCTTCACTCATGCTTCTGCTCCCTGAGCCAGTTCTTCGACAAGCTTGTCGCGGAGTCGGAATTTCTGAATCTTCGACGTCGACATTGGCCATTCCGTCACGAAGCGGATCGCGCGAGGAATCTTGAAACGTGCGAGCTTGCCCTCGCAATGCTCAAGCAGATCGGCCTCGCTGGCTTCAGCCCCCTCGGCAAGCTCAACGAAAGCCGCCGGAACTTCGACATAGCGCGGGTGCGGAATGCCGACGACCTGCGCCAGCTTCACCGCCGGATGCGATTGAAGGACGCCTTCGATTTCCGCCGCCGCGACGTTCTCACCACCGACCTTGAGCATGTCCTTGGTGCGCCCGTGGAACATGATGTGGCCGTGCTCGTCGATTGAACCGATGTCGCCAGTGTGCATCCAGCCGTCGGCATCGATCGTGTCGCGAGTCTTCTCCGGGGCGTTGTAATAGCCGGCGAGCATGTTGGGGCCGCGTGCGACGATCTCCCCCTTTTCGCCGGTCGGCAGTTCCGTCCCGGTCTCTAGATCGCAGATCTTTACTTCCCAATCGTCCAGCGGAACGCCGAGCCGATGGACGCGCAGCTCATAGGGATCGTCCGGTCGGCTGGTGCAGATCGTGCCGGAGCCTTCCGTCAGTCCATAAGTGCCGACCTGGATCGTGTGCGGCATTGCCGCCTGCATCTTCTCGCGGATCCAGTCGGGCTGAACCGCGAAGTTGCTGTTCATCAGGCGAACGCTCGAAAGGTCGGTGGTTTTGAACCGCGGATGTTCGATCAGGTCCTGCATGATCGTCACGAAGCAGGGGAAAGCATGGCTGGCGCGCTCCCGCTCCAACATCTCCAATGCGACCGCTGCGTCGAATGCCGGAATCGTCAGATAGGCCGCTCCGCGATCGATCGAAGCGACCATGGGCAGGATGCCCGCGATATGAAAGATCGGCAGTGGCGACCAGAACCGATCGCCTGCCTCGATGCGATAACGGTCGGCGAGGTTGCGGCTGTTGCCGACAATTCCGCGATGGCGGATCATGCAGCCCTTGGGATTGGCAGTCGTTCCGGACGTATAGAGAATGAGCGCGTTCGATTGTGGATCGACGGCGTCGATCCGGGCGTCCACCTCCTCGTCCTCGATTTCCTCCCCTTGAGCGAGGACTTCCGCGCCGGGCCGCATGCCGGTGGTGCACGGCGGGTCGATGCACACGATTGAGCGCAGCAGCGGAGCTTCGGGCAGGTTCAGCCGATCCGGATTGCTTGCGCTTGCCAGGCTTGGAAGCGCCGAGTTCAGCCGCGCTCCGAAATCCAGGCTGTCTGCGACCTTGCCAGTGGTGACCAGGACGACGAGGTCCGCGTCCTTGACGAGATAGGCGAGCTCCCCGGCCTGGTAGCGCGCGTTGACCGGAACGGCGATCGCGCCCGCCATCGCCGCTCCAAACAGCAGCTCGACGAATTCGGCGCGGGTCGAAAGCAAGATGCCGATGTTCTGTCCGGGCTGGACGCCCATCGCAATGAACGCCTTGGCCCAGCGTCGAGCCGCCGCGTTGAGTTGCTCGTGCGATTGCCGCGAGGCTGGGAAGACGAGAGCATCCTGCTCTCCATTTTCGGCCGCGCTGCGCCGCAAGGATTCGCCCAAGGTCAGCGGGCGAGAGTTCACGCTTTGCGCACCGGCAGCAGGAATTCGCGTTCGTAGCCGTCTTCCATGCAGCCGATCATGCGCTCGATGATCGGTGCATTGGCGGGGTTGTCGCGATGATCCTGGTCGCCGCTTTCGTCGGTGAAGCTTTCGAAGACCGCGAATCCGCCGGCCTCGTCCAGGCGATAGAATTTATACTCGAGCGTCTTCGGCTCATCCTTCGTGTTGGCTTCCATCGCGTCGATGAGTTCGACGAACTGGGCGTCATGCTCAGGCTTGACCCGAAAGCGCGCGAGAAACGTGTAGCTCATGCCTTGTTGTCCCTCATTTCTCGCCAGAGATGTATCGGTCGAGCTCGACGTGGAAGTGCCGCAGCCGCCCTTCCTGGTAGCTCCATAACGGGCCCCGGAAACCGCGCGAGCGCGCGCCCTTCTGGACGATGGGAAGTAACTCGGAGTCCTGGTCGAGCACTTCTCCAAGCTCGGGCGGAACGCCGATTGGAACCCTTGCGATCTCCGGCCGGATCATTCCGGTAGTATCAACGTCGTCGGATACACCCATCCATGCCGGCGGCCGGTAACCGGGCGCGTCGATGTGCCGAAAGGCGATGACGTTGTCGTAAGTGAATTGCTCCGGATTGGTCGGATGCGGAAGGAAGCGGTGGATGAACACGGCTTCCGGATGACAGCCGATCTGAACGTTGGGGAAGATGCCGTAGATCGTCGAATTGCTGAGCTGAGTATCGCTGAACTTGTCGTAATCGAGATCGTACTTTCTGGCGCGGTCACGCTTGGCTGCCTGGATTGCGGCGCGGCTTTCCTGCGCGGTGCCTGAGAAGGTCTCCGGATCGATGCCGGCGTCGGCAAGCATCATCTTGATCCCGGCATTCACCGTCGTCTGGTCCGGAAAACGCGGACTGGGTTGCGCGAAGGGCACGAACTGCCTGCTCATCCCATTGGGGTAGAGATCGATCTGAGTACGGTCGTCCATCACCGCCTGCGTCTGCGGATGCACCGAATGCAGATGATAGATTTCGTAGAAGGCGTCGACTCCCCCCTTCCAATTCGCGCCCCATTCCGACTGCTTGTGATGAATGACGTTCATCGAGCCAATGTCGTAGAGCTGGAGCTGCTCTACTAAGGGACCCAGATAGACCCGCAGGGGCGGTGCCTCCTGGTCCATGCAAATGAACACCAGTCCCGCGGCGGCTTCACAGCGAACGCTGGTCATGTCGGTGCCGTGACACAAGACGTCCGGGTCAAACGTCTCTGCGTCAGTCACCTTGATGTTGTTCCCGTCGAGAGCGAACTGCCAGCTGTGGAACGGGCATGTGAACTGGTCGATCGAGCCGAAGTCCGACAGCACGAGCTGGCTGCCACGATGGGGGCAGACATTGTAATGCGCGCGAAGCGATCCGCTCTTGTCGCGAACGACGACGAAGCTCTCGTCGAGGATATCGAATTTCACGAAGTCGCCGGGTTCGCGAAGGTCCGATTCGACGGCTGCGAGTAGCCAGGTGCGCGTCCACACCCGGTCCCATTCGGTGCGCATCCAGTCCTTGTCGAAATAGCGAGTTCGGTTCGGGACGGCCTGTCCCATTGTCGATTTTCGGTGCGCGCTCGTTGAATGGGTGCGGCGACCCGACGTGGATGTCCCATCCGTTAAAGTCGAAGCCCATCGCGATTCTCCTCCGCTCGCGAGTGTTGAGCGGTCTTAAAAAACAATCATGACTGTTTTTCAATAGCCTGTACGACGCGCTCTGCATACGCTTCGACACCAGCTTTGGCCTGGCACGAAATCCTCTCTTACGACCAGCCCACTGCCAAGCGACTTTCGGCTTCAAAAAAAACAAACATGATTGATTGTTATTTTCTCTTGTGTCAGCTTGGCCGAGGACGACGTTCGACCTCGTTCAAGCGCTGGCAGGCGGGAGGGCGAATTCACAGGGGGACATCATGATGCGCTCGGTTCGACTCCTCAGCTCGATTGCGACGTTTGCGATGGCGGCGGCGATCGCCGGACCAACTTCTGCCCAGACGACTGCGCCCGATTCGCAGCAGGTCGACGCGGAAACGCTGGCCGCGCCAGCCGACGCTTCGCCTGAAACCCAAGCCGCTTCCGATGAAGGACAGATCGGCGAAATCGTCGTCACTGCGACGCGGCGCGAAACTCGGCTGCAGAGGACGCCCGTGGCGATCTCGGTGGTCGACGAGTTGCTGATCCAGCAAGCCAATCCGGACAATATCGGCAAGCTTGCGGTCTTCGTTCCAAACTTCTCGGCCGAGACGATCACAGGCTTCAACGCGGCCAGCTTTGCGATCCGCGGCGTCGGTCAAAACAACATCATCGTCTATTTCGAACCGCCCGTAGTTGTCTTGGTGGACGACTTCGTGATGCCCTCGGTCCAAACCCAGCTCCTCGACACTTTCGACGTTACCCAGGTCGAGGTTTTGCGTGGGCCGCAGGGCACATTGTTCGGAAAGAATTCATCGGGCGGCGCGGTCACCGTGAGGACGAAACGGCCAGTGCTGGGGCAGCTCGGGTTCGATGCGCAGCTCAGCTACGGCGATTTCAACACGCGGAGCGCGAAAGCTGCCGTGAATGTCCCGCTGGGATCGATCGCAGCCTTGAGACTGGTCGCCGGCTACGAGAAAAGCGACGGCTATTACCGGAACAGCGCCTGCTACGGCCCCGTCGCCGGTTTCGTGCCTTCGATCTTCGATGGAGTGCAAGGCTGCCTCGATGACGGCCGCGTCGGCGGGAAGGACGTCTTCAATGCGCGGGCCAAGCTGCTGGTGGAGCCGACTTCCAATATCCGTGCACTGTTTCAGTACGAGATCCTGCGCGATCGATCGGACACGGTTCCGTCCGTCAATGAGAACGAGACCTACACCGGGACGGTGCCCTTCCTCACCGACCTGCTCGGTCTCAATGTTCCCGGAAGCAGCAGCGACCCGCTGGACAATTCGGGGATAACCCTGCGCGACGACACCTTCCAGCGCGACATTCAGCGGATCAACGTCGACGGCCTCTATTCGAACATCGATTGGGATGTCGGGGTCGGTACGTTCACGTCGGTCACCGGCTGGCGCAAGCAGACGTCGCGGCTGCCAAACTCCTACGCAGGCGTCACGGCGGTCGCCCCCGACGGTCAGAGACTATCGGTATTCGACGCCAGCCGTGACGACGATCGCAAGACGTTCCAGCAGGAGCTTCGGTTCGCGACCAATTTCCAGGGCCCGTTCGATCTGGTCGCCGGGGCCTTCTATCAGCGCGATACCGTCGATTTCTGCGTCTCGCAGCTCCTCGGCTTCCTCGACTTGGTGAGCGGACCGCTTCCGTTCGGTAACTGGAACGACACGCCTTACATCCTGTGCAACGCGCAGAAGGCCAAATCGTCGGCCATTTTCGCCGAGGGCAACTACAAGCTGACCGATCGCCTGACGTTAACGGCGGGTGCACGGCAAACCTGGGACAACAAGGTCTGGCGTGGTCGCCAGCAAGCCTTCATTCCAACGCTCGAAGGCGGTTTCGATCCTACCATCACGATCGATGAGCCACTCGGTGCCAGCGTCTACGATTTCCCGGCGGGCGTCATCAAGCTCAAGGACAAGTCGAAGAAGCTCACCTATCGGATCAGTCTAGGATACCAGGCAAACGAGCAGCTTTTTCTCTATGCGACCCATGCCACTGGCTACAAGGGTGGCGGGTTCAACGACCAGATTGGCGGGTTTGCGCCGTTCACCGATCCGCTCACGGGCGTAACCGATTTTGACGCCTTCCGCGAGGCTGCGGCGGCGACGAAACCCGAAACGACCAGCAGTTACGAAGCCGGTTTCAAGGCCGACTTCCTCGACCGGCGGGTGCGATTCAACCTGACCGGATTCCACGTCAAATATTCCGACCTCCAGCGGCAGCTTAACGTGCCGATCGTAGTCAACGGGCAGCCCAACCAGGTGACGATCTTCCTCAACGCCGCCTCGGCGACGGTGAAGGGAATCGAGGCCGAGCTCACCGCCAAGCCGGTGACCAATCTCACGCTTCGCGGAATCCTCGGTTACCAGGACGCAAAGTACGGCACGTACGACGCGCCAGGAGCCGGCTACGACCTCGGCTCGTCGCCGCTCGATCGCGCGCCCAAATGGCAGTGGACCGTTGCCGGCGACTACGTGGTTCCGTTGGGCGCGCATAAGCTCAACTTCAACGGCAGCGTCGCCTACCAGAGCAAGAGCCTGTTCACCCAGTCGATCACAGATCCGGCCGGCAATACTTTCCTGAACGCCCGGACACTGGTCGATGCGTCGATTACGTTCGCCGATGCGGATGACCGCTATTACGTCCGCCTGATCGGGCAGAACCTGTTCGACAAGCGGTATCGGACGGCGTCGCAGAACGTGGCCGGCTTGTGGCTCAACAGTCAATATGGGCCGCCGCGGTTCTTCGGCGTCCAGGCTGGCTTCCACTTCGAATCCGACCGCGCCGCACCTCCGCCGCCACCGCCACCGCCTCCGCCTCCGCCTCCGCCACCGGCTACGCAAAACTGCGCGGATGGCTCGGTGATCCTGGCGACCGAGGCTTGCCCGGTGCCGCCGCCGCCACCTCCACCGCCTCCGCCGGCGCCGGAACGCGGCTGAGGTCGTTGCTCGGATCATAACATGACCTTCCGCCAGCGCTTTGGAGCCTGCCTTGTAGCTGCAGCGCTGGCGTTCGGTTCGACGGCCTGCAAGAAACAGGAGGTCGCCGGCGAACAATCCGGAGAACTCGTCCAATCCACGGACGAATTCCAGTCTCGCGTCGGCACTCCGATCGATCCCGAAAATCACCCGGGCAAGGATCTGTTCGAGAACAATTGCGCGATGTGCCACAACGGCACCGTGCCCAAGGCACCCAACCTAGTGTGGTTGGAAATGATGGCGCCGGACGCGATTCTCGCGGCAATGAACGGCGGCCTGATGAGCAAGCAGGCAGCCCAGCTGAGCTCGCAGGAGCGAGTTCAGATTGCGGAATATCTCTCCCGCATCAGCCTCGCAGATTACCAGCCGCCGTCGCCGCCGAAGCAGTGCAACTCGCCAGAACTTGCCGGGGGCCAGCCGCCGGCGGCTGTCGGCTGGGGCCTCGACAACCGCCGCTTCGTTCCAGCTTCCGTTGCCGCTCTTGCAGCGCAGGACGTTCCAAAGCTCAAGGTGAAATGGGCTTTTGCCTATCCGGGTGCCATCCGTGCCCGCTCGCAGCCAGCAATCGGCTGGGGAACGGTGTTCGTCGGTGGCCACGACGGCACACTCTACGCCTTCGACCTGGCCAGCGGCTGCCTTCGGTGGAGCAAGCGCATCTCCGCCGAAATCCGAACGGCCGTAGTCGCCGACGCCGCGACGAAAAGGCTGTATTTCGGCGACATATTGGGCCGCGCCTATGCCGTGAACGCGCTGAACGGGGCGGAGATATGGCAGCGCAAGGTCGATCATCATCCCAACGCGACGATCACCGGCACGCCGAGCCTTGCCGCCGGGATGCTGTTTGTGCCGGTGTCGTCGCTCGAGGTCACCTCGGCGGCCGATCCCGCTTATGCCTGCTGCACGTTCCGGGGCAACGTCGTGGCGCTCGACCCGGCCACCGGCGCAGAGCGGTGGCGAACGTTTACCGTTCCGGCCGCAGCGAAGAAGGTCGGCAAGACGAGCAGCGGCACTGATATTCTGGGTCCGTCCGGCGCCCCCGTCTGGAACAGTCCGACCTTCGATGCGAAGCGCGACCTGCTCTATTTTGGAAGCGGCGAGAATTACTCGTCGCCGGCAGACGGAAACAGCGATGCCGTGATTGCCGTCGACGCCAGAACCGGGAAGCGGCGGTGGACGGCTCAGCTTACGGCGGGCGATGCATGGAATGTCGGCTGCATGATGCGGAATCGAACTGCCCCAAGGAGAATGGACCCGATCTCGACGTCGCAGCCTCACCACTCCTCATCCAGTTGGGTGGCAAGGACGTGATCGTCGCAGGCCAGAAATCAGGGGTCGCGCACGGGATCGATCCGTCTACGGGCAAGATCCTCTGGCGCACGCGGCTGGGGCATGGCGGTACGCAGGGTGGGGTGCACTTCGGCATGTCCGCGGAAGGCAATCGTGTCTTCATTCCGATCAACGACATGGCCGACACCCGCGATGGCCGGAAATATGATGCCCGCATCCGCGGTGCTGGACTGCATGCGGTGGACGCGGCCACCGGTCGTGTCCTGTGGCGATCACTTGCGGCCGACAAGTGCGCCGGCAAGCAGTTCTGCGATCCCGGCATCAGCGCCGCTGTGACCTCCATCCCGGGCGTGGTGTTTGCCGGTCACCTGGATGGGCAGTTCCGCGCCTATGACTCGCGGACCGGCAAGGTGCTTTGGGGTTACGACACCACTCAGCCCGTAAAGACGATCACCGGCGCGACCGGCAAGGGCGGTGGAATGAGCGGGCCCGGCGCAGCGGTCGCAGACGGTCATGTCGTCGTGAACTCGGGCTATGGGCTTTACTACCACATGCCCGGCAACCTGCTGCTGGTGTTCTCCGCGCGCTAGGCGGCGGCGACGAATGGGCAGGTCTGTTCCTTTTCGACCAGGTCGAGGACGAAGGCCATCTTCGCCATTCCGCCGATAAATCCGGCAACGACGCCGAGCTCGCAGATTTGCGCATCATCGAACTGGGTGCGGAGCCGCGCATAGAGACCGTCGCCGAGCAGTCCGGAGGGGTTGGTCAGCACCATTTCATCGCCGAATTCGAGAACCGCCTGCTCCGCGGGAGAGAAGATCGTTCGGTCGCCTTCGATCGCGTCGATGTGGCGCTGGTCGTAGCCGACGGTCCTGATACCGGCGGTGTTCTGCAGGTTGCAGCTGCGGCACCCGTGAGCGAGGCTCAGCCGAAGACGAAGGAGCTGCTTGTATTTTTCTTCAACGCGGCCGCCGAAAAAAATCTTCTGATAGAATTCGACCATCGCGAATTGCAGTAGTTCCGGCGCGCTGGCCATAACTTCGATGAAAGCCGGTTCGCCGGTCAGGCCGTCGAGCATATCCCAGGCGCTCTGCCATTCGCTGGACAGGTCGCCCCGCGGAATGCGTTTCATCACCGTGTCTGCCATCAGGCGTGCTCCAGTTTCAGGCGCCCCCGCCGACGTCGAAATATTCCGGCATTCCGGCGGGCCAGACGACTCCCCATTGCGCCATTCCGCCATCGACCGTCAGAACTTCGCCGGTCACGAACTTGGCTGCATCCGACGCCAGATAGACGGTGGCTTCCGCGACGTCCCATGCGCTTCCGAGGCGTTTCATCGGGTTTGCCTCGTGGAAGCGAGCAAGCGCATGCTTGGGATAGACCGTGAACCCGTCAGTCTCGATGGTCCCAGGCGCGACGCAATTCACCCGAATGTTGAGCGGCGCCCATTCCGTCGCGACGGTCTTGGATAAATAGATGACGCCGGCCCGTGCCGCGCAGCTGTGCGCCGCCTGGGGCATTCCCCGCTCGACGTTCGCGACGATGTTTATGACGTTACCGCTTTCGCCACGGTCGCGCCACCGGCGGGCCGCTTCCTGCATCATCCACCAGGTGCCGTTGAGGTTGAGGTCGATGACCGCGCTCCAGCCCTTTCGGCTGAAGTCGATCGCATCCTGCGGGAATTGCCCGCCCGCATTGTTGACGAGGGTGTCGAGCCGCCCGAAGCGCTCATGGACCCTGTCGAGAAGTTGCTCGACGGCTTCCGGTTCGCGGATCGACATGGCCTCAATCATCGGCTCGCGGCCGGTGCCCTTGGCAATCGCTTCGCACGCCGATTCGAGTTTCGATTCCGTTCGGCCGCAAATCACAACGTCCGCACCCAAGCGAGCAGCAAGGAAAGCGATTGCCTTACCGATACCCGATCCACCGCCCGAGACGAGAACGACCTTTCCGTCCAGCAGTCCATCGCGATAAACCGTGGAGTGCGAAGCGAGCTCATCATCTGTCAGACCGAACGCCGGCTCGTCGCGGTCGGCGGCATCGATGTCCCGGGCTTGACGGTTCACGCAGGCTCTACCCAGGACTCCAGCATTGGCTCCACGCGCAGATCGGCGGCGATCCGATTGCGGCCAATGCGGCGG
This sequence comes from uncultured Alphaproteobacteria bacterium, assembly GCA_963846645.1. Taxonomy (GTDB): domain Bacteria; phylum Pseudomonadota; class Alphaproteobacteria; order Sphingomonadales; family Sphingomonadaceae; genus Sphingomicrobium. The sequence goes on along the minus strand of CAWJWR010000003.1, from coordinate 11,780 downwards.
TCGAATTCCTCATGATAATGATAAATCCTGCGTTCCTGGTAGCAGAGCGTCATGCCCTTGAAGCCCGGGCTTTCAAGTGATTCCTGAATTTGCGGCGCAAATTGCGTGTCTTCCTCGAGGATGCGCTCGAAATTGCGGATGCGTTTGTCCCAAAGCTCGCTGCGCCCGTCCGGGCCGTAAGGCGGGCTGAACCAGTGGCAATCGATCCGCATCGTGCTGTCCGTCACCGGCCAGAACACGAGCATCGGCATCCCTGTTGCGGCCGGCGGCATCACGATGTTCGGAAAGATGTAATAGCTGACGTTGTTGAGCCGAGGGATTTCGGTGACCGTCGGGATCTCCGGCAAGCCGACCGTTCCCGGATCGACCCAGTCGGGCCTCCGGTTGGGAGTCGTCATTCGGGAGTGACCGTTCGACCAAAGGGAAATCGTAGTCCCTCGATAGTCGAGGAAACGATCCACCGTTTCCCGATGGATCGACTTGAGGTGATAGACTTCGAGAAAGGCGTCGAGCAGGACCTTCACGTTGCAGGCGACGTCGTAGCTGCGGGAATCGACCAGGGTCAGTGTTTCGGGCTGAAACTGCTCGAGTTCGCCCGCCACAGGTCCCAGGGAGTCACGTAGCGACTGCGGCTCGTCCTCATCTTCATTGATGAAGATCCATCCGCCCAGCGTGTCGCAAGCGACGGGGATCAGCGAGTGGCAGGAAAAGTCGATGTCGACGAAGTCGCGCTTGTCCCGGACGGCAACCAGCTTGCCGTCGAGCGTGTAGCTCCAGCCGTGGTACCCGCAAACGAACCCCCGCCCTTGGCCTTCATTCTCCCTGACCAACGGAGCGCCGCGGTGCCGGCAGGTGTTGTAGAAGGCCCGAATGCTGTCATCGAGGCCGCGGACGACCAGAATCGGAGACCCCGTGTTGCGGGACAGGAACCAGCTTCCGGGCTCGGGCAATTGATCGCGATGGCCGGCATACAGCCAGCTTCGCCTCCATAGCCGGGCTTGTTCGAGAGCGAGGAATTCGGGATCGACGTATCGCCCTGCCGGGATGTCGGGAAACTGTGGAAATCCCGCCGGCGGCCCCTTGCGGTTCGCCTCGTAGGCCATCCCTTCGCGGATCCGTTCAGTGGTTGCAGGGTCCACCTGTTTATTCCCTCGCTTCACTCGTCTTCGGCGTTACCTTGGCCTCAATAAAAAAACAATCATGTTTGACTTTTTTATGTTCTCGGGGAAGACCCGAGCAGACGGCCCAACATGGCGGAAGACAGGATGGATTTCCGGCTGACCGACGAACAGCGTGAATTACAGGCAGCGGCACGCGAGTTCGCGCGCGCAGAGCTTCCGGATGTCGCCCGCCAATTGGAACGGGACAACCGCCCGCCGTCGCGCGACCTTGTGCACCGCTACGCGGAGATGGGGTTTCTCGGCGTCAATGTGCCTGCCGAGCTTGGCGGTCTCGGTCTCGGAAACGTCGATGCGCTGATCGTCCTCGAAGAATTCGCCAAGATCTCGTCCGCCGTGGCATTTCCGATCTTCGAATCCATGGTCGGCCCGGTTCGGGCGATCGAGCATTTCGCCGGCGAGACGCTGCGGCAGCGCGTTGTTCCCGAGGTCTGCAAGGGCAACATGATCATTGCCGTCGCCATGTCGGAACCGGAAGCCGGGAGTGCGCTGACCGACCTCAAGACTCGCGCCGTGGTTAGCGGGGAAAAGGTGACGCTGAACGGCACCAAGCGCTGGTGTTCCGGCGGCGGGCATGCCGACGCCTATGTGGTCTATTGCCGCTTGTCGGACGAGCCGGGTGCCAAGGCCATTGGCGCCGTTCTTGTCGAAAAGGATGCGCCGGGCCTTACGTTCGGCCCGAATGAGGAACTGATGGGGTTTCGCGGAATCCCGTCGGCCGACCTTAACCTCGACGATTGCAGCGTTCCGGCCGAAAATATCATCGTACCCGCCGGCGGCTTCAAACAGCTGATGGAAGCGTTCGACCTGGAACGCTGCGGCAATGCGACCATGGCGCTCGGCCAAGCGAGCGGCGCGCTGGAGGACGTTCTGCAATATGTTCAGGAGCGCCGGCAGTTCGGCAAGCCGCTGGTCGACTTCCAAGCGGTGCAGATCAAACTGGCCGAAATGCAGATGAAGGTGGAAGCAGCCCGACTGCTCATCTGGCGAGCCGCCGCAAACGCGGAGGAAGAGCTTCCCAGCATCCTCGATAGCTCGGTCGCCAAATGCTTCGCCAACTCGATCGCGCGCGAAGTTACCGGCGACGCGGTCCAGCTGATGGGCGCCTATGGCTATTCGAAAGAGTTCGGCATGGAGCGCCGCCTTCGAGATGCGTGGGGTTGGGGCATCGCTGGCGGCGCGATCGACATTCAGAAGGTCAACATCGCCAGCGCCATGCTGGGCCGGCGTTTTGATCAGCGGCGCTAGGCCATGGCATTCCAGCGTGTCGCTTCGCTGTCCGAAGTGCCTGAAAACGGCAACAAGATGTTCGACCTCGGCGGGACGCAATTGCTCATCGCCCGTGCCCCAATGGGAATCTACGCCGTCGGGGCGATTTGCTCTCACCAATATACGCCGCTGGAAGGGGGCAGGATGAAGGCCTGCTTCATCTTCTGCCCGCTGCACGGCGTTCGCTTTGACATGCGGGACGGCAAGCCGGCGGGGACGCTAACCGACCAGCCTATCCCGACCTGGCCGGTCAAGATTGAAGGTGACGAGATCCTCGTCGACCTCGGCTGAAAAATGACGCGGCTGCTGCACATCGTCGGTAGCCCGCGAGGCGATCGGTCCAGATCGGTAGCTATCGCCGATCATCTGATCGACCGGCTGGAGGGTGTCGGGGTGGAGCGGCTCGAGCTCTGGAAGACGCCGTTGCCCGAGCTTGACGGAGCGATGATCGAAAGCCGCTATCGACTGATTCACGGCTTCGAAATCGAGCCCGAGTTCACCCCGATTTGGGCGGAGCTTCGGGAAATGGTCGATCATTTGCTGCGATTCGATATCTGGCTGTTCTCGACGCCGATGTGGAATTTCGGCCTGCCCTACCGGGTCAAGCATTTCGTCGACTGCATCATTCAGCCGACGATGGCTTTCACGAACGACCAGGCGGGAAACCTCACTCTGCATGGTTCCGGGCGCACCGCGGTTCTGATCGGCGCGGGTGCGTTGGACATTCGGCCCGGCAGCGCCCTGTCGCATCTCGATTATCAGCTCGCCCATTTGGCCCACTGCCTGAGCTTCTATTTCGGCGTCGATCCCGTGCATTGCGTCCGCGTCGCTCCAACCTTCGGAACGCCCGAGGACGTCGAAGAGACGATGCGGCAAGCGCGTGCCGAGGTCGAAGCGCTAGCGCCTAGTCTTCAACATTTCTCCGGTAGACCAGGTTGATGCCTCGGAACCGGAGCACCGTCTCGCCGCGCTGGTTGCTCAAATGGTATTGCGTGATCGATGTGCCGCGATCCTTTCGGCTGGTTGAGGGCTTCAGCTCAAGGATTTCGGATCGTGCCGCCACGGTATCGCCTGGTCGCAGAGCATGTTCGAGGCGAAACTCGTCGAAGCCGATTCCGCAAACGAAGTCGATGTCGCTGTTCATCGTGTGGTCGAGCTGGCGCCAGATGGCGAGAACGTGGACGCCGCTCGCGACCACTTCGCCGAAGTGCGACTCACGCGCGGCTTCGGGGTCCGAGTGGAACCATTGCGGGTCATATTCGCGCGCGAATTTCACGATTTCGTCGACGGTAACGGTCCGCGGCTTCGATTGCCGCATTTCTCCGACAGCGAGGTCTTCGAACTTTCTTGGGGGCCGCTCCATCAGCGATAGTCATGCCAGCTTGGGAGGCGCTCGGGATAGTCCGCCGCCGCCGGCTCCGCATAAGCCCGCATCCGCTTCTCTTCGCCGAGAATATGCGCGTATTCGGCTAACGGAACGTAATAGAGGAAAGACAATTCTCGGCACGAGAAGCGCCACACGCCGTTCTCGCGGCGATACACATCTTCGTAGCGAAGTGCGGTCACCATCATCTGATCGTTGCGCCACAGCTCGGCATGCGAGGAGAGTGTCCCCGTCGCGTGATTCACGGCCTCGTCGAGCCGAACCCAATGATCGTGGCTGACGTGGTTGGATGGGCCAAGGACACGGAAACGGTCTTCATACTGGCGAATGATCGCATCTTGCCCAACGGCATTCATCACTCCGTCGCGCGAGAGAACTCGTGCGTCGGCAGTGAACAGGTCGCGGACCGCGGCCAGGTCGTGATTGTCGATCGCAAAGCAATAGCGAGCCGCGAGGGCCCGGATCGCGCTTTCCGATTCCAGCCGGTCGATTCGAAGCGCCAGATCAGCGTTGGTCATTCGTGCACGATGGCCCACTGGCCCGGTCTGGTCCAGCAAACCGGAAAGGAGCACCGCCGATGACCGAGCCCCTGTACATCGAGCATGAGGGAGCGGTAGCCAGAATTGTTCTGAATTGCCCGGCGGTCGGCAATACGCTCGACGAAGCCATGGCAGAGGCATTTGCGAGCGCCGCTTCCGATCTTGCCACCGCTTCTTCCGTCCGGGTTGTAGTCTTGACGGGGGCTGGTGCGCTCTTTTGCGGAGGCGGGGACGTGCGAGCGATGGCTTCCGCGCCCGATGGAGCCTCGGCCGTCATCGATCGGATCACCTCGAACCTTCACCGCGGGATCCTGGTCCTGGCCGAGATGCAAAAGCCGCTGGTGAGTATCGTGAACGGGCCCGCGGCCGGGGCGGGCCTTGGCTTGGCTATTCTCGGCGATATCGTAATCGCGTCGGATACCGCGCACTTCACGTCGGCCTACACGGCCATCGGCATGACCCCGGATGGCGGCACGAGTTGGCTCCTGCCGCGACTGATCGGGCTCCGCCTCGCGCTGGACATCGTGCTGACCAACCGGCAAATCCCGGCCGACGAAGCGGCGAAGATCGGGCTTGTGACGCGCGTGGTGCCGCACGCCGAACTCGGAAAAGCGGAACGCGAACTGACCACCCGACTGGATCAAGGATCGATCGTTGCCTCCGGAAGAGCGCGTTGGCTTCTTGCGACAAGTTTCGACCGGAGTCTCGCCGTTCACCTAGCCCTTGAGGCCGGCGCGATCGCTGATTTCAGCGGCAGGTCAGGAAGGACAAGAAGGCATTGCGAAATTCCTCGCTCGCACGAGATAGCGCTAGAGCTTGGGTTCTCAGTATCGAACGGACTGGCCGTTTTCGAAAACGCCAAAATTCCATGGTTTCTGAATGCTGGCGCGCCCGGCAGGATTCGAACCTGCGACCCCAAGCTTAGAAGGCTCGCCAGACCCTTACCATGGGACTGCAGAAGGGCGTTTCTCCTCTAGAGCGGATTGCCACCTTTACCATTGTTTGCATCGAACCTCATTCGATGTTACCTAATCCGTTACCTGATGCCGAGAAAGGTAACAGGCGGGACGACCCGGTGTAACCAGCACCGAGCCGCCCCTGACCACAACCGTCGATAGGAGACGATCATGGGTAAGGACGTTCTACATTCCGGCATTAGCGAAGCAATGGAAGCCGGAGCCTACATTCCGCGCGCACCGGCCGCGGCTCGCATTCTCTCGCAGTTTCGTCGCGTTGACCTTGAGGGCTTCATAGCTGTGGCGATTGGAGTTCTCGACGAGCTAGACGGCGACGCTGACGTGGAGGACGGCACGGACGCCGAGGACGAAGACCTGAGCCACACTGCCTTGCGCCGTGCGGCCACCGGCCCGGGCTGCGTCATCAGCGACGATGATCGCGGCATTGACGACGATCCGCACGACTGGGACGAACTTGAGGTCAACGCCGCGGGGTGTGAGGAATGAAACCCGACAACGTCGTGAGGCTCGTCCCCAGGCCTCGACCGCTCCGGACGGACGTGCCCCCCTTCGATCCTCGGAACGATAGGCATCTGCGCGCCTGGGAAGCAATGTGGGACTTCATCCAAACCGAGCGGAGGCGCTGAACATGCTAACCGACGCGAAGGTGGCGGCCATCAAACCGCCTGCCGCGGGGCAAGAAGAGCACCGCGACAACAAGGTCACTGGTCTACGCCTTCGCGTCGGCGCTGGCGGCAAGAAAAGCTGGATCGTCCGCGCTCGCGCTGGCGAGAAGGTTATCAACAAGAAGCTTGGCAGTTACCCTTCAATGGGCCTGAGTGCCGCCAGGACGGCCGCTGAGAAGCTTTTGGGCGTGATTGCGCGGGATGGCAGCACAGAAGCCGTCGACCGCACGTTTGGCGCCGTTGCCGAGCTCTGGATCGATAAAGTCGCCAAGCCGAAGAACGACAGTTGGCGATTGCAGGAACGTCGGCTTGAAATGCACGTCCTGCCAAAATGGCGTGACAAGAAGATTGCCGACATTCGCCGCGCGGACGTTCGCGACTTGCTGGACGGGATAGAAGGCGATGTTCTGCCGAACCGCGTCCTAACGCTGGTGAAAACGATATTCCGCTTCGCGCTCTCGCGAGACTGGATCGACGCATCGCCAATTGAAGGCATTGCGAAGCCGAAAGCCGAAAGCGAGCGCGACCGAGTCCTGAGTATGGAAGAGCTGACAGCCGTGTGGAAGGCCGCCAGCCTGCTTGGCTTCCCGTTCGGTCATTATCTCTGGACGCTGGCGCTTACCGCACAGAGGCGGACTGAGGTCGCTTCAATGCGTTGGGTCGACGTTGACCTGAACGCGGCGACCTGGATCATTTCGGCGAAAGATACGAAGAGCGATCGGGCGCATCTTGTGCCGCTATCCGCGCCAGTCGTTGCGTTGCTCAAAGACCTGCCACGCCTTGGGGCTTTTGTGTTCACTCACGACGGCGAGACGCACGTTTCCGGCTTCGCCAAGGCGAAGTCTCGCGTCGACAGCTTCATTGCCGCCGCTGGCTTCAAGCTGGAGCCTTGGACCCTCCACGACCTGAGACGCACCGCCGCAACTCACATGGTCCGCCTTGGCGTTCTAGAAGAGGTTGTCGGGCGCGTTCTCAATCACGCTCCGAAGGGCGTCACGGCCAAGGTCTACGCGCTCCACAGCTACGCACCGGAGAAGCGGAGCGCGCTCGACCGTTGGGCCGCAGAGGTCATGCGGGCGATCCAAGGAAAGGCGGCCGGCAAGGTTGTTTCAATCCGTGGCTGAGTCCGGTGACGACGACCTTGGCGGCCTCGCGTACTATTTGCACTGGGATAAGGTAGAGCACGCCTTGCACGGCGACTTGCGTCCCCTGATCGCTCTGTTGCGCTCCAAAGAGCCAATAAGCGAGGTTGTGCGGGAATACCTGGTCGACGAAATTGAGCGAGAACCGGGAAAGAGATTCCGTCGGCGTTACAAGGCCGACCTAGGCGTTCGGGCAAGAGACGCGAGGCTCCTCTGGAGTCTCAATCAGGCGAAGTGTCATCTGGCGGGCACCAAGCTGACTAGCTGGTTCGATGCGATGGATCTGCCCCACGAAATTAGCGACCGGGCTGCGCTTGACTACCTAACTGAAACCGGGCGGTGCGACGGGATCACGGAAGAGGACGTCGAGAATGCGCGGCGGCGCTTCCACGCGGTCAAGACCATGTATCCGTAAGCACCTGCAACCTGCTTACCGTGTGAATTGAAAGCGCGTGCGTAACTTCCATGGCGACCATTCAAACATGGGAGCCGCAAACAATGGCCCGTTTCATCACGCCGAAGCAGACTTGTGAAAGGATCGCATTGTCGCGAGCCACGCTCGACCGGATGGTCGCGGCGGGCGCTTTCCCGAAACCGATCCGCCTCACGGAACGGCGCCTGGCCTTCAATGAGGCCGCCGTCGAAGCTTGGATCGTCGAGAAGATGGAAGCGGCTCGCGAGCAGGTGGCGGCATGAGCGCCCAGGTCATCACGCTGCCAACGGCAAACCCGAGCTTCTACACGGTTCGCAAGTTCGGTCGCGACTATCACGTGCAGCTCGTTACCCCGGCGCCCTTCAAGGCGCTTAGAACAAGCATCGCACGCTATTCGGACAAAGCCGAGGCAATCGCACACGCACGCGACGCCGCCCAGCGAACTCGGCTGGCCTTCAAAGAGCGCGGCTGATGCTCAGGCTTGTCGGGGGCGTGAAGCCCCTCATAACCGTTGAGCGGACTACCAGCGGTTGGGTCGTTGAGATTATGCCGCCGCAAGCGGGCTTTCCGTTCTACGCGGCCTTCGTCGACCGCCAGGACGCGAACGATTGGGCGGAGGCGACCGCTGCGCAGACAGGCGGCGGGATATTCCGCGCACCTGTTCCGCCTGAGGCCGCGTAATGAAGCCCGAGGTTGTCACCCCCGCTCAATCCGACCCAATCGGCGCACTGATGCCTTGGACGGATGGCGCCGAGCGAACGCTGCGCAACCGCTTGCTGCGTTGCCAGCAATATTCGACCACCCGCGCCCTGCAGAGTGCCTCCAAGACGGCCAGCGGCTTGTTCTGGCTCATCAATTCGACTGCCGCCGCGCATGCGACCGCCGCCGTACCAGCGGAGGCGGAGTCAACCTGCGCATTCCTGCGTGACTTGCTCGCGGGCCTGAACCGCCTCGAAACCGCCAATGGCTGACGTTCTGAACCTTGCCGCGGGCCTTCGTCGCGCTGCTCAACCAGCTCGCGCACCGCGTCTCAGGGTCCGTGCTGCTCATTGGCCACCCGAACAAGGCAGGCGACAGCTTCAGCGGGTCGACGGCATGGGAGAACCAGGTTCGCTCGCGGCTCTTTCTTGAGAAGGCAAAGACGGGCGACGGCGAGATCATCGATCACGACTTGCGCGTCCTCAGGCGCGAGAAAGCGAACTACGCCCCGAACAACGAAGAGTTGAAGTTCCGCTGGCACGATTGGGCTTACGTGCTGGAGACGGACCTACCGGACGATCTACGCGAGCAGCTTCAGGACACCGCGCAAGCGACGAACGACAACGCGATATTTCTCGCCTGCCTTGCCGAGCGCAATCGCCAGAACCGGCCCGTATCCGAGAAGGTGGCCGCGAACTACGCGCCAGCGATCTTCGCCAAGATGCCTGAGAGCAAAGGGATCGGGAAGCGCCGTCTGGTCGAAGCAATGGACCGCCTGTTCCGTCTTAGCGCAATCGAGCACGCAACACTGGGCAGAGACACGCGAGCAGGCCGTGATTTGCATGGGTTGAGGGAAGTGGAATGATCCACACACCGCCTCCACAGACGTGCCACAAACACTCTCCACAAACGTCCACACTTCACAGCCACGAACGTCCACCCACACACACTCTATATACTACGTATAGAGGGCTGGCCTTTGGAGGGCGCCGCTCCTCACGTCTTCCGTTTGCGCCTTCCTGCCTTACGAAAAAAGGGACACAAGCTTGTCAGGCTTGGGGTCTGCTTAGCAATTTACTTCTGCGTAGCGCGCCGATCAGACGAATTAGGTAACTGCATAGGAAACAACCCCGCTCAATCGGGCATCGAATGAGCGATGGCGCTGACGAATGCCCAACGTCAGAAGCTGTACAACGCGCGGCAAAGGCGCGAGGTCACGCGGGCCGTCGTCGGCGCGCCGATCTTTCTGGACTACCTGATCCGCATCGGCGCCATCGCCGCCGAGCGTACGGCTGATCCCACCGCGCTGGGCGACGCGATCATGGAGTGGGCGGGACACATGATGTCCGCTGATCTTGTGCGTAACGTCGTTACTGTGCGCGCGGCGACCGGCCCGCATAGTCGGAGCGTGACAAAAGCCATCGCCCGAACTGGACGCCCGCCCAAGCGCCCGCCCGCCGATGCGGTGGAGCGCGTGCGGGAACTGTCGGCAGAGGGGCACTCGCACAGTCGCCATCGCCAGCAGCTAGGCGTCGGCCGGAAGACGCTCGACAAGTGGCGCACAGAGTTCCCCGAGATTGATGACGCCTACCGCGAAGGCGTCGAGCGCGAGCGCTACGAGCTGCACAGCGGCCTGGTGGCCAAAGCCAAAGCCGGGAACATCGTCGCGGCCATGTTCTGCTGAAAGCGCGCCACGGATACCGCGAAGGCGACCAGGGCGACCAGGCCGGCGCAGTCAACGTCACCATCGCCCTGCCAGGCGCAATGACCCTCCAGCAATTCACAGCGATCACCGCGAAGGAACCGACCAATGACTAATCCCCTCCTGCAGGCAGTCGGCGGCCACGTGGCCAACATCAACGGGCTGGTTATCGAGTGCATCCGGACCGTCGAAATTCGGTGCAGGCGGGCCGCCCGTGCGCCATTTCGAACAGCGGCTTCGCGCCAGTGCGACCGCGTGCGCGCCCTTGGGCAGACCAGCCTGGCCACGGCGCTGGCGAGCCTTGGGCCGCCCTTGTTGCAGCTCATGCCCGACGAGGATCAGCCCGTCGCTTACATGAGCATGCCAGAAGGCTTGCATAGGGCCGGGGACGCCTTGGCGAAGGTCGTGGGGCATTTCGCTGAGTGCGTTCGCCACGACGCTCAGGGCTCCGCTCCGCCCCTCGCCGCTTTCCAACAGGCTTTGGATCGCGAGGTCAGCGTGCTCCGCAACACGGGCACGGACGATGATGTGGCAGACGCGATCAACGCGCTGCGCACGCCGCTGTCCGAACTCATCTCGTAAGGATCGTAGCAATGCCTAAGCACGCCCACCCCACCGCGCGAGCACTGGAAGCCATAGCCGAGCGCATGGTCCGTGACTTGCCCAATCATTCGTCCGCGAAGTCGATGCAGGGCGTCATCAATCGCCTTGCTCAAGGGGCGATGGCGCTCGACGGCGTTCATCAGAACCGCAGCCCGCTGGAAACCGGAGCCGCGCACGCGCTCAAGGTGGCGAAGATGGCGCGGCAGCTCGACAAGGAAGTGACTGTCAGCATCAACCGGCTGGGCGAAGCGCATCGAGTCGGCAGGGAGGCCGTGCAGCGCCGCATCGAAGAGAAGGTCAATCTTAAGCCCGACGCGTTTGCGGCTGAAATTCGCGCGGCATTTCGAACCCTGAGCGCGAGGGACAAGGCAGCGCTGGTCAACCAAGCTTGCGAAAGAAAATCGCGGCCCGGAGCTGGCGGCGATCGTCAAGGCTCCGAGCGTGCTGACAGGCATCAGCGACGATCAGCGGGCGATCTACGAGAAGATGATCGTCTCGAAACATGCCGGAGCCGAGCTGGACGAGTTGGCCGCGCTAGAAGGTGTTTGGGAAGAAGGTTTCTCGGCAATCAATACGACCGGCCAAGTTCGCTCAGTCGTTCATCGATCCGGTAAGGCTTTCCAGTATCGAACGGGAAGCGGACGCAGCCAACGCGGCCGGAGACGCCTTCAACCAATCGCTGCAGTCCGAGTGAACGAGTCGCTCGACCTAAACCCGTTTCAGGAACGCGTCCTCTACCTTCCTGAGGAAGTCGACGCGTTCCTGGGTGGCGGCCGCGGCGGTGGGAAGTCCTACGCCCTCGCGTTGCTCGCGCTGCGTCATGCCGAGCAATACAAGGGCGCCGCTCGCATCCTCTACATTCGCCGGACCTACAAAGGGCTTGCCGACTTCGAGCTAATCACCCGAGAGTTGTTCGCGAAGGTGTACGGCGGCGCGGCCCGCTACAACTCTGCCGAACATGTGTGGAGGCTGCCCAACGGCGGCTACATGGAGCTTGGGCAGCTTGAGACGCACGCGGACTATGCCAAGTACCAGGGCCGCAGTTTCACGCTGCTGTTGCCCGACGAAATGGGGCAATGGCCGGACTCCGCCCTGATCGACATTCTCCGGTCGAATCTACGCGGACCCAAGGGCCTGCCCATCCGCATGGTGGGAGCCGCCAACCCGGGTGGCGTCGGCCATCACTGGC
>CAWJWR010000002.1:0-396084 GCA_963846645.1 uncultured Alphaproteobacteria bacterium | reverse complement strand
TACGTCTGCGGGAGCTCGCTCTTTCCAACATGCGGGTGGGCCAATCCGACACTGACAATCGTGGCGCTCGCGCTCCTGAACGGCTGAAAGATCGCCGAACGATCGAGCCTAAACAGGTGGTGGTGCTGGTGGTCAGACCTGGGAGTAGCCGGCCGTTGCAAAGGAGCGGCCAGCGTATACTTTACGAAAAAGCAGAATGCCGGTTATCAGTGAGCGGTGGTTGATCACACGCTGATTGACGATCTTGCTGATGATTGGCCTGGCTACGCTCGCCATCGGCTGCGTTGTCGTTTGGGTCCGCTTTCGACGCCTTTAGATGTTCAGAAAATCAGCGCGATCAGGTAGGCAATCGCGCCTATCAGTCCCACCGCTAGAGCCCAGATTGCCACCTCCGCCAAAAACAGCTTCAGCCCGTCACCCTTAATCGGTGACATTGCGTATTCACCGGTCGCCATCGCGGCCCCGGCAACGCCTGATATATAAAGAGCCTGTGATACCGGAGTGTGCACGAGGCCCAGATAAAATGGGAGGCCAATCGCCGCTGCCGTGGCGGTAACCAACTGCGCCTTCGAACCTTGCCAGAGTGTCATTCAATAGTTTAGACCAACAGCTCAGCAGAGTCATGGCCGCCATCGGGCTAGCGGCTGGAATGGTTGGAAAGCCGACATTGGCGGTAGTGGTCTCTTTTCTGGGCAACGCTCGACACACAGAAGTCCAAGAGGATCAGTCGGATGGTGCACCAGTTGTCGAGTAGGTCGCTGCCGCCGGAAGGTCCGAATGTCCGCGGTTCATTCACTGGCCTTGATAGTGGCTGCTCACTCGTTGAAAAATACTGACCGCCTCAGATCGTAGGTTAGGTCACTGAAACCGCTTGCCGTCGAGTGCGCTACGCGTCACATACCGCCCAACAATTGCGAGCGGGGAATTAGACGACAGTTCCGTCTCCCCACGCGATCGCGGCAATCCTTCTCACTATTGCGATGTTTTACGGGTTCTGTTCCGGAGATTGCGCGTTGAGATTATCTCCCTCCTGACAATTAGCGCGATTGCCTTAGGCCTCTATTCGTTCCCACTTCCCGGTCAGAAGCCGACAGACGGCCTAAAGCTCGCCTTCGAAGGGTTTGGACATTACGCGCTGATCACGATCTGCGCTTTGATGGTGCTGGGTCGAGGTCTGGTAACGACCGGCGCACTGGAACCAGCATCGCGGCTGTTAACGCGGGTGTGGCGCCTCAATAATCCAGATCGGGCTACTCGTTACTCTTCTGCTCGCCATGGGCATGAGCATGCTCGTCAACGATACGCCCGTGCTTGTTTTAATGTTGCCAGTCATGGCGGCGATCGCAGCGAATGGCGGAATGCCCGCGTCCAAAACGCTTATTCCGATCAACAGTGCCGTTCTTATCGGCGGCATGGCAATGACGATCGGGACGTCGACAAATCTGCTTGTCGTGTCGATCGCCAGTGACTTGGGCCTGCCGACGATGAGCGTGTTTCACTTCACGCCTATCGTGCTGATGACGGCAGTGGTCGCTCTGCCGTTCATTTGGCTGATAATGCCGCGATTATTGCCCGATAACTCCGTTGCTGCCGGTCATCAGCCCCGACGGTTTACGGCGGTCTTGCGCCTTCCAGGAACTCTTCGCGTAATGGACGTTAGTATCGAGGAAATTCGAAGCCGGTTGCCGTCAGAGGTCGAGGTTCTCACGCCCGTTTCCGCCGGCCGTGTCGCGGTTCGGGCCACTCACTACGAATTGGAAGAGGCAGTGCGCGTCCTCGGCGCAACGGCAGCTCCAGTCTGGCTGATGGATCATCTCAAGCGGGGCTATGGCGAGACGGGGAGGACCTCTCGGTCGTTGAACTTTCCATCCAGGCGCACTTCTCGCATTGGTCGGCAAGACCGTGGCAGGCGCGAATGTTGCCGAATTATACAACATAGCACTGCTCGGCGTGCATAATGCGCAGGCGTTGTGGCCTCGCCGCGATAACACCAGCATCAACGTGGATGCCGAAGACGTCCTCGGTGAGGGTGACATCATCCTTGCCACAGGCTCAATGACCGACCTCCAGAACTTCGCGCGATCCGAGAATCTGCTCGTGCTCGAGGGTGCCAAGGAATTGCCGCGCACCGCTAAGGCTCCCCTCGCACTTGCGATCATGGCTGCAGCAGTGGCGCCGGCGAGCTTCGGACTTGTGCCTATCGCGATCTCTGCCCTTGGTGGAGCAATTGCGATGCTTGTCACTGGTTGCGTCCGATTTGACCGCATTGGACGTGCGCTGTCCGCCAAAGTGATTGTGCTGGTTGCCGCAAGCATCGCGATCGGTCGGATCGTCCTCGTCAGCGGTGCGGCGGAATGGTTGAGCGGTCTTATAGCACTCGGCTTACAATTCCTTCCAGCTGCCGGCGTGCTTGCTGCGGTAATGCTCTTCGTGACCGTGCTCACCAATTTTGCCTCAAACACGACTGCGGCGGCAGTCGGCACGCCGATCGCATTCAGTCTTGCACAGAAGCTCGGCATCCCCGTCGAACCCCTCGTCCTGGCCGTGCTTTTCGGATGTAATTTTACGCCACGCTACGCCCGTCGCATACCAGACCAATATGCTCATCATGTCACGGGGTACCACAAGTTCGGAGACTATACAAGACTGGACTACCCCTCGTGGCAATCATGATCGTCACGCTGTCCGGGTTATTGGTCTTTCGTTACGGCCTCTACTGATTTGGGCGGACAGTAACGGATGCCGTATCCACCCCCAATTCTGTAACTGCTTCTCGCCAGTTGTCCCCGTTCTCTGTCAGCGAGTTTTGGGAACTGACCACTGAGCTACGGTCAAAAAATCAGTGCGACGAGATAAGTAAGGCCGCCAAGCAGCGCGATCACGAAGGCCCAAACGGCTGCGTCCATAAAGAACAACCTTAGACCAGCGCGATGAAGTTGAGTTGTCTAGCAAATTCGCCCGTGGCCATCGCCGTTCCCGCGATGCCGGAATACAACGCCAGATGCGAAACTGGGGTATGAATCAATCCGAGATAGAACGGAATACCCAACGCTGCAGCAACTGCTGTCACCAATTCAGCCTTGGATCCTTGCCAGAATGTCATCGTGCATCAGGTTAGCCGTTATCGGGGCCGGGATCAAAGTGTGCTCGATCAACCTTTCGGACAGACCAACAGTGCGCCAATGCAAACGCCTATTGCTCAATCGGCGCAAGCCAGCGCACTCCGACGGCATCGTTGCCGCCTTCGGACGTCTGCGCGCCGATTTGCACGCCCCGCTCGCTGAGGAGTTCGCCGACTCTACCCATGCCCTTTTCGCCACCACGAAGTTCAACGGGCCAATCGAGCCGGTTAGCAGCCCACGCCGTGATCTCGATGGCCGACATGCCGCTAAGGGTCGGCTCTCCTGCAGAGTCCAGTTCGACTTCGGGCAAGGCTGCTGCGGGCGGGACGATCTCGACGCGCCAATCGGCGCTGGAAGAAGAGATACGCTGCTCAAGATCGCGATACGCAGCGAGTGATGCGCCATCCAACCTCCGAGCATGAGCGACGGCGCGTCGACGGTCACGGTCGATCAGAACATCGCTTGATGGAATGCCCGCAACTAGGGCAAGCCGTTCACCAATCTCACTGATTTGCCGCTCCGTCGCAACGGCTTGCTCGCGCGCCTTAGCAGAAGCAATTTGCGCAGCCTCCGCCGCAGCAGGATCGGCACCAACCCTGAATTGGTTGATAGTCAGGTCGAGTGGACGGCCAAGTGCGCGCTCTAGAACTACACGGCTGTGATCGAGCGCGGCCGGCCGGAACTCGGGCGTCAGCACCGTTGCGGACACACGAATGGGCTTCACGCCAAAATCGATGTCGAGCTGCGACACACGCGCTTTCGGTGGAAATTCGTCCTTGATGAAACCATTGATTTGGCGCGTGGAATTCGCTTCCCATGCGATCTGCCGGAGGGACGCACCCAAAGGAACGGCCAGCACTACGAAGCTGAGAACGATGGCGACAGTCTGCATGAGTGTCTGTCGTGACGATAGATTTGAACGGAAGCCGTAAACGCGGGCCATTACTGCAGCTGTCAGCGCGATAGTCAGAAGGTTGGTAATGAACAGCATCATCGAGCCGCCGAAGACGGTCCAATTACCTGTCGCTAGGCCGAAACCGACAACTGCCAATGGCGGCATCAAGGCCGTGGCAATCGCAACGCCGACGATCGTGCCCTCACGCCCGCGGATCATCGCGTAGCTGCCCGCCAATGCTGAAAAGAGTGCCACGGCGAGATCGAAGAGGTTGGGCCTGGTGCGGGCAGCAATTTCCTCGGTCACCGTCTGGAGCGGCGAGAGCAGGACGATCAGCGCGCAAAACAGCACCGCGATCAGCGTTCCGATTGCCAGCGCCTTCGCGCATGACCTGAGCCAAGCTGCGTCCCCGATAGCCAGCGCAAATCCAGCGCCAAGGATCGGCCCCATCAATGGCGAAAGGAGCATCGCCCCGAATACGACCGCTGGGGAAGACAGCAGAAGGCCAAGAACCGCAATTCCAGCCGACATCGAGGTCATGAAAAGGAAGCGTGCCGAAAGGCCCGATTCTTCCCGAACTTTTCCGACGACCGCTTCCTGATCGACGCTCTCGGAAAGCCTCCGGTAGCGCCATAACCGGAGCGCTCGGAGGACAACATTCCAGGCGGGCAGTTCCCGCCGCGCCTTCGTTGCTTCGCTCATTCTTTCGCCCCCGACATGAACTCGGTCTAGGCCGCTCGATTGATTTGACATAGTTCTCAATTACATTGAGACCTCACCGGAGATGGGCAGGATCGTGACTTGCGTCCGCACAGGTCAGTCGCAGACTATGCTATTCCAAAAAAGTTGGAAGGCGGACACAATTGATTAACGGACCTCGATGATCGCTCGTCGAAAAGCAGCAAGGGTCGGTGAGCCTGCATCTTTCACTTCGAGAACAACGTGGATGTGTTTGCCGCCCGCATCCTCAGGAATGCGGACGGTAGCGCGATCGGAAGTCGCTTCGGAAACAGGAACGGACCCTTGATAGGTGCTTGGTTCGGCGTATACGAACCAAGAGTAGTTGAGATCATCTTGGTCAGGATCGCTCGACCCACGTGCGTCTAGCGTCAGCGACTCACCTCTCTCGGCTCGGAGTGCGATAACCGCTCGACTGCGATCACCATTGAGAACAGCGACGGGATGGTGATTTGCGTCACTGAACTTGCTGGTGACGCTCCAGTCCATGCGAGCTTCGAAGTCGTTCTCGATAGCCGCCTTCCAGCGGGCAATCGACTGGCCGCCTTCCGGTGCGTCCCCATGCATGTAGTAGGGGTCGTAAGGCGCATCCTCGCCCTTCATGCAGGACATTCCGCGGATGCCTGCGCTCTTCTCGCCGAAGCGCCCACCCCAGCCCCCCTGCGAGACCTTCGTGGGATCGTTGAGGCCGTTCGGGTAGACATGCAGAAAGGCTGGCGTGTCGCCCTCGGAGGCCCACTTCCTGTCAGGATAAACAGCCCCGAGCGCTCCATGCGACTGGATGTTTGTGTCGATCCACTCGTCTGAAGGTTGCCAGCCGTAAACGGAGTTGGTGGCGCGGATGTAGAGAATGTTCGGAAACGTCTTCGCGATCCACGTGCCAGCATCATCCTGTCCCAGCACGTCGTAGATGTGCAGTTTGCGAACGAACGCCTCAATCTCGGCTGGCGACCGGCTGTTCTTCACCTTCCACAGCGCCTGAGCGATAGTGTTGCACCCGCCCAGCACATCGCCCAGACTGGGCGCGGATCGTCTTTGTCCACTGCCCTTATGATGAGGTCAGAGCCGATGCTGTCCTTTCCGGCACCGACGTCGCTCATACCGTAGCCGGTCTGGCCGAGCACACTGATGGACTTGAGATACCTTGGCTCGGGGTATGCAGCCGAATGGACCCGAAGGTTTGGAAAGGCCCTAGCGTATGCATCGACGATCTTGTCGAGCATGGCGGTGGAGTTCCTGGCTCTTCTTCCAGCAGCCGGTCGCGACAATCAGACCTTCGAGATCATACTCGTTGGACATGACCAACTGGCGCACGAGGGACTGCTCATCGTCCGGGTCAGCACCGAGGTCCGTCGTATTGATGACGCGCGGTCGATAGTCGAGCCTGCCACCGGCGATTTCTGGCTTCAGTTGTCGAGGGCGTGTTCGAAGGTTGGTATACCCCGAGCTCACCCCCTCCAGTGACGGCCGTGTCTACACACCCTGAAATGCAAGCCGCGAGGATAACGGTTGCGAATGCGTGAGTTGATGTCTGCAAACTTCTATCTCCGACCACGTGTGCCTTCAGGGAATGCGTTCATCCGTCAGGATCATCCAGCCCGCTCTCTCTCTGAAATCGGCTTTTCAGGTAGTTCCTTTGTCGGAAGGGGCGACTCACGCCCTGAGTGCGTCGCATCAGACGTCGTGGTGCCCTCCCCCTTAGCCAACCTTACTTAGATGCTGCTGCGCCGGTTCTCCTCGAGCCGTCGCGCTTCTTCAGTTAGATCATCCGCCATCCGAAGAAGCTGGCGAACCGCCCCAATGTCGGTCGCCGACTCCGCTCGTCGCCGGTATTGCCTGGCCCGCTCGCGCAGGGAAAAGGGATCTTGCGACATGGCTTGGAAACGATGCGCTTCAAACTGGGTTGCTAAGGCTGTTTGACGAACTCCGCCTGAGACGCTCATCCTCGCGTCGCTTCGAATGTGCCCCTGAACCGCGTCGACCTTCCGCATCGAACGATGGGTGGACAGAAGCGACTACAGTGGGAATGGGTGGAAATCGGGCATCGCCTTCAGTCATGACCTGGAACATATCGCCTGTGGAACGGCTTTACTGAGCGGACTGTACCGAGGAGAGATGTAATGGTCGGAATTCTTATCTGGCTGATTGTTGGCGGCGTCGTTGGCTGGCTCGCCAGTTTGATCATGCGGACCGATGGACAGCACGGCATACGTCCACATCATAGTTGGCATTGTCGGGGCATTTCTCGCTGGTCTCATCATGGGTGGCGGCAGCATCAATGAGCAAATTACGATCGAGAGCTTCCTGTATTCGCTCGTTGGAGCGGTCGTGCTTCTGGCAATCGTGAACCTGATCCGACGAGGGTCGGTCCGTTAGGCGACAAGCTCTGATCCTGCGGCGGTCGTACACTCTCGGCAGTTTCGACTAGACCAGTACGGCTGATTTACCCTCCCGAGATCGACTCGGGGGAGGCGAACGATGCACGCAAAACGAGACTACTTGGAACGCCGCGAGCAGCAGGAACTGGCTACACGCCGATAGTGCCTAGAACCAGTAGCGGCAGTCCCCCACGCCGGAGTCGGTCCAGTCAACGTGTAGTGTGCCGGCGAACAGCAGGAACGAGAGCATTCCCTCCGTGCGAGAGTGGCGTGGAAGTCGATGCCGGAGATGAAGACAGATACCTGCTCCGCGAGGGTGCTACAGATAACGCCCGGTCAATCGCAACGACAAGCAGTGAGGCCACTGCACCCACGATCGTCAGACCGACGACGGGAAGTCCGACGAACTGAGTTCAGGTAGCCAAGCACGGCCGCAAGGGCGATAAGGATGGCGGCGTCGTCGAAAGCATTCAGTGTGGTGTCGGCATGGATGGGACTTAGAGGCGGAGGGAATCGACGCGCCATCTGGAAGGAGTTTCCATGTTTTTCGAAGATGTCGCCGGCATTTGGCGGACACTTGTGGTCGGCGCCTGTGCTTACGTCCTGCTCATTTTCCTGCTGCGCCTCACCGGCAAGCGCACGCTTTCGAAGATGAACGCCTTCGATCTGGTCGTTACGGTCGCGCTCGGCTCGACGCTTGCGACGATACTGCTTTCCAAAGATGTGCCGTTGGCGGAGGGCGTAACTGCATTCGTTTTACTGGCAGGCGCGCAGTTCGTTGTGACCTGGACGTCGGTGCGGTCAAAGAGATTTCGGACTTGGATCAAGGCCGAGCCGACGACTCTGTTCCGCGCCGGGAAGATGCTTGAGGACGGCCTCAGAACCGAGCGCGTGACGCCGGACGAAGTTGAGGCTGCGATCCGAGCGGCCGGTCACGCGTACCCCTCGCGCATTGCGTTGGTTGTGCTCGAAACCGACGGGAGCATGAGCGTCATTCCGAACATGGAGCGTTGAGTCGATGCGATCGAAGGCGCGCCTGCTAGAGATCGTCGAGGACGTTCGCGGCAGCTATTGGTTCGTGCCCGCATCTATAGCGTTGGTGGGCTTTTGCGCTGGGCTGTTGCTGGTCTACCTCGACGCCTTGATCGGGGATAAATGGCTCGGTCGCTTCGAATGGTTCTACGGTAGCCGTCCCGAAGGTGCTCGATCGCTGCTGTCGACTGTAGCGGGCTCTACCATCACGGTCGCGGGAGTGGTTTTCTCGATAACACTTGCTGCTGTAACCTATGCGTCCGGTCAGTACGGCCCCCGGCTGCTCTCGAATTTTGTTCGGGACCGCGGGAATCAAGCCACCCTCGGCATCTTCATCGGCACATTCCTTTACTGCCTTGTGGTGCTGCGCACGATCCGCAGCGCAGAGGAAACAAGCGCCGACACTGGCGGCGCGCTTCGCGAGGCCTTCGTTCCGCACCTTGCAATGTTCGGAGCGCTGGCGCTTGCGATTACCTCAATCGGCGTCCTGATCTACTTCGTCCATCACGTCACCGACGGCATCCACATCAACAACGTCATAGCAAGGATTGGGCGCGGGCTGCTCGATGAAATCGCTAAGGCAACCCAAGACGGCGACGCTGGTGCTTGGGAAGATGAACCATGGTCACTCGGCTCGGGTTCACCGGTGCTGTCCATCCGGACCGGGTATGTCCAGACCTTGGACGAAGCAGCGCTGTTAGCGTTCGCGACCGAGCGCAACGTGGTCCTCACCGTGCTCGCGATCCCGGGCGATTTCGTTCACCGGAGTCGCGCGCTTCTGTTGGTCAAGCCCAGTGGCTCAGCCGAACTCGAGACCTGCGGCGATTACTTCTCGATCGGCCGCAAGCGATCGGCTCTTCAGGATCTTCGATTTCCGGTCGACGAGTTGGTTGAACTTGCCGCCCGTGCATTGTCGCCTGGTGTCAACGATCCGTTCACAGCTATTGCCTGCATCGACTGGCTCGGTGCCGCCCTGAGCGACCTAGCCGCAATGCCAAGGCGGAACTCGACCCTTCGAGACGAAGATGGACATGTCCGCGTCCTCGTGCCGCGGCTGATTTTCGCCGACTATCTACATCTCGCTGTCGGTCAGTTGCGTCCTTATGCGGCGCGCGACCCCAACGCAGCGACGCACCTACTGCGCTCATTGGAGACCGTCGCCGAGTCCGTGACAGATCCCGCCAACCGTACGATAATCGAACGGGAGCGGGAGCGCCTTCGCTCACAGATGAAAACAAGCGGCTAGGCTTCGGTTGAAGGCGCAAACTCCGATCCTTGTTGGTAGGCACGCCGAGGGCAGACGTTCTGATTGTCCGCTTCTCACCAAGCTCGGATCTTATAATCCGAATGCTTTCAAAGCGGCGTCGAATGCGCCCTCAAGACCGTTCTTCACTCTGCGCCCGTAGCGGCCGGACATTGGAGCTTCCTCAACGATGAGCACTCCGTCTCCTTCGTGAACTCGATCCTTCAGCAGCTGTTCGCGCCCAACGAAGTATGGCCAGAATGTCTCGGTTCGCCTGACAGTGTAGGCAAGGTGCGTTGAGAAGCCGACGAGCTGCTGCTGGCCGAAGATGCGGCCACTCTCGGCCTGCTCGACGCGGATGCCGCGTGATCCCTTGATGACGAGCTGTGCCGGGCCGTGGAAGACTAGATAACGTAGTTGCAGAGTTAGCCACGCGTGAAGTGAAGCCAAACGCCAGTGTCTCGTGACTTTAAGCGGATCATCGATGTGCTGCATGACCGCAGCCAGCGCGCGAGGGTGAAGCACGCAAGATGCGCCCCTTGCCAAGTTGAGAACAGTAACCTCAGCGAGCGGATCTTGCACTGCGGAAACCGTGGTGCGCGTTCCGGAACCGCGGATGCGCGTCAGGAATGTCAAACCGCTAGCAATGCTGGACAGTGGATGTCGCCAGTCCAGCAACCATTGAGTGTGCTTGTATCCTGCCTCCGAGGTGGACTGAAGGAATCCCTGGCGCACCAACAGCTCTTCACCGTCTCCGAGCCCAATTGAGACAGAGGTTCGCGAAGGATCAGCGAGAGGGATTTGGACATTCGGATCGTCATCGAGCGACAAGCGAATGGATGGACGCTTCTCGGCAATGGGAGCCAGCACAAAGTAGAACAAGCACCGAATGAGCAGCGGTAGCGCTAGAAGTGCGACAAACAGAAGCGTCGCCCGGGCCACAATGTTGCGCAACACAGTTTCGGGAATGTTGTGGGTCACACTCTCAACAGTTCCAACCGCCCACTTTCGCGCGGCCTCGTATCGCTCTTGCGCCTCGCGCGCAGCCCGCTGAGCTCGAAGGCCGTTCCGCCGTATGTCTTCAGCATTCTTGGCCGTCTGGCACGTTGAGCGCTTCCTCTCGGTGAGTTGCGTGCGCTCATCGCGAATTACGTTTCGCCACCCCCGATCTATGGGCCAGCGTCGTTCAAATTGCTCAAGCTCAGCTGTGGCCAAATTGCACGCCCGTTGGGCACGACGAATGGTGGCTATTGTCGGGACGCGAGACAGCCGCTTAGCTTCAAGTTGCGCCTTTTGGAGTTCCCTCCGAGCACTGTTCTCGTTTCCAATTGCCTTTAATGCTTTGATCTCGAGTTCGAGCCCGGAAATGCTTAGGTCGAGGCGCTTCTTTCGCAGAATTTGCGAGGGGCGAACCCCGTCGAAAAAGCCATCCTCCTGTTCGCGCTCGCGCCTCGCGGCTTTCAGCTCTGCCGTTGCCTCACCAAGTCGCTGCTGCTGTTCCGCATCTGTAGCTTTGCGCAGTCTGTCGACGCTCGATTGGAGGCCCATCTGGGTCGCGTTCCGCGCGGCGGAAAGTTCGTCCCGCAACTGCTGGGGGGACATCCAATCGGCTGCGATCGTGTCACCTGGTGAGCCGGTTCGGAGATGTGGCCATACCAAGGTGAAGAAGGCGACAGCCAACACCAAGATGATGAAGAGCGCAGCTTTTCGTCCCAGCCATCGGGGAAACGCACATCATTCACGACCTCCACTCGGGCAGGACTAGCATCGGCGGCCCAAGCAGCAAGCTTCCTGTTCCTCCTCGATCTGGTGACGAGGCATGGCAAGATTATCGAGAGTCCGGTGCGCGAAATCGCCGAGATGAAGGCACTGGTCCACGACATCGAGATAAACGGCGAACAGGGCCAAACGCCGCTTCCGGCACGCGAGGCGAAGGTGACGCCCGACATGGTCCCCCAGATCCGTGAAAGCGTTCGATAACTTCGGATGTCTGCAATGCGTCGAAAGCTGTTGCGGCCGTTTGGGGGGAAAGCAGACACTGCGCTAAGATGCCCGCCCACGTCGGAGAAAGCGCATGGAACTGAGTCCGGCTAAAGTCGGCTTATTCTCGCTCGTAATGAGTCTCATCGGCGGCTGTACGCAAACCGTTCAATCTGAAGTGGTTCCAAAGGGCGGGGCGGAAGCATCGTTGCTCGCACAAATGCGGGCCGCCTGTGGTGGTGACGCGTGGGACCACATCCAGGGATGGCATGAGCGCGGTCGGGTCGAAATGGGCGGCCAGTCCGGACTTACGTATGAAGCGTATCACGATGTGCACCGTGCGCACCACGTACGCGCAGCGTCTGAACGGCAAGATCATCAGGCTCGGCGGCTTTGATGGCACGAAGAGCTGGCGTGTCGGACCGGATGGCAAAGTCCAGACGGTTGAGGACCCGGCGCAGCTGCGCAAAACTCGACGCGACATAATCTCAGCAGCGCAGGCGATCACTTCCCCGAATGATTCCCCGCGACCTTCGAGCAGCTTGCGCCAATGACCGCAGGGGGCCGGACCTTTGACGTGTTGCGGGTGACACCTGCGAATGCTGAGACCGCCGAGCTCTGGGTCGACCAGCAGACACACAGGATCGGTCGCGTCGTTGCAGGCGCCGAGTTCGCCGAGGGAAGCGACTACCGAATGTTCGGAAAGGTCTGCAGCCCGACGCGTCTACGGCAAGGAGATGGGAACCCTGCCAATGAGCTGATCCTGCATGTCGAAGCCGTCGATACGGGCCCGCTTGATCCCGCTCTCTTCATCGCCTCGCCGACTGCGGTGTCGCCGTAGGCCGAGTGTGTTGACGAGCGGCCCTCGGGTATGTCCAATTCGGAATTGAGGAGGACACCGATGGCCCGCTCACTTCAACTTGCGCACTTTGGCTTGCGGACGCGGGACCTCCCGTCCGCCATCGAATGGTATTGCCGTGCCTTAGGCGCTCAGGTGCGATTTCGAAACGAAGTCGCTGCTTTCCTGAGCTTCGATGACGAGCATCACCGGTTCGTCCTGTGGGACGATGGCGACACTCGGCGAGAAGCCGGAGAACGCACGCGGCGTTGATCACATCGGTTTCAACTGCGGCGGGCCCCGCGGAGCTTGCTGGGGAATACGAGCGGCTGAAAGGGCTTGGCATCGCGCCGGCAATGAGTGTGAACCACCACTTCACTTCATCGCTCTACTACCGTGACCCTGACGGGAATGAGGTGGAGATCACCTGCGACAATATGCCGAGCAAGGCCGAGTGCTCAGCGTTCATGTCTACGCCTGCGATGGCTGAGGCGATGCAGCCTCCTTTCTTCGGCTCGGAGTTCAATCCCGAGGAGCTTGTTACACTGCGCAATAGCGGCGCGCCTGATCGAGAGCTGGCAACGATTGGCCTTTGATCAGGCCATTGAGGGTCTTTGGGTCGAATGCATACATTACGCGAGTCAAGAATGAGTGGAAACGGTCGCGAGCCGATCGTTCAGCGGCGGCAGTTGTGCAGCGCTCGCAGGGAGATGTCCACGTGGAGCTGGGCATGCCTTGCATATTCATGGGCGTCGGCCAGTCGGTTCGAGTTCAGCGTGAGTGAAGCCCATCCCACCACTCGCTGCGGGTGGCTTGGCAGCGAAGGAAATGTATTGGCCCTCGGTCTCCATAGCGCGATGGCCCTTTGCAGTTGAGACCAGCGCACGGCTGGGTCGCTCCAGCGGCCTCCCAGAATATCGGCGTCAATACAGCTATTCATACTCGGTTTGGCAAGACCGGTTTCGCCCTTAAGTCCCGGGAGAACCCCCATCGAGTTTGCGCCGCCGATTTTCCCGTCTCGATCGGCATCGCCATAAAACGGACCATTTGCGCCAACGACTAAGTTTCGCGCCTCCTCAGCAGCTGCATGTGCCACACGTAAAGTGAGTGCTTCCTGCCAACGTGTGACCGCCTGATCTAAACGTGCGAGCCGCAACCCTCAGAGTTTCAGTCGCAGTCGGTGCCACTGCCGCTGGGGCTGGGGCTGGGGCTGGATCTACGTCCGGTTCAGCGTCAGCAAATGGTGCTTCCTTTGACTCAAGCGTTTCTGGCGAACCGCAGGCCGCTAATATCAGCGAACCCGATACCAAAGACGCAAGCGCTCTCACGTTAAGCACGCGGTCAAGTCCTGCATTCCGGTGGCTCGTTCATCCTGCCTGCGGACATCATGACACTCCTGCCGTTAGTTGCTTAGGTGTAACGCCCCCAGTGTCTGCTTTGGGTCGAATCAGACCTAAGCTGCTAACTAGGCTCGATCGCGCAAAAGAAAACCCGTCCAAACTGCCGTGCCGGTTCCTAGGCAAAAGTCTGATCGCCTCTGTCACCAAGCGTGATAGCCTCGCGTCGTCCGGGGGGATGTTGGGCGTGGGCCATTGGCTTCGGCGAGGTAAGCTTATGGTTGCGTATCGCATATTCTGCATGGACGGGATGGGGCACATCCACTTCGCGGAGCCGTTGGAGGCGGAGGATGATGAGGATGCTGTCGAGAACGCGCGCAACCTGAAGCCTCGCGCCATCAAATGCGAAGTCTGGCATCTCGACATACTGGTCGCGACGCTGAAGCCAACGGACGCCAGCGCTTAACTCTCGTCGACGGTTGCTCGAGACTTCGGGCTTCTTCCTCGAAGTCATCGGCCAGTTCGAGCAGTCGCTGAATGACTAGATCGTCACGTGCTGCCTTGGCTAGTTCTCGACAATGAGCCGCTCGCTCGCGGTAATGTTGGGAGACTCTC
The DNA here is from genome assembly GCA_963846645.1 of uncultured Alphaproteobacteria bacterium. Classification (GTDB taxonomy): domain Bacteria; phylum Pseudomonadota; class Alphaproteobacteria; order Sphingomonadales; family Sphingomonadaceae; genus Sphingomicrobium. Next base: position 381,906 of record CAWJWR010000002.1, on the reverse strand, counting down.
CACCCATCGCCAAGAAACGCCCGGTGCTAATTGCGGGTTGCCGTCATTACGCGAGCGTTTAGTCCTGTTTCGGGACGGGCTGCTTGGCCAAGCTGACCTGAGCGTTCGAGGCACTTGAAACTTTCGGCCTGACTCAGCGTCTCGTAGCTGCAGTCGTGGAGCAGTTGCGTTGGCCATCGCCCTTTCACTGTTGTTCGGAGCGCTCCTGGGCTGGGCGTACAGTGTGCTCGCCGGCAGCGACACGAATGAGCGCATCGTCATCGACATACTGGTGGGCGCGTTGGGTGCCGTCGCGGCGGCGCTCGGCCTGGGCAACAACTCCGTCTCGACAGCGTGCTGGCAGCGTTCCTCGGCGCCTTCGCGGCCTTGGCAGTTCTCCACATCGCGAGAGGCAGGCTGAGGCCGCGCAACCGCTGAAGTCGGGCGGACTGAAGGGTATCGGCCAAGGTCTTCCGCCGCGTCGCGTTGCCTAGTTTGCGCACGATGACCGCGGCCCACCCAGGAGCCCCGCAGGGCGCCGCGCGGGGGCCCGGGCGGGGTCGGGTCCCGGGGCGCCCGCCGGCGCGCCCCTTCCATGGCGCAGGCGCGAAACCGCAAAGGGACGCGGGGCGGGGGGCGGCGGCACCGGGGCAAAAAAAAGAGCGGGCGGAGAGGTCCCCGGACGCACGCGGCGCCCGGGGAGAGTTGGGGTAGTTCAAAGCTGTAAGTCATTCAGTCTCGACGCGCCCGCCTCCACCGCGGCGAGTAGCGTCGCGTCGCTGAGGTGGGAGTAGCGCTGCGTGCTGGCGGCCTGCTGATGGCCGATCACCTTTCCCACCGTGTAAAGGTCCACGCCGGCGTTGATCATGAAGCTTGCCGCGCTGTGCCTGAGGTCGTGAATGCGAACGTCGGACAGGTTCGCGTCGCGCCGCGCGGTGTCCCAGGCCCTCTTGATGTCCCGAAAGGGCTGTCCCGTTTCCAAATTTGGCACGACAAAGGGACAGCCCGGCAGGCGGGGTAGAGACGCGAACACGTCGATGGCGGCCTGCGAGAGCGGAACGTGCCTCGCCTTGCCGGACTTGGACATGGGAATGAGCCACGACCGGCGCTCCAGGTCGACGTGTTCCCAGCGTGCCTGAAGCAGCTCATTTTTCCGACAGCCAGTCATCAAATAAATCTGGATGATCGGCTTCATTTGTCTCTGAACGCTTCGCTCCGCGGGCCGGAGCAACCGGGCGGCCTCCGCGGCAGTCAGATACCGACTTCTTGCATTTGCAAACCGCGGCCGGGGAACGTTCCGGACGGGGTTCACTTCCGAGCCGGGCATGTTCCACTGCCTCGCCAGTTCGAAGGATCGCCCGAGCACGACGCGGATCTTCTCCACGGTGGCGGGCTTCAGTCCCTCGGCCGCCTTCTCCGCAAGAAGCCGGGCGATCTCCTGGCTGGAGATCTGGTCGAGCCGGTGCTTCGCGAACCGCGGCAGGATGTGGTTGTTGAGTATGCCGGCCACGCTCCACCACGAGCGCTGGTAACTCTTGGCATGCTCGATGTGCTGGGCCGCGAGAGACGCAAACTGAGGCGTTGCGCGCTTTGCCTTCCGTGCCGACAGAGGATCGCCGCCCAATAGGACCTCAGAGCGCTTCTTGCGCGCCAAGGCCCGCGCCTGGGCGAAGCTGAGGTCAGCGAGCGAACCCAGCTTTAGGGCCCGGGCGGAACCTGCCACGTCGGTGTAGCGGAGGTACCACGTTTTGCCGCCGCTCCGCCTCACTTCGAGGACCAGTCCCATGGGGTCTTGGTTCGCAGACCAGTAGTCCTGCTTCGCCCGGTTGGACGGGCAGGTGGCGCTCTTCGCGAGCGCCTCCGAGAGTTGAACTTTCATATCGTCATCCTTTTTCGATTCAGCCGAGAGCGCCGTCGAAAAGCCGGGCCTTCGGGCTTAGGTTTGCGTCGGGTCATGATGGTCGCGCGGCCGTCGCCGCCCGGTCGTGCGGACCGTCGAGGGAAGCTGATTCGCTTCATGATGTTTGGGCGGGGTTGACCGCACCGACCCCGCCCGGCCGCGTTCAGCCGCCGCCCGCGCCGTCCGGCCCACCGGAAGGGGGTGAAACAGGAAGGGGGGCGGCGGCGGCGCCGACCTCGACCACGCTCCACGCGGTGCGCTCGGACGTCGGCGTCCTGCGGAAGGCGAGCCCCTTCACGACGCGGCCCTCGTTCTTCCTGAGGTACCAGCCGAGCTTCCCCTTGTTGATCTCGCCGCGCTCGAACACGGGCAGGTCCTCCAGGGCCTCCCGCAGGGCATTGCCTGGGCCGCCCTTGTCGGCTGCTTCCAAGGCCAGGCGCACGCTCGTCGGGAAGGCGCCGAAGACATCGTGCCATGCCACCTGCAAGGCGCCCAAGCCGTCGTTGTCCGGCTCAGCGCGGATCTGCTCCAGCAGGCCCGCACCCGGGTCCGACATGCCCAGCCAGAGCAGAGGCTGCCGGCAGTAGCGCGCCCAGGCGCCGTAGCCGGCGATGTTGTCCACCTCGGTCACGGGCTCGCCCGCGGCCTTGTAGGCGGCGATTATCGTCAGAGCGGCGGCGACGTACTTACCCCGATCCGCCCGGACGATCTCGACCGGCTCTTTGGTGAACCGCCGGGTCGCCGGCGCCTCCGTTTCCGCGTCCAGGTGGATCGTGATCACCCTGCGTGTGAGGTCCCGGACCGGGCCGACGTTGTTGCCTGATCCGAGCACGAGAACGCGCGTGCTCACAGTCGCCGTCTTGTTCACGCCCAGGACGCGCTCGGTGATCGTCGGCGACGTGAGCATTCTGTTGATGATGCTGTGCGGCACCCAGTCGACGCTCATGTCGTCGAACTCGATCACCGCCGTCCCGCTCAGCAGCATCCCGAGAACGGACTTCGCAGCCTCGTCGGCCCTCAGCGGGTAGCTGATGCCAAGACTGTGGGCCGCAGATGCAAAGGCGCTAACGGTTGCGCATAGATACGACTTGCCTGTCCCGCTCGTGGGCGCGCGAACGTGGCCGCCGGGCGCGACGTCGAGCGTCGGTCTGCAGGCCGCCATTAGCATGGCGCAGATCGCGGCCGACATGTCCATTTCCGACGCGAAGCAGAACTCGTCCACCAGGCCCAACAGCAGCTTGAGGGCGGCCACGGCAGCCTCCCGCGTCTGTTCTGGAAATACGTATTCTTTCGGATCGAACGCGCCGAAGCGGCCCGAGATAGGATCGTATCCCGGTTCGGTGACCAGCTCCCCGTCCTCGGATCGGAAGTACGGCTGACGTGCCAGTCCCGACAGTGCCGGGAGATGCTCGTACGTTTGGGCTTTGATTAGCATTTGCACGTTTCGGGCTGGTGGGTCGCAACGTTGCCACTTCTTCGAGCTGCGGTCGTACCGTTCCCAGTACGCCGCGGCCGCCAGCTCCTTGGTGAGCGCCTGCTCGGTGGTCGTCACGAGTGACGGGTCGCCCGTGGCCGGATCGAACCAGATCGAGACGATGATGCCGCCCGCCTGGTAGTGACTCCCGCGCGATGCCAGCACCATCTCCGCCGCCGCATTGACCCGATTGATCTCGCCTGGAACCAACCGAATGATCGGCTTCCAGCGGGCATCGCGGGCATCCACCTGAAGAAAGTCGAGCAGCTTGCCGACGGAGTACTCGGCTCGGTGCGAATGCTGACAGCAGAAGCCGCCGGTGGGGTGGCGTTCACTCGGATCGAAGTACGCGGCGCCCGTATCCAGCTCGTCGGTGTGCTCGTGCTTCCACGGGCACGTGATGTCGTGCTTTCCCGGCTCGATCTCGCGCTTGTAGAGTCCGCGTGATTTGAGCTCGGCGACGACCGGGTTCTCGGCCGGGCGAGGCGTGTAGACCTCGTCTCCTTCGTCAGCCGGCTCCGAAGAAATGACGACGGAAATCCGGGGCGATGGAGCACTGGGCCTGATCGGCGCCAACCCCAACTCCTCCGCCAGCTCGTCCGGCGTGTAGGACACGTCGGGATTGAACTCTGTCAGCCCGCAGGGGAACGGCTCGCCGCCTTCCCGACGCTTGGGCTTGCCGTTGATGGCGACCGGCAGTCGGAACCAATGGACCTGGCCAGTGGAGCCGCGGTCGCACAGGCCTGCCGACGCGATAGCCTCCACCAGCGCCTGGGCTTCCCTTGCGTCCGTGATCGGCGTCGTCAGCCGGATGCCAACTTGGTAGTTGCCGCGGCTGGTTTCGATCTTCCAGGACGGCGTGAAATCGGACAGCCTCTCAAGGTCCACCTTCGTCCCGACATCGTCGAGAACTATGAAGTGGAGCGCCGCAAACTGCTCCTTCTTCGCGCGCACCCCGCCGGTAGAGTTCGCATGAAGCTCGAGTTGTTGATGTAGTTGTTTCGATTAGGCGGACACTGGGCATCGACGTCATTCGCTGCACACGCGAACCATCCGCCGTCCTCTGGATTGCCCGGCTTTGAGCAGACGGCTCCGACCGCGCCGTCCGGTAAATGTTGAATGGCCCACGCCACAAACTCGGCGTTCGTGACCCGCGGCAGGGCGGCGGGCGCGGCGCCACCCCCTTCCCCCTTTTCCCCCTTCGGGGCGGCCGGCGGCGCGGCGGCGGCCGCGGGCTTGGTGCGGATTATGATGTTCTTCGCGCTGATCTTTGCGCGTACGGCATTCTCGTTGATTGCCGCGGCTTCCTGACCGCGGGGCGTTCCATCCGACATCGGTGGTCCTCGTCGTTCGCGCTCCCTCCATGCTGGCGAAGGACGCTACCGTCTCGACCACGATCCCTACGGCAGAGCGCGACGCGGGCATGGGCAAGGCGGCCCTGCAGGCGGACCGGTCATGGTCCAGCAGGATAAATCGCGATGGTGAGGCGAATGCCGATTCCGGCCACTTGGCGGCGGCCGAGGGCCGCGTTCCGGAGGATCGCTATGTACACTGAGACACGAGATTTGTCAAGAAACTGCCGTGGCCAAATGCGCTGCAACCCGAGCCTGAATGGTGATTTCAGCGCCGTCGGGCGGGCGTCGCCGGCGGTCGCTCCGAAGGTGGTAAAGGGGGAAAAGGGGGCGACCCGCCGCGCCCCTAGGAGTTACCGGTCGGCGAACTCTCCGACCACCTTCACGTCCGGCTGCCCGGCGATGCGCAGGGGTATCTCGAAGAGGCTGGCGACGTTTGACCGGGCCTGGCGCTTCGCCGCGTTCAGGAGGTCGGGCTGCTGGGCCTGCGCGACCATCGCCCGTCTGGCGTTCTCGAAATTCAGCTTCCGCAGTGCCTCTACCTGGTCCTCGTCCCAGGTGAGGAGGCCGCCGTTGATGGTGGTGGCGTTCTCCGGCTGGAAGGCGATGTCGGCCAGGGTCACTGCCGGGAGCCGCACCGTGACCACCTTCGCCCTCTCGTTGAAGCTCACGTCGGCGAGCGACAGCTCGCTCAGATCTAGCTGGTAGCTCACGACGGCTGGAACGCTGAGCCGCTGCCGGCCGCCCAGCACCCAAAACCACTTTCGCTCTGCCTCGACCGTGGCGGTGCCCTTGTACGTAAGTACCTGGAGCTTGCTGTCCTCGCGAAGGCTCTCGACCGTTGCGGCCAGAACCCTCGTCGTGCTCAGCCGGAACAGGCCGTCGTGCGTGACTTCGGTATCGACGGGGCGCCGGTCCGTCAGGGCGTACGTCACGCCCGCGACTGCCAGGTGGCTGGCGATCAGCGCTCGGGCGGCGAGCCTCATCGGATTGCATCCGCGAGCGCAGGCCCGCTGGCTTTCACCGGTTCAACAGACCCGGTGAGGAAGCCGGCAAGCCTCGTTCTTGCGTACTGGTTCTTCATGTTCATTCTCCTGTTTGATGGGCAGTGCGCCAGCTGCTCTGTTACCGGCCGGCGTAATCGCGGCAGAGGGACAGCAGCTCGGGATCGATGTCTGGACAATCGGGGATGAGCAGGATCGTGGCGTAGCCGGTGTCGCCCGCGCAGCAGATCCATTCGTACCAGCCACAGCTCAACTCGAAGTAGTCCCAGAAAGCTTGGAAAAGCCGGGAGGGGAAACGCGCATTATCGATGGGGTTCACGAGCGGATTAACGCCCGTTTCTCGCTCCACGTCCTTGCCGGTGTCGCCGGGCTCGACCACGGCTAACGTGGTCAGGTCCAGCAGGCAGCCGGCGCGGTAGAGCTTGTGCCGGGTCGTTAAGAGGCCGCGAAGAGTGGGATCGATGGACGCGGCTATTGCGGCCTCGAATGAGGCCTCGTCGTTGATCAGAATCATCGGATTTCTCCAGAAATGAAAACGGCGCCACGTGGGCGCCAGTCGGGCCGCGTTCTGCGGCGGGTTAGGCAGCTGCGGTCAGGCGTGCTGCGCTGTGGAAGCCGTGCAAAGGTGTAGGACATCGCGGTTCACGCCCGGCGCGTCGGCTACGAGAACTACGTGGGCGAAATCCTCCGTGAACTGGAAGACTAGCTCGAAGCAGACGCCTACGTGGTGGTCGATGTACTCGAAGGCTGGGGTCCAGCCTGGATCGCCGAAGCACGAGTTGCCGGCGGCGCTTTCGAAGATGCTGAACCCGAGCGTTTCCTCGAGCCAGCACGGTCGGTCGCCGGGCTGGAACAGGACGAAACAGCAATGGTCCTTGACCTCGCCGCCGAGCTGCCGCTGACGCTCCATCAGGAGTGCTGCCATACGCGGGTCGAGCGGCAGTGCGAGCGAGCGCGCTAGCGCCTCGCTTGAATCGATTCTGAGCATGATTGAGGGTGTCCTTTTTAGACCGGTAAGGTGCTTAAGCCGTTGATATTACGGCCCTTTCTTACCTACCGAATAAGATACCCTTATCTGCGCGCGCGCTTTTTAGCGGATGGCCACATTCCTCCACGCGCCTTCCTGAATCAGCGTGGCTCGTTAGCTTTATGGCCGAATGATCGTTGCTCAGTCTCGGTGCCCACAACGTTTCCCGAAGCATATCCAACTGACGTTTAGTGGTGACTCCATCGAGCCAGCCGCCGTTATTGCTGTTTACCCACCTTGAATTATATCGTTCGGTAACGAGTGGCGAAGCCGAACGCCCTCACTAGTATCCTAGGGGGACTAAGCAGTGGCATCGCATCCTTATATCTCTGGCGCTGGAAACATCGCGCAGATGGTCGCCTACCTGCGGAAGAACTTTCCGGCGACGGTCACCTCGGAAACCGTGAAAAAGTTCGGCCTCGCGCCGCAGAACGAGAGTTACATCATCAACGCTCTGCAGTTCATCGGCATCATCGATCAGGAAGGGAAGCGCACTGAGCCGGGCCACCAAGTCTTCCTTCTGGGCGACGACGAGTTTCCCAAGGCCTTCGAGGGCCTTCTACGGGCAGCTTATTCGGACCTGTTCGAGACGCGCGCTGAGGACGCGTGGACCATGACCAAGCCGCAATTAACCGGCTACTTCCGGGCCACCGATAAGACTAGCGAGATCATCGGGTCGCGGCAGGCCGGGGTGTTCGTCATGTTTCGCGCGCTGGCGGGTCACGAACCATCGGCCGAGACGGCTACGGCGAAACCGGCGAACATGAAGTCCAAGCAGCCCAAGCCGAAGGCGGCGACGGTGAAGCAGTCCAAGGCAGCAGGTGCCGAGAAGCCAAAGGGTCCAATCGTGGACGTGAACGGCGGCAATAGTCGCCGCGATATGGCCCTCACGGTTCGCATCGAGATTAACCTGCCCGCTGGTGGCTCAAAGGAGACGTACGACAACATCTTCAAAAGCATCAGGGCTAACCTCATCGATGAGTGAGCCATTTGAGACGTTCGAAAAGATCGCGAGGACTGCTGGTTACCTTGGAACAGAATTGGGCGAGGAGCCGAAGCCTCAGACCCAAACGCACCCGCTTGACGAGCGCAACATTCACCCCTCGATCAGCGCCGTAAGTGCGAAGTTGTTCGACAACGGGCACTACTCGCAGGCTACGTTCGAGGCATTCAAGTTCCTCGACCTTGAAGTGAAAAAGCTGTCGGGCATCAACGACAGCGGCTTTGCACTCATGATGGCGGCGCTCAACGAGGCGAACCCGAAGATAAAGCTTACGCCCAACGTCACGCTAAGCGAGATTGATGAGCAGAAGGGATACAGGTTCGTCTTCGCGGGTGCCATGTCCGCAATCCGCAATCCGCGCGGCCATGAAATTAACATTGACCCGATAGACCGCTGCCTAGACCACCTGTCGTTCGCCTCGGTGCTGCTGCGGCGACTGGAAGATCATCTGTCCTGACCCAATGCTGCGAGCCCAAACCCCACCCAAGCGCGGCCCAAAGGCTAACGCCCTTCTCGCAGGGGCCCTCCAGTTTGCCTGTGGAAGGGGTGGTGCCGCTTAGGTGACTCGAACACCTGACCCCATCATTACGAATGATGTGCTCTACCAGCTGAGCTAAAGCGGCGCGCCGTCTCGTCGGCCTCATACGGCCTTGGAAGCGGCGGTCGCCCTAACAGCGCGTCCGGTGCGCGGCAAGCCTCAAGCACCGTCAATCGACCTGAACAGATAGGGTTAACGGTTTCTTCAAGCTTCGCCCGCATTTTCCGTTCTTGCCGAATTCGAGGGAGTGGGCTCAGGGCATGGACAGTTATCGCGAGCATCCAAGCGACTTCGACGTCTCGTCGGCGTCTGATAGCTCGTCGTCCGACCAGCCGACCGTCGGGATCGGCTCGGACGAGCGCCGGATGCATGTCCGCGCCTACAATTATTGGGTCTCGCTCCTGAATGGGCGCGACTATCCCTCGATCGAGGACCTGGAACCCGGCGAGGTCAGCGACTTTGCCAACCACAGCGTCCTCCTCGACTTCACGGCGGGCCGGGACAATCCCGCGACGCCCTATGTCGGTACCGCAATTCGCGAGGAATGCGGACTGGCGGAAGGCATCCAGTCGATCGACGAAGTCCCTAGCCGGTCACTACTGTCCCGGCTGACCGACCATTACATGCAGATCATCGCCAACCGCGCCCCGATCGGCTTCGAGGCCGAGTTCGTGAACCAGCGGGGCGAAGCGATCTGCTACCGCGGCATTCTCATGCCCTTCTCGTCGGACGGCGACACGATCGATTTCATCTACGGCGTCATCAACTGGAAACGCGGCGAGGGCGCGCCCTCCACTGAAGTGCCTCCCCAGGCTCAAGTGGAGGCCGCGCCCCAGCCGGTCGTCGACTTCGATGACGAGCTGATTCTCGAAGAGGCGTACGAGCCCGAACCGGCGATCGTCGAGCAAGACGCTCAGGTCGACGAACAGAGCGAAGCAGCTGCCGCCGAGCCGGAAGAGACCTACGAGGTCGTCTCCCAAAAGGTGCACTTCTCCTGGGAAGACGGACCGCTGCACGACCCAGAGAGCGACGAGCTCCCGGAAATCGCGCTGGACGACGATGCCGGCCTTGCCGATCATCTCTGGGCCGCACGGGAGACCGCTGATGCGGTGAAGGCCGCCGATGGCCGCAGCCGCGCCGCCCTCTATCGCGCTTTGTCGCATGCCTATGATTTTGCGCTCGCTGCCGAGCGCGAGCCGACCGACTACGCCGAGCTGCTCGAAGAATTGGGCATGAAGGCCCAGGCGCGCGCGCCGATGACTCCGATCGTGAAGCTTGTCTTCGGGATCGACTACGACAAGGCGCGGCTCACCGAATTCGCGGCCTCATTGTCTTACGCACGCCGGCGGGACGTCGAGCAGGGCGGGTTCCTCAAGTTTATCGAAGAGTCAGGCCGGCGGCCTGAAGGCTCTCGTCGCCGCAGAACGTCAGGCGAAGCGGCCCGAGCCGAAGCCGGACACGAAGGCCGAAGCGGCAAAGGCCAGGCTCCGTACCGCCGCTCCGATCGCGCTCGACACCGTCGTCGCAGACTCGGAATTCGCCCTCGTGCTCACGCGTCGCCGGAACGACGGCGGCGTCGAAGCCGTTGCCGTCGTCGACGACGAAGCGATGGTCGAGAAGGCGATCAAGCGCGCCGGACTCTGAGCGAAGCGCCTGACAGAGCCGGGGTTGTCCGGTTCAGGAGGGCAGGTCTATAGGCCCCGGGCATCGCACGTCTGCGGAGCCAATCGATTTCATGACTGCCTACATGCGCCTCGCAAGGCCACTCGTTTCGTCCATTCGTAAGGCGCTGACGCAGAACGCGCTTCCCGGTGAAACCGAGGGGCTGATGGCCGTCGACGAGCGCGACGCGGCCGAATTCCTTGCCAGCGTCGGAGCGAAGCGAAAGCGTGGTGAAGTGGCGATCGCCATCGAATTCGACGGGCGGCCAGGCGGGCCGACGCAGGATGCGCATTGGTATCGTCAATGACGACATGCCCTTCCTGGTGGACTTCGTCGCCAATGCGATTGCCGCGCGGCATCTCACCATTCACCGCCTGCTGCACCCGGTCGTCTGCGTCGAGCGCGACAAGGACGGAAAGCTGAAGTCGGTCGAGCCCATTTGCGGCGACGTCGAGCGACGCGAATCCCTGATGTACATCGAGCTTGACCGTACCCACGCTCGCGGCCGCGCTGAGCTCGTCAGAGAACTGAAGGCGGTTCTCGCCGACGTTCGCGCCGCGGTACGCGACTGGCCGAAGCTCCAGGCCAAGATGCGGGAAGATGCCGCCGCCATCGAAGAGCACGAAGGCCGCGCGATGCTCGAATGGTTCGCCGACGGAGCGATGACCTTGCTGGGCTATGAAGTCGAACGCGCGACTGGCCAGCCGACCGAGACTTTGGGCCTTTTCAGCATTCCCGGCGCGCCTACCGACGAAGGCGGAGCCCTCGGCGCAATGCGCTACTTCGAGGCGGGCGGAGACGTTCCGCTGATGGCGAAGGCGGAGCGCAAATCGACCGTCCATCGCGGTGTGCCGCTCGACTTGGTGGTCGTTCCGATCTGGGAGAAGGGCAAGGTCACCGGGATTGGCGTTCACGCCGGTCTCTGGACGAGCCAGGCCCTGACCTGGCCGGCCGAGGAAGTGCCGCTCCTGCGCCGCAGGCTGGAACAGCTCGACAAGGAATTCGGCTTCGATCCGAAAGGCCACTCCGGCAAGGCCTTGCGTCACGCCGTTTCGTCCCTGCCGCGCGACCTGCTCGTCAACGTCAGCTGGGAGTCGCTGCGCGACCTGGTGATGATGGCGATGTCGCTGGCCGACCGTCCCCGGCCTGCCTTGCTCCTGGTCAGGAGCATCCTGAAGGGCCAGCTGTTCACCTTCGTGTGGCTGCCGCGCGACGACCTCAACACGCAGCGCCGCGAGGCGATCGGCGCCATGATGGAGGAGACCGTCGGGACCGCCATCACCAGCTGGTCGGTCGAGACTGGCGAGGGCAGCCTCGCGCTGATTCGCTACACGCAATATATCGACAATGATGCTCCGACGCCGGACAGCCGGGCGCTCGACGAGCGTCTGAATCAACATGGTGCGCGGCTGGGCGCCGGCCGTCGAAGAGGCGCTGATAGAACTCGTCGGAGCACCGCGCGCGACGAGGCTGACGATCAGCTATGCGGGCGAGTTCTCGGACAGTTACCGGACGCGCACGCTTCCGGAGGAAGGCGCCGAGGACATCGTTCGATTGGCCGCACTTACGGATTCCGATGATCGGGGCGTGCGCCTGTTCCATCGGGATAGCGACGGGCCGGGCCAGCTTCGGATCAAGACCTATCGGCGAGGTGAACTTATCCCTCTGTCCGAAGCCGTGCCGGTCTTCGAGAATTTCGGATTCCGTGTTCTGGAAGAGATGCCGTCGCAAGTCGGCGTGGATGGGTCGATCGGCTACATCCACGATTTCCGGCTGGAGCTTCCGGAAGAGGCCATTGTGCCGATCCTGGCCCGCTCGGCGGAGATCGAGTCCGCGATTTCAAGCGTCTTCAGCCGTGAGGCGGAGGACGACGAGTTCAACCAGCTCGTGCTTTTCGCCGGGCTCGATACTCAGCCGGTCGTCTGGCTCAGGTCATGGTTCCGCTACCTTCGCCAGACGGGAAGCTCATTCGGCCTTGTGACGGTGGTGGATGCCCTTCGCCGCGCGCCGAAGGCGACCGCCGCTCTGGTGGGCCAGTTTACGGCAATGCACGACCCGTCGGTCGGTCGTAGGCGTGATGAGAAGGTCGAGCAGCTACGTCAGCAGTTCGACGACGCGCTCGCCGCAGTCCGCTCGATCGACGATGACCGCATCCTTCGCCGCCTGCGCGCCTTGGTCGAGGCGATCCTTCGCACCAATGCCTTCGCGCAGAAGCCGGACGAGGCGCTGGCCTTCAAGATCAATTCCTCGCTCGTTCCGGGCCTTCCGCGACCGGTCCCGTGGCGCGAAATCTGGGTCTACAGCCCTCGCGTCGAGGGCATCCACCTGCGCGGCGGTCCGGTCGCTCGCGGCGGTTTGCGGTGGTCCGACCGGCGCGACGACTTCCGCACCGAGATCCTCGGCCTGATGAAGGCTCAGCTGGTCAAGAATGCCGTGATCGTGCCCACCGGGGCCAAGGGCGGCTTCTATCCCAAGCAGCTTCCCCCGCCGACCAACCGCGATGCCTGGCTGGCGGAAGGCACGGAGAGCTACCGCATCTTCATCCGCTCCCTGCTGTCGATCACCGACAATATCGTCGACGACAAGGTCGTGCACCCGACGGGCGTCGTGGTTCACGACGAGGACGATCCCTACTTCGTCGTTGCGGCGGACAAGGGGACGGCGACCTTCTCCGACGTAGCAAATGCCATCGCCCAGGATCGCGGCTTCTGGCTTGGCGACGCCTTCGCCAGCGGCGGGTCGCAGGGCTACGACCACAAGGCGATGGGCATCACCGCGCGCGGAGCCTGGATCTCCGTGCAGCGCCATTTCCTCGAAATGGGCATCGACGTTCAAAGCGACCCGATCATGGTGGCTGGCGTGGGCGACATGTCGGGGGACGTCTTCGGCAATGGCATGCTGCTGTCGCAGGCGATCAGGCTGGTTGCGGCGTTCGACCACCGCCACATCTTCATCGACCCTGACCCCGACCCCGCGACGAGCTGGGAAGAGCGCAAGCGCATGTTCGACCTGCCGCGTTCGAGCTGGGACGACTACGACCGGTCGAAGCTCTCGCCTGGCGGCGGCATCTACCCGCGCACGCAGAAGTCCATCGAGCTGAGCGCGGCCGCACGCAAGTTGCTCGGCCTTGGAACTCCGACGGTCGATCCGGCGACGCTGATGAACGCGATCCTCAAGGGTCCGTTCGACCTGCTTTGGTTCGGCGGCATCGGCACTTACGTGAAGGCGTCGACGCAATCGAACGTTGATGTCGGCGACCCCGCCAACGATGCGATCCGGGTCGACGGCATCGAAGTTCGCGCGCGCGCCATCGGTGAAGGCGCAAACCTCGGCATCACGCAGGCCGGCAGGATCGAATTCTCGGAGAAGGGCGGGCGGATCAACACCGACTTCATCGACAATAGCGCGGGCGTCGATTGCTCCGACAAGGAAGTGAACATCAAGATTCCGCTCAACCGCGAGATGCAGGAAGGCCGCCTGTCGTTCGACAAGCGCAATGCCTTGCTCGTGAAGATGACGGACGAGGTTTCGGAAATGGTGCTGGAGGACAACCGCCTCCAGACCCTGGCGCTCTCGATTGCGGAAAGCGGCGGGGCTCGCGCCTTGCCCGGCTATGTCCGCACCATCGAGCTACTCGAAATCGCCGGCCGAATCGACCGCAAGGTCGAGGGACTGGAAAGCAGCGAGGACCTGCTTCGCCGCGGGCAGGAGAACAAGGGTTTGACGCGGCCGGAACTGGCGGTCGTCCTTTCGATGTCGAAGCTCGCGCTTCAAGATGCCGCGGAGGACCTCAAGCTTGCCGACGACCGTATCGTCGAGCGCGAGCTGTACGAGGCCTTCCCGAAGCCGATGCGCAAGCCGCACGAGGCCGCGATTCGCGCGCACCGCCTGCGCCACGAAATTCTCGCCACTCGCGTCGCCAACCGGCTGGTCAATCGTCTCGGACCGAGCGCTGCGCTCGACCTGACGGAGGAAGAGGGGTCGTCCCTCGCGCAGGTCATTTCGGCCTTCCTTGTCGCCGAACGCCTGCTCGATTTGCCGAAGCTTTGGGCCGAGATCGAGGATGCGCCGTTGCCCGAAATGGTGCGCGTCGAGCTGTTCGCGATCGCCGCCAGCAGCGTTCGCTCGCACATTTCCGATATCCTCCGCGCGGTTGGCGGCGAGACCAGCCCCACCGTGCTGTGCAAGATGCTCGAGCCGGGCGTCCGAAAAATCTCCTCGGCCGCGGCAAAGCTGATTCGTTCGGAAGTTCGCAACGAAGCCGAATCGCGGCGCGAACGCCTCATCTCGCTCGGTGCCAGCGAAGATATCGTGCGGGGGCTTGTCCGCCTGTTCGAACTCGATGGGATTTTCGGTCTGGCCGCGCTCGCGGGGCGCAAGAAGATCGAGGAACTCGCGCTCGCGCGGGCCTACACCAAGCTTGGCGAGGCGCTCGGGATCGATTGGGCGCAGCAGCAGCTCGCGCGCTTCCTGCCCGCCGACCAATGGGAGCGGCTGCTGACCGCCGGCCTTGCTCGCGACTTCGAGCAGCTTCGCATCGATTTCCTCTCCCGCTTCCGGAGCAAGGACCCAGATGCGACCGTCGAGGAATGGATCGCGAAGCAGGGCCCAAGGATCGAGCAGTTCCGCAACCTCATCGACCGCGCGCGGAACGAGGGCTCGGTCAGCGCGTCGATGCTCGCGCAGATCGCCGCCCAGGCCCGAATCCTGCTGGCTCGCTAAGGCGTGCGGCTCGCCTTCCTGACTCCCGCGCCGGATTATCCGGAGCCATGCGATTGGGCGTTCGACGTCGAAGCGGAGACTGTGCGCGCCCGGGGAGTCGAGGTTGACGCGGTGCCCTGGACCGAGGGACGCGACCTTACCGGCTACGACCTGGTTCTGCCGCTCGTCGCCTGGGGTTACCACCTGCGCTACCCGCAATGGCTGAGTTTCCTCGACGATCTGCAGGCGAGCGGCCTCCCGGTCGCGAACCCGCCGCAGTTGCTTCGGTGGAATAGCGACAAGGCGTATCTGAAGGAGCTTGGCGCCGCCGGCATCCCATCGGTCCAGACGATCGAAGCCGAAGCGCTATCGGACGCCGACCTTGCTGCCGCGTCGGAGCGCCTTGGCACCGCCGAACTGGTGATCAAGCCGCCCGTGTCCGGCGGCGCGTTCGGGACGTCATCGCATCCGCGTCGGCGAAGAGATTCCGGCCTCCGAACGAGGCCAGCGCATGATGATTCAACCTTTCCTTCCAAGCATTGCCACGGAAGGCGAATATGCGGTCATCCTCTTCGGCGGCACCTACAGCCACACGGTAGTGAAGCGGCCCAAGCGCGGTGATTTCCGCGTGCAGCCGCACCTCGGCGGATCGACGGAAGTCTGCGATCCTCCGGCGGGCGGGATCGACCTCGCCAAGGCCGCCCTTGCCGCAACTCCGGCGGAGGCGACCTACGCTCGCGTCGACATCGTGCGCGGCCCGGACGAGCAGCTTCAGATCATGGAGCTGGAACTGATCGAGCCCGCGCTGTTTCTCGACGTCGCGCCGCACGGCAAGGATGCCTTCGCCGACGCCGTCATCGCCGCCGCCAAATCACGCGCCTGATCGCAAGAACAACCACTGCCGGATTGCTGACGTCAGGTTCGGGATCGGCCGCGATTCCAGCCGCGCCGCATCGATGTCGGCAATCAGCGCGTTGACGGGCTTCCCGGCCTGCGAGGCGGCGCCTTCCAGCGCCGCCCAGAACATCGGCTCGAGGCTTACGGACGTCTCGTGGCCGGCGATGGTCACCGACCTTTTCACCGGACGTCCGAAGCCTTGGCTCATCAATACATGTGCTGCCCGCCGTTGATCGACAGGGTCGATCCGGTGACGAAGCCCGCATTCTCGTCGACCAGGAAAGCGACGCCGCGCGCGATCTCGTCCGCGCGGCCGAGCCGGTTCACCGGGATTCGCGCGACGATCTTGGCGAGCACGTCTTCCGGCACCGCCGCGACCATGTCCGTGTCGATATAGCCCGGCGCGATCGCATTGACGGTCACGCCGACGCGCGCGCCCTCCTGCGCAAGCGCCTTGGTGAATCCGTGGATGCCCGACTTGGCGGCGGCATAATTCACCTGGCCGTACTGGCCCGCCTGGCCGTTGATCGACCCGATGTTGACGATCCGCCCATATTTGCGCCCCGTCATGCCGTCCCAGACCGCCTTGGCCATGTTGAAGCAGCCGCCGAGGTTCGTATCCATGACCTCCTGCCACTTCTGATGATCCATGCGCTTCATCGTGGTGTCCCGGGTGATGCCCGCATTGTTGACGAGGACGTCGACCGGCCCGACCTCTTCCTCGACCTGCTTCACCCCCGCCTGGCACGCTTCGAAATCGGAGACGTCCCATTTGAAAGCGGGAATGCCGGTGCGCTCGGTAAATGCGCGTGCCCGCTCTTCATTGCCGGCATAATTGGCCGCGACTTTCATGCCCTGGTCGCGCAGCGCGATGCTGATCGCTTCGCCAATTCCGCGGGTACCGCCTGTTACGATTGCAACGCGCGCCATGAGTCTCTCCCTGTCTCTCCAGGAAGCCGCTTATGGCTGTGGCAGCCAGCCTGCAAGTTCGCGGCGTATAAGGGCCTCCAGCATGGTCATGCCTTCGGCCGAATCGTTGAGGCATTCCAGCCGTGCGAATTGCTCCCCGCCAGCCGCCATGAAGGTCTCGCGTCCGCGAATGCCGAGTTCCTCCACGGTCTCGACGCAATCCGCCGAAAATCCCGGTGCGGCGATGGCGACCCGCGTGACGCCGTCCGTCGGGATAGGCCGCAAGTACCTTGTCGGTGGCGGGTTCGAGCCACTTCGCCCGGCCGAAGCGCGATTGGAATGCGATGTCGGTCGGGATGCTCAGCTGCTCATGACAGCAGCCGAGCCGTCTTCTGACAGTGGCAATGATAGGGGTCGCCGAGTTCCAAGTGTTCGCTGCGGCATTCCGTGAAAGCTGAGCAAAAGCCGCTGAGGCTGCAAAGTCGAGGGCGGCGAGCTGGCGCTCCAAGCTCCCCTTCAGCGCGCCAATGTGGAGTTCATCATCGTAATAAGGCGGAAGCGAGCGCAGCGCGGGCTGTCGCCGCATCGCCGCAAGCGCCGCATAGACCGCGTCCATCGCGGTCGCCGTCGTCGCCGCGCAATATTGTGGATAGAGCGGCGCAACCAGAATCCGCTCGCATCCGAGCGCGATCAGATTGTCGATCGATTTGCCGATGCCCGGATTACCGTAGCGCATGGCAAAATCGACAATCACGCCGTCGCCAAGCTGCTTCTGCAGGGCCTCCGACTGCCGCCGCGTGACTGCCGCCAATGGAGACCCCTCTTCCGTCCACACCTGTTTGTAGGCGTGCGCCGACTTTTTTGGCCGCGTGCGCAGGATGATGCCGTGCAGGATCGGCAGCCAGGCAATGCGCGGAATCTCGACGACACGCGGATCGCTCAGGAACTCGGCGAGATAGCGGCGGACGGCGCGCCGCCTCGGGTGCGTCCGGGGTTCCGAGATTGACGAGCAGCACCCCGATGCGGCCGTGCTGCACCTGCGGGTGATCGGCGGGCGTGTCAAGTCCGGTACTGCGCCTTGATCGCAACCCGGTCGATCTTGCCGGTGCCGAGCTTGGGTAGCGGCTCGTCCGCGAAAGATGAAGCGCTGCCGGAATCTTGAAGGACGAAATGCGGGGTTCGAGGAAGCTTCGCAGCTCCTCCTCGGTTAGCTGGCTGTCCTCGTGCGGGTAGATCACAGCGACGGGCACCTCGCCCAGCCGGTCATCCGGCATGCCGAATACGGACGCCTCGGCCACCGCGGGGCAGGCGTAGATTTCCGCTTCGACCTCCGCGCAGGCGATATTCTCGCCGCCGCGAATGATGATGTCCTTCTTGCGGTCGACGATGAACAGATAGCCGTCCTCGTCGATGTAGCCGATGTCGCCGGTGCGGATGAATCCGTCCGCCGTGAAGGCCGCAGCGGTCGCTTCCGGGTCTTCGCCAATAGCATTTGATGTTCGCCGCCGACCGGATGGCGATCTCGCCGCGCTCGCCTGGCTGGCAAGTGCGCGTCGCCCGCGCCGAGGATCGCGAGTTCGACGAAGGGCTTCTGCGCCCGGCCTGTCGAGTCCGGCTTCGCGGCATAATTGCCCCAGAAGTTGGAGCAGCCGACGGCATTGGTCTCGGTCAGGCCATAGCCGAGGGCCGGCTGAGCCTTCGGGAACTCCTTCTCCAGCCGCTCGACATGGCTGACCGGGCGCGGCGCGCCGCCAGCGGCGATGTCGGTCAGCGACGACAGATCATATTTGTCGCGGTCGGGATGGTTCATGAGCTCAAGGCTCATCGTCGGCACGCCAACGAAGTAGGTGATGCCCTCCTTCTCGATCAGCCGCAGCGCCTCGCCCGCATCCCACTTGGCCATCATCACCATCGCCCGGCTGACGACGAAGCTGTTGAGCATGACCGGCACTTCGCCGGTGACGTGGAACAGCGGCACGTTGATCAGGGTGCGCGTCGGATGTTGGCGCGCGATTGTCCTCGGTCATGATGCCGAGCAGGACGATGAGGCCCGTCGCATAGGCATAGACGCCGGTTGTCACGGCACGATGGGTCGACAGCGCGCCCTTCGATTCTCCGGTCGATCCGGACGTGAACAGGATCGTCGCATCGTCTTCGGGAGTGACTTCCGGTAGGGCCGCTTCGGCGTCGGAGCCGTCCAGCAGAGGGGCCAAAGCGCCCTCCAGATGCTCCTCGATCGGCAACGTCACCAAGCGCACAGGTCCCGCAGCACGCCCGCGATCCGCTTCGCCCGTGGCGCATCGGCGATGATCAGCTTCGGCTCGACCATGTCGAGCGCATGCTGCATCTCGTGCGGCTGCCACCAGCCGTTGAGCAAGGTCGCGACCCCGCCTGCCTTGGCGATCGCCATGTAGCTGACGACCCAGGCCGGGCAGTTGCGCATGGCGATCCCGACGCGATCGCCCTTGCCGGACACCGCGGCTGACGAGGGCACTTGGCCAAGCTGCTCCGACCAAGCGTCGAGATCGAGCGAAGGTCAGCCGCTCGTCGCCGGCGACTATCGCCTCGGCTTGCGGCATTGAGCGCGCAGAAAGCGCGCGAAGAAGGCGGGAAGGGTGGCCGGAAAGTTGGCGACGATCGCGCGCCCTGTGGTCGTCCTCGCCGATGACCAGCCGGCCGCCCGGCCCCGATAACGGCGGGCCAGCATTCGGTCATACTTGAGGTCGAGCTCGCTCGGCATCGCCAACTCCTCGATCCCAACGCCTTTGCCTTTGCACTTCGCCCTTATGAGGCGCTGTCCATAAACGGGGATTAGTCTTGGCCGACACAAGCCGCACCGAACGCAATTGTCTGGGAAAATCTTGGCCTTGATCCGGTCGCGCTAGACCTCGGCTTCTTCGAGCTGCGCTGGTACAGCCTCGCTTACCTCGCCGGCATCTTCATCGGCTATTGGTACATGCTGAAGCTGCTCAAGCAGCCCGGCGCTCCGATGGCGCGCCGCCACGCCGACGACCTCGTTTTCTACGCCGCGCTCGGCATCATCCTTGGCGGCCGCATCGGCTACGTCCTGTTCTACAACCTCAGCTACTACCTTCAGAACCCGATCGACATATTGAAGCTGTGGGACGGCGGCATGTCCTTCCACGGCGGCATGATCGGCACGGTGCTCGGCATCCTCTATCTCAGCCGCAAGGAAAAGCTGCAGTGGCTGCGCGTGCACGACTATGTCGCCTGCACCGTCCCTATCGGTCTGTTCTTCGGACGCCTCGCCAATTTCGTGAACCATGAGCTTTGGGGCGCGCCGGCGAAATCGAATGTGCCGTGGGCCGTGCGCTTTCCCGAGTTTGCGCAAGGCGTCGCAGTCCTCGGCCCGCCGCGCCACCCGAGCCAGCTCTACGAAGCGATTCTCGAAGGCCTCGTCCTCTTCGTCATTCTCTGGGCGATGTTCTGGAAAACGCAGGCCCGGTACGAGCCGGGCAAGCTCGTCGGGCGCCTTCACCTTCTTCTACGGCCTGTTCCGCTTCCTCGTCGAGTTCGTCCGCGAACCCGACGCGCAACTGGTCGGCTTCGCGCAGTCCACCGGCCTGCACATGGGTCAGTGGCTGTCGCTCCCGATGATCATCCTCGGCGCCTGGCTGATGTGCGACCGCCAAGGGCCGCCGGCAGCGCGTCGAGCCGATCGCAGGAACGGAGAGCGTGGCCTGACACCGTTGGAGCGGGCGCTTCGGGAGCGAATCGCGGCTGAGGGCCCGATCAGCGTCGAGGCCTATATGGAAGCGTGCAACGCTTACTATTATTCGACGCGCGACCCCCTCGGACGGGACGGCGACTTCACCACCGCGCCGGAGATTCCGCCAGATGTTCGGCGAGCTGGTCGGCGCGGCCTTGGCCGACAGCTGGGCAAGAGTGGGGAAGCCGGGCGACGCTGTCTACGTCGAGCTCGGTCCTGGCCGCGGCACGCTTGCGGCCGACGCTCTTCGAGTGCTCCGGTCTGCCGGCTTCGCAGGCAAAGTCCATTTCCTGGAGACTAGCCCGACGCTTCGGGCAAAGCAGGCCGAGCGTGTTCCGGAGGCGGAATGGCACGAGACTATCGACGACCTGCCGCAGAGTCCCATGCTGGTCGTCGCCAACGAATTCTTCGATGCTCTCCCGGTGCGCCAGTTCGTTGGAGTCATGGAGCGGAAGATCATGATCGCCGCGGGTGGCCTGGCATTCGACCGGGATGGCGAAATCATCGAGAAGTCACCGGCGCGCGACGAAGCCGCCGCCGCTGTCGCGAAGCTTCTCGCGGCGAACGGCGGCGTCGCGCTGGTCATCGATTATGGTCATGAACGCACGGCCCCGGGCGACACGCTGCAGGCGGTTCGCGGGCACCGGTACGTCCCGACCCTCGTCGATCCGGGCGAGCAGGACCTGACCTCCCACGTGGATTTCGAGGCGCTGGGACTGCTGCAGCCGACGCCGGAGCGAAGGTCACGAGCGTCGTGACGCAGGGCGACTGGCTCAACCGGCTCGGAATCGGCGCGAGGGCGGCAGCGCTCGCGACCGCGAACCCCGACCGCGTTCCCGAACTCGAAGATGCGGTCGACCGGCTGTGCCACGAGGATCGGATGGGACAATTGTTCAAGGTGATGGCCATGCGCTCCTCCGACTGGCCCGTGCCGGCAGGGCTGGACCAATGACCATTTCCTACCGCCGCGGCACGGCTGGACGACGCAGCGGCCATCGACGGCGTGTTCCGCAAGAGCTTCTGCGACACGTTCGAGCATCTCTACCGTCCGCAGGACCTCGCAGCCTTCCTAGACGATTTCACGCTCAACGCCTGGGAAGCGGAGTTGGAGGACGACCGCTTCGCCTTCCAGGTCGCGGAGTCGGACGGGCAGGTCGTCGGCTATGTGAAGCTCGGGCCCACCAGCGCTGCCCGTCGAAACCGAAGGCGCATCCGTCGAGCTACGCCAGCTCTACCTGCTGAAGGAATGGCACGGCCTCGGCGCAGCCAAGGCGCTCATGGACTGGGCGATGGAAGAGGCGAAGGCGCGGGGCGGCACCGAGCTCTACCTGACCGTCTACATCGAGAACGAGCGGGCGAGGCGGCTCTACGAACGCTACGGCTTCGTCGAAGTCGGTCCCTACCATTTCATGGTCGGTGAACAGGCCGACGAAGACATCATCATGAAGCTGGCGCTGTGAGCGAGGTCGAAGTCCTGCGCTCCGACCTGCTCGCGGTTCCCCACGGCTTCCTCGGTCGACAGGGCGGCGTCTCCGAAGGCGAAATCTGGGGCCTCAACGTCGGCTACGGCAGCGGCGATGACCCCGATCTCATCGCGGAGAACCGCCGTCGTGCGGTCGAGGCGGTGCTGCCCGGCGCAGAACTCGCCACCGTCCACCAGGTCCACTCGCCAACCGTCGTTTATGTCGACCATGCCTGGCCGCAGGACGATCGGCCGCACGCAGACGCCATGGTGACCGATCGACCCGGCATCCTGCTTGGAGTTCTCGACCGCAGACTGTGCGCCGGTACTTTTCGCAGACCCGCGAGGCAGGCGTCATCGGCGCGGCCCATTCCGGCTGGCGCGGCGCTTTCGGCGGGGTCAATGAGGCGACGGTCGACGCGATGGAGGGCTTGGGCGCGCAGCGCGACCGCATCGCGGCCGTCGTCGGTCCATCCGTCTCGCAGGCGTCCTACGAAGTCGATCACGGCTTCCGCGACCGCATCCTCGAGCAGGATCGGGCCAACGAGCGCTTCTTCGTCAACGGGCCGGCAGGCAGGCCGCATTTCGACCTGTCGGGATACATCCTCCATCGCCTCGCCAAAGCGGGCATCGGCGACGCTGCGGCGCTTGGGCTCGACACTTATTCCGACGCCGACCGCTTCTACAGCTATCGTCGATCTACCCACCGCAATGAGCCATCCTACGGCCGACAGATCAGCATGATCGGGCTCCCCGCTTGAACGACGGGGGAACGAACCGCGCGGTGGGGTTTGTGGGGCGGTCTTGCAGCCTTCCTCGTCATGCTCGCGCTGCCCGCCCCGGCGGGAATGCCGGTCGAAGCCTGGCGGACATCGCGCCATCGTCGTCCTGATGGCGATCTGGTGGATGACGCAGGCGCTGCCGCTGACCGCCACCGCGCTGCTCCCGTTCCTTGCCTTTCCCTTGCTCGGGCATCATGACCGCGGCGGACACGGCGGGTTCCTATTATTCGCCGATCCTGTTCCTGGTCCTCGGCGGCGCGATCCTTGCCCTCGCGATCGAGCGGACGGGCCTTCACCGGCGGCTCGCACTCGCGATCGTCAAGCGTGGCGGCTGCAACTCCCGCCGCGATGCTGTTCGCATTCATGGCGGCAACGGCGATCATCAGCTTCATCGTTTCCAACACCGCCACGACGCTGATCATGATGCCGATTGCCGTGGCGGTGCTTGCCGCGGCGCGGGTCGAGGAGAACGCAGACCGACGGATTCGCCGGCGCGCTGGTGATGGGAATCGCTTTTGCGGCATCGATCGGCGGGCTTGGAACGCTGGTCGGATCGCCGACCAATGCCATCGCTGCGGGAATCATCGACCGCGCGACAGGGCTGAAGATCGATTTCCTGACCTGGGCTATCCTACGGTCTGCCGCTCGTCCTCGTCGCGATCCCGCTTTGCTGGTGGATCCTGATGAAGGTCCAGCGCGTCCAGCCGACCGATTTCGATGCGGCTGACGCAATCGCCGGGATCGGCACGTCCGGCCCATGGTCGATGGCCGAGAAGCGCCTCGTGCCCTTGATGGCGGCGGTACTCGCCGGATGGGTCGCGCTTCCGCTCGTCACGCCTTATCTGCCGAAGGGACTCGCTGACCGACGGCACCATCGCGATCGCCGCCGCGCTCGCTGCTGTTCGTCATCCCCGATGGCACCGGGCGGGCCTTGCTCAACTGGAAAGAAGCCAACCGCGCGCCGTGGGACGTGATCATGCTGTTCGGAGGCGGTCTCGCGCTGGCGGCGGGCATGGGCGAATCGGGCCTCGGCGAATGGCTCGGGGTGGCGCTCCAGCCGTTGCGGGCGGTCCATCCGTTGATCGTCGCGCTGGTCGCTGGTTGCGATCGTCATCATCATCACCGAATTCGCCTCGAACGTCGCCGCGGCGAGCGGAATCATCCCCGTCGTGGCCGGCGTGATCGCTGCAACCGGCATCGACCCCATCCTGCTCGCACTGCCGGCGGCATGGGCGGCGAGCTGGGGCTTCATGCTTCCATCGGGGACTGGGCCGAACGCGATAGCCTGGGCCACCGGCCACATCGCACTGCCCCGGATGCTGAAGGCGGGATTGCTGCTGGATCTGGCGGGCGTGCCCTTGATGGTCGGGATTGTCTGGATGCTTAGCCCTATCTTCGGCTAGGGCGCGTGCATGACAGATGAGACTGAAGCCGAAATCAGCGGCTCCCCGCATCGCCGCCCCAAGCCGTCCCCCACCAGCATCGGCAACCACAAGCTGAAGCCATCGACGCTCATGATGGGCTACGGCTTCGACCCGACGCTGAGCGAGGGCTCGCTGAAGCCGCCGATCTTCCTGACATCGACCTTCGTTTTCCAGAAGGCGGAGGACGGCAAGCGCTTCTTCGAAGGCATCACCGGCAAGCGTCCGGGCGGCACCGACGGCCTCGTCTATTCGCGCTTCAACGGGCCGAACCAGGAAATCCTCGAGGATCGCCTCGCGCGTCTGGGAAGATGCCGATGACGCGCTGGCCTTCTCCAGCGGCATGTCCGCAATCGCCACCTTGCTCCTGACCTTTGTGCAGCCGGGGGACGTGGTCGTGCATTCCGGCCCGCTCTACGCGGCCACCGAAACGCTGATCGCCAAGATCCTCGGCCGGTTCGGTGTGTCCTACCTGGACTTCCCCGCCGGCGCGACGCGCGAAGAAATCGACGCCGTCATCGCCAAGGCCAAGGAGATGGGCCGCGTCTCGCTCATCTATCTCGAAAGCCCGGCGAATCCGACCAACGCCCTGGTCGACGTCGAGGCCGTTGCGCGCCGCGCGCAACGCGGCCTTCCCGGAGGCGAGCCGCCCGCCGATCGCGATCGACAACACCTTCCTCGGCCCGCTGTGGGCGCACCCGATTTCGCAGGGCGCGGACATCAGCGTCTACAGCCTGACCAAATATGCCGGCGGCCACAGCGACCTGGTCGCAGGCGGACTTGTCGGGCGGCAGGGCCTGATCGACCAGATCCGCATGATGCGGAACACGATCGGCACGATCTGCGATCCGAACACCGCCTGGATGCTGCTGCGCAGCCTTGAGACGCTGGAACTGCGCATGCAGCCGCGCCGGCGAGAATGCGGAAAAGGTCTGCGCCTTCCTTCGCGATCACCCGAAGGTCGAGAGCGTCGGCTATCTCGGCTTCCTCGAAGAGGGATCGCGTCAGGCCGACATCTACAATCGCCATTGCATGGGTGCGGGTTCGACCTTCTCGCTCTACCTCAAGGGCGGCGAGAAGGAGGCGTTCGCCTTTCTCGACTCGCTAAAGATTGCGCATTTGGCGGTCAGCCTGGGCGGCACGGAGACGCTGGCGAGCGCACCGGCGGCGATGACGCACTTGTCGGTGCCGGACGAACGCAAGCAGGCGCTCGGGATCACGGACAATCTCGTGCGCATCTCGATCGGCGTGGAAGATGCGGACGATCTCATTGCCGACGTCGAAAATGCGTTGAGGGCGGTCTAGCGAACCTCGAGTTCGCGCAGCACGTTGGCTGCGTAGCGGATCGCGAACGTGATTCCGGCGCCGAGAAGGAAGCCTTCGAACGCGCCGAAAAAGGTCTGCGAGATCAGCCCGAAATGGTCCTCGCCGAACCAGTAACCGAGGCTGTCGATGTTGAGCGGCGACTCCGGAAAGGCCTCGTTCAGGGCGTCCAGGCTGGAGCCCATCAGCTTGCCTCCCATCAGCGGCAGGATCGCACCGGCGATCGCGCCCGTCAGGGCAGCGCCGGAAATCGATGGCCACGACCGGACCCGCGCGATGGAAAGGTGAGAACCGAGCCCAATCGCCCCGCCGAGCACCAGACCCTCGAAGCCTCCGGCAATCCCAACGGGTGCCTTGCCCAGCAGGACGCTGAACGCATCGACGCCAAGCAGTTTCGCCGCCGCCCCGACGATCAGGCCGCCAAGGGCGGCGCCAAGCGCGGTGGCGGCGACCTTCGGTCCGGCGTAGCGATGCGCCGCCGCAATACCGGTTCCGATCGCGAACCCCGCCGAGCGCGGCCGCGAGGATGTTCACGGACAGCATCACGATCAGGAAAGATGCCGCCCCGACCGCGGGTCGCAGCGGGTCGGGTGATGCACCCAAGCCGTAGAGCAGGCCGCCCGCCACCCCGACAACCCCGCCGCCCAGCGTGCCTGCCGACGCCAGCGAAAGCCCACCCTGCCAGCCGAGCGGAAAGGTGATCTGCCGACCGAAGCGCTTCTCGACCTGACGCTCCTCGACGGGAGCGATGAAGCGGTAGCCATGCTTCGGCACCGTTTCGATGAACCGCGGCCGCGTGGCGTCGTCGCCGAGCGTCCGCCGCAGATTGGCGATGCACTGGCTGAGCGCCTCGTCGGTAACCGGAATGCCGTTCCACACGTCGTCGAGAAAGCGGTCGCGCGTGATGAGTTCGCCCGGGTTTCGCACCATCAGCAATAAAGCATCGAGGTAGCGGCTGTTCACCTCGACCGGCGACCCGTCGCACCTCAGTTGCCGCTGCGCTCCGTCGACCACGAATCGGTCGAACTTGAACTGTGCCCCCACTCTAGCTCCAATCCTCGACCGTCCAGCCGCGCGTCGCGGCCAGTCTAGCCAGTTTGGCGTGCGGGTTCACGGCCACGGCTTCATCCGCCCATTCGAACACAGGCGCGTCGCTCGCATGGTCGGAGTAGAATCGGACGTGGCCGCGCTCGAACCCGCTCTTGCCGAGCCATTCGACGACCATCCGTAGCTTCGCCGGCCCATAACAATTCTCGCCGTCGATCTTCGCGTGCACCCTCTCGTCGAGGCCGATGATTGAGCCGGTGCCGATCACGTCGTCGAAGCCGAGCCGATCGCCGATCGCCTGCGCGTACAGTCGGTAGCTGGCCGTCGCCATGACGACGCGTCGTCCCTCAGCCTTGTCGCGCGCAATCGGCTGCGCGTGCCCCTGGACGTATGTTCGAGCCGACGGTGCGGTCGGCGAAGCTGTCAACCAGCGGCTTCAACTCCTGCGGGTGACGGCGATGACCGAGCAGCAGGCGATGACAGATCTCCTTGAGCTTCGCGCGATCGATCAGCTTCAACACGTAGGAGAGCATCGCAGCGGCCACGAATGGGAGCAGGACCAATCGCCAGGGTGCTCGCCGCACGCGCAATGAAGAAGGAAGGGCGTGTACGTCGCATGGCGCGTGACCGTCCGATCCATGTCGTAGATCGCAAAGTCCGTCTCATGCCCGCCCTTCGAGAATAGCCGTCACGAGCTCATGATCCTCAGGCTTGTCGACGTCGACGGCCGCCAGCGGATCGGCAAGCTCGACCGCGCGAATCGTCAGGCCGAGCTTTTCGCCAACCGAATTCAAAGTCTGCTGAAGCGTCCGCAACCGAAGCACCGCCCCAAGAAAACCAGAGAAGCCGAGCGTGAACAGCATGCGCCACGCCTTCTTGCGATTTTGTTCGCTCGTCCGCCACACTTCCAACGCGGAGCGAACCTGTGGGCCGCCGAGCAGGAAGAGGTTGGCGCCGCTATAGGCTCCGCCGCGAAACTTCAGCCAGGTGCGCTTGGTCTGCGGCAGCCGCTTGAGGAGCGCGTCGCTCGATACGACGCCGATCGCGACGTCAGCCCCTTCGGCCTTGCCGAGGAAGTCGGCGATCATGCTCGGGGGTAAGCAGGGCATGGTCGGCGGTAGTCACGAGCACCGGCCACTGCACGCTCGGGTCCGCACACATCGCCTCGAGCGTTGAAGCAATTGTCTCGTTTGACGGTTCGACGCTGAGGCGCTCGTCGTCCGGCAGGACTTCGGCGATGCGCGCCGGTTGCTGGGAAAGGACGCGGATCGACCGCACGGCGGCGCTCGCAAGCAGGGCTTCGACCGGTCGTCGGACCATCGGCACGCCGCCGACGGGAATGAGCGCCTTCAAGTCAGTCCCATAGGCTCTCGCGAAAGGATCGACGCCTGGCCGCGATCCTGCGAGCACGACCGCGGTGCAGTGGGTCACGAGAGCCAGGAAACCACCGGCTTGCCGCGGTCGTGTGCGGCATTGGCCTGCGCCAGGCGCACTGCGTGGAAGACCAGTGACAGGATCGTCCACAGACCGACGAGCTCGATTCCGACGTCGGGCCGCCCGAACAGCAGGGCTGCCACAAGGATGACCATGTTCGGATTTCTTCGCGCGGTGATCAACCGGAACTGGCTGTCGATCGGCCGCCACACGTGGATGTGCATCCTGCCGAAGCGGCGCATGAAGATGCCCTCGATCACCCGCTGCGCGACATAGCCGCCGACGATCGCCCACAGCAGCATGGTCGCGTAGACCGGCTCCAACGAAGTCCCGTAGGCCTCGAGCCCGTGGATCCAAGCCCACCACCAGAAGGGCGGGTGAACCAGGTCGATGCCATGGTCGAACACGTTGCCCCAATTCGACGAGGTCCCGGTGCAGCGCGCGAGCTTCCCGTCGACCGTGTCCAGCACCATGAAGACGAAGCCCGCGGCGACGCCCGGCCAGTAACTGCCGATCCAGAAGAGATAAAAGGCGAGCACGCAAAAGACCGCGCCGATGGCCGTCACCATGTTCGGCGTCATGCCCGCCTGCGCCGCCCAGCGTGTCAGGTGGAATGCCGGCTTGCGCCACAGGTACAGCGTCAAGATGTCCGTCACGCCCTTGTACGCGGCGTCGTAGGCGGCACGTTCGACCGCAATCGGGTTTGCGGGATCCAGCGGCATGACAAAGGGCCGTTCGCGCTTGCGCAGTTTTGAATAGCTGAGCTCGGCAGTCTCTCCGTCGATCCGCTCAAGACCGTCCAGCGATCCGCCCGTGGCTTCCATCGCCTCGATGACCGAAGCGATATTCCTGCCGGTCGGGACATGAGCGAGAACGGGTCTGCCTTGTGACGTGAGAACCGTCCCGGGCCGCCGCGCAATTTCCTGAAGCCAGGCCGGGTCCCAGGCAAAGGCCATGTTCGCCAGCACGGCGTCGCGGCCCGCAGCCTCATCCGCGCACTCCAGGCCCATGTTCGTCGCCAGCCGACAGGCGCGCGTACGCGCGTCCATTCCGAACAAATGCGCCGGATTGGACCCAATGGGGACGAAAACAGGTTTAGGCTGCGTTGCCATGGCCGCTGCGCATAAAGGCAAGAACAGCGGCAAGAAAGTGGCGCTCGTGCATCCCCTTGCCCGCCCTCGCTAATTCTAGCACTGTCCGCGCCGCATGGCCTCTACAGCCGCCCCGACCGCCGACAGCGGACTTCATGCCCTGCGCATCCGGGGCACGCTGACGATTACGCGCGCCGCAAGCATTCAGCGCGAAATCGATGCTGAGCCTGATCCGCTCGCCATCGACCTGTCGGGTGTTGAGCGGATGGACACCGTCGGAGCCTGGCTCGTCTATCGCGCCGTCCGCGACCGCGGTGCGAAGGTCCTCGGAGCATCGCCGGAGGCCGAAAGCCTACTCGAGCAGGTCCGGGAGTTCGACAAGCCGGTACAGGTTCACCCTGAGGAGCGTGCCACCTTCGGGCGGATGGTCGCCGAAGTGGGCGAGTGGATGGTCGAGGTCGGACGGACACTGGTCGGCCTGCTCGGGTTCTTCGGCGCCGTGTTGGTAGCCTTCGCCAACCTGGCAGCGCGACCGCGCCGCTTCCGCTGGAATGCCGTCGTCCAGCGCTTCGACGTCGTCGGCGTCCGCGCGCTGGGCATCATCGGACTGATGAGCTTCCTGATCGGCGTCGTCATCGGCCAGCAAGGTGCCGTGCAGCTCCAGCAGTTCGGAGCGGAAATATACACGGTGAACCTCATCGGCCGAATCACCGTACGTGAGCTTGGGACGCTGATGACTGCGATCATGGTCGCCGGCCGCTCGGGCTCCGCTTTCGCGGCCCAGCTCGGCACGATGAAGATCACCGAAGAGATCGACGCCATGCGAACGATCGGCGTTTCCCCGATCGAAGCGCTTGTCATTCCCCGCCTGATCGCCGCCGTCGTCATGATGCCGCTGCTCGCCTTCTGGGCTATGCTGATGGCGCTGCTCGGCGGCGGAGTCTTCGTCTGGCTCGACCTTGGCATCCCGCCGCTGACATACATTCAACGACTGCAAGAGGTTGTCCCGGAGACCGACCTGTGGATCGGCCTGATCAAGGCGCCGGTGTTCGGCTTCATCATCGCCCTCGCCGGTTGTTTCCAGGGCATGATGGTCGAAAGCAATTCGGAGGAGGTCGGCCTTCGAACGACGACTGCCGTCGTCCAGTCGATCTTCCTGGTCATCGTCCTCGACGCGGTCTTCGCCGTCTTTTTCAGCTCGGTCGGCTGGTTATGAGCGAATCCCAGCCGATCATATCGGTGCGCGGTCTTGACCAATCGGTTCGGCGACGCCGTCATCCATGAGAACCTCGATCTCGACGTTAGTCGGGGCGAAATCCTCGGAGTCGTCGGCGGCTCCGGCACGGGCAAGTCGGTGCTGATGCGCTCGATCATCGGACTCCGAACTCCCGCCGAGGGCCATATCGAGGTTCTCGGCGAGAATATGGTCGGCCGAACCGAGGACGAGGCGAAGAACATACGCCGCCGCTGGGGCATCCTGTTCCAGAACGGCGCCTTGTTCTCGACGCTGACTGTCGCGGAAAATGTCGAAGTCCCGATCCGCGAATATTTTCCGTACATCCGTCCGCCGCTGCTCGACGAGATCGCGTCCTACAAGATCGCGATGGGCGGCCTTCCGGCGGATGCCGGGCCGAAATATCCGGCGGAGCTGTCCGGCGGCATGGTCAAGCGTGCAGGCCTTGCCCGGGCCCTGGCGCTCGACCCGGAGCTTTTGTTTCTCGACGAGCCCACGGCGGGTCTCGACCCGATTTCGGCGGCTGCGTTCGACGACCTTATCCTCGGCCTGCAGAAGCGGCTGGACCTGACCGTATTCCTGATCACGCACGACCTCGACACGTTGTATGCCATCTGCGACCGCGTGGCGGTCCTTGCGGATCGCAAGGTCATCGCGGTCGGAACGATTCCGGAACTATTGGCTTTGGATCATCCTTGGATACAAGAGTACTTCAACGGACCCCGCGGTCGGGCCGCAGCGGACACGGCAAAGGAGCACGCTGAAGCCTGATGGAGACTCGGTCGAACTACGTAATGGTCGGCGCCGTGACCCTCGCGATGCTCGTGGGGCTGCTGCTGTTCGTCGTCTGGATTGCGGGCCTCTCGAACAAGGCGACCCGCTGTTACGACATCTATTTCGCGCAAGGCGTGAGCGGTCTGAACAAGGGCTCGGGCGTGACCTTCTCGGGCGTCCCCGTAGGTCAGATTCAGCAAGTCTCGCTTCTGCCGAGCCGCCCCGAATTCGTCTGGGTCCGGATCGAAGTCGATGATGAGACGCCGGTGCTTCAGGGTACGACGGCGCAGATCAAGGGCGTCGGCTTCACCGGCGTAAGCGAAATTCAGCTCGGCGGCGCAGTGAAGGGCGCACGCCCGATCACGCAGGTCGGGCCGCAGGGATGCCCCGTCATTCCTGCCAGTTCGGGCGGTCTCGGTGCTCTGCTGAACAGCGCTCCGGAACTGATCGACCGCATTCAGCGCCTCACGGAGCGTCTGACGGAGTTGCTCAGCGACGAGAACCAGAATGCAATCTCGGACATCCTCGAAAACGTCGATCGCAGCACCAAGGTGCTCGCCGAGCGTGCTCCCGATCTCGCCGACGCAATCGGCGATGCGCGGATTGCGGCCAAGCAGGCCGGCGTGGCCGCGGAGAAGTGGGGCCAGGTCGCCGACACGACCAACATCGTCCTCGAAGAGAATGCCAAGCCCGCCGTGGAAAATCTCAACAAGGCGATCGCTTCGGTCCAGCGCGCGGCCGAAAATCTAGACGCGGTCATGGCGGATGCTCGGCCCGGCGTTCAGAATTTCAGCAAGTCGACCCTGCCCGAAGCCAACCGCCTGATCCGCGACCTGCGCGAATTGTCGCAGGCGCTGAAGGGCGTTTCGGAGCGGGTCGAGCAGGGCGGTATCGGCGGCGCTCTCGGGCCGGAGAAGCTGCCCGATTACAAACCGGGGAAGCAGTGATGAGATTGCCTGCGCGTATTCTGGCTTCCGTTGCGCTCGCCATTGCGGTCGGCGGTTGCTCAGTCGGTGGCCTTTTAGGCGGAGGTAAGGCTCCGGCGACGCTTCTCACGCTGACGCCCGAAGCGCCAAGCGTGGGCGAGTTTACGCGCGCGGCCAACGCCGGGCAGGCGGTCACCGTCAGCACGCCGGTCATTTCCAAGGAATTGCGTACGGTCCGTATCCCGGTGCGGGTCACGTCCACGGACGTGCAATATGTGACGGACGCGCAGTGGGTTGATACGCCGGACCGCCTCTTCGCCGACCTTCTCGCGGAAACCATCCGGCGGACGACCAACCGCGTCGTGCTCGATCCGGCGCTGACCGGCCTCGATCCGGGGCTGATCGTCTCGGGCGAACTGCAAAGCTTCGGTTATGACGCCGCGACTGGCCAGGCCGTGGTGCGGTTCGACGGCGCTCTGTCGACCGCGGGCGGGACTCGCGTCGAGACCCGCCGGTTCGAGGCGAACGCCCCGAGCGACGGAACCGCCCAGTCGATCGGACCTGCGCTCAACCGCGCCGCAAACGAAGTGTCGCTCGAAGTCGCCAGCTGGATCGGCAGCCGCCAGACGCCCTAGCCCAGCGATTTCGTCGCTTGCTCGTACACGTCCCGCGACAGGCCGCGCGTATCGACAATCCGTTCGAGCTGCTTGCGCATCAGTTCCGAGCGCTTCGGCTCCAGGCGCCGCCAGCGGCCGAGCGGCGGGACCAGCCTCGCCGCCGTCTGTGGGTTGAGCTTGTCAGAGGCGATGATCATGTCGGCAAGGAAGCGATAGCCGCGTCCCGACGCATCGTTGAATGCCCAGTGATTCATCGAGAAGCTGCCCGCCAGCGCGCGTAGACGGTTCGGATTCTGCAGCGTGAAGGACGGGTGCAGGGCGAGCCGCTCGACTTCATCCAGCGTATCCTCACGCTGCGCGGCCGCCTGAAGCCCGAACCACTTGTCGAGCACCAAGGCGTCGTCCTTGAACCGATCGAAGAAGGCTTGGAGCGCCGCTTCGCGTTCAGGGGCATCGAGCGAGACGAGTACGCCCAGCGCACCCTGACGATCGGTCATGTTGTCCGCCGAATCGAATTGGGCCTTGGCGAGCTTCGCGCCCTGCTGCGGATCTCCGCCCGCAATCAGTCCGAGCGCGACCGAACGGAGGCGACGGGCACCCTTCGCCAGAGGTGACAAGTCGGCACCTGCTCCGGCATTCGCCGACTGAGCCTGGGCGAGTTCGTCCGACAGCGCCACGCCAAGTGCGGCGCGCAACCGCTCGCGCGATGCATGGATCGCGTCCGGATCGACGACTTCCATGCGCTCGGCGACGACCGCTTCCTGCGGCAGCAATACAGCTTCGGCCTTGAAGGCCGGGTCGAGTTCGTTCGAACGCAAGGTGTTGCGGGCGGCGCGGATCAGGGGCTCGAAGTCGGCCTGCTCGCCGCGCGTTCCGGTCAGGATGGCGTCGAACGCCAGTTCCTGCATCGCCTCATAGCGGGCGAACGGATCGGTGTCGGTCTGCGCCAGCCGCTCCAGCTCGCCGTCGCGACGTTGTCCGTGAACGACGACCGGCGCCGAAAAGCCGCGATTGATGGAGAGCAGGGGGACCTCGTCGATGCCCTCGAACTGGATCTCCTGCGCAAGATGGTCGAGCAGGATCAGGCGCTCGGGGGCGACCTCGGAACCGCTCTCACCGCCGATCAGCGCCGTCCTCAGCGGAATGGGCATGAGATCCTTCGCGGGCTGGCCCGGCGTCGGTGCGATCCGCTGGTCGAGCCGAAGAGTCGCCGACTTCAATTCCGGATCATAGTCGAGCCGCGCTCCGACCTGAGGCGTGCCGGCCTGCGAATACCAGATCTTGAACGGCGACAGGTCGACGCCGCTGGCA
Source organism: uncultured Alphaproteobacteria bacterium (assembly GCA_963846645.1). Classification (GTDB taxonomy): domain Bacteria; phylum Pseudomonadota; class Alphaproteobacteria; order Sphingomonadales; family Sphingomonadaceae; genus Sphingomicrobium. The sequence goes on along the minus strand of CAWJWR010000002.1, from coordinate 348,308 downwards.
TCCTCCAGCGCCTTGACGAAATCGTCGCAGGTTGCCGCTTCGCCGTCGTGGCGTTCGAAATAGAGATCGGTGCCTGCGCGGAATTTCTCGGGCCCCAGCATCGTGTGAAACATGCGGATGAGCTCGGCGCCCTTGTTGTAGATCGTCGCCGTGTAGAAGTTCGAAATCTCCATGTAGCTGTCCGGCCGGACAGCATGCGACAGCGGCCCGGAATCCTCCGGAAACTGCACCATCCGCAACACCCGGACGTCCTCGATCCGCTTGACGGCCGCGCTGCCCATGTCGGCGGAAAAGCTCTGGTCGCGAAAGACGGTGAAGCCTTCCTTCAGGCTGAGCTGGAACCAGTCGCGGCAGGTGACGCGGTTCCCCGACCAATTGTGGAAATATTCGTGCGCAACCACCGCCGCGATCGCGTCGAAATCGGCATCGGTCGCGGTTTCCGGATCGGCCAGGATGTAGCGCGAGTTGAAGATGTTGAGGCCCTTGTTCTCCATCGCGCCCATGTTGAAATCGGACACGGCGACAATGTTGAACTGGTCGAGGTCGTATTCGCGCCCATAGACGCGCTCGTCCCACGCCATCGAGGCCTTGAGGCTCTCCATCGCGTGGCTCGTCTTGGGCAGATCGCCCTCGCGCACCCAGATGGCGAGGTCGACCGTGCGGCCGGACATGGTGGTGAACCTGTCCCGGTTGGCCTGCAGATCGCCGGCGACGAGCGCGAACAAATAGCTTGGCTTGGGGAACGGGTCCTCCCACTCCGCCCAATGCCGGCCGCCCTCGCTTTTACCGGTCGCGACGGGATTGCCGTTGGTCAGCAGGATCGGGAAGCGCGCTTCGTCGCCTTCCATGCGGACGCGATAGCGGCTGAGAACGTCGGGCCGATCGGGGAAGAAGGTGATGCGGCGGAATCCCTCGGCCTCGCATTGCGTGCACAGCATTCCGCCCGATGCGTACAGTCCCGACAATTTGGTGTTGGCGGTGGGATCGATGACGACTTCCGTCTCGACTGTCGCCCGGTCGCCGGCGACGTCGACGACCAGCTGATCGCCTTCGATCCGCCATTGCGCGTCCTGGCCATCGACCCGGACCGACTTCGGCGCCAGCTCGTCGCCGTCGAGCCTAAGGGGGGCATCATGCTCGCCATTGCGGACGACCTGCAGCGTCGCACGAACCCGAGTGGCCTCGGGATCCAGCGCGAAGTCGAGAGAGATTTCCGGCACCAGCCATTCGGGTGGGCGGTAGTCCTCGCGGCGAATGGTCACATGGGTCGGGGAGGGCGGTGCCTCGGCCGGTACTTCCGTCGGGGTCGTGCGTACGTCTGCCATTGCGGCGACTTAGGGGTAGGCCCGACCCTTCGCAATGACGGGTCCGGCGGGTCGCCCCAAAGACGTGTCGTCAGCCCGCGTCAGGTGGAGCGATGACCGCTTTGTCGCGCTTCAGCGCGCTGATCATCCCACCGATCGCCAATAATGCTCCGGCAATCGCGAGCGGCGACCATTTGTATCCTTCCAGCGCCGTGGAAAAGGCCATGGCGATGATCGGGATGATCGCGCTCGAATAGGCGGCCTTCGCCGGACCGATCTTCCGGACCACCGGATAATAGAGGCTGAAGGTCAGGACCGACGCCGGAATGGCGAGGTAGAAAAGGCCGAACCAATAGCCCGGGCGGCTGTCGAATACCGGCGGGCCGGCGATCGCTATCGCAATGACAATGTTCATCACTGCCCCGGTAATCATCGACCAGGCGAGCATGCTGAAGAGCGGGAAGCGGCGAACCTGCTCGCGCGCCTGGAAGACGTTCGCCGCCGACGCTCCGATCATTCCGACTACCGTCAGCCCGATGCCGAGCGCGATCTCGTCGGCCCGGGCCGAATGCTGCCGGAATTCGTGCACGAACAGCAGTCCGATGCCGACGACGGCGACCAGTGAGCTCCAAACGAACCGGCTGCTTGGACGATGGCCGAGGACCGCCCAGGCCATCAAAGTGCTCGGGATGACCAGCAAGGCGAAGACGGTCGCGACCACGCCCGATGTGATGTGCTCCTCAGCCAGATAGACTGCGTTGAAGTTGACGCAGAACTGCGCGGACCCGAGGAAGCTTGCGGCGAGAATTCCTTCACGGCCGAGCTTCAGGCTTTCGCCCTTCCATCTTGCGACCAGCGCCATGGCGATGGCGGCGATGACGAAGCGGTAGGCGACCGACCATTGCGGCGGAACGGTGCCGAGCTGGTCTCGGATGACGATCCAGGTCGAACCCCAGATCGCGGTGAAGATGATGAAGGGAAGCGTGACCTCCGTGAAGGTCCAGCGCTTCTCGTTCACAGGGCGGCGATGGCGGCCGTGAGCCGCTCCACCGGTTCGCCGGACTGGTCCCAGCTCGTTACCAGCCGAATTTCGCCCGGCGCCCAGTCGTAGAAGTCGAAGCCTTGGGCACGCAGAGCGGCCGCTTCCTCGGGCGTGGCGCGGACGAAAATTTCGTTTGCCTCGACCGGATAGACGAGTCGGTCGCCAGCGGCCTGCGCGATCGTCTGCGCCGCGGCGTTCGCGGCTCGCCCATTGTCGAGCCACAGATCGTTGTCGAGCATCGCCAGGATTTGCGCCGCGAGCATCCGGCCCTTGGACAGCAAATGCCCCGCGCGCTTCCGCCGAACCGCGACCTCGTCGGCTAAGTCCGTCCGGAAGAGGATCAGGGCCTCGGCACTGAGCCCTCCATTCTTGGCGAACCCGAACGACAGGGCATCGACGCCGGCGCGCCAGGTCACGTCGGCCGGGCTCGCTCCAGTGCTGACGATGGCATTGGCGAAGCGTGCGCCATCCATGTGGAAGCCGAGCGAGTGCCGCTTGGCGCTCTCGCCTAATGCGCCAACCTCCGCCGCCGAATAGGCAAGGCCGTATTCGGTCGCATTGGTGATCGACAGCGCCTTGGGCTGGACCTGGTGCACGTCCTTGCGGATGCGCTCGACCGCTGAGTCCACCGCCTCCGGCGCAACCTTCGCGCCGTCGCCGTCGACCAGCATCAGCTTGGCGCCATGCGTGTAGAAGCCCGGCGCCCCCGCCTCGTCATTCTCGATATGCGCGTCACGGTGGCAGATGATCGCTCCGTGCGGCGGGCACAGCGCCGCCAGCGCAAGGCAGTTCGCGGCGGTTCCGGTGCTCACCCACAAGGCCCGTACCTCGGTCTCGAAGAGGTCGGAGAAGGCGCCGTCGAGCCTCTGGCTCCACGCGTCTCCGTCATAGGCCGTGTCGAGCCGGTTCGCCTGCGCGATGGCCTCGATGACCTTCGGATGGGCGGCGGCCGCATTGTCGGAGAAGAAGCGCATTTGAGCGGCGCTCAAGCGGATTGCGGGTCGCATGGCAAGCGACGGGTGATAGTTTGGCGTCGAGGAGTCGGAGGATCGAACGTTGAGCGACAAGTTGGAACCCGCCGCCATCATGGGCGGCCTCTACGGCGACGGGATCATCGGTCTCAAAGGCGCCTTCCCGCCCGACTGGGCCGATCGCATGTACGCCGAGATCATGGATCTCTTCGACGAGGCGAAGGCGGTGCCCGGCGGCGCCCTGCCGCGAGGGCCGGAGCGCTATTATGTGGAGGTCCAGCCGGAGCGCATCAGCGGCTTCGTCGACATCGCCACTCACCCCTGGTTTGTCGCCGTGTGCGAGGCTGTGCTCGGGCCGGAGTACAGGATCGTCGAGATCGGCTTCGACATTCCGTTCCCCGGCGCTGCGGACCAACCGTGGCACCGCGACTTCCCCGCTCCCGAGGCGACCCTCACTGGACGCCGTCTCAACAGCCTCGCGTTCAACCTGGCGACGGTCGACACCAGGCTGGAGCACGGCCCGTTCGAGATTGCGCCCGGCACGCAATGGGACGCGATACCCGGAGCGAAGGACGGCATGTTCCCGGACCGTGCCCTATGGGATCGCTACATCGCTCGCGCCCAGCAGAAGATGCCCCAGCGTGGCGACATCTCCGCCCGCTCGGCGCTGACGATTCATCGGGGGACCGCAAACCGCTCCAACGAGGCGCGGCCGGTATTGGTCGTTGGCGTAGACGCACCGGATGCAACCAACGCCAATCATCACGACCTGCAGGTCACGCAAGCGTATCTCGATGGGCTGCCCCCACGCGTTCGCGACCATCTGACCTATCGTGTCGCCGATGAACTGCAGCAGGTGATCCAGCACCATGTCATCGAGGGGTTGCTGGAACCCGACTATAGCTAGGTCAGACCCTTTCGATCGCCAGCGCGATACCCTGTCCGACGCCGATGCACATCGTGGCGAGGCCAAGCTTGCCGCCGCCGCGCTGCAATTCCTCGGTCGCCGTCAGCGCAAGCCGAGCACCCGACATGCCGAGCGGATGGCCGAGTGCGATCGCGCCGCCGTTCGGATTCACATGCGCGGCATCGTCCGGAATTCCGAGCTGGCGAAGCACAGCGAGGCCTTGCGCCGCAAAGGCTTCGTTCAGCTCGATCACGTCAAAATCGCCGATGCTGATGCCCAGCCGCTTGCACAGCTTTTCACTCGCCGGCGCGGGACCGATGCCCATGATCCGCGGCGGCACGCCCGCCACCGCCGCACCGAGGATGCGGGCGCGCGGCGTCAGGCCGTTGCGTCTGGCGGCTTCCTCCGAAGCGATGATGATCGCTGCAGCACCGTCGTTGACGCCCGACGCGTTGCCGGCAGTCACCGATCCATCCGGCCGAACAATCGGACGCAATTTGGCGAGCGCCTCCAGCGTCGTCTGACGCGGATGCTCGTCCGTATCGACGATGATCGAATCGCCTTTGCGCTGCTTGATCTCGACCGGCACGATCTCCGCCGCCAGCCGCCCGTTGGCCTGTGCCTTCGCCGTGCGCTCCTGGCTCCTCAACGCGAACGCATCCTGGTCCTCGCGGCCGATCTGGAAATCCTGGGCGACATTCTCCGCCGTGCTCGGCATCGTGTCGTCGCCGTAGGCGTCCTTCATCTTCGGATTGACGAAGCGCCAGCCGATGGTCGTGTCGTAAATCTCCGCATTGCGGTCGAACGCCGATTGCGCCTTGGGCATGACGAAGGGCGCGCGGCTCATGCTCTCCGACCCGCCGGCGATGATCAGGTCGGCATCGCCTCCCCTGATCGCCCGCGCCGCCATCGCCACCGCGTCGAGCCCCGATCCGCACAGCCGGTTCAGCGTCACGCCGCCTGAACTGTCCGGCAGCCCGGCAAGCAGCCCCGCCATGCGCGCCAGATTGCGATTGTCCTCGCCCGCCTGATTGGCGCAGCCGAGGATCACGTCGTCGAGCTCGCTCCAGTCGACGCCTGGGTTGCGCTCGATCAGCGCCTTGATCGGAATGGCGGCCAAATCGTCGGCGCGGATGGAGCTTAGCGCCCCGCCGTAACGGCCGATGGGTGTGCGCACCGCGTCGCAGATGAAGGCTTCAGTCATCGGATTCGCCCGCTTGAAGCTGGAAAATGGTGCTGCCGGTGAGGATTGAACTCACGACCTCAGCCTTACCAAGGATGCGCTCTACCACTGAGCTACGGCAGCACTGACCGGAGGAGCGGGCGCTATGGCCAAGCGGGTCCCGCCCGTCAACCCGAGCCTTGCTGGCATAGAGCGGGAACTCTAATCGGACCGCATGGGTGCGAAGGACAAGGAACGGCTGGCGGCGGCTCTGCGTGAAAACCTGCGGCGCAGGAAGGCGCAAGCCCGCGACACGGCCGATCAGCCGAAGAAGGACCCGAACCAGCCAGCCAGGGAATAGCCGGCGTCGAGCGCGCGGTTCACGGCGATCCGCGGCCCCAGCATCCATGTCGCAGTGATCGCACCGCCGAGCGCCATCCAGCCTAGCGGCTTAGCGGCGCGCATTGCCTTTCGAGCCATGCCTTGTCGTCTCCCTCCAGCCGCGGGCCGATCTTGGCCAGCACCTCGGCATGATAATCATTGAGCCATTGCAGCTCGCGGTCGCTGAGCATCGATACGTCGACCAGCCGCCGCTCGATCGGCGCGAAGGTCAGGGTCTCGAAGCCCAGAGTCTCCTTTTCCGCGCCCTCGACCGGCTTGTCGACGACGAGGACTAGGTTCTCGATCCGAATGCCGTAGGCCCCCGTCTTGTAGTAGCCGGGCTCGTTCGAAAGGATCATGCCCGCCTGCAGCGGCTCGTCGCCGCCCGCCTGCGCGCTGCCGGCGGGCGAAATGCGCTGCGGCCCTTCGTGGACCGACAGGAAGCTGCCGACGCCGTGGCCGGTGCCGTGGGCGTAATCGAGACCCGCTTCCCACAACGGTCGGCGGGCGAAGCTGTCGAGCTGCGTCCCGCGCGTGCCCTTCGGGAAGATCGCGGTGGCGACGGCGATGTGGCCCTGCAGCACCCGCGTGAAGCGGTCGCGCATTTCCTGCGTCGGCTCGCCGATGACGACGGTGCGCGTGATGTCGGTCGTGCCGTCGAGATACTGGCCGCCCGAATCGATCAGATAGATCGAGTTCATCTCCAGCTTGCGATTGGTCTTTTCGCTCGACCGGTAATGGACGATCGCGCCGTTGGGTCCCGCGCCGGAAATGCTGTCGAAGGAGAGGTCGCGCAGGTCCGGGTCCTCGCGGCGGAGCGCCTCGAGATGGTCGGAGGCCTTCAACTCATCGACGTTGCCCTTCGGCGCCTCTTCCTCGATCCAGCGAAGGAAACGGGCGATGGCCGCGCCGTCGCGATGCTGCGCCGACTTCTGGCCGGCGATCTCGACCGCATTCTTGACCGCCTTCGGCAGGATGGTCGGATCGCGCACCGGCACGATCTTGGCGCCCGCTTTATCGAGCGCCTCAAAGATTGCGGCGACGGCACGCTCGGGATCGACTGCGACAGTCTTGCCTGAAAGCTCGCCGAGCGCGTCTTCGAACGCATTGCGGTCGTGAAGCCGGACGCCGTTGCCGAGATGCTGCCGCACCTCCGCGTCGATCTTCTCGGGATTGACGAAGAGATCGGCGGTTCCGTCCGAATGCACCAGCGCGAAGGCGAGGGCGACCGGCGTCCGCGACACGTCTTCGCCGCGCACGTTGAACGCCCAGGCGATGGAATCCAGCGCCGACAGCACGGCGGCATCGGCCTTTTGCGAGACGAGCCAGTCGGCGATTTCCTGGCGCTTGTCCGCCGAAGAACGGCCCGTGTACTTCTCCCCCTGGACCTTGAGGTGCGCCTTCGAAGCCTCGGGTCGGTCCGCCCAGACCTTGTCGATCGGGTTCTGCTCGACGGCGACCAGTTCGGCGCCGCGGCTGGCCAAAGCCTCGGTTGCCTTCTTCACCCAGTCGCGGCTGTGCAGCCAAGGATCGTAGCCGATGCGGCCGCCCTGCGGTGCATGTTCCTTCAGCCAGTCGGCGGCGGAGGTTTCCGGAACCGACTGGTACGACCAGTCCTTGCCGTCGACCTGGCTGCGCACCTGCAAGGTGTAGCGCCCATCGACGAAGATCGCCGCTTCCTGCGGCAGGACGACCGCGGACCCCGCCGAGCCCTCGAACCCCGTCAGCCACGCCAGCCGCTGGGCGTAGCTCCCGACATATTCACTCATATGCTCGTCGGTGAGCGGGACGACGAAGCCGTCGAGCCGGTCGGCCTTGAGCTGCTCGCGAAGCGCCTTCAGGCGGTCTGCATAACTGGACATGGCCGCTACCTAATCCCGCGCGCCAGCCTCAACAAGCGCTCTGGCGTGGCAGCCGGTCCAACAGGCAAGAAGGACGTATCCAACATTTCCCCTGTGCGAAGTTGACCAAATTGACCGTGCCGCGAGGATTGTTGTTGGATTTGAACAAGCCTCAAAAGCTCGATCGTGCGGCTAGCAAGCACCTAATCACAACAGCCGCGCTGTAGGACAGTGAATTATGTGATCCGGTAACGTCCCCCTTTCGACCCATTGCGGTCATTAGCCTAAGGCTGCTTCCCATAATATTCTTCGCCCTCACGGGCCAAATCGCGCAACGTTCGTCCGTTGCCGGGTTGGATATACGGCCTGGCTGGCGGTGAGCCTTCAGTGCAGCGAGGCAAGCGTTCCTTATCGTCGACTGTGAGGACGTTGAACGCGCCTAGGGAGTTTCGCCTTAACCACCATCGCCGCGCGCCAAGATCAGTGCGATAGTAGGTGTGCTGCACGGTTAGCACCGTCAGTGAAGTGGAGGGCGCCTTCCCTCTAATTACTCGCTCGACGTCCAACTCGACTATCCACGGCCACCGCATAATGATGCAGTCGTCGCCACATTCCGGAACAACGGTAGGGGTCTGTCGAACGATAATGGCATCGACCAGCGCGTCGAAGCAGTCCGGGTCGGCCGCGGGCGAGCCAACATCCGCGGCAGCTGGTTCAATAACCGCCGCTCCAAATAGTATGGCCATCCAGCCGATCACGTAGCTACGCCTCATGCGGGTTAGCTTATGCGCCCTAATGCCGCTTTCCACCCAAAGCAGGCATTAGGCCTGCCAGTCCCTTGCGACTTAGGGACCTATACCTCGCCCCTAGAATGGCACGTCCAGCGACCCCGCGAGCCGGTCACTCGACGCCTTGATCGACCCTCTCGCGTTCGCCCTCCTGATCCTCACGAGAACCGACGCGGTTCCCGCTTCGAGGGGCGTTACCTGGTCGCCGACGATCTCGAAGTCGCCGCTCGCTTCGAAGCGGATCGACTGGCCGGAGATCGGGACCGGCCTGATCCTTTCATCCATCACCGAAGCCCGCGCGAAGACCAGGTCTCCGGCAACGGCGGGAACGCCCGCGTCGTCGAGATGAAGCCTCAGGCTCTGCGGCGGGCCGGGCGTGTCGACGCGATGGGTCGCCACGGGGCGTCCACCGATGTAGGCGACCGCTTCCAGCGTGCCCGGCGTGAATTGCCCGGCGTCGAAATGGAACGGCGGACGACGCAGCTTGTCGGACATAGTGTCGCGCGTCGGCTTCAGGCGGCCGAGCGAGCGGCCGTTGAGCTTCAGTTCCACTTCCTCCGCATTGCTGAAGACGCGGATGCGCGGGCTCGATCCGGGCATCCAGTGGCTCGCGATGCGGACCATCGGGCCGGACTCGAAGCGGCTTGACCGCTCGCTCGCGTCGCGCTGGCTCTGGAAGAAAAAGTAGGAAAATTTGGGAAGCCGTTCGAGGCTCATCACCCCCGACGTTTCGAGGTCGTCGGCATAGCCGCGATTATAGTCGAACATGACCCAATAGCCATCGGCGAAGGCCGGCGTCCGGAAGTTGTCGTTATGCGCTTCCTGGATGTTGGTCGCCTGCTGCAGAAGCCGCGCCTCGCCGGAGCCAAGGGATTGGCGTGAGGTCCGCTCTTCTTCCTTCAGATTGGCCCACGCCGTCTGGTTGAGCCCGGCATTCTCCGCATAATATTCCCAATCGCCGTACTCGGAGACGATATAGGGCCGGTCAGGCGGCTCGTAATGCTTGAGCCGGTGCTGGCGCGCCTGAAGGTAGATGTCGAATCCCTGCGGCAGCCATCCCGCCGACCATGTTTGCGCGCCGAGAAATTCCTCGTGCACGGCGCGATGAAGCTCCGCGACGAACGGCTTCGGCATATCCGTTTCGTTGAGCGAGCATTCCCAAGCGAGCACGCTCGGGTGATTGCGGTCGCGGCGAATCATGTCCCGGCACGTCTTCACGACCTGAGCGCGGAAGCGCGGATCGGGGTTGTAGAATTGCCAGCCCGGAATCGCGTCCAAGCAGGACAAGGCCAAGCTCGTCGGCCGCCGCCATGAACGCGGGCGAATGCGGATAGTGCGACAGCCGGACGTAGTCGAAGCCGGCTTCCTTGATCAGCTTTGCGTCCCGGTAGTCCGCGTTCGGCGAGATCGCATAGCCGACATAGGGATATTCCTGGTGCCGGTTCACGCCGCGCAGGAACGTCGGCTGGCCGTTGATCAGCAGGCGGTTCTCGGCAAAGCCGAAGCTGCGGATGCCGATGCGCGTCTCGGTGCGGTCGACGGCACCGCCGCGTCCCTGCACCAAGGTCACCAGCCGGTAGAGGTTGGGCGACTGCGGCGACCAAAGCCTTGGCGAGGTCAGGCGGATTTTCTGGACGTTTCGGCGAAGCGTCCCGGCGCCCAGATCGAGCGCGCCGGTCGAGGTCGCGACCAGCCGGTCACCGTCGAACAATTGGTGCGTGACCGTCGCCCGTGCACGCGGGCCGTTGTTGCGGATGTCTGCAGCGACCTGAACCTCCGCGAGATCCGGTCCGACCAGCGGATACGTGACGAACAGCCCGCCGCCGGCGACGCGGTCCTCGAGCATCTCGTCGCTGAGGTGGACGGCCGGCTTCACGATCAGTCGGACGCCACGATAGAGGCCGCCGTAGGTGTTGAAGTCGAGGTCCTTGAGCGGCTTTGGCCCGGTGATCCTGTTGTCGCGATTGTCGAGCCTGATAGCGATCCGGTTCTCGGCGCCGAAGCGCAGCTGCTTCGTCAGGTCGATCGTGAAGGGCAGATATCCGCCGAGGTGCGTCGCGACCGGGCGGTCGTTGAGCGACACGGTGGCCACGTTCATCGCCGCCTCGACCCGCAGCAGCACCGTCTTGCCCGCCCATGATGCGGGCACGGCGAGCGACTTGCTGTAAACTGAGACCCCCTGCCACTGGTCACTGACGACTCGTGGCTCGATCCGCGTCGTGTGCGGCAGCGTCACTTCGCGTCGGGCGCGGATCCGTCACCCAGCCGCTGGAACTGCCAGCCAGTATCGAGCGAGATCTCCTGCGCGGCTGCGGCACTGCCGAAGCCGAGAACAATTGCGGCGAGCACCGCCCTCATGACCCGCATCAGCTTCATCAGGGCCGCCGGTACGGGTGCGTCAGGAAGTCGAACGCGGGCAGCGCCTCATTGCCTTTGGTGAAGTCGAAGAAGGTCGCATTGTCCCAGTTCGAACCCTGCCCCCAGCGGGTGCTGCACTTGGTCGAAACCCAGGCTGGCTCCCAATAGACCGTGCCGATGCCGCCATTGTCGAGGACGGTCTGGGTGAGGTCGATCAGGTAGCGCTTCTGCCCTTCGGGCGTCGGCGGATAAGCGGGGATCGAGCTGTCGTCGCCGAGGATGTTGGGCGCGGCATCGGCATTGGCGGTCGTGAAAGGATAGGCGGTCTCGACCAGGATCACGTCCTTCCCGACGCGCGTCTTGGTGCTTGCGATGACTCGGCCGAGGCCCGCCATGTCCATGCTCGACCACTTCCGGTAGTAGCTGATGCCGACGATGTCATAGTCGCGGACGCCGGCCTTCTCCGCCGCCTCGAACCAGGGTTCGACATTCTCAGGCTGGGCGATGTGGAGCATGATCAGCGGCTGGATGCGGGATTGCTTGCCCGCGTCCCGGACGGCCTTGATCCCGGCATTGAACAGCTTGGCGTTGCGGACCCAGTTGATCGGCTCGCCCTTCTTGCTCCCGGCCATCTCCGAATTGGTCTCGTTTCCGACCTGCACCATTTCCGGCATCAGGCCCTCGCGATTGAGTGCGCCGAGGATTTCGCGCGTGTAGTCGTACAGCGCCTTCGCCTGCTGGTCTTCGTTGAGGCCCTTCCACGCCTCGGGAATCAGTTGCTTCTCGCCGTCGGCCCAGTCGTCCGAATAATGGAAATCGAGCAGCACCTGCATGCCGGCGGCCTTGGCCCGGGCGATCGTCTTCCGCACATCGGGAAGATTGCTGTACTTTGTCCACTTCGCATCGTTCCAGATGCGGACCCGGACGAGGTTCGCCCCTCGGCCTTGAACAGCGCGAACGGATCGACTTGCCGGCCGTCCTTGCGGAAGACCGCGCCGCAATCCTCCATCTCGTTCACATAGGAAAGGTCGGCGCCAAGGTAGAGCGGGCTGGGGGGAGCGGACTGTGGCGGCGGCAGAGGCGCGCAGCCCGCTGCCGCGATCGCGAGTGCGAGCAAAAGGGATTTTCGTTGGAACTCAATCACATCGGCCTCGCAGCGATTTTGTCAGGCAGGGCTCGAATATTCCCGTTTCCAGCCGCTTTGACCAGCCGCAGCCATTCGCCGCCAGCTTTCACTTCCTGCGGCCCACGTTAAGAGCGTGGGCATGGACAAGCCTACTGCATTTCCCGCACCGCCGGCCGCCGAGCAGCGGCCATACAGCTACGAACGCCATGGCGTGACGATCGACGACCCGTGGCACTGGCTCCGCGACCAGAATTATCCGCAGGTGGAGGACAAGGATGTCCTTTCGTACCTGACCGCAGAGAACGATTTTTTCGGGCATTGGCAGGCCCAGCACAAAGCGCTGCTCGACGAGCTGTTCGAGGAGATGAAGGGCCGGATCAAGGAGGACGAATCCTCGGTCCCGATCCGCGACGGCGACTATCTCTACTGGTGGGCGTTCAAGCCCGGCGCGCAGTACCGGACCTGGTACCGCAAGCCGGTTGGCGGCGGCGCCGACGAAGTCATTTTCGATGAGCCGACCGAGGCCGAGGGCAAGGACTATTTCCGCCTCGGCGCGCTGGACGTCAGCCCGGACGGCAAGCTCGCTGCAATCTACGTCGACGACAGCGGCGCGGAGCGCTTCACCATCCGTATCCGCGACCTTGCGACCGGCGAGGACATCGAGACCGTCACCAACGTCGGCATCGGCTCGGCCGCGTGGACCAACGGCTCCGACGGTATCGTTTTCAACGAGGTCAACGACCAGTGGCGCAGCTATCGCGCTCGCTACCATCGTCTGGGCACGCCGACCGACCAGGACATCACGCTGTACGAGGAGACGGAGGAACTCGGTTTCTCGGTCGGCGTCGGCAAGACGCAGGACAAGAGCTTCATCGTCATCGGCACTGGCGACAATGCGACCAGCGAAGTCCGCTTCGTTTCTGCCGACGATCCGACCCAGCCGCTGACGCTCGTTTCGCCGCGCAAGGAGAAGCGCCAGTACGAGGTGGATGCGGCCCACGGCAAGCTGTGGATCCTCACCAATGACGACCATGTGAACTTCCGCCTCGCGGAAGCCGATCCGGCCAATCCCGCCGAGTGGCGGACGGTCGTCCCCGGCTCGGACCGAGTGTATCTGCGGCACGCAACGTCGTACCGCGACCACCTCGCCATCCAGCAGCGCGTCGACGGGCTCGATCAGCTGATCCTGCGTACGTACGAGGGCGAGGAGCGGCGCATTCCGTTCGCGGAAGCGAGCTACAGTGCCGGCTTTCTCGGCAATCCCGAGTTCGCGCCGGACGCCTATCGGCTGGCCTATTCGTCGCTCGTCACGCCGGCGACGATCTACGACTATCATCCGCAGGACGACCGGCTCGAGGTCCTCAAGGTGCAGGAAATCCCGTCGGGCTACGACGCGTCCAAGTACGAAACCGAGCGGCTGATGATCACCGCCAGAGATGGCCAGAAGGTGCCGGTCTCGGTCGTCTACCCCAGGGGCTTCGAGAAGGACGGCAGGGGCAAGCTCTTCCTCTACGCCTATGGCGCCTACGGCATGGCGATCCCGCCGGCGTTCAACTCGAACCGGATCAGCCTGCTCGACCGCGGCTGGGCCTATGCCATCGCCCACATCCGCGGCGGCGACGACCTCGGCTATCAGTGGTTCCTCGACGGCAAGCTCGAAAAGCGCACCAACACGTTCAACGATTTCGTCGACGTGGCGAAGGGTCTGATCGCGGAAGGGTTCACGCACAAGGGCGGCATCGGCATCAACGGCGGCTCCGCCGGCGGCGAATTGATGGGCGCAGTCGTCAATTCCGATCCGGACCTGTGGGGCGCGGTGGTCGCCGACGTGCCGTTCGTCGACGTGCTCAACACCATGCTCGACGACAGTCTTCCGCTGACTCCGGGCGAGTGGCCGGAATGGGGCAATCCGATCATCGACAAGGCGGCGTTCGACACGATTCGGAGCTATTCGCCTTACGACAATGTGAAGGCGCAGGATTACCCGCCCATGCTCATCACCGGCGGCCTCACCGATCCGCGCGTGACCTATTGGGAACCGGCCAAGTGGGCGGCCAAGCTCCGCGCGAACAAGACCGACGGCAATCTGCTCATGCTGAAAATCAACATGGGCGCGGGTCACGGCGGCAAGTCGGGCCGGTGGGAAAGGCTGCACGAAGTCGCGGAGACGTACGGGTTCGTCCTGACTCAGGTCGGCGAGTGATCCGAGCGTTCCTCGGACTATTGCTGGCGATTGGCGCGTCGGCTGGCGCACAAGCGCAACCGGTGCGGGTCACCGTCGATCGCACCGGAACTCGTTCATCGCCGAATTCGTCTTTCCGCGAGCGGCGCCCGCCTGGGGCTTCTTCCGGTCATCCCCGGCAGCGAGTAACAGCCAGTCCTGGCGGCAGCAAAGCTGGCAGATCCTCACGCCCGGCGTGCGGCTGGAGCGCAGGGGCAGCTTCGATGCGATCACCGCCGGCGGGCGGCCCGTGCCACCTGTCGTGCGCGTGCGGTTTACGCCCTTCACCGGCGACCTGCTCGCGGATTATGTTCCCGCGCTGCGGCTGGGCGGGAGCAGCGTTGCGGTCTTCGACGGCCACTTCGCGGTCTTCTCGGCCAATCGCGCGGACATTCTCAACAGGCTTCCGGTCGGCGGCGACCCGAGGTTCATCGTCGACACCAATACGGCGGTGCAATTCAGGGGCCGCAACCTGCGACTCGCCGGCGATGTCGAAGGCTATCGCCGCGGCAATAGCGAAGGAACCTACGGTCTCTACGAGGTCCCCCGCGCCGTCGTGCGGAGCGGCGTCGCGACGGTCATCGACAGCGACCTTCCAAAGTGGATCGCCGACGACCTCGCCTCCTACACGCCGCGAGTCTTCGATGTGCTGACGAGCCGGCTTGGTCCCTCAGGTGTCGCTCAGCCGACGATCCTTGCTGCCTGGGAAGGACCCAACGGTGAGGGCGCGAGCATGAACGGCGGCACGCTCAAGGGTCTCATCCTGATGCGGTTCGAAGGCCAGTCCGCATTGCGTCAGGTTCCCGCGCTCGCCGACATGGCGCACTGGTTCATCGCTCATGAAGCGTCGCACTTCTGGCTCGGCCAGGCCGTCCATTACGCCACTCCGCGCGACAGCTGGATCATGGAAGGCGGTGCGGACCTGCTTGCCATGCGTACCGTGCAGCAGACTCAATCCCGCCTTCAGCTCAACTGCGAAACTCAACGAAGCGCTGCGCAATTGTTCCACGCTCGCAGTGCGTCCGGTCGCTACCGCCATCGATCGCAATGAAGTGCGCGCCAATTATGCTTGCGGCGCCGTCTTCGCTCTCGTGGCGGAGCGCGCGAACAAGGGCGACTTCTTCGGCTTCGTCCGCCGGATCGTCGATGCCAATCGCGCCGACCGCACACTGACGTCCGCCGAATGGCTTGCGGCGTTCGAGCGCGCTGGAGGTTCGCGGGGCCAATCGGCCGCGATCCGTGAGCTGGTGGAGCGCGGTTCTCGCAACCCCAGGGTCGTGCTCGCCAGCCTGTTGAGCGACGCCGGCATCGCGCACACGCTGAGACGCAACCGGAGTTCCCAGCTGCAATGACGCGCCCTGTCTTCGAGCTCGAGTTCATCGCCGCTGCCGAGCACATCGACGAGCTCGGCCACGTCAACAACGCCATATGGGTGCAATGGATTCAGACGATCGCGGTCGCGCATTGGCACGCGGTCTGCGACCCGGCCCACCACGACGCCTTCTTCTGGGTCGTCGTGCGGCACGAGATCGACTATTTGCGTGCGGCCTACGAAGGCGATCGCCTGATCGGGAGAACCTGGGTCGGCGATGCTCCGAAGGGCGCGCGCTTCGACCGTCATGTCGAATTCACTGGCCCCGACGGAAAGGTCTGCGTCCGGGCGAGGACGAGCTGGGCGATCATCGACCGCACCAGCAACCGGCCGATCCGGGTCCCCGCCGAGGTGATCGCGCCTTTCGTTCAATAGCGCGCGCGGCCTTCCGGGGGCGGCACTTCCGCCCAGCTATCGAGCGCCGTGGCCAGGGTCCGATACAAGGGCGACGAGATGATCAACGCGAACATCGTCGCGATGATGGCCAGCAGTGACAAGATGGCGATGACGAGCATCGGATGACCCCCTCGATCTCCGGCAAGCATCGTCGCGCATCTTCGTTACTCGTTCGTTGCTATCGCGTTGCACGTCGGCGAGCGCCGGAAACGGGCTGCCGCAGCCTATTTTCGTGCTGCTTGCATCCGCCGATTGGATCAGGCGTTACGACTAGCGAGTCGGTGGTGAGCAGGATTGGCAGAGCGCAAGGACATCGCCCGGCAGCAAGGATGCGAGGCCAGCAAATGGACTCGCCTGACCGACTATTGGCCTGACGTCCGCAATCCGCTTGGGGGCGTGCGCTGGGGCGAACCGGTAAGCGTCGGCGACTTTCGCCGTCGCCCAAGGCCGGACATTCCACAGCGCGTCAGCCGCCGGGGACTGGCGGTCCCGATCGCTGCCGTCCTTCTCGCCATCTTGCTGAGCATCTGGGGGAGCGGAATCCTCCGCAAGCCAAATCCGGCAGGCGACGTACCTCAGACCAGAAGCGCGGGATTGGTGTTCGGCCTGTGCAGCACCGGCGGACTGACCAATTGCGTGGCGAGCGGCGACAGTTTCTATCTCGGCGGGAAGACCGTGCGGCTCGCAGGGATCGAAGCGCCGCAAATCTACGGCGCCGCATGTCCCAAGGAAGCGGCGCTAGGTCAGACATCGGCAGCGAGGTTGCAGGCGCTGCTCAATTCCGGCCAGCTCCAGCTGACCGAAGTCGGCCCCGACCTCGAACGCTACGGCCTGCTGCTGCGCAACGTCGCGGTCGACGGCAAGGATGTCGGCCAGGCGATGGTCCGCGACGGGCTGGCCCGCAACATCGGCGACCTCACCCGCAATTGGTGCTGACGACGTTTCACCCTTCCGTTTCGGAGCCCCAAAGCTAGGCTGGCCCCGCAATGCGGAAAGGCGGCCCGAATGTCGAAGCTCAAACGCAAGCCCTATGAAGCGCTTCTGGAGCCGCTGGAGGAAGAGCTGGTGTCGATGTCCCGCTGGGTCGCGGAAACGGGCCAGCGGGTGCTGGTGCTGTTCGAGGGCCGCGACACGGCGGGCAAGGGTGGCGCCATCAACGCCATCGCCGACCGCCTCAACCCGCGCCAGTGCCACGTTGTCGCATTGTCGAAGCCGAGCGAGGACGAGCGCAAGCAATGGTACTTCCAGCGCTATGCCGCTCATCTACCCGGCGCCGGCGAGATCACCCTTTTCGACCGCAGCTGGTACAATCGGGCTGGCGTCGAAAAGGTCATGGGATTCGCAACCGACCGGCAAGTCGACGATTTCCTGAAGGCGACCCCGCAGTTCGAACGGATGCTCGTCGACGACGGCATCCTGCTCTTCAAATATTGGCTGACCTGCGACCAGGAAAAGCAGGAGGAGCGCTTCGCCGAGCGGCTCGCCGACCCGCTGAAGCAGTGGAAGCTGTCGCCGATCGACCATGCGGCGCGCACGAAGTATGCCGACTACACCAAGGCTCGTGAGGCCATGCTCAAGGCCACGCACACCGATTGGGCGCCGTGGACACTGGTCGATTTCAACGACCAGAGGAGGGGACGGCTCACCCTGATCCGCGATCTTCTGGACCGACTGCCGGACACGAAGGTCAAGGACGCAAAGATCGATTGGAAGCCGCTTGGCCACCCGCCACACAAGGAGAAATTCGGCGTCCTGAAGCCGATTCCCGACTTTCCCATCCACTGATGCGGTTCAGGCGCCGCTCTCAGCCGCCGAAATTCTGGCCGAACCAGCGCCGCCGCCGGGGGACCCTGTTCGTCGCGCTGCGGCCGTTCGTCCTTGCCGCGACCCTCATCGCGATCTGGATCGGCATGGATCCTTCGCTGGTGGAGCCGCCCAGCCTTCTGTCCACGGACCCGGAGCGTGTCTCCGAGACGTTTACCCGTTGCGGCCGGGGACGCGGATTTGCCTGCGTCGTCGATGGTGACACCTTCCGCCTCGGCGGCCGCCGCATACGTATCATCGGCATCGACGCGCCGGAAACGCGCAATGCGAGTTGCCCTGAGGAAGCGCGGCTTGGCGATCAGGCGACGATCAAATTGCAGACGCTCCTGAATGGTGGCGCGTTCGAGATGGTCGCGCCGATTTATGGACAGACGGACCGCTACGGCCGCGACCTGCGGGTCATCCGCAGGACTAGGCCCGACGGAAGCACGCAGTCGATCGCCGACGAGATGCGCGAGAGCGGTCTCGCGCATCGCTACATGGGCGGTTTCAAGCCCGGCTGGTGCTAGCGCGTCAGCAGCGCCAGCCAGCGCCAGTCCAATATTGCCGCTGGCAATCCTGGTTCTGCGACATCCATCGAGGGTAGGCGCGGTCCGGACGATCGTGCCACCAGTCGTTGTAGCTATCGGACTCGAACGAGCGATTGTTGTTGAGCGCCCAGTCGCCGCCATAGTAGCCGAAGTCGCCAACCACTACGCTGCCGTTTCGCCGGCCCCGCCGGTCGCCACGGCGACCGTGGTCGTTGAAGAGACGCACGCCCGAACGGTTGGAATCGACGAATTGCGTGGTGCCGGTAAAGGCGGAATTCGCGCCGGACCAGTCGCCGGCCTCCGCTGCTGTGGAGGGTAGGACGGCCGCAACGGCCACCGCAGCGCATAGCAACATTCGCATGCCGCTTACTCCTTCTGATCCTCCCGGACGGGAGCAGAACGCCGAAGACTGGAGCCCGTTGCAAAAGCGCCGGCGCCTGGATTGATTTGTTCGGGGATTTGCCTGAACCCTTGGCGCGGATGAAGCCGACCATCTTCCTGCCCCTGCTACTTGCGTCCTGTGCGACGCCGCCAGTCAGTCAGCCGGACACGCCGGTCTCCGAGGTCGGCGTTGCATTCGATCGTGATGGGGAGGTTGGCGGTTTTGCCGAGGGGCTCGCCGATCCGGCTGCAGGGCGGCCGGTGACGGTCGACGACCCGGTGCGCGTGGCGTCGGTCAGCAAACTGGTCGTCGCGGTCGGTGTGATGAAGCTGGTCGAGGCGGGCAAGCTCGATCTCGACAGCGACGTGTCCCGCTGGCTCGGCTGGGAGTTGCGCAATCCGTCCTTCCCCGACCGGCGGATCAGCCTGACGATGCTGCTGTCGCACACCAGTTCGCTGCGCGACCACCATGACCAGTACGCCATCCCGCTCGGCGATACGGTGCAGTCGGTCGTCGCCGATCCGAACGGCTGGGACCCGAAACACGGGCCGGGCGACGGTTTTTTCACCTATTCGAACCTCAACTTCCCAATTGTCGCGTCGGTCGTGGAGAAAGCGACCGGCGAGCGCTTCGATCTTTGGATGCGGCGCGAAGTGATCGAGCCGATGAAGTTGGACGCCTGCTACAATTGGCCGACGTGCAGCGACGCGAAAGTCGCCCGAGCCGTCGTCCTGACGCAGGACGGGAAGCCGGTCCGCGACGACCTGGGCGGCAAGCGGCCGGATTGCCCATTGTACGTGGAAAAGGGTCCGTGCGACGTCGCCCGCTGGCGTCTGGGTGAGAACGGCGCCCTCTTCGCTCCCCAAGGCGGTCTGCGCATCTCGATGCGCGACCTCGCGCGCGTCGGGCGAATGTTGCTTAATGACGGTACGCTGGAGGGGGTGAGGATCCTCTCGCCTCAGTCCGTGCAAGTGCTGCTTTCTCCGAGATGGCGTTACGACGGCAGGAACGGCGAGACCGACAAGGGCTTCTATTGCAGCTACGGTCTCGCGGCGCAGAACTTTCCCGCCAGGATTCCGGGCTGCCGTGACGATCCGCTGGGGGACGGTGGAACCTGGGCCGGACATGCCGGCGACGCCTACGGGCTGCGCTCCGGCCTTTGGATCGATCGCAGCCGCGGCGTGGGTGTCGCCTATTTTGTGAGCGGCCTGTCCGACGATCCCCCGCATGGCCGCACCGCCTATCGCGCAGCGGAAGAAGCGGCGTTCCGACGCTCCGTTTCCCTGTTCAAGCGCTGATTTTTCCCGACGTTCGGTTCGATTTAACGGGCCGCTAACGACGCGGTCACAACGCGCGCAACGCCCCTTCGTCCAGAAATTCGTCAGCGCGTGTTGGCGCGATCGATGAGGAGGTATGTGATGCGGAGCAAGATTGCATGGTCGTTCGCGGCAGCGACGGCATTGGTGGGCACCGGAGTTGCGGCGAAGTCCTTCACCGATTGGAGCGCTCCGGTGAATGCGGAGTCGCTGGCGGGTTCGAGCAGTTCGCTGAACACGGCGTCCAACGACGGCTGCCCGATCCTGAACCCGTACGACGACAGCCTGTACATGGCATCGAACCGTCCGGGCGGGCAGGGCGGGCTCGACATCTGGATCGCCCCGCGCAGCGGCGACGGCTGGGGCACACCGGTCAACGCCGGCCCGGCCGTCAACACGGCCGCAGACGAATTCTGCCCCACGCCCGCGCGTGGCAACCGCTTCTTCTTCGTCCGCCGGCTCGGCCCGACGAACACCGACATCTTCGTCGTAAAGCATGGTCCGAACGGCTTCGGCAGCCCCGAGCAATTGGAGACGGGCGCGGATGCGATCAACAGCCCGTGGGAGGAATGGAGCCCATCCTGGTTCGAGGCGGACGGCCGTCAGTTCCTCTATTTTGCAAGCACCCGGCGCGGCCATCCGGCGCAGGAAGTCTACTACAGCATCGACTTCGGTCCGGCCCAGCTCGCACAGGGTGGCGTGGAAAGCTCGGCCAGCGACGCGCGTCCCAATGTCCGCCGCGACGGCCTGGAGATCGTCTGGGATTCGACGCGGACGGGATCGCAAGGGACCGACATCTGGACGGCCAGCCGGTCGTCGGTCGACGAGCCCTGGGGCACAGCGGTCCAGCTGGGCAATGGCATCAACAGCGCGGGCAATGAAAGCCGCGCCTCTTTGTCGTGGGACGGCACCACCTTGATGTTCGGTTCGACCCGCGCTGGCGGTGAAGGCTCCGCCGACATCTTCATGTCGACCCGCGCGAAAGTGACCGGCAACTGAGCTTGGGGGCAGCGGGGCTCAGATCTTCAACGATCCGAGCTCCGCACGCTCACGCGCGATGTGATTCAGGATGCGCGTGCGTGCCGCTTCGAAGCGCGGATCGCCGCGCAGGTCACGAAAGCCGGGTTCCTCGGCAAGGTCGAGCGGGTTCGACCGGCCATTCGGCAACCAGCCTGCCCCAACGGCGGAATTCGAGCAACGCCAGCGCCTGCGCCCGTTCGCCCTGCGCGGCCTTGATGACGGCCATCTGGACCCGCGTCTCGCCATTCGCGGAACGTCTTCAGTCCCGGCTGCGCACTGCGGGCGGCCGCGGCCAGAATATAGTCGCCCTCGTCGACGAGCCGACGGATCGGAGCGCCACGGCGAGAGTCGGCGCAAGATCGGTCAGCATGTCGTGCCGGCTTGTCGTGGAGATGAACGCGTCCGCGTTGCGGTATCCTGCCCGGTAGATGC
The DNA here is from genome assembly GCA_963846645.1 of uncultured Alphaproteobacteria bacterium. Lineage (GTDB taxonomy): Bacteria > Pseudomonadota > Alphaproteobacteria > Sphingomonadales > Sphingomonadaceae > Sphingomicrobium. The sequence goes on along the minus strand of CAWJWR010000002.1, from coordinate 326,935 downwards.
GCACGAGTCCCGCCGACTCGTCCGCGATTCACCATCGCTCGACTGGCGGGATTCGAGAAGAACATGGACGTCCAGAATTCCTCCGGCGAGACGGCCCGTCCGCCGAAAGTTTCTGGCGGGAGGATCTTGCCCTCCAGTAACGGTGCGTACCAATCCGGACATTCGGTCACGGCGTGCAGGAGGTCGGGACGGCCGATCGCCGTGAGAGTTTCGACCCAATTGATCCAGAGCAGTGCGCGGCGGATGGCCATTGGCGTCGAGGCCGAGCTTGCGAAGTGTCGTGATCGCAGCGGAGTAATCGCCTCGTTGCAGGAACTGGTCGGCGCGGAGGCTGCCCGGTCAGGATGGGACTGGCACCCGCCTTGGTGATGCGCTGGAGAAGCCGGTTCGCCGCAGCGCGATCGCCGAGCTGATCCGCGGTCACGGCGAAGTTCCGGACGGCAGGCTGCAACAGCGGGTCGATCTGGATTGCTCGCTCGTATGCGGCGAGTGCTTCCAGGGGAGCGGAACTGGCTGTTGAGAGAATTGCCGAGCCAGTTCCAGGCCTCGGCATAGCTTGGGTCCAGGGCCACAGCGCGCCGCAGCGGCTGTTCCGCCGCCGGCGAGTTGTCGCCTTCCAGGATCGCCAGAGTCGCATGTGCCTGGGCAAGGTTCGGAGCGAAGGCGAGTGCGCGCTTAACCGCCGCCAGCGCCTCGGCGCGCCTCACCGAGTCCGCGATCGCCATCCTGCCATTGAACTTGATCGCCGCGCCCAGGAGTGCCCAGGCCGGCGCATAGTTCGGGTCCGTCTTGACCGCCTGCCGGAGCAAGGCTTCCGCGCGCTTGATGCCCTCGCGCTCGCGCGACGCGATCAAAGTGCGGGCCTCGCTGTAGAAGCCGTAGACCTCAGGCGTCGTCGCGATCTGCTCCGCACGCCGGCCACCTTGCGGCGCGAGGTGGCTGCGCAAATTGCCTTCGATTCCGTTCGCGATGGCATCCTGCAATCCGAACGGCTCGCCCATCCGGCCGCGGAACATCTTCTGCCAGATGGCCACGCCGTCGCTCGTCCGCGACAGGCTGACCGAGACCAGCACCTGTTGCCCGTCACGGCGCACGGTCCCTTCCAGAAGGTGACTTACCCCGAACCGTTTCAGATATTCGTCGGGTGCCACCTTCTGCTCGACCATCGCTGCGGTGGTGGCTCGCCCGAGGACCTGGAGGGAAGTATTGCGGGTTAGCGCGGCGCGCGTGTGTTCCCAAAGGCCGCTGGCCAGGAAACCCTGATCGTGCGGCTGTTGCTCGAACGGAAGTACGGCAATGAGAACCGGCCCTGCCGGTCGGGCAGGCGGCGCGATCGCATCTCGCATTAGAAAGAGCGCGATTGCCGCGACGGCAGCAAAGAGCGCGGCGAACGCGAGGAGGCGCGGGAAGCGCCGCCCTTCAGGCTGAGCCGGTAGAACAGTTGGCGGCGCTGCTGCACCGTTGGATCGCGGTTCGACCTTGCCGTTGGCGAGTTCGGAGAACAGCGCGATTGTCTCGCCGGAGGGCTCCGCTCCCAACTCGTCGCTCAGCCGTGTCCGCAGCTGCTCGAATCGACAATGGAGCGTTCGGCTGTCGCCGAGTTCGTGGTCGATCCGCAGGCCGAGCCGGGTGGCCTCCTCATTGACGGGGTCCAGCCGCAAGATTTCCGAAACCAGGTCGAGCGCCGCGCGTGGCCCCGCCTCAGCAAGGCACCGCTCCGCCGCGGCAACCGCGGCCGTCAGCGTCCGCGCGGGTTCCTGCGCCCGCTCGTGCCGGAGCCAATCGTCGAATTGCCCGTCCAGCCCGTCGAGGTCGGTCAGCAGGCCCGGCTCGCTCTCGGCGAGGAGCGACAGCAGCCGCGGCCAATCGCCCTCGCTCGCGGCGGACCGGATAAGCTCGATGTCGGTGACGAGCAGGTCCTGTCGGGCCGAAAGGTCGTCCCGCCCGGCGACAAGGATCGGCGAGTCGCCGACCCCGAAATGCTGAAGTTCGAAAATCGTCTGGCGAAGGCTCGAACGCGCCTGAGTCTCGCCCCGATCGCTCCACAGCAGATCGGCGAGCGAGTCGCGCGACATCGGCCTGCCATTTAGCGCAAGCGCCGCGAGAAGGGCCCGAGCCTTGCGGGTGCGCAGCTGAAGCTGGTCGCCATGCTGGTCTTCGAGGCGGAATCTGCCCAGGCAACGCACCAGCAGCCTGGTCGCGCTTTCGGTCTGCCGGACGCGTTCGGCGATGTTCATCGCCTTCAATCCCGTCTGTGTTGGAGCATGTTCGCCCCTTCGCCCCGAGACAATCTAAATGCCTGATCGCGGTTAGCTCGTCTAGGCAAGTTGCCCCGGAGGGAGTCCCGATCTGGGCTAGCGCCGGGCGCTCGGCGCTCTGCTCGCGCACCTTCGCGAACTCGGACGACGGACGCCATTTCGGCCACTCCCGGCCGTTCGCGAGCCGCGCACCGATGGCGTAGAACAGCTCCGTCTCCTGCACCGCGCCGCGCAGGTCCCAGTCCGCCGACCAGGCGTCGCAGGTCTGGTGATAGCAATTGGTCGTGAAGTCGTTGAGCCAGCGCTCGCCCGCCGGACGCCCGCCCTCGACCAGCTCGTACGCGCCGGCCAGCGCCATATCGCAGCAGCACCGGGACGCCGCGCTTGGCCAGCGAGAAATGGTCGGCGCGATAGAACAGCCCGCGCTCGGGATGGCCTTCGGGCGTGACCGTCCGGCCCTGCGCCCGCGCCGCCTCGGCGAGCAGGTCCTCCATCTCGCTCTGGCCCTGGCCGATCAGCACGACGTCCTTCACCGGCCCGGCCGTCTGCAGCGTGTCGAGCGTCAGGTTCGCGACCGTCGTTTCGTGCGGATAGAGCGGCTGCCGCGCATAATATTCGGAGCCGAGCAGGCCGCGCTCCTCCGCCGTCCAGGCGGCGAACACCAGGGTGCGTTCCGGGCGCGGCCCCGCCGCGAACAGCCGCGCGATCTCGATCATGGCCGCGATTCCGAGCGCATCGTCGGCCGCGCCCGGCCGGACCGTGCGGCCCTGCGCGTCCGGCGCGCCGATGCCGTACGCATCCCAGTGACCGCCATAACTGACGGTCTCGTTCGGATATTTCGATCCGGTCAGCTTGCCGAGCACGTTGCGCGACGTCAGGCGCGCTCAGGTCCACGCCCGCGTCGGCGCCGAACCTTGCCTTGAGCGGAACCGGCTTGAACTCCGCCGTCCGCGCCTGCCGCTTCAGCGCTTCGAGGTCGAGCCCCTCGCGCTTGAACATCTCGGCGGCGACTGGCGCCTGGATCCAGCCCTGCAGCAGGACCGGCTGCTGGGCGTCAGGCGGGAGGACGATGTTGAAATTCTCGCCCGCCGCGCTCTGCACCACGTTCCAGCCGTAGCCTGCGCCCGCCGTGTCGTGGACGATCAGCGCCGCGATCGCGCCGCGCCGCGCGGCCTCCTCGAACTTGTAGGTCCAGCGGCCGTAATAGGTCATGCGTCTGGCCGCCGAACTTGCCGGCGACCGGCTCGCCCGCGGTCGCTTCGAAATCCGGATCGTTGACCAGGAAGACCGCGACCTTGCCCTTCAGGTCGACGCCCTTGAAATCGTCCCAGCCGCGCTCGGGCGCGGTCACGCCGTAGCCGACGAAGACCATCGGCGCGTCGTCGATCCGCGCCGCGCTCGACCGCGCGGACCGTGCTCAGGTAGACGTCGTCGGGAAAGCGCAGCGCCGTCGTCCGGCCCGCCTGCCGGATGGACAGGTCCATCGGCGACTGCAGCTTGGTGCGGATCATCGGCACCGTCTGCGTCCAGCCGCCATTCTCGCCGCCCGGCTCGAGCCCCGCCGCGCGGAACTGCTCGATCAGATAAGCGACCGTCTTCTCCTCGCCCAGGCGTCGCCCATCGACCGTCCCTGAAACTCGTCGGACGCGAGCACTCGCGTCACCTCCGACATGCGCTCGGCGCTCACGCGTGGCGCGGGCGCGGCGACCGAACGCAGGCTGAACTTCGGCCGGAGGCGTCGGCGCGGTCGTCTCGCAGGCACCAACGGCGAGCGCAGCTGCCAGGACCATCTCGAACCGTCTCATCGCGCTACCCCTCAAATCCGACGAACCAACGACCGGTAGCGAAATCGGTTCGCATTATTCAATCCTCGGCCTCGTTGGGTCACGAAGAGGCGCCGTTTCCTTCATGAGCAGGAACAGCGGAAGCACGCAGACGGCCACCACCGCGATCATCACCCCCGGGGCCATATCCCAGCCGGTTCGCTCCACCAGCAGTTGGGCAGCATAGGGCGTCAGGCCGCCGAATATCGCCGTGGCCATGGTCGCGCCGAGGGCGAGCCCGGTGACGCGGCCTTCTCCCGGAAATTGCTCGGCGGTGGCGACCGCACCGACCGCGCTGACACCGCCGGCCAGCGCAGCCAGGACGAGCGCTCCGAGGAGGGCGTGGGCATAGGATCCGCTGGCCATCAGCGAGAACATCGTCGCGGGCAGGACCGCGCTGCCGACAGCGAGAGCCGCGAGGATGGGCCTGCGGCCCCAGCGGTCGGACGCGATCCCGACGAACGGCGTGACCAGGATGACCACCACCGCCGCGACGGTCGACAGCCACAGGGACGTCTGTTCGCTGAGCGCCCCGGCGGACGTCATGAAGGCGGGCACGTAGGTGATGCCGACATAGTAGGTGATCGATCCAAGCGCCGAGATGGCGAAGGCCCGGCCAATGGCTCCGCGATGGTTCGCAAGGCTGTGGCGCAACGGGCTGTCGGGAACGGTCTCCTCGGCCAGCTGCCGATGGAACTCCGGCGATTCCTCCATCGCCGAACGGGCGATCCACACGGTTCCGGCAAGCGCTGCGCCGACAAAGAACGGGATACGCCAGCCCCAGCTCTGCAGGTCCGCTTCGCTCATCGTCGCGACCGTCAGGGCCGAAACGCCGACCGCCAGCAATGCGCCGATCTCGCTTGCTGCGGAGGCGGAAGACGCGATGAGGCCGCGCCGATGCGGCTCCGCGCCTTCGAGCAAATAGGCGACCACGCCGGTATATTCGCCGCCCACCGAAAACCCCATCACGCAGCGCAGCAGGATCAGCAGGACGCCCGCCGCAGCGCCGATCTGCGAATGGGTCGGCAGCATGGCGGTCGCCAGCATCGCCGCGGTCATCACTGCAACGGACAGGAGCATCATGTGCCGCCGTCCCTGGCGGTCGCCGATATGCCCGAAGAAGACCGCGCCGAGCGGCCGCATCAGATACGCGATGGCGAAGCCGCCGAGCGTTGCCAGCAACGACGCTTCGCCGGGCCCGAAGAAGACGCGCGCGAGGACCGTCGCGAAATAGAGGTAGAGCGTGAAATCGTACCATTCGACGATCGTCGAGAAGGCTGCGATGGCGAGCGAACCGCGCGATATGGGCTTCAACGGCGGCTCCTCAGCGGGCTACCCTATTGCAACAATCCTGACGGTTGGTTGTGCCACTGCAGCATCACGCTGGTAAACAGACTTGCGATGCCGATCAGAGCCGCTGGTAGCCGCCCCGCCTGATGTCGACGACGTTGAAGTTGGGCGTTCGTTGACGCTCCATGCAAGCGAGCGAGGCATAACGAACCGCGCGAGCCAGATGGGACTGGCATTCCTCCAGCGTTTCCGAATCGTCGGCTGCGGCCATGGCCAGTTCGCTGAGGAGCGAATAATCGAGATGCTCAATGTCCATTGCGGCATTCTGGACGCCGGGGCAGCGAGCGAAAGCGGGTGACTCGATGACGTGCAATTGTGGGACAGCCGCCACATCCCGCAATGTGAAGTGTTAGTTCACCCCGCGCTAGGCGCACATTAACTTTAGGTTATTTGGAAATCCCAACAGCGAGGCGCATATTCGCAGTTCTTGAGAGTCGCTGGAATCCTCCAAGGAGCAGCGCGTGGGGCAGAGGCGGTATCGGGCCTTCCTGAGCTATAGTCATCGCGATCGCCGGATCGCCGCGTGGCTGCATCGCGCCCTCGAAACCTACGACATCCCACAGAAGCTCGTTGGAACGCATACGCTTCAGGGTGAAGTGCCGCGGCGGCTCGCGCCCGTCTTCAAGGACCGCGAGGAGCTCCCGGCCGCCCACAACCTCGGCGAGGCCATCGATCTCGCGCTCGGGGAATCCGATGCGCTGATCGTCCTCTGCTCGCCCGACGCGAAGCAGTCGCTGTGGGTCGACAAGGAAGTCGAGCGGTTCAAGCATTTCCACGGCGACAATCGCGTCTTCGCGCTTCTCATCCGCGGCGAGCCGGCCGAATCCTTCCCGCCCAGCCTCGCGGTCCGCTTCCACAACGGGCACCGCACCGACGAGCCTGCCGAGCCCATCGCCGCGGACATTCGCCCGCAGGGCGACGGCCATCGCCGGGCGCTTCTGAAGCTCGTCGCCGGGCTGACCGGCGTGAAGTTCGACGAGCTCGTCGGCCGCGATCAGCAGCGGCGGCACCGGCGCATGGCTTATGCGACGGCGGCGTCGCTCGCGGGCATGACCGTCACCACCGGCCTTGCGGTCTATGCGATCGAGCAGCGCGACGAGGCCCGCGTTCGCCAGGTGGAGGCACAGACGCAGCGCGCGGAAGCGGACGGGCTGATCGAATACATGCTGACCGACTTGCGCGGAAAGCTGGAGCCGGTCGGCAGGCTCGACGTGCTCAAGGGCGTCGGCGACCGCGCCCTGGATTATTACTCGCGCCAGAAGCTCGACCAGCTCGACGGCGATTCCCTCGGGCGCCGGGCGCGGGCAATGCTGCTCGTGGCCGAGGTCGGCGATCTGCAGGGCAATAGCGAGGCGGCCCGCCGCGGCTTCATCGAGGCGGCGCGGTCGACCGGCGAGCTACTCAAGCGCGAACCCAACAACTGGCAGCGGGTCTTCGACCATGCGCAAAGCGAGTTCTGGCTCGCCTACGACGCGCACAACCGGGGCGACGGCGCCGGCGCCTTGCCGCACTTCGTCGCCTATCGCGACCTTGGCCGGCGCATGATGGCGCTCGACCCGAACAAGCTGGAATCGAAGGTCGAGTTCGCCTCGGGCGAAGTGAACCTCGGCGTTGCGCTCGTGGCGGAACGCAAGATGGACGAAGCGATCGCGTCCTTCGATCGCGCCGCGGCGACATTCGCGTCGATCCGCCCGCGCACGCGCGACATTGGCCTCACATTGAACCAGGCGCTCGGCCACAAGGCTTCGGCCTTGTTTGCCATGGGCGACAACGAGGCCGCGCTGACGACGCGCCGCAAACAGCTCGAAGCATTGCGCGCGGCCCCGCTCACCCAGGACGACCGAGAGGTCCAGGAGGCAACCGCCGTGGTCAACGCCCAGATCGGGAGCACCCTCCTTGCCGACGGAAAGGTCGCGGCGGGCGCCGCCGCGCTCGCGAAGGCCAGCGCTTATTGGGACGAGCTCGTCGCGCTCGACCCGGCCAACAAGATGTGGCGAGGCGAGCGCAACGTCTCGCGAATGTGGCAAGCGGCCGTCAGGTCCGCCAGACCCGCTGCCGCCCGGGCGGAAATGGCCTCGATCATCGCCGATCAGCGCCAACTGGTCTCCGCCAGCTCAGACTGGGTGCACAAGGAAAACCTGCTGCGGATGATCGCGGTCGACCGGGCGATCGGAGGCTCCAGTACCTCGGCGAATGAGCCGATCATCGCCGAGGCTTGGGCTCGGCGCGGCAAGCTCAAGTCCGACGATCGCGCAGTCCTCGCGGCGGTTCTCATCAGCGAGGGCGACCGCCTTGCGACAACCGACCGGCGGCAGGCGGGAAGGCTCTGGGCGGAAGCTGCCAAGCTCCTGCCCAACGATGAATCCGGAACCTGGGCCCTGGTCCATCGCGCCCGTGCGGCGCGGCGGCTGGGCCAGGCCGACACGCAGGACACGGGCGTTCCGCCCAACGCTTTCGCCGGCATCTTCGCTCAGGGTGCAGGCCAGTGACGCGTCAACCCAAGGGGGAAAGGAACCAATAATGACCTACGAAACCGCAGACGTCGCGATTGGCGCGGTCACCATCACGGTCGATGATCAACGCCAGATCACTTACAGCTCGGATGAGGTCGAGCCGGACGCGAACGGCAACATCGTCTTCACCCTGCAGTCCACAGGTCCCGACAAGATCTGGAACTTCAAGCAGAACGACCCGATCAATATTGCCAACCCGTCCAACTTCACGACCACCTCCGTCAGCGCGACCTCACTGACGATCAACGACACGTCGGCCGACAGGGCGACCAATCCCACCCACAATTATACGATCAAGATTGAGAGCCAGAATGGCGAAGAGCTAGCCTTCGACCCGGTGATCAAAGACCGTACCTGAAATCTGGACACAGACGCTGGCGTGGGCCGTTCCACGCCAGCGGACCTACCAACCCGCCGGCTGATCCGTTCTCAATTTGCTGCCTCCGGGAGGTGCTTCGTTTGAGGCCAGAACGGGCATGAAAGGCGTTGTCGAAACTTCCACGATTGTCATGCCCTCTCTGACTGTCACCCGGCGTACATAAACGGGTTCGCCGTCCCCGGACTCAGGGCCCACCGAGACCCTGCCGATCGGTATGGCAAGAGAGATGCCCGCATTGCTTCCGGTCCCCGCGGATTTGCCGTGATCCAGAACGCTCGAATCCTGGGCAAACGAAGCGGGGACATCACCAACAGCGGCCGCGAGACCAATCGCCATGCACAGAGCGGTTCGCATCAGCTGACACCTCCCGAAGGCCGACCGACTACGCCGGCGTTACTCCCGTCATTCCTTGCTGCACTGGCCAGGCGGGCCGCAGTTGAAGAAGTTCGCATCGATGTATTCCGCTACCGATTTCCCGAGCATGGCGCCGTTCACATCGGCCCTGCGGAAGTGAATTCCGAGCAGGATTCGCGCCTCGATCACGTCGGGGATGACATCGGTGAAGCGGCTGTAGTGCCGTGTCGATCCCCCTCCCCCGGTGATATCGAACTCCGCCTGGTCGCTGCCGAAGAACGCCTTCGCGCTGGTCATCACCCCGCTATACACGCAGTTGGCTCCGGATGGTTCGTCCGAGTACGGCGGCACAGTTCCGAGTGCGGTCCAGGCGCCATCGGCCTCGGTCGCATCGTTGCCGTCGCTGTCGGCGAGCTGGATCGCGGTCGTCGGGCGCCAGAAGCCCCAGTGGGCCTTTTCCGCCCAGCAATTGATCAGGCTGTCCGCCCCCGACATGCTGGTCATGGCGTGGAAGCGCGCTTGCTCAGTGATCGTCAGTCCCTTTGACGCCGCCACTTGCCGCATCGCGGGGTACATCATCACAACCGGGTTCGGTGTCGACCAGTTCGCCAGCGAGGTTTGATCTGCGGTCCGGGTAGATCCGGTGAGAGCGCCCAACGCCTTCACCTCATTGAACTCGGCCGCATATTGGGCGCTTGTGAGGGGGAGCGGCGGCCCTGACGTGTGGAAATATTCCGAGCGCGGCAGAGTGAACGGCCGCACATTGCGAACCCATGCGTTCGGATCATTTACCGGGGACGGGCGCCATTCTCCAGGGCCCGGCTCCGCCGGTACCGGAAAGCCCGGCGCGCCGAAGCGGCCGTCACCGGCCCGATTGGCCAGCATCGCCGCCGCGGCCGCGGCTCCAACCTCGATCCCCTTGGTCTTTGCCGGGCCGTCCGAAATCTCGGCCAGCGAGCTGGCGTATTCCGCATCGAGGCGGGCCTTGATCGCGGTCTTGACTTCGGCGGTCAGGGTCGCCGTCAAGGGCGCCTGATTGACGACGCCGATCAGAGCATGATGCGCCGCTGTCGCAGCCGCCGCGCCCCTCGACGCGCTGGTCGGGGCCTTCAGTCCGGGAAGGTAGGGGTCGTACCCGCCCTTGATCGCGTTGACGGCGTCGTAGACCGCGCCCTGGACGATCGCGAGATGAATGAACGCGACCGGAGGCGCGAACTGGACGCCCGGCGTGCCGGCCGTCGTTCCGTTGGTTAGCGTGGTTACGGCCCTTTCATTCCATACGCGCACCGCATCGTTTTCAGCGGCGTAAGCAGGAGCGGAATGCAGGGCGGTTGCAAGCAGCGCGATGGACAAGAGCCCGGCGCCCCGCCGCTTCACACGCGCTCTCCGCAGATCGGTCGCCATGGCGGGCGCGGCAAGATTGGACGACTCCAACGCGGCGGCGGCGATGCGGGTGACGGCGTTACGAATGGGCTTCATGGCCAGGCTCCCCTGCTCGATTGCGGGACGCCACAAGCCACCGTGTCGAGTTGGCGGCGGACCAGTATGCGCCCAAATGCACGGGAATTAACCTACCCAAAGATAAGGTGTTGTTGTCCGTTCGCAGGACAGTGGCGACTTAGGTCTGATGTCGACGTCTGTAGATCAGATCAGCTTGCAGACCGGCTCGGGATCGGGGCCATTGATGTCCGGGCGGTGGCCGGGCAGGCGCATGGCCGGTCGCAGCGACTAGGTTGAGCATGACGCGTGACACAGAGTCAGGGTTCGCCAGAGCGGCAAGGATCGGCGTAGGTCGGCGCTGGCCAGTGCGGTTCCTCTGCTCCCCGTGTCTTCCATAGCGAGTAAAAGATGCCGGCTGCGATTAGTGCAAACGTTACGCTCAAGCTGACGATCGGTGGAAACTTGTCGCCGCCCAGCCAGAAGTCCGCGACGAAGATCTTCGCGCCGATGAAGATCAGGACGGCCGCAAGCGCATACTTCAAGTAGTGGAAGCGGTGCACCATCGCGGCCAGCGCGAAATAGAGCGCTCTTAGCCCCAGAATCGCCATGATGTTCGACGTGTAGACGATGAACGTGTCTGTCGTGATCGCGAAGATCGCGGGCACGCTGTCCACCGCGAACACCAGGTCCGCGAGGTTGATCACCACCAGCGCCAGGAACAGGGGCGTTGCAGCAATCACGAGCTTGCCCGTCGCGGGATCGGCCTGCCGCACGAAGAAGCTCTGGCCGTGCAGCTCGCGAGTGACTGGTATGTGGCTGGAAATGAATTTTACGACGGGATTGCTGCCGACGTCCATCGGCTTGTCGCCGGCGAAGAACATCTTGAGGCCGGTAAAGATCAGGAAGGCGGCGAAGATGTAGAGAACCCAATAAGCCTCGTTCACCAAAGCCGCGCCCCCGGCAATCATGAGCCCGCGCAGCAGGATGACGGCGACGATGCCCCACAGCAAAGCGCGATACTGGTACTTCGGCGGGATCGCGAAATAGGTGAAGATGAGGCTGATGACGAACACGTTGTCTATCGACAGCGCCTTCTCGATAAAGAAGCCTGTGTAATATTGCAGGCCCGCCTCGCTACCGCGGGCGAACCAGATCCAGGCGCCGAACAGAAGCGCCACGCCGATGTAGAAAGCAGAGAGCTTCAGGCTCTCCCCGATCCTCATCTCGCGATCTTCCTTATGCAGGATGCCGAGGTCGAACGCCGTCAATGCAATCACAAGACCGAGAAAGCTCAGCCAGAACCAGGCTGGCGTGCCCAGCCATTCAACGAACAGGAAGTCCACGTTTCGCTCCTCTTGATCAACTCGCGTCAATCGGAGGATCCGCTGCAGGAGTGCGGTACGACCGCCGGGCGCCAGCATCGGATCTACCGATGCGGTCCGACATCACGCGCCTGCTGAGAGGCTAGGGCACGTCAGAGGGGCCCGGTCCGCAGGCGAGTGAATACGCGGGCCGCTGAAAAGTTTCAATGTCACGCGGCCAATGTCCGCAATGGCTCGAAAGCAGACATTGGCACCAACCTTGGCGTTGGCTTCTCCGAGTGCAAACGGCGAAGGCAAGTCCAGGCGTCCCACATTCGTTGCGCGGCGGACTCATCCACAGCATTTTTGCTTCACAATGAATTTACCGGCTTGCGTCCCGCGCCAGTTGAGGCACAATAGGTTGTGTAGCGAGTGGGGGAACACTCAATCAGTGGTGGTTTGCGCCGGAATATGCTATTCCGGTGAACGGCCCGACTCGTCCCCGGTATCCACAGGGGGCGGGGATGAAAAAGCCCCCGGACGCGCCGAATAAGGCTAGGATGCCGGGCATGGCTCCGAGTTCGAACAATTAGGGAACATCCGATCTCTCCGGAGGTCGATAGCGGACGGGGAAGCGTAATGGATTTTTCAACCGGCTCTGAAGTTCCGAGCGACGACACGGCGACTGCGGTCCGCACCAGCAAGACGATCGACGCTCGCGCGTTCGAGGTGACGACCGACAATTCGCGCGATGCCTTGCTGACCGAGTTCGGCAAAGAGACGCTGAAGGACCGCTACCTGCTCCCCGGCGAAGGCAACCAGGACCTCTTCGCGCGCGTCGCGGCCGCTTATGCCGATGACGCCGACCATGCGCAGCGCATCTACGATTACATCTCGAAGCTGTGGTTCATGCCGGCGACGCCCGTGCTGTCCAACGGCGGCACCGGCCGCGGCCTTCCGATCAGCTGCTATCTGAACAGCGTCTCCGACAGCCTCGACGGCATCGTCGGCACCTGGAACGAGAACGTCTGGCTGGCCTCCAAGGGCGGCGGCATCGGCACCTATTGGGGCAGCGTCCGCGGCATCGGCGAGCCGGTCGGCCTCAACGGCAAGACCAGCGGGATCATTCCGTTCGTCCGCGTGATGGACAGCCTGACGCTTGCGATTTCGCCAGGGCTCGCTGCGCCGCGGTTCGGCCGCCTGCTACCTCGACATCAATCATCCGGAGATCGAGGAATTCCTCGAGATCCGCAAACCGTCGGGCGACTTCAACCGCAAGGCATTGAACCTGCACCACGGCGTGCTCGTCACCGACGAGTTCATGGAAGCCGTCCGCGAGGGTGCCGAGTTCGAATTGAAGTCGCCGAAGGACGGCAGCGTTCGCGGCAAGGTCGACGCGCGCAGCCTGTTCCAGAAGCTGGTCGAAACCCGCCTCGCGACCGGCGAGCCGTACATCATCTTCATCGACGCCGTGAACAAGTCGATGCCGAAGCATCACCGCGATCTCGGCCTCAAGGTCTCGACGTCCAACCTCTGCTCGGAAATCACGCTGCCGACCGGCAAGGACCACCTCGGCGTCGACCGCACCGCCGTCTGCTGCCTCAGCTCGCTGAACCTCGAGACCTGGGACGAGTGGAGCAAGGACAAGACCTTCATCGAGGACGTGATGCGCTTCCTCGACAACGTGCTCAGCGACTACATCGCCCGTGCGCCGGACGAGATGGCGCGCGCCAAGTACAGCGCCGACCGCGAACGCAGCGTCGGCCTCGGCGTCATGGGCTTCCACTCCTTCCTCCAGGCCCGCTCGATCCCGTTCGAGGGCGCGATGGCGAAGTCGTGGAACATGAAGATCTTCAAGCACATCCGCGCGCAGGTCGACGAAGCCTCGATGATGCTCGCCAAGGAGCGCGGACCGTGCCCGGACGCCGCCGACATGGGCGTGATGGAGCGCTTCAGCTGCAAGATGGCGATCGCGCCGACCGCGTCGATCTCGATCATCTGCGGCGGCACTTCGGCGTGCATCGAGCCGATCCCGGCCAACGTCTACACGCACAAGACGCTGTCCGGCTCCTTCTCGATCCGCAACCCGCACCTCGAAAAGCTGCTGGCGTCCAAGTCGAAGGACAGCGCCAACGTGTGGAACTCGATCCTCGAGATGGGCGGGTCGGTCCAGCACCTCGACTTCCTCACCCAGGAAGAAAAGGACGTGTACAAGACCAGCTTCGAGATCGACCAGCGCTGGCTGCTGGAGCTTGCCGGCGACCGCACGCCGTTCATCGACCAGGCGCAGTCGCTCAACCTGTTCATCCCCGCCGACGTCGACAAGTGGGACCTGCTGATGCTCCACTTCCGCGCGTGGGAGCTTGGTATCAAAAGCCTTTACTATCTGCGGTCTAAGTCCGTTCAGCGGGCGGGATTCGCAGGCGGAGTCGAGGCCGACAACACGTCCGCACTTCGCGAAATCCAGGTCACCTCGACGACCGATTACGACGAGTGTCTGGCATGTCAGTGATCATCGAAAGAATACGCAAGACCCGCGCGGGCCGCGCCGGGCTGGTCGTCGGCGGAGTCGCCGGCGGGCTGCTCGCGCTCGACGTGCTCGGGTTCGTCGCGACCGTCTATTTCAGCGCGGAGCTGCTGCAGGCGGCGGAAGCCGCGGGCGTCGCGGGGCTGCTGCCCCGGTGACGACGACGCAGGTCATCGAAGTCCTGGTTGCGGCGGCGCTTTTCGCGCTGGGCGTCTGGCAATATCGCCGGCGCTCGGCCGAAGATCCGAACCACGGCAGCCAAGGCGCGGTGATCCTGTTCGTAATCGCGGCGATCGTCGCGATGCATGGTCTGGGCCTGTTCGAATATCGCCCATCAGCGATGGAACGGAACATGGCCCAATGACCGCGCTCAACCCATTCACCAGTCCCCGGGTGGGGGAAAGAGGCCGGAGCTCGTCCGGCGGGGTGTCGGACGCGCCCCGGCCTCGATACGCCGTCCTCGCCGTCGCCATCCTCGCTCTGTCCGCCTGCGTCGCGCAGCAGAGCCCGTCGGCGATCGAGGCGAACGCCCCCGGCTTCCTGCACGGCCTGTGGCACGGCTTCATCTTCCCGGTCGCCTGGGTCGTCTCGCTCTTCGTCGACAAGGTCTCGGTCTACGCCGTGCCCAACAACGGCGGCTGGTACGACTTCGGCTATTTCCTCGGCATCGTCGTGTTCGGCGTCGGCGCGAACGGAGCGCGCCGCCGGTGAGCATCCTCACCCTCTTCATGATCGTCGGGCCCGTAGCCATATTGGCGGGCGTGGCAATGATGGTCATCGCGATCCGCGGCGGCGGCGTCGGCACCGTGCCGAAGAGCACCGTCATGCTCATGGCCGGCATGATGGCCACCGCGTTCGGAATGGTGCTGACCGCCTTCTCCTTCATCGGCCAGCCGGTGGAGGCGGCGCGATGAGCCCGCTCGCAGCCATCCTCGTCGTTGCCGGGACGACCGGCCTCGTCGTCTACCTCACCACCCGCCGCGCCCGCGCGGCCGCCGCCCAGTTCGAACGTCCGAAGTCCGGAGAGTAACGATGCCCCTTCTCGAAGCCCGCAAGCAGTACAAGCCGTTCGAATACCCCTGGGCGTTCGAATATTGGAAACGTCAGCAGCAGATCCACTGGATGCCGGAGGAAGTGCCGCTCGGCGAGGATTGCCGCGACTGGGCGCAGAAGCTCACCGACCATGAGCGCAACCTGCTCACGCAGATCTTCCGCTTCTTCACCCAGGCCGACGTCGAGGTGCAGGATTGCTACCACGACAAGTACGGCCGCGTGTTCAAGCCGACCGAGGTCAAGATGATGCTGACCGCCTTCTCCAACATGGAGACGGTGCACATCGCCGCTTACTCGCACCTGCTCGACACGATCGGCATGCCGGAAAGCGAATATAGCGCCTTCCTCCAGTACAAGGAGATGAAGGACAAGCACGACTATCTGCAGAACTTCGGCGTCGACACGGACGAGGACATTGCCAAGACGCTGGCGATGTTCGGCGGCTTCACCGAGGGGCTGCAATTGTTCGGCAGCTTCGCGATGCTGATGAACTTCCCGCGCTTCAACAAGATGAAGGGCATGGGCCAGATCGTCAGCTGGTCGGTCCGCGACGAAAGCCTCCACTGCGAAGGCATCATCAAGCTGTTCCACGCCTTCGTGAAGGAACGGAACTGCCTGACCAAGGCGGTGAAGGACGAGATCATCGACGCCTGCCAGAAGACGGTTCGGCTGGAGGATGCCTTCATCGACCTGGCGTTCGAAATGGGCCCGGTCGAAGGCATGACGCCCAAGGCGATCAAGAAGTACATCCGCTATCTCGCCGACTGGCGCCTGGGCCAGCTCGGCTTCGCGCCGATCTACATGGTCGACGACCACCCGCTGCCGTGGCTCGCGCCGCTGCTCAACGGTGTCGAGCACGCCAACTTCTTCGAAACGCGGGCGACCGAATATTCGAAGGCGGCGACGCGCGGCCAGTGGAACGAAGTCTGGGACAATTTCGACCGCCGCCAGCGCGCGAAAGCGGCCGCGAACGACGGCGAAGGCGGAGCTTCAGCGGCGGATGATGCGGCTGAGGGCGAAGGCACCGGCGACATGTTCGAGAAGGCTGGGGTGGCGGCGGAGTAGGAACGTAAGTTGTCGCTGGTGGCGCATAATTGGTTCTCAGCGATCAGTGCTGGAGACTGGCTGACCGCAGTTCTCAATGCGTCGAGTATAGTTGCTGCAATCCTCATCGCGTCGATGATCAGTCCGAGGCTGGTTGAGCGCCAAGCACGTCGTGATCAGCGCGAGCGATTGCTGCGGTGTCTTGCTTCACACGTGGCCTACTCCGGCCAATCCTGAATATCAGTCGAGCATCACTCTCGTTCCTTTGGATTTCAAGGGCTCCAAAAACGTTCTCAGAGCGAGAGAGGTCTATCTTCGCGCCGTTAATCAACCGCTCGAAACGGAGGAGACTGCCGCAAAGGCCCAGTTTGAGGACATGCGGCAAAAGCAAGCCGAGCTGATCTCCGAAATCGCGCAAGAATTGAATTTTGATATTTCGCCAGCGTCGATTCTTTCCGGCACGTATATTTCGAAGGGTTTTACCGACCGCGAGGAACTCGTCATTGGATCTCTGTTCGCCTGGCAACGGATCGCTGCAGCGCTCGAATTTAACAATCGAATGCTTGCTGCGTCACTCGGTGGAGCCAATGAAGTTCAAGGAGACAAACCTCATGCCTAGCAAACTGGCTGACCGTATCCGGAAGATGGAACAGGTCACTGCAGACGAGCTTGCGTTTGCAACTGCGCTAGGTTCAGCCGTCGCAGCCGGCAAAGTCCCCCAGAGCGGGGTCGGCCACTTGGGCGTGAACTTTGAGTTTGACCATGACGGTGTTCAGAGGATCGGGCTGACCGACATACCGGAGAATCGCGCCATGATCGCAATTCGCGATCAGTTTTCCCGTGAGAAATTTCAACCTTTGATGTTCCGTCTTTGGGCACTCGCTCCACTCATGGAAGATGAAGAGAATGAGCCGTTCGTGCGCTATGCGGATGATGGTTCTGGGATGATTGAGGTCCACCCTGCTGTCTATGAGATAGCGGGAAGAATGCCTTTGAATTCCAAGGGGCATTTCACGGCCGCTACCTATTTTAGACAGGTAAGGCTCCGAGCGCACGAAATCGATCAAAAGTCGGACGCCGTCTAACGCGTTTTAGCACCAAGGTTGCTTGCCACCCCTGTAGTGCCGGGCCAACCCCTCACTCACGAGCGTATCGCCGACACCTTTCCCGTTGACGTAAACAATCCGAAGCTTTCGTCCGTAAGGGTCCTCGTCTCGATCAATCGAAGACAGCGAAACAGGGCCACTATTCACTAGCTGCTGCAGCCGCTGCGTCGCCCGGTCGCCACGGGCTTTCTCCTCCGGACAACCAAACTCATGCGTCTCCGGCGCATCGATGTCGGCAATGCGGATATTCTGACCCTCCAGCCAGATCGTGTCGCCATCCACGACGCAATTGGTCCCGCCGCCCGTGTGGCAGATATGAAAGTTCGCCCGAACCTCCGCAGCCCCGGAAGCAGCTAGGACCGGGGTGCTCCACCATGACATGGGCTTGAACTCCCATGCCACGACCCCGACGATCGCCACCGCGAGCATCAGCCAACCGGACCAAGCGACCATAGGCGACTTCCTGCCGCCACCATGTTTCTGCCTGCGACGATTGGACTTCTGTTCGATCTTTCGGCGCGCCCAAAGGTCGCGCTTCTCCTGCACGCTGAGCGCGTCATACGCCTCGGGGCTGAGCCACTGATTGTCTCTCGAACGATCCCGCATCGGCATCCACTTATTGCGAGACTGGTGAAGAAGCCGTCACGAAGCAATCGGTTTTGCTCGTAATCCACAACCTAGCATGTTCACGAATCGTTCTCGTCGCAATAGCGATGACCAATGTCGACGAAACATGTCCGTACCACCGGTGATCTCATGCGCTTTCGCGCGGCTCTTCGAGTAGATTGCACCGACTGCGGAGCAGCGCGGACGCTATCGGCAAATGAGGCCCTAGCAGCCTTCGGCTTGGTACCACTCGCTCAGGTTCAGGCCCGGTCGAAATGCTCACGCTGCGGATCGAAGGCCGCGAAGGTCATCGTCCTATCGCCACTTTAAGCGGTGGTTGCATAACAGTCGATTATATGAAAAGTTAATAACGCTCGGTCGATGCTTAGGGGGCTTCTGACATGAAGAGAACGGCTTTGCTGCTCGGCGTTGTCGCAGTTGTTGCGGGCTGCGCAACCGTTTCACAGATGACCGCGACCGGCGGTAGCCGCGCAGACGGCATCGTGAAGCTCTCGTTCGAAGTCGGAATGTTCGATCGGGTCGAGATCGATGAAGCTACCGCACTCGACACGGCTCGGGGCCGCTGCCGAGTTTGGGGCTATAATGACGCTGAGGCCTTCGGCGGTGTCACTCGCCAATGCAATCAGCCGAGCGGATACGGCTGTATGCAGTGGTTCGTGACACGGGAATATCAGTGCCTTTCATCTGCAGCGGCGGCAAGCGTCGTTGGACCGGTGGCTCCGGTAGCTGCAGTCCTCCCGCCACAGCCAATCGCACCCGTCAGTCCTCCTGTCCAAGGCACTGTGCCAGGCACTATGGATTTGGGTGGCGGGGTCTATCTGGTTCCGGCGAAGACGCCTTCGGGTTACTGCATCAAGGCGCCGTCGGGATATCAGGGAACGGGCTCCGTAAAGAGACCCTCTGTCTCAGCAATGAGACCGCTCTGCCAATTTTAGACGCGCCCGGGCCAGCGGCAATACGAAGCGAAATCGTGATTGGAATGTACTGATGCGCTCTGTGCTGACCGCTGCCGCGATGCTCGGTCCCCAACCTCCACTTCGGCTGCCTCGTCGAGATTGAGGCGGTCGCGGTTGCTGCCGCCTGAAGACGGCAGCGACCGCTCGGCCCCCGACCTGTGCGCCCTTATTCGGCGGTCTTGAACGCCATCGGGTCGGCGTGCGTCTTCACCTGGATATTGCCGCTTTCGATCGTTTGCATCGGGAAAGGCGGGGACTGCAGGCAGGCCATCGGGTCGCCGGTTGTGGTGGGATCGCCGTCCCAGAAAGCGAGACCGCTCAGCTGGTCGACGCCCTTGCCGGGCTCGCCTCTGTCCTCGACCGAGAAAAAGGCGGCGTCCTGCAGGTTCGAATCATTGGTCTTGTTGGCCATGCCGCCGAAGGTAATGATATTGCCGTCCCGCCGCGCGCACCTGATTTCGACCTTGGCCTTGTAGGGGCCTTTGCCGCTGTCCCCGCTGAAGCTGCTGTTCTTGATCACCGCCATGCCATCAGCCGTGCCGTCGGCGAAAATTTCCGCCGTGAAGGCGAACGTCCGGCCATCGTAAAGCTGCCCCTGGCCGCTGGCGGTGGCAACCGCATCGGCGGCAAGCGCCTGTCCCGAACAACCCAGCGCCAACATCGCAATTCCTGCCAAAGTACGCATTGTCTCTCTCCCACGTTACAAAAGCGTGATGTTCATACAGGTTAACAAAAAAAGAATCGAGTCGGGCTCTGCAACTAAGGGTCGCCGTCACGAAGTAGATTCGTGAGCCTGTCCCGGCGAAGGGGGACAGGATTGCGGAGATCGTCCGGAACAATTTAGCTCTTTCAATAGCTTAGGCGGAGAGGGCCGGGCCGGACGAGGAACGCCATGATGAGTCATCTATTGAAGTTCGCAATCGCAGGTTCGGTCTTGTGCACTGGCTGCGTGGCCGGTCCCGGCGGCAGCAATAACGCTGCCAACCGGACCATCGTCGGAGTCGCCGCCGGCGCCGCTGTCGGTGGCCTGGCAGGCAAGGCCGTGGGATCGGATCCTTTCACGGGTGCGGTGGTCGGTGCCCTCGCTGGAGGCGCCTTGGGCGCGGCGGTAAATCCCAACCATACCTTCCGGCGGGATACCCGCGGCTATTGCTATATGGTCGATGCGCAGGGCCGCCCGATCTATGACGATCAAGGCCAGCCGGTTTACGATTACTCCCGAAGGTGCTGAGTCCGCGGCGTCGGCGGCGGTGGGGCCCGCCACCTCCGGGGTGTCGCAGCACGGAGGGACGAGCCCCGCGGCGCCGATAACAGAAGATTAACGGGGCGGCCAAGTGATTCAACGATTGCAGCGGCTCAACCGTTAATGGGTTAGTCAGCCGGTTGGCCTAATGTGCAGGTGAGGCCCGTCGGCTGGTGGGTGTCGCTCACTCGCCCAGGTGTCGCGGCGGGTCTCACCTTTTGCAGCCTTACCGCTGCGCGCTGCGAAAAAGCTGTCCTACAGCCCCCGTCATGCTCCACATGGTGCGGCTCCTTCGCAGGCGGAGCCGCTTTTGCAAAACGCACACCAGGAACGTGATCGACGCGACCGAGCCCTCGCGCACGCGCGTAGAAGAGCGAACTTGGCGAACTTCCGAGCCTCGCCAATTCCGCGCGGCACAGTCAATTTGATCAACTTCCCCTTAGGCGAAGTCCAACATTGTCACCTTCGCGAGCCGCGCTCGGCGCGTCGGCTAGAGGTTGTTGATCTCGATGTTGTACTGGCTCGGCGACCAGCCGTAGGCGCCGGCGAATGCGATGGTGATGATGACGATCGCCGCGGCGAACGAGGCGATGCCGAACAGGACCGTCCGCTGGTCGCGCTCGTCCGGGTCGCGGACCGTGATCTTCTGCGCGATCGGCGGAGGATCGCGCCGGATCCGCGACACGCGCACCGGCGACGACGCCATGTTGACGGATTTCTTCCCCGACGGGAGCGGACTTGCCATGGCGCGGACACTACGCCCGCGTGGTTATCATAGGGTTAGCGACGGCAGAGACGATGCATCCGCGATGGAATGGAAAGCGTCCTTTGCGGTGGCCCGCTACGCCTACCGAAGACGTGGGATGCGACTGGAAAATCATGGTTAACAGGCGTAATGGCCGGCCAGGAACGACGCCGCAATGTCTGGCGTCTCGCCGGTTCTGGCGACGCCGTTCCCAACTCGGCGGAAGCACTCGCTTCGGCAAAAATGGGGGCATGAAGAATGATGCGTAAAACGACCTTGGCCGCGCTTGGCGCGGCGATGATGCTGTTCGCGGTTCCGGCGGCGGCGCAGGACTTCCCGGTTCAGGGCGGCGACTATTGGACGGTGGCCGAAATCACCGTCGAGGACGGCCACTTCGGCGACTACGCCGATCATCTCGCGGGCCTCTATCGCAAGTCTATCGATTTCCAGAAGTCGAAGGGCTGGATCAAGGCGTCGTACATCCTCTCGAACGTCAACAAGCGCTCCGGCGAGCCCGACCTCTACCTCGTCACCATCGCCGACCGCCCGACGACGCCGGCCGAAGACGAAGCCCGCGCCAAGGAAACCAGCGCTTTCCTGCAGTCCAGCGCGCGCCAGGGCGACAAGCAGAGCGGAGAGCGGGCCAAGTACCGCACGCTCGGCGGCAACATGCTCCTGCAGGAACTCGTCTACCGGAAGTAGGAACTCGGGAATCTACCTATATTCCGCCGACTCGAAAGGGCCGAGAACGGACAGGGACCGGGAGTGACGAGAGTTGCTCTCGGTCTTTTGCTTCTGCCGAAACGGAGCCGCCAATGCCGGATCTCGTCGCCGCCAAGGATCACCTTCAGGCCACGCTGACCGAACTGGAAACGCGCCTGACCAGCCTTTCCCGCGACCTCTCGGAACCGCCCAGTCCCGATTGGGACGATCTTGCGGTCGAGAAGGAAGACGATGAAGCGCTCGAGCATCAGGCCGCGCTGGTGCAGACGGAGATTGCGTCGGTGCAGCGGGCGCTCGGCCGGATCGAGGACGGCTCCTACGGCACCTGTGTCCGCTGCGGCGAAGAGATCGCGCCGGAACGGCTGGAAGCTCGGCCCGAAGCGGCGCTGTGCATTGCCTGCGCCCGAAGCGAAGAACGCGACTAGGCCATTTCCTGCACGAGCTTGGCCGTGTCGAGGAATTGCGTGCCGCAGCAGATGCGGCCGTCATCGTTGAACTCCCACAGGTCGAACATCTGCGTTTCGAAAGGCGCCCCGCCCGGCGCGGCCAGCGTGGTGTTCCACAGGATGGCGACGCGATCGCCCTCCGCCACCGCTTGCACCCGCTCAAGCGAGCGAATCTCGATCCTCTCGAACAGCTCCCGCGCCGCCTGCACTACGCTGCCCGCCCCCGACGCCGGGACCGCCGCGATCAGGCTCTGCTCTCCGCCGTAACAGAACTTGGCGTCGGGAGAGACGAGCGCCTCCAGCGCCGCAAAGTCGCCAGTCCGGCGCGCCTGATAGGCCGCCTCAACCTTGGCCAGCATGTCCTCACGCTGCATGGTTCGTCTCCTTCAGATTAAGCCGGTTGTGCCGATCCGGCCGGGGGAACGACGGAACGCCTGCCGGCCTGCCAGCCCGCCCAGCTCGTCGCCGCGCCGATCGCCATGCCGGTCAGCACGACGATCGCGCTCGGCACCGGTGCGATCAGCAAGAGCAGGCCTTCGAGCAGCGCATTGTCGCTTAACAACCCCATCGTCAGCATCTGCGCGACGATGAACACGCCGGCGACGAGGAACGGCCTGGCCTTGTCGCGGTAGGCGAACCAGATTGCCGCGATGACGACCAGCTCGACCGCCATCGCCAGAACGATCACCGGCATCAGGCGGCCGAAATCCTGCGGCCCCTGGATGGTGAGACCCGGAACCCAGGTCGTGAACACGCGGCTTAGCGGCGATTCCAGCAGGATCAGCGGCGTCGCCAGCATGTAGCCGGAATGAATCCACACTTTTCGCCGATACTTGAGTGCGCGATAGTAGAGCGTGACATAGGCGGCCACCGCGAGCGCCAAGCCGATCAGGAACTGCCCGCCAAACATGACCCGCGACAAGCCGTCACCCGTGACGAACCCCTTTGCCGTTGACGTCGATGATCCCGAACAATCCGCCGATCAGGAACGGGAACAGCAGCAGGCTCGACTTTCCGACCAAGCGATGGACCGCCAGCAGCCCGTGATGCGGCGTCCAGCTCTGCGCCAGGACCATCAGCACCCAAACGCTCGCCGCGACGCCATGCGCGTGGAACTGCCACGGCACTTCGCCCCACACCGAGAAATAGCTCTGCCAGAACCCCGCGAGGATCACGGCAATGCAGACGATCACGTAATAGGATGCGAAACGATACGGCATGGCGGGGCCCCCTTCCCGGCTGCACGCAACGTCATAACAGATCGATCGGCGCTTGGCATCGCAATGCCGACCGGGTGGTTGCCTAAGCTCTCCGGCGCCTGCGCGACTTGGCGAACAGCTCGGCCTCGTGCTTCACGCGGGCGCGGTCCTTGACCTGGGCCGTGTCGCAGCCGTGCTTGGCATTGCAGCGGCCGTGGGTGAGGCAGAAATTGTCGAGCGCTTCCGGGCCGCCATCGGCAAGCGGCAAGATCTGCTCGATGCGCGGGCCGAGGTCGTGGCCTTCGGGGAAATCGAAGCGCAGCGGACGCTTGCATCGCCGGCAATTATCGCCATCGCGATGGCGCAAGGCCGCAAGGCGCCGTGCCTTCTCCTCGCGGCGGAACTTCCACGGGTTCACGTATCGGATGAGAAGGCTGCCGGTCATATGCGAAGCGTAGCCGCCTTGCCTTACCGCCGGGTTAGCGCGTGGTGGGCGTTCCCACCGCTTTTGCTGCCTCCGCCGTAGCCTTGGCCCTGGCCTTTTCCGCCGCTTCCAGCTCGGCCGCCTCGCGTTCGCGCTTGACCTGCATGTAGATCTTGTACTCGTCGGGCTGAGGGTCGGTGACGAACATCTCGCCGACATTCCCGCCGCTCGCCGCCCGTTGCAGCATCGTCGCGGCGGTGATCGCGGCCGCGACGAGATTGATTCCGGCGCCGCCCCGGCAGCCCATCGGCCCGACGCTGGCGCAGCTGTTGTCGACCATCCGCTCGGGACCGCGCGCCTTGTTCTTCTTCTTGATCCGCTGCGCCTTCAGCAAGTCCGGGTCGATCCGGAAGCCCTCGACCTTCTGCGCACAAACGACGATCTCGCGCGTGTCGTCCTTCACGTCCTTCGTCTCGGTCGGCTTGCAGGCTTCGGTCGCCGCAACGGGCTTCACCTTCGGCTTGGGTGGAGCCGGAACGACTGGCCCGTAGAATCCGTGCTCGGCCGCTGCCGTCTCCGCGACAGGCGCTTCAGGCGCCGCGGCGGCGGTTGCCGCCTGCGCCGTGATCAGCATAAAGATCGGGAGGCCACCCAACATACCCAGCTCCGCAACTCCACCGCGACATGCGCGAGCGAAGCTGAACGGGAGTTGCACCGCAGCAGGTTTATGAGGTCTTCTCGGCCGTCTCGGTGTTCGGCGGGCATTCGCCGACGCGCTTGGCGGTCACCGTGCGGGTCATCGCATAGTCGCCGGCGCCCGCAAGATAGGTGGTCGTCGTCACCTCCGCATCCAGACTGTCGGCCTTGAATGTGCCGCTCACCGACTGCCGGACCTCTCCGCCCGTTCCCTTGCGCGTGCAGGAAATGTCGAGCCCGATGCGCCCGTTGCGGACATAGGGGTTCTTGCCGGTGCACGTGTCGCCGTCCTCGGCGAACAGGGCCGGATCGATCGTGCCGTCCGCTGCGATGCAGGCGAGGGTCGCGCCGCTTGCGTCCTGCTTCAGGTTGGTCGCCGGCGTCGTCTTGTCGACCGAGCGAAGGTTGGTGACCTTCCAGGTCGCTTCGTACTGGCCCCCCGCCAGCGATTTCGCCGTCTCCTCCTGCTTGACCGGCGCCTCTTCGGAACAGGCCGACAGGACCATGGCCGCACCCGCGGCGATGAACAGTCTCAGCATAACTCCCCTCCTTCGAACTAACTCTGCTTGGCCGTGCACTCTCCGATGCGTTCGGCGTTCACCTGCATCTTCATGGTCATGGTCTGCCCAGCAGACATGCCCTTGGTGTTGGCGGTCATCGCCATCTGGTAACTGTCGGGCTTGTAGGTGCCGGCCAGCTCCATGGTCTGGACGCCCTGCTCTTCGGTGCAGTTGAGCTTGAGGTCGATCTTTCCGTTGCCCCACTTGAAATGGTCGTAGCGGCAATTCTTGCCTGCGCCGGTGAAGAAGTCCTCGCGCGGGCGTTTCGCCTGCTCGGCAGTCAGGCAGCTTTCGTTCACCTGTGATTGGCCGGTCGCCCGCTTCATCGCCTCGGCCATTTCGGCCGGCATTCCGGGCGAGGTCATTTCGAGCAGCGTAACGGTCTGCTTCCACTTTCCGGGATTGACGAAGCCCTCTGCCGTGTCGGCCTTGCGCAATTCCTGCGCGACCTCGTTGGCCGAAGCATTTTCGAGATCGACGCTGTCGTCGGAGCCGCAGGCGCAAAGCATGACAGGCGGCGGTCAGCACGAATGGTGCGTGGCGCATATCATCCCCCTGTTCGTCGCCACTGTAGTTCGTGGCCCGCAGCTTGCAATCAGTGCGCGGCCTTCGGCGTCTCCATGATCTCGGTCAGGACTCCGCCCATGTCCTTTGGGTGGACGAAGAAGACGAGGGTGCCGTGCGCGCCGATGCGCGGCTCGCCGAGGACGCGCGCGCCTTTGGCTTCGAACTCGGCTTTGGCGGCGTGGATATCAGGGACTTCGAAGCAGACGTGATGCTGTCCGCCGAGCGGGTTCTTCTCGAGGAATTTCACGATTGGCGAGTTTCGGCCCCAACGGCTCGATCAGCTCGATCTGGGAATTGGGCGTGTCGACGAAGCAGACGCGGACGCCCTGCGCGGGGAGGTCGAACGGCGCGCCGTGCGGCTCGGCGTCGAACAGGTTGCGGTAGAGCTGCAGGCTCTGCTCGATCGACGGGGTGGCGACGCCGACGTGGTTGAGGCGGCCGAGTTTCATGATTGATTCTCCATACCCGTCATTGCGAGGAGCAAAGCGACGAAGCAATCCAGTCAAACGATCTGTTCGAAAAGGTCTTCCCAGTCAGGGTTCATAGCTTCGATCAATGCCAGCTTCTTCGCTCTCGATCCGCCCTTCAACTGCTTTTCACGAGTGATGGCGGCGTCCATCGAGTCGGCAAGTTCAAACCAAACGAGGAGCTTGCAACCGTATCGCTTGGAAAACCCGTCACCCAAGCCCTCTCTATGTTGCCAGAACTCGCTTGACGAGATCGGACGTAACACCGGTGTAGAGTGTACCGTTGCGTCGGCTCGCCATGATGTAAACGGCTGGCAGCTTCATTCCTCGTCATTGCGAGGAGCAAAGCGACGAAGCAATCCAGCCCCGAACACCGTTGTTCTGGATTGCTTCGCTACGCTCGCAATGACGATCAGTGTTCGACCGTCACTTCCGTCGTTACCGAATTGGCGATGAAGCAGGCTTCGTGCGCACGGTGGTGGAGGTCGGCGAGGGCGGCCGCGTCCGGCGTCGTCCCGCCCCACGTGATGCGCGGGCGGAGGGTGACGCGGGTCATGGCCATTTTCCCGTCGGCGCGCTTCTCCAGCACGCCTTCGGCTTCGTCGACATAGTCGTCGATCACGAAGCCCGCGCGCCGGGCGAGGTCGACGAAGAACAGCATGTGGCAGGACGACAGCGAGGCGACGAACGCCTCCTCCGGGTCGACGCCGGCCGGGTCCGACCAGGGCGCCGGAACGATGTGCGGACTGGCGGAGGCGGGAAGGGTGACGCCGCCGTCGAACGCCCACTCATGCGCGCGGCTGTACTGGCCCTTGGCGAAGTCGCCGTCGCCTTTGCGGGTCCAACGGATCGTGGCGGTGTAGATGCTCAAGACTTCCCCCAGAGCGGTATGCTCAGCAGGATCGAAAGGAACATCCACATGATCGCGAATGCTATCGTGATCGAGGGGGAGGCGCGGTTCCTCGGGAAGGCGTGAGGCCGCGCAATCTGCCAGAACCGCATCAAGACCCGGGACAATGTGAAGGCCAGGAGGCCCAGCAATATGCTGCGGCCGCCGATGAAGAAGTAGCCCACCACGCCCGCCGCTATGCCGAGGAAGCCGAGCCCGCCGACGATCGCCAAACCGATTTCGTCGAAGGTGAAGGTGTCGGATTTCACAGTGGAATTTTGTCGTGCTTCTTCCACGGATTCTCCAACTGTGCGTTGAGGCGGATCGTAGTGCCAGCGCCAGCTGCTCATCGCAGCTTTCGCCGATCGGATCACGCTCACGTGAGAAACAGACCAAGTATCAAAACAAGCGTATTCACGGCGGCCACGTCCAGAACTTCGCAGGATGCATCGCCTCGCAGCATCGACCGACGCGGATCCAGCATCTGACCTGACATCCGCACGCGTACAGGAGAACTACGGTCATCCCGGCTCGCGATGAACATGCCGAGCCGTTTACCGCCATCAGGATTTCGCGGGAGCTGCAAATGCCAGAATGATCGCGACGAATAGATCGAGAGCTCGCCGAATTTGAGGAGAATCAGCAGCTCAACGATCTGGGCCTCAGAGCGGAATATTGTCATGCTTCTTCCACGGGTTCTCGAGCTGCTTGTTCCTCAGCTTCCGTAGCCCCAGCGCCACCCGCTTCCGCGTCGAATGCGGCATGATCACCTCGTCGATGAAGCCCTTGCTCGCGGCCACGAAGGGGTTGGCGAAGCGTTCTTCATATTCGCGGGTGCGTTCGGCGATTTCCTCGGGGCGTCTTGCCGCGGAAGATGATCTCGACCGCGCCCTTGGCGCCCATCACCGCGATCTCGGCGGTCGGCCAGGCGTAGTTGAGGTCGCCGCGCAAATGCTTGGACGCCATAACGTCGTAGGCGCCGCCATAGGCCTTGCGGGTGATGACGGTGATCTTCGGGACGGTCGCCTCGGCGTAGGCGAACAGCAGCTTGGCGCCGTTCTTGATGATGCCGTTATGCTCCTGCGCGACGCCGGGGAGGAAGCCGGGGACGTCGACGAAGGTCAGGATCGGGATCTCGAAGGCGTCGCAGAAGCGGACGAACCGCGCGGCCTTCTTCGAACTGGCGATGTCGAGCACGCCGGCGAGCACCATCGGCTGGTTGGCGACGACGCCGACGGTGCGGCCCTCGATGCGGCAGAAGCCGGTGATGATGTTGGCCGCGTGGCCTGGCTGAAGCTCGAAGAACTCGCCCTCGTCGGCGACCTTCCGGATCAGCTCGTGCATGTCGTACGGCTGGTTCGCGCTCGGCGGGATGAGCGTGTCGAGGCTGTCCTCGATGCGGTCCCACTCATCGTCGGTCGGCCGCTCCGGCTGATCGTGGCGGTTCGATAGCGGCAGGAAGTCGAAGAATTCGCGGGTGGCGAGAAGCGCGTCGATGTCGTTCTCGAACGCGACGTCGGCGACGCCCGACTTGGTCGTGTGGGTGATCGCTCCGCCGAGCTCTTCCTGCGTCACGACCTCGTTGGTGACGGTCTTCACCACGTCGGGGCCGGTGACGAACATGTAGGAGCTGTCCTTCACCATGAAGATGAAGTCGGTCATCGCCGGCGAATAGACCGCGCCGCCCGCGCAAGGGCCCATGATCAGGCTGATCTGCGGAATGACGCCGGACGCAAGCACGTTGCGCTGGAACACCTCGGCATAGCCGGCGAGCGAGGCGACGCCCTCCTGGATGCGTGCGCCGCCGCTGTCGTTGAGGCCGATGACCGGGGCGCCGACCTTCATTGCCATGTCCATGACCTTGCAGATCTTCTGCGCGTGGCGCTCGCTCAGCGATCCGCCGAAGACCGTGAAGTCCTGCGCGAAGACGTAGACGAGGCGGCCGTTGATCGTACCCGAGCCGGTGACCACGCCATCGCCGGGAAAGGTCTGCGCCTCCATCCCGAAGTCGACGCAATTATGCTCGACGTACATGTCATATTCTTCGAAGCTGTCGGTATCGAGCAATACGCTCAGCCGCTCGCGGGCCGTCAGTCGGCCCTTGGCGTGCTGCGCCGCGATGCGCTTCTCGCCGCCGCCCAATTTTGCGGCGTTCCGGCGCTTTTCGAGTTCTTCGATGGTCGTCGCCATGCTATACATTTCTCCGGTCCGCGCGTCCTTCCACGGCGGCCCGGCAGGGTCAATCTTGCGCAGCCCGCTACGGGTACGAAACGACAGTTCCAGCGCTTTGTCGCTATCGACTCGCAGCCTGGCGCATGTTGCGCCGCAGCAAGGCCGATTTGTAACTAACTTCCGTTAAGGTACCGGAACCATAACCGCTGACGCCCCGTTGAATGACAAAGTTCTCAACAACAGGAGGTTACACGCGAAATGCTGACCAGCATCGGGGTGCCAGTAGAGTCTGAAGCCGAGCCCTCGGCGCCGGATCATGCACGTTCAACTTTGATCTGTTTCTCGCACCTGCGGTGGGACTTCGTGTTCCAGCGCCCGCAGCACCTCATGAGCCGCTTCGCGCGCGAAATGACGGTCATTTTCTGGGAAGAGCCGATCGAGATCGAAAAGCGGGAAACCGCTTTTCTCAAGGTGCGCCAGGCCGAGGATTTCCCGAACGTCCGCCTGGTCACTCCGCACCTTCCGCAGGGCCTGAGCGAGGAACGCCGCGAGGAAGCCCTGAAGCGCCTGCTGGACGCTCACGTGGCGTCCTGCGAGCGTCCGCTCGTCTCGTGGTATTACACGCCGATGATGCTGCCCTTCTCGCGGCATCTCGACGCCAGCGCGGTCGTCTACGATTGCATGGACGAACTTTCGAAGTTCCGCTTTGCGCCCGAGCGGCTGCTCGACCTCGAACAGGAGCTGATCGAGCGGGCCGACGTCGTCTTCACCGGCGGCGCGAGCCTCTACGAAGCGAAGAAGGACCGCCACGACAACGTCCACTGCTTTCCGTCGTCGGTCGACCTCAAGCATTTCGCCAAGGCCCGCCGTGAGCTTCCGCAGCCGGCCGACCAGGCGGAGCTGAAGCATCCGCGCCTCGGCTATTACGGTGTCATCGACGAACGCTTCGACATCGACCTGCTGCGCCAGGCTGCGGACCTGCGGCCGGACTGGTCGTTCGTGATCGTCGGGCCGGTCGTGAAGATCGGCGAGGATGAGCTCCCGCGCGCGGCGAACATCCACTACCTCGGCGGCAAGACCTACGAGCAGCTCCCGGCCTATCTGTCGGGCTGGGACGTGGCGCTGATGCCGTTCGCGATGAACGAGTCGACGCAATTCATCTCGCCGACCAAGACCCCGGAATATCTCGCGGGCGGCAAGCCAGTCGTGTCGACGCCGGTTCGCGACGTGGTCCGCAGCTACGGTCATCTGCAAGGCGTGCAGATCGCCCATGACGCGGACGGTTTCGTGCGCTGCTGCGACAAGGCGCTGGAGCAGTCGCGCGACGGCGGCGATTGGCTGGCGGAGGCGGACCTGATCCTCTCGGCGACCAGCTGGGAAACCACCCAGGCGCGCATGTCGGGCCTGATCGCCGAAGTGCTTGGTGAACGGCTTGGAACGGGAACTTCGGCTCTGCTGGTGGCCGCGGAATGAGCGGCTTTCTTCTCGCCCCAGAGGGCGCCGGCGAACGGTACGACTATTTGATCGTCGGTGCCGGCTTTGCCGGTTCGGTTCTGGCCGAACGGCTTGCGAGCCAGCACGGCGCGCGCGTCCTCATCGTGGACCGGCGTCCGCATGTCGGCGGCAACGCCTATGACGAGCCGAACGAGGCCGGCATCCTTTACCACAAGTACGGCCCCCACATCTTCCACACGAATAGCGATCAGGTTGTCGACTACCTTTCGCAGTTCACGGAATGGCGGCCGTACGAGCACCGCGTGCTCGCCCACGTGCGCGACAAGCTGGTGCCGATCCCGATCAACCGGACGACGCTGAACAAATTGTTCGATGCGAACTTGAAGACGGACGAGGATGCGGCGGAATATCTCGCGTCGCGCGCCGAGCCGGTGGAGGAGATCCGCACGTCGGAAGACGTCGTCGTCAACGCGGTTGGGCAGGAACTCTACGAGCTGTTCTTCCGCGGTTACACGCGCAAGCAGTGGGGCCTCGATCCCGTCGGAGCTCGACAAGCAGGTCACATCGCGCATCCCGACGCGGACCAACGAGGACGACCGCTATTTCGGCGACACGTTCCAGGCCATGCCGCTGGAAGGCTATACGAAGATGTTCGAACGCATGCTCGACCATCCGCTGATCGACGTCCGCACCGGGGTCGATTTCGCCGAGATGAAGGATCGTGCGCACGAGATCGCGGACCACATCATCTACACCGGCCCGATCGACGAATATTTCGACTTCCGCTTCGGCAAGCTGCCGTATCGGAGCCTGAAATTCGATCACCAGACGCTCGAGCAGGAGTGGTTCCAGCCGGTCGCGGTGGTCAACTACCCGAACGAGGACGTCCCGTTCACCCGCATCAGTGAGTATAAATATCTCACTGGGCAGGAAGCGCCGCACACGACGGTGACCTACGAATATCCGTCGGCGGAAGGCGATCCTTATTATCCGATCCCGCGGCCGGAAAATCAGGAGCTGTTCAAGAAGTACGAGGCGCTCGGCGACGAGACCGAGGGCGTGACCTTCGTCGGGCGGCTGGCGACGTATCGCTATTACAACATGGACCAGATCGTGGGGCAGGCGCTCGCCACCTTCCGGCGCATGGACGAGAAAAGGTCGCAGCCGACGGCGGTCGCCGCCGAATAAGCGCCGCGTCTTGACCAGCAGGCCTGGGGTCTGCTGGTGACGCGGAATGCCTCCACGCAACTCACTGAGTCTTGCCGACGGCGAGGCGGGGACTGCCCCGTCTTTGCCGCCCGCCACCTATATAAATCCTGTCCTTGATGCGGACTTTCCCGATCCGGTCGTGATCCTCGCACCCGACGGCTTCTATTACGCCTACGCGACGCAGACGCTGCGCGATGAAAAGTGGATCAGCATCCAGGTGTCGAGGTCTCGCGATCTCGTTAGCTGGGAGCATCTTGGCGACGCACTGCCCGAAAAGCCGGGCTGGGCACGCGAGACGCAGGACTTCTGGGCGCCTTACGTGATCCAGGATGGCGACCGGTACCTAATGTATTATTCGGCGACGCCCGACGTTTGCGACGTGCCGGAGCGCGGCCATTGCCTCGCCATCGCCGTGGCAACGTCGCCGGCGGGGCCGTTCGTAGACATCGGAATGCCGCTGCTTCTGGGAATGGGGTTCGAATATATCGATCCGATGGTCTTCGACGACCCGGTGAGCGGCAAGCGTTTCCTGTACTGGGGTTCCGGGTTTCAGCCGATCAAGGTTCAGGAACTCGCCGAGGACCACATGTCCTTCGAGCCCGACAGCGAGCCCGTGGACGTGATCTGGCCCAATCCCGTGAAGGGCGCGTTCCCGAGGCTCGTGGAAGCCGCCTGGGCGATGCACCACGACGGTTTCTATTACCTCTTCTATTCGGGCGACAATTGCTGCGGACCGGATGCCGAATATGGCGTGATGGTCGCTCGCTCCAGAAAACCGACCGGGCCGTTCGAGACGCTTGAGGAGGCCCGCGGCGTCCCGCACAGCCTGATGCTTTTCAAGAGCGAGCGATGGCTCGCTCCCGGGCACAATTGCATCGTCACCGATAAGGCCGGCGACAATTGGATCATCTATCACGCCATCGATGTGAACCGGCCCAGGCAGCGGCAGGAAGACGAGATCAACAGCCGCCGAATCCTGCTGATCGACAAGATCGTCTGGCGCGACGGCTGGCCGTTCGTCGGAACCCCGTCGGAGGAGCCGCAGCCCGCGCCCGTCGTCTGATCAGCGCGCGATCTTGAGCCGGACCGGGGGTTCCGACGCGTCGTCGATCCCGAAGATCGCCCGCTGACGCTTCAACTCGTCCACGAGGGGCTCATAGACGTGCCGCTTGCCGTCCGATCCCACGGGGGAGAACAGGCCGACCTCGCAGTGCCTGCTATTGTCCCAGCCCGGATAGGCGGTGACCGGATAGAGGCAGATGCCCAGCACATCGGTCCCGCGGGCCTGTGCGGCGCGGACCTCGTCGCAGACATAGTGGAGCCAGGCCGCACGCCCCGAGCCTTCGGCACCCGTCTCCGAGATGAAGACCGGCTTGTCGTATCGCTTCGGCCATGTCGGCCAGCATGGCGGAAAGGGGACGGTATTCGTGATGACCCATCGGAATCGTGGGACCTTCGAAATACCATTGGTTGTGCGGGTAGAAGTTGAGCCCGACCACATCTACCAGCGACCTGTCGCCGCCAAGCTCCGGCTGGGCGAGGCCCATGATCCAGTCGTACGCCTCGTACATGCCCTGCAGGTTTTGCTCCGCTGCGCGGATGGTCGACGGACGTTTGTCGTGCGGAGCGATATGGATCAAAGGCTCGGCCCACACGATCGTCGAGTCCGGCCATTGCCGCTTGATCGCCCGCGCCGACATGATCGCCGCGCGAACCAGCTGACGCTTGAACCAGCCGTGCTCCCTGGGCCCGACCGGAGGGAAATATCCTTCATTGACGGCCCACGACAGGAAGTTGATTTCGTTGAGGGGGCAGACCGAGGGCGGTCGTCCGCTGATGGATTGGTGCAATTCTAGCGCAGCCATTGCGAAGGCCGTGAACCGTTCGGCGAAATCGGGTGCAGCCTGATCGACGCAATCGGGCGAACCGTAGTGGAACAGGTCCCAGATGATCTGGAGTCCGAGCTCTTCCGCTGCCTCCAGCGCCGGCATCCAACTCGACCAGTCGTAACGTCCCGGCGACGCCTCGATCAGGTGCCAGCGTAACCCATCCCGCAATGTCCGCAGCCCCAGGTCGGCGCACTGCCGATAGTCCGACGCGATATGGCGATCATGCGAAGTCGCTCGAATCAGATCGAGCCGGACGCCGTCGCGCCGCCGGTGCGACGAGCATTCGAAGCCGGCCTGGAAGAAGCTGGCGAAAGTCTGGTCCTTGCTCATGGCAGGGACCAATGCGTGAAGACGGGAATCGAGCCGTAACGAACGCAGAAAAGGCCCGGATTGTCCCCTGGCCGGCTCAGGGTCTCACTCGTCCCATTTATGGTGTTCGGCAGCAACGCGGCGGATCGTGCCTGAACTGGCTCGCATGACGATGCTTTCCGTCGTGATGCAATTGGGGCGCCGGTGTACGCCCTTAAGGAGCGATCCGTCGGTGACGCCGGTCGCGGCGAAGATGCAGTCGCTCTTTGCCATTTCCTCGAGATTGTAGATGCGATCGAGATCATCGATGCCCCAGCGGCGGGCGCGGGCGACCTCGTCTTCGTTTCGGAAGACCAGCCGGCCCTGCATCTGTCCGCCGACGCAACGGAGCGCGGAGGCTGCCAGGACGCCTTCGGGAGCGCCGCCGGTGCCGACATAGAGGTCGATGCTCGTTTCCGGATCGGTCACGGCAATAACACCCGCGACGTCGCCGTCGGAGATCAGCTTCACCCCGCATCCGAGCGAGCGCAGCTCCTCGATGATCGCGTCGTGGCGAGGCCGGTCGAGCACGCAGGCGATGATCTCGTCGGCGGGAACGCCCTTGGCTTCGGCAATCGACCGGACGTTCTCGCTGACGCTTTTCGACAGGTCGATGGTTCCGTCCGGATAGCCCGATCCGATGGCCAATTTTTCCATGTAGGTGTCGGGTGCGTTGAGAAGGCCGCCCTCTTCCGAGATGGTGAGGACGCAGAGCGCGTTCGGCCCCGCCTTGGCCGTCAGCGTCGTGCCTTCCAGCGGGTCCAGCGCGATGTTGATCTTCGGCCCGGTGCCCTGCGCCGAGCCGACCTTTTCGCCGATGTAAAGCATGGGCGCTTCGTCGCGCTCGCCTTCACCGATGACGACAGTGCCGTCGAACGGCAGCTCGTTGAGCGCCTCGCGCATCGCTTCGACGGCGGCGGCGTCGGCGGCGTCATTGTCCCCGCGGCCGATCCACTTGGAGGCGGCGACCGCGGCGGCTTCCGTTACACGCACCATTTCGAGGACCAGGACTCTGTCTAGGATCTGGGAAGCGGGTACGCGTGGACGTTCAAGCATGTTCGTTAGGACTCCTTGCAGAGCCGGATAGGAGGCGCTCCCGACCTTGTCGAGGCTAGCTAGTCGTCGGCATCGGCCTCGTGCGCGAGCAGGTCCGACCGGACGCGCACCGCCCGCGACCCCAGTCGCGTCTCGACGAGGAAGACGCCGAAAGCGAGGCCGACGGCGAGCATCGAGGCGATGAAAAGCAAAGCGATCGCGGTGCCGAAATGCGCACCGGTCAGGCTCGCCGCGAAGAGCAGGATGACGACGGCGCAGGTCAGCACCGCGGCCAGCACCGACAGGAAGATTGCGCGGCTGACCAACACCATTCGGCGGTCCAGTACGCGGATTTCGTTCAACCAGCGGTCGTGCTCGGATCCTCGACTGGCCAGAAGCATCGGCTCGACGTTGCGCGCCCGGTCGACGATCCGCGACAGCCTGCCGGCACAGACGTTGAGGAAGGCGCCGATGCCGGCGAACAGGAAAACGGGCGCGACGGCGAGCTGGATGATCTGCGCTACGGTCGTGACGGAGGTCGGCGCGGTGGACAGCATGGCTTTCCTATCGCGCGAAAGACCGCCTGCGCAAAGGCGCGGGTGAATTTGTCCCATCGCGAAACGGCTAAGTGCTTGAAGTCGTTGTTCCGGGCCGCTGCTCCGTGTAAAGAACGCGTTAAGAGCGGGGGTTCTTGCATGACTCGATTCGCGATCGGGCTGTTTCTTTTGTCGGGTACATCGGTTGCGCACGCGCAGACGGATTTCGGCGTCCGCACCGTTTCGGGCGAACGCGGCGTGGTCAGCGTAGGCACGCACCAGAAGGTGTCTCAGCAGCAGTTCACGGGCCAGACGGCGGTCGCTCGCGAGCCGGCAGGTTCGAGCGCCACCTATACGCCGCTGGGTCGCGGACGGGGCGATCTTCGTGCCGCTGCGAGCATCGGTGCGAGCTGGGGACGGGTGACGAGCACCTATCGCAGCCCGCAGCACAACCGCCGCGTCGGCGGAGTCCGCAACAGCTGGCATATGCATGGCAGGGCCATCGACATTGCCCGCAAGCCGGGCGTCAGCCACTCACAGATCGCTGCGGCGTTCCGCAACGCGGGGTATCGCCTGATCGAGTCCCTCGACGAGGGCGATCACAGCCACTTCGCCTTTGCGTTCGGCGGCTCGGGCGCCAAGCCGTTCGGCCTCGATGCCGAGCAAGGGCGAGCTGACGCAGTGGGGCGTGGTGACGGTCTCCAGCGCGCTTCTGCGCTGACTTTTATCTAGCCAGCATCTTCTTCACGCCGCGGGCCGCCTGCCGCAGGCGCTGCTCGTTCTCCACAAGCGCGATGCGGACATAGCCTTCGCCTTCCTCGCCGAAGCCGACGCCCGGTGCGACGGCTACGTGAGCCTCCGTCAGCAGGCGCTTCGAAAATTCCATCGCGCCGAGATTGTGGAAGCGTTCCGGGATCGGCGCCCAGGCGAACATCGAGGCCTCCGGCACGGGAATCGCCCAGCCCGCGCGGCCGAAGCATTCGACGAGCACGTCGCGGCGCTTCTTGTACAGCTTCGCGGTTGAACTCGACGATGTCCTGCGGGCCGTTGAGCGCCGCCGTGGCGGCCGCCTGGATCGGCGTGAACGCGCCATAGTCGAGGTAGGACTTCACGCGTGCCAGCGCCGCGATCAGCCGCGGATTGCCCACCGCGAAGCCGATTCGCCAGCCGGCCATGCGGTAGGTCTTCGACATGGAGGTGAACTCGACCGCCACCTCCTTGGCGCCTTCGACCTGCAGGATCGACGGCGTCGGCGTGTCGCCGAAGTAGATCTCCGCATAAGCGAGGTCCGAAATGACGATCAGGCCATGCTCGCGGGCGAAGGCGACGAGCCGCTCGTAGAAGGGCAGGTCCGCGACATACGCCGTCGGGTTCGACGGATAGCCGATCACCAGCACCTTCGGCCGCGGCACCGTGTAGCGCATGGCATTGGTCAGCCGTTCGAAGAACTCTTCGCCAGGTGCGGCGGGGATCGAGCGGATGGCGGCGCCGGCGATGATGAAGCCGAAGCTGTGGATCGGGTAGGATGGGTTAGGCGCGAGGACGACGTCGCCGGGCGCGGTGATCGCCTGCGCGAGGTTGGCGAGGCCCTCCTTCGAACCCAAGGTAACGATGACCTCCGTGTCCGGATCGACCGTGACTCCGAACCGGCGCTGGTAATAGGCCGCCTGAGCCTTCCGCAGTCCCGGAATGCCGCGGCTGGCGGAATAGCGGTGGGCGTTGGGCTTGGCGGCGACCTCGGCCAGCTTGTCGATGACATGCTTGCGGCGGCGACGCCGTCGGGATTGCCCATTCCGAGATCGACGATGTCCTCGCCGCGCGCGCGTGCGGCCGCCTTCATCGCGTTCACTTCGGCGAAGACGTAGGGCGGCAGGCGCTGGATGCGATAGAATTCGTCGGTCACGCCCTAGTCATGACGGCGATGCTGCAGTGCGGCAAGCCTAGTCGCGATAAGCCGGCAGCGACCAGCCGCGAGAGATCGCCAGACCGCGCAATGCGAAGCCCGCGATGGCCGCGATCCCGCCCGCGATCGGCAGCGACAGTCCAAGAAGGGCCAAGCCGACGAACAGTCCCGACGAAAGGGCGGCCGCGGTGACGTACAATTCCGGTCGCATCAGGATCGACGGTTCGCCGGCAAGGATGTCGCGGATGATGCCGCCCGCGCAGGCGGTGAGCACGCCCATGGCGAAGGCGGGAACCGGGGCGACGCCATAGTCCAGCGCCTTGGCCGCACCGTAGGTCGAGTAGGCGGCGAGGCCGGCTGCGTCGAACCAGAGCAGGGCGCGCTCGGCGATGAAACGCTTGCTCGCCAGCCACGTCATCAGTGCGGCGCCGATGCAGACCAGCCAGGTAGCTGTTGGTCTGCACCCAGAAGACGGGTGCTCCGATCAGCAGATCGCGCAACGTGCCGCCGCCGACCCCGGTAACGACGGCAAAGAAGAAGAAAGTGACGAGCGTTTGTCGGCGCTCCGCGGCCAGCAACGCGCCGGACACGGCAAAGACGGCAATGCCGAAGAAGTCGAGCAGGACGAGTGCGTTCGGCAGTGGAGCTATCGGCATTTCCCTCCACTAGCGCAAAGTTTTTCGTTCGTCCTGAGCGGAGCCCCGTGGGCGAAGTCGAAGGGCGCCTTGCGCCGCCCGCTCAGGAGCGCCCTTCGACTTCGCTCAGGACGAACGATGTTGGGTTCGCCGCTGGAACGGCCTACACGGCGGACATGGCTGAAGAGACCGACACGGCGGGCGCGATTCCATCGCTCGAAGACTGGCAGCATTGGACTTGGGTGATGGGCCGCGCCCAGCAGATGCTGATGGAAACCTGGGCCGACGGAATGAAGCAGGGCGTCAGCCCTGGCCTTCGGCAGCGCCGCCCTGGGGTGCGTTCCCGCCGGCATTCGGCGCCGCTTCGCCGATGCACCGCCGATCCGGCGGCGATGATGAGCGCCGGTGCCGAAGCCTGGGCCAAGGGCCTCGAAACCTGGGGCAAGATGCATCGGGCCTCGACACGGAGGCGAAGGAAGGCGCGAAGGATCGCCGCTTCGCCGCGCCCGAATGGCAGCGCAATCCCGTGTTCGACACCATTCGCAAAACCTATCTGGCACTTTCCGACAAACTGCTTGGTACCGTCGAGGAAGTCGACGGGACTCGACGACGAGACGCGCCAGAAGATGCGCTTCGCTATCCGCAACTTCGTCGACGCGATGAGCCCGTCGAACTTCGCGCTGACCAATCCGCAGGTGCTCAAGCGCACCATCGAGACGCGCGGCGAGAACCTGCTCAGCGGTCTCGCCAACATGCTCAACGATATTTCGGCGGGCCAGCTGACGCAGACCAAGTCGGGCGCCTTCGAGGTCGGCCGCAACCTCGCAACGACGCCGGGCAAGGTGATCAAGGAGACGCCGCTTTACCAGCTGATCCAGTATACGCCGACCACGGACGAGGTGCTGGAAACGCCGGTGGTGATCTTCCCGCCGTGGATCAACCGCTTCTACATCCTCGACCTGACGCCCGAGAAAAGCTTCGTCGAAATGGTGCGTCGATCAGGGCATCAGCCTGTTCATGGTCAGCTGGAAGTCGGCCGACGAGAGCCTCGCCGAGACGACGCTCGACGACTATGTCCTCAACGGGCAGATCGACGCGATCGACACGATCCGCGACCTGCTGGGCGTCGAAGGCGTGCATGGC
Source organism: uncultured Alphaproteobacteria bacterium (assembly GCA_963846645.1). Classification (GTDB taxonomy): domain Bacteria; phylum Pseudomonadota; class Alphaproteobacteria; order Sphingomonadales; family Sphingomonadaceae; genus Sphingomicrobium. The sequence goes on along the minus strand of CAWJWR010000002.1, from coordinate 287,920 downwards.
ATCGGCTATTGCGTGGCGGGCACGACGCTGGCCGCGACGCTCGCTTATCTTCACGCGCACGAAGCAAGCGGCCAAGGTCGCATCCGCGACCTTCCTGACCGCGCAGGTCGATTTCTGCGAGGCGGGCGACCTCAAGCTGTTCAGCGGCGAGGAGACGATGGCGCTGCTCGACAGAGCTGACCGCGCGACAAGGGCTATCTCGACGGCCGCTACATGGCCGCGACCTTCAACCTGCTTCGCGGCCGCGACCTCATCTGGAATTATGTCGTCAACAATTATCTGCTCGGCGAGGAGCCGGCGCCGTTCGACCTGCTCCACTGGAATTCGCGACACCACCAACCTGCCGGCGAAGCTGGCACCGCGACTATCTCGACACGCTCTACAAGGGGAACAAGCTGGTCGAAGCGGCGCGATCAGGGTCGACGGAGTCGCCGATCGACCTGTCGCAAGGTCGAAGACTCCCGCCTATATCCAGGCGGGCCGCGAGGATCATATCGCGCCGCCCGAGAGCGTGTGGAAGATCATGGACCATTTCGCCGGCCCGAAGCGCTTCGTGCTCGCCGGATCGGGCCACATCGCCGGGGTGGTCAATCCGCCGGCCGCGCAGAAATATCAATATTGGATCAACGATCAGCCGGCGGCGACGCTCGCAAGCCTTCATCGACGGCGCCGACGGAGCACAAGGGCAGCTGGTGGCCCGACTGGGTCGAATGGCTGAAGAGCCGCGATGCCGAAGACGGTCGAGGCCAAAGGCGCGCGAATTCCGGGCAAGGGCAAGCTGAAGGCGATCGAGGACGCGCCGGGCCGCTATGTCCGTCGCGCTGATACGACGCGAAGCTCCGCACCGGCCGCTCAGATAATGCCGCCGCCTAGCATCAGCCGGACGATCCCGACGACGATGACGAACAGGTTGAGGTTCCGGCCGGCCGTGCTCGTGCTGATGCCATGCCGACACCGGCGCCGATCAGCGCCAGCGGGATGATGAGCCAGTTCGCCCAGCCGAGCAGCGGCATGAAGGCAACGACGGCGCAAAGGAGCGCCACGACGCCGATGATCAAGGAAACGACGTTGAACATGCGCTCAATCCCCTACGGTAGTGAGCGCCTGTAGCAGCTTAGAAGGCGGTTTGGATGCGCGTTATTTCGGCGAGCGTCTTGTCGCCGCAGCGCACGACGACGCTTCCGACCGGCTGGTTGAGCGGCCACTCCCAGCGGACTTCATGGGTCGCCTGCGCCTGGCTGACGGGTGCGCCCTCGGGATCGGCCACGAACAGGGCGACGAAGGCCTGCGCCGGCTGGGCCTCGCGGATCTGCATGAAGCGGTCGAATGCGACCTGATAGCCACCCGTCGCGGTCACCACCTTGCCGCTGACGACCAGCATCGGACGCGAGTTCGGGCCGGGCATGCGGTTCACCCAGGCGGTCCATTCGCGGCTTGCGGTGATGGGACATACCGGAGGCGCGGGCTGGTAGGACCCTGACCCGGGTAGGGCGTAGCGCCGGGCGCCGGATAGGGCTCTGCCGGATAGGGAAGGGGTGCCGGATAGGGGTAAGGCTGCGGCGGTGGGCCGTACTGACCCTGGTCCTGGTACGTGTCGCAGGACGCGAGAACGAGCAACAGAGTGGCGGTCAGGATCCGTTTCACCGGCATGACAATGGCTCACTCTTCTCCATGTTCCCTACTCCGGCACGGTAACGGATGCGCGAGCATGGCGCACGAGTGCGAGAATGTAGAGCGCGAGCGCTCGCCCAGATCGCCGCGAACGCGATCGCGTGAGCGTTGGTGAAGGGCTCGCCATAGAGCCAGACGGCGATCAGGAACTGCAGGGTCGGGCGCGAGGAACTGCAGCATGCCGAGCGTCGAATAGGGCAATCGGCGCGCGGCCGCGGTGAAGAGCAGCAGCGGGTCGTGGTCGAGACCAGCGCCCGCGAGGAGCAGCAGGATCGTCTCGTCGATCCGTCGACCCGAAAATCGGGTGGCCGCTCGCTAATCCCCAGGCCAGCCAGCCGAGCAGCGAACGGCAAGCAGAAGCATCGTCTCGATCGGCAGGCCAGCGACGGCGTCGACCGGTCGCGATCTTCCGCAGCAAGGCCGTAGGTTGCGAAGCTGAAGCAAAGCGTCAGGCTGATCCACAACTGGTCGAGCGCTCCGCATCGCCAGCGGCGGCAATCCCGGCTGCCGCGATCGCGACCGCCGCCCATTGCAGCCACGACAGCCGTTCCTTGAGCACCATTCGGCCGAGAGCACGTTGGCCAGCGGGTTGAGATAATAGCCGAGGCTACCGGCGAGGATGTGCCCGCTGTTCACCGCATAGACGTAGAGCAGCCAGTTGGCCGCGATCAGCAGTGCGGTGACCGACAGCAGCGTCATCGCGCGGCGGTTGCGAAGCGCGTCCCGGACCTCTCCGCCACGCGCCGGTGACGGTCAGGAGCGAGCGCGAGGAACGGCAGCGACCAGACGATGCGGTGGGCGACGATGTCCGCCGGCGGCGATCGGTTGTCAGCGCCTTGAAATAGATCGGCAGGACGCCCCACAGGCCGTAGGCGGCGACGCCGAGCATGAAGCCCTTGCGGGCTTGGGATCGCTTCGGTAGAGGCTGGCGTCGGCGCGATTCATCTTGCGCGCGCCTAGCGGCGATGAGCGGCGAATTCAAAGCGAATGCTCAACGCCATGTTAGTTGCAACTCGACCCGCCGAATGTCACGCTCGCGAAGCGTGAGCAGTCGCTTCCTCATCCCATTGCTGATGTTCTTGGTTCCGGCCTGCACGACGCCGCAGCCGCCGTTCGACGGTCGTGGCAACGGTTACTGAAGAACCTCGGACCAAGACCGACGTGTGGACGGCAGATCGCGACCGACGCCGACGAGCAGCGCCTCGAGCGGCTCGGGCTCGCCTGGCAGGAAGCGCTTGCGCGATGCACGCGCGGGTTCGGCAAGCGAAATCGAGGCGGAAGGCACGCTGCTCGAGCCGCGAGCGGCGCTTGCGCGTCCGGCTCCGACCCCCGGCAGCTATAATTGCCGGCTGATCAAGCTCGGCAAGGCGACGGCCAGCGCAGTCGCCTTCGAGCGGTTCAAGCCCTTCTTCTGCTATGTCGAGGTCGAAGGCGACCTGCTGACCATCGTCAAGCAGACCGGCAGCCAGCGCCCCGCCGGCCGCCTGTGGGAGGACGACCGGCCCGATCGCCTGATCTTCCTCGGCAGCCTGGCGCTCGGCGAGCGAGCAGCAGCCTCTTGCCTATGGCGACGACCACAAGCGCGACATGGCTGGCGTGCTCGAGCGGATCGGGCCCTTTCAACTGGCGCCTGGTGATTCCCTGGCCGCAAAGCACTTCCAAGCTCGACGTGTTCGAGCTGACGCCGGTCGCGCTCCAGCCTGGAGCATGAGCCAGGCGGGCTTGCTCGCCGACCCGGCGGAGGTCCGCGCCATCCTCATCGTCCAGCGCAACGGCCGGCCAGCCGATCACCTATTCCGAGACGCTCGCCCTCCTCGGCCACGACTTCAGCGCGGCCCAAGATGCGCGCGCTGTGCAAGGTCCTGGGCGCGGTCGACGACGAAGCGGCGGCGCGTGGCGAGCCGGAGCTTGCGGTGCTCGTCGTGCGCCAGTCCGACGGACTACCCGGGCAGGGCTGGTGGGTCGAAGGCGCGAAGAAGCACGGCTTCGCCGGCCTGTGGGAAGGCCCCAAGGCGAGGCGGCTGATCGACAAGCTTCAGCGGCAAGCGTTCGACTATTGGAGTTCGCGGGGCTAAGCGCCCGCGCATGGCCGACCCGCGCAGTTTCACAGTCACCGAAGACGATGACGGCATCCGCCTGGACCGCTGGTTCAAGCGGCACTCGCCCGATGTCAGCTTCAACATCGTGTCGCGCTGGGCGCGGACGGGGGCCCTTCGGGTCAACGGCAAGCGCGCGACTCCGGGCGACCGGATCGAGGCCGGGCAGACTATCGAGTTCCCGCCCGCCGACGCGACGCCCGCACGCACGGGTCGCCCGGAGCGCCAGCGCGACCCGCTGACCGCCGAGGAGGAAGAGCTGGTCCGCGAGATGGTCATCTACGAGGACCCGACCGCGTTCGTGCTCAACAAGCCTCCGGGCCTCGCGACGCAGGGCGGGACCAAGACCCACCAGCATCTCGACCGCCTGCTCGACGGGCTGGCCGACGATGCGGGCAACCGGCCCAAGCTCGTCCATCGCCTCGACAAGGACACGTCCGGCGCGTTGCTCGTCGCGCAAGACCGCGCGGTCCGCAGGCCATTTCGCCAAGTCCTTCTCCAGCCGGACCGCGCGCAAGGTCTATTGGGCGCTGATCGTCGGCGTGCCCTCGCTCGACGAGGGCCTGATCGACGCCCCGCTCGCCAAGCAGCCCGGCACCGGCGGCGAGAAGATGCATATCGACGAGGAGAATGGCTCGCCGGCCCGCACGCGCTGGCGGATCATCGACCGCGCCGGCAACCGCGCCGCCTGGGTCGAGCTGCAGCCGCTGACCGGCCGCACCCACCAGCTTCGCGCGCACATGGCGGCGATCGGTCATCCGATCGTCGGCGACGCCAAATATGGCGGGCCCGAGGCGTTCCTGACCGGCGGGATCAGCCGCAAGCTGCACCTCCACGCCCGCCGCATCCGGATCGACGCGCCGGACGGCGTCGATCGACGTAACGGCCGACTTGCCGCCGCACATCGCCGAGACGCCTCGGCACCCTGGGGTTCGAGCTCATGCACGGCGACAGCATGCCGCTCGACAAGCCGAAGGCGTCGCAGACGCCGGAGGCCAAGCAGCGGCAGACCGCCGCGATCGCGCCAAATCGCCGGCGCAAGCCGTCGCGGCGAACGCCGCTCGCGATCGCAGCCGGCGCGGAAGCGCTGATGCATCCCAACCGCGCGTTCGACTGGCAGGATCGCAGGCAGATGCTTGCCTTCGCTGCGCAGAGCGGGCCTTCGCGCACATCTTCGCCGCCGGCAGGCGACGCGATGTTCGTCGTTCACGCCCCGGTCTTCGTCGTGGACGAGGGCGGAGTCTCTGTTCCACGTCGCGAGGCGCAATCGCATTGCAGACGCATCCTGGCGAACCGGCGCGTCCTGATCAGCATCGCCGGCCGAGAGGCCTATCACAGCGCCAATTGGTACGTGTCGGACGAACCAGGTCCCGACCTGGCATTACGAGGCGGTCGAGATCGAGGGCGAGGCGCGGCCGCTCGCCGAGGACGAGCTGGTCGACCAGCTCGACCGGCTGAGTGATCGGTTCGAGGGCATCGTCTCTCCCGATCGCCCGTGGACGCGCGCAAAGATGGAGCCGGGCAAGTTCGAGGCGATGACCAAGGCCATCGTCGGCTTCGAAGTGGTGCCGTCCGAAGTCCGCGGCACGCGCAAGTTCAATCAGCACAAATCGGCCGACGATCTCGCCGCCACGATCGCCGGGCAGGCCGGCGCGGGGCGCGACGACATCGTGCAGGCCATCAGCGAGGCAACGGCCCCGTGAACCGCCTGGCCATCTTCGATTGCGACGGGACCTTGGTCGATAGCGGCGGCAACATCCACGCGGCGCTCGGCGACAGCTTCACCGACACGGAATTGCCGTTCCGACGCTGGAAGCGACGCGCAAGATCGATCGGCCTGAGCCTGGTCGAAGCCATTGCCGCACTCACCCCTGGCGTCGATCCCGAAGCGCACGTCGCGATTGCCGAGAGCTACAAGCTGCACTTCCAGCGCGCTCGTGCGGAAGGGCGGGTCGAAGAGCCGCTTTTCAATGGCATTCCCGAACTGCTGGACGCGCTGGAGGCCGACGGCTGGCTGCTCGCGGTCGCCACCGGCAAGTCGGACCGGGGGCTTGCGCTTTGCCTCGACTGCCATGGCTATGCGCAGCGCTTCATGTCGTTGCAGACCGCCGATCGCCACCCATCCAAGCCGCACCCCTCGATGGTCCATCAGGCGATGGCGGACGCCGGCGCTTCACCCGAAACGACGGTCGTGATCGGCGACACGGCGTTCGACATGGGCATGGCGGTAGCGGCCGGCGCAACCGGTATCGGCGCCGGCTGGGGCTATCACGAGCCGCACGAAATGCTCGACGCAGGTGCTATCGCCGTCGCGCGATCAGCCGCTCGACGTGCTCAAGTTTCTGCCGGACATGACGGAGCGACTCTATGGCTGACGAGGATCTCTGGAGGCGCCGCTTTCACCTGTTCGTGCTTGTCCGGCTGATCGGCATGGCGACCTTCGCGCTCGGCGTGGCCATCGCCTACAGCGACCTTCTTCGACCGGGCGGATGGCCGATGGTCGGCCTCATCGTCGCGATCGTCGGAGCCGTCGATGCCCTCTTCGCTCCAAGAATGCTCAAGAAGGTGTGGGAGCAGCAGGACCGCGATCGCAAATGAAGCGATTCTGGAAGATCGGCACGAGGCGATTCAGAACGACGAGGGTTGGGGCGTCGAACTCGACGGACGGCCCCTGCGAACACCTGCGCGAAAGCCTCTGTCCGTGCCGACGCAGCAACTGGCGGAAGCCATCGCTGGCGAATGGAATGCCGCGAAGACAAGATCGACCCGCGCGCAATGCCGCTGACCGGCCTCGCCAATGCGGCGATCGACCGGGTCGCTCCGGACAAACAGTCATTTGCCAGCGGAATCGCCAAATACGCAGAGGCCGACCTCGCCTGCTACCGTGCAGAGGGGCCGCAGGGCCTCATCGATTCGCAGGCCGAGCATTGGGACGAGCTGCTTGGCTGGGGCAGGCGGCGCTTCGATGTCGATTTCCGGACCACCAGCGGTCTCCTTCACGTCGACCAGCCGCCGGCGACCGTGGAGCGCCTGGCGCACGCGGTGCATGCGCTGGATTCGTACCGCCTCGCGGGCCTGTCGCCGCTCGTCACCATCGGCGGCTCCCTGCTCGCGGCGCTCGGCGTGCTGGAAGAAGCCTTCACGCCCGAGTGGGCTTGGGAGGCCGTCAGCGTGGACGACCGCTGGCAGCTCGAGCAATGGGGATCGGACACCGAGGCGGAAGCTGCGCTGGACAACCGCAGACGCGATTTCCTTGCAGCGGCGCGCTTTCTGGAACTGCTCGACTGAGGCCTAATTCGGCCGCTCGACCAGCTTTCGTACAAACGGAATGAGGTACGGCTGACGATCGCGTTTCATTCGTTCGGCATCGATTATCGCTCGGACGTCGTCGAGGCACTGCATTCATGTCGTCATTGATGAGCACATAATCATACTCGCCCCAGTGTCCGATTTCACTGGTAGCTCGCTTCATCCGACTATCGATGACCTCTTCGCTATCCGTCTTCCGGGCCCTGAGCCGGCGCTCAAGCTCTTCCATCGACGGCGGAAGGATGAAGATCCTGACCAAGTCGGTTCCGAACGCTCCGCGAAGCTGCTGAGTCCCCTGCCAATCGATATCGAACAATATGTCTCGCCCTAGCCGCAGGGCTTCCTTGATCGGCTCTTTCGGCGAGCCGTAGCGATGGTCGAACACGTAAGCCCATTCTGCCAGTTCGTCGTCGTCGACCAACCGCTGGAATTCGACTTCATCGACGAAGTGATAGTCGACGTCGTCTGTCTCACCCGGTCGCTTGGGACGCGTCGTTGCCGAGATGGACATGGTGATCTCAGGATCGGCATCGAGCAGCATCCGCGAGATGGTCGATTTGCCGGCACCGGAAGGCGAGGAAAGGACGATCAGCAGGCCGCGGCGGCGGCGGGTCGGATGCTCGGCGTCGTCTAGGTCCATGTCCGCTCTTGGTCCGACGACCTGAGGGCGTCAAGCGGCGGATTGTTGCACTGCACAAGATTTTCTCTTGAAAGCTGCACTGCGGCAGTATATGTTGCACTGCACAATAAGAGGAATTCTAACGATGGCAGACGAAATTCAGACGGCAATCGACACCAGCGCGGACGCCGCCAAGGCCGTGACCGCAGTTGCAGTCGAAGCCGTCAAGCCGGCGGCTGCTACCGCTCGTACCGCGTCCAAGCCTGCGGCCCGCAAGTCTGCGGCTCCGAAGGCTGCGAAGACCACGCGTCGGAAGGCGAAAGCCGCTCGTCCGGCCGTGAAGACCCTCAAGGGCGCGACGTCGCGCCGCAAGATCAAGGCCGCTCGGGTCGCCAAGGCGCCCACGGCCAAGGAAAGGACGAAGATCGTGACCAACACCCAGAAGAATTGGTTCGCCGGTTTCGGCGCCAACGCCGCTCCGTTCCAGACGATGTTCGCCGAAGCCGGTGAGCGTCAGCAGGCCGCTGTGAAGCGTTCGCAGAAGGCTCTGGAAGAGCTGACGGAAGTCAGCCGCGCCAACGTCGAAGCACTCGTCGACGCCAGCAAGATCGCCGTCGAAGGCGCTCGCTCGTTCGGCCAGGACGTTGTCGAGACCAGCCGTGAAGGCGTCGAGAAGGCTGCCGATGCAGTCCGCGCGCTCGCCGAAGCGAAGTCGCCGACCGAATTCATGCAGCTGCAGTCCGAGTTCGCTCGTGCGCAGTTCGACCGCTTCGTTGCGGAAAGCTCGCGTCTGACCGAGACCTTCGTGAAGCTCGCCGGTGAGGCCATCCAGCCGATCCAGAGCCGCGCCACGGTCAATGCGGAGCGCATCAACAAGCTCGTTGCCTGAACTCTCTCCCCTCCTGATCAGGCAATGAAGACGGCCGCCCACTCTCTCCCCGGGCGGCCGTCTTTCTTTTTGGACGTTATCGGCATCCAGCCGCCTTGCAGGGCGTTCGCCGCTTGCCATATCTTACGGCATTGATGGCTATGCGTTGGATCATGAGTAACGACCCCGATGACGACAGCGGCATCGGCGATAGCGACACTGGTGTCGCGACTCGCACGCGTCCGCGCACCAAGAAGCCGTCCAACTATAAAGTATTGATGTTGAACGACGATTACACTCCGATGGAGTTCGTCGTCCTCGTCCTGCAGCGCTTTTTCTCGATGAGTATCGAGGACGCGACCCGCGTCATGCTCCAGGTCCACCAGCAGGGAATCGCCATCTGCGGCGTGTTCACCTACGAAGTCGCCGAGACCAAGGTCAGCCAGGTCATCGACTTCGCGCGGGAAAATCAGCACCCGCTGCAGTGCACTCTGGAAAAGGCCTGATCGTTACGGCTGCTTGCGAGTCCGCTGATCGGCGTTAAACGGCGCCGATGGACAGCATCTGGATCCGCGGCGGCAAGTCGCCTCAACGGCGACATTCCCATTTCCGGCGCGAAGAATGCGGCGCTAACGCTGCTGCCCTGTGCGCTGCTTACCGACGAGAAGCTGACGCTCGGCAATCTGCCGCAGGCTCGCGGACGTCGACACCTTCGGCCATTTGCTGAACCAGCTCGGCGTCTCGACCAGCGTCGCCGGCGTCAAGAAGGGCGAGTTCGGCCGCAGGATGACGCTCCAGGCGAAGGACATCGCTTCGACCGTCGCTCCCTACGACATGGTCCGCAAGATGCGTGCGTCGGTCCTCGTTCTGGGGCCGATGCTGGCGCGCGCCGGCGAATCGACCGTGTCGCTGCCGGGCGGCTGCGCCATCGGCGACCGTCCGATCGACCTCCACCTCAAGGCGCTCGAAGCCATGGGTGCGGAGATCGAGCTCGCGGCCGGCTATGTGAAGGCCAGCGCGCCGAAGGGACGCCTGACCGGGCGGCGACTATAGCTTTCCCGTGGTTTCGGTCGGCGCGACGGAAAATGCGCTGATGGCGGCCGTTCTCGCGACCGGGCGGTACGCAGCTCTTCAACGCCGCTCGCGAGCCGGAGATCGTCGACCTCTGCAACCTGCTGGTCGCCATGGGCGCGCAAGATCGAGGGCATCGGATCGTCGCACCTGATCATCGATGGCGTCGAAGGCCTGCACGGCACCGACTACGAGGTCATGCCGGACCGTATCGAAGCGGGCAGCTATGCCTGCGCGGCGGGGCTCACCGGCGGTTCGATCAACCTGATCGGCGCCCGGCCCGACGAGATGAAAGCGACGCTGAACGCGCTGGCGCAGGCGGGCCTGATCATCGAGTTCCACGACAAGGGCATCAAGGTCAGCGCCAATGGCGGTCTCAAGCCGCTCGCGCTTTCGACCGCGCCGTTCCCCGGTTTCGCGACCGACATGCAGGCCCAGTTCATGGCCATGCTGTGCCGCGCCGAGGGGCAAAGCTTCCTCGAAGAAACGATCTTCGAGAACCGCTACATGCACGTCCCCGAGCTCCGCCGAATGGGCGCCGAGGTCGAGATCCACGGCCGCTCGGCCGTCGTCCACGGCGTCGAGAAGTTGACCGGCGCGCAAGTCATGGCCACCGACCTCCGCGCCTCGATGAGCCTGGTCCTCGCCGGCCTTGCCGCCGAAGGCGAAACCGAAGTCCTGCGCGTCTACCACCTCGACCGCGGCTACGAGCGCCTCGAAGAAAAGCTCAGCGCCGTCGGCGCGACGATCGAGCGCCGGAGTGCCGGCTAGGCCGCTGCCGGCGGTTCTTCGTCGATAGGCTGGCGGACGCGCACGATCCTGATGCGCCTGCCATGGCCGTCGAGGTCCGGCCAGGTGATCGACTGGCCTGCAGTCAGTCCGTACAGCGCCGCTCCCATCGGGGTCAGGATGGATATGCGTCCGTGCGCGATGTTCGCGTTGGCGGGCAGGACGATCTCGACCTTCCGCATTTGCGAGGTTTTCTCGTCGACGAAATCCACCTCGGATCCGAGCGTCACCGCATCGTCCGGCAATGTATCGCGCTCATGCAGTTCGGCCCGCTCGATCTCCTCTAGAAGCATGGCTGCGACGACTGGATAGCGATGCTCCGCCTGGAGGGCGAGGCGTGAGACCATGTCGAACTCGGCTGCAAGCAGGTGGATTGGCGGGCGCACGACGCCCGCATCTTGGATGCCCATGATGTGTCCTTGTGCGAGTGATTTGGAAACTGCTCCCCGAGCCCCGCAGCATGCGGAGTTCGGGGCTAAGCTCGCGCGGGAACTTGTCCCGAATGGGCGATGAAGCGCCGGAAGGTCATGCCGTCATGCATGCCCTGAACATGGGTATTGCGCCGACGGAAGTCAAAGCGAGTCGAGCGCGTGGAGCACTAGCCCGACGAGTCCGCCGACCAGCGTGCCGTTAATGCGAATGTACTGAAGGTCGCGGCCGACCGCGGCTTCGAGGCGCGCGGTCACCGTTCCGGCATCCCAGCTGCGGATCGTGTCCGAGACCAGCCTGACCATCGAGCTGCCGTAGCTGGCCGACATTCCGACCACCGCGCGGCGCGCGAACTGATTGATCGCCGCGCGGATGCGCGGGATCGCGTTCCAGGGTCGCGCCCATGGACTTCAGGACTTCGCCGAGCTTCCCAGCAAAGGCGGCGTCCGGGTTGCGCGCGGCGCGGATCACGCCTTCGCGGGTCTTCTGCCAGAGCGTGTCGAGCCAGAGGCTGACCGACTGATTGTCGAGCAATTGCTCCTTCATCGCCTCGACGCGGGCTCTGGTTTCGGGCCGGGTCTGCAGGTCGTTGGCGAGCTGAGCGAGCGCCTCCTCGACCTTGACGCGAACGGGATGGGCGGGATCCGTCGACATTTCGACGGTCAGCTTTCTGAGCCCGTCGAGGATCGCGTTGGCGAGCTTGGCGTCGAGCCCGGCGAGCTTCAGCGCCCAGTTCGCCTTCTTGTGCACCATCTCGCGGATGAGCGGTTCGTTGGCCTCGAGCGCACGCGCCATCCAGCGGATCGCCGCTTCGAGCATCGGCACGTGGCGGTCCTCGTTGATCGCCGACGCGAGCGCGTGGCCGAGCAGGGGCGAGACTTCCATCGACCGGATCCGCGACGAGACCGCGCCCTTGACGATGCCGCCGAGCCGCTCGTGGTCGAGGCTTTCGAAGATGTCGGCGATCAGGCGCGAAGCGCCGGCGCGGATGCGCGTGCCCTCGCCGGGCGGCGTCTGCAGGAATCGTCCGGTCGCGCCTGCAACATCGATGTTCTGCATCCGCCGCGCGACCACCGACGGGGTGAGGAAATTGTCCTGCAGGAAGGTCGCCATCGTATCGGCGATGCGGTCCTTGTTGCGCGGGATGATCGCGGTGTGCGGGATCGGCAGGCCGAGCGGGTGGCGGAACAGCGCGGTCACCGCGAACCAGTCGGCCAGCCCGCCGACCATCGCCGCCTCGGCGAACGCGCTGCACGATACCCCAGCCGACGGATGCGATGCTCGAGACTGCGCGTCGCGAGCGAACAGCGCCGCCATCAGCCACCAGCAGCCCGGTCGCGGCGCGGCGCATGCCGCGCGCGCGCCGGGTTGCGCGGGGTTGAAGCGCGAGAGCGCCGTTCGCGCCGGGGAGTCGCGGCGTCCGTGCGCTCATCAATAGACGAGCGCCGCTGCGAGTTCACTCCGCTGGCATCGGCGCAGCCTTCGGACCGCGCTCGTCACCCGGCTTGTAGGTCAGCACGCGCTGTGCGCAGCCACGGGCCGAGCCGCTTCTCGAGCCCGTCGGCCAGGCTGAAGCCCGGCCGGCACGATCAGCAGCGTCAGCAGCGTCGACAGGATCAGGCCGCCGATCACCACGGTGCCCATCGGCGCGCGCCACGCGCCGTCGCCCGACAGCGAGAGCGCGGTCGGGACCATGCCGGCGATCATCGCCACCGTGGTCATCACGATCGGCTGGGCGCGCTTGTGCCCGGCGTCGATGATCGCCTCGCGCTTGCGCACGCCCGTGCGCCATCTCCTCGATCGCGAAGTCGATCAGCAGGATCGAGTTCTTGGCGACGATGCCGAACAGCATCAGCATGCCGATGAACACCGGCATCGAGATCGGCTGGCCGACCAGCAGCAAGCGCGAGCAGCCCGCCGAGCGGCGCGAGCAGCAGCGAGCCCATGTTGACCAGCGGCGACACGAACCGGCGGTAGAGCAGCACCAGCACCGCGAACACCAGCAGGATGCCGGTGACCAGCGCGATGATGAAGTTCGTCGATCATCTCCGCCTGCCACTCGTCCTCGCCGACCGGCGCGTTCGACACGCCCGGCGGGCAGGTTCTTCATGATCGGCAGCTTGTTGATCGCCTGTCATCGCCGTCGCCCTTGACGACGCCGGGCGCGAGGTCGGCGCCGACGAACACGCGGCGGTTCTGGTTGTAGCGCTGGATCGTGCGTCGGGCCCGAGCCGAAGCTGATCTCGGCGACGCGGCTGAGCGGCACCGAGCCGCCGCTGGCGGTCGGCACCGGCAGGTTGCTGGATCGTCCGATAGGTCGCGGCGCGACGTCTTCGGGCAGCATGACGCGGATCGGCATCTGGCGGTCGGACAGCGAGAACTTGGCCGCGTTCTGGTCGATCTCGCCCATGCGTGGCGATGCGGATCGTCTGGCTGAGCGCCGGTGGTGGTCACGCCGAGCTGCGCGGCGAGGTCGAGCGCGCGGCGTGATGATCAGCTCGGGCCGCTGCAGGTCGGCGTCGATGCGCGGCGCGACGCACGCCGTTCACGCCGCTCATCTGCTCGACCAGCGTGCTGGCGGTCTCGTTGAGCAGTTCGGGATCGGAGCCCGACAGCATGACCGAGATGGCGCGGCCGGTGCCGCCGCCGCCGCCGCCCTGCTGCGACTGGAAGTTGACGCGCGCGTCGGGGATCTGCTGCAGCTGCGGGCGTCAGCTCGCGCTCGAACTCGATGCTGGTGCGCTCGCGGTCCTTCTTGAGCGTGATGAAGATGTTGCGCGTTGCCTTCGCGGATGCGCTCGAGCGCGGTCGCCGACTTCGGGCTCCGCCGTCGATGCATCGCGGCGACCTGGTCGGCCACCGCCTCGGTCTGCTCGAGCGTGGTGCCCGGCACCATCTCGATGCGTGACCTGGCTGAAATCGCTGATTGGTCGTCGGGAAGAACTGGCTGCGGAAGCGCCATGAACATGCCGACCGTGAGCAGCAGCGCGATGCGATGCCGATGCCGATCATCCACACGCGGTGATCGCGGAACCGCGCGCGCCGATGCGCGTCGCACAGCGTAACGCGACCAGGCAGCGAATTGCGAGCCGTCGCAGCCGCGCATCCAGCCGAGCACTGCGCCGGCGATCAGGGTCAGCAGCAGTCCGACGAGGAATCCGGCAGGCAAGGCGAGCAGCAGGCCGCAGCACGACCGTGCGCCGGTCCGATTGCCGCCGCCTCAGCATCGGGCGCGACGCCCAGCTGCCGCGCGAAGACTGCAATCACCGCAGCGACCAGGCCGAGCGCCAGCGCGAACAGCAGGTAGACCGCCCGCTCGGCGACGCGCGGCAGGCGCGCCTTGATCGCCTTGGCCTTGCGTGCTGTCGAGCGACCAGTGGAGGACGCTCATGTAGCGGTCCATCAGCCGGCCTTCGCCGTGCTCGGCATGGCCCTTGGCCTTGAGGAAATAGGCCGCGATCATCGGCGTGATCATGCGCGCGACGGCCAGGCTCATCAGCACCGCGACGACCACGGTCAGGCCGAAGTTCTTGAAGAACTGGCCGGAGACGCCGGGCATCAGGCCGACCGGCAGGAACACCGCGACGATCGAGAAGGTGGTCGCGACCACCGCCAGGCCGATCTCGTCGGCGGCGTCGATCGAGGCCTGGTAGGCGCTCTTGCCCATGCGCATGTGCCGGACGATGTTCTCGATCTCGACGATCGCGTCGTCGACCAGCACGCCCGCGACCAGGCCCAGCGCGAGCAGCGACAGCGTGTTGAGCGTGAAGCCCAGCAGGTCCATGAACCAGAAGGTCGGGATCGCCGACAGCGGGATCGCGAGCGCGGAGATGATCGTCGCGCGCCAGTCGCGCAGGAACAGGAACACCACGACGACGGCGAGCACCGCGCCTTCGATCATCGCCGCCATCGAGCTGTCGTACTGGGCCTTGGTGTAGTCGACGCTGGTGAACAGCTGGGTGAAGTGGACGCCCGGGATTTTCCTTCTCGATCTTCGTCGAGCTCCTCGATCGCCTCGTCGTAGACGGTGACGTCCGATGCGCCCTTGGCGCGCGAGATGCCGAAAGTTGACGACCTGCTTGCCGTTGATCTTGGCCGATGCGAGCTGCTGCTCGCCGATAGCCGTCGCTGACCGTCGGCGATGTCGGCCAGCTTGACCGTGCGCCCGCCGCCGAGCGCGATCTGCGGTCTGCGACAGCTCGTAGGCGGTCGTCGGCATTGCCGAGCACGCGCACCGACTGGCGCGAGCCGGCGATTTCGGCGCTGCCCGCCGGCGGCGTTGATGTTGAGCTGGCGCAGCGCGTTGTTGACCTGCGCTCGCGGTGACGCCGAGCGACTGCATCCGCGCCGGATCGAGCATCGACGCGGATCTCGCGGTCGACGCCGCCGTTGCGGTCGACCTCGGCCATGCCCTCGATCGACAGCAGCCGCTTGGCGACGGTATCGTCGATGAACCAGCTCAGCTGCTCGATCGTCATGTCGTCGGCGCTCGACCGCGAAATAGGCGATCGGCTGCCGAGCGTGGTCTGCTTCTTGAACGACCTGCGGCTCGAGAATGCCGTCGGGCAAGCTCGCCGCGGATCTGGTCGATCGCGTTCTTGACCTCGTTGACCGCCTCGTTGATGTCGGTGCCGATCTCGAACTCGACGACGGTCTGGTCGAGTTGCCTTCGCTGGCGGTCGAACTGATGTCTGCGACCCCGTTGAGCGTGCGGACCGCGGCTTCGACCCGCTGGGTGATCTGGTTCTCGATCTCGGTCGGCGCGGCGCCCGGCTGCGAGATGCTGACGATGACGACCGGGAACTCGATGTCCGGATTGTCCTGCACGTCCATCCGCATGAACGCGACGATGCCCGGCCAGCGTCAGGCCGATGAACAGCACGATCGGGACGACCGGGTTGCGGATCGACCAGGCGGAGATGTTGCGGAAGTTCATGCTCTGAATCCGTCCTGTACGGCTGGATCAGCTTGCCTGGCGCTGCGGCCGGCACCGTTGTCGCCCGGGGTGAGGAAGCCGCCGGCGCGCAGCACGACCCGCTCGTTGCCGCTGCAGGCCCTCGACCACGGCGATGCCGTCGGCGGTGACCGTGCCGGTCTTGACCGGCGCGGCGCACGACCTTGTTGTCGTTGTCGACGATGTAGACGTAACTGCCCTTGTCGTCGCTGAGGATCGCCGATTCCGGGCAGCATCGGCGCCTGCTGCGTGCCGCGCGATGATCGTCGCCGAGGCGAAGCCGCCCGGGCGCAGCGCGGGATCGTAGGCCAGCGCGATGCGCGCGGTGCCCTGGCGGTTCTGCTCGTTGATGACCGGCGAGACCTGCCAGACCTGGCCGGTGAAGCTCTTGTCGCGTGCCGACCGGGGTCACGTCGCGCGGCGACGCCGACGGCGAGATCGCGCGAGATCGGATCTCGCTCGAGCTGGGCGAGCAGTTCCATCTCGCCGCCCCTGGCGATGCGGAACAGCGACGCCGCTGCCGGCGCCGACCACCTGGCCGGGCTCGACGTTGCGCTCGAGCACCAGGCCCGCCGCCGGCGCGACGATGTTGAGCCGGGCGGTGCGCGCGCGCGATCTCGCCGAGCTGCGCCTGCGCGACCGCGGACGCGGGCGTTGGCGGCATCGCGCGTCGCGGTCAGGCGATCGACGTCGGCCTTGGAGATGAAGCCGCGATCGACCAGCTTCAGCGCGCGCTCGAGATTGGCCTGCGCCAGGTTGGCGTCGGCCCGGGCGACCTCGATCTGCGCGGCGAGCTGGCTGCGCCTGCTGGGTCTGGACCGAGCGGTCGATGACCGCGAGGACCTGGCCCGCGCGGACCCACTGGCCCGGCTCGACCAGAACCGGACGACCTGCCCGCCTTCGCCGACGACGCCGACCGGCATGTTCGCGGCGCGCGGCGAGCGTGCCGGTGGCCGAAATCGTTCGGTCGACCGCCTGCCGTCCGGGAACGACGACCGTCACGGTCGGAGCGGCTGCGCCGCCCTTGCCGTCGGCACCGCCCGCGGGCGTCGCTTCCTCGCCCCCGCGAAACATGAAGAAGGCGACCGCAAGGGCGATGACGAGCACGCCAACGGCGATGAAGATCATCCGGCGCCGGCGAGACCGGTCGACGACGACCAAGGTATCGGAGCTTCTGAAGGAAGAGGTTTCCCGGTTCATTCTCACGTCTTTCGCCTTGTTCGCGAATCTTGCGGCTGTTCGGCCCACTGTATTACGCGAATAACTCAGTGGCCGCAACTGAACCCTTGAAATTGCCTGCCGCTACAGTTTTTCGACAAACGGCGGCACTTGCGTCGCGAAGGCGCGTTGGCCCACACTGCAGTGCGCGCCGCACTCGCATGGGCGGTTGAAAAGGGGAAGCGGAAATGCTCGAAGGCTACGGCATTGGCTGGGCTGGATCGTGATCGGCGGCATTGCCGGCGCAATCGCGAAGCTGCTCATGCCCGGCAAGGACCCGGGCGGCTGCATCATCACCATCCTGCTCGGCATCGCCGGAGCGCTGCTCGCCGGGTTCGTCGGCAAGACGATCGGCTGGTACGACGAGGGCGAGGGCGCGGGCTTCATCGCCGCGATCGTCGGTGCCTTCGTCATCCTGCTCATCTACCGCCTGGTGCTTTCGCGCCGGAGATAGGGCTGGCATGGCTGAACGCCGGACGTCGCCTGCGTTCAGCAAACAGCCATTGCTGTCATGGGTATTCGGTCCTTCTGATGCCGTTCAGGAGGACCGAATGAAAAGCATGTTGTTCGCTATGGCCATGGGGGCCGCCGCGCTCCCCGCAGTTGCGTCCGCGCAGACGGCCCCGGTCATGGCGCCGATGGCCGGCACCCGGCTTGACGTTAGCGCGACCGGCGAGGTGACGCGCGTCCCGGACGTTGCAATCATCTCGGCCGGAGTGGTCACGCGGCAGCCGACCGCGAGCGCCGCGATCCAGGAAAATGCCACGCGCATGGAGCGGGTGCTGGCGGCCCTGAAGCGCGCGGGCGTCGCGGAGCGCGACATTCAGACGAGCTCGATCAACCTCAATCCGGAATATCGCTACCAGGACAACCAGCCGCCGCAGCTCAACGGCTATACTGCGTCGAACCAGGTCAGCGTCCGCTTCCGCGACATCCGCAACAGCGGGCGCATCCTCGACGCGCTCGTCGCCGAAGGCGCGAACCAGATCAACGGACCGTCGCTGACGATCGACAAGCCGGAAACGGCGCTGGACGAGGCGCGGACGCAGGCCATCGCCAATGGGCAGGCCCGCGCCGAGCTTCTATGCCCGTGCCCTCGGCAAGCGCGTGGCGCGCCTCGTCTCTGTCAGCGAGGGAGGCGGAAATTACCCCCACCGCCAATGCCGATGATGATGGAGGCCCGCGCCCAGTCGGCGGACACCAAGATCGTCCCCGGCGAACAGAAATTGCAGGTCACCCTGTCGATGGTGTTCGAGCTTCAGTAGGCAAATAAAAAGGCCGCCCGGAAGTCCGGACGGCCTTTTCCGTTTTCCGTGGGTGAGCCGCTTAGCGGACGGACCCGCGGCGAACGAGGTTCACGATGGCGAGGAGAATGACCGCGCCAAGCAATGCGTAAAGGAAGCTCTCAACCGTAATCCCGGCGTTCATGTTCACGCCGAAGATCAGTCCGGCAATCACGGCGCCGACGATGCCGACAACCACGTTCAAGATGATGCCCTGTTGGGCGTCGGTCCGCATGATGAGGCTGGCCAGCCAACCGCAAATACCACCGACCACGAGCCAAATGATGATAGCCATGAAGCGTTCCCTCCTGTTCGTGGGCCGCTCATTAGTACTCAGCGGCCTTCCGGCATCTAGACGCTGATGCCCGCCGGTTGTTCCGGATTCGGAAGGAACTGTCCAGTGTTTTGGTTAATCGATGGCGGGAAACCGCGATGAATTCCCCGCCGTAACGTTGATTTGCCTCAGTAGCGCTGCTGGCGCTCGTACTGGTCGCGGTAATGCTTGATGCGGGTGACCCGCAGGCCCGGCATGCCGCTGCGGTCGACCGCGCGCTGCCAGCTCGTGAACTCCTCGAGGCTCAGCGTATAGCGTTCGCAGGCCTCGTCGACCGTCAGCAGGCCGCCCGCGACGGCTGCGACCACCTCGGCCTTGCGGCGCACGACCCAGCGGGTCGTGCCGGCAGGCGGCAGGCTATCGAGCGTCAAGGGCTCGCCAAGCGGTCCGATGACCTGTGCTGGCCGGATCTTTCTGGTTCTCGAGCATCTCTCTGGTCAAACCTGCTTAATCATTACCGATGCCTCGTTCTTAAGCTCGGGTCGTTGAAGACATTCTGAAACACGATGGTTAATTTCCCCCTCACGACCCCTTATCGTTCCTTAACTCTTGCCCTGACGGCGGCTCCGCGAAGGCGCCGCCGAGAACATCGCGAGCTTCTTTCCAGCCGGGACCGGCGGCCAGAAGGCGCGCGATGGCGACTTTCCGGTCGCCCCGCGCGCTCGCCAGTTGCGCCTCGAACGCGGCGACAAGTTCGGCCGCATCCATCCCGGCGACGGGCTCCGCGGCAGTGAATTTCGACTCAGGCCGCGACAATCCAAACCTCTTCCACAGCCCCAACAGACCTTCGGCCTAGCTCAGAGGGGTGAAATTCGGGTAAAGAGCCGCCAGAAAGCTCCAATGCAGATCGATTTCCGCCTCGATCGCGACCTTCGCGAAGCAACGGATCGTCGTCGCCATGTCCGGCGGCGTCGACAGCTCGGTCGTGGCCGCGCTCGCCGCGCGGACCGGCGCCGAAGTGATCGGCGTGACCCTGCAGCTCTACGACCACGGCGAGGCGGCGAAGCGCTCCGGTTCCTGCTGCGCGGGGCAGGACATATATGATGCTCGCACCGTCTCCGACCGGCTCGGCATCGCGCATTACGTCCTCGATTATGAAAGCCGCTTCCGCGAAAGCGTGATCGAGCATTTCGCCGACGAATATGCCCGTGGCCGGACTCCCGTGCCCTGCTCGCTCTGCAACCAGGGCGTGAAGTTCATGGACCTCGTGAAGTTCGCGAAGGAACTCGGCGCCGACTGCCTCGCGACGGGCCACTATGTCCGGCGGGTCATGAACGGCGGGCGGGTCGAGTTGCACAAGGGTGCCGACCCGGCGCGCGACCAGAGCTACTTTCTCTACGGCACGACTCGCGAGCAGCTCGAGTTTCTTCGCTTCCCGCTCGGCGACCTGCCGAAGAGCGAGGTTCGGCGGCATCGCCGAAGAAGAGGGCCTGACCGTCGCCGCCAAGCCCGACAGCCAGGATATCTGCTTCGTACCCGACGGCGATTATGCCGGGCCTGGTGCAGCGGCTTCGTCCCGAAACGATCGCGGCCGGCGAGATCGTCGATCTCGAAGGGCGCGTGCTCGGCACCCATCGCGGCGTCGTCCACTTCACCGTTGGGCAGCGCCGGGGCATCGAGGTCGGCGGCCAGAAGGAGCCGCTCTACGTCGTGCGGATCGAGCCCGACCAGCAGCGGCTGGTGGTCGGACCGCGAAGGGCGCTCGCGGTCGATGCGATGCGCGTCGAGCAGCTCAACTGGATCGCCGAGGATCAGTCGGATGTCGCTGTGAAGGTGCGATCGCTCGCTCCGCCGGTCCCGGCGGGCATCGACGGCGATTGGGTGCGCTTCGGCTCGGCCGAATATGGCGTTGCTCCGGGACAGGCGGCGGTCTTCTACGAAGGCACGCGGCTGCTTGGCGGCGGATGGATTGCCGAGACGCGGTCGGCCGCGCAGAGCGCGGTGGATGCCGCAGCCGCCTAGCGCCGGCATCCTCCTGTTTCGCGAGCGGGATGGGGCGGTCGAAGTTCTCCTGATCAAGCCCGGCGGGCCGTTCTGGCGCAACCGGGACGAAGGCGCCTGGATGATCCCAAAGGGCGCGATCGAGCCTGGCGAAACGCCGGCAGACGCGGCCATTCGCGAGTTCGAGGAAGAGATTGGGATGCCTTTGACGGCCGTCCCATTCCCCTTGTGCACGATCAAACAGTCGGGAGGGAAAATCGTCGAGGTCTTCGCCGCCGAAGGGGACGTCGACCCGACCGCCATCGCAAGCATTCACTTCGAGATGGAGTGGCCGCCGAAGAGCGGAGAGCTGCAGAGTTTCCCCGAAGCCGAGGAAGCGCATTGGATGAAACTGACGGAGGCGCGCCGGATGATGCTGCCGAGCCAGCTACCGATCCTCGCTGTTCTGGAGGAAAGACTAGCCCGAAGCTGAAGGCCGCGGCGTCAGCAGATAAAGCAGCAGACCAACCGCAGAGAGTCCGGCGAGTGTGAGCCAGGCTATCCGGTCAGCCTGTGCGGCGACGAGGATGCAGATCAGCACTCCGACTGCCGACAATATCCAATGCGACGCGGTCAATCGCGCAGGGCGCTCTGGTGCACGGGGCAGCGCCAGGATGGTCACAGCATAGACGATCATCCGCGCGAGCGTGCTGACGACAGCCAGCCAGACGAAACTGCCGCTGACGGCGAGCACCGCGACCAGCGCCGCGAAGAAAAGGATGGAGGAAGCCGGCGTCGCAAAGCTGGGATGCACTCGCCCCAGCCACGACGGGAGTTCGCCGCGCTCCGCCATTGCGAACGTCAGGCGCGGGGTCGCGGCAATGTTGGCGTGAAGGTTGCCGGCAAGAGAGAAGATTGCGGCGAGGCCGAGAATGATCAGGCCCGCCGGACCCATCACCGCCTCGCCGAATGCCAACAGCGGAGTCTCGGCGCCGCTTTCGAGACCGTTCGGGAAAAAGGCGACGAAGGCGAGCTGAACCACGAAGTAGAGCAGAGCGACGCTGCCGATCGTGCCGAGCAGCGCGCGTGGAAGGGTGCGCTCCGGATTGCGCGTCTCACCGGCGGTCACCACCGCATTCTCGAAGCCGACGAACGCGTAGAAGACGATCAGGACCCCTGCTTCCACCTCGCTGATCGGCGGGAGGGGGCCCGGCGCCGGGACTCCGGCTATGATCAGGGCCGCCACCGCCGCTGCGATGAGCGGAACCGTCTTCAACAACGTGAGTCCGCCGAGAAGCCGCATCGCCGGCTTGAGGCCGCGGATGTTGATGAACGCGAAACCCGCGACGAGGGCGAGCATCAGCGCGATGCGCAGGGAGCCATCTTCGGCACCTGTCCACCAGCGCGAAAGATAGGAGATGAGCACGTTGAGATTCGCCGCGAACGCCGTCGCGCGGGCAACGTAGTAGATCCAGCCGAGCTCGAATCCGGCAAAGGTGCCGAAAACCCGACCGTAAGTCGCCGGCCCGCCGCTGTCCGGAAAGGCGGCCACGGAGCGCGAGAAGGGGATGGCGATCAGCAGCGACGCGATCCCAACCAGCGGAAAGAGCCACGGCGCCGCTGTGCCGAAGTCCGCGGCGAGCTTGGCGGGAAGCGCGAAGATGGACGCGCCGATCGCACCGTTGAAAGCGAGCATCAGTGCCCCGCCGACGCCGATCCGGCGCGGCAGGCCCTGGCGCTCCATCAAAGCTGGAACGTTCCGACGATCACTGTCACGCAATGGCCGCCGAGCAGCACCCGGTCCCCTGCAAGCCGGCAATGCAGGAGGCCCGTACGCTGGCTGGCCTGGAGCGCTGTGAAGCTCTCGCGGCCGAGCCGTTCGGCCCAATAGGGCACTAGCGCGCCGTGCGCCGAACCGGTCACCGGGTCCTCGTCGATTCCCGCGTATGGCACGAAGACCCGGCTCGCGATGTCCTGGTCGTCTCCGGGAGCGGTCACGATCGCCATTCGACGGATGGTTTTCAGCCGCGAGAAATCCGGTGTGACTGCAAGCACCTCTGCTTCAGTTTCAAGCGGCACGATGGCGCTGTCGTTGAACTCGGGCGCGGTGAGCCAGACCGGCCGGGGTGACAAGCCGAGCGCCGCGCACAGTTCGGGTTCGTCTGATGGGGTGGGCTTCGCTGCGGGCAGGTCAAGTTCGAGCAGATCGTCGTGACGGGTGACCGTCAGGATGCCGGATTTGGTGCTGAACCGGATGTTGTCGGTGCGGATGAGGATGTGACCCGCAGCAAGGGTCGCGTGACCGCACAGAGGCACTTCGACAGCCGGCGTAAACCAGCGCAGGTCGTAGTCCGCATCGTCTCTCTCGCTGGGAACGAGGAAGGCGGTCTCCGCAAGATTGTTCTCCGCAGCGATGGCCTGCATCAGATCGTCCGGAAGCCAGCGGTCGAGCGGCATGATCGCGGCCGGATTGCCCGTCAGTGGCTTCTCCGCGAACGCATCCACCTGGAAGAACGGAATCCCTGTCACGATGCTTTCTCCGTAATCGCGGACGGAAGAAGCGTCTCGCGGTCCGTGTGGCCTTCCGGGTCTAGGTGAATCAGAATCTCCGTCGCCGGGAAGCGGTGCTGAAGCTGTTCCTCTACTCGGTCCATCCGGTCGTGCGCCTCGCCGACTGTCCAGTCCGCCGGAACCCAGACGTGAAACTGGGCGAAATTATGCGTTCCGCTGGTCCGCGTGCGGAGGTCGTGAAGGCCGGACAGTTCCGGATATTCCGCGCAGGCTGCCAAAAACTTGGCACGCTGCTCCTCCGGCCATTCCCGGTCCATCAGCTGATCGAGCGCATGGCTCGAAGACGACCAGGCTCCGTACATTAGCCACGCCGCGATCAGCAGGCCGAAAATGGCGTCAGCACCGGCGAACCCGGCATATTGATCGAGAACAAGCGCAACGATGACGGACGTGTTGAGCAGGAGGTCGGAGGCATAGTGCAGCCGGTCGGTGGAGATGGCGACGGAGCCGGTGCGGCGGACAACGTAGCGCTGGTAGGTGATGAGAGCGAAGGTGACGAGAATCGCGATGAGCGACACGCCGATACCCAGCTCGGCTTCCGTCGTTTGCGCACCGTGCATCAGCCGTTCGACCGAGCGATATCCGATGAACAGCGCCGAAAGCGTGATCAGGACGACTTGAGCGAGAGCGGCGAGCGCCTCCGCCTTGCCGTGCCCGAAGCGATGATCCGTGTCCGCCGGCACTGCCGCGATCCGCACGCCCGCCAACACGACGAGGCTCGCCAGAAGGTCGAGCCCGCTGTCGGCCAGCGAGCCGAGCATCGCCATCGACGAGGTCTGCAGTGCTGCCCAGCCTTTCAGGCCGATCAGGAACAGCGCCATAGCAATGCTCGCCATGGCGGCGCGCGCGGTCAGGGATGAGCGCTCGTCGCCATGTGCGTGGCCGTGACCGTGATGATGCAGTCCGCTCACGGGTAGAGCAGCCCTTCGCGCCAGCCGCCAGCGCGTCAGACGTAAACACCCGTCGCTCGTGCAGCCGGTGCGGCCGGTCGGACCAGAATTCGAACATTTCCGGCTTCACCTGGAAGCCGCTCCACCGCGGCGGGCGCGGCACCGGCCGACCGTCGAAGCGGCCCGCCACCTCCTTATATCGCCGCTCGAACGTCGCCCGTTCGTCGAGCGGGCGAGACTGATCGGACGCCCACGCCCCCAGCTGCGAATCCCGCGAACGGGTCGCGAAATAGGCGTCCGCGACCTGGTCGCTGACGGTGTTCGACCGGCCCCTCGATCCGAACCTGTCGACGAAGCGACTTCCAGTGGAAAAGCAGTGCCGCGCGCCCGTTGGCCGAGAGTTCGGCACCCTTCCGGCTGTCGAGGTTGGTGTAGAAGGTGAAGCCGTCGGGCCCATGTCCTTTGAGCAGCACCATGCGGACGGAGGGCCTCCCGTCGGGCGTCGCGGTAGCCAGGGCCATTGCGTCCGGATCGTTCGGCTCGGACTCGACGAGCCTCCGCGAACCAGTCGGCGAAAAGCTGGAAAGGGTCGGTGTTGGACACCTGTGCCGCTTAGGCTTGGAGCGAGGCGCATCGCAACCCATCTGGAAAGTCGAGGTGTGTTACGGCATTGGAGCAGTATGGACCTGTATCAACGGCTAGGCGTGCAGCGCGGCGCGAGCGAGGCGGAGATCAAGAAGGCGTACCGCAGCCTCGCAAAGCAGCTTCACCCCGACCGCAACACGGACAATCCGAACGCCGCCAAGCGCTTCGGCGAGGTGACGGCGGCGTACGACCTGCTGTCCGACAAGGACAAGCGCGCCCGCTACGACCGCGGCGAGATCGACGAGGAGGGCAATCCGCAAGATGCCGTTCGGATCGGGCGGCTTCGGCGGCGGGGGCGGCTTCGGCGGCGCCCGTCCGGGTCAAGGCGGCGGGTTCGAAGGCTTCCAGGGCGACACCGCCGATCTCAGCGACCTGTTCGAGGGCCTGTTCGGAGGCGCGACCGGTGGCCGCCGGCAGAGCGGGGGCTTCGGCGATTTCCGCCAGCGGGCAAGGCCGCCGCAGAAGGGCGCGGACATCGCCTATCGCCTGACCGTTCCCTTCGTCGAAGCGGCAACCCTGGCTCCGCAGCGGATCACGCTCGCGGACGGCAAGACGATCGACCTCAAGCTGCCCAATGGGCTCGAGGACGGCACGAAGATCCGCCTGGCCGGCAAGGGCGAGCAAGGGCCGGGCGGGGCGGGCGACGGACTTGTCACCATCTCGATCCAGCCGCATCCTTTCTACCGGCGCGAGGGCAACGACATTCGCATGGACCTGCCGGTGACGCTCAAGGAAGCGGTGCTCGGCGCCAAGGTGAAGGTACCGACGCCCGAGGGCCCGGTCATGCTGACGATCCCCAAGGGCAGCAGTTCCGGCAAGGTGCTTCGGCTGAAGGGCCGAGGCTTTACGGACAAGAGCGGCAAGCGCGGCGACCAGCTCGTTTCATTGGAGATTGAACTGCCTTCCGGCGACCCCGAGCTTGAGGCCTTCGCAGAGAGCTGGAGCGGCGGCGGCAACCCGCGCGCCGGTCTCGGGGTTTAACAGCCGCAAGGCATGCAGGACCACTCACCGCTTTCCCCCGAGGAGCGCCGCAAGCAATTCGCGGGCATCGAGCGCTGCCTTCGGCCGCGACGTCGCGGAGAAGTTGCAGCATCGCGCGCACTGGCTGGGAGGTGATCAAGCGGGTGGCGGTCGGCGTCTACAATGACGGGTTCATCCATGCCGGCAACCTCGCCTTCCTGGCGCTTCTTGCCCTCTTTCCCTTCTTCATCCTTGCCGCGGCTCTGGCGCAGATCCTCGGGCAAACGGAAA
The DNA here is from genome assembly GCA_963846645.1 of uncultured Alphaproteobacteria bacterium. Lineage (GTDB taxonomy): Bacteria > Pseudomonadota > Alphaproteobacteria > Sphingomonadales > Sphingomonadaceae > Sphingomicrobium. Next base: position 262,002 of record CAWJWR010000002.1, on the reverse strand, counting down.
GCGGCGCTCAGACGGTCGCAACGATCCTCGCCCAATTGCCGTCGGAGGTCGCATCGACGCTCCGCCGTCCCGTCGCGGAAGTCCTGTCGGCGCGGACGGGACCTTTGCTGTGGATCGGCGGAATAGTCGGGCTCTGGACGGCCGGCAGTTTCGTCGAAACCATCCGCGATATTCTGCGCCGCGCCTACGGCGTGAAGTACAGCGCGCCCTTCTGGCATTACCGGTTGAGCTCGATCGCCGTCATCCTCGGCGCGGTCGTCCTGCTCATGTTCGCATTCGCGATCACGGTCGTGCTGACATCGGTCCAGCACGCCATCGCCGCGTGGGTGCCGTTCGCCGACAACGTCGTCGATGCGCTGAATATCTATCGTTACCTGCCGGCCGTCGCGCTCTTCGCGACCAATCTACATCCTCTTCTATCTGCTCACGCCGACGCGATACCGCAGGAAAGGGTGCAGGAAGTGGCCGGGTGCGCTGCTGATAACGGTCTGGTGGCTTGCGACGGTCGAAGCTCTTCCGGAAGCGATCGGGCTGCTTGGCGGCTACGACCTGACCTATGGGAGCCTGGCCGGCGTGATGGTCGTGCTGATTTTCTTCTTCATGGTCGGCCTTGGCGTGGTAGCGGGCGCGGAGCTCAACGCAGCGCTGGCGGAAGCTTCGCCGACGGCGCTAAAGGGCGAAGTCTATTCGGGTCCGTACCAGGACCAGCTCGAGGTGGAAGAGCCGCAGCCCGGAGAGGATGTGGAGCTCGCGCCGCAATCAGGGGGACCGCAGCTTTGACCGGAATCATGCAGGGCAAGAAAGGCCTGATCATGGGCTTGGCGAACGATCGTTCGTTGGCCTGGGGCATTGCCAAGGCGCTTGGCGAGCAGGGCGCCGAGCTTGCCTTTTCCTATCAGGGCGATGCTCTCGAAAAGCGGGTGCGACCGCTCGCGCAGGAGCTTGGCTCCGACCTGCTGATCGACTGCGACGTGTCCGACATGAAGGCGCTCGACAAGGCGTTCGCCGAACTGAAGCAGAAGTGGGAGACGCTCGACTTCGTCGTCCACGCGATCGGCTTCTCCGACAAGAATGAGCTGCGCGGGAAATTCGTCGAGACGACCGTCGACAATTTCCTGATGACGATGAACATTTCGGTCTACAGCTTCATCGCCGTCGCCCAGCGCGCACGCGCAATGATGAAGCCGGGCGGGTCGATCCTGACGCTGACCTATTACGGCGCCGAGAAGGTCATTCCGCACTACAATGTCATGGGCGTTGCCAAGGCGGGGCTCGAAACCAGCGTCAAATATCTCGCGATGGACCTCGGTCCCGAGGGCATTCGCGTGAACGCCATCTCCGCCGGGCCGATCAAGACGCTCGCGGCCAGCGGCATCGGCGACTTCCGCTACATCATGAAGTGGAACGAATATAATTCGCCGCTACGCCGCAACGTAACCATCGAGGATGTCGGCGGAGCCGGGCTCTACCTTCTCTCGGACCTCGCAAGCGGTGTCACGGGCGAAATCCACCACGTCGACGCAGGCTACAATGTGGTCGGCATGAAAGCCGAGGACGCGCCCGACATCGCGACCGTCTGATGTCGATCGTGGCGCGATCCGTCCGCGTGACCGGCCGTGTGCAGGGCGTCTTCTTCCGCGCCTGGACCCAAGGTCAGGCGCGCGAGCTTGGCATCAGCGGCTGGATTCGCAATTGCCCGGACGGTTCGGTCGAGGCGCATCTTGTCGGTGAGGAAGATGCCGTTGCTCGCATGGTAGAGCGGATGCGACACGGACCGTCGGACGCGCGGGTGGACGCGGTCACGGTCGAGGAGGTGGAACCGGAATCCACTGGCCGCTTCGAGCTCCGAACTAGCCCGCGAACGGGTCCCTCACCAGAATAGTGTCGTCGCGCTCCGGCGAGGTGCTCACCAGCGCCACCGGGCAGCGGATCAGCTCTTCAATGCGGCGGACATATTTGATCGCTCGCGCAGGCAGGTCGGCCCAGCTGCGGGCGCCCCGCGTCGAACCCGGCCAGCCTTCGATTTCCTCATACTGCGGAACGACCCGCGCCTGGTCGTGCGGCATGCGGCGGGAGGTAGTCGAAAGTCTTCCCGTCGATCGTATAGCCGGTGCAGATCTTCACCGTCTCGAAGCCGTCGAGCACGTCGAGCTTGGTCAACGCGACGCCGGTCACGCCGCTGACCGCGACAGTCTGGCGAACGAGCACGGCGTCGAACCAGCCGCAGCGGCGGCGGCGGCCTGTGACCGTGCCGAACTCATGTCCACGCTCGCCCAGGCGCTGGCCGATCTCGTCTTCAAGCTCGGACGGGAAAGGACCTGACCCGACGCGGGTCGTGTAGGCCTTCACGATCCCCAGCACGAAGCCCGCGGCCGATGGACCCATGCCGCGTGCCCGGACCGGTCGCGCCGGCTACCGTGTTCGATGAAGTGACGAACGGGTAAGTGCCATGATCGACGTCGAGCAGGACGCCCTGTGCGCCCTCGAAGAGGATGCGCCTGCCGCTGCGCGCAGCCTCGTCGAGATCGCGCCAGACGGGCCGAGCGAACTGCAGTACGAAATCGGCAATTTCGGCGAGATCGTTGCGCAGCCGCTCGCGATCGACCGGCGGCTCGCCGAAACCGGCCCGAAGAGCGTCGTGATGCGCGCAGAGGCGGTCGAGCAGCGGGTCCAGTTCGCCCAAGATGGGCAAGGTCGCAAACGCGGATCGAGCGACGGCCGACCTTGTCTTCATAGGCCGGCCCGATGCCGCGCCGCGTCGTGCCGATCTTGCCGGCGCCGCTCGCGTCCTCGCGCAGTGCGTCCAGATCGCGGTGGATCGGGCAGAATGAGCGGGCAGGTTTCGGCGAGCATCAGGATTTCTGGAGTGACCTTGACGCCCTGCGCCTGAATTCTCTCGACCTCGGCCTTCAGCGCCCAGGGGTCGAGAACGACGCCATTGCCGATCACCGACGGCGTGCCGGTGACGATGCCGGAAGGAAGCAGCGACAGCTTGTACGTCTGGCCGTCCACGACGAGCGTGTGCCCGGCGTTGTGCCCGCCCTGGAAGCGCACGACCATGTCCGCCCGGCTCGCGAGCCAGTCGACGATCTTGCCCTTGCCCTCGTCGCCCCATTGCGCGCCGATGACCGTTACATTGCCCAAGTCGAATCCCCGATGTGAGAAGGCCCCGGCGCTCCTACGGCCCGAACGCTCAGCGTCCAGTTGCGGGAGCCATTGTTGGAACGCCTGGGAGCCGGGTCCGTTCGACAAGCAGAGGACACTTGCATGAAACCGATGACAGAGGAGCATCTGGCACTTTTCCGCCGCCACATGGTCGAGATCGTCGACATGCACTTCGACCTGGCCGGCGAAGAGATCGGTCAAGGACGCGCCGGGGCTTCAGCTTCGTCGTGCCCTGATGGATGTGCCCCGCCACCTGTTCGTGCCGCAGAGCCTGATGCTGATGGCCTATCAGGACACGCCGCTTCCCATCGGCTTCGACAAGACGATCTCGCAACCGTTCATCGGTGCGCTGATGCTGGAATTGCTGGACATCGAGCCGTCGGCGCGGGTGCTCGAGGTGGGAACCGGCTTTGGATATCAGGCCGCCGTAATGGCCGACATGGGCGCGGAGGTTTTCAGCGTCGAGGTCGTGGAGGAATTCGCCGAGGCGGCGAAGGCGCGGTTCGGCCTCCTCGGCTATGACATCCAGGTGCGTGTGGGCGACGGCTCGCGCGGATGGGCTGAGCATGCGCCATTCGATCGGATCCTCGTCACTGCGGCAGCCGGAAAGCCGCCCGACGCTTTAGTCGAGCAACTGGAACCCGGCGGCCGGATGATCATCCCGATCGGCGGTGATGAGATCCAGCAATTGAGCGTCGTCGAGAAGGATGCCGCCGGCGAAGTGAAGACACGGGAAATCATGCCCGTGCGTTTCACCAAGCTGGAAGTTGCAGTCTCGACTAGAACTTCAGCGCGCGGACCAGTTTCACGCCGGGGAGCTTTTCGACCTTTGCGATGACGTCGCCCCCAACGGGCTCATCGACCGACAACAGGAGGACCGCCTCGCCGCCGGCCTTCACGCGCCCCAGGTGAAGGTGCCGATGTTGATTCCGGCCTCGCCCAGCGTCGTTCCGAGACGCCCGATGAAGCCCGGCGCATCCTCGTTCACCACGTAGAGCATGTGGCCGACGAGGTCCGCCTCGACCTTGATTCCGAACAGCTCGACGAGGCGCGGAGCGGAATTGCCGAACAATGTGCCGGAGACGGTGCGGGGGCCTGCCTTGGTCTCCGCACTGACGCGCAACAATGTGTGGTAGTCGCCTTCGCGGTCGTGGCGGACTTCACGTACGTCCAGGCCGCGTTCCTTTGCGAGGAAGGGCGCGTTGACCATGTTCACCGTGTCCGAGTGCACGCGCATGAAACCGGCCAAGACGGCGCCGGTGATTGGCTTCATGTTGAGCTCTGCCGCGGCACCCTCGATCTCGATCGAGAGGCCGGCAATGCTGCCGTGCGACAGTTGTCCGACGAGGCTGCCGAGCTTTTCGGCGAGCGCCATATATGGCTTGAGCACGCGGCGCTTCCTCCGCCGAAAGCGACGGCATGTTGATGGCGTTGGTGACGCCGCCGAGCAGCAGATAATCGCTCATCTGCTCGGCGACCTGAATGGCGACGTTGACCTGCGCCTCGTTGGTCGACGCGCCGAGGTGAGGCGTGGAGATGAAGTTGGGCGTTCCGAACAACGGCGAGTCCTTGGCCGGCTCCGTCTCGAACACGTCGAGCGCCGCGCCGCCGATGTGGCCGGACTCCAGCCCGTCCTTGAGCGCTGCTTCGTCGATCAGGCCGCCGCGTGCGCAGTTCACGATCCGCACGCCCTGCTTCGTCTTGGCAAGGTTCTCGCGGCTGAGGATGTTGCGCGTCTGGTCGGTCAGCGGCGTGTGCAAGGTGATGAAGTCGGCGCGGCGGAGCAGGTCTTCCAGTTCGACCTTCTCGATGCCCAGCTCGACTGCCCGCTCCGGCGTCAGGAATGGGTCGAAGGCGACCACCTTCATCCGCAGGCCGAGCGCGCGGCTGGCGACGATCGAACCGATGTTGCCGGCGCCGATCAGGCCGAGCGTCTTGCCGGTGACCTCGACGCCCATGAAGCGGTTCTTTTCCCACTTGCCGGCCTGCGTCGACGCGTCGGCTTCCGGCAGCTGGCGGGCCAGCGCGAACATCAAGGCGATGGCGTGCTCGGCGGTCGTGATCGAGTTGCCGAACGGCGTGTTCATGACGACCACGCCCGCGCTCGGTCGCCGCGGGAATGTCGACATTGTCGACACCAATGCCGGCGCGGCCGACAACCTTCAGGTTGGTCGCCGAAGCCAGGATGTCCTTGGTGACCTTGGTCGACGAGCGGATGGCGAGGCCGTCGTAGTCGCCGACGATCGCCTTCAGCTCCTCGGGTGTCTTGCCGGTGATCTCGTCGACCTGGATGCCGCGCTCGCGGAAGATCTGGGCGGCGCGGGGGTCCATCTTGTCGCTGATGAGAACTTTCGGTTGAGTCATTGTGTCTTCCTCGGCGGGTTCCGCGAACGCAGGAACCCAATTTTCTTAGGGGACGAGCTAGGCCCCTGCCTTCGCAGGAGCACAGAACTGCTCAGGAGTTGCGAACTTCTTCGTAGGCCCAGTCGAGCCACGGCCCGAGCGCTTCGATGTCCGCGGTGTCGACGGTCGCGCCGCACCAGATGCGAAGGCCCGGCGGAGCATCGCGATACCCGGCGATGTCGTAGGCCGCGCCTTCCTTCTCGAGCAGGCCAGCGAAGGCCTTGATGAAGTCGGCATCTGCGCCTTCGACTGTCAGGCAGACCGACGTCGTCGACCGGCTCGCAGGATCCTTGGCGAGGTGGCCAAGCCAGCTCGCGTTCCTGCACGATCCGATCGAGCGCGGCGGCGTTGGCGTCGGAGCGCTTCTGCAGCCCCTTCGCCCCGCCGATCGACTTCGCCCATTCGAGCGCCCAGATCGCGTCCTCGACCGCGAGCATCGACGGCGTGTTGATCGTCTCGCCCTTGAAGATTCCCTCGGTCAGTTTGCTCTTGGACACGAGACGGAAGACCTTCGGCAGCGGCCGGTCGGGCGTAAAGCTCTCCAGCCGCTCGACCGCACGTGGCCCGAGGATAAGGACGCCGTGCGCGCCTTCGCCGCCGAGCACCTTCTGCCAGGAGAAGGTCGCGACATCGATCTTTTCCCACGGCAGATGATAGGCGAACACAGCGCTCGTTGCGTCGGCGAAGGACAGGCCTTCGCGGTCGTCCGCGATCCAGTCGCCATCGGGCACGCGAACCCCCGAAGTCGTTCCGTTCCAGGTGAACAGGACGTCGTTCGACCAGTCGACCTGGTCGAGGTCCGGGAAGAGCGCCATATTCGGCCCGCACCACAGTCGGATCGAGGCCAAGTTGCTTTGCCGCATCGGTGACCCAGCCTTCGCCGAAGCTCTCCCACGCAAGCGCCGTGACGGGCCGAGCGCCGAGCATCGTCCACATGGCCATCTCGAAAGCGCCCGTGTCGGAACCCGGAACGATGCCGATGCGATGTGTGTCGGGCAGCTCGAGCAGCTCGCGCATCAGGTCGATGCAATAGGCGAGACGCGACTTGCCGATCTTTGCTCGGTGCGAGCGGCCAAGCGATTCGACGCTGAGTTTGGAGGCGTCCCAGCCCGGCGGCTTTGCGCAGGGTCCCGACGAAAAATACGGGCGTACCGGACGTGTGGCGGGTTTCGGCCGGCGCAGAACAGCGCCAGCGGCAGTGGTGTCATTCAAATCAACTCTCCTCACAGAGAGCACGCGCCGCGTTGGGACGGCGTGGCCCGCCGGCGCTTCTAGCGGACATTGTGGCGGCGACAAGGCGCGGCGAAGATTTAACGCATGTTGCACTGCCGAAACGGCTGATTCGGCTGCGATTCGTTCGCAACTGTGGATAAAAGGTTCGACTCACCGCAGCGAGCGGACGGCTCGTCCCGGGAGCCGGAACTGAAGGTTGAATTCTTTAACCTCGCCGGGACAGTCTCCTCATGCCAGGCGGGTGGTGGGCAAATCCCACTGGCAGCGTGGGGCTGGGGAGCTCCTTTATCGATGGGTTTTACGGAACGCGCTTGCGCGAGCCGCATGGATTTTTGGAGCGTGGGAATGGCAACGGTTTTGACGGCAACGTCCGGTCTTTTCAAAGATCGCGACTTTTTTGTGCACGACGGCACGCAATTGCGTCGCTTCCGTCTGTCCGCCTCCGTTCAGATCCTTGTCCTCGCTTCCTTGTTCGCGCTCGTCGCATGGTCCAGCTACTCCGTTGCCCGTTTCCTGACCCCCGCTCCCATCGCCGCCGCCATCCAGACTGCCTCATCCGAAGATTATTCCGCGCAGGTCGCCCAGCTCACCGCCGAGACGGAGCGCCGCGTGAAGCTCATCGAAGAGCGCCAGATGGCCCTTGCCGCAGCGCTCGCCAGCGAGAACATCGACAAGTCGACCCTCCGCCGCCTCGGCTTCTATCCGCCTGAGGCGGGCGCGACCGGCCGCGGCGGTCCGTTCGACGGCAACAAGGCCGATCCGACGTTCAAGCAGCTTTTCACCAGCTGGAAGAAGCTCGACAATCTTGCCTCCGGCGCAATCGCGGTTCCTTCCGACAAGCCGGTCAAGACCGCCGCTTTCACCAGCGGCTACGGCGTTCGTTCCGATCCGTTCCGCGGCGGAGCGGCAATGCACGCCGGCATCGACCTTGCCGGCCCGCACGGCACGCCGATCTACGCAACGGCCGACGGCACGGTCACGAATGCCGGCTGGAACAGCGGCGGCTACGGCAATCTCATCAAGGTCGATCACGGCCGCGGCATCGAAACGCGCTACGGCCACCTTGCCCAGATGCTCGTCCGTGACGGCCAGCCGGTGAAGCGCGGCCAGCTGATCGGCCGCATGGGCTCGACCGGCCGTTCGACCGGCAACCATCTTCACTACGAAGTCCGCATCGACGGACGCGCCGTGAACCCGATCCCGTTCATGCGGTCGACCGACTACCTCGTCGCCATGCAGCGGAATGCCGGAACGCATTCGATGGACACGATTGCGCTGGGCGGCCCCCAGGGCGGCAAGCGCTAAATCGCTATTTCTTGCCGCTTGGGCGGCGCCACCCTATCTCGCTTCACGTGAGCGAGCCTGACATCATCCTGACCCCAAGCGCTGCGAAGCGCGTCGCCTGGATCGCGGAGCGGCAATCCAGACCCGCGATCCTGCGGCTTTCCGTCGACGGCGGCGGCTGCGCCGGCTTCACCTACAAGTTCGAGCTCGCGGACGATCAGGCCGATGAGGATGCGATTGCAGAGACCGAAGGCGTGAAGCTTGTGGTCGATCCGATCAGCCTCGACCTGGTTCGCGGTTCCGCCGTCGACTTCGTCGAAGACCTCGGCGGAGCGTCCTTCAAGGTGACCAATCCGAATGCCGCATCGGGATGCGGTTGCGGTTCGAGCTTTTCCGTTTGAAGCTCACGACCTTCAATATCAACGGTATCCGCGCGCGCCTGCCCAGGCTGGTCGAGTGGCTCGACCGCGAGAAGCCGGACGTCGTCTGCCTGCAGGAATTGAAGTGCGCCGACGAATCCCTGCCGATCGCCGACATCGAAGCGGCGGGCTATGGGGCAGTGTGGCACGGCCAGAAGGGTTTCAACGGCGTCGCCATTCTTGCCAGGGGCGATACGCCGAAGCTGCGGCGCATGGGGCTTCCCGGCGACCTTGACGATACGCACAGCCGTTACATCGAAGCGGAGGCCTGCGGACTGGTCGTGGCCTCGATCTATCTGCCCAACGGCAATCCGATCGGCACCGAGAAGTTCGACTACAAGCTCAAGTGGATGCAGCGGCTGGAAGAACATGCCGCTGGCCTGCTGAAGGACGAGCGGCCGACGGTCCTTGCGGGCGACTGGAACGTCGTCCCCGAAGACCGCGACGTCTTCTCGATCCGTGCGGCCGCGAACGATGCGCTGGTTCAGCCGGAAACCCGCGCGCAGTGGCGGCGGATCCTCAACCAGGGCTGGACCGAAGCCTTGCGGGCCTTCCACCCCGACGACGACCATCTCTACACTTTCTGGGACTATACCGCCGGCTGCTGGCAACGCGACGCCGGCTTCCGCATCGACCATCTGCTCTGCTCTCCCGAAGTCGCCGATCGGCTGACCGGCGCGGGCGTCGACAAGTGGGCGAGGGGCGAGGAGAAAGCCTCCGACCACGCGCCGACCTGGGTCGAACTGAACTAGAGTGCCTTCTCGTAGATCCGATAGCGGTGGTTGAGTTCCGCGCCGGGTAGCTGCGCAATCGACAGCATTCCCTTGTTGTCCTCCAGGATCCACCCGAACTCGCCGTGCGTCGCGCCGAACTTCGAGACGGCGTCGCGACGCGTGAATTCGATCATCATGAAAGCCAGCTGACTTGCCATACGCGAACCGTGCAGCGACTTGGCTACGCCCATCAGCGGGACCCGCAACCGCCGCGTTCTCGGTTTGCGCAATCGCCAGAGCAGCTTGATCCAGTTGAAGGGAAACAGCTCGCCGTTGAGGTCCTTGGTCAGCTCGTTGATGTCGGGAATGGTCAGCATGAAGGCGACCGGCTCGCCATCCACCTCCGCGACGCGCACCAATTCCTCGAAGATGATCGGCTTCAGCTTCTTGCCGGCATAGGCGATCTCGGACTCGGTCAGGGGGACGTAGCCCCAATTGTTCGACCAGGCGTCGTTCAGCAGATTGAGGATCAGCCGAGCTTCCTCGTCGAACCGCGACTTGTCGACCGTGCGGATGCGGATGCGCGGGTTACGCTCGCCCGCCGCAATCAGCCGGTCAATCAGCGGATCCTCCCAGTTCGTGATGTCGAGGGCGTAGGTAATGAGGTCCTTCGCCTTCGCGTAGCCGGCGGCCTCGATCCATTGCCGATATTCAGGCCGGTGGTGCGGCATCATCGCGGTGGGCGGCTCCTCGAAGCCTTCGATCTCCAGGCCGGGCTCATCCCAGATCGACAGGCTGATCGGTCCGAGCGCGCGGGTCATGCCCTGTTCGCGAAGCCAGCCCTCCGCTGTCTTGATGAGCTCAGCCGCTGTTTCGCCGTCGAGCGCTTCGAACATGCCCCACTGGCCCGTGCCGGCGCCCATGTGGTCGAGCACGAGGTCGTCGACCTGCGCGCTGATCCGGCCGGCGACCTGGCCGTTGCGCTCCGCAAGGAAAAGCTCGGCTCTCGCATGTTCGAACCACGGGTTCTTCCTGGGCGAGAGAAGGCCGTGGACCTCGTCTTTCAGCGGCGGGATCCAAGCGGGATCATCGCGATAGACGTCCCACGCCAAGTCGACGAACGCCTTTCGGTCGGCGTTGGACGCGACGGGGCGGATGGTGAGCGGGCTCATCGGCAGTGGCTAGCGCGGCACGGCGCCGACCGCCAGTCGGAGCGCTTCGAGCCGTTGTAGCGCCATGTTCGCGCCACTATCTCCTTGCAGAGCCAATCAAATCATGAACCGCATGAGCTCCATCGAACTGCACCGAAGCAGCGAAGGCACCGCCGCGCCGAAACCGCGGCAGCCGGCTCGTGCGCCGTCGACCGACGACAAGGCGATGCTCAAGGCAGCCGCCGACCTCACGCGAGACCTCAATGTGGCCCGTCCGGGGATCTACTGGGGCGACATGATCGGTTCGGCGGTCCTCGGGTATGCGGGCCTGTTCATGGCCATCTTCGCCGGTTCGACGGCGGTTGCGATCGCCGCTGCGATCGTTGCGGTCCTGGCGCTCTACCGCGCGGGCAGCTTCATTCATGAGCTGACCCACATCAAGCCGAATGCGGTTCCGGGTTTCCGGCTGGTCTGGAACCTGGTCGTCGGCATCCCGCTTCTCGTGCCGTCCTTCATGTACGAAGGCGTCCACAACCAGCATCACGCCAAGCGCTATTACGGGACGGTCAACGATCCCGAATATCTTCCGCTGGCGCTGATGAAGCCCTGGACTCTGCCGGTCTTTCTCGTGGCTGCTATGCTTGCACCGATCGGAATGCTCATCCGCTTCGGCGTTCTCGCGCCTTTGTCGGCGCTTTCGCCGAAGCTTCGCGAGGTCGTGGTGGGCCGCTATTCGGGGCTGCAGATCAATCCGCAGTTCCGCCGTCCGCAGCCTGAAGGCGAGTTCCGCCGGCAGTGGCTTGTCATGGAGACGGCATGCAGCCTGTGGGCGATTGCGCTGCTGGCGATGATGGCGACGGGATTCATTCCGCTCAAGGCGTTCCTGATCTTCCTGGGCGTCGCATCGGGAGTGATGTTCCTCAACCAGGTGCGGACGCTCGTTGCCCATCTTTGGGAAAATGACGGCGAGCCGATGACGGTGACGGCGCAGTTCCTCGACAGCGTGAACGTTCCGCCGCCGGCGACTCTTCCGGCGCTTTGGGCGCCCGTCGGCCTGCGCTACCACGCGCTTCACCATTTGCTCCCGGGCTTGCCCTATCATGCGCTCGGCGAGGCGCATCGCCGCCTGTGCAGCCAGCTGGAGGGCGATTCCGTCTACCATGTATCGAGCCACCGCGGCCTCTACCCGCTGGTCGGCCGTCTCGCCGCAAGCAGCTGGAAGTCCGGCGCGCGCTAAGGCGCTCTATTCCATTTCAATCAGGCGGACTTTCAACCGCCGTCCTCCGTCGACCACGATCGTCTCGCGGCGTTGGGAAGGCGGCAGCCGCTCCCATTCATCCTGAGCGGCCTTCGCGGCACGGACGATCCGGACGGTCGCGCGGGCTTGCGGCCGTGCGGGAGGGACTGGAGCCAGGATGGAAGCGAAGGCGGCGAACAGGAGCACCGCCGATCATTCGGGAAGTCAGGCTTAATCCGACCCTGCGCTTGTCTCCGCTTCGGACTATTCTTCAGAGCGGATGAGGACCGTTTCTCCGACCAGCAGGAACAGCATGAACGGCGCCCATGCGGCAAGGAAGGGCGGGTAGGCCCCGACGTTGCCCATGGCGATGCTGAAATTGTCTGCGACGAAATAAGCGAACCCCAGGGCCATGCCGATGGTTGCCCGCAGCAGCACCTGTCCGGACCGCGCCAGTCCGAACGCGGCGGTGGCCGCCAGCAGGGGCATCAGCAGTGTCGAAAGCGGACCGGAAATCTTGTGCCACAGGCCGGCCTTGGCTTCCGCGGCAGGGCGTCCAGCCTGCTCCAGCTGATCGATCCGTTCCTTCAGGGTCCAGAAGTCGAGTTGCTCGGGATCGACTTTCGCCAGCGTCAGCTGCTCGGGTTTGATGCCCTCCAACCCGGTCATTTCCGGAACTCGGCGAACCACATTCATGGTCGAATCGTAGATCCGCACGCCGGTCAGCTTCCAATTGCCATTTCGCGGCTCGGCTCTATCCGCGCGAACGATGCGCTGGATGACGCCGCCCTCGCGGTCGTAGATGGTGACGCGCTCGGCGTGGAAGCTCGCGCCCTGTCCGCCGACATGGCGGGCCTGGATCAGGTCGTCGCCATGCAATAACCACACGTTGCTGACGATCCCGCTTTCCGGCGGAACGGGCTCATAGTCGTTGTCGCTCCACGCGGTGACCTGCCGGTTGGCGTTCACGACCACACGCTCGTTGAACACGAACAAAGCGCCTGAGATCACGAGGCTGGCGATGATGAGGGGAGCCAGCATCTGGTGCGCCGAAATGCCCGCGGCCTTCATGGCCACAACCTCGCTGTGCTGGTTGAGGGCGGTGAATGCGATCAGGGTCCCGAGAAGGATGGAAAAGGGGAGGAAGCGCGAGATGAGCAGCGGAATGCGCAGCGACACGTAGTGCCACAAGTCTGCTTCGCCGTTGCCCGGAACGGCAAGGATCTTGCCTGACTCCCCGAGGAGGTCGAGCGTCATCAGCACCAGAATGAGCGCCACGAGAACCGCGAGGCTGCGCGTGACGAACAGCTTCACCGTGTAGAAAGCGAGCCGCCGAGAGGGGAAAAACCGCAGGTTGATCATGCGATCCGCGGCTTAGGCAGGAGCTTGCGGATGGAACGCGCCGCTACGGTGAACGCCCGCTCGAGCGCTCCGATCGGTTGGCCTCCGGGCCGGTGGGCGAGCACGTGATACATCCAGAAGATCAACGTGGAGAGCAAGAACAGCGGGACCCAAAGTGCAAGGACCGGTTCCATCGCACCGCGCGCGGCCGCCTGCTCCGCATATTGGTTCACCTTGTGATAGGCCACGACGATCACGATCCCGATGAAGATCCCGAGCGCCGAACTGCTCCGTTTCGGTGGTACGGCCAACGCGACAGCGAGCAGCGGCAACATCAGCATCATGACGACTTCCGCGATACGGAAGTGGAAGTTGGCCTGGGAACCCAGCCGCTGCTCCTCCGGAACGTCTCGCAAATAGCCGTCACGAAACAGCTCTGGGAGCGTCAGCTCTTCCAGTTCCTCTTGACCGCGGAGCCGGAAATTGTCGACGCGAGGGAGGGTGATCGGCAGGTCGTAAAGGTCGAAAGACAAGGTCCGCGGGGCCTGGAACTTGGGCGAGTCCTGGATCAGGCGACCCCTCTCCAGCCGGAAAAGAATGACGTCGGGATCGTCGGTCGAGAGGAAACGGCCATGCTCGGCCGTGGCCGCGACTTGCGTGCCGGACCGATCGTCGACCTGCACGAAGATGCCGTGGAGCCGGGTTCCGCGATCCTCGCTGCGGTCGATGCGGAGGGTAAGTCTTTTGCCCAGCTGGTTGAATTCGCCGACCTTCATCGACGCGCCCAGCGCGCCGGAGCGAAGATCGAAGCGAAGGCGCTCGTAGCCATAATGCGCCCAAGGCTGAACCCAGCCGACGATGAACAGGTTCAGAAGCAGCAGCCCGACCGTATACGCATAGGGGATGCGGAGGAGCCGGCCGAAGCCCGCGCCGATGCCGCGCAAGGCGTCGAGCTCCGAAGACAACGCCAGCTTCCGGAAGGCGAGCAGGATGCCGAGCATCAGTCCGATCGGGATGCCAAGCGAGAAATATTCCGGGAGCAGGTTGGCGAGCATCCGCCAGACGACGCTTACCGGTCCGCCCGCCGTCACGACGAAGTCGAACAACCGCAGCATCTTGTCGAGAACGAGCAGCATCGCGGCGAGCAGCAGCGTCCCGATCAGCGGGATCGCGATCGTCTTAGTGAGGTAGCGATCGATCAGCGACAGTCGGCGCACGGATTATGTCGTTCCAACACCATGATTTGGCCGCAAACCCAGCCGAGAAAGCGCAATGGATCGTTACGCCTAACCGAACGTGGCGGTCCGATGGTTGTGGCTATAGCGGACGGAACACGAAAATCATGCCAAAATCGCGTGTCGCGCCGCACTTGGTGACCGACTTGCCGGTCGGCAACTGAAATGACGCGCCCCCGGATCGCTCTCCTTTCGAATCCCAAGTCGTCGGGCAATATCGCCCAGTTGTCGCGCATCCGCGACTATTGCGCCGAACATCCGGACATCTTCCATTATGAGGTGGAGCGCGCCGAACAGATCGGCGACGGCCTCCGGAGCATCGCGCGGGTCCGTCCGAAAATCCTCATCATCAATGGCGGCGACGGAACGGTCCAGGCGGCTTTGACGGAAATTCACAACGGCAGGCATTTCGGCGATGAGCCGCCGCCCGTCGCGGTCCTGCCGAACGGGAAGACCAACCTGATCGCGCTGGACCTCGGGGCGCAGGGAGACCCGATCGTCGCGCTGGAGCGGCTGGTGGCGCTGGCCCAGTCCGATCTCAATCCGCACATCGTTGCACGCGAACTCATTGCGCTGCGCTGCGATCCAACGTCGCGACCTGTGATCGGCATGTTCCTCGGGGGCGCCGGACTTGCCGACACGATGCTGTATTGTCGCAACAAGATTTACCCGCTCGGTCTCCCGAATGGTCTGAGCCACGCGCTGACAGCCGTCGCGTTGCTGGTGCGGATGTTCCTGCGGCTCCAGGCCAGTTTTCTGCCGCCCAAGCCTTCGCCGATGCAGGTGTCGGTCCGCCGTGACGGACGCATCTCTGGGCGCTTCGCTCTGCTCGCCGTCACGACGCTCGAAAAGATGCTCCTTTCAGGCCGGGTGAAGGGCGCCGGCACGGGGCGGCTCAAGCTGCTTGCGGTCGAAGAAAGACCGGTCTCGCTGCTCAAGGTGTTCGCCGCGAGCCTTGCCGGGAAACTTGGCGACTCCGCCATGCGCGGGGTTCATTTCGAAGAATCCGACGAAATCAGCATCGAGGGCGAAAATACCAACCTTATCCTCGACGGCGAAATGTTCAGCGCTCGAGTCGGACACCCGATCGTACTCAAACCCGCGCAGCCTTTGTCGTTCGTCCGCCTCGCGGCCTGAGCATGCCCGCCCTGCGCGATCTCGTCGCCGCAGAATTGTCGACGCCGGTCGATCCGCGTGTATCGGCGATGGCGGCGGCGATTGCGGCAAAGCACGGCGATGCCTCTCGCGCGCTTCTCTTCTACGGATCGTGCCTCCGGCAGCAGCAGCTCGAAGGGCTGATGCTCGATTTCTACCTGATCGTGTCAGACTATCCGGCGGCCTACGACAGAAGATGGCTCGCGGCTGCAAATCGCCTCGTCCCGCCCAATGTCTTCTACTTCGAACACGACGGCCTCGTGTCCAAGTACGCCGTGCTGAGCGAGAAACATTTCCGACGCGCATGCGGGCTGTCGGCCAAAGATCCTTCTGTTTTTGCTAGGTTCGCGCAGCCTTCGAGACTGGTTTGGACGGCCGACGACGGCGCTCGAGACATGGCGGTGGACGCAGTCTCCTTGGCGCCTATGACATTGCTGGAGTTGACCCGCCCCGCGCTCAGTGACGCGGAAGCAAAAGATGGAATCAACATTTGGAAGCGCGGATTCGAATTCACCTTTGGCTCCGAGTTGCGAGCTGAGCGGGCCTCCCGACCGGATTCAATCGTTGAGGCGGACCCAAGACGCTATCTTCAGTTTGCCGAGGCTGCCGGATTTCCGCGCGACATGAGTTACAGCGAGGCACAGCGGCAAACTTCGATAAGTGCTTGGAAACAATATCAAAGGCGGGGCAAGCGCGCCCAAATCCTCCGGCTCGCCAAGGCGACGGCGACCTTTGCCGGTGGCGTCGATTACATCGCTTGGAAGATCAATCGCCACGCCGGCACGGATATTCAGGTCAAGCCTTGGCAGCGGCGCTGGCCGTTGCTCGCCGCGATCAGCCTGTTGCCGCGGCTCCTCCGCTCCGGCGCGGTTCGTTAGTTGGGCGCCGCGACAGCGCCACAGCGACGGCGTTGGCAAGCGCCCCGACGGTGAACGGCTTGCGAAGCAGTTCGTAGCCCACGAGGTCGCCGGTCTCGCCTTCGCCGACATAGCCGGTGACGAACAGGACCGCGAAATCGTCGTGCGTCTGCTTGAGGTGCTTGATGAGTTCCGGACCGGTCATTTCCGGCATGATCACGTCGGTGATGACAAGATCGAAGGTCTGGGATTCGAAGAGGGCGATGGCTTCCTCGCCGCTGCCCGACGCGACCGGGTCGTAATCCAGGTCCTGCAGCGCCTCGATCGTCGAAGCCCGGACGCGCGGGTCGTCCTCGACGAGGAGGATTCGGGCTCCGGGAACGGTCGCTTCGGTGTCCGACCTCTGCATCGCCGGATGTAGCCGAACGTTCGCTTCGGCAGCGGTTCGCGGCAGGTAAATCGAGACGGTCGTGCCTTTGCCGCGCTGGCTCACGATTCCGACTTCACCGCCCAATTCGTGGGCGAAACCGAATATCTGGCTGAGGCCGAGACCGGTGCCCTTGCCGACCGGCTTGGTCGTGAAGAATGGCTCGAACGCGCGCTCCATCACTTCCGGCGTCATGCCGCAGCCGGTGTCCGTCACCGCGATGCAGACATATTCGCCCGGCCGAACGTCGCCGACTTCGTTGGCTGCAAGCGTCACATTGTGCGCCGCGATCCGCATTGCGCCTTCGCCGTCCATCGCATCGCGCGCGTTGACCGCCAGGTTGACGATCGCATTCTCAAGCTGATGCGGATCGACGTAGGTCGGCCAGATGTCGGACGCGAGATCGACTTCGACGTGGACCCGTTCGCCGAGGGTGCGGTCGAGCAGGTCCGACATGCCGGAGACCAGCTCGCGACTGTCCACGCGCTCCGGAAGCAGCGGCTCCGACCGCGCGAACGACAGCAACCGGCGGGTCAAAGCGGCCGCGCGGGTTGCGCCTTCCATTGCATTGTTGAGATGATTGAGAACTTCGCGCCGCGGACCGTTCAGTCGGCGGCGGGCGAGGTCGACACCGCCCACGACGACCGCCAGCATGTTATTGAAGTCGTGTGCGATGCCGCCGGTCAGCTGGCCGACCGCTTCCATCTTCTGGACCTGACGGAGCTGCGCCTCTGCGGCCTCGCGCTCCTCGGCTTCGGCCTTCAACGCCGCGTTTGCTTCCCGGAGTTCCCGAGTGCGCTCGGCGACGGCCTCTTCGAGGACCTCTGCGCGTTCCGTTTCGGTGTCCGCAAGCTTCTTCGCGTAGGCGAATTGGCGGACCGCCTGCACCGACACGACCCCGAGGAAGATGGCGCCGAGACCGACGATGATCCCGAGCCAGCTCAAATAGTCCGTCAGCTTGTCTGCGCGCGCCGAGAAAAACTTCGTCTCCTGCATCTTGGCGCGGAGCAGCTGTCGCTCGGCCCGAGCGATTTCAGACAGCTTGACGGAGAGCCCTTTGCCCACCTTAGCCCGCTCGACCTCCGCCCGGGCGGACTGATAGAAATAGCCTGTGCCGCCTGAGCCCTGCCTCGCAGCGGTTGCCCGCGCGGCGAGAACGAATTCCGCGTCACGCTGTTTGAACAGCTCCTTCAGTTCGGCCACGCGTGCGCGCTGACGAGGATCGTTCCGCACCAGCCGCTCCAGCTGAGCGATCTGCTGCTCCGCAAGCCGCCATTGGCTGTAATAGAGGTTGCCGCTCCGTTTCTCGTCCTCGTCGAGAACGAAACGGCCCAGGGCAGCCTCCGCCCGGGCAATGCTGGCATCGACGGAGCGGGTGAGGAGGCTGACGTCATAGGCGTGCCGCTCGCCCTCAAGCGCGCGATCGCGCGCCTGGTTCGATATTGCGACCAGAACGACCATGGCGAGCAGGATGAGCGTGGCGATAAGCGCGCCTGCCGCTGCTCCGCCCCGTCGCCAGTCGAACTGGAGATCCTCCCCACCGGGCGTCATGGGATCCAGTCTAAACCTGTCTGCAAGCCGACGGAAGTCCGCTTGGCGCTTAAATGCAGCCGGTCGCTCGGCCCGCCGCAGCGAACATTCCGAGTATCTCGGCGACCTGGTCGCTGCTGTGCTCCGCGCAGAGAGAACAGCGGAGCAAGGTCATGTTGGCTGGCGTTGCCGGCGGGCGGGCGAGATTGACGTAAAGTCCCTCGTTGAGAAGGGCTTCCCACATGGCCGCCCCGGTCTCGAGGTCGGGCATGATTACGGCGATGATCGCCGACTGCGGCTCCTCCGTGCCCAGTTGGAAGCCGAGCTGGCGCAGTCCGGCGTGAAGGCGCTTGGAATTTTCCCAGAGATGCGCGCGCTTGTCGGCGCCATTCATCAGCTTGCGGATGGACGTCGCGGCGGTCGCTACAACGGAGGGCGGCAGGGATGCCGTGAACACGTAGGGGCGGCAGACCAGGCGCAGAATTTCGAACTTCGGATGGTTCGAGACACAGAAGCCGCCGACGGTGCCAACCGACTTGGAGAAGGTGCCGATGATGAAGTCGACGTCGTCGATGATGCCCTGCGCCTCGGCGACGCCGCGCCCATTTTCGCCGATGAAGCCCATCGAATGGGCCTCGTCGACCAGCACCATCGCGCCATTGGCCTTGGAGACGGCGACCATCTCCTTGAGCGGGGCGATGTCGCCCAGCATCGAATAGACGCCCTCAAGGACTACGAGCTTGCCCGCACCTTCGGGAACGCGCTTCAGCCTTTTTTCGAGAGCATCCACGTCATTGTGGCGGAAGGGGACGATCTGGGCATTGCCCAGCGCGCATCCGTCGTAGATCGACGCATGACTGTCGATGTCGAGGATGATGTAATCGTCCTTGCCGGCGATCGTCGAAATGATGCCGAGGTTCGCCTGGTATCCGGTCGAGAACACCATGGCATGGTCCATGGCGTAGAAATCCTTGAGCGCATCCTCGACCGCGCGGTGGCCGGCGTAGGTGCCGTTGAGCACGCGGCTGCCGGTGGTGCCGGAACCGAATTCGTCGAGCGCCTTCTTGCCGGCGGCGATGACGTCCGGGTCGAAGGTCATGCCCATGTAATTGTAGGTGCCGAGCAGGATCGTCCGGCGGCCGTTGCAGATGGCGACGGTTGGGCTTTCGACCTTCTCCATCACCAGGTTGAAGGGGTCGGTGAGACCGGTTGAGAGCAGGTCTTCCCGCTGCTGGATCAGCGGGTCGAATTTCGAGAAGAGGTCGCTCAACGCTCGCTCTCGAGCTGGCGCACGGCGTCGACGAGCTGGTCGACCGTCTCGATCTCCGCGGCGCGGTTCATGCTGATGAGGATATCGAAATCGTCCTCCACCGAGGCGACGAAATCCATCACCGTCAGGCTGTCCCACTCGAGGTCCTGCGCGAAGCGCGTGCCTCCGCCGATCTCGACCCCCTTCTTGTTGAAGGGGTCGATGAGGTTGCGGATCCTGGCTTCGGTTTCGGCGCGATCGGTCATGCAAAGGCCCTATTCGGAGGCACGCCGTTTCGCAACGCAATGGGGCGCGATTGCGGCGGAGCCGCGGTGCAAACGGCGCGAGGGCTCACACAGGCGCGCAGTGACGAGGCTGGCGGTGGCTGCCAAGCTAGCCTCCGCCGACGGAGAGCTCGTTGCCAGCGGGTAGTGGCGGACCGGGCCGGAACCTTGCCCGTACTGCTGCGGAGAAGGTCCTCCCGACCGGCACCTTGGTTTTGTCGATAAGGCAGAGGGAAAGCTTCTGCCCCTCCGTCTGCACGCCCGCGACCGCTGCCTGGGCGACCCACCAGCGGCGATGAACCTGCGCTCCCAGCCGCGGGTCGAGCAAGGCTACCGCATCGGCCATCCGCATCAGGATCAGGGCGCTTCCTCCGACCGCATGCACGCGAAGATAGTGATCCTCCGTTTCGAGCGCGATGATGTCGCTGCCGATCCCCGGCGGCAGTCTGCTCAGCAAAGCGGACGGAAAGGCGGCAGGGATTGCCTCTGCCTCTGAATCCGGGAGAGCCGGCGCACGGCCGGGTGCCTCGGCACCATCGGCCGCCGGCGCGGTGATCGTCGTCGCGTAGACGATCAGCAATTGAACGGCCGCGACGCACGCGAACAAGACCGGCAGCTGCAGGGGCGTGAAGACGCGGCCCGGCTGGAGGAGCGACATGGTCCACGCCACGACGAAGGTCATCGGCAATGCGGAGACCAGAGCGACGGCGCCGATCCGGATCGCGCCGGCGCGAAGCCTTGTCCGGGGCAGCACGGCGTCCGCCGCGACTGCAGCCACCGCGCCGGCCGCCGTCAGGCCCAGCCAGAATGCGTAGCGCGTCGCGGTCGGGTAGGCCGGGTAGGAGCCGAAGGGGCCCGAGAAGCCGAGGAGCAGGCCCACCGGTATCGCGGCCAGGAATGGCCTCCATCTTCCCCAGGAAGGCCGTTGGCGCTTCGTGAACTGCATGCTTCCCACATTGGCGAAAAAGCGGAAGCTATTGGCGAAATCCCGGCTTGTCGATGCGGCGGAGACAGTCGGATGTCGATCGGCGCCGGCGCATTCCGCGCCCCAAGTTTGTCCAACATGGAGAAATGAAGATGAAACGCTTGATGACGCTTGCCCTGGCCGCCGCCTTCGCTGCCCCGGCAGCGGTTGCTGCACAGCCCGCAACGTCGATCGCCCTGAACTGCGACGCGGGAGCCGCTGTGGCGGGCGGCGAGGCCCCGAACCTTCACGGCCACTGGGATTTCCTGATGGTTCCCCGGGGACTGCCCAGTTTCGGGCTTATGTCGATCGGCTTCGTCGGCGCCGACTATGGCGGATCGCTGGCGCCGGCGAGGACCGCGCCCGTCGTCCTGCGCAAGATCACCTTGACCGGCAACAGCCATCCACATGGTCGTCGCCTCCCGCGAGGGCGATGTCCTGTTCGACGGCAGGCTCTCGGCCAAGGGCGACTTCATGTGCGGAACCGTGACCTACCACGGAGGCGAAACCTTCCCGATGGTGGCGCAAAAGCGGCCCTCAGCCTACCAGTCGCAGCCGCAGGCCCAGCGGGCGCGGTAACCGGCTGAAGGGCGGCGGCGCGAGTTCAGGTGCTGTCGTTCCCTAATACTCGACGGCCGCCGAAGATTAAGCTCGATGCTATGCTAATGTCTGCAATGGGTGGAAAGCGGACATCCAACCTGCCTCGATTTAACTCGCGAGAAGCGGTACTGCCTTCGGTGAGGTCAGCATGATCCTACGCCGACGCGATTTCCTGGCCATCGCCGGCTGTACGCCACCGTTCAATCTGAAGTGGTTGCAAGCGGGCCGGAAGCCACGTTGCTCGCACAATGCGGGCCGCTCTGTGGTGGTGACGCATGGGACCACCTCCAGGGATGGCACGAGCGCGGTCGGGTGGGGATGCGTGGCCCGCTCTGGGCGTGCTTACGCGCGTATCACGATGTGCTCAGTTGCGCACAACGTTCGCTCAGGTCTGAACGGCAACGATCATCGGCTGCGGCGGCTTTGATGGCCCGAAGAGCTGGTCCTTCGCCGGACGGAAAAGTTCAGACAGTTGAGGATCCGGCACATCTGCCAATACGCACCACCACTCCGATCGCAACATCGACTTCCCGGGACCCTCGTCCACCTTCGGCCTTGCCGTCCGGGCTGACCAGTACGCTGGACCTTCGACGTGCTCGGGTCCACCTCCGACCGAGCAGATGCTGCGCAGCTATTTTGACGCACAGGGATATGATCGTGGCCGTTCGAAGGCGACGAGTCGCCGAAGGACGCGCAGACATAACTCGCTGGTACGCGCCCGACAGTCCGTGAAGGGGACGGGTACCCTGCGAATGAGCTGATCCTGCATGTCGACGCCGCGTACCGGCCCGCCCATTGAAACTGCCTTTGTCATATCGCCGCTTCGGTGCGTGCGGATCGTTCGCAATGGGTCGTAATTTCAGGCGACACGGCTCGAAAACGGACGCGCTCGTGCGACTGGCCTGAGGGGCGGACGTTCTGGTTTCCACGAGGCTATGCTCGCGGATCACGCGTGCGCGATCCAGTCATCCAGAATGCTTCGGACGCTGCCGAACAACGCGGGAAAAAGTCTGGTTCGAAGCGATCCTCGGCACCACACGACGGAGCTGAGCAGTAGCCGGTCATCCCGTCGCTGCAAAGGCGCACGGCGTGAAACTTCTTGTGCTCTCCCACCTCTGCCGCGAGAGTGCCGGATATCCCGGACGAGGAGTGGATTGCACAAGCTCGCCAGGAGCACAAACGACGGGCCCGTCATAGTCGGCCGAGATCTCATGAAGATCTGAACCACCTGCGATGGGTCGAAGCAGCACTAGTCGCTAACGTCCGGAATGGGTGCGAAAGCGAACATTTCCGTCAGGGCGCGGGACAGGTAAACTTTCTACTAGCCCCAGCCGCACTGTGATGCCGGCATTCGCTTGTGCCTAAGTCGGCGAGGTAATGACTGGTTGTACGCTGGTCCTACCCAACGCACATCAAAAGCCTCCCGCGTCCGTCACGAATGGCGTGCCTTCGGACAGGGTTTCCCCTCCACGGACTCCCTTGCTAGTCTTTCGACGTCACCGGCGGTTCGACTCAGCTACTATACCGGGTTCGGTCAAGGGACTCAAGCGACAGCTGAAGGATGGGTCGAAGCAAACGCTAGGAACGGCTCGATAGAACGGCGCGGGGGCTGATTGCTTCCTGCCGGACGTGGCGGTTCGCAATGATATGGCGCCGACCGGCGTCTGGGTCACCGAAGTCCACTGACCGCAAAATCCGGATGGCGCACCTCCGCAGCCAAGGTGGATGCAAGTTCAAAGCCACTCACCCCACCGGGCAAACAACCGTTCGGGAAGTCACTCGCGTAAGGCCACGGCCGCTCCTGCAGCCTGATCGTATAAGCGGACTTAGTGTCCGCAATGGGTCGAAAGCTGACACTTGGAATATGCGCCAACCTCGGTCATGGAGGCGCTGGGTCCCAACGGAGGCACGCATGAAGCATACCCTTGGATTGGTTCTTGCAAGCGCGGCCGCGCTCTTGGCCGTGAGTTCCCAGTCGACTGCGCAAGTCGCGCCCGCGCCAACGCCGGCCCCTGCAGTCGCGGGAGATCGTCTGGGCAAGTTGCAGCAGGCCGTTGCCAACTCCGGACGGACCGCCGCGAACGTGGCGCGCGACAAGTACCGGCATCCGGCCGAAACGCTCGACTTCTTCGAGGTGGATCCGGGCGACACGGTCGTCGAAATCTGGCCCAGCGGCGGATGGTATACCGAAATCCTCGCGCCTTACTTGGCCGCCGGCGGAGGCAAGCTCTATGCGGCTGCACCGGACTGGGGCCGGTCCGGCATCGACAAACTGAAGGCGGCCAATCCCACTCTGTACGGACCGGCTATCGTCGTGGACTTCCCGGCTTTCACCGCTGAAGCGGCGCGCGTGCCGGACGGGACCGCCGACGTCGTGCTGACGTTTCGCAACGTCCACAATTGGAAGATGGGGTACCGGCGCGAAGACAAGCAGGACTATAGCGCGGAAGCCTTCCGCCAGATCTTTGCCATGCTGAAGCCGGGCGGAGTCCTCGGGATCGTCGACCATCGACTGCCGGAGACGGCCGCCGCCGAGCGGGAGCAGAGCAGCGGCTACATCAAGACGTCGACCGTGCGGGCGCTCGCCGAAGCGGCCGGGTTCCAACTCGCCGCTTCCTCGGAGATCAACGCCAATCCGCAGGACACCGCGGATTGGGCCAATGGCGTCTGGACCCTGCCGCCTTCGCTGGCGCTGAAGGACCAGGACCGCGAACGCTATCTCGCGATCGGGGAAAGCGACCGCATGACCCTGAAGTTCGTGAAGCCCGCCGCCCCAGCCGCCGCCGCCCAGTAGCGAGAACGTCCGGCGCTGGTTGTTACAGCCAGCCGTGCGTCCGGTACCATTGAGCCGTCTGCGCCAGCCCGCGATCCGTTGCGATCTCGGGCTGCCAGACGTCCTTCGCCGGAACGCTGGACGAGCTGACGACCCAGTCCGGGTGGCTGAAATAGGCCGCCCGGTCAGGGGTGAGCTTCGCATTGCCCCTGCGGACCAGCCGATCGAGCACGGCGCCGAGGCGAAGGATCGGGCGTGGCGTTTGAAATGCGACCGCTTTTCTGCCGACCGCGCGGCCGAGCTCCGTCGCGAACTCGCGATGCGTCCATCCGCCGGCTCGGCCGTCGTCCGGTTCGAGCACTTCCTGCTTCGGCAGGCGACTTTCGCCAAGCGTCAGTAGTAGCCGGGCGAGATCGTCGACGTGGATCAGCGACAGGCGGCCCTTGGGCGGGAGCAGGATCAGCCCGGCCTTCGCCATCTTGAACAGCTCCAGCGTCTCCCTGTCGCCGGGACCGTACACCGCAGGCGGTCGGACGATCACCCAGTCGAGGCCGGACCTCCGGACGAGGTTCTCGGATCGAGCCTTCGATGCTCCGTAAAGGGAAAGGCCGGGTTCACGTGCGGCCAGGGACGAGACGTGGATGAACCGGTGCGTTCCCGCGGCGGTGGCGGCGGCAAGCATCGCCAGTGTGCCGGTAACATTTCCCGCCTCGAAGCCCGCGGCATCAGGCGCGTTGATCACGCCGGCGACATGGATGACGGCGTCGCTCGCGGTGACCAGCAGTTCCAGCGCTTCGCGGCTTTCGAGGCTTCCTTCGATCCATTCGACGCCCTCGCGCGGCTCCTGGGCCTTTCGGGTCAGTGCGCGGACGCGGTGGCCGCGCGCCACTGCCAGGTCGATGAGCCGTTGTCCGACGAAGCCGGTGCCGCCGGTGACGGCCAGGATCATAGGGGCGACCAGGGCCGATCGTCTGCCGCGACCTCATCCACATCCTCGACAATCTCGTCGGAGCCAAGCCGCTGGATGATCGCATTGAGCAGCGGCTCGATGCCCTCGCCGAGCGGGGCCGAGATCGGGAAAACGGCCTGGCCGCTGACTTCGGCAAGCTCGTGCTTGATTTCGGCGAGCCGCTCCTTGTCCAGCAGATCGGATCGACTGAGTCCGATTACCTCCGCCTTGCCCGCGAGGCCCGCGCCGTAGCTCTCAAGCTCCCCGCGAACGACCTTCCAGGCCTCGATGGGATCGTCGCCTGCGGCATCGACCAGATGCAGAAGGACCTTGGTCCGCTCGACATGGCCGAGGAAACGATCGCCGATTCCCGGCACCTTCGGCTGCGCCCTCGATCAGGCCGGGGATATCGGCGAGCACGAACTCGCGGCCCTTGTGCCGCACGACGCCGAGCTGCGGCCGGAGCGTAGTGAAGGGATAGTCGCCGACCTTTGCGGAGGCGTTGGTGACGCTGTTGAGGAAGGTCGATTTGCCGGCGTTCGGAAGTCCGACAAGTCCGACGTCGGCGAGCAGCTTCAGCCGGAGCCAGACCCACATTTCCTCGCCCTCGATCCCCGGCTGGTGCTGGCGCGGCGCGCGGTTGGTCGAGGTTTTGTAGCTGGCGTTTCCGCGCCCGCCCATTCCGCCTTCGAGCAGGACGAGGCGCTGGCCCTCCTCCGTCAGGTCGGCGAGCAGGCTTCGGTCCTCGTCGTCCGCGAGGATCTGCGTTCCGACGGGCACCTTGATGACGAGATCAGGGGCCTGCGCGCCCGTTCGGTTCGATCCGGATCCGCCGGTGCCGCGCTTGGCCCGGAAGTGCTGCGTGTAGCGAAAATCGATCAGCGTATTCAGGCCGGGCACCGCCTCGAACACGATGTCGCCACCCTTGCCGCCGTCGCCGCCGTCAGGGCCGCCGAACTCGATGTACTTCTCGCGGCGAAAGCTCACCGCGCCGGGGCCGCCCGAGCCGGACCTGATGTAGATTTTCGCTTGATCGAGGAAATGCATGGGGCGGCATGTAGGATGACAAGCGGCGGTTGACCACCGATGGCGCTCAGCGAGTGTTGGGGTGGCGTGCCGCTATTTCTGCCCGCAAGGCGTCCGTGGCGATGCGGCGCGCCGCATCGCGCTCGAGCCCAAGGGCGTTGGTGATCGGCTGGCCGAGCAATGAATCCCCCAAGGCAGCGAGCACGAGCCACAGGGTGCTTTCGGGCACGTGATGCTCTTCATGGCCCACCTGCAATTGGGACACCAGGCCGCGGATCGAATTGAGGATCGGGTCGAGCGCGTCGCGGTTTCCGGACAGGATCATCCAGGCGGCGAGGGCGCCGGCACCCTCCCGGTCGAACGCATCAAACGTGCCGTCGACGACCTCGCGCACGTCCTTTTCGCCGGCTCGCGCACGTTCGACGGCCTCCGCGATGCTGCCTGTCACGCGATCGGCGATCGACAGGGCCAGCTCGGCCTGAAGCCCTGCCGCGGATCCGAAATGATGGAGAAGATTAGCATGTGTCCGGCCGACCTTTGCCGCGACGGCCTTCAGGGTTACGGCCTGCGGTCCCTGCTCAAGCAGCAACGCCCGCGCGGCTTCCAGTGCGGCGGAGCGGCTCTCTTCGGAGTTCAGGCGTTTGCGGCTTATTGACACGAGTGTAAGTTAGTATACCTTCTCCGGCATGAGCACGACCACGCTGCCCACGCCCTCGGACCTCACCATCACGCCGCGCGACCGTAAGTTCGATCGCGGCAAGCTCGACGCCCGTCTGTGGCACGGCGGACGAGTAGAGGCCACCGCCATCTACAACGCATTGTCGACGACCTTCCCGGTCGGCGAGGCCTTCTTCGTCGAGAGCGTTCGCGCGTTCCGCGAAGGCGCGCCGTCCAAGCTCGCCGAGGAGATCAAGGGCTTCACGACGCAGGAGGCGATCCACAGCCGTGAGCATGCGGCCTTCAACCGCCGTGCCGTGGACAGCGGCTACGATCTGTCGAAGCTCGAGGAGCAGGTCAACTTTCGGCTTGCGGTTACCAAGTCGAAGCCCGCCGGTCGTCAGCCTCGCAGCGACGATGGCACTGGAGCATTTCACCGCGATCCTAGCGCACGAGTTGCTGAAGGATCCGCGGCATCTGGCCGAGGCCGATCCGGAAGCCGCCGACCTGTGGCGCTGGCACGCCTGCGAGGAGATCGAGCACAAGGGCGTCGCTTACGACACATGGCTGCATGCCACCCGCAACTGGCCGCGCAAGAAGAGGTGGGAAGTAAAGGCGAAGGTGATGCTCTTCGTCACCCGCAACTTCGTCGTCGACCGCACCGCCGGAGCGCTGGAACTGATGCGCCAGGACGGTGTCACCGGGTTCAAGGCTCTGGTCCAGGCTGATCTGGTATTTGTGGATCCGGCCCGGGATGTTCCGGAAGATCGGCGTCGCCTGGTTCAAGTTCTTCCTGCCGGGCTTCCACCCGTGGAACGAGGACGACCGCGACCTTCTGCGCGCCTACGAGGCGAGCACGGCCGCGAAGGCCGCACCCGCTCCCGTCCGGAAAGTCCGCAACGCGGCCTAAGCGGCCAGCGCTGCATCCTCCTCGCAATTCCGCATCGTCCAGCGTCAGGCGCAGCAGCCTCGCCTGCGCTTCGGTTCCGCGCGCGCAGCTCAGCCGCGGCGCGGTGATCCCGAGCGGTTCGAAGCCCAGCTTCTCGAGCACTCGGCCGGAAGCCGGATTGTCGAGGAAGTGCGAGCCTTCGAGGCGCGTGAAGCCGAGCGTCCGCGCGATATCGATCAGGGCGCCAGAAGCTTCGGTCGCGTAACCGCGGCCCCAATGAGGGCGGGCGATCCAATAGCCGAGCTCGATTGCCCCCGAAGGCCGGCGGCCGAGACCGCATGAGCCGACCAGCTTCGGCGCCGAATCCGTCCGCTCGAAGACGAGGAACGTCGGGAGGACCGGATCGCGCGGCTGTGCAAGAAAGGCTTCGGCATCGCGCAGGTCGTAGGGCCATGGCGCGGTCGCGAGATTCCGGACGATCAACTCGTCTGCGATCGCCGCGGCAAGCGCCGGAGCATCCTCGGCCCAGCCGGGTCTCAGCAGCAGTCGTTCAGTCCTCGCAAACATCGGTCTTCTCCTCGCAAGCGGCGCCTAGCGCCGCTTCGTGACTGTTTCGGGAGAAGAAAAAGAAAGGGAGAAGAGGGGGCTTCCCTCTTCTCCCTTCGTGATCCTTTTGAGACCTACTCCGGGCTGCCCCCTCTGGGACGGCCCTTTATCGGCGGTCCCCTATGCGTTCGTCTCGGCTGCGTTCGGCATAATATGTACGTATTTGCGGCCAAGCTTGCCGTCGCGGAACGCAACGGTGCCGTCGGTAAGTGCGAACGAGCGTGTGGTCCTTGCCGATACCGACGTTGCTGCCCGGGTGCCACTTCGTGCCACGCTGACGAACGATGATGTTGCCGGCGCGCGCTTGCTGGCTGCCAAAGAGCTTCACGCCCAGGCGCTTGCTTTCACTGTCGCGACCGTTGCGGCTGGAGCCGCCTGCTTTCTTATGTGCCATGACGAATTACTACGCTTTCGGAGTTTTCTTGGCCGCGGCCTTAGCAGGTGCAGCATCTTTTGTCGACGGGGCCTTGGCGGCTTTCGCCTTCGGCTCGGCGGCCTTTGCCGGCGCTTCGGCCTTCGGAGCCTTCTCGGCCTTCGCGGGTGCGGCGGCCGCAGGCGCTTCCGCGGGCGCGGCCTCCGTCTTCGGCTTTGCAGCCTTGGCCTTCTCGCCGCCGATCGACACGATCTTCAGGATCGTGTGCTGCTGGCGATGGCCTTTCTTGCGGCGATAATTGTGCCGGCGGCGCTTCTTGAAGACCGTGACCTTCTCACCTTTCGCCTGGGCGAGGATTTCCGCGCCGACGATCAGGCCGGACACCGGCTTCAGGTCCGAACCTTCCCCGGCAAGGAGAATGTCGGTGATGTCGATCCGGTCGCCGGTTTCCCCAGCGAGCTTCTCGACGACGATCTTGTCTCCGGCGGTAACGCGATATTGCTTACCGCCCGTGCGCACGACTGCGAACATTGGCTCACTTCTCTCGTAAAACTGGACGCGCGGCTGAGCATAAGCCCCCGCGCGAAAGGCCGCCGCCTATGGCAGCAGGCTTGGCCTGTCAACCGCAACGGCCGGCGCCGGGACTGTTGCCGCCTCGCAACAGCGTGCGCGACGAATCGTGACGTCCGGCCTACAAGTCCATTGCCACAACGAAACTGATTTCCGCGTTGCCGGTACCGCCATGCCCGGCATCGTCCGGCGGTACGGAGGAATGCGCCATGACGCAGCATCACTTCGCGTACCTTGCTCTTCGATCACTCTGAGCCCATCGCACTCGCGGCCCCGGTCCAGCCCAAGCGAACCGGCGCCAGTACAGACGCCGCAAGCTCAGGCCGAGACCGGCGCTCCCGATCCCAAGCACATCATCGTGACGGGCACCCGACGTACCGACCGCACGGTCGCGGACGCCCGGTTCCAGTCGACGTCATCGGTACCGAAGCGATCGCCAACACCGGTCAGACCGAGACCAACAAAATCCTCAACCAGCTGGTCCCGTCGTTCAACTTTCCGCAGCCGTCCATCGCCGACGGGTCCGACGCGCTGCGTCCGGCCACGCTGCGCGGCCTCAGCCCCGACCAGACCCTGGTGCTCATCAACGGCAAGCGCCGCCACGTCGTCGGCGTTGCTCAACATCAACGGCACCGTCGGCCGCGGCAGCGCGGCGGTCGACATGAACCTCGATCCCCGGCATGGCCATCAGCCGGATCGAGGTGCTGCGCGACGGCGCCGCGTCGCAATATGGCTCGGACGCGATCGCCGGGCGTGATCAACATCCAGCTCAAGAAGCGCCAACCATGGTGGCAGGGCGAGCGTGACCTACGGCAAATATATCACCACGCTGGATGGTGTCGCCGCGATTTACCGGCCTCACCCTCGACGGCACGGGCAGCCGCAGCTCGATCCGCCGACGACCGCTATTTCCTCGCCGACCACCGACGGAGAACGCAAGGTGCGCGACGGGGACCAGCTGACCCCGGGACAACCTCGGTCTGCCGATCGGTGCGAACGGCTTCGTCAATGTCACCGGCGAGTATCGGAACCGCGAATCGACCAACCGCGCCGGCTACGACTTGCGGCCCAACTTCATATCGGCCCACTGCGTCCGCCTTCGATCCGCGCGAAATATCGTTCGACCGCCTGAAGTTCCGCTTCGGCGATCCGAGACGAGCGACTACAATCTCTTCGTCAAATGCCGGCCTTGAAGTTTCGACCGGCTGGGAAGCGTATGGCTTCGGCTCGTACGGCCATCGCAATTCGGACAGCGCGGCCAATTATCGGCAGCACAGCAACGCCGCCGCCAACCGCGACTTGTGCACGCTGTCGCCCAACCAGGCGCCGAACAATGCGAATTTCGTCGCGCTGACCGCCGACGGCTTCCTGCCGCTGATCGATACCGACCTCGACGACTATCGCCGGGACGATCGGCGTTCGCGGCGAGGTCGCCGGCTGGAGCCGCGACTTGTCGACGGGCGCGGGCCACAACAGGTTCGATTATGAGATCAACGACACGCTCAACACGTCGTTCGGTCCCGACAGCCAGAACACGTTCGACGCGGGCGGCCTGCGTTACGGCCAGAACGATCGTCAACCTCGACTTTTCGCGCGAGTTCGCGATCGGGCTGCTTCGCCAAGCCGCTGTCGGTCGCGGTCGGCACCGAACATCGCCGCGAGGATTTCAAGATCCGTCCGGGCGAATCTGCAATCATGCGCCATCGGACCCTTGTTCCGTCCGGCGATCACAACACGATGCAGCCGATTGCGCGGCGCGTCAGGCGGAGTCTTCAACGCCTCGGCGCCCGCGACCGGTGCTGCACCTTCCCGGGCGCGCCGGCGCCGGCGGACGCGCAGGGCTTTCCTGGCATACCCGCCGACAGCCGCGACCGATGAGGATCGTCACAGCTGGGCGGTTATGTCGAGCTCGACACCGACCCGGTTGCCTGGCGTCACGGCGACGCTGGCCGGGCGCTTCGAACATTTCTCGGACTTCGGCTCGACCGTGAACGGCAAGTTCGCGGCGCGGTGGGAGCCGTTACACGGTTATGCGGTGCGCGGCTCGCTCTCGAACGGCTTCCGCGCGCCTTCGCTGCACCAGCAATTCTTCACAACCACGTCGACCAATTTCATCAACGGCGTTCCGGTCGACATCGCCACGCTGGCGATCGACTCACCGGCCGCGCGCGCGCTTGGTGCGCGCGATCTGAAGCCCGAAAAGTCGGTCAACATCAGCGTCGGCGCGACCGCCAATCCGTTGCGCGGCCTGACGCCTGACCGCCGATCTCTACAGATCCACATCAAGGATCGCATTGTGCTGACCGAGACGCTGGGCACCGGCGGCACCGGCAATACCGCGACTGTCCAGGCGCCGGTGACCGCGCTGCTTGGCCAAGCTCGGCTTCCCGCAGGTCGCGGCGGCGCGCTTCTTCATCAATGGCCTCGACACGACCACGAGGGCGTCGACCTCGTCGGCGGCCTATCGCTGGCGCGCTGGCGATCTCGGCAGTTGGACGCTGACCGCCGCCTATAATTACAACAAGACCAAGATCGACAAGCGCCTCGACGCGCTCGGGCCGCTCGTCCACGATTCCGGGACTGGTGCTGTTCGGCCGGGTCGAGGGCCTGCGCTTCACCGACGGCCAGCCGCGCGACAAGGTCGTGCTCAGCGCCGACGGCGACATCGGCAAGTTCGGCGTCACGGCGCGCACCACGCGCTACGGCAAGGTCGTCTCGCCCGGCGCGACCAACCCGATCGCCGATCCGCTCGAGCCTCACCGCTTTCGGCCCGGACGACATCTTGCTCGGCGCCAAGTGGATCACCGACCTCGAACTGCGCTACAAGCCGGCGGCGCTCAGCGAGTTCGCCATCGGCGCGAACAATGCTCTTCGACGTCTATCCCGACCGCTCGCCGTTCGGGCCGCGCCCGGCTCGCGATCGGGCGGCATCTATCCGGTCAACCAGCATATACATTCCTTATTCGATCTTCTCGCCGTTCGGCTTCAACGGCCGCTTCCTCTACGGCGCGCGTCAGCGTGAACTTCTGAGGCGGGGCAGGGCGGGCCGGCAGGCTTCCGCCCTCGCCGCTAAAGCGATTAGTGGCGGTGTTCGGGCTTGAGCCGGTAGCGTCCGCCGTCGAAGCCCTCGAACAAGGTCGCCGATCGCCGGATGGTCGACCGGCTCGCCCTCGTCGTCGGCGACCAGGTTCTGCTGGCTGACGTAGGCGATGTAGCTCGACTCGGTATTCTCGGCGAGCAGGTGGTAGAAGGGCTGGTCCTTCGACGGGCGCATATCCTCCGGGATCGCG
Source organism: uncultured Alphaproteobacteria bacterium (assembly GCA_963846645.1). Classification (GTDB taxonomy): domain Bacteria; phylum Pseudomonadota; class Alphaproteobacteria; order Sphingomonadales; family Sphingomonadaceae; genus Sphingomicrobium. Next base: position 229,622 of record CAWJWR010000002.1, on the reverse strand, counting down.
TCATACCATTCGTCGCTGTTGGCGAAGACCGGGATCGACGTCGAAGATCACGCCGCGGAAATCGAGCAGGCGATGCCGCACGACGTCGCCGATGCCGAAGCGGGCCCGAGGCATGGGCGGAAGGGCGGGATGCGGGGTTCACGGGAGAGAAACGCTCGATCTGCGACATGGCTTCAATCTAAGCATTGTGCGCGGTTCCACAAGGCGGGCTAGGCAAGCGCGAATAGGCGCTGCTAGAGGCGCGTCCGCCCCGCCGGCATCGTCCGGCCAGCGCCTTCATTCATGCGGAGAGGTGGCTGAGTGGTCGAAAGCACCGCACTCGAAATGCGGCGTACGGGCAACCGTACCGTGGGTTCGAATCCCACCCTCTCCGCCAACTGGCACTCAAGCGCGCTCCAGTTGATCCCATAAAACTCGAAAAACTACGGACGGGACGGCGTCGCAACAGGTCCGGATGAAAAAGCCGGCATCATTCTTCGTCGATCAGGATGCGTGCTGCCGCGCCGTCCAGGTCGTCGTATTGACCCGAGCGCATCGCCCAGAAGAATGCTCCGAGACCCGCCAGCCCGAGCAAGAGCGCGATCGGAATCAGGTAGATGAGGCCGCTCATCGTGCTGCGCTCCGCAGGCGAAGCGCATTCGCGACCACCGCGATCGAGGAGCAGCGACATGGCAATCGCCGCGACGAGCGGAGTGACTTTGCCGGCAAAGGCAAGCGGCACGGCGCAGACATTATAGGCGATGGCTATCGTGAAATTCTGCCGGACGACCCTCATCGTCCGGCGCGCGGCGCTGACCGCTTTCGGTACCGGGAGCAAGCTGTCTCCCAGGAAGACGGCGTCCGATGCGTTCTGGCCGACGTCGCTGGCCGAACCAGGCGCCATCGAGACGTGGCCGGCGGCAAGGGCCGGGCCGTCGTTCAGTCCATCGCCGATCATCAGGACCTTGTGGCCCGCCCGGTGCAGCCTGCCGACGAGATCGAGCTTGTCTTGAGGTGTCATCACGGCCGCTGCGGTCATCATCAGGCCGCGCGTCGCTGCGGCCACCGACGCCGCGCTGTCGCCGCTGACGATCGAGCATTCGATACCCATGGATCGAAGCCGGCGGATTGCCTCGGCGGCGTCGGGACGCAGCCTGTCCTCGAAGCGGAGTTCGACAGCTGGCCGTAGCGGCCATTCGAACCTGGTGGAAAGGACGCCTGCATGCGCACCGCGTCCCAGTGAGACATGTCCGCAGGACGAATGACCCCGTACACCGAAACCCGCCTCTTCTTCGACACCGCCGAGGGACGCGCTGACGACCCCTTCGCGTTCGAGCGACCGGCGCGTCGCCTCGGCCAAAGGATGACGGCTGGACCGCGCGAGAGCGAGAATGATCGGCTTGGCCGCAGCCGGAATCGAGCGCCGTTGACCAGTTCCGGCCGACCGAGGGTCAGCGTTCCGGTCTTGTCGAACAGTGCGAGGTCCGCCTCGGCAAGCCGTTCAAGCGCGATGCCGTCCTTCACCAGCACGCCGGCCCGCATCAGCGCGCCCGCAGCCACGATCTGCGCCGCCGGCACCGCCAGCCCGAGCGCGCAGGGGCAGGTGATGATCAGCACGGCCGCGGCGATCAGCAAGGCCTGGTGCCAGCCGGCGCCGAGCAGGAGCCAGGTGATGAAGGCTGTCGCGGCCAGCGTGTGAACGGCCGGCGCATAGAGTCGAGCTGCCCGATCGGCGATGCGCACGTAACGCGATCGGCCCTGGCCCGCCTCGGTCCATCAGGCGGGCGATCTCGGCGATGGCTCGTGTCGGGTCCGACGGCGGTCACCCGAACCTCGATCGGCGCACCGAGATTCATGGTCCCGGCATGGACCGTGTCTCCCACCGCTGCGATTGCGGCGCGCTCTCGCCGGTCAGCAGCGAGAGATCGAGGCTGGTCGACCCACTTTCGATCACGCCGTCGGCGGCGAGCCGTTCGCCGGCGGCGACTGAGATTCGCATGCCCGGCTGCAGTGCTTCCGTCCGCACCCAGCGATCTCGAACCATTCGCATCGAGAACCAGCGCCCCGGTGCGGTTGCTTCAGCAGCGCGGTAACGCCGTCCCGCGCGCGGTCGCGCATGACGCTGTCGAGCAACCGTCCGACGAGCAGGAAGAAGAGCAGCATGACCGCGCCGTCGAAATAGGCGTGCGCGCCGCCGGTGAGCGTCTCGAACAGGCTGAGGCCGGTCACGAGCAGCACGCCGATCGAGATCGGCACGTCCATGTTGGTCCGGCCGTCGGCGGACCGCGCTCCACGCCGACCGGAAGAAGGGCCGGCCGGAATAAGCGATCGTCGGAATCGCGATCAGGCCGAGAGCAGGTGGAACAGGTCTCGGGTCGCGCCGCTCCGCGCCAGACCAGACCGAGACCGACAAGCAGCATGACGTTCATCGCCGCGAAGCCGGCGACGGCCGTGCGCGCGGAGAGCCCGGCTCGCCGACTTCTCCTGTCCGTCGAGTGGGTCGTTCAACGGTTGCGCGGAGAAACCGAGCGCCTCCAGCGCGGCCACCAGTTGCGGAATCTGCACGTCGCCGGAGTGAAGGATGGCGACCTGGCTGGCGGTGAAATTCATCCGCGCCGAGACGACGCCGGGCACCTTCGACAGGCCGCGTTCGATCTTCGCGATGCAGCCGGCGCAATGCGCGTCCGGCACCGAGAACAGGCTGCGCTCGACTACCTCTCCGGCGAGCGATGCATGCGCGGTCACGAGATCGTCTCCAGGACGCGGACTTCGTCCTGCCCCTTGCGGAGGATGAGATGAACGGCCCAGCGCCCGGCAGGCAGGCTTTCGGCAGATCGATGACCCTTGCCGAAAGCTCAGCGGGATGGTGCGCTCGCGACCGAGCGGATGCTGCGCATATCCTTCGATGCGAACGCCTTCCACGTTCAGGTCGACCACGACCCGGCGGCCCGCATCAAGGGAAGGAGAGCCGTCCAGCCGAGCCGCTCTTGCCGCCGTGCCTCGGCCAGCCAGCCGTTGTACTTCTGGCTGGCGACATAGCTGTTGTCGACGACCGTCCCGCCGAACGTTCGCGTGGCGAACGTCGCCATGGTGACATTGACGGCGATGACGACCCCGAAGAAGGCGAACATGATCGCGGCCATGTGCCGGCCGGTGAAGCGCTTGGTCGTCATCTTGCACCTTCCGGACGCTCGAACGTTCGCCTCGACGCTGTCGCGTCTCGCCGTCTGCGTCGAGACGCGAACGGTGAAGGCGGACATCCTCGCGCTCGCGTCCCCCGCCGGGCGCGGCGACGAAGATACGGTAGCTTGGCGAGGGCGTCGGCCGGAATGGTCGTGCGCAAGGCTGGTGCCCGCGTCTTCGCGGCTGCCGCCCTGCGTCCACAGCACGGCCCGCGCAGGCCCGCGATCGCAAGCTCCACCTCGCGCGGCCGGCCTTCCATGTTGCGCATCTTGACCGTGTAGTCTGTTGCGGACGTCGCCGTCGGACAGCCGGACGTAGACGCGGATTGCGGTCGTGCTGGGCGCTGACGTCGATCCGGCTGCGTCGCGCCGAGCGCGAACAGCATGCCCAGCCCGATCGCCGACCAGAGCGCTGAAATAGAGCGAGCGTCCGGGGCCGCAGGATCGTCTTCAGGACCGGTCTCGGGGCTCCGCCCGGCGGCTTCCCGCTTGCAGTCGTCGAGGGTCGCATAATCGATCAGGCCGCGCGGCCGGCCGATCTTGCGCCATCACCTCGTCGCAGGCGTCGATGCACAGCGCGCAGGTGATGCAGCCGATCTGCGGGCCCTTCGCGGATGTCGATCCCGGTCGGGCAGACCGCGACGCACTGGTTGCAGTCGATGCAGTCGCCCGAGCTGGCACGACGTCGGCCAGCGTCGGCCGTCTCGCCTGCCCGTTGCCGCGCGGCTCGCCGCGCCAGTCCTTGTAGGTGACGATCAGCGACTTTTCGTCGAGCATCGCCGTCTGGATGCGCGGCCAGGGGCACATGTAGATGCACACCTGCTCGCGCATGAAGCCGCCGAGGACGAAGGTCGTCGCGGTGAGCACGCCGACCGTCGCATAGGCGACAGAGGGCGCTTCGCCGCGCACGAAGCTCGCGGGCGAGCGTCGGCGCGTCGGCGAAGTAGAAGATCCAGGCGCCGCCGGTGGCCAGACGAGACCAGCAGGAAGATCGCCATATTTCAGTCCGCGGCGGCGCGAGCTTGCCGATCGTCCAGGGCGCTTCGGCGAGCCGGATCTGCGCGTTGCGGTCGCCGTCGATCCAGCGCTCGACGTGCTGGAACAGGTCGGTCCAGACGGTCTGCGGGCAGGCATAGCCGCACCAGGCGCGGCCGACCGCGGAGGTGACCAGGAACAGGCCGATGCCCGCCATGATCAGCAGGCCGGCGACATAATAGAATTCGTGCGGCCAGATCTCGATCGGCCGAACATGTAGAAGCGACGATGCGCGAGATCGACCAGCACCGCCTGATCGGGCGCATAGGGGCCGCGGTCCCAGCGCAGCCAGGGCGTGACGTAATAGATCGTCAGCGTGACCGCCATGACCAGCCATTTCAACCGGCGGAAGCGGCCGTCGACCGCCTTCGGGAAGACGCGCTTCGCGCTTCGCGTAAAGGCTGCTTCGTTGGAACGGTCGACTGGTCGTTCATGGACATTGGCTTCGCTGGCGACCGGTCCGCCGGCTACCGGCTGCCGGTCTGCCCGTTTCCGCCTTCGCCGCCACCTAGCGAATGGACGTAGGCGGCCAGCATCTTGACCGTCGACCGGATCGAGCTGTCCGCTCCAGTCGCGGCATGACGCCGTAGCGCGCTTGGTCGATCGTGGTGCGTAGCGCTGGCCGCGTCGCCGCCGTAGAGCCAGATTGCGTCGCTGCAGGTTGGGCGCGCCGACTGCGCGGTTGCCGCTTGCCGTCGGCGCCGTGACAGACCGCGCAATTCTGCAGCGAAGAGCGCCGCGCCGCGCCGCGCCGACGGCATCCGCCCTGCTGCTGGCCGCTGATCGGCGCGCACATAGGCGGTCAGGTCGGCGATCTGCGTCGGGCTGGAGGATGCCGTCGCGCCCGAATGCCGGCATCTGCGACATGCGCGTCGCGTCGTGCTCCGGATTGCGCGGATGCCGTGGTCGATGCGTAATTCGATCGACGTCGAGGTCGCCGCCCCACAGCCAGTCGTCGTCGTTGAGATTGGGATAGCCCTTGATCCCGGCCGCGCCGGAGCCGTGGCACTGGACGCAATTGACCCGGAACGCGGCGCGGCCGCCCTCGACGGCCGCGTGCAGCAGCTTGGGATTGTCCGGCGAGCTGCTCGATCGGGGTCGGCGCTGATCGCCGCGCAGGATCGGCGCCCGTTCGCGCTCGCTGTCGCTGCAATCTCGCGCTCGAGCTGGCCGCGGCTCGACCAGCCGAGTACGCCCGGCCGTTGCGCGGCTGAGCATCGGCCAGGCGGGATAGAGGATCACATAGCCGATGCGCCCAGACGATGGTGGCGTAGAAGCGTCCACAGCCACCAGCGCGGCAGCGGCGTATTGAGCTCCTCGATGCCGTCCCATTCATGGCCGACCGTCTCGGTCCCGGTCGGCTCGTCGATGCGCTTGCTGTCAGCCATCGTCGTCCGTCCTTGAAAATCATGGTCGCGGCGTCGCGGTTGCGGCTGCGGTTGCGCGGCAGGAAGGCCCAGCCGACGAAGACCGAGCGTAGACCGCCGTCATGACGACCAGGCCCCAGCTGTCGGCGAAATGGCGGAAGGCGTCGTAGGTCATCGCGGCCTGCTCCTGCGGCTTGGCCGCTCTTGAAATCGACCAGGGTGCCGAGCATCTGTAGATAGGCGACCAGCGCATCCATTTCGGTCAGTCCGCTTGGGATCGCCGTCGAAGTCGCGCGCCTGCGCCTTGGGATAGCGCTTCTGCAGGTCCGGCGGGTCGGCATTCGGATCGGCCTGGGCCAGCAGGTCCTCGTTTGCGGCCTTGTCGATCGACTCCTTGCTGTAGGGTACGCCGACGGCGCTCAGCGCGCTGAGGTGCGCCTTCATGTCGCCGGTCGCGAGGTCGCGGTCGGCGAGGAAGGCGTAGCCGGGCATGATCGATTCAGGCACGACCGAGCGCGGATCCTTCAGATGCTGGACGTGCCATTCGTCCGAATAGCGGCCGCCGACCCGGGCAAGGTCGGGCCCGGTCCGCTTCGAGCCCCACTGGAACGGGTGATCGTACATGCTCTCGGCGGCGAGGCTGTAATGGCCGTAGCGCTCGATCTCGTCGCGGAACGGGCGGATCATCTGGCTGTGGCAGCTGTAGCAGCCTTCGCGGACGTAGATGTTGCGGCCGGCGAGTTCGAGCGGCGTGTAGGGGCGTACGCCCTCGACCTTCTCGATCGTCGAGTATCGATCCAGAACAGCGGCGCGATCTCGACGATGCCGCCGATCGTCACCGCGAGCAGCGACAGGACCGCCAGCAGGGTGACGTTGCGCTCGATCGCGTTGTGACTCGAAGAGCTTGCGTGCCATGTGCGTCGTCCTACTCGGCTGCGATGGGCGCAGGTCCGCCCTCGGTTGGCGGCGGAGCGGCGCGGCGCAGCTGATCTGGTCAGCGGCCGGTCTTTCGCCGGATCGTAGGCAGCGTCGGTCATCGGCGTCTCGTCGCGCAGCTTGCCGCGCGATGGTCTGCGCGACGTTCCAGATCATGATCAGGAAGCCCGACAGGTAGAGCAGCCCGCCCGCGGCCCGGATCAGGTAATAGGGATGCATCGCCGCGACGACTTCGGCGAAGGAGTAGACGAGGTAGCCGTCGGCCCCATATTCGCGCCACATCAGCCCCTGCATGATGCCCGCGACCCACATCGACGAGGCGTAGAAGACGATGCCGAGCGTCGCGAGCCAGAAGTGCCAGTTGATCATGCGCAGCGAATAGAGCCGGGTCGCGGCCCCACAGGCGCGGCGCCAGGTAATAGAGCGCGGCAAAGGTGATCATGCCGTTCCAGCCGAGCGCGCCCGGAATGGACGTGGCCGATCGTCCAGTCGGTATAGTGGCGACAGCGAATTGACCGCCTTGATCGACAGCATCGGCCCTTCGAACGTGCTCATCCCGTAGAAGGCGAGCGCCATGACCATCATGCGGATGATCGGGTCGGTGCGGATCTTGTCCCACGCGCCGTTGAGCGTCATCAGCCCGTTGATCATGCCGCCCCAGCTCGGCATCCACAGCATGATCGAGAAGACCATGCCCAGCGTCTGCGCCCAGTCGGGCAGCGCGGTGTAATGAAGGTGGTGCGGACCCGCCCAGATGTAGAGGAAGATCAGCGACCAGAAGTGGATGATCGACAGCCGGTAGCTGTAGATCGGTCGCTCGCGCCTGCTTCGGGCACGAAGTAATACATCATCGCCAGGAAGCCGGCGGTCAGGAAGAAGCCGACCGCGTTGTGGCCATACCACCATTGGGTCAGCGCATCCTGCACGCCGGCGAACAGCGGAGTAGCTCTTCGAGCCGACCAAGCTGACCGGCATGCTGACAGGTTGTTGACCATGTGCAGCATCGCGACGGTGAGGATGAAGCTCGAGGTAGAACCAGTTCGCGACGTAGATGTGCGGCTCGCTGCCGCTTGCACGATCGTGCCGACGAAGACCGCGGCGTAGGCGACCCAGACGATCGTCAGCCACAGGTCGACATACCATTCGGGCTCGGCATATTCGCGTGCCCTCGGTGATCCCGAGCAGATAGCCGGTCGCGGCCAGCACGATGAACAGCTGGTAGCCCCAGAACACGAACCGGGCGAGCGACGGAAAGGCGAGCCGCGCGCGGCAGGTGCGCTGGACGACGTAGAAGCTGGTCGCGATCAGCGCATTGCCGCCGAACGCGAAGATCACCGCCGAGGTGTGCAGCGGCCGCAGCCGCCCGAAGCTCGTATATTCGAGATCGAGGTTGAGCACCGGGAAGGCGAGCTGCAGCGCGATGTAGAGACCGGCGGCCAGGCCGGCGAGGCCCCAGAACATGGTGGCAATGACGCCCCAGCGTATGGGGGCATCGTCGTAGAGCGATGAGTCAGGCCTGTTAGCGATGCCCAAGAAAACGGCGTCGTCCGCCGAGCGGAGGCTGACGGCCACCGCCGCGAAAGCAGCGATCGCGACAATGGCCAAATGCACTGCGAATTCCGCCGTCTGCTGCCCGCGGTATAAGGATCAGCGCAAACGCCGCCAAGAATGCTAGGCCAAACGCCTTGGCCATCAGTGAATACATTGCGTTGCCCCGTGCCGCGATCGATTGTCACGGCTGTAAAGGGGTAGGGTCAGGCAGACCGATACGTGATTTTACGGAGTCCGTTCGGCTAAGTTGATCTACGTATTCCGGGCGGCGCGGAGTTGGAGCAAATTCGCCGTGTCCCGGGGAATTACCCCCGCTCCCCAAGCACCCCGTTCCCCGGGACTCGCCATCACGGAGACGCGGTAAAAGCGGCCCGTGCCTCAGCTACCTAATCAGTGGTTGCCCTTGAGCAGACGCCTCGGCGTCGAAGGACCTACGCGGCTTCATTTGGATCAAAGGCAGCGGCGTCCCGAGCCTTGCCGGCGAGCCGGCTCGGTCCTGAACGCCGCCTTGTCGACACCTTCAATGCGCAATGACCAGCGGTACTGGCGAAGAGCCGAGCAGTTCGCGCGTCACACCGCCGAAGATGAATTCGCCGACGCGGCTGTGATTGTAGCCACCCATGACGATGTAGCCCGCTCGCAACGCCTGCGCGTGTGCGATCAGGGCTCCGGGCACGAATTGCTGGAGTCCGCGACCCGATGGCGCTTCTTCTTCCACCAAATCTGCGTTGATCGAGTGACGCGAAAGGAATTCCAGCAGCTTCGTGCCTGGGAAGGCCTCATTCGTCTTCTCGCGAATCTGAAGGACACGAACATCGGAGGCGATCTTGAGCAGTCCGATCGCAGCACGAACCGCGTTGGCAGCTTCGTAACTGCCGTCCCACGCGATCAATGCTGGCCCCGACACGTCCGGCGGAGAGCCGTTGTCCGCGGGAATGAACAAGGGAGTCCGGGATCGATGTAGCAATTCACCGAGCAGGCCGATCGTGGGTCCGGCGAAATCGGTCTTGTGCGGATCGCGACCTGTAACGACCAGGTCGGCCAAAGCCGCCCGGCTGATGAGTTGGCTCGCAATGTTGCCCGTAACCTCCATGTAGTCCCATGGCACGTCTTCGCTGCGAAGTTTCGCATCGAGATCGTCTTTGATGCGCGCGGCTTCCTCGTCGATCGTCTTGATCACGTCGTTCATCACGAAGACCCCGCCGAAGCTGTCGAACGCGACGTACGCCTCGATGGGAGTGATATGGACGCAGCTGAGATGCGCGCCGCAGGATCGGGCGATCGCCAGGGCCGCCTCGAGCCGGTTCTCAAGCGACTTGTCGTTCTGGATGTGGACCAGGATCGTCTTGACGGTCGATTCCGCGCCCGACTTCAAGGTAGCCGCGGCTGCGCGATCAAGTACCAGATGTTCCGTCATCGGTTTTCTCCTGAGGCCCGGGAAAAACGGCGGCCAACAGGCGAATTGTCGGCGGTGCTCGTGCTTCGAGGAATCAGGAGATTCACTTAGGTCGCGGGCCGCGGTCTCACATTTCCTGAGCTGTGAACGCAAGCCGCAGTGCTTCTGACAAACTCCTGACGCCGAGTTTGGTCATCAGATTGGCACGATGGATCTCGACCGTCCTCGGACTAATGCCAAGGTCGTAGGCGATGGTCTTGTTGGGCAATCCTTCGGCGAGCCCGTCCAGTACTTCGCGCTCGCGAGGCGTGAGGACTTGCAGCCGTACTGCGGCATCCTTTGCTTTCTCCCGGCCTGAATCGCTTCGCTCGAGCGCATCGAAACCGGCTTCGAGGGCGGCCAGCAGCACCTGCTTCTCGAAGGGCTTCTCGATAAAATCGATCGCTCCGGCCTTCATCGCCCTCACCGACAAGGGGACGTCGCCGTGCCCAGTCATGATGATGATCGGCAAAGTGACGCCCTGCTGCCGGAGCGTCTCCTGCACCTCGAGCCCGTCCATGCCCGGCATGCGGATATCCAAGAGGATGCAGCCGGCATCGAGAGCCTTCGCCTGCTTCAGGAGCTCCGCGCCGGAAGAGTAGGATTCCACTTGGTGGCCCGACGTCTTGAGCATGAACCCGACTGACCGGCGAACCGAATCGTCGTCGTCGACGAGATGCACGACTTTAGCCTGGGTCATTCGACCGCTCCCCCCAACGGCAAGGTGAAGTGAAACGCCGTACCACCTCCGGGCCGGGGCTCGAACCATATCCGTCCGCCCTGCGTCTCGACGATCGTCCGGCAAATCGAAAGACCGACGCCCATTCCGTTCTGCTTCGAAGACACGAACGGCTGAAACAATTGTGGAGCGATCTCTGGATCGATGCCGGATCCCGTGTCTTCGATCGTCAGGGTCACGAGATCGTCTGGTGACGCTTCGGATCGGATGACCAGCGATCGTATAGGGCTATCCAGCATCGCGTCGATCGCGTTGCGAACCAGGTTCGTCAGGACTTGCTGCACCTGGATCCTATCGACGAATACGTCGTCGGCCGCGGGGTCGAGCTGGACCTGAACTTCGATCCCGTGTTCTCGAGTACCGACCAGTGCGAGGGCATTGGCTTCGGTGACAAGGCGGGCAAGTGATTCCACGCGACGGTCGGCTTCGCCCGGACGGACGAACTCGCGTAGCCGCTGAACGATCTGGCCAGCGCGTATGGTTTCCTTGGCCGCTTCATCGAGAGCCTCACGAACAAGCGCGAGAGATTCATCGACACCATCGGCGGGAAGCAGGTCACGCGCCGCTTCGCAGTAATTCGCGATTGCTGTCAGCGGCTGGTTGAGCTCATGAGCCAGCGAGGAAGCCAGGGATCCCATCTCGCTGACGCGGCCCACATGCGCGAGTTCGGACTGCAAGTCCTGAAGCCGCAGTTCCGCTTTCTGACGCTGCGTAATGTCGTGCACGAACCCGGTGAAGATGCGCGTTTCGTCGAGCCATGCCTCCCCGATGGAGAGTTCGATCGGGAAAGTGTAGCCATCGCGATGGCGGGCCGTGGTGACCCGGCCAATCCCGATGATTTTGCGTTCCCCGGTGTCGCGGTAGTGGGAGAGGTAGCCATCATGCCGCTCCCGGTCGGGAGAGGGCATCAACATTGCCACGTTCTCACCGATCACTTCGCCCTCGGCATAACCGAACATCTTTTCCGCGGCGGCACTGAATGAAAGAATTCTGCCCATCTCGTCGATGACGACCATCGCGTCCGGGACGGTGGCCAGGATCGACCGCAAATGAGCTTCTCGTTGGTCAAACAGGCCCGGCGTACGTTGAGCTTCGTCGTTCATGGCATCAGATAGCAGCAGGAACGCGAAACTACGAAGCGGTGGCTGCTGCAGCAGCATTGCCGCGAATGCTGGCCACCCGAAATGGGTATGTCGAACCGTCGAGCTCCTCAATCAAGACTTCTTGCTCAAGTCGGATGGGCACGGCCAACATCCGAAAGATGCTCTCCCCATGCTGCCCGCGGCATCGAAAAACCAAGTGTCCGTCGGCGCGCTCGATGCGGCCGAATTGGTCGGGTTCGGGAGTCCAGAAGCGGCGTGCGGTTGCATAGGAGGGATTGCGGGCAAGCAATTCGGCATCGATCATGCCATCATCGCTCAGGGGAACCCTGAGGATGTAGGTGCGGCCGACGGAACCCTTGGGAAAGCCAGCCGTGCGCGCAAGCTCAAGTCGTACTGTCTTCCATGTCATATTGGTCGGCAATTAGGCGCCAACAGAATGCGGCGAATATACGCATTCCTACGGAGCGCGGGTCAAACAGATCAAGCGCCGCGATGACCGGTGTTGGTAGGCCCGTCCACGGATACAGCGTTGTCCGAGAATGGCCTGTCTGAGGGTCCGGCCAAGCCGCGCGAGGGACCTGACGACACTGCGACCATCGACCCGGGATAAGGTGAATCCCGTAAAGACCGAGCGCCGGCCACTGCTCACGGTGTCTCTACCTAAAGAGGACGGTCCGATGCTGAAACTCCTTGATGCTGGTGAAAACGTGATTGCCTGTGAGGTCGTAGGAATTGCTGCCGAGGATCTCGAACGCCTTATGGCTCGCCTCGAACAGTCGCTTAAGACTCACCCAAAGACGCATGTCTTCCTGCAGATCGACGATCTAAAAGGCATCGACTGGAAAGCAGTCGCTGCGAACACGCCCCGGGGACTGCATGTCCTGCGCGACTTGGGTCGCTTTGGCCGCGTGGCCGTCGTGTCAGATGATAGATGGATCCGGGCTTGGACGCTTGCGGAAAGCGCCTTGCTGCCTTTCGTCAGCTACGAGCTGTTTCATAGTGACGAACGCGCGCGAGCCTTGGACTGGGTCGCCGGGAAGATCGACGAGCCACACCAGCCTGCTCTCTCATTTCTTGAAACCAACAACCCGCTCGTCGTGGCCTTCGCATGCGACGGGATCGTGACACCGCGAGAAATGGATCATGCAATGGACGAGCTCAAGCCCCGGCTGGACAAGGACTTGGGGCCTCTGAACGTCCTTGCCCGGATAGGTGATTTAGCGGTTTCGGAGTCTGCCTCATTCCTCGACTCTCGCTACTTCGCATTCAAGAAGGACGTGCTGGAGCGCGTCGATCGCTACGCCGTGGTCGGCGGCCCGCGTTGGCTGGAGTTGATGGCGAAGGGCTTGGCGCCACTCCTGCCTTTTGAGCTTCGCCACTTCCCCGCCCAGCAGGAAAGCGAAGCTTGGGAGTGGGTCGGTGCCCATTTCGTAGAATCCACGCCTCTGGTCACACTGCATCCGGAGATGGCTTGATGTCGCCTCCGCAGAAGAACCTCGACGCTCAGTCTGACGCTATCCGCATCCTGGACGGCCATCGGACCATGGCCATTGCGACCAATCGGCCCGACGGCTGGCCGCAGAATACGATCGTGGGTTACGCCAACGTTGGCTTGCTCATCTATTTCATGGTCTTCCAGACGAGCCAGAAGCTGGCCAATATTTCGAAGGATCCACGGGTTGCCATAGCGGTTGGCAACGAGCCGGCCAATTTGAAGACACTCGAGGCGATTTACGCTGGTGCCTTCGCAGCGCAGGTCCTCGATCCAGTGGAGCGGGAAATCGCCTGGAAACTTCTGACTGAGCGTCATCCAAATCTCTCGGATTACCAACTGCCTGAGAGCGGAGAAGCCGCGATTATCCGCACATTGTGCAAGCACGTATCGGTATTGAATTATCGAAAGCACTTCGGTCGACCGATAGAGTTTGCGGTTGAGGAAGCTCGGCCGCCAGAGACGTCATTCGCCAAGGCGAAACCGGCGGTTCCGCAAAAGCAATCCAAGAGCAGATCGCCCCCCAGCTAAAAAGTCTCAAAGTGCTCGATCTCGCTAACATAGGAGCCCGCTTGATCGCAGTTGGACGAACTTGAAAGGCCAGAAGAGTCGGATCGAAAGAGATATGTCCGCGCAATCTGACAGAACTTGGCTCCGCCGGGGTACAACGGAGGATAAATCATGTCCGTGCCCACGGTGACGATTCATGGCGCTGGAAACACCGTCACTGGATCCTGTTTCGAAATCGGATGGGGCAAGCGACGCCTTCTGGTCGACTGCGGAATGTTCCAGGGCTCTCGCTCGCTCGAAGCGCTTAATCGAGAGCCGTTCGGGTTTGCACCTTCCAAGCTAGACGCAGTGCTTCTGACGCACGCGCATCTCGACCATAGCGGACTTCTGCCCCGGCTCGTTGCAGAAGGGTTCAAAGGGACGGTCTGGTGCAGCAGCCCCACCCTCGATCTCCTCCGCGTAATGCTTCCCGACGCCGCAAAGATCGAAGAGCAAGAGACCGCACGGCGCAACAGGCGAGCCGACCGCGCGGACCAGCCTTTGATTGAGCCCCTCTATACGCTGCGGGATGTCGAAGCACTGTTGGAACGAGTGGTGACGGTGCCGTTGGAGGAGACATTTGAACCGGCGGCAGGAGCAAGGGCGCGATTGTGGAACGCCGGGCATATTCTCGGCTCAGCGTCTGTCGAACTCGAAGTCGGCGGAACCAGGCTGCTTTTCTCGGGCGACGTTGGTCCGGAGCACAAGAGTTTCCATGCCGATCCTGCCGGCCCGTGCGATTTGGATCATGTATTCTGCGAAAGCACCTACGGAGATCGGGAACGGGAGCCAGTCACGGCGGAGGAGCGAGGCGTTCTGCTCCAGGCGGAAGTTGAGAGGGCGCTTTCCAAAGGCGGCAATCTGATCATCCCGGTTTTCGCCCTGGAAAGAACCCAGGAGCTGCTGCTCGATCTCGGCCGGCTCATGAACGGTGGCCAGTTGGTCAATACTCCGGTCTTCATCAACTCGCCGCTCGCGAGCCGCGCCACAAAAGTCTTCCAGCGTTACCAGCATGAGCTAGAGGATGTCGGCGGGACCGATATTTTCCGCCATCCCGCGTTCCATTATGTGGAGAGCGTCGAGGCTTCCATGCGGCTGAAGTCGATGTCGGGGGCGATTATCCTTGCCGCTTCCGGCATGTGCGAGGGCGGACGCATCCGCCATCATCTCCTCGACAACCTTCCGCGCAGCGATTCCACCGTCCTGTTCGTCGGCTTCCAGGCGCAGGGCACGTTTGGACGAGCTATCCTTGACGGCGCTGGGCGGGTTCGCATTTCAGGACGCGACGCCGTCGTCCGTGCCGTGATCCGGCGGATCGACAGCTATTCTGCACATGCGGACCGAAGCGAGCTCATTGCCTGGATCGAAGCTCGCAAGCCGATTTCGGGAAGCCTTTTCCTCACGCATGGTGAAGCCGGCACCATTGACGCCTTCAGATCCACTCTGGAGGGTGAACTCGGGTCGCTGATAGCTCCCGAAATTGGCGAGCGATACGAACTTCCCGCAGGAGGTCCGGCGCGGCGCACTGCGACAGGCAGGGTCGAACTTCGCCAGGCGATCGGCCGCGATTGGCAGAACGACTACGCCGACTTTGCAGCGAACCTGAAGCGCGATCTGCAGCGGATCAAGGATCCGCATGATAGAGGCCGGGCGGTAGCGCAGATGCGGGCGGTGATTGATCGGTTCGCACACGTTCTACGAGCTGATCAGTAATGCATGCCGAGTATCGATCGAAGCTCGTCTCCGCGAATGCTGCTCACGAAAGCGCGTTCGATTGAGTATCGGGCCGACGGCAAGCAGACCTTAACCTTACGATGGCTATGGAAGGTGGTGTAGCAACTTGCCCCGGACAGGGCCTATTGCGCCAGTTACGAAAAGATCGGCTATCGATGAATGCGTTCTCGCCACGTTTGAACAGGAAAGGCACGCTCCCCCGGGCGGCGCGCGCATCGGTCTCGATGCCCGCATCGGTCGTGACGATGAGCGCGTATCAGTTTCCCGAGCTCGCCGACATTTCGCAGACTGGCGCCAAGCTCCGTGGATCGCCGTTCCCGCCGAAGGGCACGACGGCGCTATTGCGGGCGGGCGCCCTTGAGGTTCTGTGCCGGGTTGTTTGGGTGCAAGACGATCATTGCGGGATCCGCTTCGACGAGCCTGTCTCGCCTAAGATTCTGAAGCAGGTTCAGCTCGATGGAGCAGTGGCGCTCGACACCTTCGGTCCCGTCGGAGAGGACTGAACGACAGCGGCCCCGCGGCATCCTTTGCGAATGGCCGCGCGGAAAAGGTTAACGGAGTGCTTCGCCGGCATTCGAACTTTATCAACATTATCGCCATTAGGATTGCGCCGTGGGGACGGTGGACGCGCCTGTAGGGAGGGCACGTCCGATGAGCTTTCTGAAGAGAATGAATACCCCGGTCGGCGAGGATATCGCCTTGGCCGAGCGCCTTCGCGCGGTCAGCGACCGCGGCAAGCTCGAAACGAACGTCTACGAGAACTGGCAGCCCGAGACGACGAACCATCCCAAGCCGAAGAAGACCAAGTTCGGGTAAGGCGGCATGCCGACCTACAACGTCCGCGCCGGTTACGGCGAAGGCGGCCGCATGGTGCGGATCTACAGCTTCGAATGCGAGTCCGACGCGAATGCCGAGGCGTTCGTGCTCGAGCGAATGACTGCCGACGCGGTGGAGCTTTGGTGCCGGTCGCGGAAGCTTGCGCGCTTCGAGGGGAAGCGAGCTTGCTGATCCGGCGGAACCTTAGGGAGCCGAGTTCGTACGCTTGCTTTGGGCCTTCTTGCTGCCTCGACCGCGGCGTTGATGGGGTGCGAAGATGCGACCGCGTCTCGGCCGTCATCCACAGTCCGGATGAAACTCCCTCCGGCGCAGCCTGCCGAGGCGAAACCAGGATTTTCGTCGGAAGGCACTGCGGCAGTGAGGGCTGCCGGAAAGACTTGGTAACCGCACTGCGAACTGAGGCCCTAAGTCACTCGTAAATCAACATAGGGCAATTGGGACCTTGGTGGGGGCACCGAGTGAGGTGCACTAATGCAGCAACGAAATGATCCGGACGCGTCCACGTCCGCGCGGTCGAGTTTTCGGGCAACAGTGTTCCGTCAGGACGGAAGCACCGCGTCAGTGACCGTGTCCGACTTTGCGTTCGACGGCTGTTTATTGTCCTCGGAGGTGACGTTCGACCAAGGGGAACGGCTCAAGCTTTATCAGAGCGGTCAAGGCTGCATTCTGATGACCTTGGCCGACTATGCCGACGGACAGGCGAGAATGACGTTCCTCACCGAGTGCCATGTCTGAGCGGATTCGCGCTCAACACCGTCCTCAGCAACCCGGTCTTTACACCTCAAGCGGCGGAGGGAAGCTCGCGCTTGAAAATGTCCGAGGTGCGCTCGATGGCGGCGATGCCGCGCTGGCCGCCCTGGCGGTCGAGCTGGACGATCAGGTCGACGACCGAACGGACGTAGGCGATCGTGTCGAGGCGGGAGAGGCCGAGGCCGCTCTGCATGACCATCAGCGCAAGCTGCTCGAGCGCGCCGCTGCGGGGAATTGGCGTGGATGGTGCTGAACGAGCCGGGATGGCCGGTGTTGATCGCGCGCAGGAAGCTGACCGCTTCGCCGCCGCGAAGCTCGCCAAGCACGATGCGGTCGGGGCGGAGGCGCAGGGCAGCCTGCAGCAGATCGTCCGTTGTGACGCGGGCCTCGCCGGTCTCGCCCTTGACCGCGATCAGCCCGACGCCGTTGCGGTTGCCGAGACGGATCTCCGGCGTGTCCTCGACGAGGATGACGCGCTCATGCTCGGGAACTTCGCGCGAGCAGCGCGTTGAGGAAGGTGGTCTTGCCGCTCGACGTGCCGCCCGAGATCAGGATGGTCGCGCCGCCGCGTACGGCCTGGCGAAGGAAATCGATGTCGCTGGTGTCCGGCTCGCGATCTTGCCACGGCTTCGTCGCGGTGGCCTTGGCCTCGCGCTCGTATGAGGCAAGCGGAACATCGATCAGACGGTGCCGCCGGATCGACAAGGCGAAGTGCCTTCGCGTCGCGGGCGGGCTGACGATCTGGATGCGCTCGCCGGTGGGCAGCGTGGCGGACAGCAACGGCCGCTCGCGGTTGATGCCCTGATGGCTGAACCGCGCGACCTGCGCTGCAAGCCGGCTGAGCAATACGTCGTCGATCCCCGGAGCCTCGTGCCGCGCCATGCCCGCGACACCGGAAGCCTCGGTCCACACCTCGCCGGGCGCGTTCACAAGGATTTCCGTGACGTTCTCGTCCGAAAGCCATTGCTGGAACGGCGCGAGGTAGGCGGAAAGATAGACGCCGAGGTGCGCGACTTCCGCCTGGGCCGGAACGGCCGGTGTCATCCGGCCACCGTCGAAAAGTCGAGGTCCTTCGCAGTGAAGACGCGGATCGGTTGGCCTTGGCGGACCCTGATGGTCGGCGGGATCTGCCCGTTCTGTTGCGCGGCAACCGAAGCCGCGCTTTGGCCTCCGGAAAGGATTACGCCCGCACCGCCGGTCGCAAGAGTCGAAGCTCCGCCCACGACCGAAAGCAGAAGCGAGGACCCGAACCGCTTCATGAAGTGGCTGTCGACCTTGCCGGTTAGACCGGTCTGGCCCGTTTCGTCCACGGCTGGCGAAGCAAGCGCGACGGAAACGCCATCGGGACGAATGAGGCGCGTCCACATGACGTAGGCGCGGGTCTGGCCGCCCGCGACGCCGCTCTTGTACTGGCCGATGAGCCGCGACGACCTTGGGACGAGGACGCGGCTGCCGTCGAAGCTGCGAATATCGCTGCTGACGACCGCGCGGACGTAGCCGGGGAGGTCGCTGTTGATCGCCGTTTCCAGAACGGCCGGGATGAGCGTCCCCTGCGAAACCGTCTGGCCCGGGTTCTTCATCCGCGTGGCCTTGGCGACCTGGGTGCCGGACGAACCGAACGCATCCTCACCGGCAATGCCGACGGACGAGGCCGGCGAAGTCGCCTCAGGACCGCTGCTGTCGACGATGAGGGCCGGCGCGCCATGCCGGTTCACGACCATGTCCGGGACGAGTGTCGGCGGGACCGCGGGGTCGCCGGCGAGCACAGGCCCCTGGCCCGGGATCACGACGGGTGCACCGCCCGCGGCCGGCACCTGGGTCATGGCCTCGGGCGGAACGGCGACGGCGCCCGGCTGCGCTTGAGTGGTCGGTACGGCAGCGGCCGGCTTGGCAGGCGCGACTTCGCGGCTGCCGGAAAGGCCGGCGAAGGTTGCGATACCTAGAAGGAGCGCGCCTGCGCCGCCCACCGCGAGGCCCATGCCGTCCTTTCGGCGGGTCTGCTGCGCGACCAGCGGGAATGCGTTCCTCTTGGCAAGCGCGAGCGTCTCGGGCTCGAGCTCGATGCGAGGGTCGGACTGCTGGTGCCGCGGATCGAGAACGATGAGGGAATTTTGCATCTAGCGCTCCGCGATCCGGAAGGGTTGGGCCTTGGGCGGGTGACGGTTGATCAGGTAACCGGTCTTCTTGCCGAGCCGCATGACCAGGGCATGCGGCACCTGGTCGATGACGATGAAGGCGCCGACCTGGCGATAATTGACGAGGCTTTCGCGGCCTTCCGCATCGCGGGCATAGAGCGCGGGCATCGACGCCCCGGCCTTCCATTGCAGATAGACGGACCGGCCGTCGTCATAGGTGCGCGCGGGAAGAAGGTCCTTCTTGCCCTTCGCCTTCCAGTCGTAGTTCAGTTTGGGGTGGGCGATGGCAGGGGATGCCCCTGACGCGTTGGCGAGCAGCGAAGGGTAAGCAACTCTCCGTTGCTGCGGCTGCACCTCCGGTGGCCGGGCGCCGTAGGTGAAGCGTAGATTGTAGAGCGGCGCTCCGGTCGACGCCACGCTGAGGTCGAACAGATAGGTGCGCTGATCGGTGACCACCGTCATGTTCGTCTTCGCCTTGCCGAACAAAGGCTTCAGGAAGAGCAGGTTCGCGCGCTTGTTCGGGGTCACTTGCCAGGCGCTGGAATCGCCGACCGCGACATTCTCGATCTGCTCGCTGTTCCCGAACTCGATCATCGACTGATAGCCGAGGCGCCCCTGCACCGAGACGACCTTGTCCGTTTCGTAGTGGACGCTTTTCAGCCGCGGGTCGGAGGCCGCGAGCACGGGGGTGGAGAAAAGAGCCAGGGCCAGGAAAAGGGCCGGGGTCTTCGTCATGAATGGGTCCTCTGGAACTGCATATTACGTGGACGATAATGGCGGCTGAGGCTGCCGAGCCTCGGATCGGAGCGCGGCTGCGTGGCGGCTTGCGGTGCAGGAGCATCCATCGACGCGCCGGCTGCGGCGTAAAGCGGATAGCTTGGCGCCGGGCGGTCGTAGGACGCGGCGCCGCCGGCACTCGCCGCGCTAATGATCGCGTGCGACGCGCGGGTCGTGATTGCTGGTGCGAGGTGTCGCGACCTCCTGAGAGGATCACCGTCTCGGAAGTGCCTTGCGCATTCGCCAGCGCCGCCTCGGACTTGCGATCGCGGCAGGCGCTGAAGGGCAGCCGCCAGCCGGCGACCATCGTGCCCGCGATCTTCAGGCACAGCACCATCAGCGCGCAATAGACGGCCGCAGCGAGGAAAAGGGTCGTGGTCAGCCGCAGGGGGACCTGCCCGCCCGCGGCTGCGAGCGAATCCAGCATCGGCGAAAGCAGTGCGATGGTGGCTCCGCCGATCAACACGGCCAGGAGCGGCGTCAGCGCGAACAGCACCGCGGCCTTCAGCCAGCCTTCGAACAGTCCGCGGCTGCCTTCGAACAAGCCACAGATGATGAAGATGGGCCCGAGCGCGAGCATCGCGGCAAGCGCAATCCGCGCGACCAGCAGGACTCCGACCGTGCCCAGCAACAACAGCAAGGCGGAGAGCCAAAGCAGGTCGGGGCCGGACGCGATCGAGCCAGTGTCCGGCATACCGGCGGAGGCAGCCTCCGTGGCGGCGGCCGCCTGCGCAACGACGGCAAAGATCGTGTCGAGCCGGTCCGCGAACAGCGACGTCGCGCTTCCACTAGTCCCGATGAGGAGGCTGGCGATCTGGTCGGGCGCGCCGACGAGCAGGTTCCAGACGACCGATTGGTAGGCGACCCAGCTGCGTCGCGAACGTCAGACACAAGGCCCAGCGTCATCATCCGCGGGGTCAGCGGCGGATACCGACAAGGCGTGCGGCCGGTCAGCAGCTGATCGCGAAGAAGGCGACGTAGAGCGTGAGCAGGATGCGTCAGCGCCGGCGAGCAGCGCGCCGTCCGAGCCGAACAGGCGGCCGAAGGCGACGCCGCCGCCTCGCCGCTCGACGCAATCGACGGCGCGCAGCGCCGCGGCGACGCCGTTGCCGACGCCGTCGCCGCGAATGTCGGGCAGGTGCTCACTCGGCCGCCTCGAGATCACATGCCGTCGCCGTCGGAATCGCTCGCCCGGCCAGGCAGCGCCGGTGAGCGCGGGTACCAGTCGGCCGGATCGTCGCCGACACTCGCCGCAGCAGGTCGAGCCGGCGCACGGTGCTTTCGCGGCCCGACAGGACCGTCAGCACCTCGGGCGCGCCCGACAGGTCGAGCCGCACCACGACGCTGGCGTCGGGCTGGCGGACCAGGAACGCGCGGCTGTGCGCGGGCAAGCGTGCGGATCAGCGTCAGCTCGTGGCTCGGTCAGGCCGAAGCCGTCGCAATAATCCTCCGCCCGCGCGCGGGCGTTGGGCATGAAGATCATCGTCGCGGTCTGCTCGACCAGCGCGGTCGAGATGCGGCTGTCGAGCGCGTCGCGCGCCGACTGCGTGGCGAAGCCGACCAGCGCGTTGCGCTTGCGCAGCGTCTTCAGCCAGTCGCGGATGCGCGCGGCGAACACCTCGTCGTCGAGCGCCTTCCAGCCCTCGTCGATCAGGATCATCGTCGGCTTGCCGTCGAGCCGCTCCTCGATGCGGTGGAACAGGTACATCATCGTCGGCGTGCGCAGCCGCGGGTTTTCGAGCAGCGCGGTCATGTCGAAGCCGAGCACGCGCGCGCGACAGGTCGAGCTGGTCGTCGGCGTTGTCGAACAGCCAGCCGTGCTCGCCGTCCGTCGATCCACGGCGTCGAGCCGGTCGGCGAGGTCGCCCGGCTGCGGGCCGGCGCGCGCCCGACGAGCAGCTCGCGGAAATGGCGCAGGCGGCGCAGCGACGGCATCGTTGGCGTAGGCGGCATCGACCGCGCCGGCGATCGTCGCGAGCTCCTCCGGCCCGTCGGCCTTGAGCAGCACGCCGAGCCAGTCGCGCAGGAAGGCGCGGTTGGCCGGCGTGTCGGGCAGCGCGAGCGGGTTGAAGCCGGTCGGCTCGCCGGCCGGCGATGCGGTCGTAGCGCCCGCCGATGCCGCGGACGAACAGCTCGGCGCCGCGGTCCTTGTCGAACAGGATCGTGCGCGGGCGCGAACTTCTGCGCCTGCGCGGCGAGGAAGTTCATCACCACCGTCTTGCCCGAGCCCGACGGGCCGATGACCGAGAAGTTGCCGAGATCGCCGTGGTGGAAGTTGAAGAAGAACGGCGTCGCGCTGGTGGTCTCGCAGCAGCGTGACCGCATCGCCCCAGTGATTGCCGCTCGGCCTGGCCGAGCGCGAAGCCGTGCAGCGAGCCGAAGCTGGCCATGTTGGCGCGTCGAGATCAGCGCGCGGCGCACGATGTAGGCCTCGTTGCCGGGGAACTGGCCCCAGAACGCGGGCTCGAGGTTGGTGTCCTCGCGCACCGCGATCGCGCCGGTGTCGGCGAGCGCGGCGGCGCACGGCGGCGGTCGCGTCGTCGAGCTCGGCGAGGTCGCGCTCGCGCACCAGCACGGTCAGGTGGTGGTCGCCGAAGCCGACCGCGCCGTTGCCGAGCGCGTCGCGCGCGGCGAGCATGTCGGCGCCGCTCGGCCATCGCTTCCTCGTCGGCCGACTTGCAGGCGGCGGAGCGCGAGGTCGATCCGCTCGCGCGCGGTCTGGCGCTCGGACGGGGCGTAGCTCTCGGTGACACCATCTCGCACGGCAGGCGCAGCAGCGCGTCGAGCAGGCCCGGGCGGGTCGCGTCGGGATAGTCCTTGAGGCTCAGCATCGCGGCGAAGTCGCGGCTCGCCGGCGCCGCGCAGCTCCATCGCGTCGAGCCCGAAGCTGACCCGGCGATAGGGCAGCATGCTGGCCGATGTCGGTGTCCGTCGCCGGGCGGCGCACCGGGCGCATCTCGCCGTTGTAGAGCGCGCGACAGCAGCTCGAGCAGCTCGTTGTTGGTCGCGCCGCTCGGGCCCTGCGTAATCGCCGAGCAGCGCGCGCGCCGTAGGCGCTGCAGCGAGGCGACCAGCGCCGGTCGCGGCGGCTTGCAGCGCGCGCAGGTCCTTGCGGATCGGCCTCGATCGTCGCGCTGCCGCTGCCGCGCCAGCAGCTTGCCAGCCGCTCGGCCAGCCCGCCTTGCCGCGCGCCGGGCGGCGGACCAGCGTCACGAACTGGTCGTTGACGAACAGCGAGCCGCTCGGCGAGCCGCTCGCGCCAGCGCGCGTCGATGTGCGCGCGCGAGCGGATCGGCGAACTCGCCGTCGAGCTCGACCTCGACCCGCCGGCGGATGACGTGGTGATAGAGCACGAAGCGCGCGTCGAGCGTCGAGCGCAGCATGCACCTCGCGCGTCGCCGCGTGATGCGTTGAGCGCGTCGGTGTCCTCGGTCTCGAACAGCAGGCCGGGCACCTGCAGCGCGCGTCATCACGCGAGCCGTCGCGCAGCAGCACGGTGTTGCTCGTCGATCAGCCGGGCGATAGGGCAGCCGGTCGCCGGCGTGCGCTTCCTTGCGCGCTCCAGGCGGCTGGCTCCGAGTCCACTTGCTCATGCACGCGGCGTCCTTCATCAGGCGGCGTAGCTGTTGCAGCCCCAGCGCTTCCAGTTGCGCACGCGCGGGCACTTGCTGACCTTGGTCAGCCACAGATCGAACACGCGCGGCTCGCGCAGGCAGGCGAAATAGCCGACGCCGTGGATCACCAGCGCCGCCGGCAGCGCCAGGAAGCTGCCGGTGATCAGGAACAGCTCGGTCGTCAGCGCGGAGTTGATGATGAAGATAGTTGTACGTCACGCCCGCGAACATCTGCGGCCGGGTCAGCGCGCGGTGGACGGGGTGGCGGACGAGTTCCATCGCTCAGCCCAGCCCGCCGCGGCCGACTGGATGCCGGCGACGATCGAGGCCGCGCCGAACAGGATGAAGCAGCCGATGATCACGGTCGCGCCGAAGCGCCAGTTGAGCCGGCCGGTCAGCATCATGAAGCCGACCGCGGCGACCGCCATCACCGCGACCGCGGTGGCGACGTTGCCGAGCAGCGTGCCCTGCAGCCACGCCGAGCGCGGCGACGATCGGGCCCGAGCCCTGCGGATTGGCCTGCGCCAGTGCCGCACCCGGCATGGCTGCGGCAACGAGTGCGACCGTCGCTTTGACAATCTTCACTGGATGCTTCCTTCTTTGAATGGAATTGAGCGCCAGGCGCGCGACGATAGCGCGCACGTAGGCTTGTGTTTCTGGAATGGACGGAATTCCCCCTGCCGTCATGACGCGCCCCGGACCGGCGTTATACGCGGCGAGGGCCTTCTCAACGTCGCCGTCGAAACGGTTCGAGCTGCTGGCGAAGGTACCGCGCGCCACCCGAGAGATTCGTATCGGGTCGCGCGGGTCGACGCCAAGGTCCCGCGCCGTTCCGGGCATCAATTGCGCCAAGCCGATGGCACCGGCTCGCGAAATGGCTCCGGGGTTCCATCGGCTTTCCTGCCAGACCACCGCTTCGAGCAGATGCGGGCTGATGTCGTTGGCCCGCGCGATCTCCACCATCGCCTTGGCATACTGCCCCGACCAGCCGTTATCCTTTAGCACGGTAACTGCCACATCGGGGATGACCGTAGCTTCGGCCGGGATGGCGGCCGTCTCCTGCTCACCGTTCGACCAGGTCGCATCGGGAGCGTCGCGCAGGACCTTCAACGATCCGTCAGCGCCGACCTCCATCACTTCGGCCCGTGCCGCGCCCGCCCAGGTCAATGCTGAAAGGGCGATGATGAACCGGCCGATCGTCACGGTGCAGCTGCCACAAGGCGCGGACTTGCGTACCAGTCGAACCCGGCAAACTGCTTCATCATCTTCCCGTTGCCGAGAACGCCGGCTGAGCAGTTCAGCATCTTGTTGATGCAGTTGTCGTGCCACATCTGCTTCACGGTAGGGTCCCAGGCCATGAAAAAGTCGGCATGAAACGTCGAACCGTGCGGTAGGTCCGGACGCATATCGTCCGACGAGAGCTTCCACAGCTTCAAGTCATCCCCCGGCGCGATTGAGTACCACGCCTGCAGCGTGAAACCGGGGATGACGTACGGGTGCGTCGACGGACACTTGCGGTATCCCCAAGTCCCGTAGCCGGAATAGGCCATGTGATCGCGATGATTGGCGCTATCGAGATTCTTTCCGTCCCAGCAGTCCGGGGCCTTGATGACCGCGCCTAACTGGCCTCCGGTGACGCACTTGCCGACGGTCGCCACGATCGACGCATAGTGACCCGCAGATGCCCCGGTGCCCTTGCAGTTGAAATACGCCTCGCCTGTCGGCAACTTGCGGGTGACCATGTCGTAGCCGAAGACAAACTTCAGCCCGTTCGGCAGGTCCACGCAATTGCCCTCCGCCTTCGGGTCCCCGCTGGTGAGCGAGCATTTCGGGTCGGTCTTGGGTCGGCGCTTGTAGTAAATCTGGATGTGATCGGGGCGCACGACATTGCCTTTCCCGTCCATCATCGCCGGCATCCAGTAGGCCGAGCGGTTGAGCGGAGACATGCATGTCGACTGACCGCCTTTGCGAAGCGAGGAATAGGTGGACGAGGCGTTGGCCGCGGTGTTGCCGTAGAATTGGTGCAGGTGGCTCTTGCCGGCCTGACCGGGGTAAACGATCGGATCGTCCTTCAGTAGCTGCCCGGCGGTGCAGATGAAACGGAACGCACCGACGACGTCCGGGGCTGCGGACTCGGGGATCGGCGCCGAAATCAACTCGGAATTGATGTCGAATTCAGACGCGATCGAGACTTCGCCCATAAGCGAGGGACTAGGTGCGGGCGCAGTTGTAGGCGGAGGAGGAGGAGCGGTGGTTGTCGGCGCGTTCGGCGTAGAGTCGCCCGTTGCCGCCTGGGCGGCGGACTCCTTCGAGACCTTGCATCCCGTCATCAGGGCAAACAGAATAAGCGGCGCGAGCGCCTTCGTTCGAGTTTTCAAAATGTTAGTGACCCCCACCGGTCTCTATCTGGTCGCGCAGACTTGGGGTAGAATTTGACCCCTAAAAGTCACACGCAACAAGCTTTGATTGATCTAAGGCCGACTGTCGGTACGCTTTACGGGCGGCCTGTGGCTGTGGCGCATCAGTAACGTAAACTTTTCGTTAACCATTGTGCCTATGTGTCCGGATTCCCTAGCATATTCCCCGCCAGGCCCGGAACGATGATTTCAATTGCGCAGATTATCCTCCGCGTTGATTGGGGTTGCCCTCGGCAGCACCGTTGGAGCCTCCGTCAGGCCGTAGCAAGCTGAGTGAAAACGGATCATCTGTAATGGAAACCGCTTGACCGTAGCCGCGCTGTTTAACGACCGTACCACCTTCGCGTGGGTCATTGTCGTGTGTTACTTTGCGGGCGCGGGAGCGTCGGTCGGGGCCTGGACCCGCGCCGAATCGCGCGAGCAGCGATTCTGGCTCGCGACAGCCATTCTGCTGGTCCTGCTCGGACTCAACAAGGAGCTCGACCTGCAAAATGCGCTGACTCAAAGCGCGCGAGCCGTCGTGCGATATTCTTGGTTTGTACGAACATCGCCGGCTCATGCAGGGCGGATTCCTGCTCTTGCTTGGGACCGCTGGCGTGATGGCCGCGTTTCTCCTGGCCGGTTGGCTCCGCCGGTCGTCGCGATCTGCCAGGACGGCGGCTGTAGGGATCGCCCTCCTGTTCGCATTCGTCATCATGCGCGCCGCTTCGTTCCACCACATCGATCAATGGGTCACAATCGACGTTGCCGGATTGCGAAGCGGCTGGTGGCTGGAGCTTGCAGGAATTGCCGTGATCGGCGTTTCCGCCCTGCTGTATCGCGGCCGTTCAAACCGCCGCCGCCCAGGCAAGTGACGGGAGTTTCCGGCGGTTTCAGGATATCGGCCAACAATCTCGCTAACTCAAATCAAAGAGTTGAACCGCTGTTTCTACGGCTGCGTTTTCTCGCCGCTACACAGTTGGTAGCGACATAAGGAGGACGGCATGGCCGGATCGAAGAGTGGTGGTTCGAAGCGCGGCTTTGCGGCGATGGACCCTGCGAAACAGCGGGAAATCGCAAGCAAGGGCGGCCGGGCCAGCCACGGCGGTGGCCGCAGGAGCGCGAGCAGCACCAGCAGCCGCTGAACTGGCTGATCGAGGAGCGCGCCGGGCGGACGGCCTCCGTCCGGCGTTTCTCGTGTCGGAACGAGCGCGTGACAGGCGGCACCGAGCAGCAATAGACTGCGTTGACCGCTCGCAATGTATCGTTCCGATCTCAAGAACCGCGACAAGGGCGGCGCAATTGCGGCGGTCATCGCGATTCACGCAGGCCTCCTGTTCGTATTCCTCCATTTGTCAGGCACCGTCGACCTCACCGACACGCAGGCGGTGATGCGCGTGTTCGACGTGACCGAGGTTCCGCCACCGCAATCCACTCCGGAGCCCCCTACACCCGCACAGGAGACCGAACGGCCCAAGAAACAGGAAGGCGCGGCGTCCGCGGAGAATATACGGAGCCAGGCGACCCCGGTCGTCGCTCCGAGCCCACCCATTCCGCTGCCAATCCCCGCACCGGTGGCGACGACCCAGACCCCCAACGAAGGTGCCGCGCCGACACAGGGCGCGTCCAACGTCGCCGGTCCGGGAACCGGCGCGGGTGGAGTTGGAACCGGAACGGGCTCCGGAGGTGCGGGCAGCGGCGGGGGCGGAGGAGGCTCAGGCCTGGCGGTCGCCAGGGCGCGGCTTGCAGTCCCACCACTTCGTGGGCGCGATTTTCCCGCGCAGCTGCTCGACGCCTGGCCTCGCGGTGTAACGATCTGGATGCGGGTTCGAGTTGATCCCAATGGAACGGTCCTTCAATGCATCGTCGATCGTGGGACGGGCAATCCTGCCTTTGATTCTCAGGTCTGCGCCGTCGTCCAGCGACGCTTGCGCTATTATCCCGGCCTCAATGAAAACAGCCAACGGGTTGCGGATTGGGCTGGCTATCGGCAGGAGCCTCCCCGCTAGCTGACATGGAAAGCGCGAAGATGATCGAAGCCGAATGGTGGGAATATGACAGCGCCGAGGAAATGGCGCAGGCCGTCGCGGGCGACGTCGCTTTCATCATCGAAAGCGCGCTCGACGCGCGCGGATCTTCGCTGATCGCGCTGCCGGGCGGAGACACGCCCAAAGCCATCTTCAAGGCGCTCGCGGCGAAGAAGCTTCCGTGGAAGCAGGTCACGATCATTCCGACGGACGAGCGGCTCGTGCCGATGGACGACGAGCGCAGCAACATCCGCGGCATCGCGCAGGCGTTCCTGCCAGCGGGCGCGCGCGTGGTCCCGATCGCGGCGGACATCCCGGACTACCGGCTCGCCGGCAATTCCGCCGATGCGCGCTTGCAGGACTTGTCCTGGCCGCCCGATCTCGTCTGGCTGGGCGTAGGTGCGGACGGGCACACCGCGTCTCTCTTTGCCGGCCCCGATCTTCAGGACGCGCTCGACGCCCCGAAAGCGCGCCGCGCCGCAGGCGTCATGCCCGATCCGATGCCGGAGGACGCGCCCGTCGCCCGCATCACCCTCACCCGCGCCGCGATCCTTTCCGCACGCACGGTGCTGATCACGCTGACCGGCGTCGACAAGCGTGAGATGCTCGAGCAGGCGATCGAGGACGGCCAGAGCTCCAGGGTTCCCATCGGCCGCGTACTGGCCGAGGCAGAGCAGCCAATCGACATTCACTGGGCACCGTAGCGGACGCCGCCCGGGACTTTATGCTAGCGCGTTCTGGCCGAGGCGAGGGGAGCCGCTACAGGGATGGACGATAAAGGCTCGGGCCTAATCCTGTGCTTCGGCGAGGTCCTGCTGCGACTTGCGATTCCGGTCGGCGGCCGGTTGGCGAACGCTTCGGACTTTGCGGGCCAAGTCGGCGGATCGGAGGCCAACGTCGGTGCGGTCCTCGCACAACTCGGCCACGACGTCGACATGATCACGGCGCTCCCGACTTCGGGACTGGGCGACCTGTGCGAGGGCGAGCTCCGGCGCACGGGGATCCGCACCGGGAACGTGCTTCGAGCGGAAGGTCGTCTCGGCCTTTACTTCCATGAGCCTAGTCCGGGCGCCGGTCGGATCATTTACGATCGCGAACATTCCGTGTTCGCGGAGAGCGCCGATCGCTTCGACTGGTCCGGAATCGCGTCCACGGCGCGCTGGTTTCACGTTTCGGGAATCAACCTGGCGCTCGGCGGCAAGCCGGCGGAAGCGACGCTTGCCGCCGCCGAGGCGATGCTTGCAGCGGGCGTGCCGATCTCCTTCGACGTTAATCATCGGACATCCCTCTGGGAGGGCCGATCGGCCGAAGAGATGGACCGGGTGAAGACCCTCGTCGGGATGGCGACTTTGTTGTTCGCCAGCCGGCGGGACATCTCCCGAGTGCTTGGGAAAAGCTTTGCGAACGATCGTCCGGGAGCAACCGAAGCCGCCTTCGCCTCCTTCGAGCGGCTGGAGACGATCGCGTCGACCCGGCGTTCGAACGATGGCGATGGACAGCGGCTCTCGGCGCGCGTGGACCAGCGCGCTTTCTCGCATGAGACGGAGCCTGCCCAGCTCGGCCAGGCAATCGACCGCATCGGATCGGGAGATGCCTTCGCCGGTGCCGTCATCGACGGACTGCTGCGAAAGCTCGCTCCACAAGAATGCGCGAAACAGGGCCTCGCCGCGGCGGTGATGAAGCATGCCATTGCGGGCGACCGATGGATCGGGACTCGCGCGGAGCTGCAGGAATTCGATCCTTTCAATGCTGGCGACGTCCGCAGATGAGCGGCCAGCGCTCGATCGGCGACATCATGCGCCTGTCGCCGGTCATTCCGGTTCTGGTCCTCGACGACGCGCGCGAGGCTCGCCTGATCGCGGAATCGCTCGTCGCCGGGGGACTTCGCGTGCTCGAAGTGACTTTGCGCACGCCGGCGGCCCTCGATGCGGTTCGTGAGATGCGGAAGGTCGAAGGCGCCGTCGTGGGCTGCGGGACCGTGCTCAACGAAGCACATGTCGATGCCGCTGCGGAGGCAGGCGCCGAGTTCCTGGTTTCGCCGGGTCTTACCCCTTCCGTGGGAAAAGCAGCGCTTCGCAGCGGCTTGCCATTCCTGCCGGGCGTCGCAACGCCCACCGAGATCATGGCCGGGATCGAGATGGGGCTCAGCCACTTCAAATTCTTCCCGGCAGAGGCGTCCGGCGGAGTTTCCGGTTTGCAGGCCTTGGCCGCGCCCTTTGGCGAGGCGCGCTTCTGCCCCACTGGAGGTGTAACGGAGCAGTCGGTCCCGGATTGGCTCGGCATCCGGCAAGTCTTGTGCGTGGGCGGAACCTGGCTCGTCCAGCGCGGACCGGTCGATCCGCCTGCAATTCGCGCCGCAGCAGAAAGAGCTTCATCCTTCGCGCGATCCGCGTAAGCATCCGGCGTAGGGGTAGCAGGATGGGGGAACGGTCTAAGCTTCAGGAGCTAGGCACGGCGAAGCTGCCCGAACCGCCAGCTTCGACGTGGCACATCGTCGGGCCGGGCATCGTGGCGGCGGGGGTCGGTCTCGCATCAGGCGAGTTCATTCTCTACCCGTTCATTGCCAGCCAGGTCGGGCTCGTATTCGTCTGGGCCGCGTTCGTCGGGCTGATCACCCAATTCTTCATCAACATGGAAATCGAGCGCTACACGCTCGCAACCGGCGAGACCGTCCTGACCGGTTTCAGCCGGCTGGGTCGTCACTGGGGCGTGTTCTTCGTGCTCCTTGCGATGCTCGCCAACCTGTGGCCGGGATGGGCGACCAGCGCAGCGACGCTCACCACCTACCTCATCGGCGGAAGCGTTGCGTGGATCGCAACGGGCATGCTCCTCGCCATCGGCGCGATCCTGACGCTGTCTCCGGTCGTGTATCGGGCGCTCGAGCACACCCAATTCCTGAAGGTCCTGCTGGTCGGATTCCTGGTGATCGTTGCGGCCGCCTTTGCCATTCCGGACGACATCTGGGCCGAAACGCCGCGCAGCCTTTCCGACGTGCAGCTGCCGGTGGACGAACTTGGCTGGGCGTTACTGCTGGGAGCGCTTGCGTACGCGGGCGCGGGCGGCGGCCAGAACCTCTGCCAGTCGAACTGGATCCGCGACAAGGGTTTGGGGATGGGCAAGCACGCCCCGCGCATCGTCAGCCCGCTCACCGGCGAGCCGGTCGCGCACAGCGGCACCGGATGGCGGTTCGACATCGACGATGAGAGCCTGTCACGCTGGTCGCGCTGGTGGCGGCTTGCGAACATCGAGCAGCTTTCGACCTTCGTCACGATCAGCTTCGTCACCATCCTGTTCACGTCGATCCTGGCGTTCGCGACCTTGTCGGGGAGCGAGGGCCTGCCACGCGACATCAGTTTCCTCCGGATCGAAGGCGACGCGCTTTCCGCGTCCGTCGGACCATGGTTCGGGCGATTGTTCTGGTTCGTCGGAGCTTTCTCCCTGTTCGCTGCGTCGCTCGGCATCGTGGATTACACCAGCCGTCTCGCGGCCGACACGATCCGCACCGTCTACTGGCGCGGCGGCCGTGAAAGCGTGATCTACGCGGTGGTCGTGTGGGTCATGGTGCTGACAAGCGTGACGATCATCGCCGCCGGTCTCGACGCGCCGCTCGTTCTGCTCGTTACCTCCGCCTGCGTCGCGGCCTTCATGATGTTCATCTATTCCGCGCTGCTGATCGTCCTCAACCGCCGGATGTTGCCGGCCGAGTTGCGGCCCGCGCCCTATCGCGTTGCCTCTCTTGTGTGGGCAGTCGCGCTGTTCGGAATCCTCTCGGGCATCACGGTCCTCGATCAGGTCAGCAAGCTGCTCAAGTAGGGGTCAGACCTTGTCGAGCGGCTTGCCGTGCGTCTCCTTCAGGAAGAAGAGCGAGACCAGGATCGAGATCACAGTGAACACGACCGGGTACCAGAGACTGGCGTAGATATCGCCGGTAATGGTCGCCAGCGCGAAGCTGGTGACCGGCAGGAAGCCGCCGATCCAGCCGGTCCCGACATGGTAGGGC
Source organism: uncultured Alphaproteobacteria bacterium (assembly GCA_963846645.1). Lineage (GTDB taxonomy): Bacteria > Pseudomonadota > Alphaproteobacteria > Sphingomonadales > Sphingomonadaceae > Sphingomicrobium. Next base: position 197,984 of record CAWJWR010000002.1, on the reverse strand, counting down.
AGGGACATGGCGGTATAGCGGACGCGCGTCGGAAACATCTCGACCAGCGCCGCCGCCTGCGGACCGTAGAGAGCCGTCGCCGCGACCGCGAAGACCAACAGCCAGAAGAAGATCACCGGCAGGTTCATGCGCTCAGGGTCGGGCTTTGCCGGATAGCCCTCGGCGGCGAGCGCCGCCTTGATCTGCTTGGCCGTATCGTCCTTCAGCGCCTTGAGTGCGGCTGGCGTCCAGCCCCCGTCCGTCGGGAACCTCGATCTGCTGAACGCCGACGGCGATGATGGTCCTGTCGTCCTCGAAGCTCCGGTTCGCGTAGGAAATGCCGGCCGAGGCGAGCAGGCTCTTGGCGATGTCGCAGCTGCGTGTCGAAACGGCGCGTGCCGACGGGATCGAACTGCACGGAGCATGTGCGCCGCATTGGCGTGAACTTCGACCGGGCGCTTCGCCTGCGCCTCGACCAGCGCCGGGTTGGCCGCCGTCGCGATGGCGTGGAAGCCCGGATAATAGGCAATTAGCGCGAGCAGCATTCCGCCGAGCATCACCGGCTTGCGGCCGACTGCGGTCGGAGAGCCAGCCGAAGAAGACGTAGAGCGGCGCGCTGACCACGGTCATTCCGAGGATCAGCGCGTCCTTGGTCGGTTCGGGAACGCCCAGCGACTTGGTCAGGAAGACCTGGACGTAGAAGAAGCTGAGATACCAGACCGCGCCCTGCGCGCACATGATGCCGAAGAAGGCGATCAGCACGCGCTTGAGATTGTCCCACTTGCCGAAAGCCTCGCGCAGCGGCGCGTTGGCTGATGTCGCCTTCCTCCTTCAGCTTGCGAAATGCCGGGCTTTCCGACAGCTTGAAGCGCAGCCAGACCGAGATGATCAGCAGCACGACCGAGACGAGGAACGGAACGCGCCAGCCCCATTCGAGGAAGGCCGCCTCGCCGACCGCCGTCCGCGTGCCGAGAATGACGAGCAGTCCGGCAATGAGACCGAGCGAGGCGGTGATCTGGATCCAGCCGGTCGTCATCGCCGCGGCGATTGTTCGGCGCATGCTCGGCGACGTAGATCGCCGCTCCGCCATATTCGCCGCCCAGCGCGATGCCCTGGAGGATGCGCAGGAGGATGAGCAGGATCGGCGAGATGATGCCCGCCGCGGCATAGGTCGGCAGAACGCCGATGAGGAAGGTGGCGCCGCCCATCAGGCTGACGGTGGCGAGGAAGGCGCCCTTGCGGCCGAGACGGTCGCCGATGACTCCGAAGATGATCGCGCCGAGCGGCCGGAAGGCGAAGCCGGCGGCGAACAGGCCAAGGGCGGCGATCAGACCGGCAGTCGGATCGAGGCCAGCGAAGAAGACCTTCTGGATGGTCGTCGCGAGCGAGCCGAAGATGAAGAAGTCGTACCATTCGAACGCAGTGCCGGCGGACGATGCCGCGACGACACGCTTCATCGACCAGGGTTTCCGGGTTTCCGCTTCCGCTGCTGCCATCTTCGCTCCCCTACGGCCGTAGGGTTAGCGTCTGTGGCTTGGGCCGCAAGCGCTTAGGCGGTGGTCTTCTGAAACTCGCGCGCGCCGGCCAGCAAGTGGTCGACCACGCTCGGATCGGCGAGCGTCGACGTATCGCCGAAACCGGACGTCTCGCCCTCGGCGATCTTGCGCAGGATGCGGCGCATGATCTTGCCGGAACGGGTCTTGGGCAGCGTGTGCGCGAACTGGATGCGCTCCGGCGCGGCAAGCGCTCCGATCTCGCGGCGGACGCACTGGTTCAATTCCTTGCGAAGGTCGTCGCCGCCTTCCTCGCCGGCGTTCAGCGTCACGTATGCGTGAATCGCCTGGCCCTTGATTTCGTGCGGGAAGGCGACAACCGCCGCCTCGGCAACCAGGGCGTGGGCGACCAGCGCGCTCTCGACTTCCGCGGTGCCGATGCGGTGACCGGACACGTTGATGACATCGTCGACGCGCCCCGTGATCCAGTAATAGCCGTCCTCGTCGCGGCGGCAGCCGTCGCCGGTGAAATAGCGGCCGGGATAGGTCGAGAAATAGGTTTCGAAGAAGCGGCGGTGATCCCCCCAGACGGTGCGCATCTGGCCCGGCCAGGAAGAGGCGAGGCAGAGATTGCCGCTGGTAGCGCCTTCGAGTTCCTTGCCCTCGGCATCGACAAGCAAGGGCTGGATGCCGGGGAGGGGCTTGGTCGCGGACCCCGGCTTCTGCGGGGTCGCTCCCGGAAACGGTGAAATCAGGATTCCGCCGGTCTCCGTCTGCCACCAGGTGTCGACGACCGGGCAGCGGCCGTCGCCGACCACGCGCCAGTACCATTCCCAGGCCTCGGGATTGATCGGCTCGCCGACCGTGCCGAGCAGGCGGATCGACTTGCGGCTGTGCTTCTTCACCGGCTCGTCGCCCTCGCGCATCAGGGCGCGGATCGCGGTCGGAGCGGTGTAGAAAATGGTGACGCCGAGGCGGTCCACCGTCTCCCAGAAGCGGCCGAAGTCCGGATAATTGGGGACGCCGTCGAACATCACGCTCGTCGCTCCGTTCATCAGCGGACCGTAGACGACATAGGTGTGGCCGGTAATCCAGCCCACGTCGGCGGTGCACCAGAATACGTCGTTCTCGCGATAGTCGAAGATCCAGTCGAACGTGGTCGCCGCCCAGACCGCATAGCCGCCGGTGGAGTGGACGACGCCCTTGGGCTTCCCGGTCGAGCCTGAGGTGTAGAGGATGAACAGCGGGTCTTCCGCGCTCATCTGCTCGGGCTCGCATTCGGTCGGCAGCTGGTCGCGGAGCGCGGAGTAACTGACGTCGCGGCCTTCCTTCATGGGCACATCCGCGCCGGTACGCGTGACGACGATGACCGACTGGACATCGCGATGTTCCAGCGCCGCATCGACGTTGCGCTTGAGCGGAATGTGCTTGCCCCCGCGAACGCCTTCGTCGGCGGTGATGACAGCGCAAGCGTCGCAATCGGCGATACGGCCGGCGAGGCTCTCGGGAGAGAAGCCGCCGAACACGACCGAGTGGATTGCCCCGATACGAGCGCAGGCCAGCATCGCCGCCGCCGCTTCGGGGATCATCGGCATGTAAATCATCACGCGGTTGCCGCGCCGGACTCCGCGCTGCTTCAGTAGGTTCGCGAAGCGGCAGGTCTCTTCGTACAGTTCGCGATAGGTGTAGCGATGACCTTGTCCCGGCTCGTCCGCCTCGAAGACGATCGCTGTCCGGTCGCCATGCTTTTCGAGATGCCGGTCGAGGCAGTTGACGGACAGGTTGAGTGTCCCGTCCGCATACCAGTTGATGCGGAAGTCATCCTCGTCGAACGACCAGTCGCCGGCCTGTTGCGGCTGTTGATACCAGTCGAGCCGCGCGGCCTGGTCCAGCCAGAAACGGTCCGGATCTTTCGCCGCCAGGTCGTTCAGAGCGGCGAGTTCGTCCGGACCGATCCGGGCATTGAAGTCTTCGGGAACGGGATGAACCGCCTCGCTCATAGGCCGTGGCTCATGTCGATGACGAAGCGGTAGCGGACGTCGTTCTTCAGCAGCCGCTCATAGGCGTCGTTGACCTCGTCCATGCGGATGAACTCAACGTCCGGATAGATGTCCTTCGCGGCGCAGAAATCGAGCATTTCCTGCGTTTCGGGGATGCCGCCGATGGCCGAGCCGCCGACCGCGCGGTTCCACCAGATGATGTTGAAGCCGAGGAAGCCCGGCATCGGAGTCAGCGCGCCGACGATCACCATCCGGCCCGAGCGGCCGAGAAGCTGCAGATAGCCGTCGATCTCGTGGCTAACCGGGATTGTGTTGAGAATGAAGTCGAAGCGGGTAGCGGCGGCGGCCATCTGCTCCGGGTCGGTCGAGATGATGACATCGTGGGCTCCGAGCGCGCGGGCGTCCTCGCCCTTGCTCGGCGTGGTGGTGATCATCGTCACGTGGGCACCCATCGCTGCAGCGATCTTCACGCCCATGTGGCCGAGACCGCCCAGACCGACGACCGCCACCTTGGAACCCGGCCCGACTTTATACTGCCGAAGCGGCGAGTAGGTCGTAATCCCGGCGCAAAGCAAAGGCGCGACGCGGGCGACGTCCATGCCTTCCGGCACCTTGCAGACGAAATGGTCGCGGACGACGATATGGTCGGTGTAGCCGCCCTTGGTGATCGTGCCGTCGTGATAGTCGGCGCTGTTGTAGGTCTGGACGCAGCCCTTGCGGCAGAAGACTTCCCAGCCCTCCAGGCACTGGTCGCACTCCATGCAGCTGTCGACCATGCAGCCCACGGCGACCGTTTCGCCGACCCGATGGCGGGTGACCTCGTCGCCGACGGCAGTGACCGTGCCGACGATCTCGTGACCCGGGATGACCGGGTAGCGGCTTCCGCTCCAGTCGTTGCGGCAGGTGTGCAGGTCGCTGTGGCAGATGCCTGCATGCGTGATCTTGATCGAGACATCGTTGGGCCGGAGCGCGCGACGTTCGAACTCCATCGGGCGCAGCGGCTGGTCGGGCGCATCCGTGCCCCAGCCCTTCGCCTTCGTCGGTCCGCCGGTGGTGGCTATGGTCGGTTGGGGTTCAGCAGTCGTTGCCATGTTCAGTCTCCTTGAACTCGTTGCAGCACGCGCCTCGCCTGATTCAGGTGCGGCAGATCGACCATCCGGCCGCCGACGGACAGAACGCCCGCGTCGGGATCGGCCTCGAATGCTTCGACAATAGCCTGGGCGTGTTGCACTTCATCCGCCGAAGGGGTGAAGGCGGCATTGATCACGCCGACCTGAGCGGGATGGATGGCGAGCTTGCCCGTAAAGCCCTCGCGGGCGGCGGCCTGGGCTTCGGCGCGGAGGCCGTCTTCGTCACGGAAGTCGGCGAACACGCCGTCGACGGGCTGGACTCCGGCGGCGACGGCGCCTGCCAGGCAGAGCGACCGCGCCAGCTTGTAGGTGTGGCTGAGCTGGCCGTCGGCGTCGTACTTCGATGACGCGCCGAGCGCTGCGGACAGGTCTTCCGCACCCCAGCTCATTGCCACCAGAGGCGACTTGGGATCGCGGTAGCTCAGGAGCCCGAACAGGCTCGCAGCCGTCTCGGTAACAATGGCGTGAATCGGGATGTTGCCAGTCCGGTGCGCGAGCTCGGTCACATCCGCCCCGCTTTCCGCCTTGGGCAGGACGATGCCCTGGAGGTCCGAAAGGCCGAGAACATCCAAGTCCTTGCGGTGCTCGTCGGTCCGGAGAGGGTTGATTCGGACCCACCATTGCGGGCCGCCGGAACGCTTGCCGAGATCCTTGAGGATCTGCCGTGCTGCAGCCTTCTGACCTAAGGAAACGCTGTCCTCCAGATCGAAGATGACCGCGTCGGCCTCGCTTCCGATCGCCTTACCGATTTTCTTCTCGCTGTCCGCCGGCACGAACAGCCAGCTGCGAGGTTCGGTCATGCGGGGGTCTTCAGTAGCAGGGACGAGCGGGTGCACTCGCACACCAACTCGCCTCGCTGATTGAAGCTGCGATGCGCCCAAGTGACGATGCCCGCGTTCGGCCGCGACTTGCTTTCGCGCAGCTCGATGCACTCGCTCTCGGAACGGAGCGTATCGCCGACGAAGACCGGCTTCGGGAAAGACGAGCTTGTCGTAGCCGAGGTTGGCGACGAGCGTGCCGAGCGTCGTGTCGTTGACGCTCACTCCAATCATCAGGCCGAACGTGAAAACGGAATTGACCAGCGGCTTGCCGAACTCGGTCTTGGCGGCCGCTTCATGGTCGATGTGCAGCGGCTGCGGATTATGGGTCAGCGTCGAGATAAGCAGATTGTCGGTCTCGGTCACCGTACGCGAGATAGAATGTTCGACCCGATCGCCGACCGTCCACTCGTCGAAATAGCGCCCTGCCATATGGCCGCTCTAGGCAGCAGTCACGGCCTTGCCAAGCTAGAGAGGCTGTCTTCGTGTCAGTCGCGCCTTCAGGTCGACCATGCCGATGTCATCGACTGTAGAATGCGGGTCGCTCGACCGGATGACATTTCCAATGTGCCGCAGGATCTGACCGACGATGTCCAGCGATTGCAGTGCCACCGCGTGCCGGCGGATCAGGATCGGATCCCTGCAAAGCTGGTCTCCCATCACGTCCAGCATGCGCCGGACATAGTCGAGCTCCTCGCCGATGCGGAGGTACAGCGCGTCATCGACTTGCGATGGCTGCGACGGTCCTGGTGGCGGGTCTCTGCGGAGGGGCTTACACTCCGGACTCGTTGGTTCGTCGACGCTCCAGGTCTGGCGCACGCTGTCGCCTTGAATGAGAATGTCGCGCCTCTGGAAGCCGTGCTTCTGGCTGTATGGTCGCACCGAATTATCCCCGCTTTCGGTGATAGTGACGGCCGACCTCTTTCCAGTCCGTCGCTAATTCATCCAATCTGGAGCAATACCTCGGCCGCCGCTTCGGTGATTGCTGCGCCGTTCAGTCGATAGGCTTCGTAGAGATCGTCGAGATTGCCGGTCTGGCCGAAGCGGTCGATGCCGAGCGGAGCCACCCGCTGCCCGAGAACGCCGCCCAGCCACGACAGCGAGGCGGGCGCCGCATCGGCGATTGTGACCAGTCCGGCATTCCGGCCAAGTTGCGACAGAAGCTGCTCGACATGGCTCGGCTCGCGCCGTCCGCTCCAGCGTGCCGCCTGCGCCGCGCTCCACCCGCGGTGGAGCAAATCGGGCGATGTCACGGACAGGAGTCCGAGACCCGGAATATCGTCGCGCAGCTCTTCCCATGCCGAGATTGCTTCCGGCATGACGGCGCCCATGGCCACGATCGCCGCTTCCGAGTCCGGACCCGGCTCGCGCAGCCAATAGCCGCCTGCAAGCGCATCGGCGCGCCAGCTGTCGTCCTTGCGCTTTTCCTGCCGGATGTTGCGCGTCGACAGCCGCAGATAGGTGCTCTCGCCATCCGGGTCGTCGATCAGCCGGAACGCCGCTTCCATCATTGCCGCAAGTTCGTCCGCGAACGCGGGCTCGTAGTGACGCAGGCCCGGCTGGCCGAGTGCGATGAGCGGCGGATTGATCGACTGGTGAGCGCCGCCCTCGGGCCCAAGCGTGATGCCGCTCGGTGTCGCGACCAGCAGGAAGCGTGCGTCCTGGTAACAGGCGTAATTCAGCGCATCGAGGCCGCGGGCGATGAAGGGGTCGTAGAGCGTTCCGATGGGCGCCAGCCGAACACCGAACTGGTCGCCTGCCAGGCCTGCGGCAGCAAGCATCAGGAACAGATTGTTCTCGGCGATGCCCAGCTCGATATGCTGGCCTTTGTTCGCGCCCGACCATTTCTGCGCGGAGGCGATCTTCGCCTTGGCGAAGACGTCCGGCATCTCGTTGCGCCGGAAGAGGCCGCGCTGGTTCACCCAGGCGCCGAGGTTGGTCGAAACCGTGACGTCCGGCGAGGTGGTGACGATCCGATCGGCAAGTGTGCCGCCCTGCTTGGCGATCTCGAGCAGGACACGTCCGAATGCCGCCTGCGTCGACTGTTCTTCGCCTGACGGTGTCGGCAGTGCCGGCACATCAATTTGTCCGAAGGAGCGTTGCCGCTTTTCCCGGGCGATGCGGGTGCGGTCCAAGAGCGCGTCGACGGCCGGCCGCATGTTGTCGCCAACGCCGCCGAGCTGTTCCCACTCCCGGCCTTCCGCGATGCCAAGGCTGTCACGAAAAGCCGCCATCTGCGTCGGGTTCATCAGGCCGGAATGATTGTCCTTGTGGCCGGCGAAGGGCAGGCCGAAGCCCTTGATCGTGTAGGCGATGAACAGGGTCGGCTGGCTATCCTGCGAGCGGTCGAACGCCTCGATCAGGCTCTCGACGTCGTGGCCCGCGAGGTTGGTCATCAACCGCTGCAGCTCATCGTCGGTGCGCGCTTCGAGGATCGGCTTGGTCTCGGGTGCGTCGGCCAGCAGCCGCTCGCGCCAGGCCTTACCGCCGAGATAGGTCAGCGCCGCGTAATCGGCATTGCTCGCCTGATCGATCCACTGCCGGAGCGCCTCGCCGCCCTTCTCCGCAAAGGCCGCTTCCAGCAGCTTGCCGTATTTCAGCGTTTCGACGCGCCAGCCGCAGCTTCCGAAGATCTCGTCAAAGCGATTGAACATCCGGTCGGCGGTCGTCGCATCGAGGCTCTGGCGGTTATAGTCGATGATCCACCAGAGGTTGCGGACGTCGTGCTTGTAGCCCTCGATCAGCGCTTCGTAGATATTGCCTTCGTCCAGCTCGGCATCGCCGACCAAGGCGACGAAGCGGCCGCGGTCGGCCTCGTCCATCAGGCCGTGGGCGGTGAGATAATCCTGGATGAGCGACGAGAAGGCGGTGATCGCCACGCCCAGGCCGACCGAGCCGGTCGAGAAGTCGACCGGGATGCTGTCCTTGGTCCGGCTCGGATAGGATTGCGCGCCGCCGAAGCCGCGGAAATTCTCCAAAGCCTCACGGCTTTGCGTCCCGAGCAGATAGTGGATGGCGTGCAGGACCGGACCGGCATGCGGCTTCACCGCGACGCGGTCGTTCGGCCCAAGCGCATGGAAGTACAGCGCCGCCATGATCGCGGTCATCGACGCGCAGCTCGCCTGGTGACCGCCGACCTTCAGCCCATCCTTGCTTTCGCGCAGATGATTGGCGTTGTGGATCGTCCAGGCGGAGAGCCAGCGGAGCCTTTCCTCGATGATCTTGAGCGCTTCGATGTCGGTCGTAACGGGCTTCAGCATGGCGCCCGACTAGACCCATCAGGTCCGGGCGAAAAGTCGAAGCTAACGCAGGATCATCCGGTCGCCCTTGATTTCGACCGTGTCGAACTGCTGGAGGAAGCTCTGGCCGAGCAGCGATTGCTGGCCGCCGTCGAGAATGACTGCGGGGACCTTTTTCGCTTCTTCCTGTCCAAGGCTGACGCTGTCCAGCGTGACCCATTCGCCCTTCACGTCGCCGCTCGCGCCCTTGGCCACGACGTCGAACATTCCGACCGAAACGGACAGCCCCGCACGCCGCGCATCGTCCCGCGTGAGCGCGATGCCCGTTGCGCCCGTGTCCACCATGAAGCGGATCGGCGCACTGTTGACCAGGACGTCGGCGTAAAAATGGCCGTTCGCGTCGCGCTGCAGCACGATCGCGTCCTGCACGGAGTTGAACTCCGCTTCGTCCGGTGAGGCCTGTGCCGTTGCTTCGAGGAGAATGGGCTGGTCGGCGGCCGGATTGGCAACGGGAGCTGCCACCGGCTGCCCGAACTTGCCGACGATCGCGCCGATGATCGCGGCGGCCGCGATGACGATCAGGTACAGGCGCGCCATGCCCGCAGCCTTACAGTGTCACGGTAAAGAAACGGTCTCCAATGTCAGGACGAACTAGGACAGCAGCCGTAGCGGGTTTTCGATCAGCGGCTTCATCGCCTGCAGGAAGCTCGCCGCATCCCAGCCGTCGACGACGCGGTGGTCGCAGGATAGCGACAGGTTCATCCGCTTGCGGACCTCGATCTCGTCGTCGATCGGGACGAGCTTTTCCTCGATCTTGTTGACGGCGATAATCGCGACCTGGGGCGGATTGACGACGGGCGTCGAAGTGATGCCGCCCATCGGTCCGAGGCTGGAAATGGTGAAGGTCGCGCCGCTCAGTTCCTCGCGCGTGGCCTTTCCGGTTCGGGCTGCCTCGGACAGGCGGCCGATTTCCGATGCCAACTGCCAGACCGATCTTGGACTGAGCGTCGCGGATGGTCGCGACCATCAGTCCGTTCGGGGTCTGCGTCGCGACGCCCATGTGCACGGACCCGTGCCGCGTGACGACCATTGCTTCGTCGTCGAACGTCGCGTTGAGCATCGGGAAGTCCGCGAGCGCGCGCGACATTGCGGTGATGAGGAACGGCAGCAACGTGAGCTTCGGATTGTCGCCGCGATCGCGGTTCATCATCTGCCGCGCCTCTTCGAGCGAGGTGACGTCGAACTCCTCGACCAAGGTGAAGTGCTGGATCCGGCGGTTCGCCTCGGCCATGTTCTCCGCGATCTTGCGGCGCAGGCCGACGACCTTGACGGTCTCGTCCTGCCGAGCGGCGACCGAGCCACGGGCTGAAACGCTGCCGCCGCTGTAGAGCAGATAAGCATCCAGGTCGGCGTGGCGGATGCGGCCGTCCTTCGACTTAACCTGACCGAGATCGATGCCAAGGTCGCGCGCGCGCTGGCGCACGGCGGGAGAGGCGAGGGCCTTATCTCCCCTCCCGCTCGCGGGAGGGGCTGGGGGAGGGACTGTCGTTTGCGGAGCGGTCGCGACATGCCCACCCTCCGGCCCCCTCCCGCTGGCGGGAGGCGGAGATTCCTCCGATACGGTCGTCACCGGGATCGCGGCTTCCTGCTCTGGCGTCGGATCGATCGATCCGTCGGCGAGCGGCACTTCGTTCTCGAACTCGGGCGCCGCCACGACACCATCGGTTTCGATCACGGCGAGGATCGAGCCGATGGGAATCTGCTCGCCGACCTCGCCAGCCAGCTTGAGCACCTTGCCGGCAACCGGCGATTCCATTTCGACCGTGGCCTTGTCGGTCATCATGTCGGCCAGCTGCTGGTCTTCTTCGACGCGGTCGCCGACCTTGACGTGCCAGGCGACGATCTCCGCCTCGGCAATGCCTTCGCCGATGTCCGGCAGCCTGAATTCAAAAGTGGCCATTCGCCTCAGGCCTCCAATGTTTTTCTGATGGCGGTGCCGATGCGCACCGGCCCGGGGAAGTAAGCCCACTCGAGCGAGTGGGGATAGGGCGTGTCGAAGCCGGTCGCGCGCTGGACCGGAGCTTCGAGGTGATAGAAACAGCGCTCCTGCACCAGCGCCGCCAACTCGGCGCCGAAGCCGTTGGTCCGGGTAGCTTCGTGGACGACGACGCAGCGGCCGGTCTTCTTCACCGATTCCTCAATGGTTTCGATGTCGAGCGGGACGATTGTGCGCAGGTCGATCACTTCCGCGTCGATGCCCAACTCGCGGACGGTCGCGAGCGTGACGTGGACCATCGTGCCGTAGGACAGGATAGTCACCGCTTCGCCTTCGCGGACGATGGCGGCCTTGCCGATGGGGACGGTGTAATAGCCCTCGGGCACATCCGCTGCATCGGCCTTCGACCAGGGTGTCAGCGGGCGGTCGAAGAAGCCGTCGAACGGACCGTTGTAGATTCGCTTCGGCTCGAAGAAGAGGACGGGATCATTGTCCTCGATCGCCGCGATCAGCAGCCCCTTGGCGTCGTACGGATTGGACGGGATGACCGTCTTCACGCCCGCGACATGGGCGAACAAGGCCTCGGTCGACTGACTGTGAGTCTGTCCGCCGAAGATGCCGCCGCCATAGGGCGAGCGGATGACCATCGGCACCGACCACTCGCCCGCCGTGCGATAGCGCAGGCGCGCCGCTTCGGAGACGATCTGGTCGTAAGCCGGGTAGATGTAGTCGGCGAACTGGATCTCCGCGACCGGGCGAAGGCCGTAGGCGGCCATGCCGATTGCGGTGGCGACGATCCCGTTCTCGGCGATCGGCGTGTCGAACACGCGCTGCTTGCCGTACTTCTTCTGCAGGCCTTCCGTGACGCGGAACACGCCGCCGAAGAAGCCGACGTCCTCGCCCATGACGACGATATTGTCGTCGCGCTCGAGCATGACGTGATGGGCGCTGTTGAGCGCCTGGATCATGTTCATCGCGGCCATGTGCGCTTCGCCTCCAGCTCGTCGACCATGGCCTGCTGCTGCTCCTTCAAATGCCAGGGCAGCTCCTCGAAGACGTCGTTGAACATCGTCCGCACGTCCTGCGGGAAATCGATGCTCGCGGTCGCCAGCGTTCCCTTCTTCTCCGCGTCGCGTTGCGCATCGCGCACGGCCGCTGCCGCCTCCTGCTCGAGCGTCGTGTGGCGTTCGTCGTCCCATTCGCCGAGGGCGATGAGGTGCGCCTTGAGCCGCTCGACGGGATCGCCGAGCGGCCAGGCATTGGCCTCGGTCGAAGGACGATAGGCCGACGGATCGTCCGACGTGGAATGCCCCTCGGCGCGATAGGTGAAGAACTCGATCAGCGTCGGGCCATTGTTCGAGCGCGCACGCTCTGCGGCCCAGCTCACGGCGGCATAGACCGCCAGCGCGTCATTGCCGTCCACGCGCAGGCCGGCGATGCCATAGCCCCTGGCGCGCGATGCGAAGGTGGCGCGCTCGCCGCCGGCAATACCGCTGTAGCTGGAGATCGCCCATTGGTTGTTGACCACGGCGAGAATGACCGGCGCGTTATAGACCGTCGCGAAGGTCAGCGCCGAGTGGAAGTCGCCCTCGGCCGTCGCGCCTTCGCCGGTCCAGCCCATGGCGATGCGGCTGTCGCCCTTGATCGCGCTGGCCATCGCCCAGCCGACCGCCTGCGGATATTGCGTGCCGAGGTTGCCGGAAATCGAGAAGAAGCCGTGCGCCTTGTCCGAATACATGATCGGCAGCTGGCGGCCCTGCAGCTTGTCGCCCTTGTTCGAATAGATCTGGTTCATCATCTCGACGAGCGGATAGCCGCGCGCGATCAGAAGCCCCTGCTGGCGGTAGGTCGGGAAGTTCATGTCGTCCCGGTCGAGCGCGGCGGCGGCCGAAACCGCGATCGCCTCCTCGCCCGTGCACTTCATGTAGAAGCTGGTCTTACCCTGCCGCTGGGCGCGGTACATGCGGTCGTCGAACGCTCGCACGGTGACCATGTCGCGGAGTATCTTGCGCAGGGTTTCAGCGTCGAGCTTCGGGTTCCACGGGCCGACCGCGCGATGGTCCTCGTCGAGCACGCGCACGAGCGAGGTCGTCAGCGGATGCGTTTCCTCGGCGTGGGCGAAGACATCCGGTCGCGGTGCAGTGCCCGCGGCCGGAACCACTACGTTCGAAAAGTCGGGCTCCTCGCCCGGGCGTGCCGGCGGTTCGGGCACGTGCAGCGAAAGCTTTGGCCTGTTCGGTTTCAGCCTGGACGGATCCTTGTCACTCATCGGCTGTGGCGCTTAGTCCCGCACGCCGATTGCGGCAACTGGCGTGCGTTGACCTTGCAAGCGACGCGGGGCTAGGGCGCTCGCCATGTCCGACGAAACCAACGCCCTTCCCGACCGCCTCTCGCTCGATCCGCGCAGCCCGCACTACGACGAGGATATTCTAAGCAAGGGCGTCGGCATTCGCTTCAACGGAAACGAGAAGACGAACGTCGAGGAATATTGCGTGTCCGAAGGCTGGATAAAGGTTGCCGCCGGCCGCAGCCGCGACCGGTTCGGCAATCCGATGACCATCAAGCTCAAGGGCACGGTCGAGCCCTACATCGAGCCGGCCAATGGCGCGGGTCAGCGACCAGACGGCGAAGAGGGCGCTGCGTCCGAGGGATAACGCGCGCGGCGGTTCTGCCGCTTCTCCATCATCTTCTTCGCTGCCCAGCCGGCGCCGAATACCAGAGCCAGCGGACCCAGACCGCGCCGAGCCACCGCGGCGACGCCTGCGCCCATGAGTGCGCCCTTCAAGCCGTTGTTCCGGCCGGCCATCTTCTCTCCGATGAATGCTCCAGCAAGCTTACCCAACATGTCCTGATCCTTTCGCGTGAGTTCTTGCCGGTACAACGCGGCAGAGGCCCCGACAGGTTCCGTGAGCCATGTTGGGAATCTTCACCAAGGCTAGGTGGCAAATCCCGCCAACTCGCCGCCGTTGGAAGCCCTGCATTGACGTTTTTGGCAGTTTTCCGGGATTGGCACGGCTCTTGAATTGTACCTGGCACCGGCCGCAACGGAAACAAGCGGAACGGAAAAAGGGAGATTACAATGTTTGGTCAGTCGCAATTCGCTCGCACGCTCACTGCCATCGCAGGTGCGCTCTTGCTGAGCTCCGTCGCGATCGGCGCAGCTGTCGGCCCGGCTCAGGCAGTCGCCAGCCCGTTCGCAGTTTCCGCCAGTGCCTAACCTCGAAATCCTCGAAGCGAAGGTTCCGGTGAGAACGCCCCGCCTGGTCAGGGAGCCCGACACGATGACTTCCGGCAACACGCCGCTCGCGACCTGGTTCAACGGTCCGGTCTTCAGCCGCGCAAGAGACATCTTCGCAGCGAACATGACCGAGCTGTTGGATCGGGCCGAGGATCCCGGCCGGATGATCCGCATGATCATCCTCGAGATGGAAGAAACCCTCGTCGAGCTTCGGGCCAGCGCAGCGCGCTCCATCGCGGACGTGAAGGAAATGCGGCGTGCGGCCGGCAGGCTGGAAGAGATCCAGCTGAGCTGGACCGACAAGGCGCAGCTCGCGCTGAGCAAGGATCGTGACGACCTGGCCAAGGCGGCCCTGGTCGAACGGCAGAAGGCGGCCGACATGGCCGAAGGCCTGCGCTTGGAGATGGAGCAGATCGAGCAGGTTCTGCGCAGCTACGAAGCCGACATCGGCAAGTTGCAGAACAAGCTTCGCGAAGCTCGCGCTCGGCAGAACGCCATTGCGTCGCGGATCGAGAGCGCGGTGGCCCGCGCCAAGGCTCGCGAAGTGATGCACGGCAGCCGGACGCTGGATGCCTTTTCGAAGTTCGAAATTCTCGAGCGGCGCGCGGACTTTGCCGAGGGACGGGCTGATGCTTTGGGCCTGACCGGCCCGAAGAGCCTCGAAGAAGAAATTGCCGAGCTCAAGGCGGCCGACAAGATCGACGCCGAGCTCGAAGCCATGAAGGCCGCGTTCGCGGCGCGTAATCAGTGATGGAAAGGGGAAGGGCAATGGCCCGATTGAACGACCGTTATTCGATGAACCGGCGCGACAAGAAGCTCGCGGGCGTCTGCTCGACGATCGGCGAAGTGTTCAACCTCGATCCGACATTCATTCGCATCGGCTTCGTCGCCGCGGCGATCCTGGTCAGCTGGAAGCTGGCGCTGGTCGCCTACGTCGGCGCCGGCATCTACCTCGCTATCCAGCGCAACAACGCGAACCAGTTCGGTCGATCGCAGTCGGACCAGCGAATACGATCGGATGGAAGACGTCACACGCGTCCGGCCGACCACCATGCGCTTCGTACGCAACTGGACGACACGGACCGCCGGCTGATGGCGATCGACGACCACATCAACTCAACCAATGACGAGCTGGCGCGCGAGATCGAGGCGCTGCGGGAGGAGAAGTGATGGAACCGCTGACGATTGGACTGGTGGGCGGCGGCCTCTTCGCCGGAATGACGGCGGCAAGCATGGCTGCACTCAAGGGATGGCAGGGATGGCTTGAGCTTCGGCGTTTCGAACTCACCCATGACTCGGCCGACCGGACGCTTCCGCCCGCAGGCAACCGAATTGAGATGGCCGACCTTCGCGAACGCGTCCGCAAGCTGGAAGCGATCGCCGCAGGAATCGACATCTAAACAGTCCCCCGAGCCGCTCGCTCTCCCCAGCCAGCGGCAAGCGGCCCGGCTACGACACCAGCCGGGCCGCTTTTCTTTTGCCGATCAGAAGTCGAGGCGAGCCGTCAGCCGGATGTCGCGTCCCGCAAGCGGCGCATAGTCCTTGAGCTGGCTCGTGCTCCGGCGCGCGACCACGTCGAACAGATTGTTCGCCGCCAGCGACAGGCTCAGCTCCGGATTCGCTGCCAGCGGGTGCCAATCCACCGACGCATTCACCATCGTGTAGCCAGGCGTATTCGTTTCGATCGGCGCCGTCCGGTCGTGGGCAAAGGCACGCTCCAGCTCCAGGCGGCCATCGAACTGGCCACGCTCACCGGACAAGGCGGCAAGGATTCGGAACGGCGGCAGGAAGGGGACTGGCCCGTAATTCTTCACGGTCGCGCGAACAGCGTCCGCTTGCAGCTCCCCGGTCCAGTTGATGCCGAAGGCATTGCCGAGCTTCGCCTCCATCTCGCCTTCGAAGCCGTAGAAATCGGCCTTGCCCTGGCGGAACTGGAAGATCGGCAGGTCTTCGACGAACGCATCCACCGGCGACTGGAAGATGAAGTTGGAGAAGTGGCTGTAGTAGATGTTGCCAGTGAACCGGATCGGCCCGCGCGTTCCGCGCAGGCTCGCCTCGATACCGAGGCTCTTTTCGGGGTCGAGGTCCGGATCGCCGATCTCGAAGGACTGGCTGGCGCCGTGGGGGCCGTTCGAGAACAGCTCATCGATCGACGGTGCACGGGAACTGCGCGACAGCGTCAAGCCGGCCCGCCAGCCGGGCGAGAATTCGTACTGCCCGCCAAGCGAGCCCGACCAGGTCGTGAACTTGCGTGAACGGGCGTCGGTGCCGAGCTGCTCGTCTTCTTCGGCGTCCAGCTTGCTGAACTCGACGCGGGCGCCGCCCTCAAGGCGGAAGGGCCCGCTGACCAGGGTCTGCAACGTGAAAAGCCCGGTCTGCGCCTGCTCGCTGTCGGGCAGGAATTTCTCTTCGCCGCGGATCTTCGCGTTGCGCTTGAGGTACTGGACGCCGCTAGTGCCGCCCCAGCCATCGCGTTCGGTCTGCACCAGCTCCAGCCGGCCTTCGCCGCCCTTGCTGAAGAAGCTCGATCCGATCTCGCCCGTGTCTTCCAGCTCGTCGTGATGGTAGTCGGCATAGCCGGCGCGGGCGCGGACGTGGCTGAAGAAGCCGCTCACCGGCACTTCGGCGCGAACGTCGTAACGCGTCTGCTCCTGGTCGATCGTCGGCGCTTCGACTTCGGCGCCCGGTTCGAGCGAATAGCGGATCGGCACGCCATATTCGGCTTCGCGGCGCGTGACGGACACGCCGACGTTCAGGCCGCCATCGACGTAGGCAATGCCAAGCGCGCCTTCCTTCGATTCCGATGCCGAGTTTGGAAGCTCGCCCTGCAGATCGGCGAGCGCCTGGATCTCAGGGTCGTCACTGTCTCGTGCAGCGTCGCGAAGTTCCCTCGACAGGATATGCCCCCCGGTCCGGAGGTCGTCGGTCTTCGTCCAGTTGCCGTCGGCGTGCAGGACGATCTTGCCAGCGACTGGCACGTTTACGGCGGCGTTCGCGAACCTTTCGTTGGCCGCCGTTCCGTAACCCGCCAGGGCGTTCACACCCACGACGTTGTCCGGCACACGCCGGGGGATGCGCGCATCGACGACGTTCACGACTCCACCGATGGCCGATGACCCGAACAGCAAGGCCGCCGGACCGCGAAGTATCTCGATCCGCTCCGCCGTCAGCGGGTTGATGGCAATGGCGTGGTCGGGGCCAGACGACGACAGGTCGAGCGTTCCGATCCCGTCGGTGAGCACGCGAACGCGGTCGCCCGACAATCCGCGCAGCACCGGGGCGGATGCGGCCGGCCCGAAGCTCGTCGCGCTGACGCCCGGCTGCCGGGCGAGCGTCTCGCCGATGCTCGTGCGCATTTCCCGGGTGAGGTCGGCCTCGTCGAGGACGGAAATGCCGCCGAGCACGTCTTCGGCGCGCCGCCGCACACCGGTGACGATGATCTCGCCGTCATGATCGTCGTGATGCGCTTCCTGAGCGCGGCCCGGCTGAGCTTGCGCTGCGACATCCGCCGCTGCGTCGGCGGCGAAAGCGGGAATGGCGTACATGTAGATGGAGACGGCGAGTGCTATTCGGGATGAAATCATCGTTCCTGGCTGTCTGAGAATCGAGTCGGACCCGCGCCTAACGCGGATGATATAATGTTACAAGCTCGCATCGACGAAGCGCGCGGGCTACGCGACGTCCATGTTCGTGACCCACCTTGAATGCTCGCTGACCGGCGAGTCCTATGCTGCCGGCGAACCGCACAATTTGTCCCGCGCGGGCAAGCCGCTCCTCGTCCGCTACGACATCGACCGCGCGCGCCAGGAGATGACGCGCGAAAGCATTGCGGGAAGGCCGCAGGGAATGTGGAAATGGCGCGAGCTGCTGCCGCTTGCCGCGGATGCCGAGCCGGTCAGCCTCGGCGAGCCTGAAACGCCGATCATCCCGCTGCCAGAGACGGCGCGCAAGGCGGGCGCCAGCGGGCTCCTCGTCAAGGACGAGGGGCGCCTGCCGACGGGATCGTTCAAGGCGCGTGGGCTGACCATGGCCATTTCGATGGCGAAGCAGTTCGGGATCAAGAGCGTCGCGCTCCCCACCAATGGCAATGCGGGCGCGGCGCTCGCCGCTTATGCCGCGCGCGCCGGGATGGAAGCGGTGGTCATCTGCCCGGCCGAAACGCCCGAAATCAACATCCGCGAAACGGCCGCCTACGGCGCTCGTGTCTGGGTCGCCGACGGCCAGATCGATGAGTGCGGTCGGCTCATCCGCGAAGGCGCCGCGGATGGACGCTGGTTCGATTGCTCGACTCTCAAGGAGCCCTACCGGCTGGAGGGCAAGAAGGTGATGGGCTTCGAGCTGGTCGAACAGCTCGGCTGGAGGGTCCCGGACGCCATTTTCTACCCGACCGGCGGCGGCACCGGGCTCATCGGCATGTGGAAGGCGTTCGACGAGTTGGAGGCGGCGGGCCTGATCGGTCCAGAGCGCCCGCGCATGTTTGCGATCCAGGCGGCGGGTTGCGCGCCGATCGTTCGCGCTTTCGAACGCGGCGACGAATTCGCCGAGCGCTGGGAAGACGCGGCGACGGTCGCAACGGGCATCCGCGTGCCGAGCGCGGTCGGCGACTTTCTCATTCTCCGCGCCGTCCGCGAGAGCGGCGGTACGGCGATCGCGGTCGAGGAGGAGGACATCCTCCAGGCAGTGGAAGACGCGGCCCGCGACGACGGGATGTTGTTATGCCCGGAAGGCGGCGCAGTCCTCGCCGGATGGCGCCACGCGTTGCAGCGCGGGCTTGTCGCCCCGAACGAGAGCGTGCTGCTGTTCAATTGCGCGAACGGCAACAAATATCCACTGCCGGATCGGTCGAAGATGCTGAAGCTGGCGGAGGCGCGGGCGTCGAGCCTCTGACGCACATAAAAGTAAACCCCGGCAACCGAAGTTGCCGGGGTTCCATGCTTCGTTTCTCTTTCGAGCTCCGAAGCACGAAACAACCATAGCGCGATCGTCGGCTCCGTCGAGTCCGGAATCGTCGGGTTCACGACAAAACTGTGGGCGAATTGGTGGATAAACCTGTGCGACTCGGCACAAAAGGTTAGAGCCCCGTCGACCGGGTGGTCGGCGGGGCTCCCATACTCCCGATCCAATGATCCGCGTGCCGCGCGCCGATCGAGCTTTCGCTCAAGATCCGCGCCTCGAATACACGCATCGGCGGATCCGAAGTACGGCGATAGAACTCAAATCGTCCCCGGAGGTTCCTACGGCTGTGGCAAGAAAATCCGGCGGCAAAAAGCGGCTCAGAGTCGCGACCTACAACATCAACGGGATCAACTCGCGCCTCCACGTGCTGACGCGCTGGCTGGAGGAGTTTCAACCGGACATCGTCGGCCTGCAGGAACTGAAATGCGTCGACGAGGCGTTCCCCGCCAAGGACCTCGAAGCGCTCGGCTATGCGTCCATCTGGCATGGCCAGAAAAGCTGGAACGGAGTTGCCATCCTCAGCCGGGTCGGCGAACCGGTCGAAACCGGACGAGGGCTCCCCGGCGATCCCGGCGACGAGCAGAGCCGCTATATCGAGGCGGCCGTCTGCGGCCTGCTGATCGGCAACCTTTACCTGCCGAACGGCAATCCGTGGCCCGGTCCGAAATTCGACTACAAGCTCGCCTGGATGGACCGCTTGCACAGCCACGCGCGCCATTTGCTCGACAGCTGGCCTCCCGGCGATGCTGATGGGCGACTTCAACGTCATCCCCACCGAGCAGGACGTGTACAAGCCGGAGCGCTGGGCCAAGGATGCGCTCTTCTCCCCCGAGGCCCGCGCGAAGTTCGCGGAGCTCGTGGCGCAGGGCTGGACCGACGCCATCCGCACACTGCATCCCGACGAGCGCATCTACACCTTCTGGCCCTATTGGCGGAACGCGTTCCAGCGCGACGCCGGCATCCGCATCGACCATTTCCTGCTGAGCCCGCCGCTGGCGAAAGGCCTGAAAGCCGCCGGCGTCGATCGCATGCCCCGCGGCTGGGAAAAGACCAGCGACCACGCGCCGACCTGGGTGGAATTGGAGACCTGAAGCGAGCAAACGGGTCACTGCTGACGGACTCTTCACGGTCGGCTAACGAGCGTCCGGCATGACCGGGCTTCTGCAATTTAACGAGCCGTTCGTTTTGCTCGACTTCGAGGGTCGGCGGGAGCTTTATCGGCGGCCATCAAGGCTTCTCGAAACCCGCGATCCTGAACAAGTCCTATCGGCGCTCGAGGACCTTCGCGGGCAAACGGCTGCGGGTTTCATCGGATATGAGAGCGGATACGCGCTTGAGCCCAGGCTTCACCATCTATGCCATGCGCCAGCGCCGGGCGACCCGCCGCTGCTCTGGTTCGGCATCTTTCCTGACGGTCCGGAGCCGCTGCCCGAACTCCCCGATGGAATAGGCGCATGGGTCGGCGCACCGCAGCCTCTTATCGCGCAGTCGAGCTACGCCACGCACCTGCAAGCGCTCGAAGAGCATCTGCTTGCCGGGGACATCTACCAGGCCAACTTCACCTTCCCGGCGGACATCCGTTTTTCCGGTCACCCACTCGCCCTTTTCGCGCAACTGCAATCGCGCGCTCGGGCGAAGTGGAGCGCGGTCGTGTTCACCGGCGAGCACTGGATCATTTCCTGCTCGCCTGAGCTCTTCTTCACGCTCGAGGGAGGCAAGGTCACGACGCGCCCGATGAAGGGTACGGCGGCGCCTGACAGCGATCCCGAAATCCTGCGCAACGACCCGAAGCAACGCGCCGAGAACCTGATGATCGTCGACTTGCTGAGGAACGATCTGTCGAAGATCGCCGTGCCGGGGACGGTCGAGGCTCCTCAGCTGCTCCATGTCGAGCGATATCCCACCGTCCTCCAGATGACCTCGACGGTGGTTGCCGACCTCAGTCCCTCGCTAGGCCCTGTCGACGTGATCAAGGCGATGTTCCCCTGCGGATCGGTCACCGGCGTGCCCAAGATCAGCGCGATGCAGATCATCCACGAAGAGGAGATGGGCCCGCGCGGTGTCTACACCGGATCGATCGGCGCGATGGATTCGACACGGGGATGCGGCGTTCAACGTGGCCATCCGGACGCTCACCGTTCGAGCGGGCTCCGACCGGGCGTCGGTTGGCCTCGGGTCCGGGATCGTCGCCGACAGCATCGCCGCAGACGAATGGCAGGAATGCCTCCAGAAGGGGAAGTTCATCCCCATCCGGCATCCATTTCGACCTGATCGAGACGACGAGGGTCGAGCACGGCGAGATAACGGACCTGTCCCTGCATCTCGACCGTCTCGGGACGAGCGCCGCCCATTTCGGGTTCGGTTCGACCGCATCGGCGCTGAACGACTCCTCAGACGATGCGGCGCGGACTGCTGGCAACGCGCGGCTGCGCATGACCTTGTCGGTCGACGGTCGCGTCGGCACCGAGACGGCGCCGCTAGTCGACCTGCCCCTGGCCGCGTCGCGCTTGCGCCGCTTCCAGTCGATGCCCACGATTTCCGTCTTGAGGCACAAGACGACCGACCGCGTCTTCTACGACCGCGCCCGTGAAGACTTCGGCTGCGCGGAGGTCGTCTTCATCGATCAGGATGGCTTCGTCACCGAGGGCAGCTTCACCAACGTCTTCGTCGAGCGCGACGGCAAACTCGTCACCCCACCGCTCGTCCGGGGGCTCCTTCCCGGTATCCTCCGGAGGAAATTGCTCGAAACGGGCGAGGCCGTCGAAGGCGACCTGACCGTCGAAGACCTCTCCGGCGGCTTCTTCATCGGCAATTCGGTTCGCGGCCTGATCGCCGCCACACTCGCCCGGCAGTCAGTCGGCGAGACGAAGGAAGTTTGCGATTAGCTCGTAGCCGAACTGGCTGGCGATGCTTTCCGGATGAAATTGCACGCCGTGAATCGGCGCCTCGCGATGCCGCAGGCCCTGGATCGATCCGTCAGCACCGAAGGCATTGGCGAACATCGGTCCGTCCGCCGGCAGGTTCCCGACGGTAAGCGAATTGTACTGCATCACTTCGAACGGGCTCGGGACGTCGTGAAAGACGCCGGTCCCGTCATGTTCGACGATGCTCGTCTTGCCGTGGATCGGCCGTTCGGCGCGGGTGACCTCGGCGCCGGACTCCAGCGCGATAACCTGGTGCCCCAGGCACACGCCTAGCAACGGCTTCCGCGTTTCCATGCAAGCGGCTACGAGCTCGCGCGCCTTTGCGGCGTCGTCCGGATCGCCCGGCCCCGGAGAAATCAGGAAACCTTTCGCATCACTGGCCACCGCCTCGGCAACGTCGAAGTCGTCCGGGCGGCGCACGACGACCTCGCTCCCAAGCTCCCGGCAATAGCGCACGAGATTGAAGGTGAAGCTGTCGTAATTGTCGAGGATCAGGATCATCGATCACGCAAGGTGGTGCAGGACGCGGTCTCTCTCTAACTCGTCTCTTGCCATAGCAATGGGAAAGTCGTGGGAAAAACGCGTGATCCAGCACGATTTCGGCGAACTTGGCAAAGGAGACTGGAATGCGAGGTGCCGGATGCAGGATTCATATTCTGGCTCCCAAGAACAGCAAAGTTCCCAAAGCCGTTTCGAAGGCGCGCGGGACGTCTGGCTGACGCAACGCCCGAAATTCGGGCTCGTGCCTTGGTCATCGGATTTAGTCTGAGATGACTGACCAACCCTTCTGCTGCAGAGTCGTCAGGGTGACGAGCGCGGCAAGATCGACGGTCACGCCCGTGAAAACATCCGCTTGGGCAATTCGCCGACCCGCGAGAGCCTGACCGCAGACGTGAACTTCAACGCCCGCTTTTCCGAGGGCCTCGATCAAGGCGATATTGGGGTTGCTTACCCCATGCTTGCGCTGAAATGCATTATCCTTGAGGACCAAATCGGTTGCTTTGCCGTGCACCACTGCCAGGACATTGCCCTTCCTTGGATGCACCCCGGCTGACGCGAGAAGATTTATGTAGCGGGCTACCTTCTCCAGGCTCGGGTTCAATTGGTCCGGCTTCGCAGCCGCTTCCGTAACGTCGAAGGCAACTCGATAGTCCACCTTCGGATCAGGCTGCATGGCAGCATTCGGCAACGGAGTGATCTTCCCGAAATTCGGGATAGGACTGGATGTTGGCTGAGCCGCCGCGGGCGCTCCCACCATCATTACGGCGAGAACAAAGGCCATTCTTTTTGCGAACATGGTAGTCTCCAATTCAGCCGGCGAGCGCCGCGCGATCCTTGTCATAAATGTCGCGCTGTTCGACGACTTGGCCTCCTACTGGAAGAGCCGTCAGGTAGGTTAGGTAAACTGGCACTGGCCTGGGCAGCGGCACATATTTGTCGGTTTCGACAGAACTCCAGTCGATCGCGTTTCCCAGGACCAGCCGGGAGAGGCCGTCAGCGTTCTCTAGTCTAACGCAGCCGGCGCTCGCAAGGCGCTCGTCTTGCTGGAACAGCGACTTGCCTGGCGTGTCGTGTAGATAAATCCCCATTTCGTTCGGGAACTTGAAGACGATCTTGCCAAGTCCGCTCGTCGGCCCAGGCTTCTGGCGGACGAACGCCTTAGCCCGCCCTGACACGACAGCCTTCCAGTCGACTTTCGACGGATCTATAACCTTGGCAGTAGGCGAAAAGTCGGAGAGCACTTCATAGTTTTTCGATCGAAGATATCCGGCGCCCTCCTTAAGCACGCGCGGCGCGACTTTTTCTCGGGTGATGTCGGTCGGAATGTGCCAGGACGGGTTTTGAATGGCGTAGCGCATCATGCCGGCCATCGTGGGTGTCTGGGTGTGCTTCAGGCCGACCACCACCTTCATGCTCTCAAGAACCCGATCACCTTCTCGCACCTCGAGCCTGGCAGACGGGATGTTGACGAGAATGTACCTTGCGGGGCCACGCGGCAGTGCCCGCGCCCGTTGCAGATTAAGGGCAAGCAGCCTTCGCCTGCGCGGGTCCGCAGTCACGGCAATTTCACGGCGGAGTTGCGAGTAGACGGGATTCATCCAAGCGATTTTTTCGATGTAGGACTGAACCGACCCGCTTTCCGCTGCTCGAAGCAGGAGGATTGTCGGGCGCACGGGCCGGGGACGGGCAGCCGGATCTACGTAGATTACACCTGTGTCGGCAGGTCTAACGAGGTCGGACGCAAAGCGGACGAAAGCGCGGGAGAGAGCGATCTCTGCGGCTCGGCGACGACGCGGCGGACCGGAAAACGCTTGGGCTGCCATGGCCCGGAGCTCAGCAGTCCTGTATGGTGCCGGCGACAGACCATCGACTGTACTACTGTCGATCAGTGAGATTAGGGCCTGAGCTGCGCCGGGCGTCCAGAAGAGACGTACCCCCTTATGTCGATGGAATGCATCAACCTCAGCAGCGATTTGCTCCGCCGTTGGCGCAATTTGCACCGGAGCGGCTGAGGTCGCCGAGGCTACAACTGCAGCCAAAGGCGCGATTAGAAAAATGTGGTGCATCATTCTCGGCTCCGAAGGGCGGAGTGCGATGGGGAAGGCGCCTTAAGGGAAGCTTAGGACCGGTAGCGAATTGCCGCAGACGGGATCTGGAGGCTCGCCTTGAAGCCACCGCCGGGCCGATTGGCTAAATCAAGTTCTGCATCGAACCGCGCTGCAACCAGCTCGACAATCGATAGGCCCAGCCCACTACCTGCGTTCTTTGCTCGGCTGCCTCGTACGAACCGGTCGCGTATGCGCGGCAGGTCTTCCGCTAATATTCCCGGCCCCTGATCGACGATCGAAATGCAGCGAGTGCCGCCGTCGCGTTCGATGGTTACTTGGACTTCAGATCCTTCCGGGGAATGCTCCACCGCGTTGCGGATAAGGTTACGCAGCGCGAGGGTCAGACCTGGCTCATCGGCGTAGATTTCAGCGTTCGACGCGCTACCGTCGAGCTGCAATCGGACGTCGCGTCGTTGCAGGAAGACACGTAGTTCATCTCCGATGGCGTGCACCACGCTTTCGATCCGGATCCAGCGAGACGCAACCGGTGCAGCTGCCGCTTCTTCGCCGGCAAGATCAAGCAACTGCTCAACTAAGCGCGATGTTCGGTCAACGGATGCGTCTATGCTTCGCAACGACTTGTCCCGAACAGTCGGGTCGCTGGCGGAAAGAGCGATCTGTGCATGGGCTTTCAGCCCGGCGAGCGGTGTTTGGAGTTCATGCGCGGCACTTGCGATAAAGTGACGCTCGTTGGCGCGGAGACGCTCCAGCCGTTCAAATAAGCCGTTGATCGCGTCAACGAGTGGTTGGAGCTCTCGGCT
This sequence comes from uncultured Alphaproteobacteria bacterium, assembly GCA_963846645.1. Taxonomy (GTDB): domain Bacteria; phylum Pseudomonadota; class Alphaproteobacteria; order Sphingomonadales; family Sphingomonadaceae; genus Sphingomicrobium. The sequence goes on along the minus strand of CAWJWR010000002.1, from coordinate 172,841 downwards.
GGACTGAGCTGTGGTCAGGGGACCGGTCTCGGCGGGATCTCGACCCGCTAGTTCTCGTGCAACACGGCGCAGCGGCGAGAGGCCTTGCCCCACGGCGGACCATAGTAACGCTGCCAGCGCCGCAATCCCCACCAAAGCCGGAAGCAATAGGCCGGTCATGACGTCGCCAATTAGGTTGTGCCGAACCTTAAGGTTGTCGCCGACGAGAACACGGAGACCGACTTCCGGCTCGACCAGCGTGTAAACCCGCCACTGCTCGCCTTCGATCGTCCGTTCCGAAAACCCGGAGCGTCCCGCCGAGAGTGGTGCATCCGGAGCGCTTCCCGATCGGCCCACCAGGCGACCGTCAAGCGTCCATATCTGGCAGGAAAGCTGCCGGCCGTAATGCGTAGGAACCGGAAGCGGCCTCGTTCCGGGTGAGTTCTTGAGGGCTTCCGCACTCCCCTGTGCCAGTGACGCTACCATTCCGGCAGCCTCAACCAAGCGGTTGTCGAGGACTCGCTGGACGTCGTTTCGAGTGCTGACGTAGATCCAGCTCGCTGCTGCTGACCAAACGAGCACCGTTGCTGACAACAGCAACACAAATAGCCGCAGACGGATCGATCTCATTTGCGCGGGACCCGATAGCCCTCGCCGCGCACCGTCTCGATCAGTTCGCGACCAAGCTTCGCGCGTAGGTTGTGGATGTGAACCTCGATCGCGTTGCTTTCGACCTCCTCCTGCCAGCCGTAGAGACGTTCCTCGAGTTGTGCTCGCGACAGGAGGCGGCCGGGCTGCTCCATCAACGCCTGGAGAACAGTGAACTCACGCCGCGAGATGCTGACGGGCCGATCAGCCTTGAGCACTTCGCGGTTCGCGGGATCGAGACTGATGTCGCCCAGCCGGAGAACCGGAGATGCGCGTCCGTGTACCCGACGGGCTATGGCTCGAACACGAGCCGCGAGCTCTTCCAGGTCGAACGGCTTGCCGAGGTAATCGTCGGCCCCGCCGTCGAGGCCAGCGATGCGGTCCTGCGTGGCGTTCCGTGCAGTGAGCAGCAGGACCGGAGTCACATCCCCCGCTCGGCGCCAATCCGCGAGCAAGTCGAGGCCCGACCCGTCCGGAAGCGTGAGATCCAGGACGACGGCTTCGTACGGCCAGTTTGCAGCCGCTGATCGAGCGTCTGCCACCGTATCGACGGCATCCACGGTGAACCCGGCAAGAGACAGGCCAGCCTCCACCGCATCCCGCAGGATCTCGTCATCCTCAACAACCAATATTCTCATCGTGCTCCGCTCACCGTGGGTCGCTGCGACCACGGGCTTAAGGCTGACTTAAGTTCATTGCCTTTGATCCGCGAGGGTCAGCCGACAGCCGGCTCTCTGCGTCTAGTTGGAGAAAGTACTTGAAAAGCGTCCTTGCAGCACTCGCCCTGGTGGCTGCCACCGGCTCCGCTTCCTTGATCGCGATGACGAATGGGGAAACGGAAAACTCAGCGCCCAATCAGCCTTCATCCCCGTCCACGCCCGAAGACCCCAGTGTGGAAGAGACTCGACGAGCATTCCTCGAAGACACCGTTGCACCGATGGTGAAGCCCGCGAGCTACGACGTAACGATCGTCGAATATACCGACTACCAATGCCCCTTCTGCCGGGCGGCGCATGATGCGCTGCTCAAACTCACTGCCGAGGACAAGAAAGTCCGAATTATCTATCGCGACTGGCCGATCTTCGGCCAACCCTCTGAACGCGCTGCTCGGCTGGCGATTGCCAGTCAGTGGCAGGGCAAGCACGCGGCTTTCCACGATGCGTTGATGAAGTCGCCGCGGCCTCTCACCGAGCAGTCGATCAAGGCTGCCGCGAAAAAGGCGGGCGTGGACTGGTCCAAGCTTGAGGCCGACCTGAAGAGCCGCAGCGCCGAGGTGGAAACCCTGCTGGCTCGCAATGACGAACAGGCGATGCAGCTTGGCCTGAACGGCACCCCCGGGTTTATCATCGGCGAGACGCTCTACGCGGGCGGTATGGACCTTGCCGGACTGAAAGAAGCCGTGGCGGATGCACGCAAGGCGAACAGCTCGGCGAAGACCGCCAAGGCCGGAAAGTAGTCAAAGCGTATGCGACTGCTACTTGTCTTACTGGCGTTGCTGGCATGGCCGCCGGAAGCGGAAGCTCGAAGTCAGCATATCCGTGCCTCCCTTGTTGCCAGCACTGAGGAGCCCAGGCCGGGCAGCACAGTCACGATCGGCGTTCGCTTCCAGCCGGAGGCGGGATGGCACGGCTATTGGACGAACCCTGGTGACAGCGGTTTGGCGCCACAAGTTGCGTGGAGTGCCCCGCCGGGAATTAAGTTTGGCCCGTTACGCCATCCTGCGCCGACCATTCTGCGCGTAGCTGGAATCAACAGCTATGTTCACGCGGGCGAGCACGTGTTGCTCTCATCTGCCCGTATCCCCGCGTCCATCGCCCCTGGAACGAGATTACCCGTCAAGGCGACATTGAACTGGCTCGCTTGCTCCGACTCACTTTGTGTTCCGGAGAGAGCAACCGTCGAAATTCAGCTGACCGCTGGCAACGGTGCTGCCAGCAGCGATGCGCCGGTAATTCGCCGTGCGGAGGGCGCTCTCCCGCGGGAAATCACTGCGACAGGGGGCTACGAGCTGAACGAAGGCAGACTGAGCCTTACATTCCCGGCCGGGATAAGCCTCAACTTGAGGCAAGCCCGATTCTTCCCAGACGAGAATGGCTTGCTTGACGCGTCCACGGCCCGCCTCACGGTCGCCGATGGAAAGGAGCGACTGACGGTCGCCGCATCCGGAAACTCCTCATCGATCATCAGTGGCGTCCTGTCAGACGGTCGGCGAGCGTATCGCGTTCGATTTGCTCGAATAAAGTCCGGGACAGCCGAAGGTTTGCCCATTGACGAAGTTTCGGCACTCCCATCGCCAGCTGAGGCTTCGACGGCTGCGTCACCGCTCTTGCCGGTCGAGCAGGAGAATGCTGGGGCTCCGATCGATAACGGACAGGCCTCCGCCACAGGGCAATCATCTCGCCCGTTGTCAGGCCTGGCATCAATCTCGATCGCCTTCCTGGGCGCCTTGGTTGGGGGTCTGCTTCTGAACCTGATGCCGTGCGTGTTTCCGATCCTTAGCTTGAAGGCGCTCAGCCTGGCCCGCTCCACACACTCAGAAAGAAACGCTCGGCGCGAAGCCGTCGGCTACACCATTGGCGCACTGCTCGGCACCGGTGCGCTAGGCCTGGCTGTCGTCCTGCTTAGAGAAGCCGGCGTCGAGGTTGGCTGGTCTTTCCAGCTCCAGAATCCCCTCATTATCCTTTTCCTGCTGTTGCTTACCTTCGGCATTGCTCTCAATCTTGCCGGGCTCTTCGAATTGCCGACCCTTGCGACCGATAGGCGCAGCACGAATGGCAGCATGTCGGCGTCCATCGGCACCGGAGCATTGGCCGCTTTCATCGCCACGCCGTGCAGCGGTCCGTTCATGGCGGCCGCTTTGGGCGCAGCCATGCTTTTGCCGGTCGCCGGAGCCGTCTTGATTTTCCTCGGCCTGGGCATGGGATTGGCCCTTCCGTTCCTAATTATTGCCTTTTTCCCAGCCGCTCGTCGCTTCCTGCCCAAACCTGGGCCGTGGATGGCGACGTTCCGACGCGTCCTTGCTGTCCCAATGCTGGTTACGGCGGTTGCGCTGCTATGGTTGCTTGGCCGTCAGGCTGGACCTCAGGCGATGACGATTGCCGTGGTGCTGTCCATGATCCTTGGCGTCGGATTCTGGTGGATGGGTCTCCGACAGCATGGTGGGCGCTCGCGTTCCTGGCTCCCGCTCGCACCCGCGACCCTCGCCGCAGCGCTGATTACGTTCGCAGTGCCGCCGACGACCTTGGCCGCATCTGCGCCTACGCATGAGCGCGTGAATGGCACGGAGCCGTTCTCCGAGTCTCGTTTGGCGGAGCTTCAGCGGGCCGGGATTCCGGTGTTCGTCGACTTCACGGCCGACTGGTGCCTGACCTGCAAGGTCAACGAGCGTGTCGCGATCGACCGAGAAGCCACCCAGGCAGCGTTCCGTCGCGCAGGTGTCGTGACGTTGGAGGGTGATTGGACGAACGGTGACCCTGCCATCACGCGCTTCCTTTCACGCAATGGCCGCAACAGCATCCCCTTCTACCTGTTCGTTCGTCCAGGACAGCCACCTGAAGTATTGCCGCAGCTCCTCACTCCGACCATGCTGATCAAGAGAGCCGAGAAATCCGCCAGTTAGGGCGTAGGCTTGCCCAAGTGCGAGAATACGGATCGCTGTTATGCGACCGCTCGCGCTCTTTGGAACGCCTTGCGGAACTCGGCGGTGGATTGTCCTCCGACGAACAGCAGCGGACCGACGAGGTATCCCGGAGTACCCGGAAGCCCCAGGGCGAAGGCGTCCCACTTGGTCTGTTCGAGCCTCGCACTAATCGCTTCATGATGAACGGCCACGTCTCGCTCTATGAGCGACCAATCAGCGCCAGCCCGTAAGGTCGCGTCGCGAATAACACCTTTGTCGAGCTGCCTCGGTTCCGTCATCAGCGCCAGGTGCACCGCCTCGTATTTTCCTTGGTAATTCGCGGCGAGCGCAACTCGAGCCGACTGTTCCGACCTGGAGCCGAAAATGGGCCAGTCGAGATGAATGAGGCGAACCCGCCCATCTGCCTTTACCGCCTCAAGCAAGTGAGGCTCGGCCATTCGACAAGCTGGACACTGATAGTCGCTGAAAATCGCAATGCTAACATCCGCATCGTCCGGGCCAGCCTGCGGCAGCGATCGGTCTGCAAGGATGCGGCCTGCAGCTGAACTACTCCGAACATCCCGTCCGGCCGGGGGGTTAGACCGAAGATAAGCCGCCGCCCCGATACCGATGCCCACCATACCGGTAAGCTGCAGCAGGTCTCTTCGAGATAGCTGGTGATGCATCGCGGAGCCGTGGTGTCGAATTCTTAAGTGGCGCTTACGGCGTTTTCTGGTTCCGATGCGGCTCTTAAGCCCGATGTCGACATAAGCTCCGCTTAAGCATGCCAAGACACGCCCTCCATCCGTCAATGGCTGGAGTGAGATGTGAGACAGCAAAAATGGTGCGCGTCGATCGGACTCCTAGCGCTGGTCACGCCATCAGGAGCTCTGACGCAGTACGCTGCGGAGCCGGTGCAGCAGCGGCAACATGCGCCTCGGGCTCAGCCAATCGAACCCATCGACGTGCCCCCGAGCATCGAGCAGGGCGTAGACCTGATCTACATCGATCCCGAGATTGCGCCGGAGGTGAAGCGTCGCACCGAGTTGCTCAAGTCGCTCAACTTACAGGAATGGTCTGGGGCGCCGATCGACATGTTCACCGCGGTGAACCCGACCTATACCGAGCTTCGTCGCGGTCTGATGAGGTATCGTCAGCGCTGGGGCGATTTACCGCAAGTGCAGATTCCTGCGGGAAGTGCGGCGATGAAGGCTGGTGTTCGGGACGATCGTGTTCCGCTTCTTCGTCACCGCTTAGGACTTCCGGGCGGTACCGTTTTCGATGACGAACTGACGAAAGCTGTTTCAGAGTATCAGACGGCGCATGGATTGAAGTCCGATGGTATCGCAGGAAACGGGACCATTCGTTCTCTCAACCTAGGACACGACCACTATCAACGGACTGTCATCCTGAACATGGAGCGGGCGCTTCGGCTCCCGACCCCAGAAGAGAAAGATCCATACATCCTTATCGATGCCGGAGCGGCACGGCTGTGGATGTACGAGAACGGGCGGGCGGTCGACAGCATGCGCGTCATCGTGGGTGACGTCAAAACGCAGACACCGATGATGGCGGCGCTCATCAAATACGTCAGCCTCAATCCCTATTGGAATGTCCCGCCTGAACTCGCGCAGTCACTCGTCGCCAAGAATGTGCTTCAGCAGGGACTAACATATCTCACGGACCGGAATTATGAGGTTCTCTCGGACTGGAGCGATGACGCAATTACCTTAGACCCGCGGCAGGTGGACTGGGAAGCCGTTGCCGCGGGCAAGAAGGAAATCCGGTTACGCCGCGGTCCCGGCCCATGGAATTCCATGGGTGAGATGAAGTTCATGCTTCCGAACGACTTCGGGATTTACCTCCACGACGTTCCTGAGCCGACCAAGGTTGCGTTCGCCAAGGATGATCGCGCAATCAGCAATGGCTGCGTACGGCTCGAGGATGCGAAGCGCCTTCAGAAGTGGGTGTTCGGCGGAGCCGTGCCTGTCGCGACTGGCGAGCCCGATCAGCGCGTAGATCTGCCAAGGCCAATCCCGGTGTACATGACCTATTTTACGGCTGTTCCTGCTGCGGCTGGCATCGCGTTCCGGCCAGACCTTTATGATCGGGACGGGCCACTGTTGGCGCGGGTCAAGCTCGAAGGCGCGATCGACCCCGTCCGCAACGCAGGTGAAACCCCCAACATGCCCGCACAGCTTCGGAGATGATCGGACGATCGCCGCACAAGCGCTACAGAACACCGCTTTGCCTGTTCAGACCGTGGGTTCAGAAACTTCCGTTCTGACCACCGGTTTCTACGAGCGGAAGGTCCAGGCTCACGCCGCGGCCTAGCCACCAAACGCAGCACCGAATTCGGGAGAAGATCATGACCTACTACATCGCGACCACTTTGAACGAACCGTTCGAGAAGGCGATTTCTAGTGCGGAAGAAGCTCTGAAAAGAGAGGGGTTTGGCGTCATTAGCCGGATCGACCTCCAGGATGCGCTGAAGACGAAGATCGGCGTAGACTTCCGCCCGTATACCATCCTCGGCGCTTGCAATCCGGCGCTCGCCTATGAGGCGCTGAAGCTCGAGGACAAGGTCGGGACGATGCTGCCCTGCAACGTCGTCGTGCAGGCCCGCGGCGATGGCGAGACCGAGATCGCGGCCATCGACCCGGTCGCGTCGATGCAGGCGATCGACAATGCCGAACTTCAGCGGGCGGCGGCGGAAGTGAGGCGCCGGCTGGAATCGGTGATCGAAAGCCTGGAACGAGCGCAGCAGCCGGCTTGAGCGCGGTGCCGCGCTGCCAAGGCGGTCATCGGCCGCGGAGTTTGCGGATCGCGGACTGTAGCGCCGCGCGGGAAATCTCGCCCGAGTGAACCTTGGTGATCGCGCCTTTGGAATCGATAAACAGAGTCGTGGGAAGCGCCCTGGTATTGAGCGCACTGGCGAGACCTCCTGACGGATCCAGGAGGACCCGGCCGGGGGCGATCCCTTCGTCACGCAGATAGGCCTCAATGTCCTCGAGCCGCTCGCCCTGGTTGAGGAGCAGGACCGGCACATCGGGATGCGCGGCGGCTGTCTGCTCGATCATCGGCATCTCGCGGCGGCACGGCGGGCACCAGGTCGCCCAGAGGTTGATGACCAACGGACCTCGAAGCTTATCCAGCGCCACGCGATTCTCCGCGACATCGAAGGCTGTGACTGCGGGCAGCGGACGCGCCTGATCCTGCACAAGCAGGGCCGTGGCGGCAAACCAGGCTGCGCCGATGACGGCGAGACTGGCGAGGCCGAGCGAGCGCTCGGTCGAGCGAGCCCCCAGCAGCAGGACCGCCGCAGCCGCGGCGACGCCGGCAGCAGGGTTGAACCCGCCCTGCCAGACATAAGCGGCGGACAAAGGCTCGATCCGAAACGCGTCGAGGTTGGCGGCAATGTAAGAAAGGCGCGCGACGAGGATTCCCGCGCCGACGGCGATCCAGGACGCAGGCGGAACCCGGCCCGATCGGCCGGCCCAGACGGCTGACGCGAGGTACAGCCATATCGCGAAGATAGCAGCGAGCCTCTCCACCGACAGCGCGAGCGGACCGATCTCGATGAAGTCGCTCATCGCGCCGGCGCGCCGACCGAGACTCTGGACGATTGCCTGGAGACCATCGGGCAGCGGTTGCACGCGGGGCTTAAGTCAGTCTTAGCGGCGCCTCTTGACGATAACTTAGCTAATCCTAAATTAGAGTTCGCTGATGGAGATGATTGTGAACCTCGAGCATTTGCTCAAGTTTAGCAGGCAGGCCGAAGAGGCTGCGTCCCTGCTCAAGGCGATGGCCAATGAATGCCGATTGCTGGTGCTTTGTCATCTTGCTGTGAGCGGCGAGCTCAACGTCGGGCAGCTGGCGGAGCGCGTCGGGCTCAGCCAATCGGCCCTTTCGCAGCACCTGGCAAAGCTGCGCGAGCAGGGGCTCGTGAGCACTCGCAAGGAGGCGCAAACGGTCTTCTATCGACTCTGCGACCCCAGGGCCGAGCAGCTCCTCGGGCTGCTTCACGACCTCTTCTGCCCGGAGCTCGGCAAGGAGTCGGCTACGCGACATCCCTGATGCCGAACCGGCAAAGACGCACGTACGGAACCAGATCCAATGGAGATTATCATGACGTCCGATCCGAATATCCTCCGCGCAACTGAGCAGATCAACGGCGTCGCCGCAGGTCAGGGCCGCGCGCCGCAGGTGACGACCTTCTTTGACGAGCCGACCTTCACTGCGACCCATGTCGTCCATGATCCGGAAACGCGGTCGGCGGCGATCATCGACAGCGTGCTCGATTTTGATCAGCCGTCCGGCCGAACCTCGACCACGATGGCCGATGAGATCATCGACTATGTCCGCGCGCAGGGCCTTACCGTCGAGTGGATCCTCGAAACCCACGCGCACGCCGACCATCTGTCTGCCGCGCCTTACCTTCAGGAGAAGCTCGGCGGCAGGATCGCGATCGGTCGCGAAATCCTGACCGTCCAGAACGTCTTCGGGAAGATCTTCAACGAGGGGACGGAATTCGCCCGCGACGGATCGCAGTTCGATCATTTGTTCGAGGATGGTGACAGCTTCTCGGTTGGCGGCATTCCAGCAATCGCCCTCCATGTGCCGGGGCATACACCTGCGGACATGGCCTACATCATCGGCGACGCCGCCTTCGTCGGCGACACCATGTTCATGCCCGACTACGGGTCTGCCCGAGCCGACTTCCCCGGCGGCGATGCGCGGCGGCTCTACCGCTCGGTTAGGCGGCTGATGGAGCTTCCGGACGAGACTAGGGTATTCCTCTGTCATGACTATAAGGCCCCGAACCGCGATCATTTCGTCTGGGAGACGACCATGCTCGCGGAGCGTACGGGCAACGTGCATTTCCACGAGGGCGTCGGCGAGGACGAGTTCGTCGAGATGCGCACCCAGCGGGATGCGACGCTCGAGATGCCGCGGCTGATTCTGCCGTCGATCCAGGTGAACATCCGGGCCGGACATCTTCCCGAGCCGGAAGCCAATGGCACGCGCTACCTGAAGCTGCCGCTGAACGTGCTGTAGGCCCAAGATGGAACCTCTCTCTCCAATCTACCCGATCCTGGGCGGACTGCTGATTGGCACCGCGGCGGGGCTTCTGCTCCTCCTTTCTGGCCGCATCGCCGGAGTAAGTGGCATGGCCGCGTCCGCCATGCGCATCGCCGACCAGGGAACGCCCTGGGCGCAGGCCGCCGCCTTCGTCGTCGGACTGCCGCTCGGGACATGGCTCGTCGCCGGTGCCGTTCGCGAGCCGGCGATCCTGATCAGCTCGTCCGTGCCGTTGCTGATTGCCGCGGGTCTGCTCGTCGGCTTCGGAACCCGGCTCGGCAATGGCTGCACGAGCGGTCATGGCGTCTGCGGAATGGCGAGACTTTCGCCGAGATCGGTCGCAGCCACTGCCGCCTTCATGGCTGCGGGGTTCGCAACCGTGTTCGCCGCGCGGCACCTGATCGGAGGCTGATATGTCGAGAAAGATGCTTCCAGGCCTACTGGTCGGCCTCATCTTCGGAGCGGGTCTCGCGCTCTCGGACATGGTCAACCCGGCCCGCGTGCTCGCCTTCCTGGACCTGTTCGGTAATTGGGATCCGACCCTGGCTTACGTGATGGGCAGTGCGCTCGTGCCCTCCGCCATCGCTTATGCGATCGTCCGGCGCATGCAGCGGCCGTTGCTCGCTAAAGAGTTCCGGATCCCGCAGAATTGAGTGATCGAACCACAGCTGCTCGCCGGCGCCACGATCTTCGGAGTTGGATGGGGGTTGATCGGCCTGTGTCCGGGGCCGGCGATTGCCGGCCTTGCGCTCGGCTACTGGCAGGCATGGCTGTTCGTCGCGGCGATGTTAGCCGGCATGCTCGCGCACCGGTTCATCATCGCGCGCTGAGGGGAGTGGACCGATGGAGATCAAGAACCTTACGCCTTTCCTTGCCGTGAGCGGTCAGATCGACCCCGGCGAAGTCGGGGCGCTCGCTTCCCGCGGTTATCACACGATCGTCAACAACCGTCCGGACGGCGAGGCTGAAGGTCAGCCAAGTTCGGACGAGCTCGAACAGGCCGCGCGCCGCCACGGCATGGACTATCGCCACATTCCGATCACGCCCGGCCTGCTCACGGAGGACAAGGTTGCAGAATTTGCTGCGGCCATGGACGAGGTGAAGGGTCCGGTGCTGGCCTTCTGCCGCACCGGAAACCGCTCGGCGAGCCTGTGGGCGCTGAGCGAGGCTCGCCACCTCGACCCGGACGTGATCCTCAGGACGACGGAGCAGGCCGGCTACGACCTTCACGGTCTGCGCTCGCGCTTCGACGCGATCGCCGGAGCGACTGCGCCGCCGCGACAGGCGCAGCGCGGCAAGTCGGCCGACGTCGTGGTTATCGGCGGCGGAGCCGGCGGGATAGCGACCGCTGCGAGCCTGCTGAAGCGCCGGCCTGGCCTCTCGATCATTCTCATCGAGCCGAGGGATGTCCATTACTACCAGCCGGGCTGGACATTGGTCGGCGGTGGCGTTTTCGACCGACGCAGCACCCAACGGTCGATGTCATCAGTCATGCCGGAGCAGGTCACTTGGCTGAAAACCGCGGTCGCCACCTTCGCACCCGATCGCAACGAGATAACCCTCGAGGACGGCTCACGCGTGACTTATCGCGTGCTGGTCGTGGCGCCCGGGCTGAAGCTCGATTGGGATGCGATCCCGGGCCTTCCCGGAACGCTTGGCAAGAATGGGGTCACGTCCAACTACCTGTTCGACATGGCGCCTTACACATGGGAGTTGACCCAAAGCCTCCGCGGAGGTCGTGCCTTGTTCACGCAGCCGCCGATGCCGATCAAGTGCGCCGGCGCCCCTCAAAAGGCGATGTACATGAGCTGCGATCACTGGCGCGGCAGCGGTAGCCTCAAGGACATCGAGGTCGAATTTCACAGCGCGGGCGCCGTGTTGTTCGGTGTCAAGGAATATGTCCCAGCACTGATGGACTATGTGAAGTTGTATGGAATCCGTCTCAACCTGGAATCGCGCCTGATCGCGATCGACGGGCCTGGACGCACTGCAACCTTCGCCACGCCGGGTGGCGAGGCTACTCGCGAGTTCGACATGATCCATGTCGTGCCTCCCCAGACAGCGCCGGACTTCATCCGGCAGAGCCCGATCGCCGGCGAGAGTGGCTGGGTCGACGTGCATCAGGAGACGCTCCAGCACAGCCGCTTCGGCAATATCTTTGCGGTCGGTGACGTGTCGTCGGCGCCGAACGCGAAGACGGCCGCCGCGGTGCGAAAACAGGCACCAGTAGTTGCGGTGAATGTGCTTGACGTGCTCGATGGGAGGTCGCCCCACGCCGTCTATGACGGCTACGGTTCCTGCCCGCTGACGGTCGAGCGCGGCAAGATCGTGCTTGCCGAGTTTGGCTATGGCGGGCGCCTCCAGCCCTCGTTCCCGAAATGGCTGATTGACGGGACGAAGCCTTCCCGGCTCGCCTGGTTGCTCAAGGAGAAGCTGCTTCCGCCGATCTATTTCGAGCTGATGCTGAAGGGCCATGAGTGGCTGGCCGGACCGCAGCTGCTGCCGCACGCACCGGCGCCGCATACTTCGGCGGCGGACTTTGCCGGACGCATCGGCAGCTGAGGCTTGGTGATGCGCCTCACCCGCTATCTTCCGATCCTCGACTGGGGCCGGTCCTACGATCGGGCAACGCTGGCAAGCGATCTCGTCGCCGCCGTGATCGTGACGATCATGCTCATCCCGCAAAGCCTCGCCTACGCGCTGCTCGCCGGATTGCCGGCCGAGGTCGGCCTCTACGCCTCGATTGCTCCGCTGGTCGCATACGCGGTCTTCGGGACTAGCCGCACCCTCGCGGTCGGGCCGGTCGCCGTCATTTCGCTGATGACCGCCACTGCCGCCGCAACGGTCGCGGCCCCGGGCTCACCGGACTATGTCGCGGCCGCGCTGATCCTGGCGGTCCTGTCCGGGGCGATCCTCCTGGCGCTGGGCCTGCTCCGCCTCGGCTTCCTCGCCAACCTGCTCTCGCACCCGGTCGTGTCCGGCTTCATCACTGCATCCGGGATCCTCATCGCCGTGAGCCAGGCGAAGCATCTGCTCGGGATCCGCGGCTCGGGCGAGACTCTGCCGGAAATGCTGGGCTCGATGGCGGCGTCGATCGGATCCGCCAACCCGGTCACCATCGCCATCGGAGCCGGCGCACTGCTGTTCCTCTTCTGGGTGCGGCGCGGCCTGAAGCCGCTGCTCACTGCGGCGGGGCTCCCACCGCGAAGCGCGGACCTGCTGGCCAAGGCCGGACCGGTCTTCGCCGTTATCGCGTCGATCCTGCTGGTTGTCAGTCTCGACCTGGAAGATCTCGGCGTCGCGGTGGTGGGCCCGATCCCGACTGGTCTTCCGCCTCTCACCCAGCCCCTCCTCGATACGGGACTCTGGTCCGCGCTGTTTGTCCCTGCGCTCCTCATCAGCATCATTGGCTTCGTCGAGTCCGTGTCCGTCGCGCAGACGCTCGCCGCGAAGCGGCGGCAGCGGATCGATCCCGACCAGGAACTGGTCGCGCTTGGCGCGTCCAGCGTTGCCGCCGGATTCACGGGCGGCTATCCGGTCACTGGCGGCTTCGCGCGGTCGGTCGTTAATTTCGACGCGGGCGCGGAAACGCCTGCCGCCGGCGCCTACACCGCAATCGGGATCGCTCTTGCTGCGCTGTTCCTGACGCCTTTGCTCTATTCCCTACCGGTTGCGGTGCTGGCCGCGACGATCGTCGTCGCCGTACTCAGTCTCGTCAGCCTGCGCGAGATCCGGGAGGTCTGGCGCTACTCTAAAGCAGACTTCGCGGCCATGGCCGGAACAATTGGCGTGACCCTGCTTGCCGGAGTGGAGGCAGGGGTCGTCACCGGAGTCGGCGTCTCGCTCGCCCTCTACCTCTGGCGGGCGTCGCGCCCCCACGCCGCGATCGTCGGACGAGTGCCGGGAACCGAGCATTTCCGCAACGTCCTCCGGCACGACGTTGAGACGGCGCCCAACCTGCTGACGCTCCGGATCGACGAGAGCCTCACTTTCATCAATGCGCGTTGGCTTGAGGAGAAGGTGCTGGAGCTCATTGCCGAGCGACCCGAGCTCGAGCATCTGGTGCTGATGTGCTCGGCCGTGAACGCGATCGACGCCTCGGCGCTCGAAAGCCTGCAGGCGATCAACCACCGTCTCTCTGATGCGGGAGTGAAGCTGCACCTGTCCGAAGTAAAGGGTCCTGTGATGGACCGTCTCAAGAGATCGGACCTGCTGGAGGAACTTGGCGGCCAGGTCTTCCTGTCGCAGTTCGACGCCTTCCGCGCGCTGGCGAAGGAACAGCGAACCGCCACAGCGCGACCGGACGGAGCCAAAGCCGCCGAATGATCCGGTGCGCGGCCTGCGCGCCAATCTCGCCCAATTCTCGCTTCTCGTCCTCGTCAACGCCTTTGTGGGCGGCATGAGCGAAGCATCCTACCGGCCTCTGTGATTCGACGGGAGGAGATTCATTCAACGACGTTGCCCGTCGAGCTGGTGCTAATGTCCGCAAGGGATCGACAGGTGCCACTCGCTGTGTAGCGGCAGGAATGGGTGGAAAGCGGACACTCAGGTCGTGTCCGGTTCGGGTAGGGCGGGCAACTAGGCAAAATCCCGTATAGCTCCGCAACCGTTGAGCATGCGAAATGAACGCGCGATCCGTTGAGCTTCGGGTCTTTAGGGGGAGCTTCTTGCGTCGGCCGTTTTGAAACGCGGCGATGATGCAATCCTTGGCGTCGCGAGTCCGTCTTGACTGCTGCTGGAGGCTTCAATGCGCCGATCTCACCATTTGACGCGACCCCCGAGGATCGATCTTAGGCGCCCGGCTATCCTGATTAACTCCGATGGAGTTGAGGCCGACGTTGTCATTCTCGACATCTCAAGCGGCGGGTTCCGGTTTGAGAGTGAAGAAAGCCTCCGGATCGGAGAGCAAGTGACTTTACGGGCGGAGCGCGGAACGGAATTTCAGTGCCAGATCATGTGGGTGCTCGGCAGGGAGGCTGGCGGTGCATTCCTTGATCGCGTCCAACTATCAAACTTCAGCTGAAAGCGCGACCCGGCACCATCGGAAGCGGTCCGAAAACGTCATTCGCGCTAATGTCTGCTTTGGGTCGAAGCGGACATCAGGCGCGAGGTCGTGACGCCCGGTTTGACTGCATTCAGAACCAGACCTCACGCCCGCAACTTCCACAAGGTTGGTCCTGACACGAGCCCGAAGAGTTCATCCGAGCCGATCGGCTTGCTGATGAAATAGCCCTGCGCGTAATCGCAGCCGAGCACCCTCAAGATGTCGAGTGTGTCCTGGTCCTCAATGCCCTCCGCGACCACCTGCAAACCTAATTCGTGGGCGAGGTTGATCGTCGATCGAACCATGATCCTGTCGCTCTCGCTGATCGCCAGCGGGGTTACGAAGCTCTTGTCGATCTTGAGTTCATGCACCGGCAAATGCTTCAGATAGGAAAGCGTGGACTGGCCAGTCCCGTAATCATCTACCGACAGTCGGACGCCCTTTTCTCGCAGCGATTTGAGCGTCGCAATGGCCTCCGCCGGAGAGCGGATCAGGGCGCTTTCGGTGATTTCCAGAGTCAGCTGGCTGGCGGGAACACCGGAGCTGCCGAGGATCGCTTCGACTTCTTCCGCGAAATTTTCGGCCGCGAGGTCGAGGGCGGACACATTGACCGCGACGCGCATCCGGACGCCTTCCAGCGCCCAGCGCTTGATCTCCGCCGTTGCCGAACGCAGCGCGAAGATCGTGATTTCGCGAATGACACCCGTCGCCTCCGCCAGCGGGATGAACTCGTCCGGCGACACAGTCGTCCCGTCCGCGGCGGTCCAGCGGATGAGCGCCTCGGCATCGCCGATGTGGTTGGTGTCGATCGATAACTTCGGCTGGTAGGCGAGCCGCAAACGGCCCTTTCCCATGGCTTGGCGAAGATCGCTCATCATCGACAGTTGCCGGCGGCCTTGTGGGTCGGCACCGTGATACCACTCGAACGGCGTTCCCAGCGAGCGAGCCGAAGACACCGCCGCGAGCGCACGCTCGATGCGAAGGACGATGGCATCGGACCCGTCCGGCCTGTCGAGGCCCAATGTGAAGGTCACATCGATCGGCCCGGCCTGGGTGATCACGGCTTCTCGAAAGGCCGATTGGACAGATCCGATTTCGAACTCTCCGTCCATCGGCTGGATCCAGGCAATCACGTCCGGAGCGATGCGATAGACTAGCGCATCGACCGCCGTGGCTATCGTTGCCGCCGCATTGCCAATCATTTCATTGGTCGCGGACAGGCCGACACCGTCACGGATCGTCTCGAACCGTTCGATTGCGGCTGCAACAAGCAAGGAACTCGCTCCGGTGTCGGTGGCGAGCGCTCGTTCCAGCATGGAGCGATTGGGGAGCCCGCTCTCTGCGTCGATCTCCGCGCGAAGCCGCAGCCGTCGACGCGCTTCCACTGCCGCCTGAACTGCCGTCGCGACGAAGGCTGCAAACAACCATGCCGCGGAATCGACCGAGACGGGCCATTGCGACTGAACCACAATCGGCCCCGCGGCGATGCCGAGCAAGAGAACGGCGCACAAAGCCGCATATCGCACGGGACGTTCCAGCGGTCGCGGCGCAAGCAGCAAGGACGATCAGCAGGATTCCGACGATGGTGACCGCCGACCCCGTTCGCTGGATCGCCCGATCCTGGAGCAAGCTTTCGGCAGCAAGAGCCTGGACGACCACGCCGGGAACGACGCCGTAACGCGGAACGGCGTAGCGGTCGCCAAGCTCGACCGCTGTCGCGCCAATGAGGACCCGCTTGCCGCGGATGTCATTTGGCGAGAAGCGGCCCGCGATCACGTCGGCGAATGACAGACGCGGAATCGAAGCTTTGTCGATCGCCCAATCCGGCTCGAAAGAGCGGTCGCCCATGGAATGCGTTTCCGCGACAAGCGTTGCGATCGATGGCTGGATGGCCCCCGCGATCATTGTTGCCGCCGGATATTCCCGAACCATGCCATCCCGGTCGGGGAAGATGTTCACCCCGCCGACCCAGGCGTCGCTGAACGCGGCGTCGGGGCGGCTCGCGAGGGTTCGTCCGTCCTCATTCCGGCCGGACGAATTTTGCTCGAATACGGGGAGCACGACGTGCCCTGCTTCCCGGATCGCCTTGGCGAATTCCTCGTCTCCGCTGTGCGAACGAGCACTGAAGTCTACGTCGAACGCAATGATCGACGCGCCAGCGCCGTGAAGCTTGCGCACGACTTCAGCATGGTAGCGGCGCGGCCACGGCCAGCTTCGCAGCTCGGCAAGGCTCTTGGCATCGATCTCGACGATCGCAACCTCGCCGGTGGACGGCCGGTTGAGAATGCCCGCGCGACTGGAGGTTAGCGCGTCTTCGACTGGATCGAACAATCCCGCGGACGAGAAAACGACCGCGGTCGCCGCAACCAGCAAGGCTAGTGCGTAATTCAGTGGCTTAGCGCTCCAGTCCCTTCGCGACGACATGATCCCCCGCCCTTACAGCCTTGGCGGTGGAAGAACCGTTACCGGACCTTACGGGCCTAACAGGCCGCCAATGATCCCCGTGACCGGCTGAGTGACGACTGGAACGACCGGCTGCACCACCGCAACGACTGGTTGGACGACCGCGACCACGGGTTGCGTGACCGCTGGCACCGTCGTCTGAACGATCTCCACGACAGGCTGGGTGACGACCGGTACCGTTGTTTGAACGACTTCGACTATCGGCTGCGTGATCACCGGCACGGTCGTTTGCACGATCTCGACGACCGGTTGAGTGACGACCGGGACGGTCGTCTGGACCACTTCGACGACTGGCTGCGTGACCGCCGGTACGACCGTGTCCACGATAGCCACGACCGGATCGGTGATGGCCGGCGTCACCGTGTCCACGATAGCCACGACCGGATCGGTGATGGCCGGGGTCACCGTGTCCACGATGGCCACGACCGGATCGGTGATGGCCGGAGCCGTCGTGGTGACCACCTCGGCAACCGACGTGACGACGTCCGTGGAGGACGCCGGTGTCGTGGTATTCGCGACCGGCGTGGCCGTAAGGGCCGTCGCTGTCGGAGCGGCAGCGACCGCGACGGCCGGCGCCTCGCGGACAAGCCCGCCCGTCAGGTCCGTCACGGCCGAAAGCGGGACATCCCCGCTGCCTTCGATTTTCACAGCTTCGCTCTCGTTACCGCCGGAGCCTGGAAGAACCGGGTCACCCGGCTTCACAACGACGATTTCGGATGGACGTTCGCGGCCGACATAAACCGTCATTCCGCCTTCCACGAGGCGGCGCGAGTTGCCAGTTGCAGAAGTGACTTCGACCAGCCCCTCCGTGACCTGGACGACAGCGCGCCGGTCGTCGGCAACGACGGTGAAGCTGGTACCTTTCACGACCGCGGCGAGCATCGGCGTTTCGACCGCGAAATGCGGTACGCCGGTATGCTTCACTTTGTAGAGCATTGTTCCGACCTGCTGGACCAGGCGCGTGAACCCGCCCTTCTTGTCTTCCTTGGGCAGGAGGAGCCGGCTGCCAGGAGCGACAACCACATAATCGTCGCCGCGCGTGAGCATCGCCCGACCGTTCGTGCCCGTCGCGACCACGTCTCCGGCGGACAGTGCGCTACGTACCTGTACGGAGGCGGGCTGTACGCCATCCCGGATGACGCGCACGTCGCCGGACTTTTGTGTGACGACCCAAGCGGCTGCATCTTTCGCCATGGCCGGCGAAGCACAAGCGATCAGCAATGCTCCGATGAAACGTACAATGCGCATGATCGAATACTCCTGAGAATATTCCCTTCATTATCGCGCGCACGACTAAGCAAAGTTGAGCGAACGTGGTTCTTTGTTGCTTAACTTTGCGATTCTTTAACCCAACTCGGTCACTTCCAGCTCAATCGGTGGCGATGCCACGTAGCGATCGGGTCTCAACGCGTGCAAGTTCGAGCGATGTCTAAATGGCCACTTGCCTTGTCGGCGATAGTGTCTCCCACGCCGGCAGCCGCGCAAGTCGACCCCGGGTCACTGGAACGAACGATTCCGAAGTTCGAGGCCAAGCCAGTGGACAAACAGTCACGCGTCGTCGCCCCAGAGCTGACTTCCGAGGTCCGGAGCACGCGTTGCCGGCACCTTCGTTCTCGGCGCAGTCAACATCGAGGGGGCAACAGTCTTCAGCTCGGACGAGCTGGCCAGGACCTTCGAGCCCTACCTTGCCAGCATCGTAGGACAGGCCGAGCTGGACAAGATCGCAAGCGACATCACCGATCACTACCGTAACGCAGGCTACATCCTGTCCTATGCGACGGTTCCGGAGCAATCCGTGGCGTCCGGAATCGTCCGGATCCGCGTCGTTGAAGGATATGTCGAGAAGGTCCGCATCCAGGGGAGTCCCCGGACCGCCGCGTCCCTCCAGGCCATCCTCGCCCGCGTGGCCGCGGATCGACCACTACGGGCCTCGACGCTCGAACGCATCCTCGGCCTCGCGCGGGACGTTCCCGGGGTCGTCCTCGGCGACACCCAATTGAGCCGGGCGCCGGGTGATCCGGCGCGTCACCAGCTGACCGTCGTCCTGACCGAGAATCGGGTCCGCGCGCTCCTGTATTCCGATAATCGCGGAACGATAGAGGGTGCGCGGGTTCGCGGCTTTGCGTCGGTAAGCGTTGCGTCGCTCGCGGTCGCCGGCGACCAACTCCAGCTCGACGCCTTTACCATTCCTTCGGACAACTTCCGCTTCTTCTACGGCCAAGTGAAGGCCTCGGTCCCCCTCGGACCCGACGGCCTGCGATTGGCTGGGTCCGCATCGGCGGGCGATCAGCTGCAGAAATTTCCCGGCCCCGACCAGCATGGTAACTCGCGACATTTCCTGGCCGAGCTGTCGTTTCCCTTCTTGAAGAGCCGGGCATTTTCGCTTGTTGGCCGTACGTCGGTAGCGGACTGGAGGAGCGAGGAACGCCGTTCTGGTACTCCGATCCAACGCGATCGCCTGCAGGTCGCTCGCGCCTGGATCGAGTTCGCGCGAGTTTCGAAAACCCGGATCGATGGCCGCCTCGGTGTTTCCCAGGGATTCGACCTCGGCTCGGCCACGGACGCCGGCGACCCGCTCGCCTCCCGACCGTTCGCAAGCTCGCAGTTCACCAAGTTCAACGCGGACGTACAAATTGCGACCCCGCTCTCGGAGCGAGTGGCGGCGCGCTTGGACACTTCCGCGCAATATTCGACCAGGCCGTTGCTCGCGCCCGAAGAATTCGCGTTGGGTGGTAGCCGCATCGGACGTGCCTTCGACTTCAACGACATGACCGGCGATCACGGCATCGGAATGATGCTTGAGATCAGCTATCGCGTCGGCGACGTGAGGACAGGGCCGAAAGCGCTGGAGTTGCTCGCCTTCGTCGATGGTGGCGGAACTTTTCGCAGGCGCCCCACCTCTGGTTTTCCGGACGAGCAATGGCTCGCCAGCGCTGGTGTGGGGACACGCTTCTCGATGCTAGGACTGCTCTGGGCCGGCGAAATTGGCGTGCCAATTGCCCGCAGCAACGTCGACCGCGATGTTCGCGCCTTCCTGTCGGTGACCAAGCTCTTCTGATCGAAATGTCTGCTTTGGGTCGGAAAGGAACACTGCGCGAACGACCCAAATCGCTGGAATGCGGACACCCACAACCTTGATTAAGCCAAAGCGGCCCGCCGCGCTGGGGAAGCGGCGGGCCGGTGATGCCCCGACTGGGGGTCAGGGAAGTCTAGTTGCCGAGCGAGGCCGAGACGCCGCTGTTGCCGTTGGCGTTGCCGCTTGCGCCTACCGAGACTGAACGATTGCCGCGATTAGCGTTTGCGTTCGCGCTGCCGTTGGCCGAACCCGAGCCGTTTGCCGACCCGTTCAGCTGACCAAGCGGCGTTCCGGCGAGCGATCCCGCCGCGTTGCCAGCGCCGTTCAAGGCACCGCCAAGGCTGGCGCTGCCGCCGTTGCCGTTACCGCTGACCGCTCCGGCAATCGAGCCGGCCGCATTGCCGCTGCCGCTGGCCATGCCGGTGACCGTGCCTGCCAGATTGCCCGCGCCGTTCAAGGCACCGCCAAGGCTGGCGCTGCCGCCGTTGCCGTTACCGCTGACCGCTCCGGCAATCGAGCCGGCCGCATTGCCGCTGCCGCTGGCCATGCCGGTGACCGTGCCTGCCAGATTGCCCGCGCCGTTAGCATTGCCCGCGAACGAACTGGCAGCGTTGCTGGCACCCGTCACGACGCCGGCGAGACCGACGTTGCCCGACGCATCGCCGCGGCCATCGACATTGCCGGCGGCCGAAACGCTGTTCGTGACCGTGCTCGTGACGCTGTTGGTGATCGAGCCGCTTCCGCCGAGCGTGCTGCCGACATTGCCGGTCGAGCTCAGCGCGCCGCGGAGCGTGCCGTTGACCGCGCCGTTCAGCGTTCCGCCGATGGCGCCGTTCACGGTACCGGTGACGCCGCCGAGAAGCTGGGCCTGCGCGGGCGTGCCCGCAATTGCGACCGCAGCGCCGGCGATCAGGATGAACTTCAACATGAGAGTCTCCTTCTAATTCGGAAGGCCGTTCGGGCCTTCATCGAAGGAGAACGACGGCTGTTTCGCGGCTTCATCCCGGAAATGCCGAATTATTTTGCGCGCACAGCCTGGGGATCGACGCGGCAGCTGCCGCAGACGATGCCGCGGCCGACCCGGCCCTTGCCCGGGCGAGCCTCGCGGCGAGGCGCTGGGACGAACCGGCCATCGCCAGGCGAGCCGCGGCGAGCGGTGCGGCGAAGCTGGTCCCGCGTACCTTCGCATAGCCTTGGCCGGGCAGTGCGGCGGCCATGTCGGCGCCGGGTGCGGCGAAATCGAGATGCGCTCGCCTTGCCCGCTTCCGGAAGCGCGCGACCGCGAGCATCGACGCCGGTCACCGCGACCACGCCGGGATAGGACGCCGGATATTGCGGCGGCGCGGCCGGCCCGTCGTTGCCGACGGCGGCGACGACCTGCGATGCCGCGCGCGCGGAGCGCCTGCGACCGCCCGCTCGACGAGCCGGTTCTGCGGACCGACGAGGCTGATGTTGATGACCTGCGGCCGCTTCGACGGCGAGCCAGCCCAGCGCTCGGACGATCGACGCTCGCCGAGCCTGCGCGCGCGATTCCGCCATAGACGTCGGCGACGAACAGGGATGCGCCCTGCGGCGGCGCCGCGGAACGGCACCCTGGTTGCCGACGATCAGCGAAGCGACCGCCGTGCCGTGGCCGGTCGGCTGCGGACGGCCGGCAAAGCCGTTCTGCTCGATCGGCGCGCGAGCGATCGAGGGATGCGACGCGACTCCGCCGTCGATCATACCGATGCGCGGGCCGCCGCCGCGCAGCCCTGGCTAGCGGCGAGCGCTCCGGCGAAAGGGAGCAACTCGCCTCCGGCCGGCTCGAAGACATGATCGAAATCGGCCTCGAGGCGCGGGCGCGACCGAGCGCAGGCGCTTGAGCGCCTCGCGGGCGCGAAGATTGCGCGGGACGGCCAAGCGTCACGACTTCGCAGGCCGAGCTCTGGGTCGCGTGTCGTCGGCGAGCACCCGGAAGCCGGCCCGCGCCGCCAGCTGGAGCGACAACGGGATCGGGATCGATCGCGACCAGCACGCCGCGGCGAACCGGTTGGCCCGTCCTCGATCGCTTCGAGCTCCGCGCGGATTGCTGCGCGGATCAGCTCGCGCAGCCGCAAGCTGGCGAAGCTGGAGCAAGCGTGGCGGGGCGGCGCCTCGGCGATCCGCTCGGAGCAGGCCGGACACGGAGTTCAGCGTCGGGGTGACCGCCTTCTGCTGCGCCGGGCTCGCGGCCGAGGATGCGTTCGATCGTCGGCCCGACGACCGGAACGTCTGCCCGACCGGCAGGTTCACGGACGGCAGCGGGCACGCCGATGCTCGGCAGCAATTGCGCGCCCGCGGTGCCGGCGAAGCAGCGGCGGCGGCGGTAGCGGCGATCAGCGCCATGGTGAACAAAGCTGGACATCACGATGACCTCTTTTTATGCCTGTCGAGGATGAAACGAGATGAAGCGTCGTTTCATCCACATGAGGACGAATGACATCATCGCGAAGCGTTCGAACGCGAGCTGACCGCGCTGCTGCCGCGGCTGCGGCGATTCGCCTATTGCGCTGAGCCGGAACGGAGCCGATGCGGACGATCTGGCGCAGACGACGGTCGAACGTGCGCTGCGGTCGCGCGACCAATGGCAGGCGGGGACTCGGCTCGACAGCTGGCTTTACCGGATCATGCGCAACCTGTGGATCGACACGGTCCGCGCGCGCGGCCGCGGAGAGCAAAGGCACGAAGCGCCCGAGGAAGCGGCGAGAGACGTCGGCGACGATCCGCGCGACGGCGATCGCACGCGTCGATCGACCTGCAGCGTGCCATGGCGGCGATGGAGCGCCTGCCGGACGAGCAGCGCGAAGTCGTCGCGCTGATCCTGATCGAGGGCTTCGGCTATCGCGAAGTCGTCGGAAATGCTCGATCTGCCGATCGGCACGGTATCGAGCCGGCTGGTGCGCGGACGCACGGCGCTTCTCGAAATGCTGGGTGGAAATGCTGATGGTTGAGGACGAGAAATTCTTCGCCTGGCTGGACGGCGAGCTGCCCCCCGGCGAGGCGGCGCGGATCGAGGCCGAGGTCGCGGCGGACCCGCGCTTGTCGCTGCTGGCCGAGGAGCATCGCAAGATGACGGCCGGCCTTCGTCGCGCGTTCGGAGAGGTCGAGACGCAGCCCGTGCCGGACCGGCTGGCAGGAATCCTGAGCCAGGAGGGCGGCAAAGTCGTCGATCTGGCCGAAGTTCGCGAACGCCGCTCGCATCGCACACCACCTTCGCTCTGGGTCCAGATGGGCGCCTTGGCGGCGACCTTGGCAATCGGCATCGTCACAGGAAACCTGCTTACAGGCGGAGTGTCGAGCCCGATCGGGGCTGAAGGAGGGCGATTGGTCGCCTCGGCCGAACTCGAAGAGGCCCTCCACGCCCGGCTTGCAAGCATGCCGGCCGATTCAGGGCCTCGGATCGGGCTCACGTTTCGCGACAAGTCGGGCACGATCTGCCGCACCTTTGAGGAGCAGGCGACGAGTGGCCTGGCCTGCCGGGAAGGCGGAGATTGGCGAATCCGGAGTCTGTACCAGTCGCCGGAAGGGCAGGCGTCCGACTATCGCATGGCGAGCGGTCAGGACCCGCAGTTGATGGAGGCGGTCGAGGCCAGCATCGACGGCGAGCCGTTCGATGCCGAGCAGGAACGGGCGGCGATGAAGCAAGGCTGGCGCTGATTTGCCGAAAGGTTGGCAAATATCCGCAATGGTTGAATGCGAACCCGGGGAATGAGCTGCGCGTGCGCAATGTCCGCGAGATTCAACCGAACGTAATCAATGCCGCGGAACGTCGTAGACCCGACGTAGTTATGGGGAAATGGATGCCATCTACCTGGAACGCATGAAGCACCGTCTCGCCAACATGCGCAAGGTCGCTGCACTCGCGCACGATCCGCGCATCATCGAACTGGTCACACAAACAGCCGAAGAGCTTGAGGCGGACATTCTTAAGCTCGAAGCTGAAGCATCGAACCCGCTTTCCATTGAGTCGCGCCTAGAGGACTGAGACTTTTTTAGGGTTGGAAGCAGACTCAAAATCCCGGGCCCCCGACCGGTCGGCGCACTGCGTGCGCAGCCCAGACTAGAGATCGTGCGAGCGCTCGGAGCCTGAGCAGCGCTCAGTGCGTTTCGCTAAGACCATTGTTCTGTTACCGAAATTCCCATGAAGCCGAATCCCAATCCCGTGTTGCAAAGACACAATGTATGCGTCCGCGGCTCGGGCGAGCGGACGATGATGTTCGCTCACGGCTTCGGCTGCGACCAGACGATGTGGGAACCGGTAGCTCGGAATTTCGAGAGAGATTTTCGCGTCGTGCTGTTCGACTACGTGGGCCATGGCCAATCGGACTTCAGCGCCTACTCGCCCGAGCGTTACTCAAGTCTGGACGGTTACGCAGACGACGTCGTGGAGATCGGTTCGGCCCTTGATTTGCAACGCGCAATATTCGTCGGCCATTCGGTGAGCGCAATGATTGGAGCGCTAGCCAGTCTTCTGGCTCCGCAATTGTTCTCCGAATTGATCATGGTCGGTCCTTCCCCGCGCTACATCGATGACGAGGGTTACCGCGGGGGCTTCTCGGCTGAGCAGGTCGATGAGCTATTGCAATTCCTGGCCGAGAATCACCTCGGCTGGTCATCCGCGATGGCCCCCCGGATCGTTGGCAATCCCGACCGGCCCGAGCTTGGCGCGAGACTGGAAAACAGCTTCTGTCGAACTGATCCTGACATCGCCCGCGACTTCGCACGGGCGACATTCATGTCGGACAATCGCGGCGACCTTCCCGCCGTTCTGACGAGAACTTTGGTGCTCCAATGCAGCGACGACATCATCGCTCCAGTGGAAGTCGGAGAATATGTTCATGCCGCGTTGCCGAGGAGCGAATACCGCCTCCTCCAGGCGACGGGTCATTGCCCAAACCTCAGCGCGCCCGACGAGGTTACGACTGCGATCCGAGAGTTTGTCTAAGTCGCCCGACACGGAAGATTTCGAGGATCTCTATGAAACCGCTCCGTGCGGTTACATCTCGATCTCTCCGAACAACAAGGTGGTCAAGGCGAACCGAACGTTGGCCGACTGGCTTGATGTGAAAGATCCGGATGCCCTCGTCGGCAAGAGCTTGCACGACATCCTGTGTTTCGGCGGCAGGATTGCCTTCGAAACCCACCTTGCCCCGTTATTGAGAATGCAGGGTCATGTTCACGAGATCGCGCTCGACTTGGTGACATCGGGCGGAGAGAAACTGCCAACGATCGTCAACGCCGCGGAGAAGCGCGACAGCAAAGGACGGCACGTCTTTACCAGACTGACGCTATTCAAGGCCGTCGATCGCCTCACGTTCGAACGAGGCCTCATCGAGGCCCGAGCAACTGCCGAAGCGGAATCGAAAGCTCATCGCGAAGCGGCACTTCTTCGCGACCAGTTCATCGCAGTGCTCGGCCACGACATTCGCAACCCGCTTGCCGCACTGGCGGCCGGAGTAGGGATGCTAGGACGCAAGGAACAACTCAGCGACACCGGACATGTCATACTTCGCGAGATGACGGCGAGCATCGATCGCGCTTTGGCGCTGGTCGAGGACCTTCTCGATCTCGCTCGTGGAAGCCTCAGTGGCGGGATTCCGATCAATCGCGACGCCGACGCGCCGCTTGAGCCAGTGTTGGAACAGGTCGTCGGCGAGGTTCGCCGAATTGCGCCTGACCGAGAGATCGATGCACACATCCGAATAGACAAACCGGTATTTTGTGATCGCGGAAGAATTGCGCAAATGGCCTCGAACTTGCTCGCCAACGCCATTACCCATGGCGCGGCGGATAAGCCGGTCCGTTTCAGCGCGACGACAACGGTGGATCAATTCCAGCTTTCAGTCGCGAATGCCGGATCGCCTATTCCCGAAGCTATTCGGGAGCGGCTTTTCCAGCCCTTCTTTCGGGGAGCTACACGCGCGAGCCGTAATGGTCTTGGTCTTGGCCTCTATATCGCATCGGAGATTGCGAAAGCGCATGGAGGCCAGCTGGAGGTGGAATCCGAGCCAGTCGAGACCCGATTTACATTCCAGATGCCTCTGGAGGTCCTGTGAATAAGTCGCTCCCGCCGTGGATGGAAGCAGACGGGAGTCACTGATATCCGAAAAGGGTCAACAGCCGACCTGTAAGCTCAGTTCCGGAACTCTCTCCGGCCAATTTGGTTTGGCCGGGGTCGGGTGCCGTCTCTGGCGGCGACTACGTGTCGTTTGCGTCGGGGGTTTATAATCTTGCAGGACTGTCGGGACGAGGACTGGACCGCAATCAGACTTTCCACCCTGGTGGAACTCAACGATCGAATCCGGGAACTGGATGATCCTGCGGATGTCGCCTACGCCGCGGCCGAACTCCTTGGACAGACGTTGGAGGTCAGCCGCGCGGGCTATGGCACAATAGATCCCGAAGCAGAGACAATCGTAATCGAGCGCGACTGGAACGCGCCCGGCATTCGAAGCCTTGCTGGTACACTACATTTCCGCGACTACGGTTCGTACATTGAGGACCTGAAACGTGGCGAGACTGTAGTCTTTGCCGACGCGGAAGAGGACCCGCGCACCGCTTCCACGGCTGACGCATTGAAGGCGATCAGTGCTCAAGCAGTGGTCAACGTGCCCATACGCGAACAAGGAGGACTGGTTGCGCTACTTTACCTCAACCACGCCACCGCTCGCGATTGGGCTGAAGCAGAGCTGGACCTCATCCGAGACGTCGCCGAGCGGACCCGTTCGGTCGTAGAACGGAGACGAGTTGAACACGAGCTCCGCGAAGGTGAAGAGCGCTTTCGGACCGTATTTGAGAATGCTGCGGTGGGCATGCTGGAGATCGATGCCGACTGGAGCATTCGAGCGGCCAACACAGCTTATGGCCAACTGATTGGCGAGCCACCTGCGAAACTCGCTGGGCAAAACTGCCTTGCCTTCACGCATCCGGATGATGTTGCCGCAAGCGAGAACGCCCTTCGCAGGGCGGCTGCTGAACCAAAGGGCAAACGGATCAGTTTTGAAAAGCGTTATGTTCGCGCGGATGGGCGTGAAGTCTGGATACGAAGCAATCTGGCCAAGATTGCAGGTCAGGGGACCAAGGCGCGCTTCCTCAAGATTGTCGAGGACATTAGCGACGCGAAGCGTGCGCAACGCGAGATAGAAGAGCAGCGGCACTCTCTCGAGATTTTGAACCAGACGGGTGCCGCTGTCGCGGCCGAACTCGAGACCGAGACGATTGTGCAGAAGGTCACAGACGCCGGTGTCCAACTCACCGGCGCAGCCTTCGGGGCATTTTTCTATAATGTGGTCAATGAAGCTGGCGAAAGCTTCACGCTGTACACACTTTCGGGAGCAGACCGTGCGGACTTCGACCGGTTCGGTCATCCCCGAGCGACGCCGATTTTCGCTCCGACGTTCAAGGGTGAAGGCATCGTTCGTTCGGACGATATCACTTCGGACCCGCGTTACGGGAAGAATCCCCCGCATAAAGGAATGCCGAAGCGACACCTGCCGGTGCGCAGTTACCTGGCGGTCCCCGTCGCCTCTCGCACAGGCGAAGTGATCGGTGGGTTGTTTTTCGGCCACCCTGATGCGGGCGTCTTCACCGAGGCGTCAGAACGCCTGGTGGTCGGGCTGGCCGGACAGGCAGCCGTGGCAATCGACAACTCACGGCTATTTGAAAGTGCTCAGCGCGCAAACCAGACGCTCGAAGAGAGGGTGCAACAACGCACCAGAGAATTGGCCGATGCGCATGACGCATTGCGGCAGTCACAGAAGATGGAGACAGTCGGCCAACTCACCGGCGGGATCGCGCACGATTTCAATAACCTCTTGCAGATCGTTAGCGGCAACCTCGACCTGTTGAGACAGAAACTTCCTGCCGAAGCTACGCACCTCAAACGTTACGCGGAGCGTGCCTTCACTGGGGCGGACCGAGCCGCAACGTTGACACAGCGGCTATTGGCTTTTTCGAGGCGGCAGCCACTCGCTCCCAAACCTCTCGACATCAATCGTCTCATACCGGGGATGTCGGAGTTGCTCCATCGAACTCTGGGAGAGACGATCGAAGTTGAATCCGTTCTTGCCCCGAGACTGTGGATCGTTGAGGCAGACCCCAATCAACTAGAGAACGCGATCATCAATCTCGCGATCAATGCCCGTGACGCAATGCCCGAAGGCGGCAAGCTGACGATCGAGACGCAGAATACGCATCTCGATCTTTCGTACGCCGCACAGAATCCCGAGGTAACGGCGGGGCAATATGCAGTTATCTGCATCTCCGACACAGGGATTGGCATGGACGCGGAGACGGCAGCGAAGGCCGTCGAGCCATTCTTCACCACGAAAGAAGTTGGCAGAGGAACGGGCCTGGGGCTCTCGATGGTGTACGGGTTCGTCAAGCAGTCCGGGGGTCACATCAAGATTTACTCGGAGCCCGGCGAGGGCACGACGGTGAAGATGTATCTACCGCGGCTTTTGGGTACTTTCGATGACAAGATCGATGAACCTCTTCGCGGCGCTATTGAAGCGCAAGGCAGCGAAACAATTCTCGTATGCGAAGATGACGAGGACGTTCGAGCGTATTCCGCAGAAGTGCTGCGCGAGCTTGGCTATAAGGTCTTGGAGGCTGCTGACGGCCCCACGGCGCTCGCACTGCTTCGGGCCAACGGCCCAGTGGATTTGCTGTTCACGGACGTCGTATTGCCGGGAGGCATGACGGGCGCGGAATTGGCAAGGGAAGCAGCCAAGCTGCAGCCTGGCCTCAATACGCTGTTTACTACCGGCTACGCCCGCAATGCGATCGT
Source organism: uncultured Alphaproteobacteria bacterium (assembly GCA_963846645.1). GTDB lineage: Bacteria > Pseudomonadota > Alphaproteobacteria > Sphingomonadales > Sphingomonadaceae > Sphingomicrobium. Next base: position 144,124 of record CAWJWR010000002.1, on the reverse strand, counting down.
TCATCACGGAAGACTGGATCCAGGCGTCGACTTGCTGACGAAGCCGTTCAGCTATTCCGACCTCGCGGCTCGGGTGCGGGACATTCTGGATCGTCCAAATAGCCGTTAGATTCTGGGGGCAATCGGTCGAAGGCTGCGTGTTGGCGACAGCGCATAGCTTGGGCTGATTAGTGCCGCAGGATGGCGCCAAATGAGACTTGATAGGACTTGTTGCTGGTGCCGGATGCAGGATTCGAACCCGCGACCTTCGGTTTACAAAACCGCTGCTCTACCAACTGAGCTAATCCGGCGTTTCGGCGCGCCTATGGCCACCCGGGACGCGCGGGGCAAGCTTTACGATCTGTTTACCGTGATGGGCGCATTCTAACGGTGCCGGGATTTTGCCCGGCAGAAGAGAGGTTGGCATGATGATCGGGCTAGCGATCGCCATGTTCATTGGCCTGTTCGGTTGGGGCGCCAACTATTTCGGCTGGGACGACCCCGCCGGCAAGGTGCAGCTTGCCCTCGCCACGAGCTTCATCCTGGGCATCGTCTGCGGCTACAAGACCAAAGGCTGAACGCCGCGGCTTGGCGAACCCGCCGCAGCCGCTAAACGGCAGGGCGTGCGCACGCTCCCGCCCTACGCCCAACTCCTCCAGCTCCGCATCGAGGATGGCGACCACGGTCCGATGATCGTGATGCCATTCCACGACGATGTCGTTGGACGGCCCGGTTACCTTCATGGCGGGGCCATTGCCGGCCTGCTGGAGTTCGCGGCGTTCACCACGCTTGCCCGTGCCCTGCACGAGGAGCGGGTCGCGATGAAGCCGATCACCGTCACGGTCGACTATATGCGCGGCGGAGAGGATCGCGACACGTTCGCCAGCGCGACGGTCGAGCGGCTCGGTGCGCGGATCGCCAATGTCGAGGCCTTCGCCTGGCAGAAAGACCGCGCCAGCCCCATCGCCAGCGGCCGGCTCAACTTCCTTCTCGAACGCGGCGGTCAGTAGCCGCTGAGCTCCGCGACCCTGTTGCGGTGATAATAGACGTCGCCGAACAACTCGCCGAGCACGGCCTCCCGTTTCAGGTACAGGCCGATGTCATGCTCGTCGGTCATGCCGATTCCGCCGTGCATCTGCACGCCTTCGCGCACGGACAGTGACGCGACGTCGGCCGCCTTGGCTTTGGCGACGGCGACCATCAGCTCGGCCTTCGCGTCGCCTGAATCGATGAGTTCCGCAGCCTTGAGCGCGCAGGCGCGAGCGATCTCGATCTCGCCGTAGAGGTGCGCGGCGCGGTGCTGGAGCGACTGGAATTCGCCGATCAGCTTTCCGAACTGCTTGCGCTGCTTGAGATAGTCGACGGTCATCGCCGAGGCGCCTGCCGCGACGCCGACCAGCTCCGCAGCCGCTCCGGCGCGCCCGGCATTGAGGGCTCGCGAGAGCGGGGCCCAGCCATTGTCGACATCGCCAACGACGGCGTCGGCATCCAGTTCGACATTGCCGAACGTCAACCGCGCCGCTTTCGAACTGTCGGCGAGCGTAACGCTTTCGACTTCGGCTGCGCCCTTCGGAACGGCGAACAGGGTCAGGCCCGCTTCCTCGCCGGGCGATCCAGCCGTGCGCGCAAGCGTCAGCACGACGTCCGCGGAATTGCCGTGGACGACGAACTGCTTGGTCCCGTTGAGGACGAAGCCGTTGCCGCGGCGCTCCGCCGTCAGCGCCGTCTGCTCCGGTGCGTGCCGGCGGCTTTCGTCGACGGCCAACGTCAGCACGGCTCTCGCCGGAGAGGATGCCCGGATACCAGCGATCGGCGTGGGCGGTTCCCGCAATCGCCTTCGCTCCAACGACCGCCGTCGTCAGGAAGGGTGAGGGCGTCAGGTTCCGGCCTACTTCCTCGAGCACCAGCGCCGCCTCGACCGCTCCGAGCCCAAGCCCGCCCTGCTCCTCGGGAATGCAGATGCCCGTCAGGCCGAGCTCGGCGAACTGCTTCCACAGGTCCGTGCCGTATCCGTCGGTGCAGCCGGTATCGCGCCACTGCCGGAGCTGCTTCGCGATCGATCCTTCCTCGGCGAGGAAGCTCGACGCCGTTTCCTGCAGCATCTTCTGGTCGTCGGTCAGGAGCGGCATGCGTCAGGCTCCCGGAAGGCCGAGGATGTGCTTGGCGACGATGTTGAGCTGGATCTCGCTCGTGCCGCCCTCGATCGAATTGCCCTTGGTGCGCAGCCAGTCGCGGGCGCTCTTGCCGTTCTTCGACCGCTCGCTGTCCCATTCGAGTGCGTCCGACCCGCCGGCCGCCATCACCAGCTCGTGGCGGCGCTTGTTGAGCTCGGTCCCGGCATATTTCATCATCGACGGGCTGGCCGGATGCGCCTCGCCGGCCTTGAACATTTCGAAGAAGCGCTCGCTCATCGCCGCGAAGGCCAAAGCGTCGACATCGAACGCTGCAATGTCGGCGCGAAGCAGCGGATTGTCGGGCTTCAGCGCCGAGCCCAGCGAGCCGGCCCCAAGGCCGCCCATCCCGCCAAGGCCCATACCCGCGATCATCTCGCGCTCGTGACCCAGCAGATATTTGGCGACGTCCCAGCCGCGGTTCACTTCGCCGACGACCTGGTCCTTCGGCACCTTCACGTCGTCGAAGAAGGTCTCGCAGAAGGGCGAACTACCGCTGATCAGCTTGATCGGCTTGGTCGACACGCCCGGCGTCATCATGTCGAACAGGACGAAGCTGATGCCCTGGTGCTTCGACTCGGTCGAGGTGCGGACGAGGCAGAAGATCCAGTCGGCCTTGTCGGCGTAGCTGGTCCAGACCTTCTGGCCGTTGATCAGCCAATGGTCGCCCTTGTCCTCGGCCTTGGTCGCCAGGCCGGCGAGGTCCGATCCCGCGCCCGGCTCGGAATAGCCCTGGCACCAGCGGATTTCGCCGCGCGCGATCTGCGGCAGATAGTGCTTCTTCTGCTCCTCGGTCCCGAACTTGAGCAGCGCCGGGCCGAGCATCGAGATGCCGAAGCTGGTCAGCGGAGAGCGCGCGCCGATCCGCGCCATCTCTTCCTTCAGGACCTTGGCCTCCGCCGTCGAAAGCCCGCCTCCGCCATAGTCCTTCGGCCAGTGCGGGACGGTCCAGCCGCGCTCCGCCATGCGCTCCATCCACTGGCGCTGCGCGTCGCTCTGGAAGCTGGCATTGCGCCCGCCCCAGCAGGCGTCTGCTTCCGATCGCATCGGTTCGCGCATTTCCGGCGGGCAATTCGCCTCCAGCCAATCGCGGGTTTCGGTGCGGAAGCTCTCGATGTCGGTCATGGCGGCAGCCAAGCATGACGAGCGGCATTAGGGAAGGGGATTCAACACCCCCGGGCCAAACATGAAAATGGCGGCCCGTTTCCGGACCGCCATCTCCATCGACAATCGCAAGCTTATGCCGTTTGCCGGATCCACTGACGACGATTGCGACGCATCGCGTAGCCCGCTGCGCCGAAGCCCAGCAGCATCATCGCCCAGGTTCCCGGTTCCGGAACGGCCGGAGTGCCGGTGGTGTACAGGACGGCATTCGAGAAGCCCTCAACATCATCGAGTGTGATGAAGCTCGCGCCCTCGGTTCCGAAATCGAACAGCCAGAACACCGACACGTTTCCGGCGTCTCCGGAGACATTGCCGAAATGCGCACCGATGATGGTTTCGCCGAACAATGTCGTTCCGAAATCGATCTGGTTCCCGTCCGTACCGGTAAGTGTCAGAACCTTCGTGGCTTCGACGTCCGTCCACGTACTTGTGTCGAACTCGAAGTCACCGTCCAGCATTGCAATTGCATCTGCCTGGTTCTGAAGATCGGTCGGGCTTCCGTTGATCAGGTTGCCTGAGTAGTAGCCCGCGCAATCGCTTGCGTCAGGCGTAGTCAGCCCCAGATCGCACGGAGCCACCGGAGCATCCAAAGTCTGGATGTTCCGCTTGGCCGCAACGGCCGGGGAAGCCGTGGCCAGCGCGATGCCGGCCACAAACGATGCTACCAAAGCGTACTTCATACTCGCCTCCTGAAGGCGCGAGTTCAGGCCATCTGCGCGAGGACTGGAACGCGGCGGCGACGCATTGCGTAACCGGCGGCGCCAAAGCCCAGGAGCATCATTGCCCAGGTGCCCGGCTCGGGGACGGCGTTGATCGTCACGGTACCGCCCAGCGAACCGGTCGAATTGTTATTGCCGTTGATGGTCAGCGTGTATGTGCCGGCTTCGAGGAAGAGGCTCGACAGGTTCCAGAACTCGGAAATGCCATTGTCGAACTCTTCGATCATCTCATACGGACCGCCCGGACCCGTCAGGATCGCACTGGTGAAGTCGATGCCGGTCGAGCTGGTGTCGAGCGTCAGAGCGTAAACGCCCGCCATGTCGTTGGTGAACGTCAGCCATTCGGTGAACGTCGGATTGGCAAGACCCGCCTCAGTGAAACCGATGGTCGTTTCCGAGCCTACGGTCGTGGGACCGTCACATATCATCGAGCAATCGTCCACGGCCGTTAAAGTCTGGACGTTCGACTTGGCAAATGCCGGTGACGCCGCTGCTAGGGCGGCGCTTGCCGCAATTGTCGAAATAACCGAAAATTTCATACCTGCCTCCTTGACGCGCGACGGGGTTACTTCCGCAGGCCGTGGCGAACGCGATGATGCTCAATCAGGCCAAAGGCCAGAACGGGCGTCACCGCGGATGTCATGGGATGCGACCCCCAATTTTTTTGCTCGTCGATCAGACGGCGAGCGCACGGATAACCCTGCGTTAACCATGTGGTTCCAACAGTTGTTCGAGACTTGCGTATATGTGTCATTTTGGCACTAGCATGCCGACGACATTAGGAGACGGGCAGTGAAGTTCACGATCAGGCTAGCGATCATCATTCTCGGCGCTTCGATCATTCCAACGCCCGCGAGCGCGCAGGCCGTGAACGACGTTAAGTGTCTGCTCGCCAGCAACCTCTTCTCGAAGGCAGCGAAGGATCCGAAGGCACGCACCGCAGCGGACGCGAGCAAGCTCTATTACCTTGGACGAATCCACGGTCGCCTGAATGCCACGCAACTCAAGGCCGAACTGTTGGCCCAGCAGAAGGGCATCAGTCCGAAAAATGCCGGGGCGATCATGAACGGCTGCGCGAGGCAGATGGAAAGCGGGATCAAGATGATCCAGGGCGTCACGCAGCAGCTTGCTCCGAAGAAATAGGGGCGGTCGCGGTGCGGTCCATCCGGGAAAGCCTCCAACTGGTCCCGGTCATCGCATTGCTATTGGCCGCCTGCTCGGCCGGGTCCGACGACATCGCCCACATATCGGCCGAAGACTTGTGGCAGAAGTTTTACGAGGATGGAGACCGGGCTCGCGAGCGATTCGGAAACCGCCCGCTGCTGATCGAAGGGACGGCGGACAGCTATTCGGCGGCGGGGAGCGAGATGCCGACCCTTTGGCTGAAGGTGCCCGCGGGAACCGCTCCTGCCTACCTCAAGGGGCCGGTTCCCCTCGAAAGGCGGCAAGCGGGCGAGCGAGTGAAACTGCTCTGCGATCGCGTTGAAGTGTCCGGAGGGACGCTCCATTTCCAGGGGTGCGTGCGCGACCTTCGCTAGATTCGGACGACCCATTTGCGGCGCCAGAGATAATAAACCGCCAGCCAGATGAAGAGCATGTAAATGCCGACCGGGACGAACGCCGCCAGCTCCGGTCCAATCGATGGGCTGAGCGATCGATACGGCGCAAGCAGCAGGTCCCAGCCGAGCATCGAACCGGTGACCATGTGCAGCACGTAGGCTGCGATCGCGTTGACGCCGAAGGGCAGGATAAGGAGTCCCAATAGCCCGCGGACGCCGGTCATCAGTTGGCCGTCGAAGAGCCAATGGAAAGCGGCCAGCGACAGGACAGTGATCCCGGACGTGACGAGCACGAAGCTGCTCGACCAGATGTCCTTCACGATGGGAAATGCGAAGCCCCAGAGATACCCGGCAACCAGCATGGCGACACCCGCCAGGATCAAGCGTCCGGTCACGCCTTTGCCACCTGCGCGAAGCATGTACTCACCGATGGCGACGCCGATCAGGCCCTGCGCGATCGCGGGCAAGGTGCCGAGCAGGCCTTCCGGATCATAGCCTGCGGCGCCTTTGACGTAGTTGTGATCGCCTAGAAGCACGCGATCGACGGAGGCGACGAAGTTGTGCCCGCGTTGCCAGAGGTCGTTGGGCAGGCCGTCGAGCGCAGGGATCAGGTTGATCGGCCAGTAGAGGATGAGGATCGCGCCGGCGATGATCATCCGGGTCCTCGACGAGCACCAGAGGAACAGCAAGGCGCATGCGCAGTAGGCCAGGCCGATGCGCTGCAGCACGCCGAACCCTCGCCACGTCGTCGCTTCGAAATCCGAGAACCACCACAGGTTGGAAAGGATGAAGCCGAGCAGGACGAGCCGGATGCTTCGCCAGATGATCCGGCTGTGCTGCTCGCCTGGAGAAATCGGCGCTCCGGGCTTTTCGCGGAGGGATAGGGGAATCGAGACGCCGACCATGAACAGGAAGGCGGGAAAGACCAGATCGGCCAGGGTCAGGCCGTCCCACTGCGCGTGAAGCAGTGTCGGGTAGACCGCTCCTTCGCCGGCCATGCCCGCCATCGAGTTCACCAGGATCATGCCCATCACCGTCAGGCCGCGCAGCAGGTCGAGCGACACGAGACGGTCGGAGGTGAACGGCTTCACCGGGGCAGTATCAGCGTCCGGCATGTGCGCGCCCCTTCGCATGGCCGTCGAGCACGCGGCGGATCGCGCGGTCGTCCGGCAGGTCTTCGTCGATTTCCCAAACCATCACGCCGGCGCCCCATGCACCGGCGAGCGTGGCCTTGCGCTCGAGCGTCGGAAGGCCGTTGAAGGTGACGTAGTCGCAGCCGGCACAGCGCTGCCCCAGGATGTCCGTCTCCAGCGCCTTATGGCCCTTCTCTTGGGCGATCTCGGCGATGGACCAGCTTTGGCGGTACCGACCGAAGCCACGGCCGTAGAAGGGCAGGCCGAGCGCGAGCCTATGCGCGGGAACGCCCTTGCCGAGCCACAGCCGCAGATCCTTCTCGGCCTGTTCGAAGCTGGCATGCTCGTCGCCGGGCGTGCCCCAGGTGGGACCGATCGCATCGTAGGACATGATGCCGATCAGATCGAAGTAGGGGAGCGAGGCATCCGGAATCATTCCGCCCTCGTAAGATCCGGTGGCGGACGTCAGGAGCTTGGACCGGGACCGCAGCGCCGCGCTCAATTCCTGGATGAAGGGCGTATAATTTCCCTCTCGATCGATGCGGGTCATGATCTCGCCTTCGAGATCGACATCGATGCCGTCGAGTTCGTAGCGATCGACCAGCTCCATCAGGCCGGTGACCACCTTTGCCCGCGTCTCGGGGCGGAGAAGAATCGCCCAATCGCCCGAGCATGGCGGAATGGTGCCGCCGCCGAGCGACGCGATCGTCTTCGCGCCGGTCTTGCGCGCCGCTGCGACGAACCGGCGTAGCGACGTCTCGGAAATCATCGTCCCGTCGCCGTTCGGAGCGCAGGCAAGCGCCCCACTGCCCATGACCTCGCCGGACGGTCCGACGTTCACGAACGCAAGGACGAGGTGGCTGTAATGCTCGAAGCCGCCACGTTCGACGATGGCGTCCAGACCTTTGAAAGCGGGCACATAGCCGATGGCCACAGGTCTTTCGGCAGCAAGCACCGGGTTCGCGACAAAGGCGGCGATCAGGAGTGTGAAAACGCAACGCATTGTCGCAGCCTAGCCGATGAATACGGGGCCGCAACAAGGCAGTGCAATTGACGCTGTCCGGCCCGGATGACACCAAGGCCCTCGGTAAACACGGGGAGGGTGGTAATGGCGTTCCGGTCAGCCGTCATGGTGTCCGCATTGGCTTTGGCAGCGCCTGCTGCCGCAGCCACTCAGGCTGAACTGGATTCGCTGGCGAAATCGATGGTCGCGCGTCTCGCGATCCTCGACAACAAGCCGGCGGCCTGCCCCCAGCAGCGCGAGGGCTGCTTCCTCTCCGAATTGTCGCTGAGAATGCCGCCGGAACTGGGAAGTGATCTCGCTAGCGGCGACTTCCAGATCTACTTCAGTTCCGTCGCGCCGGTCATCGAGGTCGACAGCGACGTCTTCACTGTGCGCCTGATCAACGGCGATCTTCACGTCCTGGAATCGCGCAAAGGCGCCCGCCTCGAACCCGGCAAGACCTACGTTCTGAAGGTCTGGACGCAGGGCCACTTCTTCTCGGCTTTTTATCCCATGCCGAACATGTATCTCACCTCGGGCAAGCTGCAGCCGCGCGTGATCGGATCGACGAAACCGCAGATCGATCCCGAAACAGGTCTCGAAAGCCTGCCGTTCGTTGCGCCGATGCTCGACGAGGCGAAATTGGCAACCGCGAGCGCGGACGACCAGACGCGCTGGATGACCGCGGAGCGGACCTTCGCTGCCAACGCTGAACGGGCGGCTCCGGGCGCCGCTGCGGACGTGATCATCGTGCCCACGCCAACATTGGTGCAGAGGCCAGCGGGCAGTCCGATCGACCTTTCCCAAGGCGTTCGGCTGTCGACATCGGGGGTGGAGCCAGGAGAAATCGCAATCGCCCGCGCTGAGTTGGCGCGGGCAGGAGTCCGGACCGGGGGCAGCAGTGGACCGCAGCTGACCGTCCGCGTCGGATCGGGTAGCGCGATCAAGCCAGAAGGCTATCGGCTTGTCGCGAACGGCAACACGATCAACATCGACGCAGCAGACGCGGCTGGTGCCTCGAACGCTCTTTACTCACTCGCCCAGCAGGCAGCCCACGAAGGCGGCAAGCTGCGGCCGATCGTCATCGAAGACGCGCCGCGCTTCGGTTTTCGCGGGCTGCACGTCGACCTTGCCCGCAATTTCCACAGCAAACAGGAAATCCTGAAGCTCGTCGAGCAGATGGGCCGGTACAAGCTCAACAAGCTGCACCTGCACCTGGGCGACGACGAAGGCTGGCGGCTTCAGAGCACGAAGCTGCCCGAGCTTACCGAGGTCGGCGCCTACCGCTGCCACGATCCGAGCGAAACGCGGTGCCTGCTCCCGCAGCTCGGAGCGGGACCGGACCGGGACACGCCGGTCAACGGCTACCTGTCCCAGGCCGATTATCGCGAAATCCTCGACGCGTCGAAGGCGCGCGGGATCGAGGTCATTCCGTCGTTCGACATGCCCGGCCATTCCCGCGCGGCGATCAAGTCGATGGAGGCACGCTACCGCAAGTATATGGATCTCGGGCGGCGTGCCGAGGCCGAGGAGTTCCGTCTCGCCGAGCCGGGCGACACGACCAAGTATCGCAGCATCCAGCACTATGACGACAATACGCTGAACGTCTGCCTCGACAGCACGTACAAGTTTCTCGACGTCGTCATCGACGAGCTCGCGGCGCTTCACAAAGCGGCAGGCACTCCGCTCAAGACGTACCACATCGGCGCTGACGAGACGGCGGGGGCATGGTCGGAATCGCCGGCCTGCAAGGCGCTGATGGCCAAGACCGGGCGCACTCCTGCGCAGCTTGGCCCGATGTTCATCGAAAGGGTCTCGGCGTCCTTGGCTGGCAAGGGCATCGAAGTCGCGGGCTGGAGCGACGGCATGGGCCACACCGACCCGGCGAAAATGCCGAAGGCGGTTCAGTCGAACATCTGGAGCGATCTGTTCACCAGCGCGCCGGCCGAAGCCCACCGCCACGCCAACCTGGGCTGGAAGACGATCCTCTCCGTTCCCAACGTCCTCTACTTCGACATCCCCTACGTCCCGCACCCGATGGAGCGCGGCTACGACTGGCCATCGCGTCAGACCGAGGCGTTCAAGGTCTTCAGCTTCATCCCCGAAAACCTGCCCGCGAACGCTTCGGTGATGCGCGACATCAAGGCCAAGGGCACGACCGCCGTGGACAATGAGCCGCTTCAGGCCGGGCGCTTCATCGCTGGAATGCAGGCGCAGATCTGGAGCGAGACGGTGCGCAGCGACGCGCAAGTCGACTACATGCTCTTCCCACGCCTGCTGGCCTTTGCCGAACGTGCCTGGCACCGGCCGACGTGGGAGCCGGCCTACCGCGCAGGCGCAAGCTATTCCTATGGGGACAATGCGGTCGACGTGGCCAAGCTTCGCGCGGACTGGAGCGAGTTCGCGGCGAAGATGCCCGCGCATCTCAGCCAACTGGAACGCGCGGGCGTGGCATACCGACTGTCGCCACCCGGTGCTCGCATCGTTGCAGGCAAGCTGGAAGCGAACAGCGAATTTCCCGGACAGACGATCGAGTATCGCATCGACGACGGCGGGTGGACCCGCTACTCGGCGCCGGTTGCCGTTCAGGGCAGCGTGGAGGTGCGGACGCGATCGTTCGACGGAAGTCGAGCGAGCCGCTCGCTGGCGGTCGGCTCGAACTGACTAGTTCGCGTTCACGAACTCCGCGTTCATGATGTGCCAGCGGCGCTGCTCCTCGGTGGAGCCCGGCACGTCATTTACCCGGCGCAGGGTCATCGTTCCAAGGCTGCTGAACTCCTTGCCGTCCTTCAGGCGGCCGTAGAGCTGGACCGGAATTTCGACGTAGAGCGAGCCCGCCCCGCCCTCGACTTTTCCGGGCGTGCCGATGTTCGCGTGGACCTCGCGATAGCCGGTCAGGTCAAGCCGCTCGACCCCGACGGACCACAATTTGTTCGCCTCCGCGAACCTGCCGGATTCGCTTAGGGCGAAGTACGACTGCAGGACCTGTCCCGCCCCCTGGCCGCTCTTCGGGTCGATGGCGCCCTCGGAGATCGGGGTGCGATCGTCGGGAAGGCCGCCCGGTTCGCCCGGCGCGGGCGGACTTAATGGAGCTTCGTTCTCGACCGTCGTGGTCTCGTTTGCAGTCGGCTCGGCATCATTGGCAGGTGGCGGCGACTGCTTTGAACAGGCGGCTGCGAGAAGCAGAGCGATCGCGATTGTCTTCTTCATTTTGGCTCCGGTCCAATTGTCATCAATGTATTTGCGCGCGAGCGGTGGCGTCGCGGCGCAACTCGAGGTCTTCGTCGATTTGCCCGAAGCGCATGGCGAGGCGGTCCTTCACGTAATTCTGCGGGACGATCCAGGGTTGCCGTGACCCTTGCTTCGGCAGGAAGGGCAAAGCGCGCTGCACATAGCCCGAAGTGAAGGTGATGACCGGACGCTTCTCCATCTCGCCCGGAAGGCGCGGCGTGCAGACTGTGTAGCCGCCCGCCTTCATATGGTTGAGAAGGCGGCAGACGGACTTTGCGGTGACATCGCTACGCAGCGTCCAGGATGCGTTGGTGTAGCCGAACGACAGGAAATAGTTCGGGACGCCGCTCAGCATCATGCCCTTGTAGAGCGTGCGGTCGGACGCCGTAATCTTCTCGCCGTCAACGGTGAGTTCGACGCCGCCGAACAGCTTCACGACGAGGCCGGTGGCGGTGACGATCACGTCGGCTTCGACTTCCTCGCCGGTGACGAGCTTTAGCCCGCCCGGCGTAAACCGTTCGATGGCGCCAGTGGCGACCGACGTCCTGCCCGAGCGGATCGAGGCGAACAGGTCGCCGTCTGGCACGAGGCAGAGGCGCTGGTCCCAGACCTTGTAGCTGGGCGAGAAATGCTGCTCGACCGGAAAATTGGCTGGGAGCTGCTTGCGCGCCATGCCCTTGATCCAGTTTGCGGCCTTCTCGGGTTGCGCGCGTGTTCGCGAATACATGAAAATCGTCAGCAGCACGTTCTTCCAGCGAATTGCCGAGCCAGCGGCTCGGTGCGGCAGGACCCGCTGAAGGAGGCCAGCGATGCGGTCCCGCGCGGGGCGAGCCACGATGTAACTCGGCGAGCGTTGGACCATCGTCACATGTGCGGCCTGCTCGGCGAGCGAGGGCACCAAAGTTACCGCCGTCGCACCGCTACCGATCACCGCGACCCTTTTGCCGCTGACGTCGAGGCCTTCGGGCCAGAATTGCGGGTGAACGATCTCACCGAGGAAGTCGGCTTCGCCTTCCCACTCTGGACGATAGCCCGTCCGAATAGTCGTAGTATCCGGAGCAGGCGAAGATGAAGGAGCAGGTGAAACCTCCGTGATCCGTCTCGACGGTCCAGCGCTCGTCCGCCGACGACCAGCTTGCGCCGACCACGCGATGACCGAAACGGATGCGCTTATCGATGCCGAACTCCCGCGCAGTGTCCTCGACATAGTCGCGGATCGCTTCGCCCTTCGCGATCGACACCTCGCTCGACCAGGGCCGGAACGGGAACCCCAGGGTGTACATGTCCGAGTCCGACCGCACGCCGGGATAGCGGAACAGGTCCCACGTGCCGCCGATGCGGTCGCGCATCTCGAGGATCACGTAATTTTTGTCCGGACACATCGTCTGTATGCGATAGGCGGCATCGACCCCGGACATACCGGCGCCGACGATCAGCACGTCGACGTGTTCGATGCTCTCGTCGCTTCCCGCCATGCCTCTTCTCTTGCAGCCGTCGCAGCCGAAGCTTAGCGGAAATCAGCCGCAAAAATCGGCATGCGGCAAGGGGAGCAGCGGCGCTTTGGACTTTGACCTTACGGAACGACAGGCTTCTTTCCGCAATCGCGTCCGCGATTTCATGGATTCGGAAGTGCGTCCGCGAGTCGAGGACTATCACCGGCAGCAGGCTGAAGGCGGCCGATGGAAGTCAATCGAGGTCATCGAAGAGCTGAAGCCGAAGGCTCGCGAAGCGGGCCTGTGGAACCTGTTCATGCCGCCGGGCGGCGCGCTCCAGCATGTTGATGACAGCTTCCCTTTCGAAGGTGAGCAACTCACCAACCTCGAATATGCCCTTTGCGCCGAGGAGATGGGCCGGATTCATTGGTCGAGCGAGGTGTTCAATTGCTCGGCGCCGGACACCGGTAACATGGAGGTGCTCCACCGCTACGGCACGCGCGAGCAGAAGGACGAGTGGCTCAATCCTTTGATGCGAGGTGAAATCCGCTCGGCCTTCCTGATGACCGAACCGGGCGTCGCCTCATCCGACGCGACGAACATTCAGTGCGAAATCCGGCGCGACGGCAACGAATATGTCGTCAACGGCAAGAAATGGTGGTCGTCGGGTGCAGGCGATCCGCGGTGCAAGGTCGCGATCCTGATGGGCAAGACCGATCCTTCGGCCAAGACGCACCAGCAGCAGTCGATGATCCTGATGCCGTTGGACGCCGAGGGCGTGACCATCGAACGGCACCTCACGGTCTACGGCTATGACGATGCGCCGCACGGGCACATGGAGATCAAGCTCGACAATGTCCGCGTCGCGCCGTCGAACCTGCTGTTGGGCGAAGGCAGGGGTTTCGAGATCGCGCAGGGGCGGCTCGGGCCGGGGCGTATCCACCATTGCATGCGCACCATCGGCGCGGCCGAGGAAGCGCTCGGGCTGATGTGCGAGCGGCTGCAAAGCCGCGTCGCGTTCGGGAAGAAGATCTCCGAGCACAGCATCTGGGAACAGCGCGTCGCCGAGGCGCGGATCGAGATCGACTGCACGCGACTGCTGTGTCTCAAGGCTGCCGATCTGATGGACAAGGCCGGCAACAAGGCCGCCAGGGCCGAGATTGCGATGATCAAGGTGAAGGCACCGAACATGGCGCTGAAGATCATCGACGATGCGGTGCAGGCGTTCGGCGCGGCCGGGGTCAGCCAGGACACGCCGCTGGCCGCGAGTTGGGCAGGCATCCGCACACTCCGCCTCGCTGATGGCCCCGACGAGGTCCACAACCGTGCCATCGCCAAGCTGGAGTTTGCCAAACATGCGCCGGCTTGAAGGCAAGGTCGCCATCATCACCGGCGCCGCGTCGGGCATCGGCCAGGCGACGGCTGACTTGTTTCGCTCCGAAGGCGCGACGGTGGTTGCTGCCGATCGAACGGAGGGCGTGGACGTCGTCTCCGTAGACGCGGGATCCGAGGCGGACGTCGAGCGGCTGGTCGAGCAGACGGTCGCCGATCACGGCGGCGTTGATGTCTTCTTCGCCAATGCCGGAATTTCCGGGGGCATGGCGGGTCTGTTCGAGCAGAGCTCGGCAGACTGGGAAGAAATCCTGAGGGTCAATTTGATCGGTCCGTTTTTGGCGATCAAATATGCCGCTCCGCACATGAAGGCTCGCGGCGGCGGATCGATCGTCTGTACGGCGTCGGTGGCAGGCATCCGGTCAGGAGCGGGCGGTGTCGCCTACTCGGCGTCGAAGGCAGGGGTCATCAACCTGGTGAAGACCGCCGCCGCCCAGCTTTGCGACAGCAACATTCGCGTCAATGCCATCTGCCCCGGCCTGATCGAGACCGGCATGACGCGGGGCATCTACGACATGGCGCGCGCGGCAGGAAAGCAGGAGATGATCGGTCAGCTCAATCCGCTTCGGCGCGGTGGCGAGCCGAGCGAGATCGCGCAGGTCGCCTTGTTCCTGGCATCCGACGAGTCCAGCTACGTCAACGGCCATGCACTGGTCGCCGACGGCGGGCTGTCGATCAGCCACCCCTTCGTGCGGCAAGCCTACGGCTGCACGTTTTAGATTCATTGGAGAGCATCATGGCTACGGTCACCGAGGACAACCCCACCAGCACCGGTCCGATTTCCACGCGCCGCCACGGCGATGTGCTGATCGTTCTGTCCAATAACCCGCCGGTAAACGCGCTGGGTGCAGCGGTCCGGCAAGGGCTTGTCGCAGCCATCGACGAGGCTGAGGCCGACGATGGCGTAAAGGCGGTGGTCATCGCCTGCGAGGGGCAGACCTTCTTCGCCGGGGCCGACATCACCGAATTCGGCAAGCCGCCGGTCATGCCGTGGCTGCCGGAGGTGGTCGACCGCATTGAAGCGTGCACCAAGCCGGTCGTCGCGGCGATCCACGGAACGGCGCTCGGCGGCGGTCTCGAAGTCGCTCTGGGTTGCCATTACCGCGTGGCGCTTCCCTCGGCGAAGCTTGGAACGCCGGAAGTGAAACTGGGCCTCCTGCCCGGCGCCGGCGGCACGCAGCGGCTGCCTCGCGTTGCCGGCGTCCGCAAGGCGCTAGAGATGTGCGCGACGGGCAACCCGATCGGCGCCAAGGAGGGCTTCGACTGCGGACTGATCGACCGCTTGATCGAGGACGATCTCATCCCGCACGCCGTCGGCTATGCCGAGGAGGTGCGCGACGTCCGACCTCTGCCAAAGAGCAGCGAGCGGCAGTACAAGATCAACGAGTGCGACCCGACCGTCTTCGAGGAATTCCGCAAGGAAAATGTCCGCAAGTTCCGTGGCTTCGACGCGCCCGAAGCGAATGTCCGTGCGGTCGAGTTCGCCTGCAAGTTGCCCTACTCCGAAGGCGTCATCGAAGAGCGCAAACTGTTCATGGAGCTGATGAGCGGCACGCAAGCCAAGGCGCAGCAATATTTCTTCTTCGCCGAGCGCAAGGCCGCGAAGATCGACGGCCTTCCCGAAGACACCAAGCCGCGCCCGATCCAGCGCGTCGGCGTCATCGGCGCCGGCACGATGGGTGGCGGCATTTCGATGAACTTCCTGTCCGCCGGCATTCCGGTGACGATCGTCGAGATGGGCCAGGAAGCGCTCGACCGCGGCGCGGGCCTGATGCGCAAGAATTACGAAGCGAGCGCCGCGAAGGGCCGCTTCACCGGCGAGCAGGTCGAGAAAGCGATGGGGCTGCTGAACCCGACGCTCGACTTCAGCGCGCTCGCCGACTGCGACCTCATCATTGAGGCCGTTTATGAAAATATGGATGTGAAGAAGGAAGTGTTTGGCCGGCTCGACACAATCGCCAAGCCGGGAGCGATCCTCGCGTCCAACACGTCCTACCTCAACATCGACGAGATCGCGGCGAGCATATCGCGGCCGCAGGATGTCGTGGGCATGCACTTCTTCTCGCCGGCCAATGTGATGAAGCTGCTTGAGGTCGTGCGCGGCGCGAAGACTGCGCCGGACGTGCTGATGACGGTCATGGGCCTGTCCAAGAAGATCCGGAAGGTCGCTGTCGTCGCGGGCGTTTGCCACGGCTTCATCGGCAACCGCATGCTGATGCCGCGGCAGGTCGAGGCCACCAAGCTCTTGCTCGAAGGGGCGACCCCGGAGCAGATCGACCGCGTCCATGTCGAGTTTGGCATGCCGATGGGGCCGTTCCAGATGGCGGACCTCGCCGGGGTCGACATCGGTTGGCACCGCGACCCGAACCGGATCGAGAACATCCGCGACGCACTCGCCGCCGAAGGGCGTTGGGGTCAGAAGAAGCAGGCCGGTTTCTACGATTACGACGAAAAGCGTCGTCCATCGCCCTCCGCGCGTGTCCAGGAGATCATCGACGAATTCCGGGCCAAGGAAGGCGTCGAGAAGCGGGAGATCAGCGACGAGGAGATCATCGAGCGCACGCTCTACACAATGGTCAACGAGGGCGCGAAGATCCTCGAGGAAGGCATGGCGCAGCGGGCCTCCGACATCGATGTGGTTTGGGTCTACGGCTACGGCTGGCCGGTCTATCGCGGCGGACCAATGGCTTGGGCGGACACGGTCGGTCTCGGCAAGATCGTCGAGGGCCTGAAGCGGCAGGAAGAGCGCATGGGCGACGACTTCAGCTTCTCGAAGCTGCTGCTCGACAAGGCGGCTGCCGGAGAGAAGTTCACCCGCTAGGGGCGCGATCAAGAACGGCCGTAGCAACCTCTTCGGCAGTCATCGCGTTTCCCCGGCAACGGCAGGGAGAAGGCGATGACGAGTGTCCCCGAAACGGCTCCGCAAAATGCCGTTTTGCGCTACTCGAATGCGACGGTGGCCTTTCACTGGATCACCGTAACGCTGGTGCTGCTCCAGGCTTATCTCGGCTTTCGCTTCGGCTGGTCTGAGCCCGGCCCCGACCGGGACTACGTGTTCCTGTGGCACAAGACCGTCGGGGTTGTGATCCTGCTGCTGACCCTCGCCCGGCTGGCCTATCGACTGAAGAATCCACCGCCGCCGTTCCCGCCGGAATTGCCGGCATGGGAGCGCATCCTGGCGGTCTGGAATCACCGGCTGTTCTATACACTGCTGATCGCAATGCCGATTGTCGGCTTTATCGCCGTCTCTGGCTATGCAAATGGGCCGACCACGCCTTTGCTGGGCGGCATTGAAGTGCCGGTCATCCCAGGGGTGACCCGCGAGACTGGCGACTTGGCCGGCGAGGTGCACGAGATCTCCGCGTTCCTGCTGGTGGCGCTGATACTGGTGCACGTTGGCGCTGCGCTGAAGCATCAGTTCTTGGATCGGTGGCGCGGGTCGGCACGAATGCCGCCCTTCAAATCCCACGGTGAGCCCGTGGTTATCGGGCAGGGCCGGGACGTGTCTCTGCGAGCAGACTGAGCATCGCTAGCGCGACACCCGCCGCACCGGCGCCGGCAAGGAACGTCATCGCCGCGCCGTCTCGGTCCCAAATGAAGCCCGCGGCGACGCTCGCGAGCAGAGTGCCGATGCCGCTGACGAAGTGAAAGGCGCCAAAGCTCGTCGCGCGCAGATGCTCGGGGGCGACGTCGGCGATCATACGCGCGAAGATTCCCTGCGTTAGGGCCATGTGCGCACCCCACAGAAGGATGCCCACACCGAGGCCGGCAATGCCGAAATCCTGCGCAAGAAGCAGGTTCGCAGCGATGAGTACGCCCATGCCGGCCATCAGGATCGTGCGCGGGCTCATGCGATCGCTGAGCGATCCGGCGGGATAGGCCAGCGCGAGGAAACCGACGTTGAAGACGACGAGAGCCAGCGGCGAGAGCGCCGGCGATACCCCGAGGTCGATGGCGCGCAGAATCAGGAAGCCTTCTGAGAACCGGGCAAGCGCAAAGAGAAACGCCACCGCGAGCAGTCGCCGCGTCGGCTTGTCGAGGTCACGGAATCCGCGGAAGAACGGCTGGACCTTGGTTGCCGTCCAGCGTGTCACCGGCTCCTTTACCGCCACAAGGGCAAGGAAGAAGGAGAGAGCCGCCGGAATCGCGGCGATCCAGAAGACCGTCCGGATGTCGTTCATGAACAGAATCATCAGGCCGACTGCGGCTATCGGTGCGATCAGTGCTCCGATCGTGTCGAGGGCATGCCGCAAGCCGAAGGCCCGGCCTCGCATGTCGGCGGGGGTCTCGTCGGCGATGATGGCGTCCCGCGGCGCTCCTCGGATTCCCTTTCCGATGCGGTCGGCGAAGCGAGCGCCCATCAACTCCAGCGCACCTTGGGCGATGGGGAATAGGGGCTTGGAAAGTGCAGCGAGGCCGTAGCCGAAAAGCACCCATGGCTTTCGCCGTCCGCTTCGGTCGGACAGCCGCCCGGAGGCGAGCTTGGCGAAGCTGGCCGTCGCTTCAGCAATGCCGTCAATGGCGCCAAGCGCCAAAACCGGGAGAGCCAATGTGACCGTGATGAAGGCCGGCAGAAGCGCGTGGTAGATCTCGGAGCTGAGGTCCATCAGCAGGCTGACGAAGCCCAAAATCCAGACGTTCCGTGGGAGCTTCGAGACGGGCCGCACGTGACGTTGCTAGCTACAATCTTGCCAAGCGGCAAACCTTTGCTAGTCTGCAATCATGTTGTGGGGATCGTCGCCAGCTGCCGTCGCAACGCGTTTTACCGACGTTGCACAGAACTTTGTCGCCGATGGGCCGGCCGAGCGGGTAGAGCGCACCAAGCGGACTCTGCTTCAGGCCGTGGCGCATTACGAACCTGCGACGCTTAACCAGGTCGCGGAAGCGACGGGCCGGGGAGCGCCTGCCGTCAGCCGATCAATCGACACGTTGGTGCGTGCCGGCCTGATCGAGCGAGCTGCCGATCCCGACAACCGGCGACGGCTGGCCATGCGCTTGACCGACGAGGGACGCGAATCGCTCAACCGACCTTGCGCCACGCGCAGCGGACTCGTCCGGATCCTCGAGAAAATGGCGCCTAGCGAATTGCGGGCCGTCGAGCGCGCGATCGAAATCCTCGAGCGCGCAAAATAATCAGCCCTTGCCGCGGCGTCGGCGCGTTTCCCAGCCCTTCTTGGCGGCCTCGCTGCGACTCTTGCTTCGGCCGGAACCGTCGTTGTTGCCGCCCTTGTCTTGCTTGTTGACCGTGGCCCAGGCCCGGCGCTCCGCCTCCTTCTTCGAAACGCCGCGCTTTTCGTAGCCTTCCTCAATATGTTCGGCCTTCCGGTCCTGCTTGGCCGTATACGCTCCGCGAGGCATCACTGAACTCCTTCGCTTGGGGTTTGTTGATGCCAAACGTTTCAGACTGAAAGGCGTTGCCATGCTGCGTTGCAACATGACGATGAATTCACTATGTGCGCGGCTCACATTTTCCAGGAAAAATCATGAACCTGCGTAACGTGGCGATCATCGCCCACGTCGATCACGGCAAGACAACGCTTGTCGACCAACTCTTCCGCCAGTCCGGAACCTTCCGCGACAACCAGCGCGTCGAGGAGCGGGCGATGGATTCGAACGATCTCGAGAAAGAGCGTGGGATCACAATTCTCGCCAAGTGCACCTCGGTCGACTGGCAGGGCACGCACATCAACATTGTCGATACGCCGGGCCACGCCGACTTCGGCGCCGAGGTCGAGCGAATCCTGTCGATGGTCGACGGAGTGATCCTGCTGGTCGACGCTGCGGAAGGACCGATGCCACAGACGAAGTTCGTCACCGGCAAGGCGCTTGCGCTTGGTCTGAGACCGATCGTTGTGGTCAACAAGATCGACCGCCCGGACGCCCGTCCCGCGGAAGTGCTGGACGAGGTGTTCGAGCTTTTCCTGAATCTCGAGGCGAACGACGAGCAGCTTGATTTCCCGACGCTGTATGCCAGCGGCCGTGCCGGCTATGCCGGCATGACGGATGACGTCCGCTCGGGCGACCTGACGCCGTTGTTCGACACCATTGTCAGCCATGTCCCGCCGCCACGGGTCGACGCAGGCCCGTTCCGCATGCTCGCCACTTTGCTCGACCGCGATCCCTTCCTCGGCCGCATTCTCACCGGGCGGATCGAGAGCGGCAAATTGACGACCAACATGCCGATCAAGGCGATCGACGTGGACGGCAAGATCGTCGAGGAAGGCCGCGCGACCAAGGTGTTCGCGTTCCGCGGCCTCGAGCGCGTGCCGGTCGAGAGCGCCGAAGCGGGCGAGATTGTCGCAATCGCCGGACTCATCAAGGCGACCGTTTCCAATACCTTCGCCGATCCGTCCGTAAGTGCGCCATTGAAGGCGCGCCCGATCGACCCGCCGACGCTGGCCATGAGCTTCTCGGTTAACGACAGCCCCTATGCGGGCCGCGACGGCGACAAGGTCCAGAGCCGCGTCATCCGCGACCGCCTGGAGCGCGAAGCGGAAGGCAATGTCGCTATCCGTGTAACGGCCGCATCGGACAACGATAGCTTCGAGGTCGCCGGCCGCGGCGAGCTGCAGCTTGGCGTCGTTATCGAAACGCTACGCCGGGAAGGCTTCGAACTGTCGATCAGCCGCCCGCGCGTGCTGTTCCGCGACGGCCCGAACGGCCGTGAGGAGCCGTACGAAACGGTCGTCATCGACGTCGACGATGAATTCAGCGGCACGGTCATCGACAAGATGGCGATCCGCAAGGCGGAGATGACCGACATGCGCCCGTCGGGAGGCGGCAAGACCCGCCTGACCTTCAGTGCGCCGTCGCGCGGCCTGATCGGCTATCATGGCGAATTCCTGTCCGACACACGCGGCACGGGCATCATGAACCGCTTGTTCGAGAGATATGGCCCTCACAAGGGTCCGATCAGCGGACGCCAGAACGGCGTCCTGATCTCGATGGAGCAGGGCAAGGCCGTCGCTTATGCGCTTAATGCTTTGGAAGATCGCGGCGTCCTGTTCATTTCGCCGGGCGATGACCTCTACGAAGGCATGGTCATCGGCGAGAACGCCAAGATCCACGACCTCGAAGTCAATCCGCTGAAGTCCAAGCAGCTGACCAACTTCCGCGCCTCGGGCCCGAAGGACGAAGGCATCCGCCTGACCCCGCCGCGCCGGATGACGCTGGAGCAGGCGATCGCCTACATCCAGGACGACGAGCTGGTGGAAGTCACGCCGAAGGTCGTGCGCATCCGCAAGCGCTTCCTCGACCCGCATGAGCGCAAGCGCAACTCGCGGAAGATGGAAGCCGCCTAAGACCTTTTCTTCGGGCGGGTGTTGACCTGCTCAGTGCGAGATGGGCTACTGCTTGCCGTCACTTCGGCGGGGGCGGGGATGTTTCGATACGGACTGGGTCTTGCTTTTGCTCTGACGAGCATGAGCGCTCTGGCGGCTGAGGCGGAGCAGAAGCGTCCGGCGATCACCGGCATCTCGCACATTGCGGTTTACGCGCGCGACATGGCTGCGTCCGATCGCTTTTACGGGCACATCCTTGGCGGTCAGAAAGCCCCCAATCCGGAAGACCCCGCCGGCGTTCGCTATTATTTCGGCACGCACCAATTTGTCGAAGTCCTGCCCGCGCCGGCGACGCAAGGACCATCGATGCTGTCGCACGTGGCCTATATCACGGCAGATGCGGACGCCCTTCGCAAGCATCTGATCGGCCGGAACCCGAGCGACCTCAGCGAAGGCAAGGACGGGAGCCGCTGGTTCTCTGCCCGAGATCCGGAAGGCAATGAGGTTCGGTTCGTCCAGAACGGCCCCGAGGGGACGAGGTCATCGGGCAAGGCGATCAGCGGGCGGATCATCCACGTTGGCTATCTGGTGAAGAGCCGAACTGCCGAGGACGCCTTCTACAAGAAGGAACTGGGCTTCCGCCCCTATTGGTTCGGAGCCATGAAAGCGGAAGCCGTCGACTGGGTGTCTCAGCAGGTCCCGGACGGACGCGATTGGCTCGAATACATGCTGGTCGGTCCGGGTTCGACGACTCCGGTTGAGCGGGTGGACGCGCGGCAGTTGGGCATCCTGAACCACGTCTCTCTGGCAGTGCCGAACATGCAGGCGGCGATGACTCGTCTCCATGCGGAAGAACGGCTGTCGGAGCGTTATGACGGACCGAGCATGGGCCTGGACGGCAAGTGGCAGGCGAACCTCTACGACCCGGATGGGACGCGGGTTGAGTTGATGGAATATAGCGCGGTCAAGAAGCCGTGCTGCTCGCCCTTCACCGCGCCCGATCCTACGCCTTAGATCCAGCCATCTTCAGGACAATCTCCCACTCGTCTTGACGGACGGGGGCGACGGACAGGCGCGACTGCCGGATCAATTCCATTTTGGCGAGCTCCGGGTTGGCCCTTGATGTGCGCCAGCGTGACGGGGTTCAGCGGCCTGACTGGCTCGACGCGGACCGAGACCCAGTCGGCGTCTTTTGGGTCCGGCTGAGCCTCGCGCGTGACCCGCATGATTCCAACGACGGCCTTGTCGGTCATGCTTGCATAGAAGAAGGCCTCGTCGCCCTTCTTCATCGCCTTGAGATGGAGGCGGGCGGCGTTGTTGCGCACGCCATCCCATTCGGTCCCGCCGTCGCGGACGAGATCATCCCAGCTGTAGCTGGAAGGCTCGGATTTCATAAGCCAGTACGCCATGCGCTCCGCCTAACCCGGGCTGGCCTTCTGCGAAAGGGCTGGAATTGCCGCCGACGAGTCGAGTGGATTCGAAGGCGAAACGAGAATTTTCTAGAAAGTTCCGCAGGTTAACTCATCGTCGGCTCGACTCGCCGTCATTAGGGTTCTGTTATCGCGACGCCTGACCTATCTGGTTTTCAACAATTTGAGCGGGTGAGCCAGCGCATTTCGCGCGGCTCCGGGGCAAGACGGAAGACCTTCCCATTGGGACATGAGCGCTTGAAGCGCCAACAGGTCGGCCGCCAGCGATAAGAGTGAAGATTGAAGAAGTATCTGATGGGCCGCGGCATGTCCGCGGTTGCGGGGCTTTTCCTCATTGCAGCAGCAAATCCGGCGACGGCTGCCCCGTTGCCGACTGCGGCAGTGTCCGCAGGCACGATCGATGCGGCCGCCAAGCCGTTCGGTGCGACGGTGGCCGTCGCCACGGCTTCGGGCAGCGTCCTGCAGGCGCGGCCCGCGGCGTCGGTCTCCATGACATTGGTGCCGACGATCGCTACGGAAGCCGCATGGCTGCAGCGCAACGGCTGGCCGCTCTATGCGCTCGTCGATCGTTACAGCGCCGGGGCGCCGCTCGACGAGCAGGCCAATTGCATCGCGGTCGCGGTCTATCACGAGGCACGCGGCGAGACGCTGGAAGGGCAACTCGCAGTTGCACGGGTGATCATGAACCGCGCGGTATCCGGACGCTATCCGGCAAGCTGGTGCGGCGTCGTGAAGCAGCCTTGGCAATTTTCGTTCGTCCGCAACGGCCGCATGCCGTCGGTCGACGAGGGTTCGACGGCCTGGCGGAATGCGCTCGGAGTGACTCGACTAGCGATCAACAACGCCGTGCAGAGCGTCCCGACAGACACTCTCTGGTACCACGCGAACTATGTCGCCCCGTCGTGGGGACGGCGTCTGACGCGGGTCAGCCAGATCGGCGCGCACATTTTCTACCGCGCCTGATCCTACGCATTTTCAATGTTTGGGGCCGGGTTGCGCAGGCGATCCGGCCCCTTTGTTCGTCTGAGCCGGTGCGCGAGTCACTTCGTCGTAAACTCGTTTCACAAGGGATTCGCAAACGCCTCTTTTCGGCAGAGCATCAAAACCGGTGATTTCTCCAGGGGATGGGGAGGAACTCGGTGCTTAAGATCTTGATTGTCGAGGATGATTCGCAGCTTGCGACCACGCTGAAGTATCTGGTCGAGGACAATCCTCGATACCGGGTCGTCGCGATCGCGGACGATGCCGACAATGCAGTCGCGGCCGCCGAGCATTATGATCCGGACCTTGCGCTGGTCGACCTTCACCTCGCCCGTGGAAGCACCGGATTTTCCGCGGCAGTTCGCCTGAGCGACTTTGACATTCCCTGCCTCTTCGTGAGCGGGAAGGCGCCGAGCTTTCCGATGCCTGACCTCGCGCTTGGCTGCCTGACCAAGCCGTTCACCGCCGAAGAGGTGCACCGCGCGCTCAACATGGCCGAGGACAAGCTTCGCGGCCGCGAGACGGTTCGGCCCCGCATTCCGCAGAACCTGCACATTTACGAGACGCCCACCACGGCTGACGCGGTGGAACAGGGCTTCATCCCCTCGCGCCCGTCACTCCGGACGCGCATCGAGCATTGGATCGCGGGCCAGCATCACTGACGCCGCGGGCGCTCAGATGAACTTTCGGAAATAGTCGATCGTCTGCGTCAGTCCCTGCTCCAGCTGGACCGTCGGCTCCCATCCCAAATCGCGCTTCGCCTTCGAAATGTCGGGCTGCCGCTGCCGAGGATCGTCCTGCGGTAGCGGCTCCTCGACGATCTTGGAGCCTGAACCGGTCAGCTCGATGACCTTTTCCGCCAGCTCGCGGACGGTGAACTCGTTCGGGATTGCCGATGTTGATCGGGCCCGTCACGTCCGGACCCGTATCCATCAGGCTCATCAGCCCGCGGATTAGATCGTCGACGTAGCAGAAGGAACGTGTCTGGCTGCCGTCGCCGTAAATGGTGATCGGCTCGCCCTTCAGCGCCTGCATGATGAAGTTCGACACCACGCGGCCATCGGCCGGGTGCATGCGCGGACCGTAGGTGTTGAAGATCCGCGCGACCTTGATCGGCAGGCCGTTCTGCCGGTGGTAGTCGAAGAACAGAGTCTCGGCGCAACGCTTGCCCTCGTCGTAACAAGAGCGGGGACCGATGGGGTTCACGTGGCCCCAATAATCCTCGCTTTGCGGATGGACCGCGGGATCGCCGTAGACCTCGCTGGTCGACGCCTGGAGGATCTTGCAGCCGAGGCGCTTGGCGAGCCCCAGCATGTTGATCGCACCGTGCACGGACGTCTTGGTCGTCTGGACCGGGTCGTGCTGGTAGTGAATCGGCGAGGCTGGGCAGGCGAGGTTGTAGATCTCGTCGACCTCTACGAAGAGCGGGAAGGTCACGTCATGGCGCATGAACTCGAAGCTCGGGTTCCCATGCAGGTGGGCGATATTGTCCTTCGTGCCGGTGAAAAGATTGTCCACGCAGAGCACTTCATGACCCGCTTCGATCAGTCGATCGGCAAGATGGGATCCGAGAAAGCCTGCCCCGCCGGTCACCATCACGCGTTTGCGCATATTATAGCTGCGAGCCATCTACACCCCTCGGTCTGATCGGACTGCTTCGTAGCGGGGTAGGACCACGCGGGGCAAGGAGCCGACAGGTGGCAACGCGGCAACAGCCCGCGCCAATCCCATTATGAAACACACATCCGTTAACATCATGTTGAGAATCATTAATTCTTCGTTTAGTTCGGTCCGCGGTGCTCATTCTCAACAGGGGGTGGGTCGTCGCTCACTACGAGGTGATCTTATGCGTCGCTCAGTTCTAACCTTTCTGGCTGCGGCTTCTGCCGTCGCCATGTCGAGCCCGGCAGTTGCCGGGAAGTCGAATATCCAAACGCTACCAGCCAGTCGAGCATCCGTGCGATCTCGGCCTGACCACTCCGGATGCCATCGATTGCGCGGGCTATTATCCGGGTAACCTGGTCAACGGCAGTCCAGCCGACATCCAAAATCAGAAGGATGCCATCGCAACGCTCGACGGCGACTTCGTTTGGGACGGCGATTGGGCTTCGGTTGAAGCCACGAAGCAGCTTACGCTCGGCGGTGCCGGCAGCAATCAACTGAGCTTCGGCGAGACTTTGTTCGGTCTGACGATCATTGGCGCTCACTTCGGTAACGTCGCTGGCCCAGCTGGCAACGTGTCCGTTTTCTGGCTCTTCGATTTCGGCACCGAGGGTGCGGACTTCGTGACCCTGGACAACGTGCAGGGTTTCTCGAACGCAGTGCTTTACACGACCGGCGGCACGCCTCCGGTTCCGGAGCCGGCGACGTGGGCCATGATGCTGCTCGGTTTCGGTGCAGCGGGTACGGCAATGCGCCGCAGCCGTCGCCGGAATGCGACAATCGCTCAGCTCGCCTAAGCGACGACAAGGTAAGAGCACGGACTGCCGGCCTTCGGGCCGGCAGTCTTTTTTGTGTCTTCGGTTCCGGGCCAGATCAGCCGATCAGGCGAACCGATGTTCCTCTGAAATTCATCACCGTCGAGCTCGAGCAGCCCTTCGAGATTAGCACGCGGCCCTGGAAAATGAGGCGTTTCCCGATGAAGCGGGCGCACTGGATGTTCGGCGAACTGTCCGCATCGACCCGTAAGATCTGTCCCGGGAAGTAGATCAGCCCCTGCAGCTCTGAAAAACTGTTTCCACCGATGATGTTCTCGAGTTCGTCGCGCGTGCCGGCGGCCCGGCGATCCTGGAAGATAAGAAGGCCCGCATTGGGCCCCTGGGTGGGCGCGGCCATCTTGACCTTGGCCTTCGGATCGATCTGGACTTTGCCGATCGACCAGGGGTCGGTCCCGGCTTGCTCGCTGGTGAGGAATATCGTGCAGGACGTGCACGTCAGCTCGGCGCTCCCGCCAACGACGAGATTGCCGCGATTGAGGATATATTCGCCGGCATTCAGAAAGACTGGCCCGTCAATCAGCAAGTTGCCGTAGCAACCCGGCTCCAGCACAACGCGGCCGCTGTTCGTCTGTGCCGCGTCGGAATTCACCGTGACGTTTGGGCAGCCCGAGTTTGGAATGAGCGGAGGGTCCCGGTTCTCGAGCGGGTCCTTTTGCTTCACGGCGTAGTTGCGCACTCGCGAGGACTTGATCCCCTCCGCTTCGATACCCCCGAATGCAACGATGCTTTCCGCGTCGATGGTCGCCGATGCGTCGGCAAGGATGGATTTGGCTGAAGGCGCGTTCGCCGCGATCCCGCAATCCATATCTACGGTTGCACTTCCTTCGATGCGCAGGCCGGACTTCTCGTCGGACCCGATAGCGAAGGCGCAGAATTCGCCGCTTTCCACGATCGACGCGGTCGACTCGACGGTGATGGTCGGGGGCCGCTCCAGGAACATGGACGTGAAGAACATCTTCGTAGGACTGGAAATGCTGACCCGGACGGCGAATGGGTCTTCCTGGCGCGGCGTTGGCGATCGTTCGGCAAGAACGGCGCGGTGCGGATCGAGAGCGCGGTTCGAGGCAATGCTCCGATCCACAGCCACTTCCATGTCGCCCGTCTGGATGAGGCCATAGACCCCCGCGATCGCCGCAGCGTCGGCCGCTGATTGGAGCTCGCGCTTCGCCGAAACCCACTGAATCGTGTCGACCGCCATCCCGGCGCATCCCAGCAGCAGCGGAATGCCCACGGCAGTCATGGCGAGCACGTTGCCGCGCTCGTCGGTGACCAAGGAGCGGAAGATTGCAGCTAGCCGTCGCGCCATCATTCGCAAGGGTTAGCTCGACAGGGTTAAGGGACCTTTATCTCTGCCAGTCGCGGGACCTGTCGCACCATGGTGCAGGCCGGGGTTCGCGCTGGCGCTGCAATGGCAAGTTGGTAAGCTTGGTCGCAGGTGTGGTGACGGGAAAATCTGGACTTGAGTGAAGGGCAGTCATTCATCGGCGGCGCTCGCGTCGTTCGCATCGACAAAGTCAACGGCATTGGCTTCATCGAGGCGCTTGCCGACGTCTGGCGAACCGGTGCAGTCGCAATGCCGGTCGATCCGAACGCGCCCGATCCCGACATAGGCCTGCCGATTGCCGAACGGGTGCACGTTTCGCCGGGCGGCGGCTGGATTCGGCCGAGCATGCCCAATCGCGATCCCCAAGAGCCTGCGTTGATCGCCTTCACGTCGGGGACGACCGGCAAACCCAAGGCCATCCTGCTCAGTCACCGCGCACTCGACGATGTTACGAAGCGCTTGATCGACGTGATGCAAATGGACGGATCGATCCGCGAATATGTGGGCATTCCGGTGACCTTCTCGTTCGGCGCGGGCCGCATTCGGGCCGTCGCCGCTGTCGGCGGCGAGGCCTATGTTCCCGAAGGGGGCTTCCGGCCAGACCAGATCGCCCAAATGCTCTCGGCGGGCGAGATCAACGCCCTTTCGGCAGTGCCAAGCATGCTGCGCCTCATCCTTGCGCAACCGAACCTCTTTCGCGAGTCCGGACCGCATTTGCGATGGATCGAGATCGGCAGCCAGTACATGGCCGCCGCCGAGAAGAAGGCGCTGCGCGAGCTCTTTCCCAACGCTCGCATCGTACAGCATTACGGGCTGACCGAAGCGTCGCGGTCCACCTTCCTGGTCGTGTCGGAAGCATCCGACGACGCCCTGGAATCGGTTGGCGCGGCCACGGGGAGCGTCGAAACGCGTGTGGCGGACAACGGCCTCATCTGGATCCGCGGCGACCATACGGCGAGCGGCCAGATCGTCGATGGGCATCTCCAACCGCTGGTAGACGGAGACGGCTGGCTCCCAACGGCGGATTTGGGGCGGCTTGAAGCCGGGCTTCTGTCCTATCTCGGTCGCGCCGACGACGTTGCGAACATCGCCGGCATCAAGGTCCCGGCCGATCATTTCGAACAGACTTTGCTGGAGAGGCTGGGCGATGCCGGAGGCAACATCGCGGTCGCCATTCAGGCGGACGCCTTGCGCGGCCAGCGCCTTTGTGTTGCGACGACTCAGGGAGTCGATCGGAAGCGCGTGGAAGCGCACGCTCGGGGAATCGGAGCGGAGCTAGGTTTGGGCGCGGCCGACATAGGCTTCGCTGAGGTTCCGGCCATCCCTCGCACCGAAACGGGGAAGATCCAGCGCAGCCAGCTCGCAAAACTGGTCGACGAGCCGATGGTCATCTCCGAGCCAACGACTGGCAATTCCGGCGACACCGAAACGGAGCTCGCCGCCATCTGGCGCGAGATTCTCGGTGTTTCGGACATCGGGCCCGACGACAGCTTCTTCGACGTTGGCGGCGATTCGCTTTCGGCGGTGACGGTTGCACTCCGGGCCGAGCAAGCCGGACTGCCCGCCGACATCCTGCATCGCATGTTCGAGGGTCACAGCCTTCGCGAGATTGCTGCCGGGATCTCCGAAGGCGGGGCAATCCCCCCGACGCGACGGGCGCAGGTCAGCAATTCGATCAACGCGACCCGCGGTATCCTCGTCCTGATGGTCATCGGGGCCCATTGGCTGCCCTTCCTTTACGACCGGATGGGCGAGGCGGGTGCGGTAATTCGGCACTGGCTGGCGCCCGTCTTCCATATCGGCACGCCAGGCTTCGCGATCATCTTCGGGCTCGGCCTGGCCTTTTTCTACCGGCCGCTGATGGAGCGTTCACCCGCCAGCTTCCGCAAGAAGCTGGCGTCGAACACCAAGCTACTCGCGGCCGGCGTGGTCCTTCAGGGCACGGTCTTGATGCTCGAACTGCTCGTCCGCGATGGGCGCCTCGGCCCGATCTATCCCGAGCAGATGCTCTACAGCGTGCTGCTCTTCTATCTGTTGATGATCCCGACCGTCGGGCTGTTGCTGCGAATTATTTACAGCAGTCGGATTCCGGCGATCAATGCGCTGATCGTCGCTGCCGGGGCCTCTCTCGTCTGGATTTTCTTCAATGCGGTCTGGCCCCTCGACGAGGGTCCCGGCTGGGTTCGCTTGCTCCAGCACATGCTAGTCGCCCCTTATTCCTACCCGCTGCTACTTTCCGCCGTCTGCGTCGGGGCCTCCATCGGTGTCTGGGCCGTCGCGCATTTCGAAGAGAAGAGGTTCGCGGCTATGGCAGCGAAGCTGGGGCTCGTCCTACTCGTTGCGGGGATCGCCGGGGTAGCGATTGTAACTCCGGGCTGGTGGTCGATGGCACAAACCACTGCAGCTTTCCCGGCCTATGCAGGCGCCGTCGCCCTGATTCTTGCGGGCATGACGGCGCTGGTTGAACGCCGCCTGTTACTGGTTCCGGTGCGGCTGCTCGCCGTGATCGGTCTCTTGGCTTTCCCAGCCTTTGTCGGGCACGGGATCGTCATCCCGCTCGTCCATGTGCTGGAGGAGCTTGCGGTTCCTTATCTGGTCGCCCTGGGCGTGCCTGTGGCGCTGTTCCTCGGAGGAGCGTTCGTAGCCGTCAGGAAGCTTTACGGAATGCTGTTCGGCTCGACCGCTCGCGAACAATCCGCGCTAGGCGAGCCGTTCGGAGTGTAGCTAGGTCGGCTATTCCGGGTGGTGGTGCTCGGCTTCCTCCTTGGAAGCCGGCGCCGCGACGTTCACGCCGGGCAGAGGAGGCAATGGCTTACCCGATGCCTCGGTCGAATTTTCCTTCAGTGCAGGATGATTTTTCGCAGCCTCGATGACGGCGTTCGTCTCCGCGCTCTCTCGCGCGATCTCGTCGCCCACCGGGGCAGTCGAACTGCACCCGGAGAGCGACGCGATAAGTATCGAAGTGATTGCAATGAGAGCCCGGCTCATTCCGCGATGGGTACCAGTCTTGCGATTCGCAGTCCAGCTGAAACCGGCGAACTGCTTCATCATTTTGCCGTTTCCGAGGTCGCCGGCAGAGCAGTTCAATAGCTTGTTGATGCAATTATCCATCCACATGCCCATGATCGTATTGTCCCAGGCACCGAACCAGTCGGCGTGGAAGGTCGAGCCCTTCGCAGGTCCGGGCGCATTTCGTCGGAGGACAAGGACCAAGTCGAACGTCATCGCCCTCGCCCACGCCCCACCAGGCTTGAAGCGTGAAACCTGGAATCACGTAACTGTGCGTCGATGGGCACTTGCGATAGCCCCACGTTCCGTAGCCCGAATAAGCGACGTGGTCGCGATGATTGGCGCTGTCGAGGTTCTTGCCGTCCCAGCAAGCCGGAGCCTTGATGACTGCCCCGACCCGATTGCCCTGCCCAGCGGGACAATTGGCAAGTGCGGTCGTCAGGTCGGGATAATGGCCGGCGGATCGCGGTCGGGCCGGCGCAGTTGAAGTACATCGCCCCGTCGGGCCTGTTGCCGGTCACCATGTCGTAGCCGAAGACGAAGCGAAGGCCGTTCGGGAGCGGCACGCAATTGCCTTCGGCTTTTGGATCGCCGCTGGTCAACGAGCATTTCGGATCGCTGATAGGACGACGCTTGTAGTAAATTGTCACGTGGTCAGGTCGAACGACATTGCCCTTGCCATCCATCATTGCCGGCATCCAGTAGGCCGATCGATTGAGGGGCGACATGCAGGTGCTCTGACCAGTCGTCCGAAGCGACTGAAAGGTCGAGTTCGCGTTCGCCGACGTATTGCCGTAGAATTGGTGCACGTGCGACTTGCCGGGCTGTCCCGGATAGACGATCGGATCGTCCTTCAGGACCTGGCCCGCCGTGCAGACGAAGCGGAACGCACCGACTACGTCGGGAGCTGCCGACTTTCGGCAACGGCACGTTGATCAGCTCCGAAGCGATATCGAAGTTGCTGGGGACAATCGTCTCTTCGGAATAGAATCCGTTGGTCGTGGTCGTTGTCGATTCGGCGTAGTGGTCGTATCGCCACCCGTGCTCGGCTCTACCGGCGCAGGTTCTGGTTCGGGGGCAAGGTACTCCTGCCCTTTCCCTTGCCTTTGCTGATCTTGAGCAAGTCGAACTGGCCATCGGCCACGCTTGGCGCGACCGTCATGCCAGCGAATATGATCGCAACACCAAAACCCATGGCCTTGAAGGCCGAAAAACCATCATTCACCGTCTTGCCTCCCCAGACAAAATCGAGGGCAAAATCGGCGTAGAGTCGTTAGATCGCGTATCCTCAAAGTTAAATCAGAATAAACCATACTCGGTTTGCAGTCCCGCCATTTCGCCACCGTTCGGTGCCTCACGAAGGCAGACGGCTTGCGCGGCCCCGAGTTCATAGTACGCAAGGGCGTTGATGAACCGGCGAGATCCCATTCGAAGCGTATCCATTTACTTTTTCGCCGGCGACTTCGCCGACGTTGTGAACAGGCACGCCGAGGGTCGATCGCAGGTCTACGGCACCCATGACGAGGTCGCCAAACTCGTCGGGGATTTGGTCGCCCGGTCCTGTCGAGGTGACGGTTTACAGCTTCTGCACGCCATCGCAGTTGATCGAGAGGCCGTTCAAAGGTCTAACGGTTAAGTCGCTGGGGGCGAAGAGTTACGACGACGATCAGGTCCTTGCCGAGGCGATTGCAGAGGACGGTTCCGAGGCGATTATCCCGCACTTCCCAAACATTCGGCTGCTCAACGCCGTCTCATCAACGGGCAAGACCGCGGCTGCATTGATGGCGACCAGCTTCTATAGGCGGGGTCCGCGCTCATGGCTGCGCCGACGGCGGACGATAGCGGCGCTTAATCGCGGCCGTTTCGAACTCATCTCGAACCATTGTCTTCCGGCTACCGAACATCTGGCAGACTTGGGCATCCAGCGCTCCAGACTGATTCCCTGGGACGTGCCCCATCCCTTCACGCCCGAAGCGTCCGCGCCGAAGTCCACGCCGCCCGCGCCGCCACTGGGGGTCTTCTACGCAGGCTCGATCTCCGAGGAAAAAGGTGTCGGGGACGTCGTCAGAGCCATTCCGCACCTTGCCACTGACGCTCGGTTACACGTTCGCGGGTTATGGGGAAATCGACAGAATGCGGCGCTTGGCCCAATCCTTGGGCGTGGAGGCCAAGGCCGATTTCATCGGGGGCATTCCCAACCCGCAGGTATTCAAGCGTTTCCAGGACGCCGACCTGCTGATCATACCAAGTCGTTCCCAGTTCCAGGAAGGCTTTCCGCTGACCATGTTCGAGGCCGTCGCTTCGCACACGCCTATCGTCTGCAGTGATCACCCGATCTTCAAGCGATCCATGGCCGATGGTGCGAATGCGGCCTTGTTCCGTGCGGGCGATTCGAGGGATCTTGCACGCGCAATCGATCGAATAGCCTCCGATCCGGATCAGTATCTTCGCCTGTCGCGGGCTGCCGATCAAACCTGGGAAAGTCTGCGCGGACCCGCCGATTGGAGAAGGCTGATAGTCGAGTGGGTGACCGAAGGACCTGATACCGACTGGATTCAGTCGCACATGCTCGACCGTCTTTCAGGAACTCAGGGCTGAACAAGCTCCAGCGTTCGCATTAGGCGATCGGGATCGAGACTGAACCCGCTCTCTGCGGGTTCGGCCGCGGTGAAAGCGAATGTGGCGTCGATAGCATCGGTCAACAGCTTCGCGATGGAGTTGAATCGGTAGGGCGGCTGGATCGACACCATTGCGGCCCCCGCCGGCATTCCGACGAAGGCGTGTTGCTGGACGGAGCCCTCGACGCACGCGACGAGCGTGGCGCCAGCGAGAACGGCGGCGATGTCCGCGGCCGCCATTGTCTCGGGCGCTATGATCCTGAATCCTGCCGACTCCAGCCGGTCGCAGATCGCGTCCTCGTTCAGCAATTCCTTGC
The DNA here is from genome assembly GCA_963846645.1 of uncultured Alphaproteobacteria bacterium. GTDB lineage: Bacteria > Pseudomonadota > Alphaproteobacteria > Sphingomonadales > Sphingomonadaceae > Sphingomicrobium. Next base: position 110,883 of record CAWJWR010000002.1, on the reverse strand, counting down.
CGTGCCCATCGTCCCCCGACGCAGGTAAACGGCCTTGTCGCCGGTTGGCGTTACCTTGCTGCGAACGGCGTCCCTCACTTTCTGGAATCGCGATCGCCAGCCCCGATTGAGCATTCGCTCGTCGGTTATCCAGAGGTTGCGGACTTTGGCGAAGCTGGTCTCGAATGGATTCATGCCAACGAGCGCCCTATAGCCCGGCTCGTGCAGCCACGGATCTCGCCGAAATGTGAGCGCTGTCATCGAGCGGTGGTCGGCAAGCACCTCTAGCGGTAGAGACTCACGCAGGAAGTGTCCGAAATAGGTTTGCGCGCAGCTCGTCGTACAAAGCTGCGCCTCGTCGAACTCGTCTGGCGAACCTGTAAGTACCGGCCTTTTGGTGCCGCCGGCGTAAACGTCATAGCGCCCGCCGCTGTAGACCGTGAAGTCTGCTAGAAGGGCATCCGGTAACCGGTACGAAAGCGTGGGCCCTTCATCGCGTGTTGTAGCGAATAAGCGGGGCACCTGCTCCTCCCGGCCACCGAGAAAATCCCGCACCCGCTCGAGTTCTCCAGGCAGAGACACAGGAAGTTTGCAGGGTACGGAGCTCGCGGGCTCCAATTCCCGCACCTCGACAGCAAGGTCGAGTAGCGGCAGCGGCGGCCGCAATTTCGCCTTCACGCGCGACATGACCGGCAGGAAGTTCATCACGCGCCGACCCTAGCAGCCTGTGCCCCTTCCGCCACCGGCGTCGGACCGGTCCTGCATCGAAACGATACAATGGGGCGGCATAGCTGGCATCCCTGAAAGTCGCGCTCTATGCCTCGCGCTTATTTGGCAGAGTGAGGTGCATGGATCAGACCGCAGAAAGCCGCGTTCGACTGAAGCAGGCCGACATCCATGAGCAGTGGGAAAACGACTATCTCAATCCTGAGATGGATCGCTTCTACGCGCTGGCGTTCGACCGGATCGTTGAGGCGCTAGGTGATTCCAAGGGCAAGCAGATCCTCGATGTCGGCTGCGGCTATTGCTACCACACGACACGGCTGGCCGAGCGCGGGCTGACGATCACCGCGGTCGATTTCTCGGAGGTCGCCCTCGGTCACGCGAAAGAAAACCTCGCAAAGGCAGGCATCGCAGACCGGGTCACCTTGCAGCAGGCAGACGCGACAAACCTGCCGTTCGAGGACGCCTCCTTCGACCATGTGCTGATGTGGGGCGTACTGATGCATGTGCCCCAGGCGGAGAAGGCGCTTTCGGAGCTTGGCCGGGTGCTGAAGCCGGGCGGGAAGCTCGTATTATCTGAAACGAATGCCCGTTCTCTTGAGGTCATGTTCGTAGAGCCGACCATCGAATTTTTGCGACGACTGCTGGCCCGCGACGCTCGCCGACGGCGCCGTACCGATCTCGGCATCGAGGAGTGGCAGGGGGCGGAGCAGGGCGGCCTGCTTGTCCGCAAGACCGACATGAGCGCGCTCGAAGCCTATTGCCGGACCATCGGTTTGCAGCTGAAGGAACGCATCGCCGGTGAGTTCACGCAGATCTACACGCGCCTGCCGGGCGCGGCGCTGAAGCGAATGGTTTACGCTTTCAACCGGGCATATTTCCGGCATGGCTCGCCCGGTCCGGCTCTCGGCAACATCCTGATCTTCGAGAAGAAGTAGCCGAGAATCCGATGCTCGCCATCGGTCGCGATACTGTCGGACAGCTGATCCGCTACGGCGTCTCTTCGGGCGCTAGCGCGGCCGTAAGCCTCGGCTTGCCGGTACTCCTCCACGAGGCGTTTGGGGTGGAGCAGAAACTCGCGGTTGCGATTAGTCAGGCGTCTATCCTGCTGCTCAATTTTCTAATGATCCGGCTGTTCGTGTTCCGCAGCAAGAGCACGGCAAGGCGCGACCTGGCCTACTATGTCGGCAGCGCCGTTGCGTTCCGCGGGCTAGAGTATCTGCTTTTCCTGGCCCTGTTCGAGCTTGCGAGCCTTCACTATTTTCTGGCTCTTCTGCTGAACTCTCGGGGCGTCCACTGTCGTGAAGTTCGGCTGGTACCGCTTCCTGTTCCACGGCCGCACTGAGCCTGTCGTTTAGATAGGCGGCTTCGAGGCGGCGAGTCTTCTCAAGCACCATCTCGATCAGCGCGCGATTGTGGTTGAGGAGGTCGGCCAGGAGGCCGAGGAAAAAGGTCAGGGTCCCGATCGTGAGCAACGCAGAGCCGATGACGAGCGACTGAATCTTTCCGGTGCCGTCTACGAAGAGGTAGAAATAGAGGAACCGGACCATCGGGATCAGTCCAATTATCGCGACGAAGAAGCCCAGTGCGGTGAAGACGCGCAGCGGCTGATACATCGAATACATGCGAAGCAGGGTCGTCGCGGACCGCTCGATGAACTGGAAGACGTTTTTGAACAGGCGAGAGTCGCGGGTTTTCGGGTTTGTCCTGATGGGCACGCTCGTGAAGGCCATGCCCTTCTTGCCGACCTGGATCAGCATCTCGATCGTGTAGCTGAACGGAGAGATGATGTTCAGGCGCATGGCGGCATCGCGGGAAATCGCCCGGAAGCCGCTGACCGCGTCCGGCACGTTCACGTCCGAGAAGGATCGGACGACAAAGCTGCCGAAGCGCTGAAGCAATTTCTTTCGCTTGGAGAAATGCTCGATGGTCGAGGTCTGGCGGTCGCCGACGACGACATCGACCTGTCCGTCGATGATGGGCCTGACGAGTTTCTCGATGTCCGCGCCGCAATATTGGTTGTCTGCGTCGGTGTTGACGATGATGTCGGCACCGAGCGCGATGCAACGATCGAGGCCCACTCGGAAGGAACGGGCCAGGCCCATGTTTTGCTTGTTGCGAACAACATGGTGCACCCCGTGCTCGCGCGCGACCTCGGACGTGCGGTCGCGGGAGCCGTCGTCGACGACCAGGATCTCAATAATATCGATGCCGTCGATGTGCCGTGGGATGTCCCGAATCGTTTCCGGCAACGTCTCCTCTTCATTGAAGCACGGGATTTGCACGATCAGTTTCACGGACGGTCCCCCTCCAGCGGCCCAATGTTACGCGCTGGGGCAGCCCCCAATGTGTACCGGCGCGAGACGAGGCCAAGCAACAGGATTTGCGGGCCGTTGCCGGAGTTTGCGGGCATTGTTACCTTTTGGAACAGGGTGCGGGGCGCTTGTGCCGTCGTCGATCTGAAACGAGGGTTCGGTGCGGACGGGGAAAATGGCTTCAAGCAGTGTCCCTGACAGGCCAGGTCGGCGCTGGTTCCTGCCGCTTGTGGCGGGTCTGATCGCCCTGGCCGCACTGTGGCCTGCCGCCGTGAACGGGGGGCCATTCTTCATGGCCGACACGCCAAGCTATGCGCGCGGCGCCGCTTCGGGCTTCTTCAAGGTGTTCGGCATCAAGACCGATTGGACCAACGAATATCTGCGCGTTTACGCCGGCTCGCCTCCAGTCCCTACGCAAGTTCCCCAGGACAATGCTGAGGAGCCGGTGGTTGCAGGCGAGACACCCGTTACGCTGAGCGGGCGCTCGATCTTCTACGGCGTCGTCCTGTATCTTTCGCACCTGGCTGGTAGCTTGTGGATCATCGTCGTGCTGCAGAGCGCGCTGGCGGCGGGGTGCATCGTGCTGACCGCCCAGGCGATTTCCAGAGCTGCGGGCACGCGGATGCCGGTGAGCAGTCTTATTCTGATCGGGTTGCTTGTGATCTTGGCAACGCCGGTTGCATTCTTTGCGGGTTATCTGATGCCGGACATCTTCGGCGGATTCGCGCTGCTCGCAACCGCGAATATTCTCTTTCTCTGGCGAAATCTCTCGCGAGCCGAGCGCATATTCTGGCTTGCGGTGCTTGCCTATTCCCTGCTCGTCCACAGCGTGAACCTGATGATGGTCGGCGGCTTGACTGTCGCGTCGATCGGCTTTGCCTGGTGGCGGCGGATCGGCGTGAGCAGGCACCAGCTGGGCGGCCTCCTCGCCTGTCTTGCGGTTGCACTGGTCGGACAGTCGGCCTTCGGGCTGGCCGTGAAGTCGATGACCGGCGCCGCGCCCGTACGTCCGCCCTTCGTCGCCATGCGGTTGATCGACGACGGGCCGGGCTACCGCTACCTCCAAGAGCATTGCTCGACCGAACGCTACATCTATTGCCGGGTGCTCGCGCAATCGGAACCGAAGAGCGACGTCCTGCTGTGGAGCAAGGATGAACGAATCTCGCTCTTCCGGGGCCTTTCACCGGACGAGCAGCGCCTCTCAGCAGCTCAGCAATCGAAGTTCGTGAAGGCCGTTCTTTTTGATCAGCCTGCGGAAGTGATCGGTGGCGCAATTCAGAATACTGTCGGCCAAATCCTGCAATTCGACCTGAATGGCTTCAACTACAGCCGAGAGAATCGCGGGCGGTTCCGGGAAACCGTCCCGACCGAGCTGTTCGAGCCGCTAAGCCAGACGCGCGCTTATCGCAACGTCATGCCGACGCGCCCGACAGAGATTCTTTCGGTTGTGACGGCGATACTCTCGATCCTTTCCCTGTGTATTTTCCTGGTTTCCGCCCGCTCGGACGAAGGGATCGACCGGCTGCGGGCCTATTGCCTATGCGTGCTGGCCGGGCTTGCGCTGAACGCCGCCATTTGCGGCGCCCTGTCGGGGCCGAAGGGGCGCTACGAAATGCGCGTCATCTGGGTCCTGCCGCTCATTGCGGGGGCGATCGCGTCGACGGGAAGCGTGACCTGGCGAAGGCGTTCGATCGAACGCCCGGAAGCGTTACCTAAGGTCGCCTGACCGCGATCAGCAGGCTGAACCGGCTGACTGCACCCGGACATCGTTGGCCCCGAGAGGCGTCAGGCGCTTGCTGTCTGCCGAACTGCAATCCTCTTCCTGCTTCTTGCGTGACGAAGGGGTTTGCACCGGCGTTCCGCCATCGATCAGGAGGCCGCCTGCCGACGCATCGGCAACGAGCTTCGGGGCTGGCTGGCTATTCGTGACAAGTTCACCAGCCGACACCTGAAGGGAATCTGTTTCACCTCCAATGAGGAGGTTCGCCTCGGATTCCTGCACGGCCGTCAGAGATACTTCGACCGCAGACGGCGTCGGGGCCATAGGTTCCGCGCCCGCGTAGCGCTGCCGGAAGGTGCCGCTCGCGCCAAGGCCGCTCTTGAGCCGGTAGAAGATGTGCCGCCCGACCTGGATCGATTTGTCCAGGGAATCCGCCCAATACGGAAGCACGTAATCGGCATGGTAATGGGTCGCGTGACCCACCGGGGCGAACACCTTGCCCGCAAGGGCTTCGGTGGCGATGCGCCGAGCCTGCTTCCACAAGGATTGCGCCGGCATTCGGGCGAGCGATCCGTCGCAGGTGAAGGTGAACTGGCAGCCGGTGGTCCGTTCCGAACCCTGATAGACCACGCCGCAGACCGACGCTGGATAGGCGGGGTGACGCATCCTGTTCAGGACGATCTGAGCGACCGCTCTCTGGCCGTCCGATCCCTCGCTCGCAGCTTCGTAATAGACGGCCTGCGTCAGACACTCGAGCGCTCGCTCGCTTGTCGGCTTGTCGGCTTGAAGCTTGAATGCGGCGGCTGGCGTGTCTGGCCGGTCGGAGAAGGCACGCTCCGCGTTCTTCTCGAGCGCTTCTTCGGGCGTGATCGGCTGGTAGAGGTCTGGCGGTGGCAGAGTTAGCCGGATGCTCGGGGCGATCTTCGCGCTGACGGTCGAGCTGTTCCGAAAGCCCTTAGACGGTGTGGCCGTCGCTTGCGTCCAGACCACGGCGGCAATGATGCGCGGCAAGCAGGATCGAGACCGCGCACCAACCGGCTAAAACAAGCTTTCGTCGCTTCTCCAGGCGGCGCCACTGCCGCAGGGCCTCGACCTTCATGCCGCACTCTTGCGCCAGCGATAGGCGAGGAGGAAGATCGCGGGACCTTCCACCAGATACCGCCGCCACAGCCGGCGCGGGTTTGTCACGAGGCGATGCGCCCATTCCAGCCCCAGCCGCCGCGCGAGCCTGGGAGCGCGCCGCTGACGGTCGGTGATGAACTCCAGGGCGGCGCCAACGCAAAAGGCCATGCCGCCGCTACCCGGCATGGCGGCCGCCTCGGCGGCGATCATTTCCTGCTGAGGCGAACCGACACAGATGAACGTAAAGCGCGGTCTCTCGCGAACGATGAACTCCGCAGCCGCTCGCCGAGCCTCAGCGTTGCGGGTCAGCCCCATCGGCGGCAGATGTTGCGCGAACGACAGATGCGGGAATTTCTGCCTGAGTTCTCGCAGCAGTAGGGCATCGCCGCCGATCACGACAATGTGGTCGCCGTCACGGGCCAGGCGAGCGAAGACCAGCTCGGCAAGATCGGTGCCCACTGTGACAGGCAAGTCCAATCCACGCCACTTGGCTAGCCGCGACAGGACCTTGCTATCGCAGACGCAAAGGTCGGCCTTGCGATAGATCTCCGGAAGGGACGGAAATTCGTCCTGGCGATTATGAAGGCGCACGACATGGTCGACGTTCGGCGTGACCACGTACTGGAGGGGCGTATTCTTATCGACGCTTCCCACCTTCGCAAGCAGCTCGTCGATGGGCATGACGTCGAAGTCGACGTCGAGAAAACGCTCGCGCTTAGTACGCATCGCTATCCACGAGGACAGCACGCACCGTCGCGAAGAGGATGCGGATGTCGAGCCAGAGCGACCAGCGTTCGATATATTCCTTGTCGAGCTCCACCCGGCGCTTGGCGCGCTCCACCGTGCGGATCTCGCCACGAAGTCCCTTGACCTGCGCCAGGCCGGTGAGGCCGGGGCGAACGCGATGGCGGCCTGCATAGCCCCGGACGGCTTCCTGATAATAACGGTCGCCGACTTTCATCTGGAGGGGATGCGGCCTCGGACCTACCACTGACATATCGCCGCTGATGACGTTGAGGAGCTGCGGCAACTCGTCGATGCTCAGACGGCGCAGGATGCGGCCCACCGGGGTAACGCGCGGATCGTTTTTCGTCGTCGCTCCCGCGCCCGATAGATCGCCTTTGTCCGTGAACATCGTTCGGAACTTGCGGACGTGGATGACCTCATTGTTGAAGCCCATCCGGGGTTGGACGAACAATACGGGACCGGAACTCGGTAAGTCGGATGGCGAGGGCCGCCAAGCCCATGATCGGCGACAAGAAGACCAGCGCCGCCGACGCCAGGATCAGGTCCTCGCCGCGCTTCACGAATTGGTTGATGTCCCTAAACGGGCGCTGCCAAAGGTTCAGGACGGGAAGCGATCCGAGGAGGTGAACCTTGTAGTCGGGGGCTAGTTCGATCGCCTCCGCAGGAATCAGCGAGACGTCGACCGAAACTGCGCTCAGGCCATCAACGATGTCGTGAAGCCGGTCGGGCGGAAGGTTGGGAACGCTGATGAGGATCTGGTCGACTTCGCCCCTGCGTGCGAGGTCGGCAAGCTCTTCATATCCGCCGAGGAGTTTGCAGGCCATCCAGGTCACCCGCCCTTGGACGGTCGTCCGCCACGCCGATGAAGCGAAGGTGCGGGAGGTCGAGAGACTCGAGCAGCCGACGGATCATCTTCACCGACTGTGGGTCGGCGCCGTAGAAGGCGATGCGCTGTTCGATCGCGCCCCGCGAAGCCATTCGGTTTAGGATGGCGCGAATGACCGGACGCGATACGACGAGGCTTGCCAGCAAAGACGTCGAGGTAGAGCAGGCTGACGCCGCGGGAGTAATTGTCGATCATCCCGAATTGCCAAACCAGCGCCGATGCGAGGAGGCTGCTGATGACGGCGTCGACCATCGCATCGTCGCCTTCGTGAGTCAGGTCGACGAGAGTTCGGCGGTAGGCGCGCTTGGATGACCGAAGGAGCAGGAAGCTCGCGGCCAGAACGATAAGAGCGAAGATGTGGACCGAATAGATGACCCTATCGCCGACGAGCAGATCGTAGGCGAGTAAGCGCCACGGGAACGCTCACGAGCAGACACAGCAGGTCGGCCAGCAGGAAGATCGGTCCGACGATATTGGACGTAAAGCGGACCGGCCCGCTCTCCGAGTGACTGGAGAGCTCATCGCCGCGTTGGTCATGGTTCGGCTGAACGAGAAGGGCGTCATCGGGAGGCGACACTAAATGAACTCTCGTGACAAATCGGTGTCCTGTTGCTGCTGGAACTCGGCGTCGACGCGAGCGGTCGCTTCGGGACCTCCGGAGCGCTCCACGTGCGCGCGCAAGGCTTCATAAAGCCTGAGGTCGGCCGGGATTTCATGAAAGGCGTCCCACAAAGTTCTATCCACCTGCCGTTGGTCGCCGGCCGCCGAATAAGCGCGCGCGAGCAGCAAACGATCCCGGGCCGAACGCGGGACAACACTCACCAGCCGCTGCGCGTCGATTATCGCGCCCCGTGCCGCACCAGTCTTTATCTGGAGATTGATGCGGCCCCTGAGGGCGTAAACATGGTCTGGTTCTTTCGCCAGTATCTGGTCGAAGAGCGTCTTAGCTTGGGACACTTCTCCTTTGAGCGCGAGGGATTCGGCAATGACGGCGTTGGAACTGAGGTTCATTTGGCTCACGGGCAGGCGGGGTGCGCCTCCGCCGAGCAAGGCGGCGGCATCATCGGGCTGGCCGACTGAATTGAAGTACGTGGCATAAGCGAGCGACTGCTGCGGAGTGGACGAACGGCTCAATTCACGAACTCGATCTAACGCTTGCGGCGTCCGCCACCGCTCGGCCCAGATGGTCAGGACGGATTCGACATGACTGGGCGGAGAATCCGGTCTCAAGAACGGCTCGGAACCTCGCAGGGCTGCCTCGACATTGTTTCCCCGGAACGCTGCATCAATCGCCTTGAACGCGACCTCCGTGTCTTTCGGGTTGAGGCTGGCGAGCTTGGTCGCGACGAGGGTGACACCGGGCCAGTTCCTGTACCGCTCATGCAGGGCCAACAGCGCCTTCCATGAGCCGACATCGGTCGGCATCCCCTGGGTTTGCGTTTCGAGCAGCTTGATCGCTTCCTGGTTCTTGTCCCGCCCAAGAAGGATACGCGCCTTCAAGAGGTTGGCACTGGGTTCCCGAGGAAACTCGACGAGCAACTGATCGACCTGCTGGTCCGCTCGGTCGAAGTCGCCGCGTCGCAAGGCGACGTAGCCGTAGCTGAGCTTCACCGCCGGATGGTCGGGAGCGAGCAATTCCAGCTTCTGCGCGTGGTCCTCGGCGACGTCGATGTTGCCGCTAAGAAGCGCCAATTGTGTCAGGCTGCTCAGGAGTTGGGGGTTGCTCTTGTCCAGCTCGTAGGCCCGGGTGAAAGCGTAATAGGCGTCGCTGTAGGAGCCCAGCTGGATTTGAACCTTGCCCAACTCCTGCCAATTGCTGGAATTGTCATCTTCCGCGGCTACGAGTTGCAGAAGGGCGATGCGCGCCGCGCCGAGATCCCCGGACGCGGAGGCCGCTTGATAGTCCGCGAGGGCCTGGCGTGCGCGGGATTCCGAGGAATCGCAGCCCGTTAACATTAGGGACAGCGCCGTGGCGGCAAAGCAACAAGCCGCAAAAAACGGGCGTCGATCTTTCATAATTTGTATATACTACTCTGCGAGTTATCGTTTTGTAACCTAGCATGCTGAACGGCGTGGGCCCGCGAGTGCGCGCTCGATGTGGCGAAAGGAGCCTTGGTGCGTAAAGCCTTGATTGCATTCTTTACGGTTCTGCTGATGCAGTTCGTGCTTCCTCAGACAGTTTTGGCCCAAGCGGCGCCGCAAGCGCCACGGTCGACCGCCGGCCCGGCGTATCGCATAAACGCCGGCGACGAGATCGAGGTGATGGTCTGGGGCGACGAACGCCTTCAGCGGACCGTCCGCGTCCTGCCGGACGGAACGTTCGCCTTCCCACTGGTCGGCCAGATCGTAGCCATTAACCAGCTTCCGTCCGATTTGGAGCGGATCATCTCCGCCGCGCTACGCCCTCAGTATCGTGGCGTGGTTCCGCAGGTAACGGTTTCGGTTAAGAACCCCTCAGGGTATCAGTTCTCGGTGGTTGGAAAAGTCAGATCGCCGGGCACCTATACGCCGGGCCGTTACGTCAACGCGCTGGAGGCGATCAGCATCGCTGGCGGACCGACGGAATTCGCTTCAACGAGCAACGTGAAAATTCTATCGCAAGTCGGGCGCGGGCCTGCAAACGATTCAAGTTCGCCTCAGCGACGCGCTGAGGGGCGACAGTTCGCGTCTCACTGAAAACGACGTTCCGTTCATCCAGAGCGGGGATACATTGGTGGTGCCGTAATGAATAAGACTCGCAAGCTTTGGCTAGCGGCATCGGCCGGAGCGATCGCGCTCTGGGGCTCGCCCGCATTGGCCCAGACCGTCACTGAAGATGAAATGGCCCAGGACGTTCTGGACGCATCGGCTGTCCGCAGGAACTCGACCTACGTCGATCTCACCGGAAGCCTTGGCTACTCGACCAATCCGATGCTGCGAACAGGGAACTCGGAGAGTTCGATCTTCGGCCGAGCTTCGGCGCGCGGCGTACACGTGTGGAATGGCGAGTTGAGCTCGACGAGCCTCTCCGGGTTCGTCGAAGGTACGACCTACTTCAACGACTATGGCGTTAAGAGCATTTTTTCATTGTCGGGCGACACGCAGCGGCAAGTCAGCGAGACCGTAAGCCTTTTCGGTTCGATCGGCGCAAGCGGAGACCTTGCGGGTCAGCTTAGCAATCGCTTCCTGTACGTGCCGCCACTGCCAGAAGTCCCCGTCGAGGGTGAACCGCCGCCAGTGACCGTCGACGATCCCGACATCTTTTCCTTTTCCGGCCGGCAATATCGGCTTTACGCCCAGGGTGGCGCGGCGATCCGGACGGGCCCGCGCGGCAATTTGTCCTTTTCGGGTGGTGCCCAGCGCATCTTCTACACAGACGAATTCTTCGACGATTATACGACGATCTTCGCGAACGGAGCGTACAATCATTCGCTGTCCGATCGCACGACCGTTGGATTCAACGTCGGGGCTCGCCGGACTGATTATGACAATTCCAGCGACAATTCGACGATCATCAATCCCAGCATCTCGATCCGCACTCGCCTGAGCGAGCATTGGGACGCCTCGGCCGGTGTCGGCGTATCCTTCTCGGATGTTGAACGCGCCGGCAACAGCAGCAACTCGACGAGCCTTTCGTTCAACGGTTCGCTTTGCAACACGACGGAGAATGACCGTTTCTGCGGACGTGTCTCGCGCTACGCAAACAGTACTTCGCGTTCGGCGCTCGTCACGACCACGTCGGTCGGTGTCGACTGGTTCCGCAAGCTCGACGCGGCGCAGACGATTCAATTGTCGGCGAGCGTCGCGCGTTACGTGGCCGACGACGAACTGGACGAAAATTTCAAGACGAACCACTTTCGTCTCGCTGGCAGCTACAGCCGTCGGGTCAGCGGACGGCTCTCGGCGGGTGCCGACGTTGGCTTGCGCTCGCTTCGCCGCGACGGGCCGGACCCGGACACGGACGTCAGCGGATCCTTGTTCGTCCGGTATCGACTGGGTGATCTCGGATGAACGAGACCGGCACGATCGAGCGGTCTGAGACCGGAGGTGGCGGCGGCGCGTGGTTGATCAACCACATGCCGACTATCCTCTGGCATCGGCGTCTTTACGTCATCATCCCGGCTGTCCTCCTGTTCGCAGTCGGTTTGATCACAGCTTACACGCTGCCGACTCTCTACCGTTCGAATGCGACCATGCTGGTCGAATCCCAGGACCTCTCGACCGAGATCGTCGAGGCGCCCGGAACTGGAAGGATCGAAGAGCGCATCGCCAAGATCCGCGAGCAGGTTCTTAGCCGCGGCGACCTTATCAGCCTTATAGAGCAGAACGACCTCTATCCGTCCGAGCGGCGGTCGGAGCCGATGTCCTATGTCGTCGACAAGATGCGCAAGGCGACGACCGTCGGCGCTCTGGCGGGCGACATTGGGCAGAGTGGCGGCGCGAAGGCGAGCGTCATCGCCGTGAACATGAGCTTTGACTATCCCGACCCGTCCAAGGCCCAGGCCGTGATGCAGTCCTATGTGACGCAGTTCCTGCGGATGGACAGCGATCAGGTCGAAGACCAGGCGAACCTAACAGTCCGCTATCTGGGCGAGCAGGCAATGAAGTTGCGCTCGCAGATCCAGACGCTCGAGGGACAGATCACTAGTCTCAAGGCCAGCAACGGTGCCGCATTGGCCGGCGCAGGCGGACCGACGTTCGTTGATACGGGAAGCTACACAGCGCAGATCACTAACCTGGAAAATCAGAACCGGCAGCTGATCGCGCAGAGCCGTGGCGGCGCATCCGATCCGCAGCTCGCGGCCGCCGAAGCGGCGTTGGCAACGGCGCAAGCGATGTACAGCGATTCCCATCCGGACGTCGCCCAGGCTCGCGAGCGCGTCGCCAGTCTTCGCCGCGCGCAGGGCGGCGGAAGCAGCGGCGTGAGCCCGATCATCCAGGAACAGATAAGGGCGAACAATTCTGCAATCGCACAGCTTTCCGCATCTCGCGATGCCGCATTGGCTCGGGCCAACGCAGCAATGGCGGGACAGGCGAGGGCGCCGGCGATTCTCGAAAGAGCGATGCAGCTGGAGAACCAGGCCAATACCCTGCGCCAGCAATATAGCGAGGTTTCGTCTAACCTGATGAAGGCGCAGAGCAGCGCCCGCCTCGCCAATGAGCAGCGTGCCGAGCGCCTATCGCTCGTCGAGCCGCCAAATCTCCCGGACAGCCCGCATTGGCCGAACCGACCATTGCTCATCGCCGCTGGTGCTGCCGCCGGAATCGGCGTCGGTTTCCTTCTCGCTCTTCTCATCGAGCTGCTGAATCGCCCCATGCGCAGCCCGGCGCAGGTCCAGTCCATGGGCTATCCGGTCCTGGGCGTGGTACCAATTCTTCAGACAAAGCCGCGTAAGAGGCGCTTCTGGCCGTTCAAGAAGCGTGAGCCACGTTTTGCATAATACGTTTCACCAGGGTTCCGGAGTGTCGCCGTTGACTGCCGAGCATGGCACTACGCTTTCGGTCATCTCGCTCCCGGGGCGCGAGAACGCCGTCGAAGTCCCTTGGGATACGGCGGTGGCGAAGGCGCGCGGCATCTTCGGATTCGACAGCATGGATGCGCGGTCGCGAAGCTTCAACCTGATCCGCGCCCGCTTGCTGGAGCTCCGGTCGAAGCACGGCTGGCGCATGATCGGCGTCGTCTCAGCGACGCCCAACGTCGGCAAGTCTTTCATCTCCGCGAACGTTGCCGCGGCACTGAGCCGCGACCCGCGTTTCCAGACGTACGTCGTGGATTTCGATCTTCGTCGTGGCTCGCTGAGCGATGTGTTCGGCCTTTCCCCGGAGCGAGGCGTAAGGGACTTCCTGGAAGCGCAGCCCGGGGTTGAAGTGCCTATGACCTACCGGCCCGAAGGCGAACATCTGCTGATCATGCCGACGGCCGCGGGTCACATCCATTCGGCCGAGCTAATCGCGAGTGAACGGGCGCAGATTCTGCTGCGATCGATGCGCGTGTCGGACGAACGCAACCTGTTCATCTTCGACCTTCCACCGGTATTTGCGAATGACGACGCAGCCACGGCCATGGCGCGGCTCGACGCCTACATCGTGGTCGCTGAGGAAGGGAAAACGAAGCAGCGCGAGATCAACGACGCGGTTGGTCTGCTCGGCGAAGGCCGCTTGGCCGGCGTTATCCTGAACAAGTATCGCGGCGGCGTTGTCAGCGAGGGCTACGGCGTCGACGATTATTACGCCGCCGGGTACGGCAAAGCCGACTCCACGAAGTAAGGCGTTTCCGCCCTACTTTTTCTTTGGGTCGGTCTTCGGCGCGAAGCCTTCCTTATATTCGATCTTGGCCGCCTGACGGATTGAGGTCAGGCGATTCTGCATCAGCTTCGCCGCCTGCTCGCGCCGCATTGCGGCGACCGCTATTGGCCTTGCCTGTTCGCCGGCAATTGGCGCCGGCTCGCGCGCCGTGATGACGCTCGCGACCGCCTGGGTCCCAACGGGAATGACGAACGGTTCGCTACCTGAACCGGCCAACTGCCCGTAAAGGTTCTGCGGGATGATCGCAGTATCCAGTCGGTTCTTTTGACGGGTAAACGCGATACCCGAATCCGTCAGGATCTTCGCGATTTCGTCCAGGCTCTTGGCGGCATCCACCTTCGCCCGGACAGCAGCTTCGGTAGGCATTGCGAAACGGATTTGTTCAAGCGCCCATTGCTCGCGCTTGTCGAACATCCACGGATGGCTCGCCTGGAAGCGCTGAATTTCGGAGTTCGACGGAAGCTGCGCCGTATCGATCTGGCGCGATGCAAGCATGCGGATCAGGAGTTCTTCGTTCGTGCGCCGCTGCCGGTTCAGATATTCCGGTGACTTGTCGAGACCGTCCGCCTTTGCCTGCTGTGCGAGGAGGCGGCGATCGATCATCGCCTGGAGAACGCGCGCCCGTGCCTGGTCGCGATCCGCACCCTGCCGTAAGTTCGCGTTCGCCAGTTCGGCGTTCAGTTCCGCGGCGGTGATCTCCTCGCCGTTGACGATGGCGACGGTCTGACCTTCGGCCTTTTTGTCGCAGGCCGACGCCATCAGCGCCAGTCCGACCGCGAGTACTATTTTGGAACGCACGCAAAGTCCCCCAACCATTTGAAATATCCGCTGTAAGCGGTCATAGCATGGCGGATTTAACCATGCCACAGGGCTTTGGGGGAGGGGGGAAATGGAAACACCGTACGACTGGATCACGGTCGGTATCTTCGCCGGCCTCGTCGTGCTGTTCATGCAGCGCTCGACCTCCGACGAAGTTCAGCATGAGAACGACCATTTGCTGATGTATCTCGGCGCCGGCCTCGGCTGCGCCGTTTCCAACTATATTGGCAACAAGGGCATGCACTTTATCGCCATTCCGCTGATCCTGGCGACGCTGGCGTTCATCTTCTACTATTTGAAGCCGTTCAAATCCTGGCCGAAGGGCTAAGGGCTCAGCCGACGAACACGCGCCGGATGTTGGGCGCGACCGACGCCATGAGCGTGCGGATGAATTCGTCAATCCTCGCGAGCGCGGCTCCCTGGTTCGTGCCGTACGTCGAAACGCGGACCATGACCGCGTCGGGGATGAAGCCGCGCAAATTGTCCATCGCGACGGCCATCCGCTGCTGCGGCCAACTCATCGGCATGTGATTGCCGATGCGGGTCCAATAGACGATCTGTTCCGTCCGCGCGTCGCGCGTCGCCGAAATGCTCAAGGCTGGAAGCGTCGTGCCCTGCAGGGCCACAATGTGCGGCTCACTCGGCGACAGGTCGTAACCACCTGCCGTGTAGCAGAATTCCGGGCGGTGGATTTGCAGGATGCCGGACTGCGTCCCGCTCTGGGCGACGAGGAGCATGATCGGCTCGCCCGTCTCGTCTGCATAAACGCGTGTGAGCAGTTGGCTGTAGAGCGCGCGCGCGAGCTGATCTTCGGGCGGCACCACGAGGCCGCTGGTCGATACAAAAGTCCACTTGCCGAGCTTTTCCGGCAGGACCTTGTCGAGCTTGTTTTTGCCCAGATAATCGATGTTCTTTGTCGGCTGCCGGGCCGCCGCAACGCCCGCAACCGAAGCGAAGGCGATTCCCAGCGCGAACTTCCGCCGCGTCAGCATGTTACCGGTTGTCACGGTGTCGTCGCTCACTTTCGCGCTCCCACGGTGTCCAGATGGAAGAGGCGGGTGAACACGCTGTCGATCACGAAGACGGTCATCAATGCCACCGCGAACATCGTCAATCCGGCAAAGTCATGCAGGAAGCCCTGCGCAGCAGATTCCCCGAGATAATAGGTGATGAGGATCAGGATGATCACGCGCATGAAGTTCGAGAACACCGCGATCGGGATTACCGAGAGCGCGATGATCGCGAATGCCGCGACGTTCGATCGGTGGCGCAAATAACCGTAGAACAGGCAGATCGCGCCGAGACTGATGATCGAATTAAGGCCGGCACATGCTGCAGCGACGAGCAGTTCATATTGCGCAATCTGGATGGTCACGCCGGAGCTGCCGATGGGATAGCCGAGCGTGTGGAGCAGGCTGACTGCCCATTGCGAGATGGCGATCTTGATCGGCTGGGTAACCGCGGCGACGACGGAATTGGGCGGCGGCAGCGTCAGTGCCAGATAGATGAGCGGAAACCAGATCGATCGGATGAGCGCGCCGCCGAACAGCATGTACGCGCCCATGATGAGCGCGCCGTACATCGCAAGCGCTTCGATCTCGAGAATGCCGGTGATGCGTGAAACTGCATAGATTACGAGCAGGACTCCGACCGATATCGCGCCGACCCAGATGTTTCCCGGCTTGCGTTCTGCAGGACTGGTCTTCAGCTCACGCCAGAGAAGCCAGACGCCTGTTGCCATAACAATCGGACCGTGGCCGCCCTGTTCGGTCGTCCAGTTGAACTGGCCGACCTGGATCATCGTCGGCAGGATCAGCAACGCGGCGCCGATGAGCAGCGCCAGATCAGAGAGGCTGATCGAGCGTAGCAAGCTGGTTTGGGGACGCGACTTCGTTAAAAGCAAAGGAGGTGCTCACTCTTCGCACATGCGTGTGGCCGCTTGTGTGAGGGAAAGCTAAACCTAGTCTAAATCTGCCGCAAGCTACTGGATTGCCGACTAGAATGAAAATGGGACACCTGCCGTGACCGTGCTGGTCGCCATCCTGCTTGCACCCTTCGCGATTTTGACTGCTTTTTTCGCGGTCGAGATTCTTCTTGGGCTGCGTGCCGGACGGACGGAAAGCGGCACGACGCGAGGGACTTCGGCCGTCATCGTCATCCCGGCTCACGACGAGGCGGAAGTGATCGGCAAAACTTTGCAGTCGCTCAAGGCCGCCCTGGGCGAAGGCATGCGCGTCCTCGTCGTCGCAGACAATTGCACGGACGCGACAGCGGACCTCGCGCGGGAGCAGGGGGTCGAAGTCGTCGAGAGGACCGACGTGGTGGATCGCGGCAAGGGGTTCGCCCTGGCATTTGCAGCAGGGCATCTTGCCGCGGCGCCGCCGGACATTTTCGTCGTCCTAGACGCGGATTGCTCGATCGACACTCCAAGCCTCCGCAACCTCGTCGATGCCGCGGCGGTCTCCGGCCGGCCGAGCCAGGCCATCAACCTGCTCCGGCCCAACCGCCAGTCCTCTCCACTAGTCCAGCTGTCGACGTTCGGGTTCATGCTCAAGAACCTCGTCAGGCAGCGGGGCCTTCAACGGCTTGCGGGCAGAGTCCATCTGACCGGCACGGGCATGGCCATGCCTTTCCCGCTGTTTCGGGCGTCTGCTCAAACGCGTTCGAGCATCGTCGAGGATCTCGCGCTGGGTCTCGAACTCGCCGCTGCGGGACATTCTCCGATGCTCGTCTCGAACTCTCTGGTCTGGAGCGAAAGCAGTACTGAGCAGGGCACTTTGGTACAGCGGCGGCGCTGGGAGGGTGGCTTCCTTTCCACTGCGCTTCAATGGGGCCTTCGGGAGGCTTCAGGCGGTATCGCGAAGGGAAAGATTTGACTGATCCTTGCCGGCTTCGACCTGATGGTTCCGCCGCTCGCACTCTTCGCAATCCTGAACGTCGTTGTGGTGGCTATTGGCGCAATTTTGACATTCATCCTGAGGGCCGACTGGTGGCCCGTGGTCGTGCAGATGCTCCTGCTGGCACTCGCCCTGCTCGCAGTGCTTGCCGCCTGGATGCGCGAAGGTCGCAATTTCATCTCCCTTGGCGTGCTCGCCAGGCTGCCGCTTTACGTGCTGTGGAAGTTGCCGATGTATCTTGGATTCGCGCGTCGCGGCGCACCGAAGGAGTGGCTGCGGACCGGCCGCTGAACGGTCAGCTGTTCATGAGCGCGGCGGCAACCGAGATCGCTACCGCGACCAGGGCGAGTGCGATTGCCTCCTTGAGGCCGAAGGTGCGCACCGGCTTCATGCAATCCTCTCCAGAACTGCTTTGAAGAGACCGCCGAGTTCGCTTGCTGACTTGCGCGTGTCGAACTCGGACGTGATCTTGAACTTGCCGTTCTGGGCAAGCGTCGCGCCAAGGTCCTTGTCGCTCAGGAGTCGCGCAATGCATTGGGCCAATTCGTCCCAATCCGACGGCGCGAACAGCAGACCGGTCTTCCCGTCGGAAACCAGCTCCGGAATGCCGGCGACGCGGCTCGCGATGACGGGAACGCCGAGGGCCATGGCCTCCATCAGCACGATGGGAAGACCCTCCATGAAGCTGGGCAGCACCAGCAGGTCAGCACGGGCGATCTCGACCAGAGTCTCCGGTTCTGGAAGCCGACCCGCGAAGGTCACCGCGTCGTTTACGCCAAGCTCTTCCGAAAGACGTTCCAGCGCCTGACGGTCCGGTCCGTCGCCGACCAGTCGAAGGGTCGGGTCAGGATAATTTGCACGCAGCCGGGCGAAGGCGCGGAGCAACCCGGCCTGCCCCTTTTCCGGAGAAAGGCGCCCAACGCAGATGATCGTCGGCCTGCCGTTGCCACTCTCCTTCGGAGGAAGCCGGTCGAGGGGCACGCCGCACCGGATCACGTGCATCTTTTCCCAATGGGCTGGATCTACGAGGCGCATACCCTGGGCGCGTCCGAAATAGGAAACGCAGGCGACCAGATCGGCGGCTTCGATCTTGCGTCCGAGCATCAGCCCCGCGGGGTAATCGGTCTCCGAAATGCCGTGCATCGTGAAGCTCCAGCGAATGCCGAGCAGCCGAGTTGCGAGCAGCCCGACCGTCGCCGCGGAGTTCGCGAAGTGATTGTGCAGATGGGTGATTCCGCGCCTCCGCAACTCACGTGCAAGAAGTACGCTTTCAGCGAAATGCGCGAATCCGAGGAACAAGCCGCGAGCGCCTGGAGCACGATGCGTGAGCGCCAACCCGAAGGTCCTGAAATAGGCGAGCGGTTGCGTGAACAGCGCGGCGATGTGTGCACCAGCAAATGCAAGCAGCGACTGTCTCAGAATGTAAAAGGTCTGACCGGCTTCCGAGCGGTCGGTATCGCTCGCCGTCTCGTCGGATCCCGGCGGCCGGATGCTGAACGTGTCGATGCTCCAGCCTTGTTGGCGCAATGCCTCGATTTCGCGGCGGATGAAGGTATGCGACGCGGCTGGATATTGGCTGGTCAGATACGCCAGTCGGGATGTGCCGGCGCCGTTCATTCTGCAGTCGCCTTATAGTCCGCGAGGCGGTTCGATTTTTGTCCAATGAAGTAGCTCAGCGCGCCGATGGATTCCGGCAATTTTGCGAGCAAGATCATGCCCGCCGACTGCAGCGAACGAATGGAAAAGCCGCGCTGCGCGGCAATGCGCAGGATCTGAGCGACGTAGATTGCGGGAAGGGCGAGAAGCAGCAGCGGTTCGCGGACGGTGAGCACCGCTACAATCGCGATCAGAGGCAGGCCTAGGGCCCAGAGGAAGGCCCGCCGCAGCTGCGCGTCGAACACGCGGCGCGGAAGCTGACCGGTCGTGCTCCAGACTTCGGCATAGCCGTATCCGCCCCGAACCGAACGCGTCCACCACTGCCCGAAACGAAGGATCCGCGCGTCGTGAATGGTCATCGGCGCGTCGATGCGCCAAATCTCCCATCCTGCTGCGCGCAATCGCGTCGTCATTTCCGGTTCTTCGCCCGCCCTTAGTTCCGGCCTGAAGCCTCCAATCTGCTCGAAGGCGCTCGCACGCACCAGTGCATCGCCACCGCTGTAGTCTGCGCGTCCGACCGGCGTGTTCCACTCTTCGTCGATCAGGCGATTGTAGAAGGATTCGTCGGGGTGCGCCTCAATCCGCCGACCGCAAGCGACCGCCGCCTTCGGGTTCGTGTCCAGGAACTGCGTTGCACTCTCCAGCCAGCCCGGCTCGAGGATGCAATCGCCATCGATGAACTGCACATATTCGCACGTTGGGTATCGCTCGCGAGCTTCGCGAAATCCTGCGTTTCGCCCTCGAGCCGCAGTGTGCGGAGCGCTGTCGTCCAGTTCGATCGCGATAGCGCCCAAATTGCGAGCCAGCGCGACGCTGCCATCCGTGGAGCCGGAATCGACGTAGACGACCTGGTCGGAAACAGCACGCAAGGTTCGCAGGCTTTGCCCAAGGCGCTCGCCTTCATTTCGTCCGATCACGACGAAGGCCACCCGCTGACTCATTGCGCCCAAAGCTCCGGCTGGAAAACAGGGAAGAGCGCATTGAGGTCGCCGGTCAATCCGACCAGCCAGAAAAGCTCGCGAGCGGCGAGGACGCCAATGATGAACAGGGTGGTCAGCGCCAAATCGTCCCGGCCGAAGGCCAAGTGCTGGCGGCGACTGAATGCCCACAACACGATATAACGGACTACCTCGCCAACGTTGAGGACGATCAAGGCTCCGAGGAGTCCGTAATAATGGAAGGCGATCGGCACCCCGACGATAAACGTCGCGAGCTTCGCCGCATTCGCGATTGCGGGATAGGCGGGCTTGGCCGTTCCTAGCAGGACCGAGTCATTCACGGTGCAAAGGACTGCGACCCAAACCCCAAGCAGCATCAGCGGCAGCATGATCGCGGCCTGCTCATAGCGGTCGTCGTACAGCCTCAGGATGACTTGGTCGGATAGCGCCACGAAGCCGGCCAATCCGATGGCGACCAGCAGTAGCATCGTGCGCCGGGAACGCAAGAGACGCGCACGCACCTCGGGTGCCGACGCCTGCATTGCCGCGACCGCAGGGAACAGGACCATGTTGCTGGTGCGGATCACGAAATTGCTCAGCATGTCGGCCATGGACCGCGCAATCGAATAGATGCCGAGCATGGTGAGAGTGATCTGCTTCGCGAAATACAGCCGGTCAAAGTTCATTGCCAGGAAGAAGATCACGGATGAGAGGAAAATCCACTTCCCGAAACCCAAAATTTCGCGGGCGCTCTGCCGGTCGAGAACGAAGCGGTGGCGGACGCCGGGAATGATCAAATAGCTGGAAACCAGCGCCACAGCGCTGGTGATGACGCTCCCGAGCACGAGCGCCCAGATCGTGGGCGTAATCAGTGCAAGCAGAACATGCGTTATCAGGAAAATCGTCGCGATACCCATGTCGAACAGGCTGATGCGGGCGACTGACTTCTGCTTTTGCAGCAAGGCTCCGCTGGCGGACTGAAAGCCCGTGAACAGGAAAGTCAGCGCGATGACCGGGAGGATTGTCGCGAGCTCGGGCTTCCCGAAAAAGCTCGCGAAGAGACCCGCGGAGGCAAAGCATACGGCCCCGAGAACGACGCCGCGGATGACCTTGATGGTCCAGGCGGTGTCGTAGAACTCGGGCGTGTGGCCTTGCTTGTTGCTGATGATGTTCTGGTTGATGCCGACGTCGGACAGCAGTTCCACGCCCGTACGAATCGAGTTCACGATCAGCATGAGACCGAACAAGGGCGGGGACAGCAGCCGCGCCAGCACCACGTTGTTGGCGAGGCGCATGAGCTGGATGATACCGAACGACCCCGTCGTCCAGCTCAGCCGCTCGACCATCTGGCGAGGGATCTTTCCGATCATGTGAGGCCGCTCGCGAGAATTCTCATGGACCGGCGGGGAATCGCCCGACTACATCTGGTCAAATGAGGATCCTTCTCGCCCTGGCCGGCCTGCATCGTGTCGATCGAGGGGCGGAAATTGCGTTCATGTCGGTTGCATCACAGCTTGCACGGCAAGGCGACGAAGTCACCCTCATTGGCTCCGGACCGGAGCGTCCCGGCCGCGAATACCGATACATCCAGGCGCCCAGTATCCGGCGTGAGAATTTCGAACGATGGCCGTCCCTGCCCATGTTCCGGAATGAAACGGCGTGGGAAGAGGCGTCTTTCGTTCCGGGCCTTCTGAGGGCTTACAGGCCATCGGACTATGACGTGACCCTGACCTGCGCCTATCCATGGACGAGCTGGACGCTTCGTCGGCCTGCGGTTGGACGGCGCCCGAAGCATGTCTTCGTCACGCAGAACGGCGACTGGCCGGCTTTTTCCGACAGTTCGGAATTTCGCCTGTTCGACTGCGACGGCCTGATCTGCACCAACCCGGAGTATTACGAACGAAACAAGCAGAGATATCGCGCGGCGCTCATTCCAAACGGAGTCGACCCCGTTCAATTCAGTCCGGGACCATCGGAACGCGCGCGCTTGGGCCTTCCGGAGAGCGGTCCGATCGTCCTGATGGTGAGTGCCTTCATCGCCAGCAAGAACGTCGATGAGGCGATCCGCGCGGTCGCGCTTTTGCCCGACGTAACACTCGTCGTCGCCGGTGACGGTCCGCTTCGAGATGAGATGCGCGCGTTGGCCGACCAGCTTATCCCGGGGCATTACTTGCATGTCAGCCTCCCTTCGGAGGACATGGCGCCGCTCTATCGAAGCGCGGATGCGTTCCTTCACCTTTCGCGCGACGAGTCCTTCGGAAACGTGTTCGTTGAAGCGATGGCGTGCGGTACGCCCGTAGTGGCGTACGACCTGCCGCGGACGCGCTGGATCGTTGGCGACGGCGGGTTTCTAGCGACCGATCGAAATTCGGAGGCGATCGCTTCGAAGCTGAAGCAGGCTATGGATCGTGAGGACGACGGGTCCTCGCTCGTTGAGCGGGCGCAGGGCTTTCAATGGATAAGTGTTGCCGGACAGTATCGCGCCTTCCTTGAACAGGTCGTGAGGGCATCTTGACCCTTCTGCACGATGATGACGCCTGTATAGTGCCGGTGGGAAAAGGGCTTGGAAGGAGCCAGTCGACGGGGGGTCATCCCAGATGAAATGGATCGTCCTCATCGCATTGCTCGGGTCGCTCGGCCCGCTGACGATGTTTTTGCGCTCGCAGCCGAAGTATCTGCTGCACGCCTGCTTCTTCATGGGCCTGCTGGTCTTCTTCCTCGACCCTTACCTGAACATCTCCCCAATCTCCTGGCGGTGGACCGGGGCAGTGAAGGGGTTCGAGATCTCGATCGTCGACGTGATCGCCTTCGCAATCCTATTCGCGACACCATCGTCGGGACGCTTCCCGATTGGACTGAAAATCGGGTTTGGAATCTACTTCACCGCGCTGCTGGTCGCGACACTAGGCGCCACCCAGATGACTCCCGCCTTATTCTCCGTGTGGCAATTCTTGCGCGCGATCCTGGTCTTCGTGGCGGTCGCCCGTGCGACCGCGGTCGTCAAGGATGCCCCCATCGCCCTATTTGCCGGTTTGGGTGTTGGCATCATGATCGAGGCACTGCTGGCGGCGAAGCAATATGCTGGCGGCAACACCCAGCCCGGTGGCACGCTAGGTCACCGCAACATACTGGGCCTGACCTCGCACTTCGCCGTCATGCCCGCATTTGCACTGCTGCTGGCAGGACGTCGTGCGAGGCTCTTCGCCTTTGTCGTGCTCGCAGGCGCGGTCGTTGCACTGGCCGGAGGAGGGCGTGCGACGATTGGCCTCTATGCGATCGGTCTGATGGTCACGATCGCTCTCTCGATCCGCCTCAAGTCCACCGGTCGCAAGAACGCCATAGCGGGCGCCGCTGTGCTCGGATTACTACTGGCCGCTCCAGTGATGTTGTGGGCCATTGATCGCCGGTCCGATGCGGCGCGAGCCTCAAGCGATCAGGAACGTAGCGCGATGATTCGTGCGGCCCGGATGATCATTGCGGATCATCCCCTTGGCGTTGGCCCGAACCAATACCTCCTCGTCGCGAACATCGGCGGATATTCGAGCCGCGCGGGCGTCGCTTGGAATACGGCAAATCGCGCTGCGCCAGTCCACAACAGCTACTATTTCATCACGGCTGAACTCGGCTTCCTCGGCCTGCTTGGAATGGTCACCATACTGCTTTCGCTGATCTGGACGGGGTTTCGCGCGATCAAGCGCGTCGGCCTCGGAGAGAGGGCGGACATATTGGTCGGGGTTGTCGCGACTCTCATCGTCGTTTCAGCCCATCTCGCATTCGAATGGCTCGTTGCAACGAATTACGTGCAGTATCTGCTTGCCATGTGCATGGGCACTTTGGTGGGGATAACTGCCCCGCTTAGGCAGAAGTCGAAATCGAAGAAGGTAAGCAAGGCAGCGGCCACATCAGGTGAATTGGCGTCGCAAACTACCGCCGCCTGAGGCGACTAACTTGAATTAGGATGCTTTCGGGTCTCGAAGCAGCATTTCGCCCCTGCGAATGACGATTTCGTCCACGTTTTCGAGAAACGGCTGTCCGAGCAGCGAGACGCTCGCGCCCTGGACCACGACCGCCTTGGCATCGCTTTCTCGGATCCCGCCAATGTCGACCGATTGCAATTCGACATATTGGCCGCGAACAATTCCGGACGCCCCGTGGCCGATCAGCTCATACTTTCCTGGGTCAACGGTAATTCCCGCCTTGCGGGCATCTTCCTCCGTCAGGGCGATCTCACCCGCACCCGTGTCGACGAGAAAGCGGATCGGCTGGCCGTTCACTTGCGCGTCGGCGTAAAAATGCTTGTCGGAGTCGCGGTCCAGCACGACTTCCAGCGTCGACGAGGCGGCGGCCGGCTTTTCGCTTTCGTGCATCGGCCATAGAACGCCCAGCGACGCGCCGCCGACGATCGTGACGATGAGCAAGGCGCGCTCGATCATCGCCTAGACCGGCTTTTCGCCGAGCACGTTGCCGGCCTGCGTGTAGCGGCAGACAAGGACGTCTTCGGCCTGGCCCGGCTCGAGAGCGCATCCCACGGTTCCGGTGCGTGCCCAGACCAGCTGCGTATAATGGCTGACGTTTTCGACCTGGCCGGAGCGGCTGTTGTTCGGAAAGACTCCCGGCTTGTAGTCCCGCTTTTCGACTGCCCACAGGCCAACCATGGATTCCGGCTGGTAGTAGCCGACCGTGCCTGCCCAGAGGTTTTCGCCCTCGGGCTCAGCCCACCAGGGATCATCGGGCGAATGCTCGAAGCGGCCGGTTCGGGCTAAATGGCGCGCCCAGTCGCGTGCCGAGCGGGCAAGAGTCGGGTCCCACTTGAGCGGAGGAACGCCGAGTGCGGCGCGCTCACGATTGTGTGCGGCAAGAAGCCGCTCTTCGAAATTCTGGCGCGCTCCTACGCCGCCCTGGAGCGCAGGGCTGGCGAAAACCAGTGCGATGACCGCCGCATTTCGGCGATGGCGCGAAGAAAACATGGAGCAACCTCGGTTGTGCTCCTGTCTTTTCGCAAAGCTTGGTCACCAAACGGTTTACGCGGCCTCACTCGGCGCGCATTCTTTACCGCCGCCCAAGGGTCGATTCAGGCCGTGCGCTTGTCGGAAATGATGAAGACCTGATCGCCCTTCGCGACCTGCCCGAAGAGTTTCTGGGCGAACTCGATCGGCACGCCGATGCAACCGTGCGTTGCTGCACCCCACCGCACGTCGCTTCCGTGGATGGCGACACCGTCCTGCGTCAGGCGCAAGGTGTATGGCATCGGCGCGCCGTTATAGGTCGCGGACTTGTGGTCCTTGATCTTGGCGATGACGGGAAAGACGCCGTCCGGGGTCTGCTTTTCGTCCGCTCCGTAGAGCACCACCGCCGTGCCGATCTCGTGACCCGCGCGGAAGACGGAAATGATCTGTGCCTTCAGGTCGACGCGAACCCAGATCGGGCCCTTCGGAACGTTGCGGTCGTTCCAGACGAAATCGCCGTAATGCATGCGCTTCCGGACATCGAGCACGGACTGGATATCGCGGTCGATCGCGCCCTCGGCATGCGCCTGAAACAGTTGCGCCTTCGTCAGGAAGATGCGGTCCTTGTCGACCCATTCGGCTTGCGATTTCGCTGCGGCGGGCGCGGGCTGAGGGCGCTCGATGATCTGGCTCGACCAGGCGGCCGCGGCGGCAGTCGCGAGTCCCGCGAAAGCGAGAGCGACGAGCATTCCCCGCTTCATGGGTTTATCCGAGGTTGAGCGCGGCCGTTGTCTGACGGCGACGGCGGCGCATCGCCCAGCCGACCAGGCCGAAGCCGAGCAGCATCGTCGCCCAGGTGCCGGGCTCCGGAACGGCCGGTGGCGGTGGCGGAGGCGGCGGTTCTTCGCCTGGAGGGGGCGGTGGCGGGTTTGGTCCTCCTCCGCCCGGCGGAGGTGCCTGCGGGGGAGTGATGATGCCGCCGCCCGGAGGCTGCGGAGTAAGCAGAATCGGGCCGATGTCTTCCTTCATCGCCACTGGCGGAAGCTCTTCGATCAGCGGAACCGGCGGAGCGATCGCATCGACGAACTCCTTCGGCGGTTCGGGCTTGGTGATCTTGCCCAGGGCCCTCTGTGTCGGCACGTCAGCCGCGGCAGCCTGTTTTGTCTTGGTCAGTTCGCCCTTGGTGCGATCGCCCGGCGAACGGTCGGCCATCATGGCCATGAAGCTCTTGGCGGCTTCAACGCCCGGGAAGCTCGCGTCGACGCCCATATAGGCGGCGATGGACAGCGGCGCTGCGAAAACGATCGTGAGCGCGCCACCGGCCGCGAGAATCTTGCGACGACGCCTGGTCGCATCGAGCTTTTCACGGCGCGCGCGGCCGGCCGCTGTAAGGCGGCGTCCTGAGCGTGGTGAAATGGCTGCGACGGTCATCTAACACCCTGAAAAGCGAGCCCGCACGCGAAAACTAGCTGCACACGACTCCGATAAACCATTAACACAAAATTAAGGTTCTAAAGCAACCGAAGACTTTAATCTGTCCCGAAAAAATACAATTTGTTCCGACCTCAAACAGACCAAAAAACTGTCGTCGTTGGACGCACGGGCGATGGAGGATATGGCTAGCGAATGGCAGCAGCAGTTCATCCAGTCGTGTTGGCAGGTGGCGCGGGTACGCGTTTATGGCCGATTTCCACCGAAAAACGTCCGAAGCATCTGCTGCCGATCGTCGGGACGGGCACGATGCTCGCGCAGACACTCCAGCGGGTCGGCGATCCCGGGCTGTTCCATTCCCCAATCATCGTCGGTGCTGCCGGGCAAGCGGACGAAATTGCCGGCATCGCGGGAAAAGCCTCGCTGATCCTCGAACCTTGCGCTCGCGGATCGGCAGCGGCGGTCGCGTTCGCGGCCTTTTCCGTTCCGGAAGATGCCGTCCTGCTGGTGCTTCCAAGCGATCATCACGTGACGGATCCAGGGCCGTTGCTCGAAGCGGTTCGGCGCGGATTGTCGACTGCATCGGCCGGTCGTCTCGTTACATTCGGCATCCAGCCGACGCGTGCGGAAACCGGCTACGGCTACATCATCGGCGGCGCGGCCATTCGAGGATGGCGTGCTGAACGCCGATTCCTTCGTCGAGAAGCCTGCGCACGGAGGTCGCGGAGCATGCTTCATCCGGACCGGCAAAGCCTTTTGGAATTCCGGCATGTTCATGTTCAGCGCCGGCGTCTTCCTCCAGGAACTGCAGCGCCACGCGCCGCAGATCTACGAAGCGACGAAGGCGGCTTACGCGCACGCCGAGCGTGACGGACCAAGGATGACACCTGATGCCGCCGCGCTCGAGGACTGTCCCTCGACCTCGATCGACTATGCTGTGATGGAGCGCTCAGACCGCATCGCCGTGATCCCCATCGAGCTGGATTGGTCCGACGTCGGAAGCTGGGCCGCAGTCTATGATCTCGGGTCGAAGGACGCGAACGGGAATGTCGTCAGCGACAATTCGCGGACGATCGACAGCAAGGGATGCCTGATCCGTTCGGACGGTCCGTCGATCGTCGCGATCGGAGTCGAGGACCTGGTGGTCATCGCGACCGGCGACCATGTGCTCATCGTGCCGCGCTCGGAAGCGCAGCGCGTCCGCGAGGCCGCTAACGCGCTGAGGCGCCCATAGTGGGACATTTGCGCAACGGCCTGGCACTTCTGACCTCGGAAGTGACAGCCGCCGGTCGCAATTTCTACTCCGTCGATTTCCTGCGTGGCATTGCCGCGCTTTCCGTCGTTGTCTTCCACTTCAAGAATTTCGGCGGTGGAGGCGGGGACCTCGCTCGGCCGGCGTCCATGCTCGACAATGTGAGCCTGCTGCAATGGCTGGAGCCCATTCGCCAGCACGGATCGCTCGCCGTAATGGCCTTCTGGGCGATCTCAGGCTTCGTCTTCATGAACGTCTATGCGGGAAAGCGACCGGACGGCGGGAGCTTCTTCATCCGGCGGTTCGCTCGGCTCTACCCACTGCATTTCGTCACGCTCATCGCGGTCGCGCTGCTGCAGTTCGCCGCGGTGGCATCCCTCGGTCACTCGATCATCTACCACGACAACGACGTGTGGAATTTCGGGCTGCACCTGTTCATGGCCTCCGAGTGGGGGCTGCAGCACGGTCAGTCATTCAACTATCCCATCTGGTCGGTTTCCGCGGAAGTGCTGATCTACGCGGTCTTCTGGGCATTCGCTCGCCACATGCCGCTCAATCTGGTCCGCCTATTCTTGATTTGGCTAGCCTTCCAGCTGCTTGCGATGCTGCCGGGAACGGGTCTCATCATCCTGTGCGGGGTCTATTTCTTCGGCGGGGCGATCGGTTACTCGGTCTACCGCTTGTGGGACGAGCGCCGGCAGCTGACGCTCTTGCTGTTCGGTGCATTGGGCCTTGCCGCGAGCCTCGTCCTCGGACTCGCCGGGGGGCATTTCGACGTCCCATTGACTGCCTGGTTGCTGCCCGCGATCTGCTCGATCCTGCTTCTGCTGGTTGCGGCGGAGAATATTTGGCTCGGGAGTTTCTTCCGCAGGACGAGGACGGTCGGCGACATCACCTATTCCAGCTATTTGTGGCACTCGCCGCTGCAGATCCTGATCCTGCTGGGCGCGGGCTGGGGGCTCTGGTCGGTCGACAGCCTCTTCAGCGACAGCTTCTTCGTCTTCTACCTGGCGCTCGTGTGCCTGGTGTCCTTGC
This sequence comes from uncultured Alphaproteobacteria bacterium, assembly GCA_963846645.1. Classification (GTDB taxonomy): domain Bacteria; phylum Pseudomonadota; class Alphaproteobacteria; order Sphingomonadales; family Sphingomonadaceae; genus Sphingomicrobium. The sequence goes on along the minus strand of CAWJWR010000002.1, from coordinate 82,132 downwards.
TATCGTTCCAACGGATCGAGCGGCCTGCGCAGCGCTGGGTGCTTGCGCGCCTCGATCCCGAGATGGCGCGGAAGCCGTTGATCGCGGCGCCTGAGCCGGTCAAACTACTCGGGTCAGGATCAATGAGACATTGTCCGGCGCGCCACGCGCAAGGACGGCGTCGATCAGCGTGTCGGCGGCTTCGCCGGCGGGCCAGGAGGAGATGATCGACGCTAGTTCGTCGTCTTCCACCAGGCGCGTCAGGCCGTCGCTTGCGAGGAGGAACTGGTCGCCCGGCTGAGCGTCTCCGGCAGCGATCTCGACATCGAGGGTTTCCGAAGCGCCGACCGCTCGTGTGATGACGTTGGCGTCGGGATGGTCCTTCGGCTTCCTCACGCGATCAGCATGCCGGCGTCGACCAGCCCCTGGACCAGGCTGTGATCGCGGGTCAGCTGCTCGATGGCGTTTCCGCGGATCCGATAGGCGCGGCTGTCCCCGGCCCAGAAGCACCGATACTGTCCGTCGCGTATCGCAAGCCCGACGACCGTGCTTCCGATGGTCCGCGGCCGGTGGTCGGATCGGGCGAGCCGGATCAATTCTGCGATTGACGTCGTCGAGCGCCGAAACGGCGGCTATCTGTTACGTCATCGAGGTCCTGACCGTTCGGAAGGGAAGCCAAAGCCTCCGCCACCTTCTGGCTCGCCACGTCGCCGGCCTCATGTCCGCCCATGCCGTCGGCGACCGCCCACATGCCATGGTCCGTGCGGACCATCACACTGTCCTCATTGACCTTGCGGCGAAGACCGACGTGCGTCCGGCTGATGCATTCAAAGCCCAATTAACTCCCCCTTCAACCCGGCAGGGTTTGTCCGAGACTAGCAATTGTTTAGTGTTCATGCGATTTCGATTTTCACGTCACGGTCCGGTTCGGGGGAAGCGGAATGTCGAAGGCTTACAGCAACAAGGCTTTGCCCCCGGGCACGGTGCTGCGCGAATGGCGCCTGGAGGAGGTCCTCGGCGTCGGCGGCTTCGGAATCGTCTACAAGGGACGCGGCATCTACTTCGACGAACTTGTCGCGATCAAGGAATATTTCCCCAGCTCCATCAGCGAGCGGGATGCCGAAGATACCGTCGTACCCATCGATTCGGACGCTGAGGAGGTTCATGCTCTCGGCCTCAAGAAGTTCGTCGAAGAGGCCAAGCTTCTATGGAACCTCTCCACTCCGACGCGGCATCCGAACATCGTCAGCGTGCGCAGCCTCTTCGAGATTCACGGGACCGCCTACATGGTCATGGACTTCGAGGACGGCGTGTCGCTGTCGAAGATGCTGAAGCAGGGGACGCGTTTCAACGAGCGCAGCCTGTGGAACATGATTCGTCCAATCGCCGAGGGGCTGGACCGGGCTCACCGGGTCGGCGTGCTACACCGTGACATCAAGCCGCCCAACATCCTCATCACCGAGGACGCGCGGCCGGTCCTCATCGATTTCGGATCGGCCCGGTTCGAGGCGGCGGAAGCGACGAGCACGAAGGTGACCTTCCACACGCCGCCCTATGCGGCGATCGAGCAATATGTGAAGACCTACCCCCAGGGACCCTGGACGGACGTCTACGCGCTCGGGGTCGTGCTGTACGAATGCGTGACCGGGGAGAAGCCGCCGGAGGTTCTCGAGCGGCTTCATGCCGGCCTCGGCAAGCCGCTCGCTTCGGGCAAATGGGCCGGATACAGTCGCCCATTCCTGACGGCGATCGACACGGCGATGACGATCCGGCCGCAGGAACGGCCGCAATCGATCACGGAATGGCTCGCTCTCTTCGAGAACGCCGACCGGCGTTCGGCGCGCAAGGTGGATGATGTCGAGGAGGACGTTACCCGCTTCTTCGCGCACGAAGTGCAGGCCGAAGAGATCGTTCCGGTAGCTCCGCTACTGGACGGCGAGGAAGATCGGCCGCCCGTCGACACCAAGATCCCGGCCGATCCGGGGGAGGTGGAGTTCAAGGGGGCCGGTCACGAGACGAAGCCCGGCAAGAAGTCCGCGACCGCTAAAGCCGCCGCTGCCGCGGCCAAGGCCGCCGAACCCGCGAAGACGGAAGAGCGCGTAGAGGCTGTGGACGCGCAAGTCATCGCTGACAAACCGGCGGCGACCATGAAGGTGGCCGATACGACCGCGCCAACGAAGAAGAAGCTGAATCCGGTGATCGCCGGCGGCGCTGCACTGGCCGTACTTGCCGCCGGAGCAGTCGGTTGGTCGATGCTGGGCACGTCCGGGAGTTCCGGGACCGATGCACCGGTAAGCCTGGATTCGGATGCGGTGCAGCCCGCGCTGGAGGACGTTTCCGGCGTAGATGGCCTCGCGTCCGCGACGAACGCGCTTCTCGAAGAGGCGCGGGCGGCGAACGCACCAGCCGCCGCGACCGACGGCCTCGCGGCCGCCGGCGAGGAACTGCAAACGCGATTTGCTGCTCTCCAACCATTGCTGGGCAACGATGCCCAGGCGGATGCCGCAGCCACGCAGGCCGGGGAGATGAAGCGTCTTGCGATGACTGCGAGCGCAAATTTCGCGAATGCCCTGGTGAGTGAGGCCGAAGGCCGCGCCCAGCGGCTTTCCGCCGCCGTGCCATGGGCCAATCCCGCTCAGCCGGATGCTGCTCGCCGCGAGCCGCCGGAACGACAGGCTGTTGCGTCGAACGTGCGCACGAGCTTCGATCAGCTTCGGGCGGCTGCTCAGGCCGCAGCAACCGCCGCCGATCCCGCGCAGGCGATCAACGCCGCACGCGAAGCGCTCAAACAGTCGCAGGCTTTCGGAACGGCCTCGCTCGCCGCGGCTAACTTGAGAACTGCGGCCACGCGCGTCGCCGAGGCGCCCACCGCGCCGAAGGTACCTAAACCGACGGCGACAGAAGCCGCGCCGGCGACACCGACGCGCGCTGCGACCAGTACGGCACCTGCGGTTTCGCCGGACGCCGAAGCCACATCGGCTCAGCTAAGCCAGTTGCAGTCGATCATCAGCGATGGCCGAGGCATGGCGAAGGACGTCATTCGCATGGCCGATCGCAGGCCCGGCTCAGGCGCGACGGACGCGGAGAAACAAGCCTATCAGGCGCGCAAGGCCAACGCCGACCTAGCCCGCGGGTATGACAAATATCTTGCGCAGATCAGGGATTCTTCCCGGGGCGTGAAGTCCGCGCGCGATGCCGACAGGCTGATCAAGCAGGCGAGCCAGACCAGGGCCTATTTGACGTTCCTCGTCAGGCGGTCGCGCGAAAGCCGCTAAGCGGGGATTTCGAGCGAACGCTCGCGATAGGACACGGTCCACTCGTCGAGATCTGCCAGCATGATCGATGCCGTATGTTCGAGCTCGGTTGCCAGCATCTCGAGCTTCGACGTCTGCTGAAGTCGCGCGGCATTGCCCTCTAGCGCGGCTGCCGTATTCGCGGATCGGCTGGCCGCAACGAGATGTTCGCCGTGGCCACGCATCCCGAAGATCGCGGCGCTTAGCGCGGGAACGCCAGCGGTCAGGAAAACGAACGGCTCGGTCAGTTCCTTGACCAAGTCCTTCATCGTCACATAGCCGATCAGGAACAGCACGCAGGCGGCGATGACCGCGCCCATCAGCAAATTTCCAACCTCATGAAGTCGGTGGTCGAGATGACGCATCCGATGGGCATTCACCTGGTGGTACCGGCTCTGCGGCAATATCTGTTCGCGCACCATGTCGTCGGCCATCTCGCGCACGCGCTCATAGGTCATGACGCCGGTCGGGCTATCCATCTCGCGCCAGATCGCGGCAGCATACCAGCGCGTCCAGTCGGCTCCGGCTTCGCGGTGCAGCGGACCGCGTACGAAGTCGCTGCGAAATGGCGTGCTGATCATTCCCGTGCGCTTCAGATAGATCAGCGGACGCAGGGATTCGGCAAGGTGACGGTATTGCAGCCACCGCCGATGCCATTCTCCTTTGGTTCCTGAGCTGGTGTTCAGAAACAGCAGGCCAATAGTTCCAAGCTCCAGAAGCACGAGGAAGACCTTGAGGCTGGGGACGATCAGTCCGGAGAGCGCGATGATCACGGCGAAAGCGGAAAGCGCGTAGTTGGTGACGTGACCGCTGCGAAAGAGCTGCGCGTAACGAATGGCTGAAAAATTTGCCCAGCCGTAGGCCCGGGTCAACGGGACAAAGGTTCCGGGGGATCCGGGATCGCGAACGCCTTGCATGTCATATTCGATATCTTCTCGGATCGAGCTTTGCCGCCAGGGCTTCGGCGGCAAAGACTTGATGCGCAGGAGCGACAAGAGCAGCGGATATTCGAACCGCCAGTTGGTTCGCTTTTCCTGCTCCGCAAAGAAGTCGGCGATGTGCTGCCGCTCGCACGACGTGTGCGGGGCCAGCGTGTCCCTTAGCAGGGCAACATAGGCCTCATCGCCTTCGAGCGGGACGGCCATCGGCTCAACGGCGTCCCCGCCGACCAGCAACCGGACCCCCTCGATTCTGGAAGTGGCGCGATCGATTGCGATGTAAATCACCGGCACGGAATTGGCGAGGGCAAGGTCGACCACGTGGGCCGTGCCGCCCGGCCCGTTTCCCGAGCCCCCGTCCCAGATGGCGACGAGGATGTCCGCCGCTGCGACGACGGCCTTGCCGACCATCACATAGGCGAACTCATTGTCGCTTCTGTCGCCGGGCAAAGCGAAGATCGCGGATGCCTTGTCCAGCTGGTTTCGGAACTCCACCAGCTCGAGGCCATCGAAGTCTTTCGCATATTCGTCGGGCGCGAACGGCAGGAGCGCGCGAATGGTGTAGCCGCTCGCCCTCGCGCCGTCCGCGGCGACCTGGTCGGCACCTGTGGCGAGAGGAGTGTGGAGCCGAAGATGCGGCAACGCGTGATCGAACAGGGCTGCTTCGGCGGAATGAAGACGCAGAGCGGCGTCGCGGAGTTTGCGAAAGACATCGTCGACAACCGGACCGAGCAGATCCGCTACCCCCTCGGGGAGAACGGTCGCGCGGTGTCCAGTGATGCCGACGTTCAGCGTCAGGCGCGGGCGAGGAGGGTGGAGGCCTGTGAAGGACGGTTCCGCAGTCGCCGCTGGTCGCACGACCGTATCAGCTGAAGATTCGCCTTTCTCACCAACCGCTGCGGTGCGCGTCGAAGCCGTTCCGGCGATCGTCATGCAATCGAAGGCCTGAAGCGCGTCGGACTGAAGTCAGACTTCCGCACGCGTGCGCACTTCGTAGACGAACGAGACGTTTCCGACCCTTAGGGTTGAGCCAACTTCCAGATCGGCGGTCCCGTGGATACGTTCGTCGTCGATGTACGTGCCGTTGGTCGAGTTCATGTCCGATACCTGCACGCCGTCTTCACCCAGTTGCACCAGGCAATGGGTGCGCGAAACCCGCGCATCCGAAAGGATGATGTCGGCGGGCGCGGCTCGTCCGATCTTCAGACCTGCCCCGTCGATGATGTACCGCTTTTCCAGCTGATCGCCGATGTTCAGCTCAAGACAGTGTATCTCTTCCGCGTCGTAGCCGCCTGTTCCCGTGTAGAACTGCGTGCGCTCGCCTTCGTCGTCATCCGGTTCGTGGGAACGCGTCGTAGCCCGTGCGTCCGCACGGCGGTCGAGGCGCTCATAGACGACCTCTTCGCTGGCGCGACTTTCGGCGCGGCGCGCGACCGGGCGCTCCATCCGCGACGGTTCCGGAGTACGACGGGCAGGCTTGGCAGGCTCTCTAGGGGCGGGCGCAACGGCGGACGGCGCGCCCGAGCCTGCCTTGTCGACCAGTCTGTGAAGGTCTTTGACGAACGACCGCCAGGCCGGATCCGACGTGTCGCCCTTCCAGCGAGTCAGATCGGCCGTATGCGTCAGTTCGAAGATGATCGGCCGGTCGCAAGGTTCGATGGTAACGGGCGCGAGCTTGTTGCGGCGGTCTGCGAGGGTTGCTTCGGCGCGGACCCAGCGGGAGCCGACGGAGCGCGGGGACCAGAGCACGACGACCGCCGAAGCGGCCTTCAAGGCGCTTTCGATGACCTCATCGAACGTCTCGCCCGAGTGCAAGGCGGCATCCCACCAGACGGTGAACCCTTCATCCACGAAGCGCTGCGCGTAACGCCGAGCGACGTTACGATCCTCGCTACAGTAAGAAATGAAGATGTCCGGTCCGGACAAGCGTTATCCCCCTTGTTCGAACTACGTCCCACCCATCCAAACAATTAAAGCCAATCCGACTTGCAGTCGTGCGGAGCGCCCGTCGGGCGCGCTGCACCGATCCACGAATCAAAGTGGTCAATAACCAATATCTTAACGAAACTTACGCGCAAAGGCCATGCAAGCGGCCGTCCCAGAGAGGGTCAATTCCTCACCAGCGTCGATGACGGCTGTTTGTAGACCCGTTTCAGTCGCTTTGCGGATTGGGTAAACAGGGGTTAAATGGGGCCATGGAATTGCCACCCGAGCTCAAGCCGCCGCTACTTCCGGAACTGAGCCTGGAGCATATTGCCGAGCATGAGCGGGACTGCGGTCACGCGTTCTTCGAAAATATGAGAATGCTGCAGCGCTGGAGCTTCGACTTCTCGTCATCCGCAAGCCTGTTCGATTTTGCCGTAAAGCCGCCAACCACGGACGTGAGGGTCCAATGGTGCTTCATCGCGGCCCGGAACGGCGGACTGGCGCTTAGAAATTACGCGCGATCCCTGGAGACGGCGCGAGAGCTTCTCCCACAAGTCGCCTGCTGGGAGGAGAAATTCGATAGCCGGGATCTGGACGACGTCCACCGCCAGTTTCGCAATCGCTTTCCTGGCGTGGAGAAGCTGCTCCACCGGCATGGCAGCGTCGGTCCGCATCATGAGATCGACAATCACGCAGCAGTAGCGTCGCTCACCAAGAAGCAAGATTGCCTGTTCGGTCACACCTACATGTCGACGGTCGAGGGACAGTCGGTGAGTTACGACCTAACCTTCCAGAACGCCCAGTTCCTGACCGACCTGACCAAGTCGGCTTATTCGAGCCTGGAGCCGATCTACGCGCGATAGGCTCGCCGACTTTGATTGGACCCCTGATGGCAGTGCAGGACTTGGAAGGTCTCAGAAAGTCCATTCATCGGACGCCGATCGCGACCGTCGTTACTGACAATCGGGCGGCGGATAATCCAATCGTCGAGGCCAATGACGCGTTCGTTGCCCTCACGGGCTATGCGCTCAAGGAAATCGTCGGACGAAACTGCCGGTTCCTGGCCGGTCGCGGGACGGAGCTGGAGGCGCAGTCGGTCCTGCGCACCGCCGTCGTCGAAGGCAAATCTGCAATCGTCGAGATCACCAATTATCGCAAGGACGGCACGCCGTTCCGCAATGCCGTGATGCTCGCTCCCATTTGCGGTGAGGATGGATCGGTAGCCATGTTCATTGGATCGCAAATGGAGATTGCGGCAAGCGCCGCGGGCAACGGCCTCAGACGAACTCGCGCACGCGAACTTGTCTCTCGGCTGACGCCCAGGCTTCGCCAAACGCTGGAGCTGATGGCGATGGGGTACCGCAACAAGCAGATCGGCGGCTTCCTCGGCATCGAAGAGAAGACCGTGAAGATGCACCGTTCGCGCCTGCTCGATGCCTTGAACGTGAAGACGACCGCCGATGCCATCCGGATTGCAGTCGAGGCCGAGATCGCTCCTAACGGTCGCGATTGATCGCGAAGCGGGCGATCGCTGCAAGCAAAGCGGCGGAATGACCGAAGTCGCGCAAATGCTCGACGGCTTGATCGACGATCATTTCCGCCTGCCGCCGCGCTCGTTCTTCACCGAGCAATGTCACGAACGTCTCTTTTCCCTTGTCCTCGTCCTTGCGCAGGCGCTTGCCCACGGCGGACGGGTCGCCTGAAACGTCGAGCAGGTCGTCGGCGATCTGAAACGCCAACCCCAGGTTCTGAGCGTAGCCGCGCAGGCTGGTCCTCGCGTCCTGACCCGCTCGCCCGAGGATCGCACCGGATTCGACGGCCCAACCGATGAGCGCGCCGGTCTTCAGGCGCTGCAGCCTCGCAATCTTGTCGATGTCGATCGGCCCCTGGATCGGCAGAAGGTCCAGCATCTGGCCGCCGGCCATTCCGAAAGCCCCGGCAGCATGTGCCAGTTCCTTGGTCAATTCCGCGCGCACCTCGGCACTGGGATGCGTCTGCGGGTCGCAGAGAATTTCGAAGGCGAGGGCCAGCAACGAGTCTCCGGCAAGTACCGCCGTCGCCTCGTCATAGGCGACGTGAACCGTCGGCTTCCCGCGCCGAAGGTCATCGTCGTCCATGCACGGAAGATCGTCGTGGATCAGAGAATGGGCATGGATGCACTCCACGGCGAGCCCCGCACGGAGCGACATGGACCGTGGCACACCGAACAAATCGGCGGAAGCGCATGCCAGGAGAGGGCGAAGGCGTTTGCCTCCGCCAATTGCGGCGTACCGCATCGCCTCGACCAACCTCGCGCTGGCATCCGACGGAATTACCAGAACCCGTTCGAACAATGCGTCGATATCCGCGGCAACCCGAGCGAGCGGCCGATCGATTCGGACCAAATCCGGTGCGAGGTCCACCGTGCTCATGCAATCGCCAGCCGCTTGAAGACCGTTGCTTCGGGCTCGGACCCTGCCTCCTCGACCTTGATACGGTAACGAACGCTGAGGGCGGAAAGAATAGCCTGGACGCTGGTTTCGGGGGTCGACGCGGCCGCCGTAATCCCTACCGACCCGGACTTCGGCAATGCCGACCAATCGATCTCGTCCGGACCCGCAACGAGTTGGACTGCACCGCAATGTACTTCGGCGACCTCGGCAAGCCGGCAGGCATTTGACGAAAATCGCTCTCCAGCAACGATGATCGCGTCGCTCCGCATCGCCAGTTCGCGAACCGCCGCCTGCCGGTTGGTCGTGGCGTAGCAGATGTCGCTGGAGACGGGTTCGGCAAGATCGGAGAAGCGTGTCCGCAGCGCCTCCACGATCGCTTGAGCGTCGTCGACGGAATAGGTGGTCTGTACGGCGTAAGCGGTAGGCTGATCTCGCGGAAAGGGAAGATCTTCGACTTCCTCGACGCTTTTGACGACATGAGCGCTGACCGTGGTGACATGGCCCAACGTGCCCTCGATCTCCGGATGGCCTTTGTGCCCGATGAGGACCAGCTGACGGCCGCCACGTTGGTGACGTTCCACCTCGCGGTGAACCTTCGCGACCAGCGGGCAGACGGCATCGTAAGTCCGGAGGCCGCGGCGCTTGGCATCTGCCGCGATGGCCGGTGACACGCCATGCGCCGAGAACAGGACGATCGAGCCGGCAGGAATTTCGTCCAGCTGTTCGACGAAGATTGCGCCTTCGGCCTCAAGCGTGCGCACGACTTCCAGATTGTGGACGATCGCTCGGCGCACGTAGACGGGCGCGCCATAGTTCGACAGCGCGTCCCGGACGGCGTCGATCGCCCTCCTGACACCTGCGCAAAAACCACGCGGAGCGGCGAGGATGACGCGGATCTCCGGCCGGTCGGCCAGCATGAGCGGCTCGCCTGAGGACTGTGAGCCGTCGATTGAACGCAAGTCGAGCATCGCCTTCCGAACTGCACACTCCCCCAATGTGCAGACTAAGTTTGCAAGAAAAGCGAATCTATATGGGCTAAAGGAGGTATTGCATGCGCACGCTCGTGCGAGCCAAGCCCGGCGTCAACTCGATGCTTACCTTGTCAAAACGTGGCGGCCCGACCCGAATAACCGGGTTCCTCGAGAAGCCGAAGCCTTCACGTGGAATTCCCAGGAAAGTATCCAGCTTTTGATTGGAATTCTCATCGTGAAAAACAGAGAGCGCGTAACGGCCGGGCGGCACGTCCCGGAAGTTGACGCGGCTGCCGTCGGCTTGGATCGATTGTTTCAGCGCCGCCGGGTCTCCCTTGCAATCCGGGAAGTGCTTGGGATTGCGCGTGAGGCAGGCATGGACCGTTCCGCGATGGTTTCGGAGCCCGGTCAGGTCCACATCGACAGCGGCCGTCGGAGCGGCTGCGGACAACAGCGGAATGGCAAGAAAGGTGGCGGCAAGTCCTCGCATCGACCGCCTGCTTATCAACAGCTGCGCGATATCGCCAAGCCGGCAGCCCTATGAGTCGGGTCATTATCATGGGAGGCGGGCTGGCGGGTTCACTCGCTGCCCTGGCGCTTATCCGGCGACGTCCGGAGGTGGAGCTACTGCTGCTGGAGCAAGGTGCGAGCTTCGGCGGCAATCACACGTGGTCCTTTTTCGACACCGATGTGGCGACTCAGAACCGGTGGTTGCTGGATGGTCTGGCATCGAGTCACTGGCCAAAGCACCAGGTGGAGTTTCCCCAACGAAGCCGGACCATCGCGATCGGCTACAACAGCATCCGATCTCGAGATCTCGATGAGGTCTTGCGGCGTACGCTGCGGCCCGACCAGTACCGGCTCAATGCGCGGATCACGTCGGTCGGTCCTGGTTCGGTGATCCTGGAAGGGGGTGAAACGCTCGAAGCCTCCGCGGTGATCGATGCGCGGGGACCGGCCACGATGCACGGCCTCGATCTCGGCTGGCAGAAATTCGTGGGGCGATACTATCGTTACCCGCGCCCGCACGGAGTGTCCCTTCCCGTCATTATGGACGCGACGGTGGAGCAGATCGACGGCTATCGCTTTGCCTATCGATTGCCGGTCAGCGCGACCGAACTGCTGATTGAGGACACGTATTATTCGCCGACGCCGATCCTCGACCAGGAGATCCTCCGTGGGCGTGTTGAAGCGCTAGCGATGAAGACCGAGGGCGGAATGCCGAGCCTGTTGGAGGAGGAGAGTGGAGTCCTCCCTGTCGTTCTCGGCGGGAGCATCGACATCTTCTGGGAGGACGCGTGCGTGCCGCAAATCGGGGTCCGCGGAGGCTTCTTCCATCCGACGACCAGCTATTCGCTTCCGGATGCGGTGGCGAATGCATCGCTTCTGGCCGACCTGTCCGATCTTCGCACCGAGCCGCTTCTGGCCCTCTTCCACGATCGCGCCCGAAGGCTCTGGCGTGAAAGGGCCTTCTTCCGGTTGCTGAACCGAATGCTGTTCCATGCGGCGGAGCCCAATCAGTCGTATCGGGTGCTGGAGCATTTCTACCGGCTTTCGCCCGCCGTCATTTCGCGCTTCTACGCCGCGCAACTCACCAATCTCGACAAGTTGCGGGTTCTCAGCGGCAAGCCTCCCGTGCCCATTGGCCGCGCCCTGTCGGCGCTTCGAAAGGGTGCGGCATGAAGCGCAAGGCGGCCGTGATCGGCTCCGGATTCGGGGGACTGGCCCTTGCCATCCGGCTCCAGTCGGCAGGCATCGACACCACGATCATCGAGGCGCGGGACAAGCCCGGCGGCCGCGCCTATTATTGGGAGAAGGACGGCCACATCTTCGATGCCGGCCCTACGGTCATCACCGACCCTGCCTGTCTTCGGGAATTATGGGAACTCACCGGCGCGGACATGGCGCGGGATGTCGAACTGGTTCCCGTCTCGCCGTTCTACCGCTTGTCCTGGCCCGACGGCAGCACGTTCGACTACCTCAATGATGACGAGCAGCTGGCACGCCAGATTCACGCACTCGAACCTGCGGACGTCGAGGGGTACCGCCGGTTCCTGCGCTACTCGGCCGGCGTCTACGCCGAGGGATATGAGAAGCTCGGCGCTGTTCCCTTTCTCGACTTCAAGTCCATGCTCCGCGCGGCCCCGCAGCTGGCTCGATACCAGGCATGGCGATCCGTCTATTCCGTCGTCTCGCGATACGTCCGCAACGAGAAGCTGAGGCAGGCACTGTCCTTCCACTCGCTGCTGGTCGGCGGCAACCCGATGACGAGCAGCGCCATCTATGCGCTGATTCATAAGCTCGAACGGGACGGCGGCGTGTGGTTCGCACTGGGTGGAACGAACAAGCTCGTCTCCGGCATGATACGTCACTTCGAGCGGCTTGGCGGGACCGTCCGGCTAGGCGATCCAGTTGCCATGATCACGACAAAAGGGGACCGTGTCAGCTCCGTTCGGACCGAAAGCGGGTGGTCCGGAGATTTCGATGCGGTGGCGTCGAATGCGGATGTGGTGCGGACCTATGACATGCTCGGCCACGCCTCGGCTCCCCGCGCTTCGAAGAAGCTCAAGCGCAAGCGTTTCTCGCCGTCCCTGTTCGTGGTGCATTTCTCAGCCAAGGGCGCCTGGCCGGACGTCCCGCATCACAGCATCCTGTTCGGGCCGCGCTACGGCGAGCTCCTCAAGGAAATCTACCGGGGTTCGGAACTGCCGAACGACCCGTCGATCTACCTTCACCACCCGACCGCGACGGATCCGTCGATGGCGCCGCCGGGGCGCTCCACATTCTATGCGCTTGCGCCCGTGCCGCACCTTGGACGCACGACCCTGGATTGGGACGTTGAAGGTCCGCGCTATGCGAAGCGCCTGCTGGAGATCATTGAACAGCGGGTCATGCCGGGCCTCGGTGAGCGGCTGGGGATGATCTTTCACTTTGGCCCGGCAGACTTCGAATCCGAGCTGAACTCGCACTTGGGCTCCGCGTTCAGCCTTGAGCCTGTGCTCACGCAGAGCGCCTACTTCAGGGTCCATAATCGCGACGATGTCGTCCGGAACCTCTATTTCGTGGGGGCGGGAACGCATCCTGGCGCCGGCATTCCGGGGGTGGTGGGCAGCGCCAAGGCTACCGCTGGGCTCATGATCGAGGATCTTGCCGCATGACTCGCGAAGAGATTGTCGCGGGCGCCCACGAGGTGATCGAGAAGGGCTCGAAGTCCTTCCGCGCGGCCAGCCGCCTGTTCGACCGCACGACACGCGAGCGGGCGTGGCTGCTTTATTGCTGGTGCCGGCATTGCGACGATGTCTGCGACGGCCAGACCTACGGATTCGGCCACGGCGTGCGTGGCAATGTCGCAGTGCTGCGGGGGAAGACGCATCGCGCGATCGCAGGAGAGCCTTCGACGGAACTGCCCTTCCAGGCGCTTTCGCTCCTTCTATCGGAGTGCCCGATTCCCGGACGGTTCCTCGAAGACCACCTCAGCGGCTTCGCGCTCGATGAGGCGGGATGGCAGCCCGACACGGAAGAGGACCTCGCGCTCTACTGCTATTACGTCGCGGGCGCGGTCGGCTGCATGATGGCGATCCTGATGGGCGTGCCCGCCGAGGACGAGGAGACGCTGGAGCGAGCCGCCGATCTCGGCATTGCGTTTCAGCTGTCCAATATCGCGCGGGACGTCCGCGAGGATTGGGAGGCGGGCCGCTGTTATTTGCCCGAGAGCTGGCTTCAGGAATTCGGCACGAGCCGGGAGACTTTGTTCGCTCCCGAGAACGAGGGGGCCCTGACGGCTATCGCGAAGAGACTGGTCGACAGCGTCGAGATTTATGAGGAAAGCGCGCGGCGCGGGGTCGACAAGCTGCCGTTCCGCTCGCGCCTGGCTGTTCTTTCGGCCTTACGCATTTACGGCGCGATCGGTCGCCGTGTCGGCCGCCTCGGTCGCGCCGCCTGGGACGAACGCGTTACGGTAGGGAAAATGCAAAAGCTGGCCTACGTCGTGCCTAGCTTTGCCGAAGCGGTTGTCGCCGGACGTCGCTGAAATCTCCAAGCCCGCGATCGGTGCCGCACAGGCGATCCCAAAAGCGGAAGTAGAGACCGAAATTGCACAAATGCTTCTCGTGGTGCCGCTGGTGGTGGCTGGCGGTGATCAGCCAGCGCCCTGCGGGACCCTGGACCAGCCATTTGGGGAAAAGCTCCCAGCCCATATGATTGGTCACGCCCATGACGGTCATGATCAGAAGGACGACCAGTAGCGCGCCGTAATGAATGGGGATCAGCAAAACGAGCGCGGGCACCAGAACCGCTCCGGTAATCGACTCCCATGGATGGAAACTCATTGCTGCCCATGCGGTCGGGTCGCGGCTTGCGTGATGCACCGCGTGCATCTTCTTGTAGATGCTGGGCCGGTGCATGATCCGATGCGTCCAGTAGAACCAGCAGTCGTGCAGCAGCAGGTAGGCTAGCACCGAAGCGGGCAGCCACCACAAGGGATAATCTGCAGCATTCGAGTAGATTTTCGTCCAGCCCCGCGTCTGCCAGCCCCAAGCCAGGATTCCGGCCGGCGCGGCGTAGATGAAGGCACTTGCAAGCGACCAGCTTATCTCGTTGCGAATCTGAGCCTTCCGGTCACCGTACAGGCCGGGAATTCGACGGTTGGTCAGCCAGGCGAAGGCGCCGCTCACCGCTAGGTATCGGCCGGCGACGATCGCGGTCATGGCGATGACGGAAAGGATGAGCGCCGTAAGCATCGGTCAGCGGCGCGGCTCGCGGATGGTCGCGGTTTCGCTCGCCCCAAGCTGGCGCTTCAGCTTGTCCGCCGGCGGAGCCCAGAGGAAGCCGAAGCTGACCGAGCCGTGCTTGCCGCTCGTGGCGTGGTGCAGACGGTGGGCCTGGATAATCCGCTTCATGTACGACGAACGGGCGACATAGCGGTGTGCGAGGCGCTGATGAACGATGACATCGTGGAAGCCGAAGTAAATTGCACCATAAGCGGCGATCCCCGCGCCTACCCAGACGGCCCAGTTCCCCCAGCTCAGGTGCACTCCGCCCAGAAGCAGGAGAATCGACGGCATGGCGAAGATGAGCGCGTAAAGGTCGTTGAGCTCGAACAGACCCTCGCGGTGGCGATGATGGCTTTCGTGCAGAAACCAGCCCGGCCCATGCATCACCCAGCGATGCGCACCGTAAGCGACGGCCTCCATCGCAAGGATGGTTCCAAAGAACAGCGCGATTCCGACGGCCATGCTCACCAACGATCTCCATAGACCTTTGCGGGGGTCGCCCGGAACCCGTCCATTGGCCCATGCGCCTCATCTATATAGGAAGAATGCCTGATCAGCCCAAACGGCCGACCTGCGATCGGGCTTCAATCGCGAATATCCTGGATGCCCCGCGAGGATTCGAACCTCGATAGACGGAGTCAGAGTTCGTAGTCTTACCGTTAGACGACGGGGCAATACCGGAGGCGGGCGAGATAGAAAGCGGCCTTCCGACTGTCAACGCCGCCGGATCGGACGCCTGCGCTTGCCCTTCGGCGCATTTGCCGGTTTAATGCACTCAAGTCAGCCGTCCATTTTGCGGGCGGTGCAGGATAGAAACGGGCGTTGTTCATGGCGAATATCATCGCCAACGCGCCGGCCCCGTCGTTGCGGGGCGGGCCGGTCCCCGAGAAACCGCCGGAGCGGCGGTTTCCCTGCCGTCACACCTATGGCGCCGTGGACCTCGGCACCAACAACTGCCGCCTTCTGATCGCCAAGCCGGTCGACGGCGGCTTCACGGTCGTCGATGCGTTTTCACGAATTGTACGGCTCGGCGAGGGGCTTTCGCACAGCGGCTCGCTGTCCGCCGAAGCGATGGACCGGGCCGTGGGCGCGCTTTCGATTTGCGCGGAGAAGCTGCGGCGCCGCAATGTCTCCCTGGTCCGCTCGGTGGCGACCGAAGCGTGCCGGCGAGCGGAGAACGGGGAGGAGTTCGTCGACCGCGTCCGCCGCGAAACCGGCATCGTGCTCGACATCATCGAGCCGCAGGAGGAAGCGCGCCTGGCGGTCCTCGGCTGCCACAAGCTCCTCGAGCCCGGCGACGGGCCGGCGCTGATCTTCGATATTGGCGGCGGGTCGACGGAGCTCGTCCTGGTGGACCAGGAAGACGGCGTCCCGAAGATTCGCAGCTGGTGGAGCGCGCCCTGGGGCGTCGTGTCGCTGACCGAAAGCGAAGGCAAAAGCGCGCTCGAAGGTCCGGACCGGCTACAGGCTTATGGCCGGATGCGGGAGCGCGCGCGGCTGGCCTTTGCAAGCTTTGCCTGCACCCTTCCTAGCGACGCCGAAGGCATCCGCCTGTTGGGTACGAGCGGCACGGTGACCACGCTCGCAAGCGTCCACCTTGCACTGCCGGCCTATGATCGTCGCGCGGTCGACGGCCTCCATGTGCCCGTGGATGCCATGCAAAAGATCAGCACGATGATTGCCGAAATGGATCACGACGAGCGCTCCGCTCTGCCGTGCATTGGGCGCGACCGGGCGGATCTGGTCGTCGCCGGCTGCGCCATCCTGGAGGCGATCGTGGAGATCTGGCCCGCGAAGAAGCTTGGCGTGGCCGACCGCGGCATCCGCGAAGGCATCCTCCGGTCCTTGATGGCGCGCGACGGCCACCTTTTGTGAAGCGCATCCGCACCGCCAAGGGGCGGAAGCCGTCCTCGACGCGCTGGCTGGAGCGCCAGTTGAATGACCCGTACGTCAAACGCGCGAAGGCCGAGAATTACCGCAGCCGCGCGGCCTACAAGCTGCTGGAACTGGACGAGCGTTTCGGGCTGCTGAAGGGCGCGAAGGCCGTCGTCGATCTAGGCATTGCTCCGGGCGGATGGAGCCAAGTGGTCCGTCGTCGGCTACCCGACGGCAAAGTGGTCGGAATCGATCTTCTGCCGACCGATCCCATCGACGGCGTGACCATCCTGCAGATGGATTTCATGGATGATGCGGCTCCGGATCAATTGAGGGAAGCGCTCGGGAGCGACGCAGATCTTGTCCTGTCGGACATGGCGGCGAACACGGTCGGGCATCAGCAGACAGACCATCTGCGGACCATGGCGCTGGTTGAAGCTGGCCTGCAGTTCGCGACCGAAGTGCTGAAGCCCGGCGGCGCCTATGTCGCCAAGGTCCTTGCGGGCGGCGCCGACAATCAGCTCGTCGCGGAGATGAAGCGCCATTTCACGACCGTGAAACACGCGAAACCGCCGGCGAGCCGGAAGGATTCGTCCGAATGGTACGTCATCGCGCAGGGTTTCAAGTCTGCCAAGGAAGGCTGATCGCCCCGCTTCTGGCGCGGGAGTTTAGATCAGGATTGCAGGTTCAGGGCGGCCAAACGACGATTTTTGGAACGACGGTGGCCGTATCCAATTGCCCCAAAGCCGAGCAGCATCGTTAGCCAGGTTCCCGGCTCCGGCACCGGGGTCGAAATCGTCAGATTGTCGATGCTGAAATGGTCGAAGGGGGAACTACCCAGGCTCGTGATACGGAGTGTGTAGAGGTCTTCGAAGCCGCTGACCGGGATTGTCCCGAAGTCGGTTACGAACAGGCTGGCCAGAGCATCACCGTTCTCGTCGAAGCCTTCAAGGAGGGCGCCGATGAAATCTTCGGCAAAGATGATATCGAAGCTGACGAGGTCGAAAGCGCCCCCAGCATAAGTGAAATCATATGCTGAGGTTCCGAATCCCTCTGGATCGAGGTGCAACTCGCCCGGACTGGAAAATGCCCAGAAATTTCCGTCGAGGCTCGTAACGGTGACATCGCCCTCAACATAGGTGCTCATCGGTGTCGGAGAGTTGCCGAATGGCACCCCATCGAAGGTGACGACCTCTGCGTTTGCCGCGGCGCCGCCAAGAAGCAGCGCTCCCAAGATGATAGCCCGCTTCATTCAGGTCTTCCCCCTCCAGAATCGCGGCGGCAGATTACGTCCTGCCCCGACAACGCAACGCGCACCGACGACAACAGCGTATCTCAACTTTCATTAACTTCAAAATTGCGGTCAAAAGATAACCGGATTCTTCCGCTTAGCGCAGAGTTCAACTCTTCTTTTGCGCGTCCTCGACGGCTTTCTTGAGCGCCTCATATCCGACTGCGCCGCTCAGCACGCGATCGCCCACGACGAACAAAGGCGTTCCCGTCGCGCCGAGCTGTCCGGCGAGTTGGAAATTCTTCTTCAACTCGGCCTCGATCGCCGCGTCCTCCGCCGGTGTTGCGGGGATATTTGCGATCCGGGCCGCTGCCGCATTGGTGTCCGGGGCCGGCCGGCCGGCGGCATAAAGGGCGTTGTGGAATTGGTGGAACCGCCCCGCCTTCGAAGCCGCCAGCGACAGACGGGCAGCCTCGACGCTGTTGGGACCGAGAATCGGAAGTTCGCGGTAAACTACGCGGAGCTTCGGGTTCTCTCGGACAAGCTGGTCGACGTGCGGGTTGCTCGCCTTGCAGTAGGGACAGGCGTAATCGTAGAATTCGACGAGAACGACTTCCGGCTTCTCTGCTCCCTTCCAGGAGCTCGCGAAGGGCACTTCGATCTGCGCCCGAGTATTGGACAAAGTGGGGGCATATTGCCGGTCGCGCAGCACGTCCGCCGCGTCGACGAGGATCTGCGGATCGTCGAGCATCGCCTGACGGACGACCTTTCCGCTGATGAGTTGCGGCGCCGCCAGGAGCAGCCCGCCCGCGGTAATCGCCGATCCGATGATTCCCCCCACGATCGCCGGCAGCAGCGACCCCTTATTCTCAGTCACGATTGCCCTTCTTGTCCTTAAGCTCGACCTTGGACACCATGGCGATGTCCTGAGCTCGAAGATAGTCCGGAGTCCCGGACGGAATCCCGCGCATGGCCATCTCCGCGCTCGCGAGAGCAAGCTTCGGATTGCCTTCCAGATTGTTGCGTTCCGCGGTGGCCAGCGCCGCACGCG
The DNA here is from genome assembly GCA_963846645.1 of uncultured Alphaproteobacteria bacterium. Taxonomy (GTDB): domain Bacteria; phylum Pseudomonadota; class Alphaproteobacteria; order Sphingomonadales; family Sphingomonadaceae; genus Sphingomicrobium. The sequence goes on along the minus strand of CAWJWR010000002.1, from coordinate 63,664 downwards.
GCGTATCGCCCTCTCGGTCGTAAATCATACCGAGCTGATACCAGGCGAAGGGATTTTGATTGTCCGTCGAAACCGCGCTCTTGAGGATATTCTTCGCCTCCGCGTAGTTCTTGGGATCCTCGGTCGAGATCAGCGCGTGACCGAGCATGGATGCGATCAGCGGCGCGCCGCCCGATCTTTCGGTGGCTTCTCGAAGTGGCGCCACGGCCTCGGCTGGCTTACCGCCTTCGAGCAGGATCTGGCCCTTGAGTTCCAGGAAATAGGGATCGTGCGGGTTGGTCTTCAGCAGCGCATCCGCTTCGTAGAGCGCTTTTTCCGGATAGGCGCCGAGGTGGTAGGCGTAGGCCCGAGCGTAATGCGCGGGAATCGACTGGTCCGTCTCCGGATATTTGTTGATGGCCTGCCGCTGGTTGATGAATCCTAGAAGCTTGGCCTTCACCCGCTGGAACTTCGCCTCCAGCGCCGGGTCCGGCTTCCGATCCCAGGCAGGATCCTTTTTGTAGAGGTTCTCAAGGATAGAGATGCGCTCGCTGGAGAGCGGGTGGGTCCGGTCGTAACTATCCTTGGCATAGATCGCGAGGCGATATTCCTGGTTCTGCAGCTTCTTGAAGAACTCCAGGCTGCCGCGGCCGCTGATGCCGGCTTTGGAAAGATAGTCGACACCCGCGAGGTCGGCGCTCGTTTCCTGGGCACGAGTGAAAGCAAGGAAACGGTTCATCGCCGCCTGCTGGCCCATCATCATCAGTCCCATACCGGCGTCGCCCGCACCGGCCGCGATGGCGATGGCGCCAAGCACCATGGTGGCGAGCGTGATTCCCGTCGCCTCCTTCGCGCCTTCGCCCATGCGGATCGCGTGGCCGCCGGCCACGTGGCCGAGCTCGTGCGCGACCACCGCCTGCAGTTGGTTGACGTTGTCGGAGTTGGTGATGAGGCCGGAGTTCAGGTAGACGTTCTGACTTCCCGCAACGAAGGCGTTGATCTCCGGATCGTTGAGAAGAACGACTTTGACGCTCTTGGGGTCGAGGCGAGCGGCCTCGACCAAGGGCTTGGCCACCTCGTCGAAAAGGGCCTCAGTCTCCGTATCGCGAAGGATCGAAGGGCCCTGTTCTTGCGCTGAAGCGGGCCTCGCCGTCGCGAGGCCCAGCATCAGCACCAGCATCAGCATCCGCATAAGGCGGGAAAGCGGCGAGCTCATCGGTAGCCCTTCCCACTCACGGTCTGAACGGTGGATGAAAACACTCCGCTCAGCCGATCACCCGAACGTGCGTTGCCACCAGCCGCGACGGGGACCTTCGCCCGATCCATCGTCGGCCTCGTCATTGTCGGCTGTTGGAACGGAAGCCTCTCCCGCGTCGGCCGCAGGCTCTGCTGCTGGAACCTCTTCCTTCGCCTTCTTGGCTCGGGACTTGCGGGCCGGCTTTTCCGACTTCGGTTCTTCAACCGGTTCGACCGGTGCGGCGGGTTCCGCGGGCACATCAGCGACGGTGTCGACGGTTTCAGCGGCGTCTGCGGTCTTGGCCTTCGCGCGGCTCCGCCGGCGCTTGGGCTGCGGCTCGGCAGGGGCCTCGACCTCGGCGATCGGCAGTTCTGCCTCCACCGGCGTCTCGACCATCGGCGAGCTGTCCGGTTCGACGGCCGCTTCGTCGGCGGTTGGAGTGGCATCCTCGCTGCGCTTTCCGCGGCGCCTGCGGCGCTTGCGATCGCCGGAACGAGGTTCGTCGTCCTGCTCCGTCCGACGCGGGCGTTCTGTTTCGACTTCGTCGGAAGCCTCGCCGGCAGGCTCTTCGCCCTCTGCAGCCTCGGCGGGAGTATCGCCGCCCTCGCGACGATTGCGCCCGCGTCCGCCGCGACGTCGACGGCGACGGCGACGGCCCGGCCGGTCGTCGTCCGACTGCGACGTTTCGCGCTCTTCCTCTTCTTCCTCTTCCTCGTGCTCGTCCTCGTCGAAGTCCTCGCCGAGGAGCGCTTCGACCTCTTCCAGATCCTCTTCGATCGGGGTCGGCTCGGGCCGACGCTGGGGAGCGGTCGGGACGCGGACCGGAGCTTTCGACGCTCATGCGAGCACCTTCGAAGCTCTCGTCGATGGCTACGTCGATCGAAACGCCGTAGCGCCCTTCGATCTCGGCAAGTTCGGCGCGCTTGCGGTTGAGCAGATAGATCGCAGCTTCGCGTCCGGCGCGAAGCTGGATCTTCTCCCCACGGCCGCGGGCCGCCTCGTCCTCGATCATGCGCAGCGCCGAAAGACCCGCCGATGAAGCGGTGCGCATGAGGCCGGTGCCTTCGCAATGGGCGCAGGGCTTGGTCGAGGCTTCGAGAACGCCGGTGCGCAGGCGCTGGCGGCTCATTTCCATCAGGCCGAAGCTGGAGATCCGGCCCACCTGGATGCGCGCGCGATCGTTCTTCAACGCCTCCTTCATCGCCTTCTCGACCTTACGGACATGGCTGTTCTGTTCCATGTCGATGAAGTCGATGACGATGAGGCCCGCCATGTCGCGCAGGCGAAGCTGGCGAGCGATTTCATTCGCCGCTTCGAGGTTCGTCGCGAACGCCGTCTGCTCGATATTGTGCTCGCGGGTGGATCGGCCCGAGTTGATGTCGATCGACACCAAGGCCTCGGTCGGATTGATGACGAGATAGCCGCCCGACTTCAGCTGGACGACCGGCTGATACATTGCGGAAAGCTGGTCTTCGACACCGTGCCGCTGGAACAAGGGCGTCGCCTCGGAATGCAGCGCGACGCGGCGGACATGGCTCGGCATCAGCAGCTTCATGAAGCCGCGCGCTGCCTTGTAGCCGTCCTCGCCCTCGACGATCACGTCGCTGATGTCGCGATGATAAAGATCGCGGATTGCCCGCTTGATGAGGTCGCTGTCGCGATAGATGAGCGCCGGGGCGCTGCTCTCCATCGTCCGTTCGCGAATCTCGTCCCACAGTCGGGCAAGATAGTCGAAGTCGCGCTTGATCTCGGTCTTGGTGCGCGAGAGGCCGGCAGTGCGAACGATCAGGCCCATGGTCTTGGGCAGGTTCAGGTCCGACATTATGGACTTCAGCCGCTTGCGGTCGGCGCCGTTCGAGATCTTCCGGCTGATTCCGCCGCCATGCGACGTGTTCGGCATCAGCACGCAGTAGCGGCCGGCAAGGCTCAGGTACGTTGTCAGAGCCGCGCCCTTGTTGCCGCGCTCTTCCTTGACGACCTGAACGAGAAGCACCTGACGGCGCTGGATGACGTCCTGTATCTTGTAGCGGCGGCGCAAATTTTGACGCTTTTTGCGAAGTTCGTCCGCGGCGGATTCGTCGACGGGGGAACGGTTGGATGCCGTTCCGGCCTCGGCGGGACCTCCCTCCTCTTCGCTCTCGCCATTCGGCTCGTCCGGCCGGTCGTCCGTACCGTCGTCCTCGTGATGCCCGTCCATTGGCTCGAGATCATCTTCGGCAGCGCGCAGGCGTTCTTCCTCGGCGGCATGCTCGGCCTCCTCTCGAAGCAGAGCCTCGCGGTCGGCCTTCGGGATTTGGTAATAGTCAGGGTGGATTTCGCTGAAGGCGAGGAAGCCGTGGCGGTTTCCGCCATAGTCGATGAACGCCGCCTGGAGCGACGGTTCGACCCGCGTGACCTTGGCTAGGTAGATGTTTCCTTTGAGCTGCTTGTGCTCAGCGGACTCGAAATCAAATTCCTCGATGCGGGTTCCGGTCACGACGGCAACCCGGGTCTCTTCCGGGTGGCGCGCGTCGATCAGCATGCGCGTTGACATTGAAAATTCTCCGGGCGCGAAGGCCGCTCCTTGTCGGGCGGGCGCGCGCAATTGAATGGGCCACTCCAGTCGGGTGTCGGCCGACGGTCATGACAAACTGGTGAAATGTTGCCTCTGCTGCACGGACCATCCCGTATTGCTGTGCGGGAGACGCGACCTGCCGCTCTTCACGGAGCGGGCGAGGGGCGTTTCTTGGCATCATGCAGCGTCAACCTTGAAGCCGCGTCCGTTTTAGGAGCGGCGCAATGTCCTCCTGCCGCCACTTGGGGCATCGGGATTGATTGCGGTTAGCATCCCCAAGCGAGTGCCGCAACTGCCACAGGCGTGCTGGAACCGCTGATTTCCACGCATAATTGCGTGTTAACCATGTTGGCGTGATAGGATGGCTTCATGGCACCACGGTCTAAGCGTGCAAGGGCGACTGCGGGCGCGGCGATCATCCTCGCCGGCGTCGCACTGGCCGCTGCCGCATTTGCCGCCAGCCATCGCAAGTCGTCCGTCGACGACGAGACCGGCCAGGTGCTCATCGGCGAAGCACGGTCTGGCACGGTCACGGTCGAACTCGGATCGGCGGTCGGCGAGATCGAGCTTACCGAAGCGGCCTCGCCCGGACGCCCGATCGTCGTGCTCGACGCCGGCCACGGCGGGCGAGATCCTGGTGCAAAGGGCGTTTCCGGCTCAACGACCGAGAAGGATTTGACGCTCGTATTGGCGCGCGAGCTACGAGACGAACTCGCCGAGCGCGGACGCGTCCGTGTTGCCTTGACGCGCGATGACGATCGCTACCTCACGCTCGACCAGCGCGCCGAAATCGCTCGACGCCTTGGGGCGAGCGCCTATCTTTCGCTCCATATCGATAGTGCGCCCAATCCGCTTGCGCGTGGCGCGACGGTCTACTCGCTGTCGGATGTCGCGTCCGACGCCGAAGCGGCGCGGCTCGCGGCTAAGGAAAACAAGGCCGGGGAGGGCCTTTCCAGCGAGCCCGACGGATCTGTGAGGGGGATGCTTTCCGATCTTGCACTGCGCGAGCAGATGAACGCATCGGCATCCCTGGCGGAGCGGCTGGTCCGTAAGTCGGCGGGGCGCTACCTGCTTCGGCCGGAGCCGCACCGTTTCGCGGACTTCCGCGTCCTGCGCCATGCCGAGGTACCGGCAGTTCTGTTCGAGGCAGGGTACATCAGCAATGTCGAAGATGAAGCGCTGCTGGTGCAGCAGAAGGAACGGCAGCGGATCGTCGCGGCTTTGGCTCAGGCAATCGAAGCCGACGTCGCCTCCCGCAACGTTCGGTGATCCTCGGACTTTCGGCGCGGCGGCATAGGCGCTAGAGGCAGGGACACATGCGTTCCGAACGTCTCAGTGCTTTTCAGGCCCAGCTCCCGGACCTTGTCGCTTTCAATGCGCGGATCCGTGAGCGGATCGATCCATGGCTCGACCGCAAGTGGGTCCGTCGGGGACTTTACGTCTTCGTCGCCGGCTTCCTGCTTTTCTCGGGAATGTGGCTCTATTTCGCCAGCGGGCTGCCGTCGTCGGAGAAGCTGCTTGCATACCGGCCGTCGCTGCCCACCAACGTGCGTGGTTATGACGGGACTCCGGTGCAGACGTTCGCCCGCGAACGCCGTGTCGAGCTCTCCTTTGAGGAATTGCCTCCGGTCGTCGTGGACGCCTTCATATCGGCGGAGGATAAAACCTTCTTCAGTCACGGTGGCCTCGATTATCCGGGCCTGGTCGGGGCCGTGTTCGATTTTACGACCAAGACGGCGACTGGCGGCGGCCGTGCTCGTGGCGGCTCGACGATCACCCAGCAGGTTGCGAAATATCTTCTCCAGGACAGCAGCTATTCGATCGGCCGCAAGGCGCGGGAGGCGATTCTCGCCTTTCGGCTGGAATCCACTTTGTCGAAGCAGCAGATCCTCGAAATCTATCTCAACTCGATCTTCCTCGGCCGGAATGCCTATGGCGTTCAGGCCGCGAGCCGCGCCTATTTCGACAAGGACATCAACCAGCTGACCTTGGCGGAAGCGGCCTATCTCGCCGTGCTACCAAAGGCGCCGTCCAACTACGACCCGGTCCGGGCAACCCAGAAGGCCCTCAATCGCCGGAACTACGTGCTCCGCGAGATGGAGAATAACGGCAAGATCACGGCCGAGCAGCGGGCCGCCGCGGCAGCGACCGGGCTCGGGACGATCCGCTACGGGAGCAACGAGAAGTTCCGGCAGCAGGGCGGATATTTCATGGAGGAAGTCCGCCGGACCCTTCTCAAGGAATATGGCGAAAAGGCCGAGGACGGACCGAACAGCGTCTATGCCGGCGGTCTGTGGGTGCGGACGTCGATGAACCCGGTGATGCAGGACGCCGCGGCCAATGCCCTGCGCGAAGGTCTCGCCCGCTTCGACGGCGGACGCGGCTGGCGCGACCTCGGCAAGAGCGTCGACCTGAGCGGCGACTGGGCCGCCGAACTGGATCGCACGCCGATCGGAACCGGCTTTCCGGACTGGAAGAAGGCGGTCGTCCTGTCGAAGGATTCCAGCCAGGCGAGCATCGGCTTTACCAATGGCTCAACCGGAATATTGCCGCGGTCGGTGGCCGAGATGCCCAAGCGCGGAGGCGGCGGCACGGCGTTCCAGAACCTTCGGCCGGGTATGATCATCGTCGTCAAGCAACTCGGCGCCACGAGCTACGCGCTCCGCTCGATCCCTGAAATCGGCGGCGGCTTCCTCGCCGAGGAGGTCCGGACGGGACGTAGTGCTTGGCCATGCAGGGCGGCTTCGACGTGGTCGGTTCAGACTTCAACCGCGCAACGCAGGCGCTGCGCCAGCCGGGCTCTGCGTTCAAGCCGGTCGTCTACGAAGCGGCGCTCGAGAACGGCATGACACCCGCGTCGATTATCCTGGATGCGCCATTCTGCGTCTGGCAGGGCGCGGGCCTCGGCAACAAATGCTTCGTCAACTTCGACCGCAGTTCTGCCGGCGCGAAGACGATGCGCTGGGGCGTCGAGCAGTCGCGCAACCTGATGACCGTTCGCGCGGCGTCACAAACCGGAATGGCGAAGGTCATCGACAACGCCAAGAAACTCGGCGTCGGCGACTATCCCAATTACCTGTCGATCGCTCTCGGCGCCGGAGACACGACGGTTCTGAAGCTGGTGAACGCCTACGCGATCCTCGCGAACCAGGGCCGAGCCGTGCGCCCGACGATGATCGACTATGTGCAGGACCGCACGGGCAAGGTCATCTTCCGCACCGACAATCGCTGCCAGGTGATGACCAACTGCAACGCTGCGGACTGGGATGGGAAGCTCATGCCGCGACCGCCCTCGCGCGACCGGCAGATCCTCGATCCGATGGCCGCTTTCCAGATGGTCCACATCCTCCAGGGCGTTGTCGAACGCGGCACCGCGACGGTCTTGCGCGACCTCGACCGGCCTTTGTTCGGCAAGACGGGCACGACTTCCGGTCCGACGAATGTCTGGTTCGTCGGCGGTTCACCCGAAGTCGTTGCCGGCGTCTACCTGGGGTACGACAAGCCGCGGAGCATGGGCGGCTATGCCCAAGGCGGGCGCATTGCCGCGCCGATCTTCAAGGACTTCGCCCAGGCCGCCTTCAAGGACATGCCGAAGGTGCCGTTCGTTGCGCCCAGCGGAATTCGCTGGGTCCGTATCGACCGGGCAACCGGCCGCCGCGTCTTCGGCACCTTCCCGGTGCAGGAAGACCCGAAATCCGCGGTCATCTGGGAGGCGTTCCAGCCGCAGACCGAACCGCGGCGCTTCTATCGTCGCTCGAATTCGCTCGGTGTGCCGGGTGAGGAGGGTGATAAGGAGGGACGCGATCCGGACGAGGTCGCGCAGCTTGATCGGCGTCCCCGCGTGGTCCGGACCCGTCAGGCGCAACCGAGAACCGCAGAGGCGAGCTTGCAAAATCAGACCGGCATCTACTAGCTCCCCTCAACATTCACGTTTCCAACGAAAGCATTTGCAATGCGCGCCGAAGCGCAGGCTCACGCCGACCAGATCAATGCCGCGCTCGCGCTGCTTCGCCGGTTCCTCGATTGGGACCGCGCGCTGAAGCACCTTGAGGGTCTGAATGCGAAGGTCGAGGACCCGACGCTCTGGGACGATCCCAAGGGCGCGCAGGAGGTCATGCGCGAGCGGCGGCGGCTGGAGGAAGCGATCAACGCCACTCGCGCCATCGAGCGCGAACTCGCCGACACGGTCGAACTGCTGGAAATGGCCGAGGCCGAAGGTGATGCGGCGCTTGCCGACGATGCCGTCCGCAGCCTTGGCGAGCTCGCCGAGCGCGCCGAGCGCGACAAGGTCGCGGCGCTTCTTGCGGGCGAAGCGGACGCCAACAGCAGCTATGTCGAGGTCAATGCCGGCGCCGGAGGCACGGAAAGCCAGGACTGGGCGGAGATGCTCCTCCGCATGTACAGCCGCTGGGGCGAACGTCACGGCTACAAGGTCGAGATGATCGACCATCACTCGGGCGAGCAAGCCGGGATCAAGTCGGCGACGATTCTGATCAAGGGCGAGAATGCCTACGGCAATCTGAAGGTCGAGAGCGGCGTGCACCGTCTGGTCCGCATCAGTCCCTACGATTCTAACGCCCGCCGCCACACGAGCTTTTCGAGTGTCTGGGTGTATCCCGAAGTCGACGACGACATCGATATTCAGGTCGAGGACAAGGACCTGCGTATCGACACCTATCGGGCTTCAGGGGCCGGCGGGCAGCACGTCAACACCACCGACAGCGCGGTCCGCATCACCCACGTTCCGACCGGGATCGTTGTCGCCTGCCAGAACGAGCGTTCGCAGCACAAGAACCGCGCGTCCGCGATGAAGCAGCTCAAAGCACGATTGTACGAAGCCGAGCTTCAGAAGCGCGAAGCGGAGGCAAGTGCCGCGAATGCGAGCAAGACGGACATTGGCTGGGGCCACCAGATCCGCAGCTACGTGCTCCAGCCGTACCAGTTGGTGAAGGATCTTCGCACCGGCGTGACGTCGACCGCCCCAAACGACGTGCTCGACGGCGACCTAGACCGTTTCATGGCAGCCGCCTTGTCCCAACGCGTGACCGGCGAACGCGTCGAGGTCGAGGACGTTGAATAAGGGCTTCGCTGCCCTCCTGCTGCTGACCGCGCTTGGGGCCTGCCGGCAGGCCTCCGACGAGCCTCGTTTCCCGAAGGCAGACCGCGAAGTCGCCTCGATCGTGAGCGACTCCTTCTCGACCGAGGATGCACGTGATCGTCTGGGCGAGGCGGAACAGGTGATCCGGCTCGCGGGTGTCGAGCCGGGCATGTCGGTCGCCGACATCGGCGCAGGAGAGGGCTATTACACCGTCCGGCTGGCTCCCGTGGTCGGACGCCGCGGCCGAGTGCTCGCCGAGGATATCGTGCCGGAGGTCGAGGAACGCCTCGTCCAACGCGTGCATCGCGAGAGCCTCGACAATGTGGCGGTCAAGCTCGGCGAGGGCGACGATCCCAAGCTCCCACCGCGATCCTTCGACCGCATCTTCCTCGTCCACGTCTATCACGAGGTGGAATCGCCCTATGCCTTTCTGTGGAACATGCGCGAGGGACTGAAGCCTGACGGGGAAGTGATTGTCGTCGACGCCGATCGACCTCCGAAGCGCCACGGGATGCCGCCAAAGCTGCTCGAATGCGAGTTCGCGGCCGTCGGCCTGAAGCTGGCCCGGCTGGAGCCGCTTGCGGGCGGCGAAAGCTATTTCGCAGCGTTTCGCCTTGCCGGTCCGCGACCGGAGCCAAGCCAGATCAAGCCCTGCAAGGCCAAGAGCTAGAGCAAGCCCAGCTGGCGGAAGCTGCTGAAGCCGGTGCCGCCGAATACGAGGTGATCGACCAGCCGGCAATCGATGGCCTTGGCGACCAGGCTCAGCCTGCGCGTTGCAATGCAGTCGGACCGGCTGGGCTGTGGATCGTCGCTCGGGTGGTTGTGGGCAAGCAGGATTCCCGTGCTGCCGTGCAGCGCCGCGTCCGCCACGATCGAACGAATGGGGAATGGGGCATGGCCTGCAGCGCCTTGGTGCCGGGTCAGATGCAAGCACTGACTTTGAGCGTCCAGGTGCGCGACCCACAGGCACTCTCGAGCCGGGCCGGACCTGGCGAAGCAACTCGCGAAGAACTCGCGGGCGGCTGCCGGTCCGTCCAGCTTGAGAGGCTGTTCGGCACGCTGATAGCGCATCCGATTCAGTTATGCGGGGGCGGGCTCCGGCACGACTCGAACCGCATCGGCTCCCGACCTAAATTCATCCACAAGGGATGATGCCCGCAGGCTTGTAAGGCGGCCGGAGCAGATTAGTCTCGGCCCGACATGCGTCAATATCTCGACCTCATGCAGCGGATCCTCGACGAGGGCGTGCCGCAACACGACCGCACCGGCACGGGGACGCTGTCCCACTTCGGCGCCCAGATGCGCTTCGACTTGCGCGACGGCTTTCCCCTACTGACCACCAAGAAGCTCCATTTGCGATCGATTATCGTCGAGCTGCTCTGGTTTCTGCGCGGCGACACCAACGTGCGCTGGCTTCAGGACCGCAAGGTCAGCATCTGGAACGAGTGGGCCGACGAGAATGGCGACCTTGGGCCGGTCTACGGCAAGCAGTGGCGGCATTGGGAGACGGCGGACGGCCGCGAGGTCGACCAGATCCGCAACCTCGTCGACCTTATCCGCCGCGATCCTTCGTCGCGCCGGCAGATCGTCACGGCCTGGAACCCCGGCGAGATCGAGCGGATGGCGCTCGCGCCCTGCCATTGCCTGTTTCAGACTCACGTCGCCGGGGGGAGGTTGAACCTGCAGCTCTATCAGCGCAGCGCGGACTTCTTCCTCGGCGTCCCCTTCAATATCGCGAGCTACGCCCTCCTGACGCACATGCTGGCGCGGGAGACGGGGCATGAGCCGGGCGTGTTCGTCTGGACTGGCGGCGACGTGCACCTCTACTCGAACCATCTCGATCAGGCCCGGCTTCAACTCGGCCGTGAGCCCCGCCCGCTGCCGCAGCTCATCCTCAAGGACCGCGGCCAAACGATCTTCGACTATGAGCCCGAGGATTTCGCCTTCGAAGCCTACGAGCCGCACCCGCATATCTCAGCTCCTGTCGCGGTCTGAGGACGGCTCCCCTTCAACGGGAGCGAAAATTGCGAGGTCGCAATGGAGCGCTTCTGCTGAAGGCGCGTTTGAGGGAGGTCAGAGGAGGAGTAACCGAATGGTTCATAAGCTCGTCATGGCCGTTTTGATCACGGCATCCCTAGCAACGGCGGCGTGCAATACCGTTCGTGGCGCTGCGACGGACGTGAATTCTGCCGCGAACGCGGTCGACAACGCGACCTGATCCTGCGTTACCCCACCCAATCCAGGAGATTGAAAATGGTCCAGAAAATCCTCACCGGAGCCTTGATCGGCGCTGCGATGCTCACTGCCGCCTGCAACACCGTTCGCGGAGCTGCCCGTGACGTGAACTCCGTCGCGAACTGCACCGAGAACGCGATCGAAGGTCAGTCCTGCTAAACTGAGGCAGGGTTGCAACAGTTGTGAAAATGCCTCGCTGGCGAATGTCCGGCGGGGCATTTTTCTTGGCCAGGACGCATCTGATTCATCTCGGAGTCAGTCGACAAATGCACAAGTTGACGTCATCTCGTTCCGGACACGTAAGGGAGGGTGATGATGAAATCGAAGGTGACGACTGCGCTTTTTATCGGAACGTGCCTGGCGCTTGCCGCCTGCAACACGGTTCGTGGAGCTGCAGCTGACGCTTCTTCGGCTGCGAACTGCACCGAAAGCACTATCAAGAACGGCCGCTGCTGATCTCCCGACCCGCAGCGCAGGTTAAAAGAAAAGCCCCGCCGGTTTGCGCCGGCGGGGCTCTCTTTTTGCCTCGAGGCTAGCGACTATTCGGTGAGATAGTCGCCGGCGTCCGCGTCGGTGCCGTGGCCGCTCGGGACGACTTCGCCGAGCGGGTCAGGACCCGTTCCAGCCGTATCGTCACGAACCGACCTAGCCTGCTCGGCTGCACGAAGTTCGTCGGCCGAGTTCGGAGCGACCAACGCCTCCTGCATGCGACGATGCGTCGCACGGAGCGCCGCGTCGCGGCTCGTCGCCGCAACCCGGAGTTCCTTCATGCTGGAGCCGGTGCCGGCCGGGATCAGGCGTCCGACGATCACGTTCTCCTTGAGGCCCGTGAGCGTGTCGACCTTGCCCTGGACCGCCGCCTCGGTGAGGACGCGAGTCGTTTCCTGGAACGAGGCCGCCGAGATGAAGCTGCGCGTCTGCAGGCTGGCCTTGGTGATGCCGAGAAGCACCGGCTTCCCTTCGGCACGCTTCTTCTTTTTATCGAGCTTCGAGTTGATCTCGTCCATTTCCTCGCGATCGACCTGCTCGCCGGCCAGCAGCGTGGTGTCGCCGCCGTCCGTGATCTCGACCTTCTGCAGCATCTGGCGAACGATCACCTCGATGTGCTTGTCGTTGATCTTCACGCCCTGCAGTCGATAGACTTCCTGGATCTCGCTCACGAGATATTCCGCGAGCGATTCGACGCCGAGCACCTCAAGGATGTCGTGCGGATCAGGCGAACCGCCGACGAGATTGTCGCCGCGCTTCACATAATCGCCTTCCTGGACGTCGATGACCTTCGACTTCGGCACCAAATACTCGACCGCCTCCGAACCGTCGTCGGGGATGATCGCGATCTTGCGCTTCGCCTTATAGTCCTTCTTGAAGCTCACCTTGCCCGAGACCTTCGCGATGATCGCGTTTTCCTTGGGCTTGCGGGCTTCGAAGAGCTCGGCGACGCGCGGCAGACCGCCGGTGATGTCGCGCGTCCTTGCGGCTTCACGCGGCATACGGGCGAGCACTTCGCCGGCCTCGACCTTCTGACCGTCCTCGATCGCGACGATCGCGCCCGGGGCCAGGCGGTACACGCCTGCTTCCTCGGCCTTGTCGCCGGTCAGCGTCAGCCGTGGCTGAAGCGCGTCCTTCTTCGACTTCGCCATGTCGTCGGTGACGACGCGCTGAGCGATACCCGTCGACTCGTCGACCTGCTCCGTCATCGTCCGGTTCTCGATGAGGTCCTGGTACTTCACGGTACCCGCACGCTCGGTGATGACCGGGCTGTACGACGGATCCCACTCGGCGATGCGGTCGCCCTTGCTGACGATGTGGCCGCTCTCGCACAGCAGATGGGCGCCGTACGGAACGCGGTGCGTCGAAAGCTCGCGGCCGTCCATGTCGAGGATCGCGATCTCGCCCGAGCGCGACAGCGAGATGTGCCGGCCGCGCGGGTCGGTGATCGTCGGCATGTCACGGAACTCGATCGTGCCGTCGACCGGCGCTTCGAGGTTCGACTGCTCGTTGAGCTGCGCCGCGCCGCCGATGTGGAAGGTCCGCATCGTCAGCTGCGTGCCCGGCTCACCGATCGACTGGGCGGCGATGACGCCGACAGCTTCACCGATGTTGACCGGAGTACCGCGCGCAAGGTCACGCCCGTAGCACTTGCCGCAGACACCCTGCTTCGAAGCGCAGACCAGCGGGGAGCGGATCTTCACGCCCTGCAGGCCGGCAGCCTCGATCTGGGCGACCATTGCCTCGTCGAGCAGGCTGCCCTCCGGGATGATGACATCACCCGACTTCGGATCGACCACGTCTTCGGCCATGGTGCGGCCGAGCACGCGCTCTCCGAGAGAGGCGATCGTTGCGCCGCCCTGGACGATCGCGCGCATTTCGAGCGCACGGTCGGTGCCGCAATCTTCCTCGATGATGACCGCGTCCTGCGACACGTCGACGAGACGGCGAGTCAAATAGCCCGAGTTCGCCGTCTTGAGCGCCGTGTCGGCGAGTCCCTTGCGGGCGCCGTGGGTCGAGTTGAAGTATTCAAGGACGGTCAGGCCTTCCTTGAAGTTCGAGATGATCGGCGTTTCGATGATCTCGCCCGACGGCTTGGCCATCAGGCCGCGCATGCCCGCAAGCTGCTTGATCTGAGCCTGCGAACCACGAGCGCCGGAGTGGGCCATCATGTAGATCGAGTTCAGGTCCGCCTGACGCCCGTCCGGACGCTTCGGCGTGGCCGAAATCTCCTTCATCATCGCGGAGGCGACCTGGTCGCCGCAACGCGACCAGGCGTCGATCACCTTGTTGTACTTTTCCTGCTGGGTGATCAGGCCGTCCTGGTACTGCTGCTCGTAATCCTTCACGAGCGCACGCGTTTCCTCGACCAGCCTTACCTTGTCGGCCGGGATGACCATGTCGTCCTTGCCGAAGGAGATGCCCGCCTTGAAGGCGTGACGGAAGCCGAGCGCCATGATTGCGTCGGCGAACAGAACCGTCTCCTTCTGACCCGTGTGGCGATAGACGATGTCGATGACGTCGCCGATCTCCTTCTTGGTCAGGACCCGGTTGACCGTCTCGAAGGGCACCTTGTGGCTCTTCGGAAGGGTCTCGCCGAGCAACATGCGGCCGGCGGTCGTTTCGAACCGCTTCATGTAGGTGTTGCCCTGCTCGTCCGTCTGCGGAACGCGGCTGATGATCTTCGAGTGCAAGGTCACCGCACCGGCGGCGATCGCCTGGTGCACTTCCTCCATGTCCGACAGCATCATGCCCTGGCCCGGCTCATCCTCCTTCTCGAGGCTGAGGTAGTAGAGGCCGAGAACCATGTCCTGCGACGGAACGATGATCGGCTTGCCGTTGGCGGGCGACAGGATGTTGTTGGTCGACATCATCAGGACGCGCGCTTCCAGCTGGGCCTCGAGGCTCAGCGGGACGTGCACGGCCATCTGGTCGCCGTCGAAGTCGGCGTTGAAGGCGGCGCAGACCAGCGGGTGAAGCTGGATCGCCTTGCCCTCGATCAGCACCGGCTCGAACGCCTGGATGCCGAGACGGTGAAGCGTCGGAGCGCGGTTCAGAAGGACCGGATGCTCGCGGATCACTTCGTCCAGGATGTCCCAGACTTCCTTGCGCTCCTTTTCGACCCACTTCTTCGCCTGCTTCAGGGTCATGGAGAGACCCTTGGCGTCGAGGCGCGAGTAGATGAACGGCTTGAACAGCTCGAGCGCCATCTTCTTCGGCAGGCCGCACTGGTGCAGCTTGAGCTCCGGACCGGTCACGATGACCGACCGGCCCGAATAGTCGACGCGCTTGCCGAGCAGGTTCTGGCGGAAGCGGCCCTGCTTGCCCTTGAGCATGTCGGACAGCGACTTCAGCGGACGCTTGTTGGCGCCCGTGATCGTGCGGCCGCGACGGCCGTTGTCGAACAGAGCGTCGACCGCTTCCTGAAGCATGCGCTTCTCGTTGCGGACGATGATGTCCGGAGCGCGCAGCTCGATGAGCCGCTTCAGGCGGTTGTTGCGGTTGATGACGCGGCGATAGAGGTCGTTGAGATCCGACGTCGCGAAGCGGCCGCCGTCCAGCGGAACGAGCGGGCGAAGCTCCGGCGGAATGACCGGAATCGACGTCGAGGATCATCCATTCCGGGCGGTTGCCGGAATCGATGAAGCTTTCGACGACCTTCAGGCGCTTGATGATCTTCTTCGGCTTCAGCTCGGACTTGGTCTCGGCCAATTCCTTGAGCAGCGCCTCACGCTCGCCGACCAGGTCGAGGTTCATGAGGATCTGCTTGACCGCCTCCGCGCCGATGCCGGCCGAGAAGGCGTCTTCGCCATACTCGTCCTGCGCCGAGAGAAGCTCGTCCTCGGTCAGCAGCTGGTGCTGCTCAAGCGCGGTCAGGCCCGGCTCGAGAACGACATAGCTCTCGAAGTAGAGGATGCGCTCGAGCTGCTTCAGCTGCATGTCGAGAAGCAGGCCGATGCGGCTCGGCAGCGACTTCAGGAACCAGATGTGCGCGACCGGAGCGGCCAGCTCGATGTGGCCCATGCGCTCGCGGCGGACCTTCGAAACGGTCACCTCGACGCCGCACTTCTCGCAGACGATGCCCTTGTACTTCATGCGCTTGTACTTGCCGCACAGGCACTCGTAGTCCTTGATCGGGCCGAAGATGCGGGCGCAGAACAGGCCGTCACGCTCGGGCTTGAACGTGCGGTAGTTGATGGTCTCCGGCTTCTTGATTTCGCCGAACGACCAGCTGCGGATCTTTTCCGGGCTCGCAATGCCGATCCGGATCTCGTCAAACGTCTCCGGCTTGGCGATCGGATTTGCGAAAGGCGTCAGTTCGTTCATCTCGTCTCTCTTCCTCTAATCCCCTCGGTTCAGCGGAGGGGCAGGGATGGGGTGTGGCGGGGCACGAAGCCCCGCCGATCTCTTCCAATTATTCGGCTGCGAGCGCCGGCGGGTCATCCTCCGATGCGACCGAGTCCAGCTCGACGTTCAGACCGAGGCTGCGCATTTCCTTCACGAGCACGTTGAAGCTCTCCGGAATGCCGGCCTCGAAGGTGTCGTCGCCCTTGACGATCGCCTCGTAGACCTTGGTACGGCCGATCACGTCGTCCGACTTCACCGTCAGCATTTCCTGAAGGGTGTAGGCAGCGCCGTAAGCCTGCAGCGCCCACACCTCCATTTCGCCGAAGCGCTGTCCGCCGAACTGCGCCTTGCCGCCCAGCGGCTGCTGGGTGACGAGGCTGTACGGTCCGATGGAACGCGCGTGGATCTTGTCGTCCACGAGGTGGTGGAGCTTCAGCATGTAGATGTAGCCCACGGTCACCTTGCGGTCGAACGGATCGCCGGTGCGGCCGTCGAACAGCGTCACCTGGCCCGAAGTATCGAGACCGGCCTTCTCCAGCATCGCGGAAACGTCGCTCTCGCGGGCGCCGTCGAACACCGGAGTGCCCATCGGGATACCGCCGACAAGGTTCGAGGCCAGCTCGACGATGGCTTCGTCGTCGCGGGCATCGATGTCCTTGGTGTACGTGTCACCGTAGACGTCCTTGAGCTTGGCGCGGAGCGCCTTCACGTCCTTGTCGGCAACATCCTTGCCGCGCTCGTGCATGCCGTCGAGCATCTCTTCGATCTGACGCCCAAGGCCGCGCGAAGCCCAGCCAAGGTGCGTTTCGAAAATCTGACCGACGTTCATGCGCGAAGGCACGCCCAGCGGGTTCAAGACGATGTCGGCATGCGTCCCGTCTTCGAGGAACGGCATGTCCTCGATCGGCAGGATGCGGCTGATGACGCCCTTGTTGCCGTGACGGCCGGCCATCTTGTCGCCCGGCTGAAGCTTGCGCTTCACGGCAACGAAGACCTTGACCATCTTGAGCACGCCCGGCGGCAGCTCGTCGCCGCGCTCCAGCTTCTCGACACGATCCTCGAAGCGGCGGGTGATGACGCCGACGGCGTCGTCATACTGGCCCTTGAGCGCTTCGATGTCGGCCTGGCGGGCGTCGTCCTTGACGGCGATCTTCCACCAGTCGTGCTTGTCGGTCGCTTCCAGAGCGGCATCGTCGAGGGTCGCGCCCTTCTTGATGCTCTTCGGAGCAGCCGTCGCCACCTGGCCGAGAAGCATCTCGCGAAGACGGGCGAAGGTCGCGCGGTTGAGGATGCCGCGCTCGTCGTCGGCGTCCTTGCGAAGGCGATCCTTCTCCTCGGCCTGGATGGCGCGAGTACGGTCGTCGATGTCGATGCCGTGACGGTTGAAGACACGGACTTCGACGATCGTTCCGCTGACGCCCGGCGGCAGACGGAGCGACGTGTCGCGAACGTCCGAAGCCTTTTCGCCGAAGATGGCGCGGAGGAGCTTTTCCTCCGGCGTCATCGGGCTTTCGCCCTTCGGCGTGATCTTGCCGCACAGGATGTCGCCCGGCTCGACCTCGGCGCCGATGTAGACGATGCCCGCCTCGTCGAGGTTGCGAAGCGCTTCCTCGCCGACGTTCGGGATGTCGCGGGTGATGTCTTCCGGCCCGAGCTTGGTGTCGCGGGCCATGACCTCGAACTCTTCGATGTGGATCGAGGTGAAGACGTCGTCCTTCACGATCCGCTCGGAGATGAGGATGGAATCCTCGTAATTGTACCCGTTCCACGGCATGAACGCGACGAGCACGTTGCGGCCGAGCGCGAGCTCGCCGAACTGCGGTCGACGGGCCGTCGGCGATGATCTCGCCGGCTTCGACCGGGTCACCGACCTTCACCAGCGGACGCTGGTTGATGCAGGTGTTCTGGTTCGAGCGCTGGAACTTCATCAGCGTGTAGATGTCGACGCCGGATTCACCGGCGCGGAGATCGCCGGTGGCGCGCACGACGATGCGGGTCGCGTCGACCTGGTCGACGATACCCGAGCGGCGAGCGGCGATGGCGGCGCCGGAATCGCGGGCAACCGTCTCTTCCATGCCGGTTCCGACGAGCGGCGCATCGGCCTGAAGCAGCGGCACAGCCTGACGCTGCATGTTCGATCCCATGAGGGCGCGGTTGGCGTCGTCGTTCTCGAGGAACGGAATCAGCGAGGCCGCGACCGACACCAGCTGCTTCGGCGAGACGTCCATCAGCGTGATCTGCTCGCGCGGAGCGATCAGGAAGTCGCCGTTGCGGCGTGACGAGATGATCTCCTCGGCGAACGTGCCGTCCTTGTTCAGCTCGGCGTTCGCCTGGGCGATCGTGTGCTTCGCCTCTTCCATCGCGGAGAGATAGACGACGTTCGTCGTCACCTTGCCGTCGACGACCTTGCGGTACGGCGTTTCGATGAAGCCGTACTTGTTGACCCGGCTGAAGCTCGCGAGCGAGTTGATCAGGCCGATGTTCGGGCCTTCCGGCGTCTCGATCGGGCAGATGCGGCCGTAGTGCGTCGGGTGAACGTCGCGGACTTCGAAGCCTGCGCGCTCACGAGTCAGACCGCCGGGCCCGAGCGCCGAGACGCGACGCTTGTGCGTCACTTCGGACAGCGGGTTGGTCTGGTCCATGAACTGCGACAGCTGCGACGAGCCGAAGAATTCGCGGACCGCGGCGACCGCCGGCTTCGCGTTGATCAGGTCGTTCGGCATGACCGTCGAGACATCGACGCTGCTCATGCGCTCCTTAACGGCGCGCTCCATGCGGAGCAGGCCGATGCGGTACTGGTTCTCCAGCAGCTCGCCGACCGAGCGGACACGGCGGTTCGCGAGATTGTCGATATCGTCGATCTCGCCCTTGCCGTCCTTGAGGTTCACCAGCTCCTTGACGACCGCGAGGATGTCCTCGCGGCGAAGCGTGGTGACCGTGTCCTCGACGTCGAGGCCAAGGCGCATGTTGAGCTTCACGCGGCCAACCGCGGAAAGGTCGTAGCGCTCGGAATCGAAGAACAGGCCGTAGAACAGCGCGTCCGCGGTCTCGCGCGTCGGCGGCTCGCCGGGGCGCATGACGCGGTAGATGTCGGACAAGGCCGGAATCCGCTTCCTCGTTCTTGTCGGCCTTGAGCGTGTTGCGGATCCACGGACCCGTGTTCACATAGTCGATGTCCAGCAGCTCGAGCGTCTTCACGCCGGCCGCATCGAGCTTCTCGAGGTTCTCGGGCGTAACCTCGTCGCCGGCCTCGATGTAGATCTCGCCGGTCTTCTCGTTGATGAGGTCGTGCGCGGAGTAGCGGCCGAAGATTTCCTCGGTCGGAACGACGAGCGCCTTGAGTCCGTCCTTGCCGGCCTGGTTGGCGCGGCGCGGGGTGATCTTCTCGTTCGCCTTGAAGACGATCTCGCCGGTCTCGGCGTTCGCCAGGTCGTGGATGCGGCTTCTGGCCGCGCCATGCGTCGGCGACGTAGGGGATTTCCCAGCCGTTCTTGCCGCGGACGTAGGTGACCGTGTTGTAGAAGAGGTTGAGGATTTCCTCCGGCCCAAGCTGCAGCGCAAGCAGGAGGGTCGTGACCGGAAGCTTGCGCTTGCGGTCGATGCGGACGTTGACGATGTCCTTGGCGTCGAACTCGAAGTCGAGCCAGCTGCCGCGATAGGGAATGACGCGGGCGGCGAAAAGGAACTTGCCCGACGCGTGGGTCTTGCCGCGGTCGTGGTCGAAGAGGACGCCCGGCGAGCGGTGCATCTGGCTGACGATCACGCGCTCGGTGCCGTTGACGATGAACGTGCCGTTCTGCGTCATGAGCGGCATGTCGCCCATGTAAACGTCCTGCTCCTTGATATCGATGACCGACTTGGTCTCGGTCTCGGGATCGATCTCGAAGGTGGTCAGGCGCAGGGTGACGCGCATCGGCGC
Organism: uncultured Alphaproteobacteria bacterium; assembly: GCA_963846645.1. Taxonomy (GTDB): domain Bacteria; phylum Pseudomonadota; class Alphaproteobacteria; order Sphingomonadales; family Sphingomonadaceae; genus Sphingomicrobium. The sequence goes on along the minus strand of CAWJWR010000002.1, from coordinate 43,806 downwards.
GGCATAGGTCAGGCCACGCTGGCGGCACTCGTCCGTGTCATACTTCGGCGGCTCGAGCTCATAGCGATCGAAGTCGAGGTGCGCGGTGCCGGCGAAATCCTCGATCGGGAAGACCGAGCGAAGCGTCTTCTCCAGGCCCGAGACATAGCCGATGGACGGGTCGGAGCGGAGGAACTGCTCATAGCTTTCGCGCTGAACCTCGATGAGGTTCGGCATTTCCGAAATTTCGTGGACGTTGCCGAAGATCTTGCGGATGCGCCGCGAGTTGGTCTTGAGCCCGCTCGTCGTCTTGCGAGGTGCGTCGATCGCCTTGGTTGCCATTGTCTTCCCTGCGCTGGAGCCGGAACTCACGCAGCGAAGCGGGAGTCCGACTCGGTTCTTCGGCGTCGGCCGAAGTGAGTTAGGAGCGCTTCCCCCCGTCATTCCTCTCCAATGCGTGCGGCCCGTGCGCTGGTTCGGGCCCTGTCCCGGAGAGGACGGGAAAGGCTCCGGGGCGCACGTCACCGTGCGGCGGAGCCGTCTATTTGTTGGATTGAGCCGATATAATCCTATTTTTTCCCTTGTGAAGGGGTGGCTGTAGGATTTTTACGGGCAGCGGCGGGTCAGGCCGGGTCGCGGTAGTAGACGAGCTGATGACTGGTCGCGAGCAGGCGTCCGTCGGACGCCCATAATTCCGCGGACTGATCGTGAAAGCCCCGTTCGAAGATGCGTGCATCGGCCGTGCCGAGGATCGGTTCCGAGCCAAGCGAGGTCAGGTCGGCCCCAGTCGCGTGGAAGTAGGAGGTCAGGCTGACCGTTCCGAATGGCACCATTTGCCGGCGAACATGGATGATCCTGCCGAAGAAGATGTCCGTCAGCGCGGCGAGGCCAACGAAATCCAGCGGCCGCGGAGGGTCGTTTGCGATCCACAGGGTAGAGCGGGCGGAAGGAAGGGACGCTGACTGATCCATCCAGAAGGGTTCGCCCTCCGCAAAGCGCAAGTCGTACCGCTCGATCCAGCCCGAGCCCTGCCAGGGCATTCGCGAAAGCTTTTCGAATGGGGTGGCGACCGGCGGATGGGCAGTACGGTGCGCGAATGTTTCCGGCCGCTTGCCGAACATGGCCGTGCCGGTGGCGACGCACTCGCCACCCTGCCGCATTGCCATGGTCCAGTGCTGGGTCGACCGGTTCGTCCGCACAGGCGCAGCGGTGATCGCCATCTCGCCCTTGGCAATGGGCGCGCAGAAGTTGACAGTCAGGGCAAGCGGCTCGCCCTCGCGCTTCGGATGCGCAAACGCCGCCTTGAACAGCAACGCCCCGACGAGCCCGCCGAACGGGCCCACCATGTTCCAGTAGGCCTCGCTCGTCCGGGCGATGAACTCGTCTTCGCCCGCAGGTTCGAGGATCGTGGCCGTATCGAATGGATGGTCTGCAGCCATAAAGGGAGGGTGGCCGAGCCGGCTTGCTCCGGCAAGCCTCCGAAAAGGGCGACACACTTCACCAAACCCTGTTATTCCTGTAATTCTAGCACATTGCCTGTTAAGCATGGCTTGGCCGTGCGAAAAATGATCGCAGAATGTCGGGAAAGCGCCATTTCCCGAGCCTGCCATCACGTGCGCCAAACTGATCGAACAGGTGAAGCATCAGGCCCAGAGCAGGTATCGATCAGGCCGTATCAGGTGATCGACGCACTGCCGCACTCATAGGTCGCCTGGAGTGGCTGCGTGACCTTGCGTTCGCGCAGGTCACTTCCCGGCTTTCGTCCGCGAGCTGGCCTCCGCGATCGACTTAGCCAGTCACCGGCAACTCCGGACATTCCCTGTTCTTGACGTGAGTGGTGATCCACGGAGTGCTCGACACACCATGAGGGCTCCCCGCCAATCGTCACGGCTGACGTCTGGATGTTTGGGTCACCCGCGACATCTGACTGAACTCAGCGGCATCACGCATGTCGTTCGCGGACGGCGTCCAAAAATTCTCAGAATTTGATGTAGACAGAAGCCCTTTCTTCTGGCCCATGAATGAACGGTCCGCCTCGGCGGGCCCAGAAAGCACCCATGGATGGAGCAGCTTTCGTCGCTTCCGCGAGGAAACCGGCGTGCTCCTTCGTGCGCCTGCTTCCCCGGAAACTGGCGAAGGTCTGCTCCTCACAGGGTGACGGGGGAGCCGCTGAACGCGGTGGCCCCCGGACTGAATAGAGGGGGAAGGCCATGGGTTTCGAGATTAGAACAGCAAGGAAGACGCAGCAGCAGCTGCGCGGCAAGACCGCCGTGCGGCGCGAACACGAACGGGCAGGGGCCATCCTCTCGGGTGCGCGATCTTCGCCCGCCATAGCGAATGATGTCGTGCCCGATCTCACGATCGTGCGTGTAGCAATCGATCAGCTGCACGCGGCTAAACGGCGCGCGCGTAAGCCGGGCAAAGACCATGTGGCGAACGTCCTGAAGTGCATCTCCGCGCTCGGCCAGGTGTCGCCGATCCTGATCGATCGCGATGACCACATCGTCGACGGCCACGTCGTCATCGAGGCGCTCCGCCAGCTCGGCGAGGCGCAGGTCAGCGCAGTACGTCTCGACCACCTGAACGAAGACCAGGTCAGGATGGTGCGGGTCGCGCTGAACAAGCTGGCCGAAGGAAGCACCTGGGATCTCGAGGAGCTTCGAGTGGAACTCGGGGAGCTCCAGGTCGCCGAATACGATCTGACAAACACCGGCTTCAGCCTTCCGGAGATCGACATCATCCTGCAGCCACCGCCGGATGTCGGGGAAGCGACGGACGATGAATTCATCGACGCGCAAGCCGAACCGGTCTCGGCGCCAGGCGATCTATGGCAACTGGGTCCGCACCGGCTGATCTGCGGCGATGCACTGGATCGATTCCTACGACAAGGTTCTCGGGCCTGAAAAGGCGGCGGCCTGCTTCACGGACTGTCCGTGGAATCTTCCCATCGAGGGCTTCGTCAGCGGGCTTGGCGAGAAGAAGCACAAGGACTTCAAGATGGCTGCCGGCGAGATGAGCCCGGAGGCGTTCCAAGAGTTCGTGGACACCTTCTCGCGTCTGATCGCCGAGTATCTGGAGGACGGCGGCGTCGTCTACTCGTGCATCGACTGGCGGTCGCACGACCGTATTGTGGCCGGGGGCAAGCGAGCTGGTCTCACCCACATCAACACGTTGGTGTGGAACAAGGGTTCGGGGGGCATGGGCGGTCTGTACCGGTCCGCGCATGAACTCATCCCCCTGCTCTGCAAGGGCAAAACACCGAAGACGAATAACGTTGAACTCGGGCGGCACGGCCGCGACCGCACCAACGTCTGGTCCTATCCCGGCGCCAACAAGCCGGGCTCGTCGGCCGCCCAGGCGCTCAAACATCATCCGACGCCCAAGCCGGTCGAGTTGGTCGAGGATGCGCTGCTCGACGTGACGAACCGCGGCGAGCTGGTCCTGGATCCCTTCATGGGATCTGGCACGACGCTGCTCGCGGCGGAGCGATCGGGCCGGCTCGCCGCAGGGATCGAACTCGATCCGACCTACGTCGATGTGTGCATTCGCCGGTGGCAGGACATGTCTGGCCTGGACGCGGTGAACGCCGCCACTCGGCAAACCTTTAACGAGACGGCGGCCGTGAAGGTCGCTGAAGGCGCAGTGGAAGAGGGGAAAGACCATGAATACCGAACGCGATTTTGAAAGTGAGAATGGGAGATCGGAGCGTGACCCGCGCGGGCGCTTCCTCAAGGGGACAAGTGGCAACCCGGAGGGACGGCCCCGAAAGCCGCCGCCTGAACCATGGTCGTTTCAGGGCAGTATGACTGCTGCCTTGTCGGAGGTCGTCCCGGTCACGGGTCCTGACGGAACCGTCGAGCATCAAACCATACGCGACGTGCTTATCCGAACGTTGGTTCGAAACGCCGTGAAGGCGAGCGCCAAGGATCAAGTCCTGATCCTCGAGCGTCTCCTCAAGCTCGACGCGCTCAATCCTGCACCTGAGCCGGAAGTCGTCGACGAGGTCTGGCTGCCGGAAGAGGACCGACGGCTTTGGGAGATCGCTAATCGCTGGCTCGAGGAGAATGGCTATCCCCAGTGCGAGCGACCGATACGAAAGGATGGGGGCGGCCAGACCCGCTGAAGCGACCGGCTTCCTATTTCTGTACAGGAACATGGCGCACTAGATGCCCTGAGCATCACTCGCGCTTGTTCCCGACGCCCCATCAGTCGTCGGAATTGCATCGCCTCGCGATGACTTCGGCAGCGGCGGCGAGTTTCACGATATCCTCGCCTGCTCTCTTCAGATGCGACACACGCCCAACAGCCTGAACGAGATCGCCCGAAAGGGTCGAAACGGCATCGCCAGCCACATCTTCCATTATCGTGCCGATCATGACGGACAGCCGTTGAACAAGTTCGGTCGCCGTCGAATCAATCACGAACTGAACCTTTGGCCGGTGCATGGCCAGCGCGTTCGGGGGCGCATCTCGAAGTTGATCGTCACTTAGTATCCGCTCGCAATGGCGACCTGGACCGCGAGTTGATTTGCCGGAAGCCACGACCCGGACCGTTCGGTGAAGCGCGCGACAGCGTCGTGATCAAGCCCCTCGTCCCAGCGCGTCGGCGTTACTTCGCCGGCCTCCCAGAGGTAGAAAGCGGCCCGGGCGACCGGCGCTCGCTTGCGCGCCAAGGAAGCTGTCAAACGGTTCGCTCATGTACTGGAGCGCGGAGACCGACAGGATCCGTCGCGCGACGTCCAGACTGATCGGCTGACGTGCACCGATCATCAGCCGACCAACTTCTTGCGCCGCCTCGCCCACAGCGATGATCCACTTCCGCCGCTGCCATGCGACAAGCGGGCGGGTCAGATCGAACGGGACCGGCATGAAAGACTTGCTCGTTTCCGTGCTCGTCGACGAATTGGCATCGCCCCGTCGGGCGAGGGTCTGCTGGGTAATGCCGGTCGAGCAGCTGACGGAGCGTAGCTAGGGCCGGCTGCGGTTCATCGGTGACGTCCAGCCAGTCCATCAGACCGTGAATGGCATCATCGGGCGATAGTCTGCCGCCGGACTCCAGCAGCAGTGGTAGTTTCGCGTTGCGGACTTGGCAGCCGCGCTCAGGAATTCCGCACGCATCCCAGGTGCCCAACTTGAACCTGAGCTTCCCGAATTCTTCGATCGTCTTTCCGGTTGGGACCGAAGTCACGGCGTACCGACGGCGTCCTGATTGCGAAGAGCGTCGATCGCCCACCGTATGATGTCCGCCCAAGCGCCCGCATGACGGGGCAGGAGGGCCGCGAGGTTCGGGGCCGACTTGCCATTGATGGTGAGGCTAGTCTCCTTGCCCTTCGAGACACTGCCGCCAATCAATCCGGCAAGCCGTGCATTATACTCCTGCGAAATGGGCTCAGGCGCGGTCCAGCTGAATGGATTGGTCCACAGCTGGCCGTTCTTCGCGATGTAGCCAAAGTTGATCGGTTTCGGACGATCCGGGAGGTCGACCTTGAGGTTCAGCGATGCTTTGAGGTCAGCGTATACGCCAAGCGGTTCGACCGCCTGCAAGAAGTCCCGCAACGCCGCAGGTAGGCCCGGATCCACCTTCGCCAGTCCTTCATTGAACATTGCCTCGCTGAGAGTTTCGGCCTTCTGATGTTTGATGGGAACGGACATCAGCGTTGGTTTCCCGTCCTCGATCCTCAACACACCGCGCTCGATCATTACCGTCTGCGCGAGGGTGTTGGGGACGACTCCAAATCCTCCGTTCCAGCCTGCCGCCACACCGCGAGTTCGACGAGCGCGAAGGTGAAGTGCGCGCCGACATGGCCTTGCAGCAGTTCGACAAGGGCTTCGGCCTCCTGGCGGATGCCGTCGCCAAGCGCGATCACCAGCATTCGTCCGCGCGCAAGATTGCTCGATACTGCGTCGATGAAGGCGGCCTCCTCGAGCACCTCAGACTGATCCGCGATCAGGCTGTGGAGTTGCGTGACTTTTGCGCCGACGCCTTTCACGACGGCCGCTTCGAATGCCTCGAACCGCATCGTCATCAGCGCCGCGACGTAATCGAGCGCCTGCGCGACCACCTCCCGCCGCGCCTGCACGTTCCGCCAGAGCTTGGTTTCCACCAGCACGATTTCGCCCGTGGGGGTCAGGTAGAGATTGTCGATAAATCCGTGCCCGCACGCGACCTCCCGTGCCGCCGGGATGATCGTCCCGAACCCAGGCTCGATCTGGCTGATTGGCAAGATTTCCGGATGTTCGAAGATCAGACGCTGGAGCCAGTCCTCGTCATGCATTCCCGCGCCGAGGAAGACGCGTTCCAACGTCGACGATCCATTGGAGGCGCTAACCAGAATAGGGGAGCCGGCTGCCTTTTTCACGGGTGCGGCATCGCTTGGACCCGCGGGCAAGTCCACAAGAATGTAACTCATCATCCGTTGGCTGTTCGGCTGCAGCCGCTGATCCCTGCGGGTGATGGACGTTCGGCATCGATTGGCAACAAACTTGCGCAGGCTGCGCGCCGAGGCGGAGCTCAGCCAGGAGGAATTCGCCAACGCGCACGACTTCGACCGGACGTACATCAGTGGCATCGAGCGCGCGGTGCGCAATCCAACGATCCTAGTGGTCGAGCGATTGTCCAAGGCCCTGCGCGTCGACGTTGCCGATCTGCTCGCCGAGCCGTCAGGCAAGAAGCGCTGACGGTCCCGCGACCGGTTGGCCGAAATCCTCGAACCCAAACCGCTCTCGTTGTGCGGGCCAGCTAAGCGGAATCGAATCCGCGATGATCCGCTTCAGCGTTAACCCGGGCGGCAGTTTGCCCCCGTCGCCTTCCTCGCGCCCGACATCCAGCATGCAATCGCTTCCAACACGATAGGGACTGGACTTCTCTGGCCACAAGAGCGGTAGTGTCTCTGCTTGAAGGAGGGAGGTCCGGCCTCGACCGATAAGTCGGCGGGGCTTCGGGTGGTGGGGCAGCTCGACTGTCTCGAACAGGAGACCACCCGATGAACACGCATGTTACCGTTACAACTAGCGCACCTGCATGCAGGCAGAGTGGCCGAAGGAGACCTTCGGCCCCCGCAAACGACGCTCAGGCTCTGATCAGTCGCAAATGGCCGCGCCTTGCCGACATCGGCCTCGACAGCGAGCGCCTCTATGCGCGCCATCGCGGTATTGGCGGCAGCGATGCCAACATCATCCTATCCGGCGACGATGAGCGCCTTGCTCGTCTCTGGCGCGAGAAGCGCGGAGAGGCCGAACCGGAGGACCTCAGCGGCAAGCTAGCCGTGATGCTCGGCTCGTGGACCGAGGACTTCAACCGGCAATGGTATGAGAAGCTCAGCGGCAACCGGGTGGTCGATGCCGGCAAGGCGCTGACCTGCGCGAAGCACGGCTGGCGCAAGTGCACGCTGGACGGCCGTCGTCGAAGGCAGCGGTGCGATCTTCGAAGCCAAGCACACCAACAGCTTCGTCAAGGCCGACGAGGTGCTCGAGCGCTACATGCCCCAGCTGCAGCACAACATGGCGGTGGCGGGTGCCGATCGTGCCGTGCTGTCGGTGATCTTCGGCAATGCCAAGTACGAGATGTTCGAGGTTGCTGCGGACTGGCTCTACCAGCTCGACCTGTTCAAGGCCGAGCAGGCGTTCTGGAGCGCGGTGCTGAGCGGCGAGCCGCCCGTGGCGATGGAGGCTCCGCCTGCCCCGCGACCGGTGGCCACGCGCGAGCTCAGCTTCGAGGGCAACAATGCCTGGGCCTCGGCGGCCGCCGACTGGCTCGAGAACGGCAAGGCCGCGAAGACCCACGCGTCAGCCTGCAAGACCCTCAAGGAGCTGCTCGACGACGACGTCCTCCGGGCCTTTGGACATGGCATTGAGGCGAAGCGCAGCAAGGCCGGCGCGATCACCATCCGGGAACTCAAATGAGCGCGCCGCAGGTCTACAGGGCCATTACAGCCATCTCTGCCGAGCTGTCGGGCGCGGGCATTGCCAAGCGCCACAGGAACGAGCGCGACGATTACCGCTACCGGTCGATCGACGATGTCCTCAACCGGCTGTCGCCCCTCCTGGCAAAGCACAAGCTGTGCGTACTGCCGCGGGTGCTAGAACGAACCACCGCCGACCGGATCGGGGATGGCGACCTGTTGCTGGTAGGCGTGACCCTAAGGATCGCGTTCGACCTGATCAGCAGCGCTGACGGGTCGAGCCACACGGTCGAGGCGTTCGGCGAGGCTCTGGACCACTCGGACAAAGCCACGGCCAAGGCCATGTCTTCGGCCTACAAGCACGCGATGCTGCAGGTGTTCTGCGTGCCGGTCGCGCAGGTCGACGCCGATGCGTCGTCGTACCGCCTAAAGCGCAGCCGTTCCCACCAGAGCGAGCCGGTGGAAGGCTGGGCCATGTGGACCAGCGGGGTCATCGACATCATCGAGAGTTGTGCATCAGCAGAAGCGCTCGAGCGGGTGCAGGACCGGCAACGGCCGCTGCTGAAGGCCTTAAGCCGCGAGCAGCCGGACCTTTACGCGCAACTTGGCGCAGCGTTCGCCAAACGGGCTGCCAAACTGAATGGCGAGCAGTGCGCCATTGCGGGATCGAGCGACAATGGCGAAGCACGCGCCAATCCCAGCGAGGCGGGAAATGGCGAGGAACGCGCTGCGCGCGTGAAGCAGGCTGCGCGGAGCAAACCTCCGAAGTCGGCGAGAGTGCCTCGTGGCGCAAATCGCGCCAAATCTGCTGAAGGCGGAAATGGCGAAGGACGCGCCACGCGGACCCGCAAGGAATCCACCACCCCTGCTCCGGCACACCAGCACAAAGCGAACGATAGATGCTGAAGCTACCGAACCGGCTTGAGCGCGAGAAAAGTCGTCAACCGAGCGGTCGCGAATGTGCCGCTCACCGCGCTTGGGTACGCAAACATCACTGCTGTGTACCCGGCTGTCTTCTGCGGCCGATCGAATGCGCGCATGTGCGACGCGATACCGATGGAGGTACGGGTCTCAAGCCCTCGGATCGATGGACCATAAGTCTCTGTCGGAATCACCACATCGAGCAGCACCAGATTGGTGAAGCAGCGTTCGAGGAGCGCTACGGCATCGATATGCGGGCGCTAGCGGAGGAGTTTACAAGACGGTCGCCGCAGTGGCGACAGGTCATAACAATCGCGATGGCTGACACGCCGGTTCGCTAATGCTTCAAGCCGACGGATTGGCACCCAGCTAAACTTAGGATTGGGTTTACCTGTCGGGAAAAAGCGACTCCCACCTCCTTATTGTCTATGCTGCCGCGAACATCGCGCGACCCCGAGCTAACTTCAGCGAGTTGAACCGCTACACCGATGACCATTGTCCTTAGGGTCTCTCTGTCTCTATCGAGTGCTCATGTAGAAAGCTGACTGACACGTGATTGGAACTTCGCCTTGGCTGCCTTGGGCGCTCTTGTCCGCTTGTTTCGCGGCTCTGACTGCCATTCTGGCCAAAGTCGGCGTTTCCGAGATCAACTCAAACTTCGCAACTTTCATTAGAACGATAGTGATTGTTCTCTTCGTCGGATCGCTGCTGTTGGTATCAGGCGGTGCGCAGCCCATTTCGCAAGTACCCCGTCGCGCGCTCCTGTTTCTTGTTTTGTCGGGCTTGGCGACTGGCGCATCTTGGCTTTGCTATTTCCGGGCCCTGAGCTTGGGACAGGCCGCGGAGGTGTTGCCCGTTGAGAAGATTAGTGTCGTGCTTGCAGCCGTGCTGGGAGTTTTGTTCCTGAGCGAGCAACTGACGCCCCGGGCCTGGATGGGCATTCTTCTCATAACCTCGGGCGTAGTTCTGGTGGCTTACAAGCCATTGTAACTCCTGAATGTGCGGCAGGTCGTCCACACGATCACCTCGATGTCGATGAGTTCGTTTCCGCACCGCTTGGCCCAATAGGAATAGAGATCGACCCGCTGTCGAAAAAGTGCCGCGGTACTTGGTTTATCGTTCTTCAGGGAGAGTCACAACGCACGACGAACGGGGGTTTCTGTGGCGATGACCTTGAAAGCTGCTCTACTTGGTACGTCGCTATCGATGCTGTGGTCCGCCACGGCTGTCGCTCAAGAGACGACCGATACGGCCGCGTCACAAGCTGGTTCAGCTACGGCGGACGATAGTTCCGTCGCGGATGATCCCGAAGCGGCGGACGGTTCAATCGAAACCGTTCGGACGGGCTCGGGCGATATCATCGTCACCGCACCACGATATGTTCCGGGTGCTGCGTTCGCGAACAAGTCCGATATTCCACTCATTGAGACGCCGCAGTCGGTGTCGGTCATCACGCGCGATCAGATCGATCTCCTTAACTTCGTCGATGCGCAGCAGGCCGTTCGGTACACATCCGGTGTGTTCGGCGAGAATTATGGTCCGGATCTTCGGTTCGATTTCTTCACGGTCCGCGGCTTCACCCCGAAGCAATATATCGACGGTCTCGCTGTCCCGGTTTCGACGACCATCTATTCCAGCGGCCTCGACCTTTATGCATTCGACACATTCGAACTCCTAAAGGGGCCAGCGTCAGTTCTTTATGGGAGCGCGCCTCCGGGCGGCATCTACAACGAGACCAGCCGACGTCCATCTCGTTCATTTGACGGGGAGGTCCAGGCTAAGGTTGGTAATGATGGATACAAATCCATCGCCGGAACGGTGGCAGGTCCGCTGGGCGATATCGTCAGCGCGCGCGTTACGGCGCTCGGCCTCGACCGCGGTGCTGAACGTGATCATGTCGACGCAAGCCGTTTCATGATTGCACCGACCATCGGCGTGCAGATTGCTCCATCAACAAGTTTGACCGCACTGGGCTATTATCAGCATGACAAGGTGCACGGCGACACGAATGGCTTCCTACCGGTCTATGGAACCTTGCTGCCCAACCCTCTTGGAAAGGTCGACCGCGACACGAACCTCGGCGCGCCCGACAATCTCTACGAGCGACGCCAGCACGGCATCAGCCTGGATTTCGCGCACAAGTTCAGTGACACCCTAGCGCTTCGGTCCATCGCACGATGGAGCAAGTATAAAGAGCGTACGCCGCGCGGCGTCTATGGCGGCGGCGGCCTCGTGGACAACGACTTCAACGGCACTCCCGACGACTATCGCACGGTCAATGCGCACAATTTCACGTACGCGGAGGACGTCAAGGCGTTCGCCATCGACAACCGGCTCAGCGCTGAGGTCGAAACGGGTGCGCTGAAGCACGAGCTTCTCGTGGGACTGGATTTCCGCAACGTCGATAATGAAAGCGCGTTCGGCTTCGGGTTCAATTATCGGCAAGTCGATCTGTTCGATCCCGAATATCAGCCGACGCCGGAAATTGGGTATCCATTCTCCTTCAGTGACAGTCCCGCCTCAAGCAGACCGGCATCTATATCCAGGACCACATCGGGATTGGCAGTTTTTACCTTACGCTCAATGGCCGTCAGGACTGGGTGAAGCTGCGCAACGACCTCGCCGGGGACGACGTCACCAAACAGGACAAGTTCACCTATCGCCGGGCGCCAATTACGTGTTCGCAACGGCTTCGCCCCGTATATCAGCTACGCGACCTCGTTCGAGCCGGTCCTCGGTACGGATGGGTGACGGGCGACCACTTCCAGTCCACCCCAGCGCGGCAGGCAGATCGAGGCGGGCGTAAAATACAACGGCGCCGGTCTTCCCTCGGATGTGAAGGTCTTCGCCACCGCTGCCGTATTCGAGATAAAGCAGAAGGACGTTGTTCAGACATCGCCCTCGATCACGCCTGTATTCGGTACACAGGTCGGTGAGGTCGAAGTGTGGGGCGGCGAACTGGAGTTCGTTGCGCGTATTCGCAATCAGTGGTCGATCAACGGATCGTACAGCTACAATCATTCGGAAGTGACAGAGAGCAATACCGTTCGGTTGAGGTGGGCGCCGTCTTCCAACGACGCCTAAGCACAAGGTTTCGCTGTTCGTCGACTATACCGTCCAACAGGGAAAACTCGCTGGCTTCGGTCTTGGTTTTGGCGGTCGGTACACCAGTGACAGCGCCGGCTCGCTTCCCGGGCCCTTCAATCCCGTCGTCTACTATGGCGAGTCCGCCACCCTATTCGACACGATCGTCCACTACGACTTGCCGGGCTGGCGCTTCGCGATCAACGGGTCCAACATCTTCGACAAGACCTATGTGGCGCGTGCTGTTCGGGGCCGGCCCGGTCGCCACTACGGTGCAGGTCGGCAAATCATCGGAACTGTGACCAAGGGTTCGAAACGGGGCAAGGCAGAGCGGTCGTGATTTAGCGTAATTGGGGCCGTTCTGCAGTCCTCTTGTTGATTTCTCTAGCGGCCGCGGCTCCGCCCAGTCGTGGAGGCGGCGGTCGTGGGCACGACGAGCCACAAGTCCCTGTCCGAACCACGGCCTATGACAGCACCTACCGACCGCTGCCGCGCGCCGATACTCTGATCGTCAACGCGAACGTCCTGGATGGAGCGGGCAATCGCTTCACCGGAGCAGTGCTCGTCCGCGAGGGGAAGATTGCGGTCGGCCCGGCCGCAGCGAGCCAGACGGCTCCCATCACCATCGACGCCAAAGGCCGGTGGCTGACACGGCAGCATCATCGATATTCACAGCCACGACGGCACCTATGTTGCGCCGCTACGGCCAACCACGCCGAATACTCCGACGTGACCGAGATCAGCAGTCCCAATGCCGCTGGGAATTGGGTTGAGCACGGCATCAACCCGCAGGATCCGTCCTTTCGCCGCGCCCTCGAAAGCGGAGTAACGATGCTGCAGGTCCTTCCTGGATCGATTCCTTGATCGGCGGCCGAAGCGTCGTTCTAAAAAACGTGCCGGCAAGCGACGTGACTGCGATGAAGGTCCCGGGCTCGGCTCAAGGTGTAAAAATGAGCTGCGGGGACAATGCTCGTTCCTACTACGGCAGCAAGGGTCAGTCGCCTAACAGCCGAATGGGTGCGATCCTGATGTTTCGAGAAATCTTCGCTCGTTCACGCGCTGGTCGATCGGAGGGTAGGCCGCCGCCCGCCGACAATATGGAAGCGCAAACGATCCATGCCATCCTCGACGGCGAGTTGCCCGTGCATGTCCATTGCTATCGTGCGGACGATATGATCGGCATGCTGAACCTGGCGAAAGGAGTTCGGCTTCAAGATTACAGCGTTCCACCATGCCGCCGAAGCCTACAAGATCCCGGCCAAGCTCAATCAGGAAGGCACCTGCGCCGTCGTCTGGGCCGATTGGTGGGGCTTTAAGTCCGAGGCAGGCGACGCGATCCGTGCGAACGCGGCGTTCGTTGACGCCTCCGGCGGGTGCGTCGCCCTTCATTCAGACTCGCCGTACATGGGGCAACGTCTCACGTTGGAAGCTGCGAAGGCTATGGCGGCGGGAAAGCGTGAGGGCGTAACAATAGCGCCTGAGCGGGCAATCCGTTGGCTGACTTCAAACCCCGCGCAGATGCTGCGGCTCGGTGATCGGACAGGATCCATCACCGTCGGGAAGGACGCCGATCTGGTGCTCTGGAGCGGCGACCCATTCAGCGTTTATTCGCGTACCGAAAAGGTGTTCATCGACGGCGCGTTGGTCTTCGATCGGAGGGATCCGCGTCGACAGCCTCGCTCGGACTTCGAGATCGGCAGAAAGCCGCGATGAGACCGCTCCATCTCCTCTTTGGTCTGTGTGCGCTTGCGCACGCGACACCTTCTCCGGCGCAGTCTGTTGCGATCGTCCACGCGAAGGCATGGACTGGCGCCAGTGACGCTGCGGTTGAGGATGCGACAATAATTGTGCGGGGCGGGAAGATTGCCTCGATCATGAGCGGGGGTCCGGCGCCTGATGGCATTGAGATCATCGACGCCGCAGGCCGCGTGGTTACCCCTGGACTGTTTGCAGGTGCGACCCAGATTGGCTTGGTCGAAGTTTCTGGAGCTGACGATACCGCGGATCAGGCTGTAGACGCCGGCAAGCTCGGGGCGGCGTTTGACATCGCGTCGGCACTGAATGCAAATTCACTACTGGTCGAGCATGCGCGCAGCGACGGCTTCTTGTGGGCTTTGTCCTTTCCATCAGGATCAAGCGTGGCGCCGTTTCTCGGCCAGGCCGCAATCCTGCGATTGACGGATGGCGACATCCTCGACCGTTCAAAGGTCGCGATTTTCGTGCGTATCGGCGGGAGCGCTGCATCGAACGCGGGTGGATCCCGCGCTGCCGAATGGACGCTCCTGCGGCGCGCTCTAGATGAAGCCAAGCAGCTGAAAGCGGGGCGACTTGCGCCTGCCGATGACCGCCTATTCAGCCGGATCGACCTCGAAGCCCTTCAGCCGGTAGTCGGCGGCGTGATCCCGCTGGCGATCCAGACCGAGCGGGAATCGACATTCGAGAGGCAATCCGGCTTAAGCGGGACTACCAGATCCAGCTCGTCCTCGTCGGCGCGCCTGAGGCGTGGACCGTCGCTGCCGAACTGGCTGCAGCGCGCATTCCGGTCATCGTCGATCCAGCGGCCGATCTGCCGATCAGTTATGACGCCCTCGGGGCCCGGCTCGACAATGCCGCAATGCTTGCCCGGGCCGGCGTGGAGCTGGGCATCACTCCGACCGCGCACATGATCGACCAAAGCTACAATGTCGGCGGTAGCTCGCGGATGGCAGCCGGGATCGGCGTCGCCAACGGACTTTCCTATGCCGCCGCCATCCGTGCGCTTACGCTCGGCCCGGCGTCCATCTGGGGGGCGTCGGATCGCACCGGCAGCATCGAGCCTGGCAAGCTTGCGGACATCATCTTGTGGGACGGAGACCCACTCGAGCCGTCGAGTGCTCCAGCCGTGACGATCGTCGGCGGCCACAAGCTATCCGAACTCACTCGTGAGCAATTGCTAAGCCGCCGCTACTCCCCGGCAACTACGGACAAGACTTGGCCACCCGCCTACAATTAGTCGTCCTGACTCTGCTGATTGCTTCGGCTCCGCAGCGTGCGTGGGCCGAGGATCTGCCGCTTCAGCCGGTTCGTGAGCTTAAGTTTGAGACCAGCACCGGCACTTGGATGTCGCTCGACGTCGCCCCGGACGGACGAAGCATCGTTACCGACATCCTGGGCGACCTTTATCGACTTCCCATCGAGGGCGGGAAGGCACAGCGCCTGACCAGCGGCATGGGGTTCGACAGCCAGCCGGTTCTCTCGCCCGACGGCAGTCGCCTGGCGTTCGTAAGCGATCGCACAGGTGAAGAGAGTTCCTGGGTTGCCCAAGCCGATGGTCGCGAACCGTTGCGTATCTCGACCGGCAGCGACGATATTTGGGTTTCGCCCGAGTGGAATACAGATGGAAAGTCGCTCTTTGCCTCTCGCTTCCTCCCGAGCAAAAACGCATATGAATTGTGGCGTTTTGCAAGCGACAAGCCAAACTCCGGAACGCTGCTGGTGCCCGCCAAATCTGGCGACAATGCGCAGAGCACCCTTGGCGCTCAACCAACGTCCGACGGACGTTCCGTTGTCTTTGCACGGGCCGGTCACCTTGGTGACGGCCTTCCCGCGTGGACGATCGTACGGCGAGATTTGGCCTCGGGCGAGGAGATGGTGCTTGTTTCTGCGCCGGCCAGTCCTCGCACTGATCTCATTCTAGGCAGCTTCTTCCGGCCGACGCCTTCACCGGACGGCCGTCTGCTGGCGTACGGGAGCCGGTACGAGGGACAAACGGGCTTGCGCTTGCACGATCTGCAAACGGGCACAGATCGGTGGATCGCTTATCCCGTCCAGCACGACGCAGCAGAGGCATCTGCCTGGCTCGATCTGCTTCCGCGCTACGACTTCACGCCGGACGGGAAAGCGATCATCTTTTCACGCGGAGCCAAGCTCGAGCGGATCAATCTGGCCGACGGCAAGGTGACGCCTGTCCCATTTATTGCGGATGTGAACATCGCTCTGGGGCCGAGCCTGCGCTCCAGTTTTAAGCAGGAAACTGGGCCAGTCCGCGCACGATTGATCCAGCAGCCCACACCGAGTCCCGACGGTAAGGCGATGGCTTTCTCGGTCCTCGGTCGCATTTACGTGATGCCGCTCCAATCAAGCGCAAAGCCGGTGGCATTAACTCCGATCGGAACGCCCGCCTTCATGCCCAGCTGGTCTGCTGACGGCAGACGCATCACTTACGCTAGCTGGACTGCTGCCGGCGACGGCAACGTCTGGACCATCCCTGCATCGGGCGGGCGCCCGCAAAAGGTCAGCGAAACGCCGGGTTATTACACTTATCCGGTCTTTTCGCCCGACGGTCGGACGATCCTCGCCGTCCGCTCAACGACTTAAGTGCGCATGCACAGCTATATGGAATATGGCGCGCATCGCCGCGCCGATCTCGTAGCGCTGCCCTCGAGCGGCGGACTGGGACGCTTGGTCGCCAGCGGGTCCATGGGCGGGCGGCCGCACTTTGGTCCCGATCGTGACAGTGTCTATGTCCATTTCTCCGACGGACTGAATTGTGTGAGGCTTGACGGCTCCGGCCAGACAAAGGTCCTCAGCGTCACTGGCCCCGGTTGGTACTTCTCCGACGCGCCGGGCACGCCTGACGATCTTCGCCTCAGCCCTGATGGCAAGTGGGCACTGGCGATCCACAGTCAGCAATTGCATCTGATCAAGATGCCGTCGGCCGGGGGCGGGTCGGTTGACCTGGAGACGCCTTCGCCCGGGCACCGCAAACTGACCGAAATCGGCGCGGACTTTGCAGAGTGGAGCACCGATGGCTCCACCATATACTGGTCGATCGGCTCGACGATCTCCGCGCGCTCCCTGGATGACAATGCCACGCAATCCTGGACCGCGATTGTCGAGCTTCCGCGAGACGTCCCGAAGGGTGCGGTGCTCCTGCGCGGTGCGACCGTGCTCACCTTCGGCGGTCTGGGTACAATCGAGAATTCCGACCTATTGATAGTCAACGATCGCATCGCCGGCGTCGGCTCAAGAGGCACGCTCGAGCTGCCGCGCGACTTGACCGTCCGCGACGTGACCGGACGCTTCATCATCCCCGGCCTGATCGATACCCATGATCATTACGCGGACATCCGCCGCGGGGTTCTGGATTTCGAGTTCTGGGGGCCGCGCGCGAACCTCGCCTATGGGGTGACCACTGGCTTTGACCCGTCGACACTCAGCATCGACACCTTGGCCTATCAGGATGCGGTGGATGCCGGGCTGATGGTCGGCTCGCGCATGCCGTCGACCGGACCGGCGATCTTCTCCTTCAACCGCTTCAAGAGTTTGGATGAGGTGAGGTCGGTTCTCCTCCGCTATCGCGACCATTATCGCACCCGAAACCTGAAGCAGTACCGCGCGGGCAACCGCCGGGTGCGGCAGTGGATCGTGCAGGCTTCGCGTGAGCTTGGGATGATGCCCACGGCTGAAGGCGCTCTTTCGCTGAAGCTGGACCTTACGCAAATTATCGATGGCTACCCGGGGCACGAGCACGCGCTTCCCGTTGTGCCACTCGGAGAAGACGTGATGACCCTGCTGGCGAAGGGCCGGACGAGCTACACCACCACGCTGACGATCACGAATGGCGGACCAGAAGCGCAGGACTATTTCATTGTCCGCGACCAGCTTTCGGACGACCAGAAGCTCAACCATTTCTCACCGCGCTTCGTCGTAGATGTGAAGACGCGGCAGCGCACTTGGCGGCACCTCGGCGAGTATATGTTCCCCGCCATCGCCACGAGTGCAGCTGAGATCCAGCGGAGAGGCGGTATCGTCGGGATCGGCGCCCACGGCGAAATGCCAGGCATCGGCATGCATTGGGAGATGGAAGCCCATGTGATGGGTGGCATGACGCCGGTCGAAGCCATTCACGCGGCCACCATCGGGTCTGCGGAAACGATCGGACGTCATTCTGAGTTCGGTACGCTTGAAGATGGCAAATTCGCGGACCTCATCATCCTGACGAAGGATCCGCGCGGCAACATCCGCAACACTTTGGCTATCTCTGAAGTTATGAAAAACGGACGCCTGTACGACGGGGAAACGCTTAACGAAGTCTGGCCGCGCAAGCGGGTGCTACCGGAACCCTGGTTTCGGCATGACGTGCCCTCCGCTGGAACAGTAACGGAATTTCCGAAGCCGCCTGAATTCGACCATCCTCATTGAAAGTTTGCACATGACGAAACTCTCGATTGTCATCGCAGCGCTTATTTTTTGCGGAACGGCGCCCGCGGTCGCACAGCAGGCGCCTCCGGCACCGCAGAAGATGCTAGTCGAAATTTATCGGATTGCGCCGGGCCAGCACGAAGCGTTCATGAAGATGATCGCTCTGTTCGATGAAGCGAACCGCCGTGCCGGCCTGCCGCCGCGTCAGCTTTACGTTCACCAGGATGGGGCGGAGTGGGACTTCATGCTCATCCAGCCTGCAGAAACGCCCGATGATAAGGAGAAAGCGCTCGCAGACGCCTACAAGGCGCTGAATACACCCTCCGGCCCAAATTTCTTCGTGAAGTTTAGGGCGTTCATTGCAGAGCACAGCGACACGTTCGTCAGCGGTCCGACCAACGCTGCGGACTGGCTTAAGAAACTGGAAGAATCCCGCGCGAAGGAACGCAATTAGCGTACGCGGTACTGGCTCGGCGGCACACCGAAGGCCCGATGGAACATGGCTGTGAAAGCGCTCGGACTTCATAGCCGACGTCGAACGCGACGGTGGTGATCGGCCGCCCGCTCGCTAGTAGGGACAAAGCCTCCATCAAGCGCACTTGTTGGCGCCACACCGCTAGGCCCATTCCGGTTTCCTCCCGGAACAAGCGCGTGAAGGTTCGCCGCCCCATGCCGGCGATCTGCGCCCAATCGTCGAGATCGCGCTGATCCGACGGGTCTTGAATGATTGCTCGGCACACGCGCAGCAGTCGCCGGTCCTTTGGCATGGGTGCATGATAAGGCGCATTGGGCATGGCTTCGATTTCGTCGATCAGCAGTCGGATGATGCGGCCTTCGCGTCCGCTCATGTCGTAGGTTGAACCGAAATGCGCGACTTCCAGCACGAGCGCATGGAGAAAGTCCGAAACCTCGATCACCCGGCAGTTTCCTTCACCGAGATCGTGCACGCTGCTGTCGAAATAGAGAGTTCGAAGAGACACGTAGCCGCGGCAAGATACCTCATGCGCCACGCCAGCAGGGACCCAGACTGCCCGCTGCGGCGGAATAACGAAGCTGGCGGTTTCCACGATCACCGACATGACCCCTGAGGAAGCATAAAGGAGTTGGGCACGAGTGTGGCTATGTGATGCGTCGGTGTAGCCCGGCGGATATTCGTCCTCGAGACCGATCACGGGAAGATCTGGGTCGTCGGAATTACGAATTGCTTCATTGGCCCACTCGCGATAATTCGTCTTTGATTGTCTCCAGCGGACTATTCTACGGTTTGGACCGATCGGCAACTGCTGATCTGGTGCCAAGTGCCCGTGCCGAACAATGATTGGCCCGCGAAAGTGAGCAGGTGGGCGGGCCGCAATCCAAGGTCGTGATGCCGGATGAAGCAGATGAAGGTTTTCGCACCTGTGGAAGGCGATCAGACGGATCAACTCGAACCCTACCTTCGCGAGTTTTATTCGCGGCTGGCGGCGGATTATGAGCGGCACGCCGGCGGGCGCGAGATTGATATTGTCGAGCGGCGGCGGGTGGCGGAACTCGTTCGTGCACCCTGGAAGGCAGGCGGTCCGATCATGGCGGATACCGCCGACCTGAGTGTCGGCTCGCTGCAGGTACCGATCCGAATTCATCGGCCCGTTGCCGACCCGAACCTGCCGGTCCTGATCTACGCGCATGGCGGTGGCTGGATGCTGTTCAGCCTCGACACCCACGACCGTTTGATGCGCGAATATGCTGCCAGGGCGCAGGTCACCGTCATTGGGGTCGATTACAGCCTTGCACCCGAAGCCAAGTTTCCACGGCCTATCGAGGAATTGGTCAGCGTTGTGAGCTGGCTCCGCTCCGAAGGCTCCACGTCCGGACTGGCGTCTGCGCGCGTTGCCATCGGTGGAGATTTCCGCCGGCGCCAATCTGGCCGTTGCCACCAATTTGGCGCTGATCGGTGCAGGAGAAGTACCACTCGACGCGCAGCTTCTGAATTATGGCGCGTTTGATTTGTACCGTCGGCCGTCTCATGACCAGTTCGACGGTCCCGATTTCAATCTCACCTCCGATGAGATGACCGACTTCTGGGTGAACTACCTGCCGCCCGAAGCCGCATCCGATCCGCTAGCACGTCCGCTTTTGGCCGATCTCAGGGGTCTTCCTTCAACCTTTCTTTGTATCGCCGAGTGCGACATTCTCGCTGACGAAAATCGCGAAATGGCGGACGCGCTAGCGAAGGCAGGGGTCCCCGTAACCGCGCGCATTTATCAGGGCGCGGCGCATAGCTTTCTTGAGGCGGTTAGTATCTCGCCTCTAGCGGACCGGGCGCTGTCCGAAGCGTCGGACTGGTTATCGGAAACGCTCAGAAAATGACTGAGACTGCATCACCTAGTCCGTTCGAACAGTGGACCGATCGCGACATTGTTGACCTGATTGAGCAGTTCCCCTTGGCCTGGCTGGTGTCAGGTAAGCAGGGTTTCAGCGCGACTCCGCTCCCGATGCTCGTGGAAACGGACGACAGCGGGCGGCCCGCGTACCTGGTCGGGCACTTTGCCAAGAGCAACCCGCAAGTCGAGAAGATCCGAGCCGAGCCGCGCACCCTGTTCTTGTTCACAGGGCCGCATGGCTATGTTTCCCCAGAACTGGTCACCACCACCCGCAACTGGGGACCTACCTGGAATTATGCGACGGCGCGCATCATCGCCGACATCCAGTTCGATGAGGATCTCAACGACGAAGCTCTCGAACGCCTTGTCGGCAAGATGGAAGAGGGACGCAAGCTGCCGTGGACGCGTGCCGAACTCGGTTCGCGATACGACCGCATGAAACGTGCCATCATCGCCTTCCGCGCACCGATCGTCAGCATCGACGCCCGCTTCAAGTTGGGCCAGGACGAGCGCCCCGAAGTCCTGTCGGACCTCCTAATCGGCTTCGGCGAAAGCGACGTTGGCACCTGGATGCGGCGGTTCAACGCCGACCGACAATGATCGGCGAAAGACTGAGCTCGGCATGCCTCAAGGCTGCCGCTGCGGCAGGCGCTTTCGCCGGTTCGCCCGCAATCGCCGAAACCGATCGCGGTCTAAGGTTCGGTGCGAGCTACACCAGCGACAGCTTCACCAATGTTCATGGCGGGCTGGAGACAGGTTTCAGCTATATGGGTTTGCTGGAAGTCACCGCCGAGGCGAAGGGTGAAGCCTTCGGTATCGATGACCTGCACGCCTTCGCCAGCGTGCAGCAGTTGCACGGCCGATCCCTGAGCGGCGAACTGGTCGGGGATGCGCAAGTGGGCAGCAACATCGACGCGCCGGACGGCCTTCGCTTGTTCGAGGCGTGGGTCTCAGTGCCCGTCTGGCAGGACGGTTATGTCAAAGCGGGTCTAATCGATCTGAACAGCGAGTTCGACGTACAGGACGTCGGCGTGCTCTTCCTCAACTCCTCGCATGGCATTGGGCCCGACTTCTCGCAAAGCGGCCTCAATGGCCCATCCATCTTCCCCACGACGTCCGCGGCGATCATGGCGGGTGTCACCAAAGGTCGGGTATCCTTCCGGGCGGGCCTGTTCGACGCAGTATCCGGAGATCCCGACCGGCCGCGGAGAACGATCGTACGTTTCCCTGGTGACACCGGCTTGCTCGCGGTCACCGAAGCAGAAGTTCGGTTGTCTGGCAGTACCGAAATTCAGGTCGGGGCTTGGGGCTACACCTCGAAGTTCGAAACAATCCGCGATGTCAGTCGTGAACGCGGCAATCGTGGCGCATATGTCATGGTTCAGACCAGGTTGGGCTCGGTCAGCGGCCAGCAAATCGACGGTTGGGTGCGCGCCGGCACCGCTGACACGCGGTTCAATGCAATCGGAACTTACGTTGGTGGCGGATTAGCCGCTGGACCCGAGCGACGCCGCTTCGGTTTTGCGCTCGCGCACGCGAGGCTTGGATCCCGCTCGCGCGATGGTTTGCTGGACCCAGCCAACGATGCGGAGACTATGGTCGAGTTGACCTACGCCCATGCGATTGGCGACCGGCTGATCGTGCAGCCGGACGTCATGTACGTGATCAACCCAGGCTTCGAGCGAAGACTTCAAAATGCATTGGCCGCCGGCGTGCGGGTCCAGCTCAGGCTCTTCTAGCCGCACGTCGCTTCCACCAGAGCGGCACTCCGAGCGCGATAAGCGTCAGGAGGCACAATCCGATCGCCAACACGAGGATCCGCCCGACGAGACCACCGGCCTGACCGGTGTGCAACGCATACATTGTGTCGGTCACCGCGCGTCCGGCCTTGGGCGCTGCGGCATTGTACGTGCCGAGGACGGCGCCATCGCGCGAAGAGACCCAAACGATTGTCGTGCCCCACTTGCGTGGTACTTCGCCGGAATTGCGCAGGCGAACGCGATACCAGGGCTCTTCCTCATCGGGCAGCGAGACGCCCGAAAAGCTCGCTTTGGGGTACGTGCTCAGCGCAGTCTCGACGGCCGTCGCAAAGCCTATGTCGCCGCTGCCAACTGCTGGCGGAAGTGAAGGTTCGGCAACTTCGGCAGCCAGGCCGCGCTCGAGTGCATCGGCGAACACCATCGATACGCCAGCCGTCACCGTCAGCAGCGCGGGGAAGGCAAACCAAAGGCCGACCTTGCGATGCCATCCGTAAATGCGCGCTGCCGATCCGCCGGCCGGCTTTGCCAACATGGTCTTCCGCCAAGTGCCGCGCTTCGGCCAGGCGAGCTTCAGGCCGAGAATGATGTTGCTTAGCAGGAGCAGTCCGCTGAACCCGATCAGCCATTCGCCCAAGTCGCCAAGTTTCAGCGATGTGTGGACGCTGGTGATTGTGTCCCAAATCGCACCCTGCGCCGCGACCTGCTCGCCGCTCCGGTCGCGCAAAGTACGACCGAGACCGTCGATTTGCATCACGCGATACTGGTCGGCGATTGTGTAATGGACATCGAACCGACCCGCCGCAGTTCCCGACGTCCAGATCGATGAGACCGAAGCTTCTGGTATAGCGGCCAGCTCATCGACCTTCGCTCCAACCGCTGCGAAGTCGACCGGCACATAGCCTCCGGCCACCGTCCAATCGTCGATCTCCCAACGAAAGACGCTCAGCGTCCCGGTGATGGCCTGAACCAGCCAGATCGCCGCGACGGTAAGACTGACCCAGCGATGCACTTGCCTGAATGTCACACGTTGCTCCTCACGCAAGGTCTAGCGAAGCCGCAGCGATATTTCTGACTGTTCTGGGTCTAGGATTGCTTTCCCCGGGAATCGTCTGACCCTGGGAAACGCGGAGAGCGCTGCCTTACGAGCTCGCTTCTGACGAAACGTCATCCTCCGCCGGCGCTCCGACCAGTGCGGTAGCAGCGACGTCGGCGGTAACGTTGCCCACCGTCCGAAAGATGTCGGGGATCGTCTCAACCGCAAGCAACAGGGCCAAAGGCTCGAGCGGAGCGCCGACAACGATGCACACCGGAGCTACGACCGAGAAAAAAGAAACCTGGCTCGGAAGCCCGACCGATGCCAGACTGACTACAGCAGCAACCAAGGCACCCGCGGCGATTTGGAAGACCGACGGCTCAATGCCGTTCATGTGCGCGAGATACAACGCAACGCCCAGATTGGCGGCCGGGCTGGTGATCCGAAACAAGGAAACGGCAAGCGGGAGGACGAGGTCGGAGACGTGCGTGGGCACGCGCAATTTCTCGCGGCTGCCCTCCACCATCGCCGGTAGCGACGCGAGCGACGACTGGGTGCTGAAGGCTATTGCCTGAGCGGGCCAGGCAGCCTTTGCGAAGGACCGGACAGGCACGCGGCTGAACCAGGCGATGATGCCGTACATCAGGACGATCGTGCCGATGCACAGCAGCGAGATGACCACGACATAGTGCGCTAGACCTCCGATGACGCTCGCCCCCGCGCGAGCCGTAACCAGCAAAGCGAGCGCAAAGACCCCAATCGGCGCTACCAGCAGCACCCAGTGGACGATGGTAAGCATGACCTGCACGATGGCGTCGAACAGTCCGCAAATGCGAGCGCGCGCGTCTCCCGCGATCCGTGTCGCACCAAACCCAAATACGACCGCAAAGATGACCAGCGGAAGCATCGCTCCTTCTGCTGCCGAAGCGATCGGATTGGAGGGGATGATCTGGCGGACCCACTCGCTGGCGGGTGGAATGGTCTGCGGCGCACCGGTTTGGGCGCCGGAGGCGAAGGTCGCAGTCGCGTCTGCGTTGACCGGCCACAACGCCAGCAGAGCAGGGGTTCCAAGCGCGCTCAACAGCCCAGCAAGCAACAGCAGGACTGTGAACAGGATCAGCGCCCTGCGCGCTATGCGGCCGGCGGATGCCGCATCGCTCGCTGAAGCGATTCCGTTGACGACGAGGCCAAAGACCAGCGGAATAATCGTCATTCGCAGCGCATCGACCCAAATTCCGCCGACAGGTTCGGCGATGCTGGTGACGACTGAACGAACTTGCGGGTCGAGCTTGGCTGCGATCAGACCGGCGCCAAGACCCAAAATGAGTGCAAGCAGAATACGCCAAGTGAGCGGCACATAACCCCCAAGATGCCCAGCCAAGCTTCGATGGACCCTACCTAGAAGTCTTGCTGGTAAGGACATAATGCCATCGCAGACGGGCAAACTCGGTAGTTCGCGTGCCCATTCGACAGTTCGCGACCAGCTAATCTCCAATCAGCGGGTCGTAAGGGCAGGGGCATCTACGTGTGTCATCGCCTACTAATCGACCCTCTGCCTCGGCGACATGGGGCGGCACGACCGCGGAGGGACGGACAGCCATCCGGTCGGTGTATTCCGCCATGTATACGGCGAGCTTCTTCCCCATCCGGCGATGGCTGCAATCGGAAGTATCCAGACCTGCCACGTCCGGAGCCTCTGCCCCTTTGAAATTTCAGATGCTGCTAATCGGTCGCGACGGTAACATAAACGCGAGCCACAACGAAAAAGGGCGACCCCTTGCGAGGCCGCCCTTCCCATCCACGGGTGCTTCAAGACACCCGCGAAAGTCTTTGAAGCTTACTTGAGCTCGACGGTGCCGCCGGCTTCTTCGATCTGCTTCTTGATCTCTTCGGCTTCGGCCTTGTTGACGCCTTCCTTGACGGCCTTCGGCGCGCCTTCGACGAGGGCCTTGGCTTCGGTGAGGCCGAGGCCGGTGATCGCGCGGACTTCCTTGATGACGTGGATCTTCTTGCCGCCGTCGCCGGTCAGGATGACGTCGAATTCGGTCTGCTCTTCAGCGGCCGGGCCGGCAGCGGCGCAGCGGCCGGAGCGGCAACCGCAACAGCGGCAGCGGCGGAAACGCCCCACTTCTCTTCGAGCGCCTTGGCGAGGTCGGCGGCTTCGAGGACGGTCAGCTTCGGAAAGGTCTGGTCAACCAGCTTGGCAATGTCAGCCATTATGATACTCCTTGATGCGGGGCATCGAGCGCCCCAATTGTCGTGCGTTGTGAAAAGTGACGCGCTTATGCCGCTTCCTTGGCGGCATAGGCGCCGAAGACGCGGGCGAGCTGTGCGCCGGGCGCGTTGACGGCACGGGCGATCTTGGTCGCCGGTGCCTGGACGAGGCCCACGATCGTCGCGCGCAGCTCGTCGAGCGACGGCAGCGCGGCGAGCGCCTTGATCCCGTCCGCGTCGAGCACGGTGTCGCCCATCGCGCCGCCGACGATCTCGAGCTTGTCGTTCGTCTTGGCGAAGTCGACCGCCACCTTGGCGGCCGCGACCGGGTCGACCGACGTGGCCAGCGCGGTCGGGCCGGTCAGCAGGTCGCCGATCGGGCTGTAACGGTGTCCGTCGAGGGCGAGCGTGGCAAGACGGTTCTTCGCCACCTTGTAGCTGGCGCGCCGGCATCGCGCATCTTCGCGCGCAGGTCGGTGGACTGCGCCACCGTCAGGCCGAGGTTGCGGGTGACGACCACCACGCCGTCTCGTTGAAGACGTTCGTTGAGCTCGGCGACCAGATCGGCTTTCTGCGAACGATCCATGCCAACTCCAAATATTCGGCCGGCACGATCCAGCCGAGGTTCAACAAAACTCGGGCGCAAGCGCCCAAGCATTCTGGTCCGTGGGGAGTTGGTTTCGATGGCGTCGCATGCAACGCACGACGGAACACCTTGAAGCGCTCCCGATCAATTCCTGTCCCCGTCTAGGCTGCAAATTAAGGGGCAAGCCCCAGCAACTGTCTCGGACGGTTGCGACGGCCGAGGCCGACGCGAGCCGCGCCCTATACCGATTTCGTCCGGACTATCAAGCTCCTCCGCCGAAAAGAGAGGCGAGAGGGGGCTCGACCTTTTTCCTTCACACCTAATCGGTTAGCGTTCGCCACGGGGACTTTGGGGGCTTGATTTGCTTGAGGGAAGCGGCGCTATCGCAGCACGACGCTGGTGCGCTCAAGGCGGGCCCGAAGACCTGGGCCCGTGCCCTGCGCATCCATCAGTGGCCGAAGAACCTGCTCGTCTTCATCCCCGCCGCTTTGTCCGTGCCGGTGCTGACCTGGGCGGACGGCCTCAACACCTTGCTCGCTTTCGCTGCCCTCTGCGCGATCGCGTCGACTACTTACATCATCAACGACCTGGCCGACGTCGCGTCCGACCGGTTGCATCATTCAAAGAGGCATCGGCCGTTTGCCAGCGGGGCGATCCCGGCGCGGCACGGCGTGATCGCGGCAATCGTCCTTGGTGCCGTGGCTGCGGCGCTCACGCTGACACTTCCCGCGCAATGCGCACTGACACTGCTGATCTACGCGATCGTGTCCCTGGCCTATTCCTTCCAGGTGAAGCGCGTCGCCGTCCTCGACGTGCTGTGCCTCGGATTCCTATTTCACGGTTCGCATCGCCGTCGGGGCCGCGTTGCTGGAGAATAATGCGCCGTACTGGCTCTACGCCTTCTCGATGTTCTTCTTCACCAGCCTGGCCTTCGTGAAGCGATACACGGAACTGGCGCAGGCGGCTGCCGGCAAACAGGCTGGCCCACTTCCCGGCCGCAGCTATCAGGCCGAGGATCTGCCGCTCGTTCTCGGAGCGGGCCTGGGCGCGGCTCTGTGCTCGATCGTCGTCTTCCTCATCTACCTCGGCGACCAGCATTTCGATCGCGACCTGTTCAGCACGCCGGCCTGGCTGGGACTGTCGGTTGCGGTCCTCGCTTATTGGCTGCTGCGGACGTGGCTGCTGGCGCTGCGCGGCCAGATGCACGATGACCCCGTCGTCTTCGCGCTCAAGGATCGGACTTCGTACCTGCTTGGGCTGGTGGTCGGACTGTCGTTGCTTCTCGCATGGTAGAGCAGGTGCTGTCCTGGGGGCGCTGCCACAGGTTCGATCACACGCGCATCATTCCCGGCTCGATCGATGACGCGCGGGAAGTGGTCCGTTCGAACAGCCCGATCCTGCCGTTCGGTCTTGGGCGCTCGTACGGAGATTCCTGTCTCAACGACAACGGCACGCTGATCGACACGCGGCGGCTCGACCACTTCGTCAGCTTTGACGAGCATGCCGGCGTATTGGTCTGCGAAGCGGGAGTCACGCTTAAGGCGATCCTCGAGTTGCTGCTGACGAAGCCCCACCGAGGCGGAGGGAGCTGGTTCCTGCCCATCGTGCCAGGCACGAAGTTCGTCACCGTCGGTGGCGCCATCGCGAACGACGTCCACGGCAAGAACCACGAAGTGCAGGGCACCTTCGGCTGCCATGTCGAATGGCTGGAGCTGGCGCGATCGGACGGCGAGCTTCTGAGGTGCTCCATCGCAGAGAACGCCGAGCTATTCCGTGCGACGATCGGCGGGCTTGGCCTGACCGGGCTGATCACTCGGGCCGCGATCCGCCTAATGGAGATTCCAGGTCCGATGCTCGACGTCGAGCACATCCGCCTCCACAACCTGGACGACTATTTCCGCGTGGCAGAGGAGAGCAGGAGCGAGTGGACGCATCATGCCGCTTGGGTCGACGTGCTCGCCAGGGGCAAGTCCGCGGGCCGCGGCATCTACACGCGTTCCCGCTTCACCAAGTGCGACAGGCCGTCGCCTGCAGTAAAAGGCGGTCCCGGCGTTCCGATTGAGCTGCCGACAAGCTTGATCCGCTACCCGACCATCAAGCTGTTCAATGCGCTCTACAGTAGGAAGCTGTTTGCGGAAAAACGCAGGGAGCATTGCGCGCCGTACGACCCGGCATTCTTCCCACTCGATGGGTTGCAGAACTGGAACCGGATCTATGGACCGAATGGCCTTTACCAGTATCAGTGCGTGGTCCCGAGAGACGATGCGGCCTTTTCCATTCGCGAGATGCTGAACACCATGGCGGAGGCAGGGCAGGGGTCGTTCCTCACCGTGCTCAAGGAATTCGGCGACATTGCGAGCCCCGGGCTGCTGTCGTTCCCGATGACAGGGACGACCCTGGCCGTCGACTTTCCCAATGAGGGCGCGCCGACGCTCGAGCTACTCGACCGCCTGGACGCGATTACCTCCGCAGCTGGCGGCCGCGTCTATGTGGCGAAGGACGGCCGTGCAGCACTTGCGATGTTGAAGCAGGGCTATCCCGAGCTGGATCGATTTCGCCAATCCATCGACCCGGCCTTTTCCTCGACCTTCTGGAGACGAAACGCTGTCGGGTGAGCCGGTCTGCCCATATGACCTTGGGAGGGCGCGGTTTAATCCCGATCGCCTACGTTCTGCTGTCGCTGGTCGGCCTCGGTGGCCTGCTGATCGGCGATGTCCCGCTTGCGGTCGACTTTCCCAATCATGCGGCGCGGCTCTTCATCGAGTGCAACCTCGGCGACCCTGCGCTGTCGCGCATGTACTCGGTCGAATATTCGCTGATCCCCAATCTCGCGATCGATCTTCTGAACCAGCCGTTCTGCGGACTGGTCGACCCGATGACCTTCCTGCGCGGAACATTGGTTCTGACCATGGCGGGGATACTGCTGGTCGTGTGGAAGCTGCACACGCATCTCAACGATCGGCCGAACGCCTTCGTGCTCCTGGCGCCGGCGATGACGTTCAACCTCGTCACCAGCATGGGCTATCTGAACTACCTGATCGGGACGTTCCTGTTCCTGCTGTTCGCCTGGGTCATGCTGCGCTTCGACGTGCTGCGGCAACACCGCGCGTTCGCAATCGCGCTGCCCAACATTTTCGGGGGCCTGATCTTCCTGTGCCACATCTTCGCCGTGGTTCTGGCGGGCGTGTTCCTGTTTGGACTGCGCTTGGCCGCCGAAAGCGGACGCCCGTGGTGGTCCCGTACCGTGCGGGCGGGCGCGCTGACGGCCGTGTCCTTTGCGGTCCCGCTTGCGATGATGTTCTTAGCGGAGCGGTCGGGCTTCGGATTTGCCTATGCCATCGCGGCGAAAATACGAACTCTCTGGGCGCCCATGATCTATCTAAATATCGTGGTCTCGGGAGGTATCGCAGTTTCTTGGCTCGTCCTGTTTTACTGGAGCTTCCGCGAGAGGCATGTCTTCATTGCGCCTCAGCTGCACTGGCCGGTCGTTCTCTGTTTGGGGACGGCGCTGCTGCTGCCGAACGGAATCCTGAGTGCAGCGGACGTGGACTCCCGGATGGTCGTCTCGACCGCCTACTTAGCCATCGCGTCGCTATGCCTAAATGGCCGCAGCGGCGGTTTCGATCGCGCGGAGATTGCCGCGGCGGCAGTCGCGATTTGCACGCTGGGCCTACAGGGAGGCGTGTTGCTCTCGCGGGTTGGCCTTTTCGAACAGCAGGTCGCCGAGTTGAGGCGCGGCTATGAGGTCATTCCTCCCTTCGCCCCGGTCCTCTCGGTAGCGACTGAAGAACGTGCACCGCCACTGCCGCTGAACATGTACGTTCACCTGGCGAGCTATGTGACTCCGGATCGCAAGGCGTTCAATCCGCTCAATTTCACGGGCAGGGGAA
The DNA here is from genome assembly GCA_963846645.1 of uncultured Alphaproteobacteria bacterium. Lineage (GTDB taxonomy): Bacteria > Pseudomonadota > Alphaproteobacteria > Sphingomonadales > Sphingomonadaceae > Sphingomicrobium. Next base: position 13,893 of record CAWJWR010000002.1, on the reverse strand, counting down.
TGCAGCCGCTGCAGGCCTCACCCGCCTTCGCTTGTATCGATGTTGCTTCCGGCGGGAACCCTGTCCGTTCCGATGCTGCGCGGCTCAGTCAGCACTGCCCCGACGGATGTAGAGCGAACACCAAGGTTCCAATATGCCGACAATTGGGACCGGAAATTTGACTACGTGATCTTCTATCACTTCGGCGCCCGGTCGAACCCGGTGCCACAGCACCTGACGCCCGTGGTCGAAGGCAGTTTCTTCACGATCTTCCGGACAGACCGGGAAGATCGGCCCGGGCCTCCGTGCGGCTAATGCCATACCGTGGCGACACAGAAACTAAGCTCGCGCCGCTTTACGGAACCAGGCATCCTTACCACGCGAAGACCAAAACAGAGCTGGTGCTGTTCGCCAACACGCCAACGTGATCATAACCGCTACGATGCCGTCTAACGCATAATGCCAGCCGAGATACACCGAGCCCACCAGAATCACCGCAAAATACGCCCACCCGATGAACTGAAGTCGCGGAAGATAACTTCGGATCACGAGCGCCAGCCAAAGGGCGACCGCGACATGAAGGGACGGCATAGCCGAAATGCCAGTCCCGACGCCTCCTCCAGCACTGAGATAGCCCGTCCAGAGATAGCCAACGGTGGTCGCAACCCAAGGTCGCACGGGCATGTCGGCAAACCTGTCGCCAAGCCCGAGATGCCCGTAAAACACCGGCCCTGCCGACGGAAGCAAGTATTGCCCGAGCATCACGCAGGCGGCGATGAGGAAGTACGCCACCAAAGCCTGAGACTTACGAGTCTCACTCGGGAGGCAGAATAGAATGATGAGGGTCGTAAACTTTGCAGGCGCCCATGTCATGTAGGCCCGATCGATGAACATTGCGGCCGGGTCCAGTACGCCCAACAGCCGCCACGGATCGGTCTGAAAGATTGTCGAATCGAGATGCGCCAGAGGAGCATCGGCCCAAAACCCGACCGAGAGCGGAAGCATGACCTTAAGCCAGCTCAGAACGGCCATCTGCAAGCCGACTAAAAACACTCCGCAGGCGAATGCTGCGAAGCGCGAAAAGTCAGCTGGCGTGTCACCTACGATCAATGCCCTTACGAGCTTGAACGAGAGGATCGCTGCAAGTGACAGGATAACGACGGTCGCTGCGGCTATGAAGTAGGACGCGAACGGAATTCTATAGTGAAAGCCGACTAGGAAGCCGATCGACAGCGCTACTAAGTATTCTAGCGCGACGATTGCAGCGGCCGGAACCGCCCATGCCGTGAACATCAATCGATCGGATTCAACTGCGAAGCCCTGATCGCAAATCGACTGGGAAGCCTTCTCAGTGTCGCTGGTAACGTGGGCCGGGCTCTGCACGCGGTTAAGCCAGCGACATTCGAGCTGGCCGCTGCCGAAGGGGGACCTCAAGAGATCTCTTCGAAATGGAAAAGGCTGCCGCAGCGACGAAGAACCCCACGAGGCCATCCAGCGAATAGTGCCACGCCGACCCCACCGAACCGAGCCAGATCAGAAGAAAGAACACCACCGCCGGCCAGAACAGCCACCGCCACGGCCGCACGGCGAAAGCCATCCAGGCGGTCATTGCGACGTGCATCGATGGCATGGCGCTAATTCCGATAGCAGCTCCAGCCTTGCCGCTGACATGGGCGGCCCAAAGGTAATCGGCTTCCCATTTGTAAACGGGTTGAAGCTGAAGCGCGTCGAACCTGGAGCCGAGCCCGATGCGTTCGAAAAAGATGGGACCCGCGGCGGGCATCGCGGAAGCGACGAGCGTTCCTATCGCCCAAGTTCCGAAGAAGGCAACCAGCGCAATTCGCCGGTGCTCAGACGGCTGCGCCATGCACATCCCGATGAACACGATCATCAGCGTTGCGAACCAACCACTGTAGAATGGCTCGAGGATATTCATCCAGGGAGTAGTGTAGATCCAAGGGTCAGCGCCAAAGAGCACCTTGTCAGCATCCGCCAGCCACGTATCCCAACGGAAGCCGATTGCGTATGGAATCATTGCTTTCGTCCAGGTCATGAACCCGGCCGAAAGGGTGAAGAGCTGGAGGCCGACGATCGGCACGATCAGTTTCCGACGGTTTTTGACGAACGCCAATCCGACCGCACGAAGGGAAAGCTCGTCGCGACGGAAACTCAGTCTCGCAAGCGTGATCAGGACGAATATGCTGCCAATCATGGTGATCAACACGCTGCTCGCGACAAGGTAATAACCGAGCGGCGGCGATGCCGGTCGGCCAACCATCGCAAACATTGCAAGCGCGTACACCGTCTGTCCCGCGATAAGCGCGAGCACTGGACCGATCCAACGCAATTCTTCTTTCACCAACGCCCCCCGGCCACAGACAAGCTAAAGAATCGAGTACCTTAGGCTGTCATCTAGCATGGTGCTGCGAATGCGTCGAAATCGCCGATCATCCTGTCGCGATTTGAGACGAGGTCGATCATTCTCGAAAGTGGGTTCGTTGCCCTTTGTGGGCAACCGATGTTACGCCACCGCTTCGGGTGGGGGGATTGTGAAGCAGGAAGCTGTCTCGTCAGCGCGCAAGTCGCCTGCGATCTGGCTGCTCGGCATTATCCTGGCTGCGATCTTGGTAGCCTGGCCGCGAACCTTCCCGCTTGATGACGCTTACATCACTCTCCACAACGTACGATCGCTTCTAGCTGGCAGCGATCGCCTCTACGACACCCATCCTCTCGCTGGAGCAACCAGTTCGATCCATGTGCTTTGCGTGGCCCTTTTCGGGCTCGTGATGCCGCTCCCCGATGCGTTGCTACTGATCGGTACGGCCTGCCTTGGGCTCTATGCCTGGGGGCTCTGGAAGCTGCACCAGAGTGTGCCTTTCGTATTTATCGGCATGACTGCCTCGTTCGTCCCGGTGTGGCTATTCAATGGACTTGAGACCTCAATGGCCATGGCCGCTGTGACGTGGGCCTTCGTACTGGCGGACAACAGGCGCCTGCCCTTGTTGTTGGGTCTGATGCCATTCATCCGCCCTGATCTGCTGCTGCTAGCGGGCCCGTTGGCAATGAGGCAGGCCCGCGAACGGCCGCTACAGGTTTTAGGCCTCGGTCTGCTGACCTCACTGCCTTTCGCGGCTTGGCTCTACGTTTCTACTGGCGCTCCCTACCCGACGACGGCCTCCGCAAAGCTTTGGTTCTTCGCAGAGTTCACGTTGCCGATCCGTGAGCGGTTTTCGATCGCAGCAATCGCCTTGGCGATGTCATTTCTACCAATTTTGATGGGCGGACTTGCCGGCCTGTGGACGAAGCGAGCTGGATGGTGCGGGCTGATCTACATCGTGGGCCTGTTGGCCCTCGGTATGCTGCTGTTTCCGCAGTCGCTGAACCACAATGACCACCGCTACCTTGCTCCAATCGTTCCGATACTCTGCTATGGTCTCACAGTTCTTCCTCGGCGAGCAATCTACGCTATTGCCGCGATCTCGGCCCTGACGGGTGCCAACGCCTTTATGAGGCTTCGGGCCAATTACAGCGCAATGGCGATGTGGCACGTTGGAGCGGACGCCGTGGCCAAGCTAAAACCAGGATCCACTGTCTTGGTGCATGATGCGGGCGTCGTTGCGTGGCGCAAACCGCCCGTCAGGCTGGTTGATTTTATCGGTCTGAAAACCCCCTCAACGATCCCGGTCCTGAAAAGGCACCGCGTTCGTCGCTGTCAGTGGGGCGCTGCCATAAGCGACATAGCCGCTCGCAGCAGGGCTACTCACATCGTCATTCTGGAGAGCCCGACCTTTTCTTGCATTGTGCCGGATCTGAGGCGGCGTGGGTGGAAGCTGGAATCGGCGAACAGGACACGGCTGCACATTTACACGATGAACCATCCCGTTGAGAGAAGGAGCCGCTGAGGTCGCTTTCGGGCAACTGTTGCGGAGAGGATCGTGCTTGGCGGGATGCGGAACCAACTCGTGATCTGTTCTTTCTGTTCGTGAATTGAGCCGGTGAATGAGGCTCTTGAACTCGATTTAGGGCTCGTCGTTTGTTTATCCGCTATCAGGACCGTTTCCGCACTCGCGCGGCCGAACTGTTGTTTTCGATCGAAAATCGTCTCGACCGTATCATGCAGGGGTGGCTACTCTTCGCGGGCCTAGCTTGCGCGGCGAGGATCGCCTGGAACCCGCTTCGAGGATCGGTGGATCCCCTGACGGTCGCTCCTTACGTGCTTCTGATACTTGCGCCGTTCGCGTCCATGGTACTTGCCATGCGCTGGTTCGCGGATGCGGATCGCATGGCGCAACCGAGCATTCGTCTCGCCAGGTTGGGCCGATGGAAGTCCACTGACCTGGAATCAGCGCGCAAGCATTCCCTTTACGGCGCCGGCGGGATCATGGTGTCGCTCCTGATCGGCATGTTGTTGAACGTACCGATGAGGAGCCTCGAATATCTGACTGCGCTACCGGCTCTGGCAGGGCCGATCCCGTCATGGTTGGTGGACTTGTCCCTATTGATGACGCTGGACGTGGTCATCTTCACTAGCCTTTATACGATCGCGTTCGTCGCTGCGCTTCGGCGCGTGCCTCTGTTCCCCCGACTCTTGGTCGCGATCTGGTTCTGCGACCTTACGATGCAGGTCGTGATCTCCAAGATCGTTGCCGCAGGCTCCAGGGCTCCCGGATAATGTTGGCGCGGCCCTCAACGTGCTGCTCGAGGGCAACATGCAGAAGGTGCTCATCAGTGCAGGGGTGTGGCTCCCCTATCTGCTCTTCTCGAAGCGGGTGAACATTACCTACCGGCACCGCTTGCCGCGCTGAGCGAGTCGCGGCCGAGTTGGCCCGAACTGCAGGAAAATAGCGACATTTTCCGTTTCTGCCGCGTAACGCTGCGCCTAAGTCACGCGTCCGTTGTGTTCGATAATGAAACACATCGCCGGAGCGGTAACGGTCAGTTAACAGAAAATATCCGTGTCTTTCCAGTTATTTAGCCAAAATACGAGAAAATCGGTAGTTAACGAAAATTCAAATCGCGATGCTTGACAGAGTGTTAAGGCGAGCGCAGCCCTTGATCAGTCGGGCGGCCTTGGGGGGCAGTTCGGTAAGGTCTTGTATCCGAATGAAAGTTCGGGGGTATGCGGCCAATGCCGGCGTAAATTTCCCTTCCCTGCGCAGCCGCTTCGGCCAATCGGTCCAAACGTACGGGCCAGTTACCGAGGGAAGGAAAAGACATGACTTTCATTAAGATGATCAAGGACGACTCTGGTGCGTCCGCTGCTGAATACGCGCTGATTCTCGCCATCGTTGGTGCCGCGATTGCTTTCGCCGCCATCTTCCTTGGTGATGCGATCTCGAACGCTGTCAACGATGCCGCGACCTGCATCAACAGCGACGGCAGCACCTGCGACTAAGTAAATCGATGGGGCCGGCACTGCCGGCCCCATCCTGTTCCCGCTCTCGCGATTGCGAGGGTGTTAAATCAACCGCTTAGCAGGCGGCATGTTTTGAGTTAGAGTGCAGGTCGTGGGGGCCCAGACTGATGAGACGTCAATCGCTGATTGCACTTGGTATCGCGCTCGTACTCGGGCTTGCTGCCGTCTATCTCGCCAATTCCTTTCTCGCCACTAGCGAGCGCCGCGTAGAGCAGGCCCAGGTCGGTTTGACCAAGGTCGCCGTCGCTGCAGTTCCGCTGGAATACGGCATGGATATCACGCCCGATAAGGTGAAATTCGTCGATTATCCGACGGCAAGCCTGCCTGCCGGTAGCTACCAGCAGTTCGCCCAGCTCGCTCCTGCGGGCAAGCGGCGCGTGGTTCTTCGACCAATCCAGGTCAATGAGGCAATCCTCGCCACGAAGCTGGCAGGAGAGGGCCTTGGCCCGTCGATTGCTTATCTTCTGCCGGACGGAATGCGCGCGGCGACAGTCCGAGTGAACGACGTATCGGGCGTTGCCGGCTTCATCCAGCCAAGCGATGCCGTCGACGTTTTGATCACCCGGCAACTGGGTGATCGCCAGGCGACCGACGTTCTCTTCCAGAACATCCGCGTCATCGCGATCAATCAAAACGCCAAGGGCGCGAATGGTCAGCCAATCGTTGGCAAGACCGCGACGCTGGAAGTCACTCCGCTCGATGCGCAGAAGCTGGCCCTCGCTCAGCAGGTTGGCAGTCTCAGCCTGGTCCTCCGAAAGGCGGGAGCAGAGCAGGACTACGGCACGGTTCGGACCGTGGGCTTCGATGACCTGCGCTACTCATACTACGGCAGTGCTCGTCCGGCAGTTGCGACGCCGGGCCCCGCTCGTCCGCGGGTGTCGGTGGCTAGAGCGCCGCGCCGGGCAGTAGTCGCGCCACCAGCGCGGCGTCCGAATAATGTTGAAGTCGTCCGGGGCACTACCGGCAGTAATTACGAGGTGGGGGGATATGGCTCGTGATCGTTGGAATAAGGTCGCGCTTTTAGCGACCGCGCTGGCGTCGGTTCTCGTTGCGGCGCCTGCGGCTGCGCAGGTCGGTACCGTGAGCGTTGCGGACGGCGTGCATGCCGGCGAGGTCGCCGTGCCCGTGAACAAGAGCCAAGTGATCCGCGCGGATCGGGCTTATTCCAAGGCGTTGATCGGCAATCCGGAGATCGCGGACGTCCTGCCGCTGACGGACCAATCGCTTTATGTCCTCGGCAAAAAGATGGGGACCACAAGTCTCACGCTTTACGATCGCAGCAACACGCTCATCGCGGTTGTCGATGTGGTCGTCGGCCCAGACGTCATTTCGCTGAGACGTCAGCTTTCGGAGCTGATGCCGGTTGACGGCGTGGGCGCCCGCATCTCGAATGACTCGATCGTGCTCGAGGGCATCGTGCCCAATGCGGTGGCCGCTGACAGAGCGGTTCAGATCGCCGAGAGCTACGCGCCAGGCAAGGTCATCAACCTCCTGTCGCTCGGATCGTCGCAGCAGGTGATGCTTGAGGTTCGCTTCTCCGAAGTGAAGCGCTCGGCCCTGAAGCAGCTTGGCATCGGGCTGGGGATGACCGGAAGCGGCGACAATGGGTTTATCGGCGTGACCGGCAGTGGCGCCGGTCTCGTCGGAGACGGTCCGCCGACGCTGGGTGCGATCGTCGACAGCTTCGGAATTCTGCAGCGGAACTTCAGTATCCTGGGTCTAAACATCAACGCGACATTGGACGCGCTTGAGCGCAAGGGTGCCCTGACGACGCTTGCAGAGCCGACCTTGGTCGCGCTTTCGGGTGAAACCGCCAACTTTCTTGCTGGCGGCGAATTCCCTGTTCCGGTTGCACAGTCGCCGGCAGCGGGGGCGGAGAGGATCAGTCCAGCACGGCCATTACGGTCGAATGGAAGCCATTCGGCGTAAGTCTCGCATTTACACCGACGGTGCTTGCCGACGGCGTAATCAATATGGTGGTCGCGCCGGAAGTGAGTTCGATCGACCCAAGCGCGTCGGTTGAAATCAACAATCTCACGATCCCGGGTCTTCAGACCCGGCGGGCGAAGACAACAGTCGAATTGCGCGATGGCGAAAGCTTCGCGCTTGCCGGGTTACTACGCCGCGATTTCCAGTCGACCGTTCGTCAATTCCCGATTCTGGGATCGATCCCAATCATCGGGACCTTGTTCCGTTCCACCGGCTTCAATCGAGACGAAACGGAGCTTGTGATCGTGGTCACGCCGCGATTGGTCCGTCCGGTCCGGCCACAGAACCTCAAGCTGCCTACAGACCGAGTGAAGCCAGTGAACGAGGCCGACCTGTTCTCTACTCGGCCGGACGGACACCGGTGTGCCGCCCGTTCCGGAGTTCGATCCGCCACCCTTAGGGCGTCCGATCACCACTGCTCCGGCTGCACCGGCGCCGGCGGGCGGCTCGGCAGAACGCAAGCCGACGGGTTTCGAGAAGGAGTACGGCCATGAACTCTAAGCTGCTCGCCACTCATGCCGCACTACTGCTCCTTGCCGGCTGCAATACCGTGTACGAGCATTCCGGCTCGGCGGATCCTGGCTTGGGCGAGGCGACGAAGTATAACGTAGCTGTACAGACCATCGACCCTGATCCCGTTTACTCGCCCGAGGGCGCTCAGCCGGGCGACGCTGGTGATAAGGGTGCGGCCGCGGTCAAGCGCTACCGAACAGATGCCGTCAAGGCCGTCAACACGGAGTCCACAGCCACTCGCGTCGGAGGCGGCGGCGAGCAATCAACGAAGAATTGGAGCTGCTTGACGTCATGCGAAACGCCCTGAGAACATTACGTTCTGACAGAAGCGGGAGCGTCGCACCCACGGTCGGCCTGTCCTTGTTCATGCTAGTCGCAGCTGGCGGTGTGGCGTTCGACTATGCGCGCATGGCGACATTGGATACCGAGCTTCAGAACGCCGCGGATCTGGCTGCGCTTGCAGCAGCAAGCCAGTTGGACGGCGAACCGACAGCATGTGCGCGGGCCGTCGCGGCCGCACGGAATGTTCCGAACGACCCGAACAATCTTCTTGAAAACCGAACTCTGCTTTCCAACGATGCTGTTGGCACGACCACCGTCAACATCGCGAACTCGGCTGTTTGCGTGTCGGATACGGAAATCGTGGACGACGCGACGGCGAGCGTTCGGTTCTTCGAAGATAAGGCAAGCACGATACCTGCGATCGACAATGAAACAGCCCGATTTGTCGAAGTCAGGGTCAACACGCGCAGAGCGAACTTCGCGTTAACGCCAATTGTCGGCGCCCTGAGTTCCGGTGACATGAGCGCCAAAGCCAGAGCCGGCCTGGGCACGGCGTTATGCAGGGTACCGCGCAGCCCTGATGGTCTGCCCTCCCACACCAGGCGTCGATTGGAACACATTGCGTGGTCACGAAGTCCGGGCGGTTTCCAACACTGAAGCAACCTGGTCCCCGGGCGGTTTCGGCTATATCGGACCTCAAGATGCCAATTCAACTCAGATCGCGATGGCGTTCGAGAACCCCGTTTTCCAGTGCCAGCAAATAACAGGCGAGCAGCCGGTCAGCACTGGTCAGCCGGCGCCAGCGATCGTCGCGCTCAATACACGCTTCGACATCTACGACATGAGCGGCGGAGGCGGACAGGCTTTGACGCCGTGCCTGGGAAGCGCCTGTCCGCCCGCGCTCAATGTGACCAAGGATGTCGTCCGGCAGAGCGGTGGCGGCCAGTGCGGCATCAGAAACAATCACTCCAACGGCCTTGGCAACGAAGGTTGGCACCTGCTTGGGGTTGCAGAGAACCGGTTCGTGCCACGACTAAAGAATGCCGCCGACGGGCCGATGACGCAGATAGACGCAAACGGCGTGATTAGCGCCATGGGTCTTCCACGGGACAACATGCATTACTGCAGCTACAACGCTGGGGGCGCTTGCAACAACAACCGCTTTGGCGACGGCGTTTGGGCCCGAGGCGACTATTTCAACAGATATCATAGCGCGCGCACGCCCGCCGAGGCCGCGACGATGACGCGGTATGAAACGTACCTTTGGGAAATCGAGAATGGCTTTATTCCCAGCGGAGTTGCTGCCGGCAATGATCGGCAAGAAGGCGCCCCAGTATGTAATGCGACAGTCCCCGATCCGACTCGCGATAGGCGCGTGCTGACAGTCGCTGTTGGAGCAAATTGCTCTGCACTGCGCGGTGCCTCGACACCGGTTCAAATCGAAAAATGGGTCGAGATGTTCCTGGTCGAGCCCGGCCTGCCCAACCCAGGGCGCGGGAACGGCGACGGCCGGCAATGAGATCTACCTGGAGGTCATCCGCGAAGTGGATCCGGGCGGAGCTGCGGCGCAGGTCGTTCGACGCGACACACCGTATTTGGTGAAATGATGCGCTGGCGTCCGATCATTTTCGGCGATCGGAGCGGTGCCGCGGCCGCCGAGATGGCGTTGGTCGCCCCCTTGCTCGTCACCATCATGTTCGGCTCACTGGAGATCGGCAAGTACTTCTGGGACGAGCATCTGGTTGTGAAGGCGGTGCGCGACGGCGCTCGATTCGCCGCTCGCCAGAATTTCGCCACGATGCCCTGCGGAGGCCCGGCGACGAACGAAGCCCAGATCCAAAATTTGGTGCGATACGGTAAGACGACCGTACGGGTCGCAGACAAGCCGCGGCTGTACTATTGGACGAATAACTCGACAATCACCGTAACAATCACGTGCTATCGAACGAAGGGGCTGGCAGTACGCCAGTCTACGGCGGGATTTACTGCTGCACGGCCTGTCGTTCCAGTTGTCCGGGTTAAAGCCGAAGTCCCTTATACGCCCATCGTTGGCTCTATTGGCTTCCAGGCAAATGGCCTTTCGCTGAACGCGTACAGCAAATCGACGGTTACGGGTATATGATGGGCAGCATCCGATCGCTCTTTCGAAGTGAGCGGGCCGCGAGCGCGGCCGAGTTTGCGATGGTACTTCCGCTGTTGCTTCTCTTCCTGCTCGGGATCATCGACATTGGTCGATACATGTGGGCCCTGAATCGCGCGGAGAAGGCCACCCAAATGGGTGTCCGGTATGCTGTGGTTAGCGACCCGGTTGCAGAAATTATCAACACCGATTTTGTGGACGAATACGGCATCCCTGGTGGTGATGCGGTGCCAAGGGCAATTTTCACCGACGCAACTTGCACCTACACAGGGAATTGCACGCTCAGCGGCTCGGCGAGCGAGAGCGGGCGTTTACCGGATGCGTTCGACGATATCGTGGAGCGAATCCAGAAATTCTACCCGGAAACTCAAGCGTCGAATGTTCGGGTCATCTATGAAAATGTCGGCCTTGGATATTCGGGGGATCCGACCGGACCGGATGTCTCGCCACTGACGACTGTTGAACTCATAAACCTCACTTTCAACCCGATCATCTTTTTCGGCGGGACTATCGGACTGCCTACCATCAAGGCGTCACTTACGCTCGAAGATGCGGATTGTACGTCCTCGGGTGATTGTGGAAGTTCGAACTGATGTCCCTGATTGCGACAGCGCAGGCAAAGCGATGGATTTCGGAGCCGAAATCATCGAGTGTGTGCGACAAGTTGCATTCCTCGACATCTGCAGCGTTCTTTTTCGCTACCGAGGATTAATCCGCGATTTGGCTCAATTTGAGGTGCGCAGGTGAGTGTGATTAGCCCTAACGAAACTGCCGCGACTTGGAAGGCGCACAGGCGAGAGGCTGCTGTGCAGCTCTACCTTGTTGGCGCCGAGGGTGATGCTGCGGCTTTAGTCGGCGCTAGCGTAGCTGGCTTTCCGATCAGCCTGAACCTGGTTTCCGCGTCCGATCGCATCGATCCTGAAGACTTGGCCGGCTGCGCTGCAGCCGTCGTGCAGGTAGACCAAAGTTCGCCGGCATCAATGAAGCGTTTCGAAACGCTCGCTTTGTCCACCAAGACGCCGCTGATCGCCGCGGCGTTTGAACCGCCGCTCGCTTTGGTGCGCGCGCTCGTTCGCGCCGGCGCTCATGATGTTGTGCCGCTTCCGCTCGATGTTTCGGATTTGGAGACTTCGCTCGCCCCCCTCCGCGAGCGCATGACTCGCAGCAACACCATCGAGAATGCTGCGAACGGCAAAATGGTTTGCGTCATCAAGAGCGTGGGTGGCATCGGAGCGACCTCACTTGTTGTCGCAGCTCGCTATCCGTGCGGCCGAGAATGAAGCGCATTTCGGTCGTGAGGTTTGCCTCTGCGACCTCGATGTGCAGTTTGGAAACGCGGCGTTCCAGCTCGGCCTTGCGCCGTCCCTGACATTTTTCGATCTGATCGACGCCGGTGATCGGCTTGACACCGAGCTTCTCCGGGCCACGATTACGACCCACCCAAGTGGGCTGAAGGTCATAGCGGCGCCGACGTCGCTAATGCCGTTCGACGCGGTCACTAGCGAGCAGTTGATCTCGATCATCGAACTCGCCAAGCGTGAGTTCGGCACGGTCTTCGTCGATCTACCATCTAACTGGACAAACTGGTCTCTATCGCTTCTCGCCCAGGCGGATCTCGTCCTGCTGGTTACGGAACTTAGCGTAAGTGGTCTCCATCGCGCCCGGCGGCAACTGGACCTGCTACGCGAACAGGATCTTACGTCCGTTGATCTCAGGATCGTCGTCAACCGATTTGAGAAGAGCCAGCTTCGGACAATCCGGGAAAGCGATGTGCAGCAAGGCTTTGGGCCGCGACATCTCCTACACAATCGCAAACGATCCTGCCGTGATGCACCCGGCGATCGAACGAGGCGTCCCGATCTCGGACATCAAGAGGAAGAGCGCAGTCGGCAAGGACATCGACGTGCTAGACGCGGGCATTGCAGGTGCCTTCGGACGGGAGCGTTGATGATGTGGCAGGTACGAAAGAAAACCGCTGACACGGCCGCTCGACACAGGGCGATCCTCTGAAGACTTGAGGATCGTCACGGTTGGCGACGCAGGAGCGTTCGCGAACAGGGACACCCACACCGACCTGAAGGTGGCCCTCCACCAACAGCTGCTCGACCTGATCAATCTTCAGGCGCTGGAGCAGATGTCCCGCCAGCAGATTGAGGCTGAAGTCGGCGACATCGTCTACGAGCTTGCTAGCCAAGCAGAACCATGCGCTGAACAACGCTGAGCGCAAGGCGCTCGTCAGCGATGTATTGGACGAACTCCTTGGCCTCGGCCCCATCGAGCCGCTGCTGAAAGACCCGACGATCACAGACATCCTGATCAACGGCTCCTCGCAGGTATTCGTCGAACGGTACGGCGTACTCGAGACTACGCAGGTGCGTTTCAAGGACGAAAAGCACCTGTATCGCATCATTCAGAAAATCGTCTCGGCCGTCGGCCGCCGCATCGATGAATCTTCGCCCATGGTCGACGCCCGCCTCGCGGACGGCAGTCGTGTCAATGCGATCGTACCGCCATTGGCAATCGATGGCGCGTCCATGTCGATCCGCAAATTCTCACGCACGCCGATCAGCATGGATAGGCTCGTCGAGATTGGAAGCGTTCCGGCGCCGGTCGCGGAAGTCCTGAAGGCTGTCGTGAAAGCTCGTCGCAATGTGCTTATCTCCGGCGGTACCGGCTCCGGTAAGACAACGATGCTGAATGCGATGTCGGCGTTCATCGACGACCGCGAGCGTATCGTTACGATCGAAGACTCGGCCGAACTTACAAATGCAACAGGAGCACGTCGTTCGGCTCGAGACCCGGCCGCCGAACATCGAGGGCAGGGGCGAGATCGGACAGCGCGAGCTGGTCAAAAACGCGCTTCGTATGCGGCCCGATCGCATCATCGTCGGCGAGGTTCGCGCCGGCGAAGCTTTCGACATGCTTCAGGCCATGAACACTGGCCACGATGGGTCAATGACGACCGTTCACGCCAACACCCCGCGGGACGCTTTGTCGCGCGTCGAGCAGATGATTGGCATGAGCGGAATTGACATTCCGGCAAGATCCTCACGAGCGCAGATCGCGTCGGCAATCAACGTTGTCATCCAAGTTGGTCGCTTGTCCGACGGGCGTCGTCGACTCCTCAGCCTTTCCGAACTCACCGGTATGGAAGGCGAAGTTATGCAGATGCAGGAGATCTTCAGGTTCCGTCAAAGCGGCGTCAACTCCGAAGGTCAGGTGCTCGGCAAATTCGAAGCCACAGGCATTCGGCCGAAGTTCATTGAGCAGGTCTCTGCACATGGCGTCACGCTGTCGTCGGACCTGTTCCGTCCTGACGCAAGGTTTGAATTCGTGAATGACGCTTGGCTCAAAGCTCTTATTCTAGCGTGCACATTTGGGGCGGTGCTTCTCGCCGTAGAAGTCATCGCGAGCTACTTGGCTCGAAGCAGGTCGGCGGGCAATGCGATCAACCTCCGGCTTCGCTTGATTGCGGAGGGACGCACATCGGAGCAAGCAATGAGCCTTCTCCGAAGGCGCTCGACGATCCTTCCTGCCGGTCTCCCGCCGTTCGTGCGAAAAGCAATACGTGGCG
>CAWJWR010000001.1:0-195905 GCA_963846645.1 uncultured Alphaproteobacteria bacterium | reverse complement strand
ATGTAGACGATGCCTCGACCGGCGACGGCTCGGGCCAGGTCGGATGGGACTTCAGCGTCGACAATGCGGCGCTCCAGTACCTCGCCGAGGGCGAGGAGCTGACCCAGACCTACACGGTCACCATCGACGATGGCGAGGGCGGCACGGTCGACCAGGTCGTGACGATCACGATCACCGGCACGAATGACGCGCCGACCATCGCTGCGGCGGTGGAAACGGATCCGTCACCGAACGGGACCACCACGGCCAGCGGCACCATCGACTTCGAGGACGTCGACCTTGCCGACGCGCACTCGGTCGACTTCGTCGCGGGCGGCGCCGGCTATCTGGGCACGTTCAGCGTCAATGTAGACGATGCCTCGACCGGCGACGGCTCGGGCCAGGTCGGATGGGACTTCAGCGTCGACAATGCGGCGCTCCAGTACCTCGCCGAGGGCGAGGAGCTCACCCAGACCTACACGGTCACCATCGACGATGGCGAGGGCGGCACGGTCGACCAGGTCGTGACGATCACGATCACCGGCACGAATGACGCGCCGACCATCGCTGCGGCGATGAAAACGGGATCATGACCGAGGACGGGACCACCACGGCCAGCGGCACGATCGACTTCGAGGACGTCGACCTTGCCGACGCGCACTCGGTCGACTTCGTCGCGGGCGGCGCCGGCTATCTGGGCACGTTCAGCGTCAATGTAGACGATGCCTCGACCGGCGACGGCTCGGGCCAGGTCGGATGGGACTTCAGCGTCGACAATGCGGCGCTCCAGTACCTCGCCGAGGGCGAGGAGCTCACCCAGACCTACACGGTCACCATCGACGATGGCGAGGGCGGCACGGTCGACCAGGTCGTGACGATCACGATCACCGGCACGAATGACGCGCCGACCATCGCTGCGGCGGTGGAAACGGGGTCCGTGACCGAGGACGGGACCACCACGGCCAGCGGCACGATCGACTTCGAGGACGTCGACCTTGCCGACGCGCACTCGGTCGACTTCGTCGCGGGCGGCGCCGGCTATCTGGGCGCGTTCAGCGTCAATGTAGACGATGCCTCGACCGGCGACGGCTCGGGCCAGGTCGGATGGGACTTCAGCGTCGACAATGCGGCGCTCCAGTACCTAGCCGCGGGCCAGACCCTGACCCAGAAGTACGACGTGACCATCAACGACGGCCATGGCGGCACTGCGGTGCAGACGGTCACAGTCACGATCACCGGCACGAATGACGCGCCGACCATCGCTGCGGCGGTGGAAACGGGGTCCGTGACCGAGGACGGGACCACCACGGCCAGCGGCACGATCGACTTCGAGGACGTCGACCTTGCCGACGCGCACTCGGTCGACTTCGTCGCGGGCGGCGCCGGCTATCTGGGCACGTTCAGCGTCAATGTAGACGATGCCTCGACCGGCGACGGCTCGGGCCAGGTCGGATGGGACTTCAGCGTCGACAATGCGGCGCTCCAGTACCTCGCCGAGGGCGAGGAGCTCACCCAGACCTACACGGTCACCATCGACGATGGCGAGGGCGGCACGGTCGACCAGGTCGTGACGATCACGATCACCGGCACGAATGACGCGCCGACCATCGCTGCGGCGGTGGAAACGGGGTCCGTGACCGAGGACGGGACCACCACGGCCAGCGGCACGATCGACTTCGAGGACGTCGACCTTGCCGACGCGCACTCGGTCGACTTCGTCGCGGGCGGCGCCGGCTATCTGGGCACGTTCAGCGTCAATGTAGACGATGCCTCGACCGGCGACGGCTCGGGCCAGGTCGGATGGGACTTCAGCGTCGACAATGCGGCGCTCCAGTACCTCGCCGAGGGCGAGGAGCTCACCCAGACCTACACGGTCACCATCGACGATGGCGAGGGCGGCACGGTCGACCAGGTCGTGACGATCACGATCACCGGCACGAATGACGCGCCGACCATCGCTGCGGCGGTGGAAACGGGGTCCGTGACCGAGGACGGGACCACCACGGCCAGCGGCACGATCGACTTCGAGGACGTCGACCTTGCCGACGCGCACTCGGTCGACTTCGTCGCGGGCGGCGCCGGCTATCTGGGCACGTTCAGCGTCAATGTAGACGATGCCTCGACCGGCGACGGCTCGGGCCAGGTCGGATGGGACTTCAGCGTCGACAATGCGGCGCTCCAGTACCTCGCCGAGGGCGAGGAGCTCACCCAGACCTACACGGTCACCATCGACGATGGCGAGGGCGGCACGGTCGACCAGGTCGTGACGATCACGATCACCGGCACGAATGACGCGCCGACCATCGCTGCGGCGGTGGAAACGGGGTCCGTGACCGAGGACGGGACCACCACGGCCAGCGGCACGATCGACTTCGAGGACGTCGACCTTGCCGACGCGCACTCGGTCGACTTCGTCGCGGGCGGCGCCGGCTATCTGGGCACGTTCAGCGTCAATGTAGACGATGCCTCGACCGGCGACGGCTCGGGCCAGGTCGGATGGGACTTCAGCGTCGACAATGCGGCGCTCCAGTACCTCGCCGAGGGCGAGGAGCTCACCCAGACCTACACGGTCACCATCGACGATGGCGAGGGCGGCACGGTCGACCAGGTCGTGACGATCACGATCACCGGCACGAATGACGCGCCGACCATCGCTGCGGCGGTGGAAACGGGGTCCGTGACCGAGGACGGGACCACCACGGCCAGCGGCACGATCGACTTCGAGGACGTCGACCTTGCCGACGCGCACTCGGTCGACTTCGTCGCGGGCGGCGCCGGCTATCTGGGCACGTTCAGCGTCAATGTAGACGATGCCTCGACCGGCGACGGCTCGGGCCAGGTCGGATGGGACTTCAGCGTCGACAATGCGGCGCTCCAGTACCTCGCCGAGGGCGAGGAGCTCACCCAGACCTACACGGTCACCATCGACGATGGCGAGGGCGGCACGGTCGACCAGGTCGTGACGATCACGATCACCGGCACGAATGACGCGCCGACCATCGCTGCGGCGGTGGAAACGGGGTCCGTGACCGAGGACGGGACCACCACGGCCAGCGGCACGATCGACTTCGAGGACGTCGACCTTGCCGACGCGCACTCGGTCGACTTCGTCGCGGGCGGCGCCGGCTATCTGGGCACGTTCAGCGTCAATGTAGACGATGCCTCGACCGGCGACGGCTCGGGCCAGGTCGGATGGGACTTCAGCGTCGACAATGCGGCGCTCCAGTACCTCGCCGAGGGCGAGGAGCTCACCCAGACCTACACGGTCACCATCGACGATGGCGAGGGCGGCACGGTCGACCAGGTCGTGACGATCACGATCACCGGCACGAATGACGCGCCGACCATCGCTGCGGCGGTGGAAACGGGGTCCGTGACCGAGGACGGGACCACCACGGCCAGCGGCACGATCGACTTCGAGGACGTCGACCTTGCCGACGCGCACTCGGTCGACTTCGTCGCGGGCGGCGCCGGCTATCTGGGCACGTTCAGCGTCAATGTAGACGATGCCTCGACCGGCGACGGCTCGGGCCAGGTCGGATGGGACTTCAGCGTCGACAATGCGGCGCTCCAGTACCTCGCCGAGGGCGAGGAGCTCACCCAGACCTACACGGTCACCATCGACGATGGCGAGGGCGGCACGGTCGACCAGGTCGTGACGATCACGATCACCGGCACGAATGACGCGCCGACCATCGCTGCGGCGGTGGAAACGGGGTCCGTGACCGAGGACGGGACCACCACGGCCAGCGGCACGATCGACTTCGAGGACGTCGACCTTGCCGACGCGCACTCGGTCGACTTCGTCGCGGGCGGCGCCGGCTATCTGGGCACGTTCAGCGTCAATGTAGACGATGCCTCGACCGGCGACGGCTCGGGCCAGGTCGGATGGGACTTCAGCGTCGACAATGCGGCGCTCCAGTACCTCGCCGAGGGCGAGGAGCTCACCCAGACCTACACGGTCACCATCGACGATGGCGAGGGCGGCACGGTCGACCAGGTCGTGACGATCACGATCACCGGCACGAATGACGCGCCGACCATCGCTGCGGCGGTGGAAACGGGGTCCGTGACCGAGGACGGGACCACCACGGCCAGCGGCACGATCGACTTCGAGGACGTCGACCTTGCCGACGCGCACTCGGTCGACTTCGTCGCGGGCGGCGCCGGCTATCTGGGCACGTTCAGCGTCAATGTAGACGATGCCTCGACCGGCGACGGCTCGGGCCAGGTCGGATGGGACTTCAGCGTCGACAATGCGGCGCTCCAGTACCTCGCCGAGGGCGAGGAGCTCACCCAGACCTACACGGTCACCATCGACGATGGCGAGGGCGGCACGGTCGACCAGGTCGTGACGATCACGATCACCGGCACGAATGACGCGCCGACCATCGCTGCGGCGGTGGAAACGGGGTCCGTGACCGAGGACGGGACCACCACGGCCAGCGGCACGATCGACTTCGAGGACGTCGACCTTGCCGACGCGCACTCGGTCGACTTCGTCGCGGGCGGCGCCGGCTATCTGGGCACGTTCAGCGTCAATGTAGACGATGCCTCGACCGGCGACGGCTCGGGCCAGGTCGGATGGGACTTCAGCGTCGACAATGCGGCGCTCCAGTACCTCGCCGAGGGCGAGGAGCTCACCCAGACCTACACGGTCACCATCGACGATGGCGAGGGCGGCACGGTCGACCAGGTCGTGACGATCACGATCACCGGCACGAATGACGCGCCGACCATCGCTGCGGCGGTGGAAACGGGGTCCGTGACCGAGGACGGGACCACCACGGCCAGCGGCACGATCGACTTCGAGGACGTCGACCTTGCCGACGCGCACTCGGTCGACTTCGTCGCGGGCGGCGCCGGCTATCTGGGCACGTTCAGCGTCAATGTAGACGATGCCTCGACCGGCGACGGCTCGGGCCAGGTCGGATGGGACTTCAGCGTCGACAATGCGGCGCTCCAGTACCTCGCCGAGGGCGAGGAGCTCACCCAGACCTACACGGTCACCATCGACGATGGCGAGGGCGGCACGGTCGACCAGGTCGTGACGATCACGATCACCGGCACGAATGACGCGCCGACCATCGCTGCGGCGGTGGAAACGGGGTCCGTGACCGAGGACGGGACCACCACGGCCAGCGGCACGATCGACTTCGAGGACGTCGACCTTGCCGACGCGCACTCGGTCGACTTCGTCGCGGGCGGCGCCGGCTATCTGGGCACGTTCAGCGTCAATGTAGACGATGCCTCGACCGGCGACGGCTCGGGCCAGGTCGGATGGGACTTCAGCGTCGACAATGCGGCGCTCCAGTACCTCGCCGAGGGCGAGGAGCTCACCCAGACCTACACGGTCACCATCGACGATGGCGAGGGCGGCACGGTCGACCAGGTCGTGACGATCACGATCACCGGCACGAATGACGCGCCGACCATCGCTGCGGCGGTGGAAACGGGGTCCGTGACCGAGGACGGGACCACCACGGCCAGCGGCACGATCGACTTCGAGGACGTCGACCTTGCCGACGCGCACTCGGTCGACTTCGTCGCGGGCGGCGCCGGCTATCTGGGCACGTTCAGCGTCAATGTAGACGATGCCTCGACCGGCGACGGCTCGGGCCAGGTCGGATGGGACTTCAGCGTCGACAATGCGGCGCTCCAGTACCTCGCCGAGGGCGAGGAGCTCACCCAGACCTACACGGTCACCATCGACGATGGCGAGGGCGGCACGGTCGACCAGGTCGTGACGATCACGATCACCGGCACGAATGACGCGCCGACCATCGCTGCGGCGGTGGAAACGGGGTCCGTGACCGAGGACGGGACCACCACGGCCAGCGGCACGATCGACTTCGAGGACGTCGACCTTGCCGACGCGCACTCGGTCGACTTCGTCGCGGGCGGCGCCGGCTATCTGGGCACGTTCAGCGTCAATGTAGACGATGCCTCGACCGGCGACGGCTCGGGCCAGGTCGGATGGGACTTCAGCGTCGACAATGCGGCGCTCCAGTACCTCGCCGAGGGCGAGGAGCTCACCCAGACCTACACGGTCACCATCGACGATGGCGAGGGCGGCACGGTCGACCAGGTCGTGACGATCACGATCACCGGCACGAATGACGCGCCGACCATCGCTGCGGCGGTGGAAACGGGGTCCGTGACCGAGGACGGGACCACCACGGCCAGCGGCACGATCGACTTCGAGGACGTCGACCTTGCCGACGCGCACTCGGTCGACTTCGTCGCGGGCGGCGCCGGCTATCTGGGCACGTTCAGCGTCAATGTAGACGATGCCTCGACCGGCGACGGCTCGGGCCAGGTCGGATGGGACTTCAGCGTCGACAATGCGGCGCTCCAGTACCTCGCCGAGGGCGAGGAGCTCACCCAGACCTACACGGTCACCATCGACGATGGCGAGGGCGGCACGGTCGACCAGGTCGTGACGATCACGATCACCGGCACGAATGACGCGCCGACCATCGCTGCGGCGGTGGAAACGGGGTCCGTGACCGAGGACGGGACCACCACGGCCAGCGGCACGATCGACTTCGAGGACGTCGACCTTGCCGACGCGCACTCGGTCGACTTCGTCGCGGGCGGCGCCGGCTATCTGGGCACGTTCAGCGTCAATGTAGACGATGCCTCGACCGGCGACGGCTCGGGCCAGGTCGGATGGGACTTCAGCGTCGACAATGCGGCGCTCCAGTACCTCGCCGAGGGCGAGGAGCTCACCCAGACCTACACGGTCACCATCGACGATGGCGAGGGCGGCACGGTCGACCAGGTCGTGACGATCACGATCACCGGCACGAATGACGCGCCGACCATCGCTGCGGCGGTGGAAACGGGGTCCGTGACCGAGGACGGGACCACCACGGCCAGCGGCACGATCGACTTCGAGGACGTCGACCTTGCCGACGCGCACTCGGTCGACTTCGTCGCGGGCGGCGCCGGCTATCTGGGCACGTTCAGCGTCAATGTAGACGATGCCTCGACCGGCGACGGCTCGGGCCAGGTCGGATGGGACTTCAGCGTCGACAATGCGGCGCTCCAGTACCTCGCCGAGGGCGAGGAGCTCACCCAGACCTACACGGTCACCATCGACGATGGCGAGGGCGGCACGGTCGACCAGGTCGTGACGATCACGATCACCGGCACGAATGACGCGCCGACCATCGCTGCGGCGGTGGAAACGGGGTCCGTGACCGAGGACGGGACCACCACGGCCAGCGGCACGATCGACTTCGAGGACGTCGACCTTGCCGACGCGCACTCGGTCGACTTCGTCGCGGGCGGCGCCGGCTATCTGGGCACGTTCAGCGTCAATGTAGACGATGCCTCGACCGGCGACGGCTCGGGCCAGGTCGGATGGGACTTCAGCGTCGACAATGCGGCGCTCCAGTACCTCGCCGAGGGCGAGGAGCTCACCCAGACCTACACGGTCACCATCGACGATGGCGAGGGCGGCACGGTCGACCAGGTCGTGACGATCACGATCACCGGCACGAATGACGCGCCGACCATCGCTGCGGCGGTGGAAACGGGGTCCGTGACCGAGGACGGGACCACCACGGCCAGCGGCACGATCGACTTCGAGGACGTCGACCTTGCCGACGCGCACTCGGTCGACTTCGTCGCGGGCGGCGCCGGCTATCTGGGCACGTTCAGCGTCAATGTAGACGATGCCTCGACCGGCGACGGCTCGGGCCAGGTCGGATGGGACTTCAGCGTCGACAATGCGGCGCTCCAGTACCTCGCCGAGGGCGAGGAGCTCACCCAGACCTACACGGTCACCATCGACGATGGCGAGGGCGGCACGGTCGACCAGGTCGTGACGATCACGATCACCGGCACGAATGACGCGCCGACCATCGCTGCGGCGGTGGAAACGGGGTCCGTGACCGAGGACGGGACCACCACGGCCAGCGGCACGATCGACTTCGAGGACGTCGACCTTGCCGACGCGCACTCGGTCGACTTCGTCGCGGGCGGCGCCGGCTATCTGGGCACGTTCAGCGTCAATGTAGACGATGCCTCGACCGGCGACGGCTCGGGCCAGGTCGGATGGGACTTCAGCGTCGACAATGCGGCGCTCCAGTACCTCGCCGAGGGCGAGGAGCTCACCCAGACCTACACGGTCACCATCGACGATGGCGAGGGCGGCACGGTCGACCAGGTCGTGACGATCACGATCACCGGCACGAATGACGCGCCGACCATCGCTGCGGCGGTGGAAACGGGGTCCGTGACCGAGGACGGGACCACCACGGCCAGCGGCACGATCGACTTCGAGGACGTCGACCTTGCCGACGCGCACTCGGTCGACTTCGTCGCGGGCGGCGCCGGCTATCTGGGCACGTTCAGCGTCAATGTAGACGATGCCTCGACCGGCGACGGCTCGGGCCAGGTCGGATGGGACTTCAGCGTCGACAATGCGGCGCTCCAGTACCTCGCCGAGGGCGAGGAGCTCACCCAGACCTACACGGTCACCATCGACGATGGCGAGGGCGGCACGGTCGACCAGGTCGTGACGATCACGATCACCGGCACGAATGACGCGCCGACCATCGCTGCGGCGGTGGAAACGGGGTCCGTGACCGAGGACGGGACCACCACGGCCAGCGGCACGATCGACTTCGAGGACGTCGACCTTGCCGACGCGCACTCGGTCGACTTCGTCGCGGGCGGCGCCGGCTATCTGGGCACGTTCAGCGTCAATGTAGACGATGCCTCGACCGGCGACGGCTCGGGCCAGGTCGGATGGGACTTCAGCGTCGACAATGCGGCGCTCCAGTACCTCGCCGAGGGCGAGGAGCTCACCCAGACCTACACGGTCACCATCGACGATGGCGAGGGCGGCACGGTCGACCAGGTCGTGACGATCACGATCACCGGCACGAATGACGCGCCGACCATCGCTGCGGCGGTGGAAACGGGGTCCGTGACCGAGGACGGGACCACCACGGCCAGCGGCACGATCGACTTCGAGGACGTCGACCTTGCCGACGCGCACTCGGTCGACTTCGTCGCGGGCGGCGCCGGCTATCTGGGCACGTTCAGCGTCAATGTAGACGATGCCTCGACCGGCGACGGCTCGGGCCAGGTCGGATGGGACTTCAGCGTCGACAATGCGGCGCTCCAGTACCTCGCCGAGGGCGAGGAGCTCACCCAGACCTACACGGTCACCATCGACGATGGCGAGGGCGGCACGGTCGACCAGGTCGTGACGATCACGATCACCGGCACGAATGACGCGCCGACCATCGCTGCGGCGGTGGAAACGGGGTCCGTGACCGAGGACGGGACCACCACGGCCAGCGGCACGATCGACTTCGAGGACGTCGACCTTGCCGACGCGCACTCGGTCGACTTCGTCGCGGGCGGCGCCGGCTATCTGGGCACGTTCAGCGTCAATGTAGACGATGCCTCGACCGGCGACGGCTCGGGCCAGGTCGGATGGGACTTCAGCGTCGACAATGCGGCGCTCCAGTACCTCGCCGAGGGCGAGGAGCTCACCCAGACCTACACGGTCACCATCGACGATGGCGAGGGCGGCACGGTCGACCAGGTCGTGACGATCACGATCACCGGCACGAATGACGCGCCGACCATCGCTGCGGCGGTGGAAACGGGGTCCGTGACCGAGGACGGGACCACCACGGCCAGCGGCACGATCGACTTCGAGGACGTCGACCTTGCCGACGCGCACTCGGTCGACTTCGTCGCGGGCGGCGCCGGCTATCTGGGCACGTTCAGCGTCAATGTAGACGATGCCTCGACCGGCGACGGCTCGGGCCAGGTCGGATGGGACTTCAGCGTCGACAATGCGGCGCTCCAGTACCTCGCCGAGGGCGAGGAGCTCACCCAGACCTACACGGTCACCATCGACGATGGCGAGGGCGGCACGGTCGACCAGGTCGTGACGATCACGATCACCGGCACGAATGACGCGCCGACCATCGCTGCGGCGGTGGAAACGGGGTCCGTGACCGAGGACGGGACCACCACGGCCAGCGGCACGATCGACTTCGAGGACGTCGACCTTGCCGACGCGCACTCGGTCGACTTCGTCGCGGGCGGCGCCGGCTATCTGGGCACGTTCAGCGTCAATGTAGACGATGCCTCGACCGGCGACGGCTCGGGCCAGGTCGGATGGGACTTCAGCGTCGACAATGCGGCGCTCCAGTACCTCGCCGAGGGCGAGGAGCTCACCCAGACCTACACGGTCACCATCGACGATGGCGAGGGCGGCACGGTCGACCAGGTCGTGACGATCACGATCACCGGCACGAATGACGCGCCAGTCGTGACCGGCGACCTCACCGCACCGATCAACGAAGGCGGCAGCTATCAGCTGACCACGGCCGATCTCAACTTTACGGATCCGGACGATGTCGCGGCTGACGAGACTTTCACGGCCACCGGCCTCAGCAACGGCACTTTGTTCGTCAACGGCATTGCGCAGAACAGCTTCACCGGCGCGCAGCTTGCCGCGGGGCTGGTGACGTTCACGCATGACGGCTCCGAGACGCCCACCGCGGGCTTCAGCGTGTCGGTCGAGGACGGCAACGAGGACGTTTCGACGCCGGTCGCGCAGCCGTTCACCTTCACGGTAACAGCGGTCAACGACGCGCCGGTCAACAATCTGCCGGCGGGCTTCTCGACCAACGAGGACACTCCGCTGAAGCTGGCCGGCCTGTCCGTGACCGATGTCGACGCGGGCGCGGGAAGCATTAGCGTCACTCTCAGCGTCGCGACGGGCACGTTGACCGCCGCCGATGCGGGCGGCGTAACCGTCAGCGGATCGGGAACCACGAGCATCACGCTCAACGGTACGCTGGCCGCGATCAACACCTATCTGGCAACGGTTGCCAACCAGCCGACATTCACGCCGATGGCGGACACGAGCGGCGTGGTCACGCTGACCATGACGACCAACGACAACGGCAACAGCGGTGCCGGCGGTGCGCTGAGCGATACGGACATGCGCGCGATCACGGTCAACGCCGTGAACGACAATCCCGTGACGACCGCGGATGTTATCTGGGCCTCTAACAGCACGGCTGTAACTCTGCCGTGGGACGTTCTGCTCGGAAACGACAGCGATCCTGATGGACTCGCCCTGACCTTAACGAGCATCACCGCTCCGCCAGGAGCGCTCGGAAGTGCAGTCACAATCAACCCCAACGGGACATTCAGCTTCACAACGGGTGCAGTCGGGGGAACGGTCGGTGCGCCGACGACGGTTACTTTGACTTATAACGTCGCTGATGGTGCGGGTGGAATGGGCACAGGCACAATCACACTGCGTGTGGTAACCGTCGCTCCGGGCAACACGTCGGACACCGTGGACCTGTCGGGTGTTGGTACCTACCAAGCGTCTTACATCGATGGCCGCGCTGGCAACGACACGATTACCGACGGCGCGGGCCAAAGCGTGCTCATCGGCGGCGCCGGCAATAGCGACGTCCTAATAGGCGGAGCCGGTAGGGACATCCTTCGGGGCGGTCTGGGTAATGCCGACAGCATGGATGGTGGCGCTGGGTCAGAGGACATGCTTGACCTCTCCGATGGAACTCTGGCGGTCACGTTCACGCTGGATCAGTCAGCGGGAAGCCATTCTATTCCCAATGGCACCGGCGCCTTGGGCAACAACGACACCTATCAAAACATCGAAGGCGTCATCGGCACGGCGCTAGGCGACACGCTTACAGGCGACAATGTTGCCAATGACATTCTTCGCGGAGGCGGTGGAAGCGATACGCTAGATGGGCGAGGCGGTACCGGCGACTTGCTCGACCTCTCCGACGCAACTGCTGGATTCACGATCAACTTCTCGCAGGGCGTCGGTCAGACCATTACGGCAGCCGGGATCGGCACCGACAACTATAGCAACTTCGAGGGCGTAATCGGATCCGGGTTCGCAGACACGATCAATGGCAGTATCGGGAACGACATCCTTCGGGGAGGCGGGGGCAACGATGTCATCAGTGGCGGAGATGGCAACGACAGGATCACAGGCGGCCTGGGCGCCGACACGCTCACCGGCGGCAATGGGTCCGACAATTTCGTGTTCGACGGACTGAACAGTGTCGACACAATTACCGACTTCGACGGCAGCTTGGATAGCCTTCTACTAGAAGACTTTATCTTCACGGCGATCGGACCGACGCTCGATGCAGGAGAGTTCGTATCGAATTCGGGCGGTGTCGCCGGGGACGCCAACGACTTCCTGCTATACGATACTAGTACGGGGAACCTTTACTACGACGCGGATGGCAATGGCGCGGGAGCCAGAATTCTTTTTGCGACGCTCACGGGAACGCCGCCAATCGGTCCGGCCGACATATTGATCATCTGAGTTTGATGGGCGAGCGCCCGAGGCGAGGGATCTTTGAGTGGGCTGATAAATGCACGCAGGCTTCCGTCGAGCCAGCGCGATACCGGCCCGCAGCGTGGTAACTGATGGGGTAACGGTACCCCATTAACTAATGTTCCCGTCTAACAAGTTAGGCGGACGGCATGTCCGTACAACCGTCGCTTGACGCCACCTCCACCCCCTTCCTGCGTCCGCTCTAATAAACGCACACCACAGGCTATGATCTTTGCTCCGTCTGCTGGATTGCCTGCACCAGAGCGGCCACGAGCTTTGGGTCCGGATCAAAGCTTTGACGACCCTTTCCGGTTGGCAGACCCTGCTTGATCAGTTCGCCCTGCCGATCGGTAGCGATCGAGCCGTAGCTGATAATCGTGGTGAGCAGGCCTTGGTGACCCAGATTCTGTGACCAGGCCTTCAGCGTCTCCAAGGGCAGGTCGAGTGTCATGATGTGACGCACGAGCATGTCGCGAATGCTGTGCGGGTTGAAATACTCAACCCCCGCCGCGGCGAAGGCATGTTGGAATATCTCTCGGATTGGACCGCCAGTAGTCCAGGCATCTCTCGACAGGCCTTGGGCGGTGAAGGCGCCCTCATTGTCCAGGCCCATCTCTGTTGCAGGGAATAGGGGATCTCCCCGGCCGCGGGTGGGCTCTGCGCTCAGCTCCTCATGCCAGTCTTTGGCAATCGACATCGCCAGCTCGCTCACCGGCATGAGAAAAGTGCGGAAGCTTTTGCTGAACTTGGTTTTGACGTGCCGGGCATCCTGATCGACGAAGCTTTCGTCCAGGTTGATGTCGCCAAGCCGAAACGACGCCAAAGCCGCTACTCGCGCACCCGTGACGACCGCAAATGCGATGACCGCTCGATTGCGGCGCTCGATCGGAGTGCCGGAGGGCATCGTCGAAAGTACCAGCTCAACTTGCTTAAGCGTCGGCACACGTTTCTCTCGCCTCGCCCTCGCGATTGCGACGTCCTTGTCGCTGAGGTTGAAGTAGTCTGCGTCTGAATAAGCGACATGAGATTTGTAGCCGGGAAGGTGTGCCAGCCAGAAGAAGAAGGCCCGAAGGTCCCGCAACGTCGAATAGACCGTTGCCTTGCTCAGCCGCTCGCCGGTTCGTGCATTCAGCGCCTCGGTCAGCTTTCGCTTGAAGGCGACGGCTTGCTCGCGATGGAATGCCTTGAAGTCCTTCCGACGGGCGGCCTCCTCGAAGCGAACGATCGACTTCAGAACCCTGTCTAGGGTCGCCGCATCGCGTCCCTTCGCTTCGGCCAGGTACCGGACATACTCTCGTTTGATCCGCTCATTTGGCGGGTGTGGTTTGCTCACGCTGCTGCCTGCCTTCCGGACTCACAATTCAGGGAGGGAGACTCGCTCCCGATTAGGCGTAGCGTTCGCTCCGGAAATTGGATGTCGAGGCCGGGCATTGCCGCGGCCACCGCAGCACGCGAGACACGACGGTGCATGTTCGTGTTGCAGGTCTCGCAGACAGCGCGGAGGTTCCCGGACGTCGGTGTGATTGGGTTGTATTCGATGAGACCCAGGCTTGGCGTCCGTGGCGCTCGGCAGCGAAAGCAATACATCCTGCCCGGCCCGCACGCCTGCTTGAACTTCGCGTTTCTCTTCCGGAGAAACTCGCGAACGACTGAGCCGAGGAAGATGACGGGCTTTCTGCCGTCGATCGGCTCAAGCCCCGCGGCCTTCCAGTTCAGGACCGTATTCTTGTGCACGCCACAACACGCGGCGAGCTCCGACACGTCGTATGTCCAATGCAGTTTCACAACGTTCGGATTGATCCGGCGCTTTGCCATCCCCAGGGTCTAATTCTGGGAGTCGACCAAGCGACGGATCGAAGCGGTCTTCACCAAAGTCCGACGGCCGAGCTTGAACGTCTCGAGTTCGACCATCCCCGATCATCAGATAGATCGAGGTCCGGCCTAGGCTGAGGATCTTCGCCGTCTCATGGATTGATACTGCCAGCGGCTCCATTTGCGTTCTCCTGAGTGCTGGCAGGTGCCAGCGGATGCAGGAGAACATCAGCAGGTTCAGAGTTGAATCGCGGCCGGAAAGGGTCGGAAAGGGTCAAAAATAGAAGCCCGGCTAGTTTCTGGCCTCGCGATTCCACTCCAGCCAAACCTTCCTTGCCATCGGCTTCACAGTGCTTTCGGCTACGATCTCTCCTCGATCCGCAACCCAATCTAGCATCGCCCTCTCGATATCCGCCTGGTTCTTCGGCGTTAGCTCTCCCTGAACAATCTGACCCCAAACAGCGCAGAACAGATCGGCCCACCATTCCTTGGGCGGGCGACCTACGCGATTAACCGCAACCTCCGGCCTGGCCTCGGGCTTCCGCGGCGCTAAGGCCTCAAGCGCGGCGGCTTCGAAATGCACCCCCGCTAGGAAGTATGTGAATACGCCGTCAGGAGTGCTGCCATGCGCGCTGAACAAGCCGCGTTCCCACTCTTGAGTGCCCTTTCCCGAGTTGGTCAGGATTTGCCAAAACCACGAGGGAATATCCCACTCCCTAACCTCGAGATTGAAATTTTGAGTGTCGCCGTTTCGCGATCGTTGCATGAGAACAGCACGAGCAGGAACGAACCCCAGCTTGCAGTGATCGATCAAGCCCGCACCTGCTAACGCGGGATTGAGCTTGAAGTGATCGACGACGAATGTTCGAGCCTCCTTTGCACTCAGCCAATCAGCATTACTGACGACGGACAGTTCACGCGCCGCCGAGGCAGCCCTTTGCGGGGTCATCATCGATTGAATGCCCTGGAAATCAAATTCGACGCCGAAGGCCTTCAGCTCGAACCTCTCGTCGATCCAAGTGGAGAAGTCTCCGTGTGTCCAATCTTGCTCTAGTGCCTCCTCGCCTTCTGCCCACCAAAACCCCGCCGGCACCGGTACGCGCTCCAAGCGTTGATCGGGGGCCAGATATAGTTGGGCTTGGCTCTTCAGAAGACCCGCGTGTGCGCGCTTACAAAGCGCGAGCATGGCGGGATATTCACCGCCTAACTCCTTGACCATCAAAGCAAGAGCCGTTGGCGCCGGAATCCAGAAGTGCGGCACAGCGCCCCCCAGATCAGAGGAGTTGCTGCTGCGATCCTGACGCTTCTTCGCGTCGGGCTCGCTTGATACTCGCCGGGTCGACGAAGGGAATCTGTGGTTTCTTGCCCTGGAATAGCTCTGCGACCGTGATGATCTGGAGCCTTGGATAAGTTCGGCCCCATTCGTCTTCGAACCGACCTACGGCAGCGGCTTCCTTTTCCATCACGCTAGTGGGCAGTGCGTTCGTAATGAACACGCCCAACGGCGCGTTCTCACGCTCCATAGCGCTATGTAGATCACGGATCATGTTTACTGAAACGTTGCTGCCGCCCTTGACCGACACGAGGGCCTTTTCGGTTCGCTTCCCATCCGGCTTGAAATAGATGATGCCGTCGATACCTCCGTCGGCGCCCTTCTTCTTGCCGCCGAAGGGCAGCGCGTCGACCATCGATACGGCCCACCACTGAAATTGGTATTTGTCGCGTTGCGCAAGATCCTCCGCCGAGGCGAGGTCCTTTGGCGTGCCATGCACCTCAAACTGGATTCCGGGGAACGCGTCCTTCAACCGCTTTTCGATCAGGCTGATTGCGAGGTGGGTAATATCGATACCGATCCACTGGCGACCTAGCTTCTGGGCGGCATGGACCGCAGTCCCACAGCCGCAGAAAGGATCGAGAACTAGATCGCCTTCGTTTGAGGAGGTCGCGATTATACGTTCAAGCAACCCGACTGGCTTTTGCGTAGGATAGCCTAAGCGCTCAGGCGCAGTTGGGCCCAACCACATCACATCCTCATCAATGCCCTTTTTGGCATCGGGCCAAACACAGCCTTCGGTATAGGGTTGATAGGCCCAGATATCAGTTAACGGAGTGCCATCGCGTTCATCGAGGTAGCGAACCATTATCGGCCAAGCTGCGCCGTCTTCGATTTCCACAAGTCCGGCTTGGAATAGGGCTTCCAGCTTCTCGACAACATTAAGCGAACGATACTCTTCGGGCATCAGTTCTTCGTAGAAGCCTGGAATTGCCCAGTGCCGATTCTTGGCTGAGGGATTGAAGCCACGCCATACCGCCCCAGATGGTCCGCCAGTCGCCCCCGCTCCGGTCAGAACATTCCCCCCGGAGGAAAACTTCATTTTGCCGTCGGCGGTCTCAGAATAGCGTCCGAGCACATGACCCGCATGTAAGGTCGGCGCACAACGTTGAACCTATATTGTGGCGACTTAGTATAGGCGAGGATTGTATCATGGATAGGGCCGTACGAGCGTCTCGGGCTGTGCGAACCCGTCCGCCGCCAGACGAGTTCGTTCAAAAATCGCTCAGGCCCAAACACACCATCCAACAACAACTTCAGGTAATGCGACGCTGTTGGGTCGCAATGAAGGTAAAGGCTTCCAGTGGGCTTCAGTACCCGATGGAGTTCGATCAGGCGAATGGCCATCATTGAGAGATAAGCCATCATGTCATTTTCGCCGAGAAAGCTACGCATTGCGCGTAGCAACTCTGCGGCAGCGGTGTTGCCGCTTCGAATTACCTGGTCGAACGCGTCTTCGGCATGGTCATTCCAATGCCATGTGTCTTCGAATGCCTCGATCTGCGCGTCGGAACCATCCCCCATCTTCGACTTGAACAGGATGTTGTAATTGGCGTTCGAGTTGAACGGCGGGTCGAGATAAATCAGGTCAACGCTCTCGGTCGCGATACAGTCGCGCAGCACTCCTAGATTGTCGCCGAAGAACAGCTGATTGGTCACACTTACCCCCGCGCCGAGCGTTTCGGAGCGTAGCAAGGCGGCCGTTCGAAGCAACCGGCTAACCCGCGGCGAGACGAACGACGTTGTTTGATGAAGTGCAGAATGAAGCCCAGGCCGGCATCAGCCTCTCCTTCCTTTGATCGAAGAAGGTTGTGCGGCGGTAAGCGCTCTCAATCCGGTTAGGGTTTGTATGAGCGAGAGCTGCCTCCGCCCATGCATCGGCAAACCCTGTCTCGGCAGCCCAGTCGCGGAAGGAAGACCGAAAACCATGAACGGTGTAATTTGCGCCGCCATTCACCCGAAGCACCTTGGCAAGCGTCGCATCGCTCATTTCTCCCTTTAGTCCAGGGAAGATTAGATCGTTCGGCTTTGGTGCAAATACTTCGCGGAGCGTCTTCAGCAAATCGGTGCCTGCACTCGCAAGCGGGACAATATGCACCCGGCCCGTCTTCGCGTTCTCCGGAGGGACGCGCCATTCCGCAGCTTCCAGGTCGACGTCCCGCCACCGAGCTTTACGAACCTCTCCCGACCTCGCGGCCGTCAGGATCAGGAACTGAAGAGCCAACCTGCCGAGAGAGAACTCACCGCCCGTAAGTTTGGCCATGAACACTGGAAGTTCCTTGTATGGCATGGCCGAGAAGTTTCGACCCGTCGGCTGCTTGATGCCGCCCAAAAGTTGATTGAGCGCTCGCATCGGAGCCTCGGCCTTTCGCCATCCTTTGCCGTGAGCGTAATCGAGAACGACGCCGATCCGCTGGCGGACACGGCGAGCCGTCTCTCCCTTCGAAAGCCAGATCGGCAGCAGCACCTTCTGGATGGCAGGTGCGTCAATTTCCTCAACCGAGAGATTCCCAATGAGCGGGAAGACGTAGGCCTTTAGCGTGTTGAGCCACTGATCGCCGTGCTTGCCGTTGCGCCAGCCCTTTGAAACCTGTGCGTGATATTCCTCGGCAGCCTTTTTGAAGGTCGGAATCTCCTCTTCGATATGGCGCCAAACAGCAGATGGGTTGAACCCCGCCTTGGCGAGTTCTCGCCCGACGCGGGCCTTTTCTCGCGCCTCCGCCAAGGTAAGCGATCGACGCTTCTCTAACGGGATTGCGGCAGCGATTGGATCGATCACGAAGGTCCCGAGACCGAAGTCTTGCCTCTTGCCGTTGTGCTGGACTCTTAGCACCCAGGACTTGGTCCCGCTCGGCTTTGCCAACAGGTAGAGCCCTTTCCCGTCCGAGTGCCGGCCAGGCCTTGCATTCTTCGCTTGAAGTATGGTCAGGGGCATTTAAATTCCCTCATAACTTACCCCACTATGTACCGGCTGCAGGCGCACGTCAACGTCCATCAGCGGATGATCGCCAGCCAGTTTTCCTTGAATTTGCGGTGTTTTCTGAACGCTAGCGACCGATAGCGTATCATCCAGTGGCGGAGCGGGAGGGATTCGAACCCTCGATACGGTTTTGCCGTATACTCACTTTCCAGGCGAGCGCCTTCGACCACTCGGCCACCGCTCCGCAAATATCGCTGGAAGGCGCCCATCTAGGCAAGGTTGCGGCTTGTCGGGCAACCTTGCGGGTGCGAGCGTCCTGCCCCTATGCCGCATCGCATGCGGCGCTTCGGAACACCGCCCTCGGCCGACGAGATCGAGGCGATCGCGCGCCGGGCGCTGGATGCGCTGCCCGAGCCGTTCGCGGAATCCCTGCGCGACGTCGTCCTGCTCATCGAGGACTTCGCCGACGACGAGACGCTGGCCGCGATGGGCATCGAGGATCCGTTCGACCTGACCGGCATCTACGAAGGCATTCCGCGTCACCGAACGAAGCGTCGAGCATTCGGGTACGATGCCGGACCGCATCCGGCTGTTTCGCCGTCCGATCCTCGACGAATGGGCCGACGGCGACGACACGCTCGAACATCTGGTCGCGCACGTTTTGGTGCACGAGGTCGGCCATCATTTCGGCCTGTCCGACGAGGCGATGCACGCGCTCGAGGAAGCCGCGGAGTGACGGCGCTGCTCCGGTTCGAGGGCGTGACCTGCCGGCGCGGCGGCCGGCTGCTGTTCGAAGGCATGAACCTGGAGATCGGACCGGGCGAGGCGTTGCATCTCGGCGGTCCGAACGGGAGCGGCAAGTCGAGCCTGATCCGCCTCGCCGCGGGGCTCCTGCGAGCCGAAGCGGGCAGCGTCGAGCGCAGTCGATTTGGCGCTGGCGGACGAGGCCGCTGGCGCTCGACCGCGAACTGCCGCTGCGCCGGGCGTTGGCCTTCTGGACGGTAGACGCGGCGCGGCTCGACGAGGCTCTGGACGCTTTGGATCTGACGCGCCTTGCCCATGTGCCGGTGCGGCTGCTTTCGACGGGTCAGGCGAAGCGCGCGACGCTCGCGCGAGTCGCCGCATCGGGCGCGCCGCTTTGGCTGCTCGACGAGCCGCTCAACGGCCTCGATCGCGATGGCGTCGAGCGGCTCGATGCGCTGATCACGAGCATCGCGAGTCGGGCGGCGCCGTGCTTGCCGCGTCGCACGGGCCGCTTGGCGGCAGCTGGGTCATTGGTGCTCGCAGCGTGATCGGGGCGCTCATCACCCGCGACGTGCGCCGCGCGATCGGCGGTGCGGCCTGGCTGCCGGTCGGCTTTTTTCTTGTCGTCGCGACGCTGGTCCCGTTCGCGGTCGGACCCGATCCGCGCCTGCTCGAGCGGATCGCCGCCGGCGGCTTGTGGATCGCCGCGCTGACCGCCGCGCTGCTGCCGATCGAGCGACTGATCGAGCCGGACCGCGCCAACGGAATGCTCGACCAGCTGGCGCTGCGCGGCCTCTCCGAGGAGAGTCGTCGGCGCCGCGAAAATCGCCGCGCACTGGCTGACCTTCGGGCCGCTGCTGCTGCTTCGCGGCGCTGCCGAGCTCCTTCCTTCTGGGTATCGCGCCTGCCGCCAGGTGCGGACGCTGGCGGCGCTTGCGATCGGCACGCCGGCGCCTGGCCGCGCTCGCGGTGATGGTTGCCGCGCTGACCGCCGGTCTGCCGCGAGCGGGGGCGCTGGCCGGCGTCCTGTCTGCTGCCGCTCGCCGTACCGCTGCTGATCTTCGGCGCCGGCGCGTCGGGCGATCGCGGATCCGGCGGCGCTGCTGCTCGAGGGCGCCGTGTCGCTTTGCTGGTCGCTGCCTCGCCGTTCGTGGTCGGCGCGGCGATCCGCGCCGGCCGAACTTATCGCGACCAGCGGGCGAAGATCGCGGTCGGCAGCAGCAGCCCGCGCGCTTCCTCGCGCACCGACATTTCGCCCAGCTCGACCGTGCCGCCTAGGTCGCCGAACATCTGTTTCACCAGCTCACCGATCGCCAGCGCCGACATGCGCACGGCGTAGACGGTGAGCACGAGGAAGCGGCTGTTGTCGTCGAGCAGCTTGCGGCAGTCGGCGAGCAAAGGCGCGAGATCTTCCTCCAGCCGCCACACTTCGCCTTCGGCCCGCGGCCGAACTTCGGCGGATCGAGCAAGATGCCGTCGTAGCGCCGGCCGCGCCGCACCTCGCGCGCGGTGAACTTTCCGCGCATCGTCGACGATCCAGCGGATCGGTCGGTCCGCCAGGCCGGACAGGGCCGCATTGGCCTTGCCGCCCTCGACCGATTTCTTCGACGCATCGACGTGGACCACACGGGCGCCGGCCTCGCTGAGGATCAGGCTGCCGACGCCGGTGTAGCCGAACAGGTTGAGCACATCGGCATCGGCAGCCCGCTCCCGCATCCAGTCCCACTGCGGCGCCATGTCCGGGAAGAAACCGAGGTGGCGGAACGGGCGTCAGCGATGCGTTGAAGCGGACCGGCCCCGCGATGAGCTGCCAGCTCGCGCGGCACGGGCGATGCTGAACCCAGCGACCGCCGCCCTCCTCGTCGGATCCGGGAACGAAGGTCGCATCGCGGCTTCCAGTCCGCTGCTGCCGGCGCCCACATCGCCTGCGGCTCGGGACGGACGACGGTGACCGGACCGTAGCGCTCGAGCTTCCGACCGTCGCCGCTGTCGATCAGCCCGAAGTCCGGCCAGGGCTCGGCAACGAGCGTCTCGAGAGCCATCAGGCGACGGCGGCGAGTCGCGCTCCGACCGACGAGATCGCGATGCGGTCGTCGAGCAGCGCCGCGCCCGGCCGCCTTGCGCGGCCGCGATGTCGACGGCACGCAGCTCGCCAAGAAGCTCGTCGAGCGGCACGATGCGCCCGAACACCTCGATCGACCGGGCCATCTGGTCGGCGCGGCCCTGCGGCGTCTCGAGGGCCATCAGCAGCCCGGCTTCCATCTGCGCGCTGAGCCCGTCGAACCTCGGCATCGGTCAGCGTCTCGATCGTGTCGGTGAGCACGTTGCGGGCGAGCATTCATCGATTCCGCCGCGCGGGCACGATCCGCCGCGCAGCCGATGACCGACCAGGCCGGTGTCGGCGAACGCCTGCTGCCAGGAGCCGATCGAGTAGGCCAGGCCGCGCTCCTCGCGCAGTTCCTGGAACAGCCGCGACGACGTGCCGCCGCCGAGCGCCTGCACGAAGACCGCACAGCGCCGGCATCCGCGGGTCGGATGCGCGCAGGCCGGGCAGGCCGAGGCACCAGTGCGCCTGCTCGAACTCGCGCCGATCGTTGCGCAGGCCGCCGGTGAAGCTCGGCGGTGCCGATCGGCGTGCCGGGCATGATTCTCCATGTCGCCGAACAGCCGCTCCGCGATCTTCAGCACTTCGTCGGGATCGACCTTGCCGCTGGCGGACAGGATCAGGCGCGACGGCACGAGCTCCCCGCTCATCCACGCCAGGCAATCCTCGCGGCCGATGCTTTCGAGGCTTTCCTCGCGGCCGAGGATGGAGCGGCCTAGCGGCTGGTCGACGAACGCCGCTTCGAACAGATGGTCGTTCACCAGGTCGTCGGGCGAATCGACGGTCTCGCCAATCTCCGAAAGGATGACGTCCTTCTCGCGGTCGAGATGCTCCTCGGCCATGTGCGGCGCGCGGATCAGGTCGGCGAGCAGTTCTGCAAGGAGGGCCGCATCGCGGGCGAGCACGCGGCCGTGGAATGTCGTCTGGTCGCGCGACGTCCAGGCATTCATGTAGCCGCCGACGTCCTCGATCGCTTCGGCGAGCTCACGCGTGTTGCGCCTCCCCGCTCCCTTGAACACCATGTGCTCGACGAGGTGTGCGAGGCCCGAGCAATTCTCCGGTTCGGAGCGCGAGCCGACCATCGCGTAAATGCCGAGCGCGACGCTTTCCGCTCCCGGGAGCGGATCGACGGCGACCGTCAGGCCATTGCCAAGGCGGTGCACTGCGGCGCTCAAGCCTTTTGCTCCTTCTTCCAGCGCAGCCGAAGCGCGAGGCCGTAGATCAGCGAAGCGATGCCCGCGAACAGGAACCACTGGATTGCGTAGGATCGGTGGTTGTTGGCGATGGAGCCGAGCGAGGGCGGCGCGACCGTTTCCAGGCCTGGCGGGGCGCTCGCCGCCACTAGGCGAAGGCGAGTGATATTGTCGGGCGAGATGATTCCGCTGACGGGCCCGCCGGTCCAATTGATCTTCGCCCGCGGGTCCTTCGACCAGCCGACCGCGACGCTCATTCCCGGACCTTCGGCGCCGGTCGAGCAGTCGACGATGTGGACGTAGCCCGGCTCGCCCGACGTTCCCTCGCCGGGAACCGTCCGCCGGCCTACCGGCCGCAGGCAAACGCCGGTCGCATGGCGGAAGAGCGGAAGCCGGGTGTCGGACATCGGCAGGGTCGGGAAGGCGATGGGAGGCAGTTTCTCCGCCTCCGCATATTGCTGTAGCAGCTTCTGCTTCTCGCCCGCGCGCTGGAGCTGCCAGACGCCAAGGCCGACCATGACGGCGACAGCAACCGCGACGACGATCGTCGGAATGATCGGGAGCTTACGGGTCATGGTGCAATCCGCCCTTCGCGGGCGCGATGGACATATTCCTGGGCGAGCAGCGCCGCCTTGGCCGTCCGCAGCCCGCCGAGCGTCAGGAACAGGCCGACGGGGATCCAGACGAGGTGCACCCACCAGGGCGGCGAGGCCGACAAGTCGACGACGACCGCAAGCGCGGTCAGGATCGCGCCGACGATCAGGATGAGAAAAGCCGCCGGGCCGTCCCCGACGTTGAAGCTATCGAAGTCGAGGCCGCAGGCGCGGCACTGCGGCGCGAAAGTCACCCAGCCTTTGAAGAGCTGGCCCTGCCCGCAGCGCGGGCAGGAGCCTTTCAGCGCCGCTGCGAGTGGCGATTGGGTCGCCACCTATCAGTGCGTCGGCGC
The DNA here is from genome assembly GCA_963846645.1 of uncultured Alphaproteobacteria bacterium. GTDB lineage: Bacteria > Pseudomonadota > Alphaproteobacteria > Sphingomonadales > Sphingomonadaceae > Sphingomicrobium. Next base: position 172,501 of record CAWJWR010000001.1, on the reverse strand, counting down.
GCCCCAGCCGCCCCACACGTAGATGGAGACGAACAGGAAGAGCCAGACGACGTCGACGAAGTGCCAGTACCAGGCGGCAGCTTCGAAGCCGAAGTGCTGCTTGGGGGTGAAGTCACCCTTGTACGCGCGGATCAGGCAGATCGTCAGGAATATGGTGCCGACGATCACGTGGAAGCCGTGGAAGCCGGTCGCCATGAAGAAGGTCGAGCCGTAGATGTTGCCGCCTGCCGACTGCTTGAACGCGAACGGAGCGTGGATGTACTCGTAGGCCTGCACGCCGGTGAACACGACGCCGAGAATCACCGTGAGCAGGAGGCCGAGCTTCAGCCCCTCGCGATCGCCGTGGATCAGCGAATGGTGCGCCCAAGTGACGGTCGTGCCGGAGCACAGAAGGATCAGGGTGTTGAGAAGCGGGTAGCCCCACGGATCGAGGACATGCAGCCCCTTCGGCGGCCACTGGCCACCGACCGCCTCAGCCGCCGACGGGAACAAGGACGCGTCGAAATAGGCCCAGAACCAGGCGAGAAAGAACATTACCTCGGAGGCGATGAACAGGATCATGCCGTAGCGCAGGTGAAGCTGGACGACGGGCGTGTGGTGACCCTGGTGCGCTTCGCGGATCGTGTTCGCCCACCAGTTCGCCATGGTGACGAGAACCGCGATGAGGCCCGCGATCGTGACGAACGGACCGTAGGGATTGTCGTGCATCCACATCACCGCTCCGCCGAACAGGAAGAAGGCGGCGATGGAGCCGATCAGCGGCCATGGATCGGGATCGACCAGATGATAATCGTGGTTCTTGGTAGCAGCCATGAACTTTCCTCGTGTTTGGGCGCGGCTTAGCTGCCCGACGCGGTCTTTTCCACTGGGTAAAATGTGTAGCTGAGCGTGATTTCGTCGATGCGATTCGTATCCGGGTCCTTACGGATTTCCGGATCGACGTAGAAGATGACCGGCATGTCGACCGACTGGCCGCCCTTCAAAGTCTGCTCGGTGAAGCAGAAGCACTCGATCTTCGAAAAATACTTGCCGGCGATCTCGGGCGAGACGTTGAATGTCGCCTCCCCGTGCGTCTCGCGCGCCGTCATGTTCGTCGCCCGGTAGAAGACCTGCGTGCGCGCGCCCGGCGAAATACGGATCGTCTCCGTCACCGGCTCGAACTTCCACGGCAGCGCCGGATTGATGTTGGCGTCGAAGCGCACGCCAATCTCGCCCGCGACGGCGCCGGGCGCGCGTTCGGCGCGTAGCGGCGTTCCGTCGAAGCCGGTGAGCTCGCAGAACATGCGGTAGAGCGGCACGGAAGCAAAGGCGAGCGCGAGCATGCCGGCGACCATCAGCGCCATGATTCCCGCGGTCCGCGCATTCTTCCGGGCGATCGCCGTCACTTGTTCAGTCCGATCTTCGCGATGGTGATGAGGAACAGCAGGATGACGAACGCACCAAGCAGCCAGGCCATCAGCCGGGCCCGCTCGCGCTGGCGGCGAAGCAACTCGTCTTCGGGATGCGGGTTCATAGCGTGACCCACCTATCGACGACGAGCGCCGCGAACAATCCGAACAAATAGAGGATGGAGAAGGCGAACAGGCGCCGCTCCGGCTTCATCTCGCTGATGCCCTCGGCCTTGTTGGCGAAGACGGCTGCGGCGAGAACCACGAAGACCGTACTCAAAATGGCGGCGGCCACACCGTAGATCAGGCCGGTCAGCCCCATTGCGAAGGGTGCGATCGCCGCAGCGACGAGCACGATGCTGTAGATGAGGATCTGCGCCCGCGTGTTCCGGATGCCGGCGACCACCGGAAGCATCGGAACGTTGGCGGCGGCGTAATCGGAGCGGACGAACAGCGACAGCGCCCAGAAATGCGGGGGCGTCCACAGAAAGATGATCGCGAACAGGAGGACGGGGAGGAGTTCGATTCTGCCCGTTGCCGCGACCCATCCGATGAGGGGAGGGAAGGCCCCGGCGGCGCCGCCGATCACGATATTCTGTGCGGTCCGACGCTTCAGCCAGACCGTGTAGATCAAAACGTAGAACAGGATCGAGACGGCCAGCAGCGCGGCGGCGAGATGATTGGTTGCGAGGTCCATCAGCACGACGGAAAACACCGACAGGCCGACGCCGAAGTGCAGGGCCGTCTGGCGGTCCATGCGCTGCGCCGGAAGCGGCCGGTTCGCCGTCCGGCGCATCTTCGCGTCGAGGTCGTGCTCGTACCATTGATTGAGCGCCCCCGCCGCGCCGGCCCCCAGCGCAATGCACAGGACCGCCGTGAATCCCAGCGCCAGCGGGATCGTCTGCGGGGCCGCGAGCAGCCCGCACAGTCCCGTGAACACCACGAGGCTCATCACGCGCGGCTTGGTCAGCGCGACGAGGTCGCGCCAATCGGCGAGCAGGGCAGGTTGCGCAACTGTGGGAGTCATGACTTGCGGGCGCCTATAGAGGGCGGAGCGGCGGACTGGAACCCTCCGCCGCCGCCGCTAACTTGCGCATATGCTTATGCGATTTGTTATGGCGCTCAGCGCCCTGCTCGCCGCGCCGTCCTTGGCGCAAACTGCCGAACCTCTCGCGTCCGCCGCTTCGGACACTGTAAAGGTCGCACTCGATACGAGTGCCGGCCGGATCGTGCTCGCGCTCGACAAGGCCCGCGCGCCGATCACCACCGCCAATTTCCTGAGGTATGTCGATGCCGGCCGCTTCAACGGCGAAAGCTTTTATCGCTCGATGAAGTTCGGCGACGGGGGCATCGTCCAAGGCGGAATCACCAGCGACGCCCGCAAGCTCTATCCGGCGATCGAGCATGAACCGGTGACCAAGACCGGCCTAAAGCACGTAGCAGGCACCGTCTCCATGGCCGCCTTCTCGCCCGGGACGGCGAAGGCCGATTTCTTCATCCTGACCGCCGATGCCCCGTCGTTCGATGCCAACTTTGCCGCGTTCGGTAAGGTGGTCGAGGGCATGGACGTAGTGAAGGCGATCCAGGCTGCTCCAACCTCGCCAACCAAGGGCGAGGGCGTGATGAAGGGCCAGATGCTCGACCCTGTCGTCAAGATAACCAGGGCATCGCGGATCGAGGGATGATCCTCGTCGGCCTGGCGGCAGCTACGGGACGATAGCGATGATCCTCGTGGGGCCACCCGTCCCGCCTTTGATCTTCATCGGCAGGGCGATGAGGGTCGCGCCGGTGGGCGGCAGCCGCTCCAGATTCGCCACATTCCAGCCCGTAGATTTCGGCGGCCGCGAACGCGCGGTGGGCAGCGAAGTCCCTGGACGGTCCATGGTCCAGGCTCGGCGTGTCGAGCCCGATCGCGTCGACCTTGCGTTCGCCGAGTAGCACCGCCGCCTCTTCGGAAATGCCGGGAAAGTGGAGGTTGGCCGTGTCGCCCGGCTTGTCGGTGCCAAGATAGGCGAGCTTGTCGCCCCAATGCTTCTCCCAACCCGTTCGCACGAGCACGATCGAGCCCGCCGGTACCTGCCCGTGCTTCGCTTCCCATGCAATGATGTCGGACGGGGCGAGGCTGTAGTCGCGATCCTTTGCCACGGCTGCGCTGACATCAATGACGACGGCTGGTCCAACGAATTTGTCGACCGGGATCCGGTCGATCGTCTGCTTGCCTTCGCCGAAGTGGATCGGCATCGAGGTGCGTGCCGCCATGCTCGCTCGCCGAGTAGCGGCCCGCCATACCAATCGCCCTGCGCGTTGCGGCCCCAGCTTTCTTTTTCCCAAGTGAAGGCCCGTTCGGCCAGTAGATCGCCTTGTCGTCGAAGCCGTGGGTCAGTCGACCAGCTTGTCGTCATCGCGGGTAGCGGCTGCGGTGCGAAGGGCGATGAGCATCGAAGGCCTCCCTCAGGGATAGCCGATCCGTAGCATGACCCGTGGCGGAAAAGAAAAGGGCCGGACTGCTGGTGCAGCCCGGCCCGCTTTGTTCGTTGCGCGACCCTTAGTCGATCTTCGGCAGGGTCGAGAACTGGTGGAACGGCGGCGGGCTGGACAAGGTCCACTCCAGCGTCGTCGCGCCTTCGCCCCAGGGATTGTCCGGGCCTTCTTGCCGGCGGCCAGCGACCAGACCAGGTTGACGAAGAAGACCACCATGCCCGCGATCGTGATCATGTAGCCGAGGTCGAGACCTCGTTCCAGTTGGTGAAGGCCGGCGTGTAGTCCGGGATGCGCCGCGGCATGCCGTCGCAGGCCCGAGGAAGTGCTGCGGGAAGAACACCATGTTCACGCCGACGAACATGATCCAGAAGTGCAGCTTGCCGAGGAACTCGTTGTACATCCGCCCGCTCATCTTCGGGAACCAGTAGTAGAAGCCCGCGAAGATCGCGAACACCGCGCCGAGGCTGCAGCACGTAGTGGAAGTGCGCAACCACGTAGTAGGTGTCGTGCATGTAATTATCGACGCCGCCGTTGGCGAGCACGACGCCGGTGACGCCGCCGACCGTGAACAGGAAGATGAAGCCGATCGCCCACAGCATCGGCGTCTCGAACGTCGATCGAGCCGCCCCACATGGTGGCGATCCAGCTGAAGATCTTCACGCCCGTCGGCACCGCGATGATCATCGTCGCGGCGGTGAAATACATCTTCACGTTCACGTCATGCCGACGGTGAACATGTGGTGCGCCCAGACGACGAAGCCGACGACGCCGATGGCGACCATGGCATAGGCCATGCCGAGATAGCCGAAGACCGGCTTGCGGCTGAAGGTCGCGACGATCTGGCTGACCATGCCGAAGCCCGGCAGGATCATGATGTAGACCTCGGGGTGGCCGAAGAACCAGAACAGGTGCTGGTAAAGCACCGGATCGCCGCCGCCCGCCGCGTCGAAGAAGGTGGTGCCGAAGTTGCGGTCGGTCAGCAGCATGGTGATCGCGCCGGCCAGCACCGGCAGCGCCAGCAGCAGCAGGAACGCGGTGACCAGGATCGACCAGACGAACAGCGGCATTTTGTGCAGCGTCATGCCCGGCGCGCGCATGTTGAAGATGGTGGTGATGAAGTTGATCGCGCCCAGGATCGAGCTGGCGCCGGCGAGGTGGAGCGAGAAGATCGCCATGTCGATCGGCGGGCCCGGCGGAGCCGCTGGTCGACAGCGGCGCATAGACCGTCCAGCCGGTGCCGGCGCCGAGCCCGGTGCCGCCGGGGACGAAGCATCGACCGAGCACAGCAGCAGGAAGGCGGCGATCAGCAGCCAGAAGCGATGTTGTTCATGCGCGGGAAGGCCATGTCCGGCGCGCCGATCATCAGCGGCACGAACCAGTTGCCGAAGCCGCCGATCATCGCCGGCATGACCATGAAGAAGACCATGATCAGGCCGTGCGCGGTGATCAGCACGTTCCAGTGGTGCGCCCATTCGTCGAAGTTCGCGGTGCCCGAACCGAGCGGCCAGCCCTGGCTGAGGATCTGGATGCCCGGCTCCGTCAGCTCCAGCGCGCATGATGCCCGAGATCGCCGCCGCCGATGATGCCCGCGACGATCGCGAAGATCAGGTAGAGCGTGCCGATGTCCTTGTGGTTGGTCGACATGAACCAGCGGGTGAAGAAGCCCGGCTTGTGGTCGGCGTCGTGATGCGCGTCATGCGCGCTGCGTGGGCCTTCAGCGGAAGAGTGTCTGCGGTCGTGGCCATGGTGCTGTGCGTGTCCGATCGATCAGGTTGCGCGGCGGCCGGCGCGGGAGCGCGCGGGGCCGGGCAGTTGTCGGTTGCGCCGGCGCCGCGGCCGCGGCGGCTGCCGCTGCGGCGCGGACGCGGCTGCGGCCGGCGGCAGCGGGCCGGCTGGGCGGCCGGCATCGTGCCGCCCTTCGAAGCGACCCAGGCGTCGAACTGCGGCCTCGGGCACGACCTCGATCGGCGATCGGCATGTAGGCGTGGCGAGCGCCGCACAGCTCGGAGCACTGGCCGATAGTAGACGCCCGGGCGGTCGACCTTGGCCCAGGTCTCGTTGAGCTGGCCGGGGATGGCGTCGATCTTGTTCCAGAAGGCCGGCACCCAGAAGGCGTGGATCACGTCGTTCGACGGTGACGAGGAACTTCACCATCTTGCCGACCGGCATGACCATCCGCTCGTCGACGGCGAGCAGCGGCGGTCCGTCCGCGTCGGTACGGAAGCGCTCGCCCGCCTTCACGTCCGCCTTCTCCTTGCAGCATGTTCGAGACGATCTCGAACCCGCCATGGTCGGGATAGGCGTAGGTCCAGTACCACTGGTTGCCGGTGACCTTGACCGTCAGGTCGGCCGGCGGCGGCGTAGTATTGGCGCTGCAGCAGGCGGATCGAGGGGATGGCGATGGCCACCAGGATCAGCACCGGGACGAGCGTCCAGACGACCTCGATCAGGGTGTTGTGCGAGGTGCGCGACGGCGTCGGGTTGGCGCCGCGGCGATAGCGGACCATCGTGCAGCCGAGCAGGCCGAGCACGAAGAGGCTGATGATCGCGCACAGCGGCAGCAGCCAGTTGTTGTGGAAGGTCGCGGCGCCGCGCCGATGTCCGTCACCTGCTCCTGGATGCCCGTGCCGGCCTTGACCGGGACGCCGATGTGCTTCTCGGGAAGCGTGCGGCGTGAAGCCCGTCGCGGTCGCTTCCGTCGCGCCGATCGCGGTGGCGGGCGTGGACGGCCGCGCGGCGCGTTGGCCGCGTCGCAGCGCTCTGACCCTGCGCCCGTTCGACCGGCGCAGTCGCGGCAGCCGGCCGGGCCGCATTGGCCGGCTGGGCGCGCCTGCGGGGTTTGCAGCCGCTGCAGGTGTGAGGCCGGCGGCGGCCAGGGCGAATCGCCCATCCAATCAGTTTCATTTTCACCCCGGTGAACTTGGGTTGCGGACTGGACCACCGCGACGGGGGCCCGGAATTGGCGGCCTTATAGGCGCGGCTTTTCGCATGCCTCAAGCGCTCTTCGGTCATAGGTTCGAAGAGCTGGTCCGCGCGGCGCTCATTGCGCGGGCGTTCCGACGGCAAGGAGTGCCGATGACCGACGACGAAGTTCTCGACGAATTCCGCGCCGCCGACGCGCTTGCTCGAAGGGCATTTCATCCTGTCGTCGGGCCGGCACTCGCCGGTCTTCCTGCAGAAAATGCGGGTGTTCCAGGACCCGGACCGGGCCGAGCGCCTGTGCCGCGGCGCTGGCGGAGAAGATCCGCGACGCCTTCGGCGAGGTCGACCTGGTCGTCTCGCCGGCGATGGGCGGCGATCATCCCGGCTACGAAACGGCCCGCGCGCTCGGCTGCCGGCGATGTTCGTCGAGCGGCGAGGAGGCGAGTTCGAGCTGCGCCGCGGCTTCGCGATTCCCGCGGGCGCGCGGATCGTCATGGTCGAGGACATCGTCACCACCGGCCTGTCGTCGCGCGAATGCATCGCGGCGATCCAGGCCGCAGGTCCGGCAAGGTCGTCGGCGCGGCCTGCCTGTCGACCGCTCGGGCGGCCGCGCCGACCTCGGCGTGCCGTTGGTCGCGCTGGTCCGGATCGACGTGCCCGACCTATGCCGCCGACGACCTGCCGCCAGAGCTGGCGGCGATTCCCGGCGAGAAGCCGGGCAGCCGCGAGCCTGAAGGCATGAGCAGCGGCCTTCGCCTCGGCGTCAACATCGACCATGTCGCGACCATCCGGAACGCGCGCGGCGGCGATCATCCCGATCCGGTGCGCGCGCGCCATCCTCGCCGCGCAGGCCGGCGCCGACGGCATCACCGCCCACCTGCGCGAGGACCGCCGCCACATCACCGACGACGACATCGACCGGCTGATGGCCGAGATCGACCTGCCGCTGAACCTGGAAATGGCGGCGACCGAGGAGATGCTGGCGATCGCGCTTGCGCCACCGGCCGCACGCCGCCTGCATCGTCCCCGAAAAGCGCGAGGAGCGGACGACCGAAGGCGGGCTCGACGCCGCCGGGCAGCTCGATCATCTTCGCCCATTCGTCGACCGGCTGGGCGAAGCGGGCATCCGCGTCAGCCTGTTCATCGAGCCGTCGGAACGAGCAGGTCGAAGCCGCGGTGCGGCTCGGCGCGCCGGTCGTCGAGTTCCACACCGGCCGCTACGCCCATGTCGAGGGCGAAGAGCGGGCGGCCGAGCTCAAGCGCATCGCCGATTGCGCCGCGCTGGCGGCCAAGAACGGCATCGAGCCGCACGCCGGCCACGGCCTGACCTTCGACAATGTCGTGCCGGTCGCCGCCATCCCGCAGATCGCCGAACTCAACATCGGCCATTTCCTGGTCGGCGAGGCGATCTTCACCGGGCTCGACGACAGCGTCCGTCGGATGCGCGAGCTGATGGATGAGGCGCGGTGAATTCCCCCTCCCGCTTGCGGGAGGGGTTAGGGGTGGGCATGTGGATTCGATGATCCGACAGTCCCACCCCCGAACCCCCTCCCGCGGGCGGGAGGGGGAGCTGTGATCATCGGCATCGGCTCCGACCTCTGCAACATCGAGCGGATCGAGAAATCGCTCGAGCGCTTCGGCGACCGCTTCCTCGATCGCGTCTTCACCGACGTCGAGCAGGCGAAGGCGCGCTCGCGGCCGCACACCAGCGCCGGCACGCTCGCCAAGCGCTTCGCCGCCAAGGAGGCCTTTTCCAAGGCGGTCGGCACCGGCTTCAAGCGCGGCGTGTTCATGAAGGACATCGGCGTGGTCAACGCGCCGTCCGGCGCGCCGACGCTGAACCTGACCGGCGGCGCAAAGGCCCGGCTTGACGCGCTTGCGCCGCCGGGCCACGCCATCGACATACATCTGACGATGACCGACGATCATCCCTGGGCGCAGGCGTTCGTGATCCTGCAGCGCCCGCAAGATGGAGCCCTGATTGAGCGAGACTGTTCCCGAGGCGAGCGCCGACCCGCTCCGCGGTCCGCCGCCGCCCAAGAAAGCGCATCACGGATCGGCCATCTGGCGCGAGATCAAGGGCCTGCTCTGGGTGCTGATGGCGGTGCTCGCCGTTCCACAGCTTCGTCGCCAAGCCCTTCTACATCCCGTCCGAATCGATGATGCCGGTGCTGCTCAAGGGCGATCGGCTGGTGGTCAGCAAATATCCCTACGGCTGGTCGTGGGTGTCGCCCAGCTTCCACATCTTCCCGCACTGGCAGGGCCGCCTGCTCGGCAACATGCCCGAGCGCGGCGACATCGTCATCGTCACCCCGCCGGGGCAGAGCGACGATTACATCAAGCGGGTGATCGGCCTTCCGGGCGACACGATCGAAGTGCGCGACGGCCGCCTGATCATCAACGGCAAGCCCGTCAAGTCGGATGCCGCGTCCGCCCGCGATGGTCCCGGTCGACGCCAACGTGCCGTGCGGAATGGAGTTTTCCGGCTTCCAGGTGGCCGGGGTCGGACGGCCAGCCTTATTGCCGGCTTCCGATCGTCCGCGAAACGCTTCCCAACGGCGTTTCGTATGACACGATCGATCTCGGCCAGAGCCCGGGCGACGATTATCCGGCCGGTCAAGGTTCCGGCCGATCACGTCTTCCTGATGGGCGACAATCGCGACCGCAGCGCCGACAGCCGCTTCGGCCTCGGCCCGCCCGAGAACGGCCTTGGCGGTCCGGTGCCGTGGGAGAATATCGGCGGCCGCGCCGAGTTCATCACCTTCTCGCTCGACGGCACGACGGAGATCTTCAATCCGGTCAGCTGGTTCCGTGCGTTACGGTCGGGACGCGCCGGGAGCGTCGCTAGAGGACAGAAGGGCTGATCGCATGAGTTCAGGGCCGCCGACCGTCGAACCTCACGTCGAGCGGCCCGGGCCGGCCGAATTCCGCGATCCCGCCGTCGTCCAGGAACTGAAGCGCGCGGCGGTCTGGTTCGGCCTCGCCCTGCTGATCGCCGGGCGTCATCGTCCTCGCCCAGCCGCTGCTGCTGATCATCGGCGGCATGATCTTCGCCGTCTTGCTCGACGGCGGCGCCCGCCTGCTCGGCCGGGTCCTCCCGATCGGCCGCGGCTTGCGGCTGGCGCTGATCCTCGTCGCTCGGCTTCGGTTTCGTCGGCTGGGTCTTCTATTATGCCGGAACGACCATCGCCGCGCAGTTCGAAGCGCTGCGGCATCGTCGTCACGGCGCAATTCGCGCGTCTGATGGAGTTCGCCGCTTCGCTCGGTCTCGTCCCCGAAGGGGCCGCCGACGGAACTCGGCTCGCAACTGCTCGGCTCGGTCGGCCGGCTGACCAGCGCCGTCGGTAGCGCGCTCGGCGCCATCACCAGCGTCATCCTGATGATCGTCATCGGCATCTTCATCGCCATCGAGCCGCGCATCTACGACCGCGGCATCGCCTGGATGCTGCCGCTCCGTCATCGCGAGCGCTTCTACCGCATCGCGGACCATGTCGGCTTCACGCTTCGCCGGCTGCTGGCCGGACGCCTGCTCGGCATGGTGTTCGAAGGCATCTTCACCTGGTTCATGCTGGCCTATGTGTCGCAGTTGTTCGGCGTGCAGCCGATCCCGATGGCGGCGTTGCTCGGCCTGATCACCGGCCTGCTGGCCTTCATTCCCAACATCGGCGCCATCGTCTCGGGCGTCCTGATGGTCGCCGTCGGCTTCAGCGCCGGGACGAACGAGGGCCTCTTCGCGATCTTCGTCTACTTCTTCGTGCAGAACGTCGACGGCTATCTGGTCATTCCGTACATCGCGCGGCGGACCGTCGACCTTGCGCCGGCGATCGTCCTGGCGATGCAGCTGCTGATGGGCGCGTTGTTCGGCATTCTCGGAGTGTTGTTCGCCGACCCGATCCTCGCCGCGCTCAAGGTCACGCTGATGGACCTCAGCAAGCAGAATGCCGCCGACGCTGGGGAAGGCGCTCAGCTGGTGGCTGCGAAAGAGCCGCCCGGAACTAAGGGTTTGGAGCCTGCTCCGGCTGCGGCGCCTGCTGCGGCTGGGCGCCGCCGGGGGCCTCGCCGCCGCCCGACATAAGCGCGGCGTTCGGCACGATCTGGACGACGTGCACGTCGAAATCGAGGTCGGCGTTGGGCCGGATCGGGCTGCCCGGGCGGCGGGTTCTGCGCCATAGGCGAGCTGCCGACGGGATGTGGATCGTGTACTTGCCGCCCTTCTGCATCTTGGTCAGCGCTTCGGCGAAGCCCGGGATGACCTGTCCGGCGATCATCGGCTGCGGCCCGCCGTGGCGCTCGCTGGCGTCGAAGACGGTGCCGTCGGCAAGGCGGCCTTCATATTCGACGAGCACGCCGTCGACCGACTGGACGAACGGGCCGCTGCCCTCCTGAACGGTACGGATGCGAAGGCCGCTGTCGCGTGGTCTCGCCACGCAGCGGGTTCGGTACCGGCCCAGGCGAGGCCGATCGCAACCGCTATCGAGTGCGAGAATCGCAATCCAGATACGGAGGCTGCGCCCGCGAGTACCGGGGCGCTTGGCAGTTTCGCTAACCGACATATCAATCGCCCCGTCTTCTGGAGATATAGGAGCTTAGCGCGAACCTTCGCGCTCGACGCGCTTGCGCTCGAGCTTGCGTGCCCGGCGAATCGCGGCGGCACGCTCACGGGCGCGCTTTTCCGACGGCTTCTCGTAATGACGGCGCAGCTTCATCTCGCGGTAGACGCCCTCGCGCTGCAGCTTCTTCTTGAGCGCGCGCAGCGCCTGGTCGACGTTATTGTCGCGAACGATGATCTGCATAAATGCCTGTCGATACTCCATTTAATCTGCTGTTTTACCCGCCGGCGGGCAACATCTTACGCCCGGCGCAGTATGCTGCGTCGGGGCGCCGCCCTTAGCAGCGCTCCGGAACGCTTTCAAGTCGCACCAAATCGGGATTGCTGCGGTGAATCGAGTTGTCAGCGGGACAGGCTAAGCAACTGGGCAATCTCGGTTATCGGCGATTAACCTTCTCGCGTGTACAACCGCCGCTTCATTCTTGTGGGGTGGTAATGGGGTTGAATCGCCGGGAAGTGCTGCGTTTCGGGCGCTGTTGGCGCTGCGGGGGCAATGCTCTCGTCGGCCGCAAGCTCGGTAGGCCTTCCGTCCATCGTTTACGCACCGCCGCCGGTGCCGCGCGACCCGCTCGCGCCGCTTGCGCCTGCGCCGAGTGCGCCTGCAGGCATCGATCCGAGTGCTCTTCCAGAAGGCGAAGGCCGCGCTCGAGTCGCACCGCTATCAGGTGCGCGCGCGTGACCACATGGGCATCGTCGACTTTACTCGCTCGTCGGGCGAGGCCGCGCTTCCACGTCGTCGACCTGATGCAACGGCGGAGTCGAAAGCTTCCGCGTCGCCCACGGCTCGGGCTCCGATCCCGCGCATTCGGGTTTCCTGTCGCGTTTCTCGAACGAGTTCGGCTCCTATGCGACGTCGAACGGCGCCTACACGACCGGCGAATATTATCACGGCAAGTACGGCCTTTCGATGAAGACCCACGGTCTCGACTGGTCGAACAACAACGCCGAGGCGCGCGCCATCGTCATTCACAACGCCTGGTATGCGGAACCGGAGATGCTTTCTCAGCATGGCAAGCTCGGCCGTTCGCAAGGCTGCTTCGCCTTCTCGCGCGCCGACCAGTGGGCCGTGATGCGCAAGCTGGCCGGCGGCCGCATGATCTACGCAGACAAGCTCGCCTGATACGATCGGGATGGGGAGAGAGAAGGCCTCGGACGAAAGTCCGGGGCCTTTTTCGTACTGGGGGTCCCCGACGCTTGCTTAATCCGCCGATAAGGCGTTTGTAACGCTCCAGGAACGACTTACTCCACGAGTTTCGTTTGCCCAGTGGGCGGGCCGCTCCAGCGAACCCTTCGGTCCGCCTCGTAGCCAGACGGCTACACAACAGGGAACATCAGATGAAAAAGCTATTGGCTATTCGGCCTGGCCGTAGCGCTTGCCACGCCTGCGACTGCTCAACTCAAGCCCTACCAGGACTATACGGTCAGCGACAGCGTATCGAACGTGTCGACCATCAAGGTCAAAGAAAACATGGTCGAAGATTACCTGCAGGGTATTCGGAACACCTGGGCTGCGAGCAACGCCGTTGCGAAGCAGCTTGGCCAGATGAAGGATTATCACGTCTACGTCAGTGATCTTCCAAACAGCGGCGAGTTCAACGTCATGCTTGTCGCGACATTTGCCAACACCAGCGATCTCGCGCCCAACAAGGCCCGCTATGAGGCCTTCATGCGTGCCTGGGGAACCCAGCACGAGGCAACGACCCGGACCACGACGACCACCGTCTATCCGAACCTGCGGACAATCACCGGCGAATATCTGATGCGCGAAGTGACGTTCACGCCTGCCAAGTAAGAGATGAACTGGGGGCAGAGGCGACTCTGCCCCCTACATGCCCCTAGCGCGCCGCGATTTTGTCCGCCGGCTTCGCCGCGGGTCCGGCCGGAACGTCGTTCAGCGCCGCAATGACCTTGCCGTCCCTCTTGTAGATGTCGGTGTAGTTCTTGATCGAGCCATCGGCGAGCGCGGCCGAGGACATGTACACGATGTAGACCGGGATCGGCTTCGGGAAGTTCGCCTGGACCGTCTTGCGGCTGGCGAGCGTCGCCCGGACCTTTTCGGGCGTCCAGATCGTCTTGCCTTCCGCTTCGGGCGTGCCCGGGACCGGCGCGCCTTCGCTGAGCAGCCGCTCGGCCAGCAGCATGATGTGCTCGGTGCGAATGCAGCCATGGCTGTACGCCCGCGCCTTTGTGTCGAAGAGGGTCTTGGCCGTCGTGTCGTGCAGATAGATGTTGTGCGGGTTGTACATCACGAACTTGACCTGCCCGAGCGCGTTGCGCGGCCCCGGTGGCTGCCGCCAGCGGATCAGCTTGCCAGTCTTGGGGTCCTTGAGGGCGACGTAACCCGGCTTGCCCGCAACCTCTTTCCAGATGCTCTGCGGCACTTCCCACCACGGGTTGAGCGATACGCCCTCCGCCACCGCCATCAGCTGCGGCGTCGGCGTCTTGACCGCGCCAGAGACGGCGCGGTGCCGGGAGACGGTCACCCCGTTTTCGACCAGCGCCGCCGTATAAGCCGGCACGTTGACGATGATGTACCGCTCGCCGAGATCGCGCGGCAGCCAGCGCCAGCGGTCCATGTTCAGCCGGATGCGATCGATATTCGCCGGCTCCGTCTTCGGTGCAAGCTCGAGCGCATTCTTCAGCGCCGCATATTGCGGGTGAGACGGCAGGAGCCCGGTCAATGCGTCGCCGACGCGATGCTGCGCGAGCGCGGAGCGAAGCAAGGCATCCTGCCGGCTCGCGTCGAGGTCCTTGTCCGGAATGTGCCAGTTCTGGCGATCCTTGCCGCGGACATGACCGAGGGCGAAGTCGGACGAGAGCTTGTTGAAACGCTCCGTCGCGGCGGCCGACATGGCGACCGGGTCGCCCGCCTGAACGGCCGCGATCAGGCCAGCCGAGTCATAATCTCTCGGGTCGAGTCCTTCCTTCGCCGAATTCATGATCGTCGTCAGGAGCTGGTTGACGTCGACGAGGGTCCACATCGGCGGCGGAGGGGGAGGGGGCGGCGGCACTGCCGGAGCTTCGGTCGGCGCTACCTGTGGCGCCGGTTGCTGAGCGCTGGGCTGGGGCGTTGTCGGCCGCTGCGTCGTGGTGACGGCAGGCGCGACCGGCGGCTTCGGCGCGGGAGCAGCCGTCTGGGCAAGCGCCAGGCCGGCCGGAGCGGCAATCGCCGTAAACATGAGCAATGGCTTGAACCGCACGTTCATCCCCTGAAAATCCTGTGTTTGTAAGCGGCTAGCTCCGCCACGACACCCTCGACATGCGTCAATACATCCATACACAGGCTGAACGATAGCCGCCAGTGACGCGCGCGCCACACTCTGTTGCGAATCTTCAGTCCAGAGCGAACCAATCCTTAAGTCCCCGTGGCTTAGCTTCCCGTTTCAGGCGATGGTGACCGAGTCCGATATGCTCAATGGTTCGATGATCCCGCGCAGCGTACGCCGTCTGTTCGACGAGCGGCTGGAACCGCGCAAGGCAACGGGCTCGCAAGCGGCTACGCTCGAGCTGCGTGGGCGCGAGCATGACGTGCGGGTCGTCAATCTCTCCGCTTCCGGTGCGATGGTGGCCTCCGACGCCATGCCGAAGATCGGGGAGCAGGCTGCTCTGGATTACAGCGACCGGGGCCCTGTGGCCTGCCTGGTCTGCTGGGTGCGCGACGGCCATATCGGACTGAGCTTTGCCGCGGTGACGGAGTAGCGGCCTGTGGAGATGAGTTTTTCGATGATCAAGGCCCGCATCGGCGAAATGGCCGATCCGGATGAGCGCAGGCGTCTTTCACGCTTTCCGATCGAACTCGACGCCCGAGTCCGCGAGCTTGGCGCCAACGGCGTCGACGCGCGTATCCTCAACATTTCCGAGAGCGGCTTCATGGCCGAATCCGACGGCGAGTTCGAAGTCGGTGCCCGCATCTGGCTGATGCTCCCGGATCGCGACCGTGCAAACGCCGTCGTCAAGTGGATCGCGGGCGACAAATTGGGCGCGGAATTCACGACACCTTTGTCCCTCGAAGGGCTGCGCACCAGCCGCAATAGCTAGGCGCTGCCTGCCGCTGCGCCGGAACGTCCGGTCGCTAACGCGCACTCTTGCCGAACGGCAAATGTCTCAAAATGGTTAGTGCTGATGAAACCCCTTCGACGCTAGCTTCGTTGGGCGCTGTCGAAAGGATGGTATGAACAATGCCGACCCACGACGCGCTCAGACAGGTTACCGGCAGGGGCTATCACGCCGTTTATCGCGAGCATGATGTCAATCATTGCCCCGGCTGCGGCCGTACGCACTGGATCATCGGCCGGGTCTCCGCCGAATGCGCATTCTGCTCGACGGCTCTTCCCCTGGCCGAGGCGAGCATGCGCTCGCACGCCGGGCCGGTCGTGATCCAGCACAAGAATCGCCATCACGACACCGCTTGGGCGGCCTAGCCTAGGGCTTGCGCCGCACCGGCACGTTCACGTTGCACAGGTCGACGCCGCCGGCGGGCCGGATGAAGAAGTCGTCCTTCCGATTCGCGCGCGCTTTCACATAAGCGGCGAAGGTCGCGCTCTGCGTGTCCATGTACTGGAACGCGGGGCGCTCGGCCTGCGGGATCTCGCTGGCCAGTCGGACCGAGGAAATCGGCGACATGCTGGCTTTCCTCCTTGTAGAACCCAAGCGCTTCCGTGCCGCGCGGTAGGGCACTCATCCGTTCGATGCCCTCGATGACTCGACCGACCACCGCGATGTTCCGGTCGAGGTGGCGCGGAGCATGTCCGATGACGGCGTAGAGCTCGCCTCCGGTTCCGGTATCCGGCGACAGGTCGCGGCCAACCCCGACATAGCCGTAGCAATGGGTGAGGTTCGCTGTGCCCGCCTTGGAATCATAAGCAATCGGCCAGCCCCGCGGCGAAACCCGCACTCGGCGCATAGCTCTCCGGATATCCCAAGGGCCGGACTGCCAGCCCCTTGAGCGCGCGATGATATTCGGCAGGCGGCTTGGCGACGACGCCCTGCGGAAGCGGCCTGGTGCTTTCGTTATTGCCCCATTGCACGACGTAATTGTCCTGCACGCGATAGATGGCCGCGCCGCTCCACCAGCCGCCCTTCGCCAGTGCGCGGATGTTGGCGACGTGCACGGGTGCGAAAGCCGGCGCGAGCTGGATGACGACGCGGGCGCCGTTGCGTAAGCTCCATGACCAGCAGGTCGTCGGGGCTGATATCGTGCCACGCGACACGCGGTGCTTCCGCGACGATCTCGGAAGGAGTCTTCGAGATTGGCGGGTGGCAACGGCTGCTACAGCCGGTGCAGATCAGCGCGCGGCCGAAATCAGAAACGAACCTACGCATCGCGGACCTTCCCAGAGCGGCCTTGGTCTAGCCGACGATTGATAGGCCCCGCTATCGCCGCGACGATGCATATTGCCACTTTGATGCTTCTGGGATCGGGCGAGCTCGGCCGCGAATTCGCGATCGCCGCCAAGCGGCTGGGGTGCCGTGTCGTCGCCTGCGACCGCTACGAGAATGCGCCTGCAATGCAGGTCGCGGATGCATTCGAGGTCTTCTCGATGCTCGACGGCAAGGCGCTTCGGGCTGCGGTCGAGACCCACAAGCCGGACGCCATCATCCCCGAGATCGAAGCGATCGACACGGAGACGCTTGTCGAAGCTGGAAGGAGAAGGCTGGAACGTCGCGCCGTCGGCGAAGGCCGTTCAGCTGACCATGAACCGCGACGGCATTCGCGAGTTCGCCGCCCGCGAGCTCGCCCTGATCACGTCGCGCTACAAGTTCGCCGAATCCCGCGACGAAGCCATGGCTGCGGTCGACGAGGTCGGCCTGCCCTGCGTCGTGAAGCCGGTCATGTCGAGCTCCGGCAAAGGCCAGAGCGACTGCAAAGTCGAAGGAAGATGTCGGCGCCGCGTGGGATTATGCCGTCGCGAACATGCGCGGCGACCGCCCGCGTGTGATCGTCGAGGAATTCGTCGAGTTCGACAGCGAGATCACCTTGCTGACGGTCGCGACGGAGGGCGGCGTGCTGTTCTGCGCGCCGATCGGCCACCGGCAGGAAGCCGGCGATTATCGCGAAAGCTGGCAGCCGGCCGGCATTCCCGACGGCGCAATGCTTTCAGCCCGGCGACAGGCGCGCAAGGTCGTCGAGGCGCTCGGCGGCTACGGCATTTTCGGCGTCGAATTCTTCATCCGCGGCGACCAGGCGATCTTCTCGGAATTGTCGCCGCGCCCGCACGATACGGGCATGGTCACACTCATCACGCAATTCCCGAACGAGTTCGAATTGCACCTGCGCGCGGTTCTCCGCCTGCCGATTCCGGCGATCGAGCTGACCCGTCCGGGCGCGTCGGCGGTGATCCTCGGGGATCGCGAGAGCGAGGACTTCGGATTCGAGGGGATCGGAGACGCCCTCGGGCGCGGCCATCCGGGGGCGCCGGTCGACCTCCGGCTGTTCTGCAAGCCGAACACGCTGAAGAATCGTCGCATGGGCGTTGCGCTTGCGGGCGGCAAGGACGTCACGGAAGCGATCGAGACGGCAAAGGCGGCCGCCGCCGCCGTGAAGATCCAATACCGCTGAACCGAAGCGGAAGTCTGTTGTTGTGATGTTTGAGAGAGGATCGGAAATGCACGGAAAGCTCCTCACGATCATCGCGGCCAGCTTGCTGGTGGGTGCTTGCGGCGACAGTTCGGAACCTGCCGCTCCGCAGCGTTCGATCTCGGTCCGAAGCGAGCAGCAGGAAGCGTTGCACAAGCTCAGCGCCCCTTATCGTGACATCGCCTTGCGCCGCGCGATCTATGACGGGGGCCGCGCGTGCAAGACGGTCACCAAGTCCGGCTACGTCCAGGAATATGGCAATCTGTCGATGTGGACCGCCAGCTGCGCCGACGAGCAGGAGCTGGGCGATCTTCGTCGGCCCGGACGGTTCGGCCCAGGTCAGGGATTGCAAGGAGCTGGCGCAGCTGAAGCTGCCGGCCTGCACGATCCGCGAGGAGCCGAAGCCCGCCGCCGGCTAATCGCAGCGGCGGCTTTCCTTATACTCGCCGGTCGCGGTCTTTTCCTTGATCGTCACGCACGCGCCCTGTCGCGTCTCCTCGCGCCAGCTGCCGTCGGCATTCGTCACGCGATTGCCGCCCTTGGGCACCCGCTTGCCGTCCTTGATTTCGTAATTCCACGACTTGGGTGTCGCCTTGTCCTTGTCGGACGGCGATTGTGCGTAGGCGCTGCCGGCAAAGGCAACGCCCGCCAGAACGGCGACGCCGACCAGCAAGATTCCCTTTGAAAAGCGTTTCATCACCAGACTCCTTAGCGCCGCTGTCTACTCTCGCTCATGTGAACGAGCGGTGAAAGGCAAGATGCACCAAATCCGCGCCGAACCGACGCGGATGACAGCGTTCGCGGTGCCTGGGGCGTTAGCCCTGGCGTGCTTTGAACCGGCGATTCGTCTTGTTGATGACGTAAGTGCGGCCGCGGCGGCGGATCACGCGGCAATCGCGGTGGCGCGACTTGAGCGACTTCAAGCTGTTGCGGATCTTCATGGCGCGCGCCTGTCTCTTCGTCTTGTCTGGTCAAAAATAAGGAAGGCCGCCCAAACGGGCAGCCGCTGGCCGCGCGCTTAAGCGGAAACGCTTCGATCAGTCAAGTTTCAGCGCTGCGCTTTCGGCTGTTTTGGAGCGAAGGCCTCGCCGAAATAGTCTTGGCTGTACCAGAGCGGCCTCTGATCCGCGTCCGCCATGGTCCGCGCGATCCGGTAATTGAGCTCGGCAAAGCGCGCACCCGCCTCCCAGTGTATCGGCCTGGGCGAGATCGTCCTTCACGCTGTGGTAGGTCGAGCCGAGAAAGCGCTTCCAATATTGCTGCCCGCCATTTCCGTAGCCGGTCATCAGGAACACCGACGGGACTCCCTGACGAACGAACGGATAATGGTCGGACCGCACGAACAGGGTTTCCTCGGGCATCGGGTCCGGCGCGACGCCGATCTTCATGCTGGCGCCCGCAGTCGCCACTGCCTTGGCAATGGTCGAATGCTCTGCGCCGAACGCCACGACGTCGGTGAAGTCGTAGAGCAGCAGCGGCATGTCGAGATTGACGAGGCCGACGATCTGGTTCGCCGGCACGGTCGGATGCTCAGCCAGATAGCCCGCGCCGAGCAGGCCATATTCCTCGCCCGTGACGGCGACGAACAGGACCGACCGCCGAGGCGCCTTGCCCGACTCCACGAATTCGCGCGCCGCCTCGATCGTCGTGGCGACACCGGCCGCATTGTCGAGCGCGCCGTTGTAGACCGAATCCTCACCCGGCTTCGCCTTCTTGTCGAGACCGAGATGGTCGAGATGCCCCATGAGCACGATGTGCTCGTTCGCCAGGCGCGGATTCGATCCGGGAAGCACGCCGACCACATTCGGGCTGGTGAAGTCCTGCCAGTCGCTCTTGGCGGAAACGGCCAGCGCCGCCGGAAGCGCAAACCCGCGCACCCTTTTGCCGGCGGCTGCCTGCGCCCGCACGGCCTTCAGCGACTTTGGAGCGCGCTCGAACAGCCGCTCGGCCCATTCGGATGAAAGCGTGATGCTCGCCTCCGCCACCTTGCCGCGACTGGACACGCCCTGCGAGTCGACCCAGTCGAGGACCGGGCGGCTGGCGAAGCGCTGCATCGTCGTGGCGGCGTTCGAGGGTGAATCGATCTCGATGAACCCGACCGCGCCCTGCTCCGCCGCCGTAGACGCCTGGACCGAGCGCAAATGCGCGGCGACGTCGCTGGCAACGCCGGGAACGCGGTCCGACAGCGCAACGGCGATCTTCCCGCGCACGTCGAGGCCGGCGTAATCGTCGATGCCGAGCCGGGCATCGCGAACGCCGTGGCCGACGAAGACCAAAGGTGCGTTCACGGACACTTCCCTGCTCGTGACGTTCGGCCGGATCGCGGCGTCCTTTCCGGGCGCGAGCTGCACCTTTCGGCCATTGATCGTGAGCTGGATCGACGGCGTTCCGGCCAGGGTCGCGCGGCGGAACGGGACCTGGACGAACCAGCTTCCGTTCGGTCCGCCCGGCGTCAGCCCGAGCTTCCGGAATTCCGCAGCAACATAATTGGCGGCAATATCGTACCCCCGCGATCCGGTATCCCGTCCCTCCAGAAGATCGCTCGAAAGGAATTCGACGTGGGCGCGAATGCGATCGGCGGTATGATGGTCACCGACCGGTTTCGGGGGCGCGGCCCCGATGAGCAAAGCAGCTGCGACGAGGCTCAGCAGCCACCTCAATCTCATGCCCAGTTCCGGCTCAGCAGCTTGCGTTCCCATTCGAGTGCATGTGTCAGGATCGTGTCGATGTCGGCGTAGCGGGCCTGCCAGTCGAGCGTCGCCTTCAGCGCCTCGTTGGACGAGATCAGCAAGGGCGGATCGCCCGCTCGGCGGCCCTTCATCTCGCGGCGGATCGGCTCGGGCAGGAGCCGATCGAGCGCGTCCAGCACTTCCAGCACCGACAGACCGCGACCGTAGCCGAGGTTCAGGACCAAGTTCTCGTCCGGCTTCTCGATCAACCGTTCAAGCGCCTTCACGTGGGCGGCGACGAGGTCGCTGACGTGAATATAGTCGCGCACGCAACTGCCATCCTCGGTCGGATAATCGGTGCCGTAGACGTCGATATGGTCGCGCTTCCCGACCGCGGCCTCGACCGCGACCTTGATCAGGTGCGTCGACCCCTTGCCGACCTGTCCGGACGCGACCGTCGCGGATCCGCGCCGGACACGTTGAAATAGCGCAGCGCCGCATAGTTCATCGGATAGGCCGCAGCCGAATCCTCGAGCATGCGCTCGGTCATCAGCTTCGACGCTCCGTACGGATTGATCGGCAGCTTCTCGACCGTCTCGTCGACCGGCACGCGCGCCGGCTCGCCGTAGACCGCCGCGGTGGAGGAGAAGACGACGTGCTTGCACTCCGGCGTCGACCGCCGCCGAGACCAAAGCGTGGCTCGCAATGGTGTTGTTGCGATAATATTCGAGCGGCTTCTCGACGCTTTCCGGAACGACGATCGAGCCCGCGAAGTGCAGGATCGCGCCGATGTTCCGTTCGGCGAAGATGCGGTCGACCAGCTCGCGGTCGGCGACATTGCCCTCGTAGAAGGTCACCTCGTCGGGAACGAGGTAACGCGTTCCCGTCGAGAGATTGTCGATGACGGCAACGTCCCAGCCTGCATCGCGCAGGGCAAGGACCGCGTGGCTGCCGATATAGCCGGCCCCACCGGTTACGAGCACAGGAACTTTGGACATGCGGCCCGTTCGCTAGCGGACGGGCGAAGTCGCGGAAAGCCTCAAAATTTGAAGCGCAATCAGAAGGATCGGTATCGTTCGAACACTGCGAGCCGCAATTGGCTGATCGTCTCGTTGAAAGCCTGCGCTTCCGACTTCTGGCCGCTTCGGCTCAATTCCAGCGCGGTCGGTGTCCGGGCCGCATAGTCCATCGCCTGGACGACGGCTTCCCGATGCAGCTCGCTCATGTGGGAAAGCCCCATGCACAAACCGTAGAGGATCGATTGCAGCGCGAGATTCTCCCCGAGGAGACGATGAAGCAATTCACCATCACTTTCCCGGTCAACCCCGTCGAAAGGAGCGGCGTGCGCTACGCTTGTCATACTATAAGCCCTGCCGCTCGCCCGTTGACGGTAGTTAATTCCACCTTGTCCACGCTCGATCATCTAGCTGGCGGTGGGTAAGCGGCTTCTTCAGATGCTTGGTTAAGTGTGCATCAAGCAAAGTTTCCTTTACAGATGCCGCGACCCTCTCGCCCCCGTTTGCCTCATCTCCGCCCTCGCACTATCAGCGGCGCCGGTTCACGGCATTTCCCAAGAAGGTCCCATGGCACTGACGATTTCGAGCGCGTTCGACGCAGGCAATATCCGCGTCGTGAAGCAGGACGGCGACCGCGCCGACCTGGAAATCGTCAAGGATCACGGGTCCGATTTCTACCAGTGGTTCTACTTCCGCGTGGCAGGCGGTGCCGGCCGCGAGGTCGAGTTGCGCATCACCAATTGCGGCGACTCCGCCTATCCGAAGGGCTGGCCCGACTACAAAGCTGTCGCTTCGACCGATCGCGAGGAATGGCTGCGCGTCGACGACACGAGCTATGCCGACGGCGTCCTCAC
The DNA here is from genome assembly GCA_963846645.1 of uncultured Alphaproteobacteria bacterium. GTDB lineage: Bacteria > Pseudomonadota > Alphaproteobacteria > Sphingomonadales > Sphingomonadaceae > Sphingomicrobium. The sequence continues at coordinate 149,985 of CAWJWR010000001.1, read as the reverse complement.
CATCCGCTTCACGCCGGAGACCGATTGCGTCTGGGTCGCCTATTTCGCGCCTTACTCGATGGAGCGTCACCACGACCTGATCGCGACCTACGCGTCGCTGCCCTTCGTCGACTATCAATCGCTCGGGGAAGTCGCTCGACGGACAGGACCTCGACTGCCTGACCATCGGCGAGGGCGACCTCAATGTCTGGCTCTACGCCCGCCAGCATCCCGGCGAGAGCATGGCCGAATGGTGGATGGAAGGAGCGCTCGAGAAGCTTACCGACATGGACGATCCGGTCGCCCGCGTGCTTCGCGACGAATGCACGTTTCACGTCGTTCCAAACATGAACCCCGACGGGTCGCGCCGCGGTCACCTGCGCACCAATGCCGCAGGCGTGAACCTCAATCGCGAATGGCATGCGCCGTCGGCCGAGAAGAGCCCCGAGGTCCTCTGCGTCCGCAATGCGATGGACGAGACGGGCGTGGATTTCGCCATGGACGTACACGGCGACGAGGCCATCCCCGCCAACTTCCTTGCCGGCTTCGAGGGCATTCCGTCGCTGACCGAGCGGCAGAGCAAACTGTTCAACCTGTTTTCCGAGAATCTCGAGCGGATCTCGCCCGACTTCCAGACCAGCCAAGGCTATGAGGTAGCCGCGCCGGGCCAGGCGAACATGTCCATGTCGACCACCCAGCTCGCCGAGCGTTTTGGCTGCGTCTCGATGACCCTCGAAATGCCGTTCAAGGACAATTTCGATTTGCCCGACCCGCTATACGGCTGGAGCCCGGAGCGGTCGAAATATCTGGCGTTTCGCATGCCTCGACGCGCTGCACGCCATCCTGCCCGACCTCAAGAAAGCCAGGAAGGAAAAGGCCTGATGCCCACACTCGTCCTGCTTCGTCACGGCCAGTCGCAGTGGAACCTTGAGAACCGCTTCACCGGCTGGTGGGACGTCGATCTTTCCGACCAGGGCGTCGCCGAAGCGCGCGCCGCCGGCGTGCTCCTGAAGGAGCGCGGCTATGAGTTCGACCGCTGCTTCACGAGCGTGCTGACGCGGGCGATCCGCACGCTCCACCTCGTCCTGCATGAGCTAAACAGCCTTTGGCTGCCCGTCGCCAAGGACTGGCACCTCAATGAACGCCACTACGGTGGGCTGACCGGCCTCAACAAGCAGGAGATGATCGACAAGGTCGGGGCCGAGCAGGTCAAGATCTGGCGCCGTTCCTACGACATCCCGCCGCCGCCGCTGCCGGAAGACAGCCCCTGCGATGTAAGCCACGACCGCCGCTACGAAGGCATCCCCGTGCCGAACACCGAAAGCCTCAAGGACACGATTGCCCGCGCGCTACCTTATTATGAGGCGGAGATCGTTCCCGCGCTGAAGCGCAACGAGACGGTTCTCGTAGCCGCGCACGGCAATTCCATCCGCGGGATCATCAAGCATTTGTCGAACATCGGCGACGACGAGATCGTCGGAGTCGAGATTCCGACCGGGCAGCCGTTGATCTACGAACTCAACGACGACCTCACCGTCCGCGACAGCTACTATTTGAATGAGCGCGCGGCCTAGGCCGCCGCCTTCTCCCGGTACATCGCCAGATCGGCGCGGGCCATGACCGCCTCGGGCAGGTCGTGCGGTTCGATGACCGAAATGCCGATGGCCACGCTCAGCGGCAGGCACGTGCCCTGGAAGCAGAATTCGCAGCTGGCGATCATCGATTCGAGTCGCTGCGCCGTCTCCAGCGCGCTCTCCTCGTCGGCCCGTTCGAGCAAAATACCGAACTCGTCGCCACCCAGTCGGGCCACGCAGTCGCTCTTGCGGACGCCTTCCGACAGCATTCCGGCAACCTGAATGAGGGCATGATCCCCTGCCTGATGGCCGAACGTATCGTTGATCATTTTCAGGCCGTCGATGTCGACGAAGAGCATGGCGGCATGGTCGTCGTAGCGACTGACCCGGTCGATCGCGCCTTCGAGCTGGCGGAGGAAGCCGCGGCGATTGGGCAAATCGATCAGCACGTCCTGGTACGCAAGGCGATCGAGCAGCTCCACCCGCTCGTGCAGCTGGGCTATCTCCGCCTTCAGGCGCCTGACTTCGGCAAGCAGCGTGTCAGGATCGGTCACGTCGATGACCACATCATCCATAGTTGCCCGAAATTCCCCTTTGCTGAGCGATACATAACTTGATTCTGTGACGGGGAAAATACTCAAGCTGCGTCAAAGCGTTGCACGGCATGGGGCTTGTTCCTAAACGGCACAGCTTCTGTGGCCGAAACACAACGGGGAAGCATGGGGCAGCCGCTCGTCGGGATCATCATGGGCAGCAGTTCCGATTGGGAGACGATGCGCCACGCCGCCGAGACTCTCGAGAAGCTTGGCGTCGACCATGAGGTCAAGATCGTCTCCGCGCACCGGACGCCCAAGCGGCTGTACGATTACGCCCAGTCTGCGAAAGAGCGAGGCCTCAAGGTGATCATCGCCGGCGCCGGCGGCGCGGCGCACTTGCCGGGGATGGCGGCGTCGATGACCAGCCTGCCGGTGCTCGGAGTGCCGGTGGAAAGCCAGGCGCTGAAGGGCATGGATAGCCTCCTGTCGATCGTGCAGATGCCCGCGGGTGTGCCCGTCGGGACGCTGGCGATCGGGCGGGCAGGGGCGGTGAACGCCGGCGCTGCTCGCCGCCTCGATCCTGGCGACGAACGACGATCAGCTTTCCGCGCGCGTGGAGCGGTACCGCGAAGAACAGACCCAAGCGGTAGCCGAACAGCCGGAATGACCATTCCGCCAGGCTCGACGATCGGCATTGTCGGGGGCGGCCAGCTCGGCCGGATGCTCGCAGTCGCGGCGGCTCAGCTCGGATACAGGTGCCACATCTTCGATCCGCACGAGCATCCGCCCGCCGCCGATGTCGCGGCAGCGTTCACGCGCGCGAAATATGACGATCGCGGCGCCCTCGAGGACTTCGTTGCCCACGTCGACGTCGCGACTTACGAGTTCGAAAATCTCCCCGTCGAGCCGTTGTCCGTTCTCGGCGACATCCTTCGCCCCGGCGTGAAATCGCTGGCGGTCGCCCAGGACCGCGCCGAGGAGAAGAGCTTCATCGAGGGCACCGGCGCCCGCGTCGCCCCTGGCGATCGGTCGCTAGCCTCGACGATGTCGAACGCGCGGTCGCGGAGCTTGGCGTTCCAGTCGTGCTGAAGACCCGCCGCTATGGTTACGACGGGCAAGGGACAGGCGTGGATCCGCTCGACTGCAGAGACGGCCGCCGCTTGGGACGCGATCGGCGGCGAGCCGGCGGTCGCGGAAGCGGGCGTCGAATTCGACGCCGAATTCTCCGTCATTGTCGCCCGCTGGGCCGACGGCCGAACGACCTTCTGGGACAGTGCCGACAACGTCCATCGCGAGGGCATCCTTCGCACATCGACCGTGCCGCCGCGAGCCGTCATCGCGGCGCAAATCGAAGAGGCCCGCGAAGCCACAGCCCGCATCGCCGAAGCCCTCGGCCATATCGGCGTCCTGACCGTCGAATTTTTCGCAAGCCCTGACGGACCCGTCGTCAACGAGATCGCTCCGCGCGTGCACAACAGCGGCCACTGGACCATCGAAGGCGCCTTCACCTCGCAGTTCGAGCAGCACATCCGCGCCATCTGCGACTTGCCGCCGGGATCGACCGAGCTCGCGGCATCGTCGGTCACGATGGACAATCTCATCGGCGAGGAGATCCACGACTGGGAGCGCCTGCTCGCCGACCCACACGCCCACGTGCACATCTACGGCAAGGGCGAGGCGCGCCCCGGCCGCAAGATGGGCCACGTCACCCGGCTGAAGCTGCGGCCATGAAGATCATCGGCAGCTTCGTCAGCCCCTATGTCCGCAAGGTGCTCGCCTGCATGCACCTCAAGGGCCTCGCCTACGAAATCGACCCGATCACACCCTTCTTCGGCAACGACGAGTTTCGCCGCCTCAGCCCCTTGTCGCGCATTCCGGTGCTGATCGACGGCGACTTCTGCACGAGCGATTCCTCGGTCATCTGCGCCTATCTCGACGAGGCTTATCCGGGCGTGCCGCTGCTGCCCGTCGACCCGAAGGACCGCGCCCGCGCGCGCTGGCTGGAGGAATTCGCCGACACCCGCCTCGGCGATATCTTCATCTGGGGCCTGTTCTACCAACGGATCGTCCGCCCGCTCGTCTGGGGCGAGCCGACCGACGAGCAGCGCGTCGCCAAGACCCTCGAAGAAGATGCCCCGGCAGCGCTCGACTATCTCGAAGGCGTGCTTCCGGAAGCCGGCTGGCTCTTCGGCGACTTCGGCCTCGCCGACATCGCGATCGCGACCTTCTTCCGCAACGCCGCTTATGCCGGCTTCGAGCCCGACGCGGATCGCTGGCCGCGCGTTGCCTCTTTCGTTCGCCGCGCTCTCGCGCACGACGCCTTCGCCTCGACGCTTCCGTTCGAGGACATTCAGCGAAGTGTCGACATCAAGGGCCGCCGTCAGGCGCTGCTCGATGCGGGAGCGCCGCTCACCGCGGAAACGCTCGGAACGCACACGCCGCGCAAGGGCATGATGCGGCTCTGACGCCGGCCGGAAATGGAAGAGGCCCGCCATCGGCGTTAGCGGATGACGGACCTCGGCCCCTGCAGATGTTGCTAGACGATCCGGCGAAGGGTCCAGGCAATTATGTCGGTCATTCCCGATGTGAAACAGCTAACTTTAGATAACCTCGTCCAATAGTTAAAATGTGTTAACTAATGGTTATCCGAGTCGCGGGCCTGGTGTGTACGCTGCTCTCAACTAGGGGAAGTTCGCTATGAAATCACTTTTGAAGGCAGCCGTTGCCGCTTCGGCACTGATGCTTGCGTCGCCGGCGTTGGCCGAAATCGAGTACCTCGGAACGTTCGAAGGTACGGATTGCAGCGGGCAGGGAGGTTTCCCGAACTGCTGGGCAACACAGACTGGCACAGCGCAGGGGCCGGTCACGGATCCGCTTGGATCCCCAGCGGTGTACAAAATCGATAATGGTGAGGAATGGGAAGAGTCGTTCAGTGGACTGTTCCCGACGATCGATGGGAGTGAGTTCGAACTCACCATTGAGGGCGACATTCTCTCGTTTACGTACACCCAAGGCGAGGGTGATCCGTTCCTGCATTACTTCTCCGTCAAGCAGTCGGACGAATATGCACTCTTTTATGACGAGATCGGGATTACCAGCGGATCGGTCGACTTGGGCGATCTATTCCCGAACAACGTCGGTTGGTCCCACATCACCTGGTTCGATACGGGCGGCACGGCCGTTCCTGAGCCGGGCACCTGGGGCATGATGCTCATGGGCTTCGGCGCCGCCGGGTTCGCGATGCGTCGCCGCCGTCGTGACGGAAGCAAGCTAGCACAAGTCGCCTGAGTCCTTCTCTCGGGCAAAATTAGACCCGCGCCACGGTTAATTCCCATGGCGCGGGTTTTCTCTATGGGGCTCGTCACCTGATGAGCGACGCGGGGGGCGAGCCCCACCCGAGTGTTTGACCGAATGTTCAGGGCTTATGGGGTCCACGCCTCTGGCAAGCGACACCCCCGGGGTAGTGGGCCCCACCCGTTTCCATCATGACACCTGCATGGCTTGAGCTATGACTGGCAGGGCAAAGCCCGCCACATTCTGGAGCGACGATTGGACAAGCTGGACCTGAAGAAGGCGCGGAAGGCGCTTTTCTCCGCTCCGCCCAACCGGTTCGTGCAGATCGACGTTCCGCCGGTCTCCTACTCGATGGTCGACGGCCACGGCGACCCGAACAGCGCTCCGGCATACAAGCGCGCGGTCGAGAGCCTCTACGCGACCGCCTACACCATCAAGTTCCTCTGCAAGGCGGACGGCCGGGACTTCGTCGTGCCGCCGCTGGAGGGTCTATGGTCGGCCCGCGATCCCGAAAGCTTCACCGCCCGCCGCAAGGACGAGTGGGACTGGACGATGATGATCATGATGCCGGACTTCGTCGACGACGCGTCGTTCCAGCGCGGACGAGGCAGAGCGGCCGAGAAGCTCGGCACGCTGTCCGAAAGCCTCCGGCTCGAGACGCTGGAGGAAGGCCTCTGCCTGCAGGCCCTGCACGTCGGCAGCTACGACGACGAAGGTCCGCTGCTCGCGAAGCTGCACGACGAGATCATGCCGGCGGAAGGCTACGACTTCGCCGGCCGACACCACGAAATCTACCTCGGCGATCCCCGCAAAACGCTGCCCGAGAGACTAAAGACGTTGCTGCGCCAGCCTGTTCGACGGAAGCTCTCAGGCTAGCGCAGACGATCGGTTAGCGGTTGAACGTCAGATTGCCCACGTGCCCGCGAGAATCGACGTCGCAGGTGAACCAGACGTTTGAACGATACGCGCGTCCATAGCCGTATCTCGTTCCGCTGGCCGCAATGCCTCGCACGCGGATATGCGACCCGTGCGGACGCACCTGGGTGATGTCCAGGACTCGCGCGTCCCGGCGGTAACTGAGCCTCCGCTCGACCGAATTGGCGCAGCGATGAACCGCGCGCTCCGGACTGATCCCGTAGCCGCGAGGATACCATTGCGCGGACGCGGTCGAGGGGACCGCTACGGTAGCGGCGATCGCTGCTGCCGTTGCACATAGAAATTTCAGCATGGGCCTTTCCTTTGAATTCCTTGTCCAAAGGTACGCCACGCTCATTGGCTCGGCGCTGAACTCGTTCTTTAGCGGTGGTTCAGCTTGTTAAGTGCTGTGGCCGGATTCCGCATTTCGGCACTTCGTTTCGTGCCGCGCCCGTGGTCAACCAGCTCTAAAAAGTCTATTGAATCCTTCAGGGGGAATCAGAAATGGATCGCAGGCAATTCATTGGCGCGGCGGCCGTAACGGGTGCCGCGACGTTGACGCTCGGCTATTCGCACAAGGCCGGAAGCCAGGCCGCGTCCGCATCGCCGAGCTCGAGCAGTTCCTGGGAGGAAATCAAGCAGCAGTTCGACATCAAGCCCGGCTTCGTCAACATGTCGAGCTTCTATCTTGCCTCGCACCCCAAGCCCGTTCGAGACGCAATCGAGCGGCACCGCCACGGCCTCGACCAAGATTCCCATAGCTATATCGAAGAGAACGTCGGACCCTTGGAGCGGGCAATCCGTGAGCAGGCTTCGCAATACATGCAGGTCGACGCGGACGAGCTGGCGTTCACGGACAGCACGACCATGGGGCTCGGCTTGCTCTATTCGGGAATGAAGCTGAAGCCGGGCCAGGAAATCCTGACCGACACGCGCGATCATATCGTGACCAGGCTCGCAGCGCAGGAAGGCGCAGAGCGCGCCGGAGCCTCGGTTCGCCAGGCGGCCTTCTACGCCGATCCGGCCAAGGTGAGCGTCGACGAGGTGGTGAACAACGTCCGCCGTAACCTCCGCGACAACACGCGGCTGGTCGCCATGACCTGGGTGCACTCCGGCACAGGCGTGAAGATGCCCGTCAGCCAGGTCGCGGAAGTCGTTCGGGCGCACAATCGCGGCAAGTCTGCGGAAGAGCGGACTTTGCTGGCAGTCGATGGAGTCCACGGCTTCGGCATCGAAGACGTTGCGATCCCCGCACTCGGCGCAGACTTCTTCATCGCGGGCACGCACAAGTGGCTGACCGGACCGCGCGGCACGGGTCTGGTGTGGGGCCGCACGGACGCTTGGCCGTTTGTTCGGGCCACCATCCCGACTTTTGACCCAATGTGGCGAGACGGACCGGTCGAGCAGATGCCGGCCGGCGCTTGGCACACGCCGGGTGGCTTCCACAGCTTCGAACATCGCTGGGCCGTCGCCGAAGCCTTCAAGTTCCACGCAGGCATTGGGAAAAGCCGCGTCGCCCAGCGCGTTCACGACCTCAACAGTCTGGCGAAGGCCGAGATGGCCAAGATGCCCAAGGTCCGGATGCACACGCCGATCAGTTCGGAACTCTCCGCCGGAATCATTGCATTCGAGGTTGCCGGTCTCACGCCCCAGCAAGTTGTAAGCAAATTGCACGATCAACGGATCATCGCGAGCGTCACGCCAGGCTTCTACGAGCCCAACCTGGCTCGCGTCGCGCCGAGCCTGCTGACCACGGAGCCGGATGTCGCTCGAACAGTACGAGCGATCGCCGCTCTCTGACGGCTTTACGACGCCCCCGCATAGCAAACGGCCGCTGGAGCGACCGTTTCGCTATGCCTGTGACTTCGGGCTACCGGGGCTGGATCACCTCGATCGGCATCTTCAGCTTTTCGAGCTGCGGACGGATCTTGGCAGCGTCGCCGACGACCACCCAGACGAAGCCTTCGGGCGCGACGGCTCCGCGGAACGCCTGGTCGAGGGATGCTGGGGTCTGAGCTCGGTACAGCGGCGCGAGCGTCTCGTAATAATTGTCGGGACGCCCGAGCAGGTCGTTGGTGATCATTCCCTGGAGCACGGCCGATGAGGTCTCGAACCGGCCCGGAAGCTGCTGGATGTTGTTGGCGATGATCCGCTTCAGCTCATCGTCGGTCGTGCCCTTCGCCGTCAGGAAGTCGCGATAGTTGGTCGCCAGCGCGGTGATGGAATCGCCGGTGCGGTCGGCCTGGACCGGGGCGCTGACGATGTAGGGTACGACACGCTCGTTGATCGCCAGCCTGCCGTTCACGCCATAGGACCAGCCCTTCGTCTCGCGCAGGTCCATGTTGATGCGAGAGAGGAAGTTGCCGCCGATAACGTCGTTGGCGCTGCTCAGCGCCGTCAGGTCGCCGCGCGGATCGACTGGTGTGATCTGCCCGCCGATGATGATCGACTGCGGCGACTGCGGCCGGTCGATCAGAACGATGCGCGGGCTCGCCGGGCGCGCCGGAACGTCGGAGAACTGCTTCTGGCCGAGCGGCACACTCGGCGCTTGCCACCGCCCGAAGCGCCGATCGAGCTCGGCCTGAACCTCCGCGAGCGGACGATCGGAGACGACGAAGATCTCGAGGTTGTCCGGGCGCAGCCAGGTCTGCTGGAAGGCCAGCAGGTCTTCGCGCGTGAACTTGGCGACCGACGTCAGATCGCCGACGCCGGTTGATCCGTAGGGATGGTTCTCGCCGTACAGCAGCACCGGAAGCGCCCGCGACGCCATGGCGTTCGGATCCTTAAGCTGCTGCTGGATCGCCGTCAGCGTCTGAGTCCGGACCCGCTCAAGCTCGGCCGGAGCGAAGGCCGGGTTGCGGACGATGTCCGCCAGCAGGTCGAGCGACGGGCCGAGGTTTGCGCTCAGCGCCGACATGCTGACCGTGCTGCGGTCGGACGTGCCGCTGGCGCTGATCTCCACGCCGAGCCGCTCCTGCTCTTCCGCGATCTGCTGCGAAGACCTGGTCGCCGTGCCTTCGTCGAGCAGGCTCAGGGTCATGCTCTGCAGGCCGCGGGCGTTCGGCGCGTCGGCCGCGTAACCGGCGTTGAACTGCATCGCCATCTGCGTGATCGGCACCGCGTTCCGCTGCGCGTAGTGCAGTTGCACACCGTTCGACAAAGTGACGTGCTGGACGTCGGGGAAGTCCAGCGCCTGCATCGAAGCCAGTGGCGGAGCTTCGCGCTTCTTCGAGACCGTGATCTGGTCGCTGCCCTTCTTCGGCTTGGCGGCGACGGCCTTGGCTTCAACATAGTCCGGGCGATCGCCGGGCTCGAGGCGCAGGTTGAAGGCCGGCTTCGTCAGCCATTCCGCCATCGCGGCCTTCACTTCGGCGGGCGTAACCGTCGCGTAATTGGCAAGCGTCTTGCGATAGAATTCGCTGTCTCCGGCGATCACTTCACCTTGCGCCAGGGTCACCGCCTTGCCGCCGAAGCCGCCGACCTGCTCCAGGCCGCGCAACCGGCCGGCGACTTCGCGAGTCGCGGCGCGGGCGAGCTCATCGGCCGTCGGGCCTTCGGCGATATATTGCTGAATGATCTCATCCAGGCGCTTCTCGACGAGCGCCGGATCGACGCCCGGCTTCACCGTCGCCTGAGCGAAGAAAATGCCGACGCGCTGCATCGCGTAAAGGCCGGCGCTGACGCTGACTGCGGTCTTCTCGTCGCGCACCAGGATCTTGTCGAGGCGCGAGCTGGCGAGGCCGCCGAGCACCGAGCCGCCGAGGTCGAGCGCGACGAGCTGGCGATCGAGGAGGCCCGGCATCGGCCAGGAGCGAGACACCGTGGTCGCAGCGACGCGGTCCTTCATCACGGTCGACCTGGGTGCCGTCAACACCGGCACGTCGGCCGCGGCCGGCGTGTTCACCGGGCCGCGCGCAATCTCGCCGAAATATTTCTCGACCAGCGGCCTTGCGGTCGCGGTGTCGATGTCGCCGGCCAGCACGAGCACCGCATTGTTCGGGCCGTAATTGTTGGTGAACCAGTTGCGGACGTCCTGCAGGCTGGCCGCGTCGAGGTCCGCCATCGATCCGATCGGTGAGTGACGGTACGGATGGCCCTCGGGGAAGAGATTCTCGAGGATTTCGTAGAAGACTAGGCCGCCCGGCTGGTTGTCGCCTTGGCGCTTCTCGTTCTGGACGACCCCGCGCTGATTATCGAGCTTCCCTTGGGTGACTGCTCCGAGCAGGTAGCCCATGCGGTCGGATTCCATGAACAGGGCCCGTTCGAGCGCGCCCGTCGGGACAGTCTGGAAGTAATTCGTACGGTCGAAGTCGGTCGTGCCGTTGTAGTCGGTAGCGCCGATCTGCTGCAGATATTCGAAGAAGTCGCCGGGCAGATTCTCCGACCCGTTGAACATCAGGTGCTCGAACAGATGGGCGAAGCCGGTCTTGCCCTTCGGCTCGTCCTTGGAGCCCACATTGTACCACATGGCGACGCCGACGACCGGTGCCTTGCGGTCGGTGTGGACGAGTACCGTCAGGCCATTCGCAAGCTGGAATTCCTGGTGCGGGATCGCGACCTGCTCGATCAGGGCCGGGACTGGCGCGGGCTCTGCGGGAGCAGGCGGCGCGGCTTCGGCCGCTGCCGGCGGCGGCGCAACTACGGCGGGCGGAGTGGTCGCGCAGGCGGCGAGCAAGGACGCGCTAGCAAGCAGCAGCGCAAGACGATTCTTGTGGTTCATGAGAATGTTGGACTCTCCTCGATTCAGCGGGACGCTGTAGGGGTCGCGTCCATCAGCGCAAGGCGCTTCGACGAATGGCGCTTTCACCATCGACAAACGGTGGCGGGATGCGCTTACTGCCCCGGAACTGGGACCACGCCTTTCAGCACGTCACCGATGCCGAAACGCTTCTTCTTTTTAGGCTGCTGTTGCTGACCTGGGGCCGCACCCGGCGCAGCACCCATCTGCGGCATGCCGAGCATCAGCGATGCGGTCGTCTTGAACCGTGCCTTTGCGACCCATTTGGGAGCCTTGGGCGCCTCCGCGAAATGCGCTTCGGGTCCGTAGCCGATCGCCATGATCATACCCGACGGAGAAACCTTGGCGACCTCCGCCGGAAGGACGCATTCGCTCGTGGACGGGGCAAGGACGTGACCGCTGGCGACCAGCTTCTTCACTTCGCTGGGCGGCAGATAGTCCATCGCGGGCGTCATCGCCGCGCTCTTCGCCGACGTCCAGACGATGACGTCTCCGTTCTGCGCCCCGCCGAACATCGCCAGCGCATATCCGGTAGCCGCCGGCGCCTGAGTCCAGGCGAGGCGCGTGGCGCCCGACGGCAGAGCTCCGGCCTCGCGAAGATTCAGCGACGGCATGAAGTCCTGCGCCAGGGTGAAGCCGATTGGCGGCGAGTAATTGCCTTCGATCTTGTGCGCGCCGACAAGCGAGCCGGTCGCCGGGACAGGCCGGCTGTCCTTTGTGTTGGGCCATTCCCCGAATCCAGGGGCGGTCCGCGGCACGGCGGCCATACGGGCGACGTTGGCCATCGCCGCCATGCCGGGCGGTACCTGGCCGGCCGCGAGCTTGGCGAAATCGATGACCGTCGGCTGGCCCGCACTCGCATGCTCGCCGCAGCCCCAGTAGATCAGCATCCGCCCCTTCGGTTTCTCGTAGCCAGGCGGCATTCCATAGGTTTCCTTCACGGGCTTCGGCGCGGGAGGCGTGACCAGCGGCAGGCTCGGACCCATCTGCAGGTTCGCCGGAATCAGGTGGTTGGCCGTTGGTGCCGCGGGCGCCTTCGTCTTCGACGCCAGCCGGAGCTCGAGCGTGTGCGCCACGGACGGCGCGTTGCCCGACATCATGTTCATCATCTGCGACATGTTGGGCCGGGCGCCTCCGCCCATCATGCCGGCGCCGAACCCGCTCGTCGTCGCCGCGTCCATCCAGTAGCTCGCGATCGGCGGAGGGGCCGCCGGCGTCGCCGCAAAAACCGCCGCACCACACGCGGCCGCGCATACACTCGTAGCCAAGATGCTGATTCGCTTCATCGATGTTCCCCCTTCGACGCGGCGATTATCCAACGGCCTCGCGCTTCCTTCAATCCCCTGCTAGCGCGCCCCGTAAATGGCAGAGCTTAGCAAGATCCGAAATTTTTCGATTATTGCCCATATCGATCATGGGAAGAGCACGCTTGCCGATCGGTTGATCCAGCGGACGGGGGGCATGACCGACCGCGAGATGGCGGACCAGCACCAGGTTCTCGACAATATGGAGATCGAGAAGGAGCGCGGGATCACCATCAAGGCGCAGACCGTGCGCCTCGAATGGAAGGGCTATGAGCTCAACCTGATGGACACGCCCGGGCACGTCGACTTCGCCTATGAAGTCAGCCGCAGCCTCGTCCGCGTGCGAAGGCGCGCTGCTGGTCGTCGACGCGGCGCAGGGCGTCGAAGCGCAGACCCTGGCCAACGTCTACCAGTGCATCGAGCACGACCACGAGATCGTGCCGGTCATCAACAAGATCGACCTGCCCGCCGCCGACCCGGAGGGCGTGCAAGCAGGAGATCGAGGAGATCATCGGCCTCGACGCGTCCGAGGCCGTCCTCGCCTCCGCCAAGACCGGCATCGGCATCGACGAGGTGCTCGACGCGATCATCGACCGGATCCCGCCGCCCAAGGGCGACCGCGACGCGCCGCTGAAGGCGATGCTCGTCGACAGCTGGTACGACCCGTACCTCGGCGTCGTCATCCTGGTCCGCGTCATCGACGGCGTCCTGAAGAAGGGCCAGCAGGTCAAGTTCATGGCCGCCGGCACGACGCACCTGGTCGACCGCGTCGGCTGCATGCGCCCCAAGATCGAGCAACTGCCCGAGCTTGCGCGCGGGCGAGATCGGCTTCATCACCGCGCAGATCAAGGAAGTCGCGGAAACCCGCGTCGGCGACACGATCACCGACGCCAAGCGCCCCACCGCGGAGGCGCTGCCGGGCTTCAAGGAAGTCCAGCCGGTCGTCTTCTGCGGCCTGTTCCCGGTCGACGCCGCGGACTTCGAGAAGCTCCGCGACAGCCTCTACAAATTGCGCCTCAACGACGCGTCGTTCAGCTTCGAGACCGAAAGCAGCGCGGCGCTCGGCTTCGGCTTCCGCTGCGGCTTCCTCGGCCTGCTGCACCTGGAGATCATCCAGGAGCGGCTGACCCGCGAATATGACCTCGACCTCATCACCACCGCGCCCAGCGTGGTCTACAAGATGCACCTCACCCATTCGAAGAACGAGGCCGGCGCAGACGATCGAGCTGCACAATCCGGCCGACATGCCCGACCCCAACCGGATCGAGAGCATCGAGGAGCCGTGGATCGAGGCGACCATCTACACGCCCGACGAATATCTCGGCGTCGATCCTCAAGTTGTGCCAGGACCGCCGCGGCATCCAGAAGGGCCTGACCTATGTCGGCAGCGGCGCCCACCAGCGCGCCCAGATCAACTACGAGCTTCCGCTGAACGAAGTGGTGTTCGACTTCTACGACCGGCTGAAGTCGATCAGCCGCGGCTATGCCAGCTTCGATTACGAGCAGATCGGCCACCGCGAGGGCGACCTCGTCAAGATGAGCATCCTGGTCAACGAGGAGCCGGTCGACGCGCTGAGCATGATCACCCACCGCGGCACCGCCGAGCAGCGCGGCCGCGGCATGTGCGAGCGGCTGAAGGAGCTGATCCCGCGCCACCTGTTCAAGATCCCGATCCAGGCCGCGATCGGCGGCAAGGTCATCGCCCGCGAGACGATCAGCGCCATGCGCAAGGACGTCACCGCCAAATGCTACGGCGGCGACGCGACCCGCAAGCGCAAGCTGCTCGACAAGCAGAAGAAGGGCAAAGCCAAGATGCGGGAATATGGCAATGTGTCGATCCCGCAGGAGGCGTTCATCGCCGCCCTGCGCATGGGCGACGAGGGCTAGGCTTCGAGGATCGCCAGCCGCTCCCTGAACCAGTCGGTCGTCTCCTCTTCCGTCAGCTCGCCAGCGGCGAGCGCGAGGAAGGCGACGACCAGTTCCGCATCGGTGGCCGTCAGGCCGTAGCCGTTGAGCAAGAGGAACGTTTCGGCGACCACCGCCGCCGTCCTCTTGTTGCCGTCGACGAAGGGGTGGTTGCGAGCGATCCCATAGGCATATGCCGAAGCCAGAGCCGCCGCGTCGGCCTCGCCGTAGGCGGCCACGTTCTGGGGACGCGCCATCGCACTTTCGAGCAGTCGCGCGTCCCGCACACCTTCACCGCCGCCGTGCTCGGCGATCTGTTCGGCATGTGCCGCCATGGCCACCTCAATGGAGACCCATACCCAATTCTGATCGGCCAAGTTTCGACCCTATTTGGCGAGTTCGCGAAGCGCGCGCTTGCGCCGCGCCATGACCTCGCGGGCCGCAGTCATCTGCGTTTCGAAGTCGCTTTCATGAACCGACAGTTCAATGCCGCGCGGGGTCTTGGTGACGGAGAGCGTTTCGCCGACCGACGCATCCAGATGCGCCAGCAGGTCGCGCGGGAGGACGACGCCGGCGGAGTTGCCGATCTTCGTGATCTTCAGCTGCGTGTTCATACGGGCGTTATAACAGAACTGGCGTCTCTCGCGCAATATGCCGGGACCGAGCAGGCTTTTCAGCGTTATCGAACATCAATGGGTGCGCATCTGGCGGTGGATCGCCTATGCGGCGCCTCAGGAGACAAAAGACACATGACGTACAATAGCTCATTCCAGGACCGCGCCGGCCAGGCGGCCGAGGCGAAGCAGAAGGCGCTGCAGAAGTATAAGGAACGGCCGCCGGTCGACGAGGCTGCCGCCGCCGAGCGCGCCGCGGCCGCGCAGCGCCGGGAAGACGCCAAGGCCGAGAAGGCCGCCGCGAAGAAGGCCGAAGCCGAAGCGAAAGCGGCTGCTGCTGCGGAAAAGGCGGCCCGCTCCGCCCCGCCCACCGCCGCCGAGATGAAGGCTGCGCGCGACGCGCGTTATGCGGCGAGGAAGAATAGGAAGTGAAGCACCGAGCGCAGGTGAGCGATTGCGGAGCAATCGTGAGCAGCGCGTAGAGATGCGAAACGATCGGCCGGCGCGCGAGCTAATGGCTGTTTCGAGAAGCCGAGAAGGGCAAAGCCAAGATGCGGGAGTATGGCAATGTGAGCTTAGACGTATACCTGGCTGGAATCATCCTCCGGTAGCTTGCTCTCATGAGCTACTGCAGATCCGATCTACGTCACGATGTTTAGCGAGGTCTTCGCCCGCGGATTATCTAGCTCAAGAAGCATTGTCGCTGCGCTCCGATTGGATAATCGGGGCTCAAACCTGCAGTCGCGATCCAAACTCAGAATTTAGAAGGACGAAATTCGCCCAGTCGGTTGCCCGGCTGCTTCGACTGTTCAACATTCTGCGCAACGTTTTCGTCACCGCTACGCGGGACGGACCGTCAATCTGTCCGAAGTGGTGGCGTCCGTTCCACGAATTGACGGCCATCTCTACTGCGACAAAAACTCGTGAAATTCGGACCCAAGATCCGTGCTGCGACGCTCGGTCTCGACAGGTATACCTGGAATTCCGGAATCCTGGCGAATACCAGTTCACGTCCGTTTCTCCGTCCACGCCAGCCGATATAACAACTGATTTGATCAGGGCTCTTCGCGCTACTTCGCTCGCAGCGGGACCAACTGCATCGCTCGGGCCGCTAGTGAGGAATCCGGACGCCAGGGAACCACTCATGACAGAACGTAGTGCAGCAAATAATTCTGCTTTACGTGAGATCGCTTCCGATAACAGCTATACCGGACGTACGCCTGCCATATCGCGTCGGCCTTTGTAAGCATCCGAGCGTAGCGCGAGTTTTTGAAGTTTTTCATTCGCTAACCGAGCAAGTATGGAGCAATGCTAGGGTCGGCCTTCCTGAAATAAGTCCGAAGTCTTGGTAATTGAAGCTAAAATCGGACTGTTTGAACTCACCACAATTTGATAACAACTGAGTGTACGTCGCTAGTTCGGCGGCGGTCATTCAGAGCGGCCACTTTTCCGAAGATTTTCAAGAGCCATCTTGTGTCGACGAAGAGCGCCTAAAGCCTGATCCCTTATAGCCTGAGTAATGACCGGCTGCAGAAGGACATCAACATCATGCTTTGCGAATTCCAAATCGTGGAAGATAGTTAGATATGAACCCCTGTTGATTCGCTTGAGAGAACCGATCAACCGCCCGGATTTTCTGCTTCCTCTAGCCATGTCTTCCAAATCTGATATCTCGGACGCTGCAGGCATCGTACCCGACGTAAAAATTCACAACGCGGTAATCGGCGCTAACGGCGGAGTGGTCTTCATCAGTAATAGCTCTCTCAGTGGCAGCGCTCGAGAAGTGAGGCTTTCTCTAGCTCTTCGATAACCGATCGGTCAACGAATTTGTCAGCCTCGCGGGCAGCGAGGATGATAAATGCATGCGTGATCGTTTTGTGATTAGGTTCCGTTGCTGCGAATATCGCCTAAATCCCCGTCGCCACCTCGTAAAAAAAGAAGTTTTCTCACTTCCGTTCAGGATTGCGCATCAGCCGCTCGATACGCGATTAGCTCGAACTGGCTAGGTGAGAGGACGGCCAAGGTTCCTGAGAGAGTGGCCAGAATTACTGCAGCGTCCTTGAAACTGGCTTCCGAGCAACCGCTTTTGCGAAGCCACTGGAACTTTGAGAGCTACCAAGGATGCGAAGGTCGGGTCCCTACGTCTCGCCGATCTCCACGGTGAATTCTGATCCGCTTGGACGGTCCATCTGCGCTAGATCGTTGCCGACTAGCCAGTTGCTTCAATTTCTCAGGATCGCTCACATTGTCGATCTCGCTGACAAGTCGCGCAGTCACGCTCTCCGTATTCGCGACTGCGACATCGGGAAGGATCGTGATGAAGGCACGAATTGCGTCGGGTGTTAGCGGATCTGGATCGTCGCCAAAGTCAGCACTCTTCCAAGCCGAAAAGAGACGGAGCCAAAACACCTGATCATCAAAGTTCTCCTCGCTTTGGAACGCGAATGCCGCCAACGCAGTCAGAGGTTTGGCGTCGATAGTTGCACTTGGATTCCTTGGCGGGTCCTCGACGAGATTCCTCAGAACGTCTCTTGAGCCGCTTACATGGGTCAATTGATCAAACTCTTGTTGATTGCGCTCCCGCAAAGCTGACGAGAGCCTATCTCGTAGAAGTACCTGTGCGGCCTCTGCCTCAGTCGTGCCGAATGCTATTGCGGCGACCTTCAACTGCCAGGAGCGGCTCTCATCGAATCCCGGCTTTGCGTTGCTCAAGAAGGCTAAGCAATTCGCCTGTATCGCCGACTCATTAGCTATGTAGAAGGCTAAGATTGAAGGGCTGAACAGCTCAATTTGCTGCTGAGACAAACTGATTATCCGGTTTAGAAACTTGTTTATCTTTCTGGGAGTGACTCGCGAACTTCCAAGAAATTTCTCGAAGCCTCTTACGGTCCAATATTCTTCGAAAGTCGAGCCATTATTAGCGCCGTGAAGACCGCACCTTTTATATTGCTCGGAGAAGTACAATCTCCAATCGGAGAGGACAGGCGGAGGCACCTCGAAGGTGACGTCAAAACTCTTCTCTATTAGTTCGGCTGCCGGTGTTGGTTCGTCGCTTCCGGTCTTTGCAATATTTTCAAGAGCCGTCTGGTCAAAGGGCAGCAATACGATTGGCTCAATCTCTGGATCAATGCGGTGGGATTCATCCGCAACCATGCCGACCATTATGGACCAAACATTGAGGGCTTCTGTCGGATCGATCCTGTCGAGATTGTCGATCACGAAAATAAGGCGACGCGGTCGCTGGCTTTCAACGATACGCCGGAGGTATCTCCGAAATTCAATGGCCGTAGGCTGAGATTTTCGCAATGTAGTAGAGGAACTGCCGGGGAACTGCCGGGTCAACATGAGCGAGAGTATGTCATCGCCCGAACTCGCAAAGCGCCGCAGGCGATTTGGTATGCTGAAACCTGGATCGACGAGTGCCCTATAATTCTTAGTGCTAGCGTAAGCTGCAAATATGGTTCCAAATATAATGACCAGATAAACAGCAGTCACTCTAATAAGAAAAAGCGCTAAGTCATCTGGCGTTTCCTTGAACGCATCCCGCAGCGTATCTCCATCAACAATAGAAGCAAGTATTGGTAACAAGAGGAGCTCAATGAATATGAGCTTTCCCCAACCGCTGAGATGAGTCTTAGTCGTAGTAGAGGCGCTTTCAGTAGAGCCAGATATCTCGAGTAGAGTCTCATGCCACTCTGCTTCTAGGGTCGACTTCGCGTTTACTAGCCAAGCTATCAATTCCTCAAGGATGGACCTGCGAGCTGGATCGCCTTGGTGCGCCCATGCGTCGTAAGCAAAAAGAATATACTTTTGCTTGTACCTAGCCTCGATGATTGTTGCGAGCTGACTGATGATCGTCGACTTCCCTGTCCCCCATCGCCCAAGGAGCCCAACCAGTCTAATCTTTTGTTGCTTCTCTATCGTCGAAACGATGGCCTCAGCTATGCTGCTGTGAGCGCCGAAGTGATCCTCGGCCGCAGGTTCATCGACAATATACGTTAAATCGTGCGTTTTGCTTGTTGAACTTTGACCTTCATCCGGCTGATCAAGCACGCGACCCCCTTATCCGAGCCGCCGCAGGCTACAGTGTAGAACAGACAGGTCAAATCACGCTAATTCTTTGGTCTACCCAACCCGCCCAGCCTCCACATGCGCCAGCCACCGGCTGAACGCGTCCGCTTCATCCTCATCCTGAAAATGCTGGGGCCGCTGATCGCCTGCTCCGGCTAGCGGCTGCGGGTGGCGGTCGAGGGGGTCTCGGGTGGAGGGTTTGGGGTTTCGGTCGCGGGGCATCTAGGCGGCCCCTCCACCATGCTGCGCCCTTCGACTACGCCTGCGGCTTCGCTCAGGACAGGCATGGTCCCCCTCCCCGAGCGAGCTCGGGGAGGAATTGGGTTGCTGGCCGTCCTGCCACTCTGCCCGCGCTTTCGCTTCCCACTCCATTTGAGCGTGTGCGTCCTCGTCGAACTGCCGCTGGCGGGCGGCGCGCTGGTCGTCGTGCTTCATCTGGGCCCACTGCTCCTTCGTGAAGCCGCGCGCGGGGGTGGTCAGGGCTCCGGTGGCGTCCTGGTCGGTGTAGACGCTGACCTCGCCGTCCGGCGTGTGGCGCTTTTCGAGGAAGCGGGTGTCCGGGTAGGACGGGCGCTCGGGCTCGCCTTCCTGCATCCACCACAGCCGCCGCGACCGGTCGAGCCAGTCGGTGAAGGGCGTGGCGACGATCTGCTGCATGTCGAGCCCGCCGCGGCGGAGATCGCGAAGCACCTCGTGCGTGTCCCAGCCGAAGCGGCTCGCGGTGAGGTCGAACATGGTCTCGAGGATGGTGACCTGGCGCAAATAGAAGTCGGCGGCGACGATCTCCCCGGCGAGGCGGGCCCGGCGCTCGGCGGCGACCTTGCGCATGAACTTCTGGCCGATGGCCTGGATCAGCTCCAGCTGGTGGTCCTCGCCGATGTCAGGCTCCGGCTCGGGCTCGTGGCCGCGGAGGCGCGAGGGCGGGGTCATCTGGGCGTTGCGGGCGGCGGCGTCGGCGACTCCGGTGGCGATCTTCATGGCGCCGTTCTGCTGGTAGATGGCCATGGCGCGCTCGAAGGCGAGCTTCAGGCCGGCGCCGTCGGGGCGCTTCAGGAGCTGCTCGAAGCCGTGGACGTTGCGGCCGATCGCAAGGGCCGAGCTGCGCTTCGAGCCGGTCGTCGCAAGCAAGGCGATGAAGGCGCGCTGGGCGGCCGGATCCCAGCCGTTGGCGCGGGGGCGGACGGCGACGGGCTCGAACTCGAGAAGGTCGCCGAGGTGGGAGAAGTCGCCGTCGCCGGCGCTTCCCGTGGTGCGACAGCGGTCGCAGATGACTGGGATGCTCATCGGCGAGCGTGGAGCAAAGGAAATCCAAATAGGAAAGGGGGGAATCGCGGGAAGCGTGGCGGGCGTTTCCGGCTCGCCACTGTTGCTGTATGGTCCGAGTCGGGCAAAACATCGGGGACGACGATGACGGATCGTTCATACCTTCTGCGCAGGGCCGCCCAGGAGCGGCAGGCGGCGGTCGAGGCGAGGCATCCGAAGGCGCAGCAGGCGCACCTCGAGCTCGCCAGCCAGTACGAGCAGCGCTCGGAAGAGGGGGAGCCTGCGGGGGCGCGCTAGCGAATTCATTTCGGGTCAAGAACAGGCGTGCTAGACGGGGGCATGGAAAAAGGAACGATCGAGCGAGCCTATGAGCTGGCACCGACCTGCCTGAACATCGACGAGGTTCGGGCGGCATTGAAGCGCGAAGGCTATTCGAGCGTGGACGCGCATCTTTCCGGGCGGATCATCCGCTCGGACCTGACGAAGCTGCTCAACAAGGACGGTCCGGCGAAAGGCTGAGCGGCCCCCTTAACTTTCGATAAGGTCCAACGGATTCCGTGCCCCGCTAGATTCGGGGACGGCCCGGGACCAAGTGGGAAGCCCGAACCGCCCCCACCCTTGGCAACCCTTGGGGGGCGAAAGTACCAAGGGCGAGACCGCAGGCGCAGGCGTTCCTTTACGATCCGCGACCCGACGGCCTCGCCCGCTGACTAGCGCGAGCGCACGGCGATTCCTACTCCCGTTAACGATGCTTTACATCTTTCATCGCGGGACGGCGTCGGAACAGCGGCGTCCGCCATCGGTTAATGGCTTTCGGATCGCGCGCGTGCATGGCGCGTGACTCGAAGGGGGAATTCACTAGCATGTTCGCGTCATGAGTAGAGGCGAGGCGTCGGGTCGGCGAGGCAGTGAGCGCGCGGGGGCAAGCGCATCCCCTGAGATGGCCGCGATGCGCGATCTGCCGACGACGCCGGAGGGCGGTTTCGACTTTTCCAGCATCCTTGCGGTTGCCGACATGCTGCCGGTGATGATTGCCTACATGGACGCCGACCACAGGCTCCGGTTTGTCAACAAGCCGCTTGCCGAATGGTTCGAGCGGTCGCGTTCGTCGATCCTCGGGCTGACGGTACGCGAGCTGATCGGCGATCAGGCGTATTCGGTGCGCGAACCTTTGATCGCCAAGGCGCTGCAAGGCGAACGGCAGTTCTTCGCGTCGGACTTCAACCATCCTTCGCGCGGCTCGATGGCGATTCAAACGAACTATGTGCCCTGGGCCGATGGTTCGGGCGGAGTGCGCGGCCTCTTGATCATGGTCCAGGACGTGACCGAGCAGCGGACGGCGGAGCGCGCCTTGCGCGAAAGCGAGGAGCGCTTCCGCCGCGTCGCCGACCAGGCCCCGGTGCTGATGTGGGTCACCCGGCTCGACCGCAAGCGCGATTTTGTCAACGAAGCCTACGTCGATTTCGTCGGCGGTACTCGGGCGGAGGCATGCAAGCTCGACTGGCGGGGTCGCATCCATCCCGACGACGTCGACCGGATTGTCGAGGAGTTGATCGCCGGCGAGGCGCGGCGCGAAACATTCACGCTCGAAGGGCGCTACATGCGCGGCGACGGCCAGTATCGCTGGCTGAAGAGCAGCAGCTCGCCCCGCTTCGGCCCGGACGGCGAGCTCAACGGCTTCATCGGCGCGGCGACCGACATCACCGTAGCGAAGGAGGCCGAACTCGACCTCAAGCGGCAGGTGGACGAACGCACTGCCGAGCTGGCCCGCCGAGAGGCCCAATTCAGGGCGGTCTTCGAAGCAGCGCTGGAAGTCATGGTCCTGCTCGAGCCCGACGGGACCGTACTGGCGGTGAACAACCGGCGGGAAATCTGGCGGCACCCGAACCCGCAAGACGCGATTGGGAAGAAGCTCTGGGATGCGCCCACGCTGCAGAATTATCCGCAGCACATAGCGGTCATGAAGAAGGGCATCGCCAAGGCAGCGAAGGGCGAGATCTTCACGACGGAAGTGCGGATGGAGCGCGAGGGACTGCCGACAGCGATCCTCGACGTATCGGTGCAACCGGTGAAGGATCCCGAAGGAACCATCATGTACCTGCTGTTCGAGGCACGCGACATCACGGAGCTCAAGGCAGCGCAGGAGCAGCTTCGCCAGAGCCAGAAGATGGAGGCGCTGGGTCAGCTGACCGGCGGCATCGCCCATGACTTCAACAATCTGCTGACGGTGGTGGTGGGCGGACTCGACCTGCTGGCCAAGCGCGTCGAGGACGAGAAATTGCGGCGCTATGCCACGAATGCCCTGACCGCGGCCGAGCGCGGTGCACGGCTGACGGGCCAATTGCTGGCGTTCAGCCGGGTACAGCGCCTGGAAGTCCGGGCGACCAACATCACCCCCCTCATCGAGAACATGCGGCCGCTTCTGCGCAATGTGCTGGGGCCGGGGATCGAGAAGAGGTTCGACCTCGACGAGGAGATGCTCCCTGTGCTCGCCGATCCGACGCAGGTCGAGGTGGCGGTGCTCAACCTTGCGATCAATGCGCGCGACGCCATGCCCAACGGCGGCATGCTCCACTTCGTCACCCGAAAGGTGAAGGTGAAGCGCGATCCTGACCTGGAAGACGGGGACTATATCGAGCTGTGCATCAGCGACACTGGCGTCGGTATGACCGCCGAAGTGCTCGATCGGGCTTTCGAGCCATTCTTCACGACGAAGGAAGTCGGCAAGGGGACGGGTCTTGGGTTATCCATGGTCTATGGCATGGCGCGGCAATCGGGCGGTGTCGCCCGCATCGCCAGCGAGCCGGGAAAAGGCACGACGGTCAGCCTGTTCTTCAAGGTTGCAGGCCAGCGCGGCGAGCATCTGGGCTCAGGCGATTCCGAAGAGGAAGGCGATAGCCTTGAACCTGCGGTCGAACGCATATTGGTCATCGACGACGACCCCGACGTTCGCGCGTTCATCAGCGAATCCCTCGCGGAGCAGGGTTATCGCGTGACCGACGCGCCGGACGGCAAGTCGGGGCTAAGCGCCTTCGCGGCTGGCAAGCCGGACCTGGTCGTCCTCGACTTCATCATGCCGGGGCTGTCCGGCGCCGACGTCGCCAGCCGAATCCTGTCGACCCATCCTGAGCAGGCGATCCTGTTCGTGTCCGGATACAGCGAGACCGACTCGATCCGCCGCATCGCGCCCAATGCGCCGCTTCTGACCAAGCCGTTCCGTGCAGAAGCATTGTCGAAGGCGGTCAGGACGGCGCTGCTGCGGACCTAGACGTCGGCCGACACGCGTTCGCTCCCGGCGGCACTGGAAGACGCGGCGTGCGTTCTATCGTCATGGTCGCCTCGTTCCTGTTGCTGTTGGCCGCCCAGGAGGCACTTCCCTCCGCCGCGAGCGCAGCTTTCAACCCGCGTGCGGTGGAGTTGTTCGAGCGGGACTGGGTGCTCAATCAATGGGCGAAGCGCACGTTCGACGCCAATGGTGACGGCGTCATTTCCGTCGATGAGGCCCAGCCTGCGGCGGTGAAGTTCAAGGAAATAGCGGACGGCGACGGCGATGGCCGGGTCACGCCTTACGAATATGGCCGCGCGCGGGAGTTCATCCTGGCGCGCTACTGATCGTTGCTCAGCCGGCCATGCGCTTGGCGCTGAGGCCGAGCACCATCTGGTTGGCGCGGTCGTAGGATAGGGGCTTGCCGAACAGATAGCCCTGGATGGTGTCGCAGCCGAGCTCGCGCATGCGCTCGAAGTCCTCGGAGGTCTCGACGCCCTCGGCGGTGACCGACATGCGGAAGCTCTTGGCGAGCTGCACGATCGACTTGATGATCGCGACATTCTCCGGCCGCGAGCCCGCCTCGCGAACGAAGCTGCCGTCGATCTTCAACTTGTGGAAAATCGCCTTGTTCAGATAGCCGATCGACGAGTAGCCGGTGCCGAAATCGTCGAGCGCGATGCCGACGCCGAGCGCGCGCAGGCGGCCGAGAACGTCGACGGTCTGGCCGTTGTCGCCGAGGAACACGCCTTCGGTGACTTCCAGCTCCAGGCGGTTGCCCGGGATCTTGAAGCGGGCAAGCGCCTCGCTCACGATGTTCGGAAGCGCCGGCTGAAGGATCTGCTTCGGGCTGATGTTGAGCGCGACGGTGATGGGCTCCGGCCAGGTCGCGGCGGCGCGGCAGGCCTCTTCGATGACCCATTCGCCGATCTGCGCCATCAGGCCCGCTTCCTCCGCAACCGGGATGAAGACGTTGGGCGGCACGAAGCCGCGCTGCGGATGATTCCAGCGGATGAGCGCCTCGAAGCCGGTCAGCTTCTGGCTCTTCGCGCTGACCAAAGGCTGGAAGACGAGATGGAACTGCTTGGCGGTGATCGCCTGGCGCAAGTCCGTTTCGAGGCGGACTCGGTCGTCCTGCTCCGACTGCAGCTCGGACGAGAAGTAGCGGGCAACGCCGCGGCCGGCATCCTTCGCCTGGTAGAGCGCGAGGTCGGCCTTGAGGATGAGATCGTCGACGGTCGCGCCGTCGATGGGTCCGAAGGCCGCGCCGATCGACACGCCGATGCGGATCTCGGTCTGGTCGATCATGTAGGGTTCTTTGATCGCCACGATGATCCGGTCGGCCATCTGCTCGACCTTCTTGCGGCTCTGCGCGTCGGTAATGACGATGGCGAACTCGTCGCCGCCCATGCGTCCGACATGGCCGTCGGCGCTGACCTCGTCGACCAGGCGCTTGGCCACGGCGCGAAGAACGGCATCGCCCTTCGGGTGGCCGAAGGTGTCGTTGACCGGTTTGAAGCCGTCGAGGTCGAGGAAGAGGATCGCGCACGGCACGTTGGACGCGGTCGCGGTGCGCAGGCAATCGCCGAGCAGCTGGCGCACGCGGCCGCGGTTCGGAAGGCCCGACAGGACGTCCATGTTGGCGAGGTGCGTGAGCCGCTCCTGCGTCTGACGCATTTCGGTGATGTCGGTGCCGACGCCGCGGAAGCCCTCGAAGCGGCCGGCGGTATCGATGATCGGATCGCCCGCGATCGAGATCCAGCGTGGCCCGCGGGCGGTCTGAAGCTCCATGTCGAGCGTGTTGAACGGCTGTTTTTCGAGCAGCTTCCGGCCGAGTTCGGCATTGCCGCCGAGGAGCGAGGGCATCGAGTGGCCGAGCAGCTGGCTCGCGGGGCGGCCGAGCAAAGCGGTCATGCGCGAGCTGATGTAGGTGACCCGGTTTTCGGCATCGACCTGCCACAGCCAGCCCACGCCGCGTTGCTCATATTCCTGCAGCAACAGGCTGGCGCTCTCGCTTTGGGCGCTGAAGTTGGCGTTGGTCTTGAGCTGCTCGAAGGCCCAGCGTGCGACGTTGAGAACGCCGAAGATCGAGACGCCGAGCGTGAAGAGGATCGAGACCATGTGCTGGAAAGGAATGGTGTCCCGGCCAATGAGCAAGGCTCCGCACAGGCCCGCGGTGAACGCAGACATCCAGCCGATCGCCGAGCGCGGGTGAACGACCAGGCCGAGCCCGGCAATGCCGAGGCCCGCAGCGATCGAGGCGGCGATGACCTGGCCGCCCGGTTCGAGGTTCGGGAACAGTAGAGCGGAAGCGAGAGCCAGACGAGCGCCCGGCCGACGACGTCGCCGACCATCAGCCAGTCGGGCACGTTCTTGCCCGAACGGCCGATGTTGGTGATCGACTGGGTGCGGGCAACGTGCATGGCGAGAAGATTGACGCCGGCAACCGTCGCCAACCAGGGCAGGAGCAAGACCGCGCCGGCCTCGTCCCACAAAGCGGCGATCATCATGACCGATGCGACGATGTTCGCGGCCGCGAAGAAGGGGGCGAGCTGCGCGCGCGAGATGAGCTGCACGTCCTTCAGTGGAGTGCTTGCCGTGTCGTCCTGCTCGCTGGCGAGTCCGAGGGACTTCACCATCCGGCAGGCGCGCTGCAATCATCCGCTTATAACGGTCGGGTGCTTCGTACATCAGCGCTCGCTTAAACTGGTCAGTCCCAGCGGTAGCCGAAGAGGGTTGAGACGCGGTTAAGAACCCGGCTCAACTCGTCAGATTGAGCTTGTCCAGATCGCGTTGCGTAATCGGGTGGTACGAAGCCCGCGCAACCCGGTAGACCCGGGTGGCGATCGGGCGGCCCCATTGAGCGTCCTCGGCCAGCGATTCTATCAATGGTCTCACGAACTTACGCCGTCCCTGCGTGGTCAGGAAACGCTCCAGCGAGGGCACTGCGGGGTCGTAACGGTTGGCCACCGCCAGATCGAGCCAGGCGAACAGAACCTCATTATTTCCGGCGTCGTTGAGTTTCAGGCGATTGTTCAGCTCGTCGAGGCGGGCCTTGGGGAGCTTTCGCGGCAACTTGTTCAGGAATCGAAGCTTCTCGGCGGTGGTCCATCCGGAGAAGGCCGCCGGTGCGGGCCCGCCTTTGCCGAACGCCGTCACGGCCTCGTCGATCGCGGCGAATGCGGCCGGGTCCGGACGGGCGGCGTTGGCCGGCAGACCGGGCTTGTAGACCCAATTGTCGAGCTGAAGCTTCTGTTCGAGTGCCTTGTCGCCCTTGATCAGATTCTGGCGAAGATCGGCGAGGAACAGGGCCGAGGTCATGGGCTGGAAGGCGTGGCGGTCGAAATAGGAGCGCAAATAGGCGTCCCATTTCTCGCGGCCGACCAGGCGCTCGAGCGTGCGGAGGAAGACCGCGCCCTTGTCGTAGATCATGCCGGTCGAGCCGCCGTCGGGCACGGCTTCGGCCTTGGCGAGACTGCAGGCGGGTGATCGGCGCGTTGCGACCTTCCTCAGCGAAGGCCTTTTCCATGTCATCGAAGCTGAGAGCGGCCTCCTGCGCCGCGCGCTTGGGACCGTAGATCGCCTCCATGATCCGGTTTTCGAAATAGGAGGTGAAACCCTCGTTGAGCCAGCTGTCGGCCCAGGTCGCGTTGGTGACCAGATTGCCCGACCAGCTGTGCGCCAGCTCGTGCGCGACGAGGCCGACGAGGCTCTTGTCGCCGGCGATGAAGGTCGGCGTGAGGAAGGTGAGGGTGGGATTTTCCATTCCGCCGTAGGGGAAGGCGGGCGGGAGGACGAGCAGGTCGTAGCGACCCCAGCGATACGGGCCGTAGAGCTTCTCGGCCGCCTCGACCATTTTCTCGGTGTCGGCGAGCTCGGCGGCGGCGCGGTCGAGCATGGCCGGTTCGGTCCAGACGCCGGTGCGGGGACCGAGTTCGCGGAACGCGAGGTCGCCGACGCCGATCGCGATCATGTAGGGCGCGACGCTGTGCGGCATCTTGTAGCTGAAGACGCTCTCGCCGCCCTGGGTCATGGGCTCGGCGGCTTTCGGGGCGCTCATGACCGCAGTCAGGCCGGCGGGAACGCGGATCACCGCCTCCCACGTCTGGCGGATGCCCGGACGAGTCCTGGGTCGGGATCCAGCTGCGGTTCTCGATCGCCTGGCCCTGGCTGAACAGATAGGGCTTCTTCTTGCCGGCGGTCTGCTCGGGCGTCAGCCACTGCAGCGCGCCTGCGTCCGGAGCGCTTTTATACTTGATAATCAGACGCTTGGTGTCCGGGCCGAGCGTGACGGCGAGCGGAGCGCCGAGCTTCGGATCGGCCGCACCGACCTTGTATTGGAGCGGCTGGCCTTCGCCGTCCGTGATGCTCGCGATCTCCAATCCCTTGTCGTCGAGGACGATCTCCTTCGCTTCCGGCTTGCGGTCGATGTCGAGCGTCGCCGTTCCGCCGATGCGCTTCGCGTCGAAATCGACGGTCAGGTCGAGCGCTACATGATGGACGCGCGCCTCGAGCGGCCGGGCGTAGCTCGCGTCGTCCTTCGCGTCGGGCGTGGTCAGAATCGGCGCAATCTGGGTCGTGGGGCGCTCTTCCCCGGAAGGAGAGGCCGTATTGGTTTCGGAAGCCTGGCAGGCGGCAAGGGTCAAGGCGGCCGCGGCAACGGCCGTACGAAACACGTTCATGAAGGGTCCTTATTCGGCAGTGCTAACGTAGATCGACCGTTTCGGTGCCGCGAAAAAGCGCTGCACCATGGGCTCGAAGAAGTCGAGCGGGGCCGTGTCGTAGGACGGGTCGAAGGCGGTCTGGTCGTAGAGTTCGCAGAATCGTCGCAGTGTCCTCGAAGTGCGGATGGCCGCGGAATTGCTCGCGCATGTCGCGGTCCATCCCGAGGTAGTGGAAGAAGTAATAGCCTTGGAACACGCCATGGTTCTGGCACATCCAGTGCAGCTTCTCGTCCACGAAGGGCTTGATGATCGCCGCGCCGATGTCCGGATGGTTGAGCGTTCCGAGCGTGTCGCCAATGTCGTGCAGCAGGGCCATCACGACATAATCTTCGTCCTCGCCACCGCGATGGGCGCGAGTCGCCGTTTGGAGCGAGTGCTGCATCCGGTCGATCGGAAAGCCGCCGTAATCGCCATCGAGCAGCTTCAAGTGGGTCAACACTCGGTCAGCGAGACCCTTCGCATAGGGGAAGAAATGGCTGCCGATGAGAGCCCAATCCTCGGCCGTGCCTTCGTCCATGCTGCGAAACTTCGCGCGCGGCGCATGTTCGTTCATCCGTGTCTCTCCCGTGGCGGAACGGATTGCTCTGTCCTGCCTTAGCTCGCAATGGCTGATTTGCCTCTCTATATCTGAACGGAGGATGGCGACGGATAGTGCAACTTTGAAGCGGCAACCGAGGGTTCGGCTCCGGCGCGACACGCCCGCCGAGATCCTCGCGGCGCGCTCTCCCGCCGCCCCGATCGCGAGGGGCGTCGGACTCGACCGTCCCTTCTTCGAGGACAAGGACCGCGCCTTCTGGATCCTGCAGACGGGCGGCTGGGTCGGCTATTTCATCCTTCGCGCGCTGTCGGGCTTCGCCAACGGCATGCCCGCAATCCTCATCGTCCACATCGCGATCCTGACGGCGACGGGCTATTCGCTGACCCTGCTGATGGCGACCTTGTTCCGCCACCTGATCGTCATGCGGCCGTTGTTCACGCTGGTGCTGTCGCTCCTCGTGGTGGTTCTCTCGTCGGCCGTCTTCTCGATCATCGAGACCTGGAGCAATGCGACCTTCCTACGGCCCGACTTGCGCCCGGTCGGCGTTCAATATCTCGGCGCGATCATCATCGATTTCGCGCTGCTCGCCGCCTGGGGCGCGCTCTATTACGGTATCAACTACTTCCTGCTGCTCGAAGACGAGATCAAGCAGCGCGAGACGCTGGAGAACCAGGCGTCGACCGCGCAGCTGGCGATGCTCCGCTACCAGCTCAACCCGCACTTCCTGTTCAACACGCTGAATTCGATTTCGACTTTGGTGCTTCTGAAGCAGACCGAGCGGGCGAACGCGATGCTTGCGCGGCTGTCGTCATTCCTGCGCTACACGCTCGCCAACGAGCCGACGGCCAAGGTGACGCTTGCGCAGGAGGTGGAGACGCTCAAGCTCTACCTCGAGATCGAGAAGATGCGCTTCGAGGACCGGCTGCGGCCGCATTTCAAGATCGAATCCGAGACAATCGGTGCGCGGCTGCCGTCGCTGCTGCTTCAGCCATTGATCGAGAATGCGATCAAATATGCCGTCACGCCGAGCGAAAACGGCGCGGACATCTGGATTACGGCGCACCGCGAGGGGCAGGCGGTGCGCATCGAAGTGGCCGACAACGGCAATGGCGAGGGAAGCGAGCTTGCCGCCAGCCCCTCGACCGGAGTTGGACTGGCGAACATTCGCGACCGTTTGACGCAAGCCTATGGCCCGGCCCATGGCTTTACCACACGAGAGAACGACAAGGGGGGCTTTAGCGTTATCGTAGAAATTCCTCACGAAACCGGAGACCAGGACATATGACCATCCGCACCGTGCTCGTCGACGACGAGCCGCTTGCGACCCAGGGGCTTCAATTGCGCCTCGAGGCGCATGACGATGTCGAGACCGTCGCAACGGCGGCCAACGGGCGTGAGGCCATAAGGGCCATCAAGACCCATAAGCCGGATCTCGTCTTCCTCGACATCCAGATGCCCGGTTTCGACGGGTTTTCCGTGATCCAGGGCCTGATGGACGTCGAGCCGCCCTTGTTCGTGTTCGTGACCGCCTATGGCGACCACGCTCTGCGGGCGTTCGAGGCGCAGGCGGTCGATTATCTGATGAAGCCGGTCGAGGAAGACCGCCTGGCAGCGACGCTGGATCGGGTTCGCCAGCGGCTTTCGGAGAAGCGCAGCGCCGAGGAAGCGGAGCGGTTGAAGGAGGCTCTTGCGGAGCATGCCCCCGAGGCAGCCGAGGAAATGGCGGACGCATCGCCCGAAGGACCGGCCTCGAACCGGTTCGAGAAGATGATCAACATCAAGGACCAGGGGCAGATCTTCCGCGTCGACGTGGACACGATCGAGCGGATCGACGCAGCCGGCGACTACATGTGCATCCAGACGGGCGACAACACGCTCATCCTGCGCGAAACGATGAAGGATCTGGAAAAACGGCTCGACCCGCGGCGCTTCCAGCGGGTGCACCGCTCGACGATCGTCAACCTCGACCTCGTCAAGCAGGTGAAGCCCCATACCAACGGCGAGTGCTTCCTGGTGCTCGATTTCAGGCGCGCAGGTGAAGGTGAGCCGGTCCTATCGGGACGTTGTGGCGCGCTTCGTCCATTAGTCGCCGCCGCCACCGCCGTCCCCGCCTCCGTCGCCACCGTCACCGCCGGTGAAGTCGCCGACGGAGCTTACGCCGTCCAGCATCGCGAAGGCGTCCGTTCCGAACGAGAAGTTGCCGATGTCGACTCCAAGCTCCCAGCCGGACGAGTCCTCATCGGCGCGCTCGGCATAAGTGCCGCCTGCGGTGCCGCCGCCGTCGCTGCCCGTGTCCTGGCGCCGCACCATTTCCTCGAGCTTGGCCGCCTGAGCGCGGGCGGCCGGCGACAGGACGAGGAGCACCCCTGCCGCCTCGGCAAGACGCCTGGCGCGATCCGGCTCATGGCGCACGAGTCGCTTCATGTCGCGAGAGTTCGTCCATCAAGGCCGCGACCTTGGCGTTACGCCGCTCGCCTTCAGCAGTGCGCTCGTACTTCACGTAAGGGATGAGCCCCAGCCACTTCCGGTCCTCGCGCGTGATGAGGCCGCGCGAGATGAGGCCGGGAGCGAGCTTGTCGTGCACATATCGGCGGTAATTCGAGCCGAAGGCCTTGTGCAGGGCGGCCGCGACCTCGTTCGACTTGAGCACCCGATGCCGGCCTTCGGCCATCAGCACATGCTTCACGACCGAAAGGTGTGGCGGAAGCGCCTCTCCGTCACCATCACGAACGAGCATCGTACGATACTTGAAGAAGCCGTCGGTCTCGCCGATCCGGATGTGGTCCCTGGCAAGGAGGGCGAGAAGCGCCGCTTGAAGGCACTTTCCACCGGAAGAGGAAGAGGGATCCAGGAGCAGCGCCGCTTCAGCGGGCGACAGGAGCTCGGCGGTCATCGTTGCAATCTGCCCTAGCAGCAGCCGATGACAAAGAAATTACATCAAAAAAGGGGCGCCCCTTTCGGAGCGCCCCTTTCAAGCCGCCTGCGTGCGAGCGGCCTGAATGAATTTAGTTCGCGCTGTTGCCGTCGGCGTCGGCACCATCGCGGACTGCGTCGGCAGCTGCTTCGCCATTGGCTTCAACCGCGTCGGCAGCATCTTCGAGATTGTCCTCGACAACCTCATTCGACGCATCGTCCGCGGCTTCTTCAAGATTGTCGGCAACGATCTCGGCGTTTGCCTCGATGTTGTCGGCGGCCTGCTCCTGCGGGCTCTGGTTGCACGCTGCGAGAGCGGCGGCGCCAAATGCGACTGCGATAGCGGTCGAAATCTTCTTCATGGCTTAATCCCTGTTGTGGTTGGGAGCCTTGGGTAGCCCCAAGAACTCGTAGGGAGCAATACGCATTAGCCTCGTTTTCTGTTCCAGCGCCGGAATATTCGCCGAATCAAAAGAGGACCGGCCTCCTGCGGACCGATCCTCTTCCCAAGGCAAATCGGTTCAATTTCCGGTCGGAGGCGGCGTGGTCGTGGTCTGATCGCCTCCGCCGACATTTCCACCGGTAGAGATCTGCTGCTGAACGACTTGGGTCAGCTGCGGACTGGTCGTCGTCGCGGTACAGGATGCAGTGCCGCTGGCGACCGAAGCCGCGAGGGCGCTGACCGAAACGCCGCAGACATTCGCCGCCACCTCCACAGGCACCTGCGCTGTAACCGGGATGGAATTTCGGTCCACCTGCAGAGAAATGGACAAATCGTTGAGTACGTTTTGCAGGTTCACGCTGACGAGCGTCGGGATGCTCCCTGAACCGCCGGTGCTGCCGCCAGTGCTGCCGTGGCGCCACCGATGCTAGTTCCCGTATCCCCGCCGGTTCCACCTTCGGTCGTCGTCGAACCGGAGTCGCTGGCGGTTGCGGGTGCGGTATCCTCCTGCGTCGTCTTGCAGGCAGCGAGCATCGTGGCGGACGCAACCAGGCCCGCCAAAATCCAAGACTTCGTCATTCTATCTCTCCCGAAAGCTACTGAGGGGTTTGGGTGTTCGGATCCGGCTGTGGCTGCTGGGCCGTCGTCCCAGTCGTGCTGGTCCCGGTAGTCGCCGTCGTCCCGGTGGTACCGGTGCTGGAGCCGGTGTTGGTCTGGGCGCCGCCGCCGACCGAGCCGTTGGCCGCGATCTGCTGCTGGATGTACTGCGCCAGCTCCGGCGAGATGCTGTTCGCGGTGCAGCCCTGGCTGGATCCGCCGCCGCCGACGGACAATATGTTGATCGAGACTCCGCAGACGTTCGCGGCCACGTTGATCGGGATTTGGGCGTTGATCGGTATGTTCGACTTGTCGATCTTCAAGTCGAGCGCGAGGTCGTTGAGCACGTTGCGGAGGTCGACGTTGACCAGCGACGTTCCCGCGCTGGCTACGTCCTGAACTCCATCGGCGACCGCGCTCCCGGCGCTCTGCACGCCATCGGTCACATCGTTGGTCTTGCATGCTGTCAGCAGCGTAAGCGCGGCTAGCGGTGCGAAGAAAACTACACGGGCCATACTCATCCCCTTTTTTTCCGGCTTTCCGAACGCGGTCGGCGTCAACTTTGTTTCACACCGACTCCGCGTTTGTTGACCGCAAGATTCGGGAGGTGCGGCACCCTGCTCCGCGCTAGAGGGATCCGATGAGCCCGAACGAGAAAGCCACCGCCTTCGCCGCGCTTCATGTGCCCGGCGATCCACTGATCCTCTTCAATATCTGGGACGCGGGGAGCGCCCAGGCGGTCGAGCGCGCCGGAGCGAAGGCCGTCGCGTCGGGAAGCGCATCGGTGGCAGGTGCCTATGGCGCCCGGGACGGCGAGGATGTCCCGCTGGACGAGGCGCTCGCCAATGCCGGGAGGATCGTCGCCTCGGTGAGCGTTCCGGTGACCATCGATTTTGAGGGCGGTTACGCGGTTGGTGCGGAGGAGGTGGCGGCGAACGTTGCCCGCCTCGCCGCCATCGGCGCTGTCGGCTGCAACTTCGAGGACCAGGTGGTCGGCGGCGAAGGCATGCATCCCACGTCGCTTCAGGCTGAGCGAATCGCCGCCGTCCGCAAGGCGGTGGGTGAAAATTTCTTCATCAACGCCCGGACGGACTATTTCCTGCAGGCCAAGCCGGCCGATCACGACGGTGCACTGGCCGATGCCGCCATCGAGCGGGTCAAGGCCTATGCCGATGCCGGGGCTAGCGGATTCTTCATTCCGGGGCTCACCGATCGTCAAGCTGGTCGAGCGGATCGTCGAGGCGTCGCCGCTGCCCGTCAACGCGATGACCTGGCCGGGAGCGCCGACGCGCGAGCAATGGGCCGGCGCGGGAATTGCGCGCATCAGCTACGGGCCGGGCCCGTTTCGCCAGATGCAGAAGTGGCTGGAGGAAGCGGCCCGCGCCGAACTCGCCTAATTCCGACTTGCCAGGCCGACGCCTGCGAGCATCGTCATCAGAAGAGGACGGGTACCCACTCGCCCTCACCGGTCCCGACTTGAGCACGCTTCTGCGGAAAATCCGTGAGGCGAGACGGAGGAACAGAGCGACCCACAGCAATTGCCAGGCGACCGCCACCAGGTGGGGCCAGATTTCCGGCGCTTCCGCGGCGCGGCGATCATGACGTAGGGCGATGAGAGCGGGAAGGCTGCTGCCCCAATGGCGCGGCCGCTATCGGGCGTGCCGACGGCGATCGAGGCAATGGCGAAGATGACCACCTGCGCCATCGTCACCGGCATGGACAGGGTCTGGACTTCGCGCGCGCTCGACGCATGGGCGCCGATGCCGAGGAAGATCGCGCCGAGCAGCAAATAGCTCATCGCGAAATAGACGACGCTCAAGATTCCGAAGACCGGCCATCCGACGGCGGGCACCGGCAATGCGCTGAGCCCGGTACTGGAGATCATGGCGATCGCCGCCGCGCCGACCGATGCCCAGACGGCGATGCCGACGAGGGATGCGGACAGCATCGCGAGCAGCTTGCCGAGGAAAATGGCATCGATCGGGACCGCGGCCGCCAGAACCTCGATCACCTTGTTCGATTTCTCCTCGATCAGCTGGGACAGGAGCATGCCGGCGAGCAGCAAAGTCAGCAGGAAGAGCAAGGATTGGCCGCCGCGCGCGGTCAGGGCTCGTCCCGAAACGGAGGCGCCGGGCGCCCGTTTGGATGCGACCACTTCGACTTGAACCGGTTGCGACACCTCCTGCATCCGCCGCGCATCGGCGACGAAGAGGTTGATCTGCTTCACCGTCCCGCTGGTGCGCCGCATCGAGCCGATCAGGCGGGGGTTGGTGAGGCCGCCTTCGAGGACCGCGATGTAGGCCGGCTGACTCGATTGCAGGAGCTTCTGCACCTGCTGCGGGTCGCCCGACGGCCGCACCTGGCGCAGGTTGATCATCGTCACGGGACCGAGGGCGTTGGAAAGCCGCGCTCGCGCCTGGTCGAGGGCCTGATAGTCCTGGTCGGAAGCGATGATCGCCACCGTCGGCCGCTCAGCATCGCTCCCGATCGGAGCGGCGGCCGCACCGAACACGAAGATCATGAGCACCGGGAAGAAGGGGCCGAGCAGGAACAGGAGGAAGGTGCGCGACAGGACGGTCGCGGTGAAATCGCGGCGGGCGATGACGAAGGCGGCGCGCAGAAGCTCCCTCATGGCGCGACCTCCTCGGGCTCATCCATGGCTTGAGCAGCGGCGTCGCCTGCGATGGCGACGAAGGCTTCGTGCAGGCCGGGCCGTTCGATCGCCAGCGTTTCGATGCCGGCACCACCGTCGATCAGCGCCTTGAGCAGCGGCTCGGGTCCGGAATGCGGAAGCTCGAAAATCCAGTCGCCGCCTTCGTTGCGCGCGCTGTCGGGCAAGGCGCTTCTCCATGGGCCGTCGCTCTCGCGAGTGCGCAGGCGGACGATCGGGCGGAGCCGGGCCCTGGCTTCGTCGACGCGGCCGTTGAAGGCGACCTTGCCGCCGGCGATGATGGCGATCCGCTCGCACAGGCGTTCGGCATGGGCGATGACGTGGGTCGAGAAGATGATGGTCACGCCGTCCGCCGCGCGGTTGCGGATCACGCGCTCGAGCTTGCCCTGGTTGATCGCGTCCAGGCCGGAGAAGGGCTCGTCCAGCACGATCAGGCGCGGTTCGTGGACCAAAGTGCCGAGCAGCTGGACCGTCTGCGCCATGCCTTTCGAAAGGGTGCGGATCGGCTTCTTGGCCCAATCGCCGAGGCCGTTCTGCTCGAGCAATTCGTCGGCGCGGCTGCGCGCGAGCTTGAGCGGCAGGCCGCGCAGGGCGCCCATGAAGGCGATGCCCTCGCGCGCATTCATCGCCGGATAGAGCCCGCGCTCCTCCGGCAGGTAACCGATCCTGTGCGCGGCCTCGATCGGGCGCGAGCAGCCGAGCACGCGGCGTTCGCCCGACGATGGCTCGATGATCCCGAGGATCATTCGCAAGGTGGTCGTCTTGCCGGCGCCGTTCGGGCCGAGCATTCCAAAAATGGAGCCGGTCGGGACGGACAGGCTGACGCCGTCGACGGCCCGTTTCTCGGCGAAGTCCTTCACCAGGTCCACGGCCTCGACGGCATAT
Organism: uncultured Alphaproteobacteria bacterium; assembly: GCA_963846645.1. GTDB lineage: Bacteria > Pseudomonadota > Alphaproteobacteria > Sphingomonadales > Sphingomonadaceae > Sphingomicrobium. Next base: position 113,757 of record CAWJWR010000001.1, on the reverse strand, counting down.
TCACCGGTCCAGCTGTGCGGCGAGGCCTGTCGAAGCACTGGAATTCCTTAGAGAAAGCCGCGGATGCGGCTATGCGCGCGGCAGTGGATAGGAGCCAAACACTTAAAGAGGCAATACGCGCCGAGGCGGAGCGGCTGGGCTTTGCCGCATGCGGCTTCACGCGCGCCGATGCGGCCGACGCATCGGGACTCGACATCCGCCGCTGGATCGAGGCCGGACATCACGGCACGATGGGCTGGATGGAGACGCGCGCGGACCATCGCGTGTCGCCAACGGCGCTGTGGGGCGGGGCGAGGTCGGCCATCGCGCTCGGAATGAGCTATGCGCCGGCGTCCGATCCGATGGCGCTGGCCGAGCAGGGCGAGCGCGGCCGCATCTCGGTCTATGCGCAGGGCGGCGACTATCACAAGACGGTCAAGAAGGCGCTGAAGGCCCTCGCCCGGTTCATCGTTGAGCGGTCGCCGAGCGAGCTGAAGGTGTTCGTCGACACCGCGCCGGTGATGGAAAAGCCGCTGGCGCAGGCGGCCGGGATCGGCTGGCAGGGCAAGCACACCAACCTGGTCTCGCGCGAGCATGGCAGCTGGCTCTTCCTCGGCGTGATCCTGACCGAGTTGGAGCTGGAGCCAGACGTTCCCGCCGAGGAGGGGACGCATTGCGGGACCTGCACGCGCTGCCTTGAGGCCTGCCCGACGCAGGCGATCGGTCCGGCTCACCGCATCGATGCGCGAAAGTGCATTTCCTACCTGACCATCGAGCATGAGGGGCCGATCCCGATCGAGTTTCGGGAGGCGATGGGGAATCGCATCTACGGCTGCGACGACTGCCTTGCCGTGTGCCCGTGGAACCGGTTCGCGGATGCGGCCGCGGCGAACCGCGCCTTCCTGCCGCGCGCGGAACTTGCTGCTCCGTCGCTTGCGGACCTGCTGCGGCTGGACGACGCCGCTTTCCGGGAAATGTTCGCCGGGTCGCCGATCAAACGGATCGGGCGCGACCGAATGATTCGCAACTGCCTGGTTGCCGCCGGGAACAGCGGCTCAGGGGCGCTGGCTGCAAGTGTCGAATCCCATTTGAGCGACCCTGATCCCGTCATTGCCGAGGCCGCGACCGTGGGCGATGGACCGGCTTCAGGACCGCAGTAACGAGGCGATGCACTGCGGCTGAGACGTGGCGTTGCCGCTCTGCAGGCGCGTGTCGACGTGGGTGACTCGCTCCGGCAGGCCGCCTGACGGCGTCGGGTAGAGGTAGGCGTCGAGCACGCACGAGCGGCCGCGGAATTGCAGCTTCAGCCCGGGGCCTTCGCGGACCTGCAGCGCCGGCTGGCCCATCAGCTGGATGAGCTGACCCGCCGTCGCGCCGATCAAGATCGCTGTGCACCACCTGCGGCTTCGGTGCGACCGGGGCGGGCGTCGGCACGGTCGGCGGCGTCGGGTCTCGAGCAACGCAGCCGGCGAGGAGGGTGAACGGCGACGACGGGCAAGAGGAAGCGCATCAGCCACTGTCATGCCCGCACGGCAGGAGCGAGGCACCAGCTTGCGGGACGACAGTAGTGCTGCTGGACGCCGCGAAGCTAGGCGCGCGCTTTCCCCCGCAAAATCAACAGGTGCTCTCAATGACCGACTGCCGTCTCGACGTATTGTGCATCGGCAATGCCATCGTCGACGTGATTTCCGACACGACGGACGCTTTCCTTGATCAGGAAGGGCTGACCAAGGGGTCGATGCGGCTGATCGACGCGGAGGAAGCAGAACGGCTCTATTCGCACATGGGCCCGGCGCGGGAGATCAGCGGCGGGTCGGCGGCGAACACGGCGGCCGGCATTGCCGCGCTGGGCGCTCGCGCGGGCTTCATCGGCCAGGTCGCGCCGGACCAGCTCGGCGCGTTCTACAAGCACGACCTGACCGCGGCCGGTGTCGAGTTCACGACCGAGCCGACGGATTTCGGAATCCCGACCGCGCGTTCGATGATCCTGGTGACGCCCGACGGCCATCGCACGATGAACACCTTCCTCGGTGCCGCGCAGCACCTGCCGGCGAGCGCGCTCGACGAGGAGCAGATCCGCTCGGCCGGTATCCTTTATCTCGAAGGCTATCTCTGGGATCCGGAAACGCCGCGATACGCCATGGTCCGGGCGATCGAGGTGGCGCGGGAGGCTGGCCGCAAGGTCGCCTTCACCTTGTCCGACAGTTTCTGCGTCGACCGCCATCGCGACGGTTTCAACGAGTTGATCGATAGCGGGCGGATCGACATCCTTTTCGCCAACGAGGACGAGATCCAGGCGATGGCCGGCGTGCCGCACGTCGAGACCGCCGTGAATGCCTTCAAGGACAAGGTGGAGACTTTGGTCGTCACTCGCAGCGAGAAGGGCGCACTAGCGACCCAGCGCGGCGAGCGGGCGGATGTCCGGGCGGCACCGGTCGCCAAGGTGATCGATACGACCGGAGCCGGCGACTTGTTCGCGGCGGGCTTCCTGACGGGTCAGGCACAAGGCCGAAGCCTCGAGGAATCGCTCAGGCTCGGCGCACTCGCAGCGGCCGAAGTGATCTCGCACTATGGCGCACGGCCCGAGGCCGACCTCAAGGCGCTTGCCGGCGAACTCGTCGCCTGAACGAAAAGGGGCGGCCCCGAAGGACCGCCCCAGTCTCTCCAAGCTAGCTGCTACGGCCGGATGATCGGATTGCCGTCCGCATCTCGCGGGGCGTCCTCCGGGAAGTAGGGAAGCTCGTCGTCGGCCATGACGTCGTGGCCCTTGGCGAGTTCCGAATTGTGCATGCCGTAGAGGAAGTAGAGCACCATTCCGCCGAGCACATACCAGAAGAAGAAGGTCAGGACCGGCAGAGGCACCGAGGTGATGAGCCAGATGCAGCTGGCAACGCCCAGTGCCGGCACGACCGGATAGAGCGGCACGCGGTAGCCGCGGGGAAGTTCCGGGTGGGTGCGGCGCAGCCAGATGACCGTGAGGCAGACGATGGCGAAGGCCGCCAGCGTTCCGACCGACGTGGCGTCGCCGAGGAAGTTGATGTCGAAGAAGCCGGCCGCGATGGCGACCGCGAGGCCGACCAGCAAGGTATTGATCCACGGCGTGCGGAATTTCGGGTGCACGCGTGAGAAGACCTTGGGAAGCAGGCCGTCCCGGGACATGGTGTAGAAGATACGCGTCTGCGCGTACATCAGCACCAGGATCACCGAGGTCAGGCCGATGATCGCGCCGACCTTGATCGTCGATGCGAACCACGCCCACTGCGGCCCGAACGCGTCGACCGCCACCGCGACCGGGTCCGGCACGTTCAGCTGATTGTAGGGCACGATCAGGGTGAGGACGATCGACACCAGGATGTAGATCACGGTGCAGGCGATCAGCGAGCCGATGATTCCGAAGGGCATGTCCTTCGCGGGATTCTTGGCTTCCTGCCCCGCGGTCGAGACCGCTTCGAATCCGATGTAGGCGAAGAAGACGATCGACGCGGCGCGGATGATTCCGGACCAGCCGAACTCGCCGTCCTTGCCGGTATTTTCCGGAATGAACGGCTGCCAGTTGACGCTGAACTGGTCGAGGTTGGCGATGAGGATCGCCCCGCCGACGACGATGAAGGCCGTCAGCACGGCCACCTTGATGGCAACGATGACGTTATTGACCTTCGCCGATTCCGAAACGCCGATCACCAGCAGGATTGCGAGTATGGTGCAGACGAGGAACGCCGGCAGGTTGAACACGGTCGTGATCGTCGACCCGTCCGCGAGTTCCTTGGGATAGCCCAGCGGACCCGTCAGCGTCGGAGGGATGTGCACTCCCATGTCTCCGAGCAAGCTGACGACGTAGCCCGACCACCCCACGGCGACCACTGAGGCGGCGAGGCCGTACTCGAGCAGGAGAAGCGTGCCCATCACCCAGGCGGCGAATTCTCCGATGGTGGCATAGCTGTAGGTGTAGGCCGATCCCGACACCGGAAGCGTCGAGGAAAGTTCGGCATAGCACAGCCCCGCAAAGGCGCAGACGATGCCCGCAATGATGAAGGACAGCAGCACGGCCGGCCCGGCATGGAGTGCGGCGGCGTTGCCCGTACGGACGAAGATGCCGGCGCCGATGATGCAGCCAATTCCGAGGAACACGAGGTTCCAGGGACCGAGAGATCGCTTCAGCTCGCTCGTTTCCGTTTCGCGTTGAACCTGAGCGACGGTCTTGCGCATTGCCATGCGCCCGAGCAGTCCCCGCTTCGGAGCCGAAGTCGCCATTAATTCTCCCCTTGAATGGCAGGATTGTCTTTCGCGGCGGAGCCTAGCGGCTCCGCCTCAGAGGGCAATCCCTTACCGCGCGAGCATCGGCCCCAGCGGCTCTCCGCCGAAGATGTGGACGTGGAGGTGCGGTACTTCCTGCCCGCCGCGCAGGCCGACGTTCGCGAGGATTCTATAGCCCAGGGGAAGCAGCCCGGCGTCTCGGGCGACCGTGCCCACGGCCCTCGTCAGCCCGGCGATTTCCGCGTCCGACGCCTTTTCCGAAAAGTCGTCCCAGGAGACGTAAGACCCTTTCGGAATCACCAGGATATGCACCGGGGCCAAGGGGTTGATGTCGTGGAAAGCAATCGCGAAGTCGTCCTCGTAGACCTTCTTCGACGGCAGCTCTCCGCGCAGGATGCGGGCGAAGATGTTGTTGTCGTCATAGGGTTGGGTAGGATCGATCGGCATCGCTGACTCCGCTTGACCGGGGACGCGGCCTCGCTACCACCTTTGCCCATGAGCGACGAGACTCCGGAAAGCCTCATTCCGTACGACGAGATCGTGCAGGAAGCTTTGCGCGACGTGGTGGGCCGCGTGCTCGGCCAGGTGGAACGCACCGGGACGCTTCCGGGCGAGCATCATTTCTACATCACCTTCAAGACCAAGCTTCCGGGCGTCAGCATTCCCAAGCACCTGACGGAACGCTTTCCGGACGAGATGACGATCGTTCTCCAGCACCGTTTCTGGGACCTGAAGGTAGAAAAGGATGCGTTCAGCGTCGGCCTGTCGTTCGGCGGAGTGCCCTCGACCCTCCATGTTCCGTTCGCGGCCGTGACCGATTTCGTCGATCCGGCGGTCGACTTCAGCCTCAAATTCCAGGCCAACGGCGCCGACGACGAAAATCATGAGGATCATGAGGAAGCGCAGAACGATTCGCCGCAGGCGGTGGAAGTGAACGAGGATGGCTCGAACGTCGTCTCCGTGGATTTCACGCGCAAGAAGTGACGGCCTCAGCCGTCACCCCGGACTTGATCCGAGGTCTGCCTCCCTTAAAGCGCCGCGGCAAAGCACACTGGGTTCCCGCGTTCGCGGGAATGACGAATAAGGGCATGCGATGAAATCGACGCGCACTGAAACCGACAGCTTCGGACCGATCGAGGTCCCGGCCGACGCCTATTGGGGCGCGCAGACGGAGCGGTCGATCGAGAATTTCCCCTTCGGCCCGCGCGAACAGATGCCGCTGGAGATCGTCCGCGCGCTCGGCTTCGTCAAGCAGGCGGCGGCGCGGGTGAACGCCCGCATCGGCGGGCTCGATCCGCAGATCGCCGAGGCGATCCAGCAGTCGGCGGCTGAGGTCGCTCGCGGCGACCTCGACAGCCAGTTCCCGCTCGTCATCTGGCAGACGGGTTCCGGCACCCAGTCGAACATGAACGCGAACGAAGTGATCGCAGGCCGGGCCAACGAGAAGCTGTCTGGCACACGTGGCGGCAAGGAGCCGGTCCACCCGAACGATCATGTGAACAAGGGGCAGTCGTCGAACGACAGTTTTCCGACTGCCTTGCACGTCTCGGCGGCGCTTGCGGTCAACGGCAGGCTCCTGCCGGCGCTCAAGACGATGCACGAGCGGCTGGTCGCCCTCGCCACACGCTGGGAAGGCATCGTCAAGATTGGCCGGACGCACCTGCAGGACGCGACGCCGCTGACATTGGGCCAGGAATTCTCCGGCTACGCGCAGCAGATCGCCGACAATATCGAGCGCGTCGAGGGCGTGATGCCGCGGGTCTACAGGCTGGCGCAGGGCGGCACGGCGGTCGGGACCGGCCTTAATGCACCGCAGGGTTTCGCCGACGCCTTTGCCAAGGAAATCGCCAACCTAACGCGCCTGCCGTTCACCAGCGCGCCGAACAAGTTCGCCGAACTCGCCGCGCACGACACGATGGTCGAGCTTTCGGGCGTTCTCAACACGATCGCCGTGTCGCTGACGAAGATCGCCAACGACATCCGTCTTCTGGGTTCGGGGCCGCGCTCGGGGCTTGGCGAGCTGAAGCTTCCGGAGAATGAGCCGGGCAGCTCGATCATGCCGGGCAAGGTCAATCCGACCCAGGCCGAGATGCTGACGATGGTCGGTGCGCAAGTGATGGGCAATCATGTTGCCGTGACGGTCGGCGGGCTCCAGGGCCACCTTGAGCTCAACGTGTTCAAGCCACTGATCGGGGCGAACGTCATTCGTTCGATCAACCTGCTGAGCGTCGGCATGGAGAGCTTCACCAAGCGCCTGCTCGACGGGCTCGAGCCGGACGAGAAGCGCATCGCCGAGCATATGAACCGCTCGCTAATGCTGGTGACCGCGCTTGCGCCGGAGATCGGCTACGACAATGCGGCCGCGATCGCGAAGCATGCGCACAAGAACGGCCAGACGCTGAAGGAAGCGGGGCTGGAGCTCGGGCTGGTCGACGAGGCCACGTTCGACAGGGTAGTAAGGCCGGAGAACATGACCGGCAGTTGAGGGGGATCAATGAAGTCGCTTGTTGCAGTCGCGTTGCTCGCGCTCGTGGGGTGCGCAGTCAATCGACCCCCCGACAACGCTTAGCGGCCAATGGGGCGGGTCCGGAATCGAGATCGTCCTTGAAGGTGGCCTGGGGACGGTGGAGTTCGACTGCGCGAGCGGCACGATCGACAAGACGATTCCCTTCGAAGGTCCGTTCAGCGTTCCGGGAACCTATCGCACCGGGCAGGCCGGCCCGATCCGCGTCGGCCAGATCTTCAACTCGCAGCGTGCGACCTATTCCGGAACCGCGACGAAGACCGACATGACCCTGTTGGTGAAGCTGGAGGACGGCACTCCGCTTGGGCCGTTCGCCCTGAAGCAGGACGTTCCGGGGGTGATCAACCGCTGCCTCTGATCAGAGCTTGAACGAAAGGCGGACGCCGAAATTGTCGATACCGGGGTTTTGCTTCCCGAATAGCTGAGCGGTGCTCATGTGTACCCAGCTGGCTTCGATGGTCATCCGGTCGTTGATCCGGGCGCCGATACCGAGTTCCGGCTCGAACAAGACGCGGCTGCCGAAGTCGATCTTGCCGTTGTCCGGGTCCTCGAAATTGGCCGCGGAGCCGGTGTGAACGGCGATTCCAAGGCCCGGCCGGACGAAGAACCTGTCGCCGAATTTCGCCGAGATGCCCGCCGCCGCATAGTGCGTTTCGCCGGCCGTGTTCACTGCGGCAAAGGCGTAGGGCTGGAGCGGCGTCTTGCCGATGCGATCGCCGCGCCAGCCGAGATGAATGTCGGCTCCGCCTTCGACTCCGCTGAGCGTCAACGGCGTGTCCACGTCGTGAACGTAGACGCCGCCGAAGATCTCGCCGGCCTGCGCGGCACTCGGCATCGCAACCACGCCGAGGGCGGCCGCCAGGGCCAGGATCATCAATCTCAAAGCTGCTCTCCCTGACGTTCCGCCGTCTTAATGCTTCATCGGATGAAAGGTGCCTGCATCACAACGCCGATTGCCACGCCCTTATGGACTCGTTCGGGGCCAGGAGCATCCAGACGTTGAGCGTCAGATTGTCGCGGATCATCAGGAAAGGCACCAGTTCCAGCACCAGGACGATCGCTACGGAGACCCAGACCGGAAGCCGGCGGGCCAGCAGGAAGCCGAGGCCCATCATCGCGATGTCGGACACGGAGTTGAGGACGCTGTCACCGGTATAACCGAGAGCGGCAGTCGCTTCACGGTAACGGTTGATGATCAGCGGCGTATTCTCGACGATCTCCCACGCCACCTCGACCACCAGTGCCCCGAGGAAGCGCCGCTCGACCGGCCATTTTCGCGCAATCAGCGAGAGCGCGGCGTAGAAGAGGAAGCCGTGGACGATGTGGCTCGGGCTGTACCAGTCCGACAGCATCTGGCTCGTCCGCGAACTGTTCACCTCTCCAACCCACAGGTCGATGTCTCCGCAGGTGCAGATTGCCGGCCGCCCCATCAGGTACAGCATGGCCGCAGTCGCGACGATGATCAGGACAGCGGCTGTCGCCGCGCGCATAGGGCGGGTCATTGCCGTCAGGCTTAGCAGACGGAGATGGCTTGCAAAGCATTGCTGTTGGACCGATCACCCCTCGCGATGCTTCGAGCCTACGGACCCAATTGCGACGGAAGCGTCATCGATGCGGCATCGGGCGAGCGTATCCCCGACGACGCGACCTGGATCGACCTCGAGGAGCCAACACGCGAGGAGGACAAGCTCGTCGAGCAATGCGTCGGTGTGCAAGTCCCGACGCGCGAGGACATGAAGGAAATCGAACCTTCGAGCCGCCTCTATGAGGAGAACGGCACGCTCTACATGACGCTGACCGCCTTGCATGGAGTGGCGGACGGTCATCCGAAGAGCGACCCGATCAGCTTCGTGCTGACCGCCGATCGCCTCGTCACCGTCCGCTATTTCACGCCCAAGCCGATCCGCGCGGTTGAGCTCCATGCCCGCCGGGACAAGGCGCTGGTGCAGGACAATTTGACGGCGCTGCACTCGCTGCTCGACTCGATCATCGACCGGCTCGCGGATGAACTGGAAGACGTCGGTGGGGAAGTCGAGAAGATATCGGCCTTGATCTTCCACAAGCAGGCCGATGCGCGCAGGATTCCCGCCGACCGGCTGACCGCGCTTCTGACGAGGATTGGCCGAACCCAGATCCTGCTCGCGAAAGCGCGCGAGACCGCGGTCAGCACTGCGCGCCTGCTGAGCTTTCTGTCGGGCACGGGGCGGCTCAAGGCCCAGGACGCGGAGGCGGTACGGGACCGCATTCTTTCCCTTGCCCGCGACGTTCGCTCGCTCGTCGATCACAGCAGCTTTCTCGCGGACAATCTCACCTTCCTGCTCGACGCATCGCTGGGCCTGATCAGCATCGAGCAGAATGCGGCGATGAAGCTATTTTCCTGGGCAGCGCTGGTGTTCCTGCCGCCAACCCTGGTCGCCGGCATCTACGGCATGAACTTCGAGCATATGCCGGAGCTAGACTGGCTCTACGGCTATCCGATGGCCCTGACCTTGATTCTGGTCACCGCCGTCGTTCCCATCTGGTACCTGAAGCGCCGCGGCTGGATCTGAGCCCGTTTGCGGGCCGCTTGGCTGGTTGCTAAGGGCCGGGGCGCCGCCCATCTAGCGGCTGCCTTCAGACCCCAAGCACGTACAGGACCTTTATCGATGATCCCGACCGGACAGGACAGCCTCAAGACCCGCTCGAACCTGACCGCCGGAGACAAGTCCTACGTATATTATTCGCTGCCCAAGGCGGCGGGGCAGCTCGGCGACATCGACCGCCTGCCCTTTTCGATGAAGGTGCTGCTGGAGAACCTGCTGCGGTTCGAGGACGGCGTCACCGTCACCCGCGAAGATCTTCAGGCGATGGTCGACTGGCAGAAGGAGCGGAGCATCAACCGCGAGATCCAGTATCGCCCGGCCCGGGTGCTGATGCAGGATTTCACGGGGGTTCCCGCCGTCGTCGACCTCGCCGCGATGCGCGATGCGATGAAGCAGCTCGGCGGCGACCCGCAGAAGATCAATCCGCTGGTCCCGGTGCACCTCGTGATCGACCACAGCGTGATGGTCGACGAGTTCGGGACGCCCAAGGCCTTCGACCGCAACGTCGAGCTGGAATATGCCCGCAACGGCGAGCGCTACGAGTTTCTCAAGTGGGGCAGCGGCGCCTTCGACAATTTCAAGGTCGTCCCGCCGGGAACGGGCATCTGCCACCAGGTGAACCTCGAGCATATCGCTCGGGGCGTCTGGTCGGGCGAGGATAAGAGCGGCGAAACGGTGGCCTTCCCCGACACCTTGGTCGGCACCGACAGCCACACGACGATGGTCAATGGCATGGGCGTTCTCGGCTGGGGCGTTGGCGGGATCGAGGCCGAGGCGGCAATGCTCGGCCAGCCGGTGTCGATGCTGATCCCGGAGGTCGTCGGCTTCCGCCTTTCCGGCGCGCTGAAGGAGGGCATCACCGCTACCGACCTGGTGCTGACCGTCACCCAGATGCTGCGCGCCAAGGGCGTCGTCGGCCGCTTCGTGGAGTTCTACGGGCCGGGTCTCGACAGCATGAGCGTCGCCGACCGGGCGACCATCGCCAACATGGCACCGGAATATGGCGCGACCTGCGGCTTCTTCCCGATCGACGATCGCACCATCGAATATCTCAAGCTCACCGGCCGTCCGGACGAGGACATCGAGCTGGTCCGTGCCTATTGCCAGGCGCAGGGCCTGTGGCGCGACAATGCCAGCCCCGAGCCGGTGTTCACCGACACGCTCGAGCTGGACATGAGCACCATCGAGCCGTCGCTTGCCGGCCCGAAGCGCCCGCAGGATCGCGTGCTGCTGACGGACATCGACGACCAGTTCAACGAAGAGCTTGAGCACACCTACAAGAAGCACAACGACCCGCGGGTGGCGGTCGACGGCGAGAGCTTCGACGTGGGCAATGGCGACGTCGTCATCGCCGCGATCACCAGCTGCACCAACACGTCCAATCCGTCGGTGCTGGTCGCTGCCGGCCTGGTTGCCCGCAAGGCGCGCGCGTTCGGGCTGGAGCCGAAGCCGTGGGTGAAGACCAGCCTCGCACCCGGAAGCCAGGTGGTCACCGATTATCTCGACGCCAGCGGGCTCTCCGAGGACCTCAACGCCATTGGGTTCGACTTGGTCGGCTATGGCTGCACGACCTGCATCGGCAATTCCGGCCCGTTGCCTGAGCCGATCAGCAAGGCGATCAACGAGAACGACCTCGTCGCGGTGAGCGTGCTGTCCGGCAACCGCAACTTCGAAGGCCGCGTTTCGCCGGACTGCCGGGCCAACTATCTGGCTTCGCCGCCGTTGGTGGTCGCCTATGCTCTGAAAGGTACGGTCCGCGCCGACCTTGCGCATGAACCGATCGGCAAGGCGCAGAATGGCGAGGATGTCTACCTCAAGGACATCTGGCCTTCGAACGATGAAATCCGCGCGCTCATCGACGCGCACGTCCATTCGGACATGTTCCGCACGCGCTACGCCGACGTCTATCGCGGCGACGAGCGTTGGCGGGCGATCCCGGTCGCGGGCGGCGATACCTACGCCTGGCCGCCGACATCGACCTACATCCAGAACCCGCCCTACTTCACCGGGATGACGATGGAGCCGGTTCCGCCGGGCGATATCGAGCGCGCGCGGCCGCTGGCGGTGTTCGGCGATTCCATCACCACCGACCACATCTCGCCGGCTGGCGCGATCAAGCCGGACAGCCCGGCCGGCCGCTACCTTCTGGAACGCCAGGTCAGCCGCGGGGAGTTCAACAGCTACGGTTCGCGCCGCGGCAATCACGAAGTGATGATGCGCGGCACCTTCGCCAACATCCGCATCCGCAACCGCATGCTCGAAGGCGTCGAGGGCGGCTTCACCCGCTATGCGCCGAGCGGCGAGACGATGGCGATCTACGATGCAGCCATGCTCTATCAGGCGGACAAGCGCCCGCTCGTGGTCATCGCGGGCAAAGAATATGGTACGGGCAGCTCGCGCGACTGGGCGGCCAAGGGCACTGTCCTGCTTGGCGTCCGCGCGGTCATCGCGGAGAGTTTTGAACGTATCCACCGCTCGAACCTGGTCGGCATGGGCGTACTCCCGCTGCAGTTTAACGCGGGAGAGAGTGCCGAGACGCACGGGCTCGACGGCACCGAGAAGTACACGATTACCGGAATCGGTGAGCTTCAACCTCGTCAGGACGTCACCGTCCAGGTCATCAAGGACGACGGCCGGGAGTTCAGCTTCACCGCACGTTGCCGCATCGATACCTACAACGAGCTCGAATATTTCCGCTCGGGCGGCATCCTCCACTACGTGTCTGAGGAAGCTGGCGGTTCAGTGAGCGCCGTCGAGATTGCGGTCGAGGTCGCCGGATGGACCGGCGCACTGCTGATCCTGCTCGGTTATCTGGCGATCACCACGGGTAAGCTGACCGGCGATTCGGCGTTGTATCAATGGATCAATGTTGCCGGTGCGGCCGGCTTCGTCGTGAACGGCTGGTGGCATGGGGCAGTCCCGTCCGCGGCTCTGAACGTTGTCTGGCTGCTGATCGGAACGGTTGCGCTTATTCGACTGTGGCGGAAAGAGCGGTCGCCAGCCAAGGCGGGGTGAGCGCCCCGGCAAGGTCGTCAACTCGGCGGTGTTCGACCGCGAGCCCAAGATCCTCGTAGACGACCCGCGTCCGCGGCCCGGCCTCGGTGGTCGGCACGACGGCGAGGCGGCGGTTGACCTTCTGCCGCCAGTTCATGCGGGCGGTATTTTCCTGGCCGACGAAACAGCCCTTGGTGAAGCTGACACCGTTCAGTTCGACCGCATTGCATTCCAGCCAGAGGATATCGCCGAGCTCTGCGCGGCCTTCGCAAACGCCCAGTTTCAGGCGTTGCTGGAGCCAGCCCAATGCGGGTTCGTCCGGCTCGCTCAGCCAGCGGTGTCCGAGTTCTGCCAGACGCGGATCGGCGCTTCCCGCGTTGCCGTCTACCGACCAGTGGACCGAAAGCGACGAGTCCCGTGCAATCTGGATCGGTCGGCGAAGGCGGTAGATGCTGAGCCGCTTGATCAGGTCGTCAGCAGCCTCCGCTTCAACGTCCAGGAGCAGGTCGTCGCCGTCCTCCCACACGATGAAATCGAACAGGCACTTGCCCTGCGGCGTCAGCAGCCCAGCCCACACCGGAAGCTCTCCGGCGACGTCGCTGGTGACCAGTCCCTGGAGAAATCCACGGGTGTCTTCGCCGGACATGCGGACGATCGCTCGATCGGTCAGGGTGGTAGCGGCCATGCCCTTCAGTTAGGGAGCCGGCCGTGACGATGCAAAGCCTGACCATCCGCCGGCCCGACGATTGGCACGTCCATCTGCGCGATGGAGAGATGCTGCGCTTCTTGGCGCCCTACACCGCGCGGCAGTTCGCGCGGGCGATCGTCATGCCGAATCTCGTCCCGCCGGTGACCACGATCGATGCGGCGCGCGGCTATCGCGAGCGCATTCGCGAGGCGGCTGGTCCGGGATTCGAGCCGCTGATGACCTGCTATCTGACTGACCAGGCCGACGCCGCAGAAATCGCGCGCGGTTTCGAGCAAAGCGTTTGGACGGCGTGCAAGCTCTATCCGGCCAATGCGACGACCAATAGCGCGCATGGCGTGACAGACGTCCGCAACATCTACCCGGCGCTGGAGCGGATGCAGGAGATCGGCATGGTCTTCTGCGTCCACGGTGAGGTGACCGACCCCGACGTGGACGTGTTCGATCGCGAGGCCGTATTCATCGAGCGCGTGCTGACCGGCATCGTGCGCGACTTCCCGGCGCTGAAGATCGTGCTCGAGCATATCACCACGGCCGACGCGGCCCATTTCGTGCGCGACGCCGGGCCGAGCATCGCGGCGACCATCACCCCGCAGCACCTGCACCTTAATCGCAATGCGCTGTTCGCCGGAGGCCTGCGGCCGCACGCCTACTGCCTGCCGGTCGTGAAGCGGGAGAAGCATCGGCTCGCGGTGAGGGCGGCGGCCGTGTCGGGATCGCCGAAATTCTTCCTTGGCACGGACAGCGCGCCGCATTCGCGCGACGCGAAAGAGTCCGGCTGCGGCTGTGCGGGCATTTTCAACGCTCCGTACGCGCTCGAAAGCTATGCGACCGTGTTCGAGGAAGAGGGCGCTCTCGACAAGCTGGAGGGCTTTGCCTCGGAGCATGGCGCGCGCTTCTACGGGCTGCCGCTGAACGAAGGCACGGTGACGCTCGAGCGGCGGGATATGGAAGTTCCGGCCATGTTGCCGGAGGGCGACGTTGTGCCTTTCCATGCGGGCCAGACTTTGGCCTGGGCCTTCGCCGGCTAGGCCCCTTTAGCGCCCACTCCGCTGGGTCCGATAACCGCGCCGAAATGCTCCTCGACCACCGAATAGCATTCGCAGGCCTGCCGCTTCAGGCCGGCGCGATCGACGACGATCACCCGCCCGCGCCTTGCAGAGATGAGCCCTTGGTCCTGAAGGACGCCGACCACCGCATTCACCGTAGTGCGCTGTACGCCTAGCAGCCCCGCCAGCGCTTCTTGAGTCAGCTCGATCCGGTCGCCCGCCCGATCCTGCGCCGTCAGCAGCCAGCGCGCCGCGCGCTGCTGGATCGAATGGAAGGAGTTGCACGCCGCGGACTGCATGACCTCGGCCAGCAGATAGTCGGAGAAGCGGCAGAAGATATTCGCGACGAAATCGGACCGCCGCTTGACCTCCTCGAGCGCCTGCATCGGCAGACGCATGGCAGGCCCGCCCACCATCACCTGTGCTTGCGAGAAGGCCGGAGCATGGCCGCAGCTGACAATTCCACCGACGGCGCCTTCACGGCCGATGGACGCAACCTGCACCGAGCGGCCGTCAGCCAACTCGACCACAAGGGAGATCATCGTCGTCCCGAACGGGAAGTAGCTCCAGTCGACATCCTGACCGCGGCTCAGCACGCGCTCGCCGACGGACAGTTCGACGAGCTCCCCTCGGGGCTCCATCAAGCCGCGAATTTCCGAAGTGAAGGTGGCGAGCAGAAGGTTGCCCGCGAACGCGCGGTCGAGCCGCTCGAGCTCGGTCGTGGTGTCAAGCATACGCAACTAAACCCCCTGAGCTACGCCGTGGGCGAAGCTGCGTATTTCATTACGCGCCCGGCACGGGATATAACAAGGGTTAAGCTCATGCGTCATAATTACATCAGAATAGGCTCCACCACGTCCTGGCTGGAGGCGAGGAAGCAGTCCGCGACGAGTCTCAGCGGCCGGACGTCGACCGAGCTTCGGCGCTCATCGATCAAATCCACGAACTGCCGATAAATATCCGGATATTCGCCAAGTCCGCTGACATTTTGCTCCGTCGCCGTCGATGAACAGGCGGCTTCCGCCTTCGACAAGCTTCACCGAAACGCCGTCCGTGGTCCTGATGTCGATGGTCCAGGCCTCGCCCTCCGTTCGGCGGAAATCGAAGCTCGCGTGCAGCGGCCCGTCGGCAACGTCGCTTGCAAAGTCGATCTCGGCAGCGATCGGAGTCTGAGCGTTTTCCGGCACGCTGAGCCTGGCCGAGCGGACGAACAGCGATCCCGGGAAGATGGCGGTGACGATCGAAAAGGCATTGATGCCCGGATCGAACACGCCGAAGCCACCCGGTTCCCAGATCCACTGCTGGCCGGGATGCCACTTGTGCACGTCTTCCTGCCAGACGACCTGCATCTCGGCGATGCGCTTTCCGGCCAGCGCCTGGGCGGCAGCCGATACCGACGGATTATGCCGCGAATGCCAGGTTGCGAACAGGGTCGTGCCTTCCGCTTCGGCGAGGCAGGTGAGATCGTCGATCTCGCTGAGCGTGGCGGCGGGCGGCTTTTCGAGCAGGACGTGAAGCCCGGCCAGGATGCACTCCCGCGCGATCTCGTGCCGGACCGACGGCGGCGTCGTGATCGCGACGGCTTCCAGTCCTTCCACGGTGCGCAGCATTTCGCGCCAGTCGGTGAAGATCTGCGCGACACCCTCGCCCGAGCGGCTGGACGACGCGACGAGTTCGAACCGCGGATTGCCCGCAATCGACGGCACATGCTGGTCCGCCGCGATCTTGCCGAAGCCGATGATGGCGATGCGGATCGGTTTCATGAGCGCCTCACTGCTGCAACGAACGCACTGGCCTTGGCCAGCGTTTCCGCCGCCTCCTGGCCCGGCTTGTAGAGGCCGGAACCCAGCCCGAAGCCGTCCGCTCCGCAGTCGAGCCAGCCGCCCACATTCTCGACGCTAACCCCGCCAACGACGATCAGTGGAAAGCCCTTGGGAAGAACGGCCTTCATCGCTTTCACCACGGCGGGCGAGGCCGCCTCGGCCGGGAAGAGCTTCAGTGCATGGGCTCCGGCTTCGATCGCGGCAAAGGCCTCGGTCGGAGTGAAGAAGCCGGGCGACGACACCATTCCCGCGTCGATCGTCGCGCGGATGACATCGCGATCCATGTTCGGCGCGACGATCAGCCTGCCGCCGGCCTGCTGCACCTGCCGCACGTTCTCGATATCGAGAACGGTGCCGGCGCCGATCAGCGCCCGGTCGCCGATCGCATCGGCGATGATCCTGATGCTTTCGAAAGGCTGGGGCGAGTTGAGCGGCACCTCGATGATCCGGATGCCGCCGTCGAAAATCGCCCGGGCCGTCGCTTCCGCGTCCGCCGGAGTCACGCCGCGAATGATCGCGACGAGCGGGCAGTCCGCGAAATAGCGGCGGAAATCGTCCAGGGCACTCATCCAATCGACCTCACAATTTCGAAGGCGCCCGCGAGAAACGCCTGTTCGCCATCGACTTCGCGCGCCTGCCGGCCGGCGATACGCAGAGCGTCGGCGTAAAGTTGCGTAAGCTCCGGCCGTCCCATCACGACGACCTCGCCGTCGTCGCCTTCGCGCAATCCGGCGCGAACATCGGTCCCGATCAGCAGTCCGCTGCCGAACGATGCGGCATCTTCTGCCTTCGCCTCGCCGAGCAGGACGCGGGCCCGGATCTTGAACAGTTCGGCCGGCAGGCATTCGTCGGCCAATCCGCGCCTTACACCATGCTCGAACGCACGGCCGGGTTCCGCAGGACCGGATAAAAGATCGGAGAGGATGCTGTTTTCGCGCAGCAGGTTGAAGATCTCGCCGGTCATGACCGTTCGGAACCGCTCGATCCTTCCGCCTCTCAGTCGAGCCCATTTGTTGTGCGTGCCCGGGTGACAGACCAGCGAATCGGCCGGGACGAGTCCCGCGGCGAAAGCTCCGAGAAGCTGGACTTCTTCGCCGCGCATCACGTCCGCTTCGTCCGGGTCGACGAACGAGACGCCCGGAACGATGGCCGTGCGCCCCTCCTCCGGCCACACCAGCGCAGTGGCCAGGTCCTGGAGTCCGGCGGGGCAGGGAACATAGGGCGCTTCGACCCATCCGCGGTTGGAGCCGACCATGCCGGCGAGCAGCAATGGATGATCGCCGAGCCGCGCCCGAATTTCCGCGACGGCCTCGCCGAAGCCGCCCTTGGGAACCGACATGATGCCCTTGTCGTCTTCGAACTCGGCGGTGCACCTGCCGCCGGCATCGCATCAGATAGGCGCGCCGATTCGTCGTTCCCCAGTCGGCGGCTATGAAACTCTCTGACCAGCGCATGCGTCCGCTCCGTTAGCGGAAAACTTTGGGAACGCGACATCGCTCCATGGTTTTCTTTTCGGGTCGTAGGGCTATCGCACCCGAGTGGATGGCGAATTGAATGAAGCCTCCAAGGAGAATGCACCATCGCTAACTTCATGTTCGCGACGGGGATCGAGAACAGCATCCCGACGATCAACAACGGCAAGACCCGCGTCGACCAGATGGAAGCCTGCGGCCATTATCGAACGGTGGCGCGAGGATTTCGATTGCGTCCAGGACATCGGGATCAATTACCTGCGCTACGGACCGCCGATCCACCGGACCTATCTCGGACCCGGCAAGTACGACTGGGAATTCGCCGACCTCACCTTCGCGGAGTTGAAGCGGCGCGACATCACGCCGATCGTCGATCTCTGCCATTTCGGCGTTCCCGACTGGATCGGCAATTTCCAGAACCCGGATTTTCCGCAGCTGTTCGCCCATTATGCGGCGGCGTTCGCCGAGCGCTACCCCTGGGTGCAGCTCTACACGCCGGTCAACGAGATGTTCATCTGCGCGATCTTCTCCGCGAAGTACGGCTGGTGGAACGAGCAGTTGAAGACGCGACAAGGGCTTCGTCACCGCGCTCAAGCACATCGTCAAAGCCAATGTGCTGGCGATGCTCGAAATTCTGAAGCACCGCGCCGACGCGATCTTCATCCAGTCGGAATCGTCGGAATATTTCCACGCCGATTCACCGGCCGCCATCCACAAGGCCGAGCTGATGAACTCGCGCCGCTTCCTCAGCCTCGATCTCAATTACGGCCGCCGCGTCGACAGCGAGATGTACGAGTATCTGATGGACTACGGGATGACGAAGGAGGAGTACCATTTCTTCCTGCACAATCGGCTGAAGCAGCACTGCATCCTCGGCAACGATTATTACCGCACCAACGAGCATCGCGTGTTCGAGAACGGTCAGACGACCTCGTCGCGGCGAAGTGTTCGGCTACACGGAGATCACGCGACAATATTACAACCGCTACCGCCTGCCGGTCATGCACACCGAGACCAACCTGGTCGAGGGACCGGTCGGCGACGAGTCGGTGCACTGGCTGTGGAAGGAGTGGGCGAACGTTCTTCGCCTGCGCAACGTCGGCATCCCGACCGTCGGCTTCACCTGGTACTCGCTGACCGACCAGGTCGACTGGGACACGGCGCTTCGCGAGCAGAACGGCAACGTCAACGCGCTCGGTCTCTTCGATCTCGACCGAAACATCCGCAACGTCGGGCGCGCCTACAAGCGCCTGATCCGCGACTGGCGCGAGGTGCTCCCGGCGTCGAGCCTGTGCCTGATCGTGCCGATCGTCCCGCCATCGCACTACGACATGGCGAGCGCCCGCGAGCAGGAAGAGGAAGCTCGCCGGCGCCTGCAGAAGGAGGAGATCGATTTCGGCGCGCCGGGAGAAGGGCAGGCCTCCGCATGAAGATCGGCAAGATCGAAACCTTCTACGTCCCGCCGCGCTGGCTGTTCGTTCGCGTCGAGTCCGACGACGGAGCCGTGGGCTGGGGCGAGGCGAGCCTTGAGGGCCATGCCGAGGCCGTGGACGGCGCGTTCGCGGCGTTGCGCGATCGCTTCATCGGGCACGACCCATTCCGCATCGAGGACATCTGGCAGATCGGGTATCGCGGCGGTTTCTACCGCGGCGGACCGGTGCTCATGTCGGCACTCGCGGGGCTCGAGCAGGCGTTATGGGACTTGAAGGGCCGCGCGCTGAACCTGCCGGCGTGGGAAATGCTCGGCGGCCGGGTGCGCGACAAGGTTCGCGCTTACGCATGGATCGGCGGAGACCGGCCCGACGAGATCGCCGACGCGGCGAAGGCGCGCAGCGAGCAGGGCTTCTCCGCGGTCAAGATGAACGCGACGGCCGAACTCGGCTGGATCGGCACGCCGAAGATCTTCGATGAGGTCATCGACCGTGTAGAGGCGGCGCAGGCCGCGGGCATGGACGTCGGCCTCGACTTTCACGGCCGCGTCCATCGGCCGCTCGCGAAGCAACTCGCCAAGGTGCTCGAGCCGCTCGGGCTGCTGTTCATCGAGGAGCCGCTGCTGTCGGAAAATCCCGAGGGCCTGGCCCAGTTGGCCAACCTCATCAGCACGCCCATTGCACTGGGCGAGCGGCTCTATTCACGCTGGGACTTCAAGCCCTTCTTCGAAAGCGGCGCAGTCGACATCATCCAGCCGGACCTCAGCCACGCCGGCGGAATCCTCGAATGCCGCAAGATTGCGGCGATGGCGGAGGCCTACGACATCGCCGTCGCGCCGCACTGCCCGCTCGGGCCGCTGGCGCTCGCCGCGTGCCTGCAGGTCGCCGCCTGTGCGCCGAATGTGGCGATCCAGGAGATGAGCCTTGGCATCCACTACAATGTCGGCGCCGACCTTTTCACCTACTGCAAGCAGAAGGAGCAGTTGACGCCGCAGGATGGTTTCCTTGCGATTCCGACCGGTCCGGGCCTTGGTGTCGACATCGACGAGGACGTCGTGCGGGACGCGCACAAGGATCCGCACAGCTGGCGCAATCCCATCTGGCGCCAGGCGGACGGCAGCTTTGCGGAGTGGTAGTTTAGGCTACGCGGCGAATCCGGCGCTTGGGCGCATTCGCCTCGCGCTCGAACTCGACATCGTCGAGCTTGCCGCGAAGCTCGTCGATCGCTGCGTCCGGCGCGGGCAGGTCCGTGCCGTTGTAGCGCGCGTCCAGCGTCGCTTCTTCCGCGTTCAATTCCCGGAAGTAGCTGATCGACATTCGGCGGCCGAACACGTCGTCGCCCTTCATTCGAAGTTCGGGCTCGGCTTCCTCCGGAAGATTGTCGCGGATCGCCTTCAGCGTGTTGATGAGTCTGATCGAGCGAGGTGTACTCGCTGATCTCGATGAAGTCCTTGACGCGTCTGCCCATTACCCTCTCCCCGAGACCGGGGTTTTATCAATTGCCGGAATCACGGCGCAACAACTGATCTTGGTTTATCCCCAAGGAAGTTGCCGGCCTGTGAATGTTTCGGTTCTCTGAGGTTTAGATTTCATGTCCTCCGACCTCCTGACCCTGTCGTTCGCCGACCTCCAACTTGAGCTTAGTCCTTCTATTGGCGGGGCAATTTCGCGCCTGAGCTACCTCGCGGGTAGCGAGCCAAGGTCGATATTGCGCGATTGCCACACCCCGCTTGAAAACGTTTTGGAGGCCGCAAGTTTTCCGCTCGTTCCGTTCGTGAACCGTGTTCGGGGCGGGTCGTTTCAGCTTTCGGGGCCGAACGGTTTCGCTCGCGCCCAACATGGCGGGCGACCCAAGCCCGCTGCACGGACAGGGGTGGCTCAACGCCTGGACTGTCGACAGTTCGACCGAGTCAGAAGCAACTTTGTCCTATCGTCACGAAGCCGGGCGAATGGCCGTGGGCGTACGAGGCCGAGCAGCAGTTCCGCGTCGACGACGGCGTGCTCTGGGTCCGCCTGGCCTGCCGCAACACATCGGGTGAGCCGATGCCCTGCGGCCTCGGCCAGCACCCCTATTTCCCGTGCACCGGGAGAACGCGGATTGAGACCAGGGTCAGTCATGTCTGGACGATCGACGAGGATGTCCTGCCGGTCGACAAGGTCCCGGCCGTCGGTCGCTACGACCTCAGCGACCGGCTGATCTGCGGCCAGGATCTCGATCACGGCTTCGGCGGCTGGAGCGGCCGCGTGCTTATCGACGATCCCGCTTGGCCGTACGAGCTGGAGCTGTCTTCGCCGGAAGCGCGATTCTTCCAGATCTACTCGCCCGCCAGCGGCGGCATTCTTCGTCGCCGAACCGGTGAGCCACGCAAACGCCGCGATGAACGCGCCCGAGCCCGACTGGCCGGAGCTAGGCTTTGGAGTGCTTGATCCCGGCGAAGAGATGCGGCTCGACATGCGGCTCGAGGTCCGCGCGAAATAGCGCCGTTCCAGTTGAAGCTTCGGCAAGCCCCCTATATAGCCCGCCGCCGAGTGCCGCTTCCGGAGACGTGGGTGAGTGGCTGAAACCAGCGGTTTGCTAAACCGCCGTACGGGGTATTCCCGTACCGAGGGTTCGAATCCCTCCGTCTCCGCCAGTGCCGTGTTGGCCAGCATTCGCGACCAGCTACAAACTGTTGAAACTGCCTCGCTCAGTGACCTGCGGCGTTCGGCCCAAGCTTTGTATGCGGAGTGACCGAATGTTCACAACGGTTGGAAAGCGGAACGTCAGCTTCTGAGGGATTGCTGGACCGACATCGATTTCCGCGGCCGTCGTTTCATTTCCGACAATCGGACTGCCAAGTTGTCGATTTGGGTTTGAAGAGACTTCTGAATTTGTTTCTGCTCGCGTCGAAGCCGCTCTCGTTCCAGGGACAGGAGGAGCGTGCGAGACAGTGCAGGTATCACCTGTCGCAGTGCCTCGATGTCGTCTTTGCCGTAGTCACTCCCATCTGGTCGAGGCCCGAGAAGTAGCCATCCTTGCTCGCCTCCGAGCGCGCATTGAAGCGCCAGTCTTAGTGAAATCCTGTCCGAGCATGGATCGAACTGCCGCAAGGCAATGCCCTGAGTAGCAATGACAGATCCCCTGAGAATGATCGCGCCGTATATGGCGTGAACAGCTTCCGAGATTTTCGGCAGGATGAGCTTGCCTACCTGGGTGACTGTCCACTGGAAGGGGATATCCGCCAGCAAGGTGGGGATCTCGGTTCTTAGCTGGACCAAATCCTGCTGGAAGCGATGTTCTGCCCAATTGTTGATGCGGTCGTTGAGCGGCGTGAGCAATATGGCAGCAATTGCAGCAGCAACAGCCCCGGAAACCTGGCCGACGCTGGACCCCAAATATCGCTGGCCTAAAGTCTCGATGATCGCCTCGCTGCCCGCGAAGGTCGCTACCAACGTGGCCGTCAGAACCGCGTAGGCAGCCGAGCGGCTGATGACTGCTTCGGCGTCGTAAAGTCGATACCGCAAGAGGGGCACGAGGAAGCCCAACGCCACCAGCACGATACCGAACTGGAATAAGGCTTCGAAGGCCACATTGTGACTGGTGATTGCAGCACCGGCTCGCGCCGTCAGTATTGTTCCCACGCCCGTGACCAACCCGAGCGAGACCCACTTCAGCTGCTGTCGCTGAGTCTCGTCAGCCGTTTCCCGGAATCGCTGAACGAGGGCGCCAATGGCGGCAAGAACGCACAGGATCGCCGAGGGGAGGAAAAGGCGCGATTGGACGATGCCAAGGGCTTCGAGCGATCCGAGCGCAAAGACGAAGCCACTCGCAATGGCGACGGCCTGCGTCCACCGGCTTTGCCATTTGCCGTCTGGAAAAAGCAGCAACGCTGTTGCGAAAAGAACGAACCGCAAGCGATCCAGCAGCATCGGCCACACATTGGCGGTGGTGAATTCGAAGCTGCTCGTAATCGTCCAGCAGAGGAAGGCGAGCGACAGGATGGCGGCTACGGGATCACGCTGCCGCCGCCAGAAGAGGACGGCAGCCACCGCCCCGAGAGTCAGCGATTTGACCACCCTAAGGCCGATGACGATCGGCTCCGTCGTGCCGTCGGTGAGCGCCACCACGATCGCAGCGACCGCGCCGACGACGAACATGACCCAGACAATCCTGTACGCCCAAAGGGACCGTCCGCCGAGCTGCGGTAGGTCCCTCTGCATCGCGGCGATGAGCCTCTGACCCGTCACTGCATCCTTGCGGCGGCGGCCAGGCGGTTCAGCATGCTCTCCTCGGCGACACTGCACTCGTCGACGCGGCGGGCCGGCTCCGAGCGATTTAGGAAAGCACAGATGGCTAGGATGTCGCGGCGCGGGAGCGGGCCGAAGATGCGTTCGTTGGGCGAGGTGAAGTGGGGCATGATCACTTCCTCGTCGAAGATGCGATGGAGGCGGCGACTTCGCTCGCCATGGCAATCTGGGCGTCGCGGCCGGTCAGCTGATAGCGGCCCGCGACGAAGCGGAAGTCGGTCCAGCTGACCCACACCTGCCCGTTGTCGTCCTGCGTGACGAGCATGCGCACGGGCCAGTCCAGCCCGGCCAGCGGGTTCGACTGCAGGAACTGGACGCCGAGCGGCGGATTGCCGAACAGCAGCAGCTTCGAGCGATTGATCGGCAGGTTCGCTGCGGCGCCCAATTCCGATTGATCGATCTCGTTGAAGAAGCGGATGCCCTTTGCGGCGATGTCCGCCTTCAGCCGGGTGACCGTCTCGTCAAAGCCATAGGTGCTTTGCTGGCGGATCACGCCTTCCGCCGGTGCCGACGCAACCGGAGTCGCGGCGCGCGCCGGGGTCGACAGGATCGGCGCGACGACCGTCGCGGGGCCCGCGAGCAGCAGGACTGCGAGAAACTTCTTGTGGAGCTTGGGGCTTCTGAAAATCATCTGAACTCTCCTTGCCTGTGCTTCGGATTGTCGCCGTTTCAGAGGGTTTGGAAAAATCGCGATTGCTCATGGTTTCGATGCGCCGCACGCATGCGGCAGGCGCATCACATCGCGGCCGCGGTCTTCACCATTCGTCCGCCGCTCGCCTCGTGCAGGATGAAGCCTTCGATCTCGTCGACGGGATCGCGCCATGGTGCGCGTTCGAGCGTCTCGATCGTGTCGCGATAGCCTGCTTCCCGGCGGCGCCGGATGCCGTTCGCGCTGAAGTCGATGTCCTTGCTGTGATCCTCATAGTCGAGCGCCGGCGCGAGCAGCCGGACGACGTGCATCCGCGTCAGGCAGCCGTAGGACGCGAGGTCCGCGAACCGGTTGTCGCCGCGCCTGTCCTCCGGAAGCATCTTGCCGAGCTCGGCGATGATGTGCCGCATCTTGTGAATTTGCCGCTGACGCTTGATGTGCGCCGCGGCGCGCGACGAATATTGCACGTCCTTCTGGCGGTTCATGACCTCCCACATCGTTTCGGGCTCCGGACCGTGCGGGTTCCAGATGTGAACCGCGAAAACGAGGCTGTTCTTGCGCGGGTTGTCGTCGAACACGATTTCGACCGGCGTGTTCGAAAGAATGCCGCCGTCCCAGTAGAGCTCGCCGTCTATGCGAACAGCCGGGAATGCCGGCGGGAGCGCACCTGACGCGAGCACGTGGTCGAGGCTCAGCGGCATGTCGCGGGAGTCGAAGTAGCGCATCTCTGCCGTCCGCACGCTCGACGCGCCGACGGTGATGCGCGTGCCGCCGTTGTTGAGTTGGTCGAAGTCGATCAGGTCCGCGAGCGTCCGTCGCAGTGGGTCGACCGAGTAGTAGCCCGCAGCATCCGCACCGAGCCGATTGTGCGGGCTGAGGAATGCCATCGGGTTGGGGCTGAAGAAGGCCGGGACGCCAGCAGTGATTGCGCGCCAGTTGCGCGCTGCGGTCGCCATCCAGTTGGGCACGCCCTGCGGGATGAGCTGGTCGTTCTCGACGCGCGACCAGAACTCGCACAATTTGTCGACGCGCTCGCCGGGCTTGCTTCCGGCGATCAGGGCCGCGTTGATCGCTCCGATCGATGTTCCGATCACCCATTCCGGAGCGATCCCGGCCTCGTCGAGCGCCTCGTAGACCCCGACCTGATAGGCGCCGAGCGCGCCTCCGCCCTGGAGGACGAGAACGGTCTGGCCGAGCGCGGCCACTTCCTTGACGAGCGAAGTCATGCGCACTTCCTTTCGAATGCATGCAGTTCCTGCGGTTTGGGTGGCGCAGACGCGATCTCGCCGGTGATGAGGCGGGCGCTGCGCTGATAGGTGAGATAGCTCCACAGCCAGCTGATCGCGACGCCGACGCGGCTTCGGAAGCCAACCAGGAACCAGATGTGGGCGACGCTCCAGATCAGCCAGGCGGGGAAGCCGCTGAGCTGGAATGCTGCCCCAATCGATGACGGCCTTGCTCCGGCCGATGGTCGCCAGATTGCCGAAGTCGCGATAGGCGAACGGCTTCTGCCGCCGACCCAGAATGAAGTCCGCGACATATTGGCCCTGCTGCTTGGCGACCGGAGCGACGGCCGGCAGGGCGCCACGGTCGGGGCCCGCCGCGTTTGCAGTGTCTCCGATGGCGAAGATCCGCTCGTAGGGCGCAACCCGAAGGTCCGCCTCGACGAAGATCCGCCCGTTCGTGTCATGCTCGGCGTCGAGCCATTCCGCCGCCGGCGAGGCCTGGACGCCAGCGGCCCAGACGACGGTCTGCGCGAAGATCAGCTCGTCGCTCAGTTGCACATAGCCGGCGCCGATATCGCGGACGGGGGCACCGACGCGTAGCTCGACCCCGAGATCGTGCAGTGAGTCCGCCGCCGATTGCGACAGTGAAGCGCGGAATGACGGGAGCACCCGCGCGCCCGCCTCGATCAGGATCACGCGCGAGCAATGCGGAGTGATGCTCCGGAAGTCGCGCGAGACTGCGCGGCGCGCCAGCTCGGCGATGGCGCCCGCCATTTCGACGCCGGTCGGGCCCGCCCCGATGACGACGAAGGTGAGCAGCGCCCGGCGCCGGTCCGGGTCATTTTCGGTTTCCGCGCGCTCGAGCGCGAGCAGAATCCTGCGCCGGATTGCGATCGCATCCTCGATGCTCTTCAGCCCCGGCGCATTGGCCGCCCATTCGTTCCGGCCGAAATAGCTGTGCCGGGCACCCGTCGCGAGGATCAGCCAGTCGTATTCGAGCGAATCGCCGCTCGACAGCTCGACGCGCTGTGCATCGGCTTCGATGCCGGTCACTTCGTCAAGAAGCACGCGGACGTTGGGCGCGTTCGACAGGATCGAGCGGATCGGTCCCGCAATGTCCGCAGGCGACAAAGCCGCGGTAGCAACTTGGTAAAGCAAAGGCTGGAACAGGTGATGGTTGCGGCGATCGACGATGGTGACGTCCACAGGCTTGCGGGCAAGCCGCTTCGCCGCGGCAAGCCCGCCAAATCCCGCGCCGACGATAACGACGCGTTCGCGCTTCGATGGTTCGGCCATGGGCGCCTCAGTGCGCCGTCCAGCCGCCGTCGACCGGCAAGGCGGTTCCGGTGATGGAGCGGCCGCCTGGACCGCACAAAAATACGGCGAGAGCGCCGAGCTCCCCGACATCCGCGAAGCGCTTGTTGGGCTGCGCCGCGAGCAGGACGTCGCGAATGACTTCCTCGCGGCTGATCCCGCGCGCCTTGGCGGTGTCGTCGATCTGGTTCTCGACCAGAGGCGTCCAGACATAGCCCGGGCAGATCGCGTTGCAGGTGATGTTATGCTCGGCGCCTTCAAGCGCGAGGGTCTTGGTCAGGCCGATCACGCCGTGCTTGGCGGCGACGTAGGCGCTCTTGAACGGCGAGGCGACGAGGCCGTGGGCGGACGCGACGTTGATGATGCGCCCGAACCCGGCCTGCTTCATCGCTCCAAACGCAGCGCGCGACGTGTACCAGGCGCGCCGACAGGTTGAGCGCGATGATCGCCTCGTACTTCTCGGGCGGAAACGTCTCGATCGGGCTGACGTGCTGGATCCCGGCATTGTTCACCAGGACGTCGATGCCGCCGAATTCGACGATGCTCTCCTCGACGAGGCCGGTGGCTTCCTCGGCCTTCATCAGGTTCGCGCCGTTGTAGACGATGCGGCTCATCGGGCAGATTCCGTCGAGCTCCTCGCAGACGAAGTCGATCTCGCGCTGTTCGGCGAGGCCGTTGATCACGACGTTCGCACCGGCCTCCGCAAAGGCACGGGCGATGCCGAGACCGATGCCGCTGGTCGATCCGGTAACGACCGCGACCTTGCCCGCGAGAGGGCGTCCGACGTCCGTCAGTTCGTGGACCTGCATGTCCATGTTCAGGCACTCCAATCCAGTTGAGCGCTAAGGATCGACGATCCTCCGCGGATGACGGAAATGCGCTTCGTGCATGAAGTCGATGCGGCCTTGCGATTTCAAACTGAGCCGACCGCTCCGTAATTTGATGAAGCGTCGTGAAAGCCGGCACCTCAGCCGATGACGCACGGGAACGAAGACACTCTCTCTCATCCTGCAGACCGGCTTTCGCGGCGACACGGATTTATCAATTCAAGGAGACGGCAATGTTCAATCTCAAGACCAAGCTCGCGACGGCCATCATTGCCGTCGCCGCTGCCAGCAGCTTCGCCACACCCGCAATGGCGGGCCAGTGCGCGACCGCCGGGGCCAGCGATCTCGCCAATGCGCCGACCATGCCCAAGGGCGTCACCGACGACGTGCTCTCCGCAATCAACCTCGGCCCGGAAATCAACGTGGACGGACGCCAGCTGCGCACGCGGCGCCTGGTCGTCCAGCCGGGCGGAATCGTTCCGGTGCACAGCCACAAGGATCGCCCGGCCCTAATCTACGTCATCAGCGGATCGATCACCGAACACAGCTCGGCGTGCGGCGCTCCGATCGAGCACAAGGCCGGCGACATCAGCCGCGAAGCTGAGGGCCTCAGCCATTACTGGCAGAACCACGGCACGGAGCCGGCGGTGTTGCTGTCTTCGGACGTGTTCAACGGCTGACAAGTTCCCCGCGCCGGCACCCCTCCCGGCCGGCACACCGGCGTCCCGCCTCAGCCCCCAAGGCGGGACGCCCTTCCTTTCAAAGGACCGTCATGACCGATCTCGCCAGAGCGGCGATTGCACCCGCAATGCCCGGACTGTCGGCGGGCCGCTCGCTGCTCATCGCGGTTGTCGGCTTTCTCACCTTGGTCGATCTGTTCGCGACGCAGGCCATCCTTCCGAGCCTTGCCGAATCCTACGGGGTGAAGCCGGCCGAAATCGGACTCGCCGCAAACGCGAGCACGTTGGGGATGGCGATTTCCGGCCTGCTGGTCGGCGTGTTCAGCGCGAATATCGAGCGCAAGCGCGCAATTGCGCTCAGCCTCATGTTCCTTTCTCTGCCGACGGCGGCGCTGGCGTTCGCTCCGAACCTTGAGGTCTTCGCGATCCTTCGGGTCGTGCAGGGGCTCTTCATGGCCGCTGCCTTCACGCTGACTCTCACGCATCTCGCCGAGCGATGCGAAGTGCGCACGGCTCACGCGCTGGCCGCCTACGTAACCGGCGTGGTGGCAAGCAATCTGATCGGCCGCCTGACCGCCGCCTTCGTCGCGAGCCTCGTAGGCGCCGAGCAGAGCTTCCTCTTCTTCGCGCTGCTGAACCTCGCCGGCGCGGCGCTCGTCAGCTTCGCACTGCATCGCAATTTGCCCGAGCCAATGGATCGCAAGGGACGCTTCTGGAACGCCTGGATCGTGCATCTTTCCGACCCCGCTCTGCGTCGGACGTTCGCGATCGGCTTCCTGATCCTGTTCGGGTTCATTGGCGTCTTCACCTATGTCGGCTTCGTGCTGATGCGGCCGCCGCACGCGCTGTCGATGACCGCCCTCGGCCTCGTTTTCCTGGTCTTCCTTCCATCGATGATCACCACTCCGATGGCGGGTTCCGCCGTCCGGCGGATTGGCCCAGGCCCGGCCACGGCAGTCAGCCTCGTCGTCGCGATGGCGGGCCTCGCGCTTCTGCTTCTGCCGAACCTCTATGCGGTCGTTGCCGGCCTGACCCTTGTCGGCGTCGGGACCTTCTTCGCCCAGGCCGTAGCGACCGGCCATGTCGGACGGATCGCCCGTGGCGACAGAGCGGCGGCGAGCGGTCTCTATCTGTCATCCTATTATTGCGGCGGCCTGGCCGGAGCGGCGGTCATTGGCCAGTTGTTCGACCGGATCGGATGGTTCGCCGCGGTTGCGGGAGTCTCAGCTGCGCTTGGCCTTGCAGCCTGTGCTGGGTGCCAGGCTTGTTCGAGCGGAAGGTGCATGATGAGTGAGCGTTATCGGCGTGGCGTAGAGATTATCCAGCAATTGTCCTCCGGATCGATCGAGCACTTCCTGACAAGCGATGTCGCGGAAATCGCCCCCGACTTCGCGCGAATGGCCATCGAATTCGCCTTCGGCGATCTGTATTCGCGCGACACGCTGACGCTTCGCGACCGGGAGATTGCAGCGATCGCTTCGCTGGCAAGTCTCGGTCACGCCGGTGCACAGCTTCGCACGCACATCGAGGCCGCCCAGGCGCTCGGGATCTCCAAGGCGGAGATCGTGGAGATATTGATGCAGATCGGGATCTACAGCGGCCTTCCCAATGCGCTGAACGCTCTAGCTGACTGCCATGATCTGCTGGCGGAGGGAGATTGCGTCCCCTGCCGCGCCCGCCATTCGTGATGCCGGCCAGGGGTAGCGCCGCGCTTCCTGCACGAAGGCGCCGACGGCGGGCGAATGCGGACGGCCGCGAACAGTCGTCAGGTAGATCGTCCGGGTAAAGCTAGGCTCGACCAGCGGCCGGACCACCAGGTCCGGATCGGTCACGCTGAACTCCGGGAAGAAGCCGAGTCCCAGACCGGCCTTGATCATTCCTTGCACCCAGTCGTCCCGAGGCGAGCTGAAAACCTGGCGCAAATTGACCCCGCGACTCACCAGCTCATTGCGGACCGGCTCGAACACTTCGCAGTTGGAGCGGCTGACATAGGGTTCACCGTCCAGCTCGGCGGCGCGAACGGGATTGTGCGCGACCAGCCGGTGGTTGGGCGGGAGGACGATTACGAACCGTTCCTCGAAGATCGGGACCTGGTGCAACGTGTGGGGAAGCTCGTCGGGCACACCGACGATCGCGACTTCCAGATCGCCCTTCTCCAGCATTTCGATCATCTGCGGCGCACCGGTGTCGATGACGCGTACCTCGACGCCCGGATGCTGCGCCTGGAACCGGACGAGCAAATCGGAAACCAGTTGCGGGCCGATGGTACACATGGTGCCGATCGTCAGCCTCGCCTGCTCGAGCTTCTTGACCGCCCGGGCCTGGTCGCGCGCGGCGCGGCAGCTTTCTTCCACCGACTGCAGATACGGGAACATCATTCGCCCGAGCTCGGACAGATGGGTATTTCCGCGTTCGCGGTGGAACAGCGGCCCGCCCAGCTCGTGCTCAAGCTGCTGGATCGCGCGGGTCAGAGCCGGCTGGCTGACGTTGCACTGCTCCGCGGCCCGCGTGAAGTTCAGCGTTCCCGCGAGGGCGACGAAGTAGCGGACTTGCTGCATTTCCATGGCGCGATTCCCCGGAAATTCGGGCAAGGACTTTTACACGGACGTAACGAAATCCGCCAGCTACCAGCGCAGGATCCGACGGCCCAATAATGCCCCGACGACGGCCGGGACGAGGACTCCCGCCGTATAGGACGCGAGCAGGAACGAAGCGGTCGTCTCGTCGCAATAGAGCGCATAGGCGACCGCCCCTGCGCCGCCCGCGCTTAGCCCGATAAGAAATCCAGCGACCGCCGGACGCGTCGGCGCAAGCTCCCGGAAGGCCCACACCAGGGCTCCGAACACCGGCAGGCTGGCGATCGAGATTGCCGCGATGCAGCCAAGGAAGGAACTGCCGAACAACATGCCCATCCAGGCCTCGCGCGGCTCCTGCGCCAGCTCGAGGATCGCCGAAGCAAGGATGACCGCAAATGGAAGAGCGAGGAGCAGCGCGCGCCGCCATGGCGATTGTCCCGGGCGACCCGCGGCGAAAGCAGCCGTCCCGGCGAGCATCGCCAGTGCGAGGCTATAACCCAGCTTCATCGCGAACGGAGTAACGCCCGTCTCCGCCACCGCCGCCAACGGCGAGCCCCGCAGGACAACGAGGCCGGCGAACGAAACCACCCACGCCGCGATCATCGCGAACGCGAGCCGTACGGCCGGGCGCGTGGCGGGCCATGGGCGCGCAGCCAGATCGGCAATGAGTTCGTCGGTGCGCATCAGTCTTCGCCTCGGATCGCGGCTGCCAGCCGGGCCAGCCCGCGGTGAACGTTGACCTTGACCGCCGGCTCGCTCTGACCGCTCATCGCCGCGGCCTCACGCACAGAATAGCCATCGATGCGCGTCAGCCGGATGGCGGCCGCCTGCTTTGGCGACAAGGACGCAAGCAGCGATTCCACGTCAAGCTCGGCGAGGATCGCGTCCACCCTGCTCTCTTCGACCGGCTCGAAGCCGTCATCGAGGGACAATGCGGAGCGCCGCCCGCTCCGGCGCAGAAGGTCGATCAAGCGATAGCGCGCGATCCCGTGCAGCCAGGCCGTGAACGGCAAGCCCGGATCGTACGTCGCCCGCTTGGAATGAACGGCAATCAGCGTCTCCTGCACCAAGTCCTCCACATCGGCTTCGCGGCCGGCAAGCCGGCGCCGGAAATAGCCCCGCAGCCGCTCGGCACATAGGCGGAGCAGTGCATGATAGGCGCGCCGGTTGCCGCCGATGCCGGCTACCATCAACGCCTGCAATTTGGCTTCGAACAGGTCCACGCTTGGAGTCATTCGGCCGTCCCGGTGCAAAGGTTACATGAGCGTGAGGAATCCCGCGAATTCTGCCGGGACGCGTAACCATTCCAAGCCAGCCGCCGAATGGCTTGTCGTGGTTGCCCCGGCGCCACGCCAATCGGTTGGATGCATCGAGACCATGCACAAGCGGCATTTTCGTTCGAGCAGCGGAGCATCGATACTTCCGGCCGCCACATCAAGCCAAGGAGAGCTCCCATGAAAGCATTTGGAAAGATTGTCGCCGCGAGCGCGTTGACCGCTTTCGCAACCACTGCGGCCAGCGCCGGACCCGTCAAGGCGCAGCCGACAAAGGAAAAGTGCTACGGCGTTTCGCTGGCCGGCAAGAACGACTGCGCCGCCGGTGCCGGCACGACCTGCGCGGGCACCTCCAAGCGCGACTACCAGGGCAATGCCTGGAAATATGTCGCCAAGGGCACCTGCGCCAAGATCAAGACGCCCAAGGGCACCGGCTCCCTCAAGCCGATCGCGTGACGCCATGACTCCCACCGCCGGCCTTGGCTTCAAGCCGCAGCATTTCAGCGAGGCAATGGCCTCGCCGGCGGTGGGACTCTGGTTCGAAGTCCACGCCGAAAACTACATGGTCGATGGCGGGCCACGCCTGGCGATGCTCGAGCAGCTTCGAAGGAATCGACCGCTATCGCTACATGGTGTCGGACTGTCGCTCGGCAGCGCGTCGGAGCCGGACGCCGATCATCTGGCCGCGCTGAAGCGGCTGGTCGATCGGTTCGAGCCCGCGCTCGTGTCCGAGCATCTCGCCTGGTCGCGGTTCGACGGGCGAAGCTTCCCCGACCTGCTGCCATTGCCGAGGACGAACGAAACGCTGGTCCGACTTGGCGACAATATCGGGCGGGTGCAGGACACGCTCGGTCGTGAGATCCTGATCGAAAATCCGACGCATTATCTGCCACTCGACCAGCACCGCTGGAGTGAGACGAGCTTCCTTCGCGAGCTCGCTCGCCGAAGCGGCTGCAAGCTGCTGATCGACGTCAACAACGTCGCGGTCGGCGCAAACAACATCGGGTTCGATGCGGCAGGATGGCTGTCGGAAATCCCTGCCAAGCTCGTCGGCGAAGTGCATCTCGCCGGGCACAGTCTCGACGCCGACGGGATGCTGCTGATCGACAGCCACGATGAACCGGTCAGCGAACTGGTCTGGAAACTTTACGAAGCCCTCATCGCCCGCATTGGCGTTCGCCCGACCCTCATCGAGCGCGACGGCAACATCCCGCCCTTTGCCGAGCTCATTGCGGAACGCGACCGGGCCCAGGCCTGCCTCGATGGCGAGATGCGCCTTGCGGCCTGATCTCGCATCCTTCCAGCGCCGGTTCGTCCAGGCGATCGACGGCCCCGTCACGGGCGCCCTCGCAGTCTATCGCAACACGGTGGTCCACGGCGCGGTCGAGGCCCTGCGGTCCAATTATCCGGTCGTCGCCCAGATCGTCGGTGATGAGATGTTCGAGGGCCTGGCGGTCGAATATTCGTCCGCGAATCCGCCACGCTCGCCGGTCCTGGCGCTGTACGGGGAGCAATTCGCCGAATGGATGAGAGGGCAGGAGTGGGTGGGTGATCTGCCCTATCTGCCCGACGTCGCCACCGTCGAGCGGCTGCATGTCGAATGCCTCATGGCCGTGGACGCCGAACCGCTCGCCACGGCGGAACTAGCCGGCCTTCGCGATCTCAGGCTGAAGTTGCATCCGGCCGTCCGCTTCAACTGGCTGCTGACACCGGCGATGAGCATTTGGCTCGCGCATCAACAAACCGTGCCTTCCGAAATCGCACCGGAGTGGAAGTCGGAAGGTGCGCTGTTCGCGCGGCCGTCTCCATTTACGGTGCATTCGCCTCGCATCGGTGCTTCCGCGCATCGGATATTGTCCGGGATCCGCCTCGGCGAACGCGTCGGCCAGAGCATGGCCGCCGCAGCCCGTCTCTATCCCGACACCGATCCCGAGGCGGTGTTCGCCTCACTTCTCCACATGGGCGTGTTCGCAGCGCCCTCGACCGAAAGGCCCTGAACATGGCTACCCAAGCTGCCGCGCCACCGTGGCGCAAACCTCTGGATGTGTTCGCCGACACGGCGGAGCAAGTCCTGCCTCTGTCCCTCCTGCTGCTCGTCCAGCGGCTGGGCATCGCGTCCATCTTTTTCATGTCCGGCCGGACGAAGGTGGACGGTCTCCTGACCGTCAACGACAGCGCATTCGAGCTCTTCCGCTACGAATATGCGCTGCCGCTCGTGCCGCCTGAAGCAGCCGCCTATGCCGCGACCTACTCTGAGCATCTATTCCCGCTACTCCTCGCGCTCGGTCTGTTCACGCGGTTCAGTGCAAGCGCGCTCCTGGTCATGACGCTGGTGATTCAGCTCTTTGTCTATCCGGACGCGTGGCCGACGCACCTTAGCTGGGCCGGGCTGTTGCTCCCCCTGATCGCATTCGGTGGGGGCAAGCTCTCGCTCGATCGCCTGGTGAAACTGCCATGAGGCGTTTGGTGATGTTGGTGGCGGCGCTCTTCGCCGCCATCGCGGCCGCGCCGGCCATGGCCGCAACGACTGCGCCGGCAGTGTCTGCGGAAGGCGGCATTGCGATCCGGGGCTATGATCCGGTTGCCTTCTTCACGACGGGAACTCCGCAGGAAGGCAGCCCCGAGCACGCCTACGAATATGAAGGGGCGACCTGGCACTTCGCATCGGCGGAGAACCTCGCCGCATTCAAGAACAACCCGACGCGATACGCACCGCAGTTCGGCGGCTATTGCGCGTGGGCGGTCAGCCAGCACTATCTGGCGCCCGGCGATCCCGAATATTGGAAGATCGTAAACGGCAAGCTCTACCTCAACGCCAACGCCCGAGCGAAGGAGCTCTGGGAAGCCGACCAGGCCGACGCCATCGAGCGCGGCCACGCCAACTGGCCGGCAGTGCTTACGGACAATCAGGACGGCTCGAAGTAGTTAGATCTCAAGATCATAGCCGTCTTGCCTCTGGGGTCTCCGGCCGGGGCCGCACGTCAGGCATTCCAGCCGCCGCCGAGTGCCAGGAAAAGCGAGACGAGGTTGTCGGAAAGCTGTGCCTCGGACCGCGCGAGCTCTGCTTCGATGGCAGAGAGCGAGCGCTCATTGTCGAGCACGATCTGGAAGGACTCGCGGCCGGCCTGGTAGCGCAGGCGCGCGATGCGGGCCGCTTCGGACGCCTGGGCCTGTGAGCGGCGAAGCGCTTCGCGGCGATCGAGCTCGCGAGCGTAGCGCGTCAGGGCGCTTTCCGTTTCCTCCAATGCACGCAGCCAAGCGCCCTCGAAATTGGCGAGAGCTCCGTCGGCATTGGCCTGCGCCTGTGCGATCCGGGCGCGGCCGACGACCAGATTGGTCAGCGAAAAGGAGATGAGCGGGCCGACGCTGAAGCGGAAGGATTCGCTTGAGCCGAGGCCGGAGAGCGAGGTGCTGGATGTTCCGACCGAGCCGCCGAGGCTTACCGACGGATAAAGCGAAGCGGTGGCGACGCCGACGCGCGCGGTAGCGGCGGCTAGTTCGCGCTCCGCCTGGCGGACGTCCGGGCGGCGGCTGAGCAGGGTTGCGCCGTCGCCGACCGGAATGGGTCGGGCAAGTGCTGGCGGCGTCTCGCAACCGGTAACCTCGCGCGGAAACTCGGCGGGCGGGCGACCCGTAAGGACAGACAAGCGGAACAGCGCCGTTTGCCGTTGTCCCTCAAGCGTCGGGATGCTCGCTCGAACCTGTTCGAGCTGCGCGCCCGCCTGGCCGGTATCGAGCGCCGTTCCGCGCCCGCCTTCGAACCGCCTTCGAGTGAGTTCGAACGTCTCCTCCTGGATTCGCAGGCTTTCGCGGGCGACCGCGAGTTGCCGGCCCGCGCTGCACGCGTCGGCATAGGCACGAGCGGTCTCGGCGGCGACGGTGATGCGGCTGACGTCGAAGGCCGCCTGAGCGGCGCCCGCATCGGCTCGGCTCGCCTCTATCGCTCGGCGAATCCGGCCGAACAGGTCGACCTGGTAGCTGACGTCGATGCCCGCGTCGTAGCTTTCGCCTTCGGATGCGACACCCTGGAAGCCGAGTTGGTCGCCCGATTGCCGGCTGTAGGTCGCGCTTGCGTTGGCTGTTGCCGATGGAAACAGGCCGGAGCGCGTCTCGCGCAGTACGGCCCGAGCTCGGCGCAGGTTCGCCGCCGCCACGCGCAGGTCCGTGTTGGCGACCAGCGCTTGCTCGATCAGCCGATCGAGCGTGGGATCGGCGAAAAGGCTCCACCAGCGCCCTGGCGGCTGGTCCTGCGTGAATGCAGGCGAGGCCGAGCTCACGAAGGGCGCCTGAGACGGGGCCTGCGGCTCTGGCGAGCTGTAATCCGGCCCGACCATGCATCCCGCGAGAGCGAGCGGCGGCGAGGCTGGTTCCGATCAGTCGCTTCATTCCGCCGCTCCCGGATGTCCGTGCGCGTGCAATGTGCTGTGCTGCATCGCCTTGGGCATGAAGCGGTCGAGCCCTCGGCAGACCACGTAGAAGACCGGCGTGAAGATCAGGCCGAACAGGGTCACGCCGACCATTCCGAACGCCACGGCAGTGCCCATCGCCTGGCGCATCTCCGCGCCCGGTCCGACCGCGATCGCCAGCGGGATCACGCCGAAGATGAAGGCGAAGCTGGTCATCAGGATCGGCCGAAGCCGCGACTTGGCGGCGTGAACGGCGGCGTCGAACGTGTTCATGCCCTGGTCGTCTTCCGCCTGACGGGCGAACTCCACGATGAGGATCGCGTTCTTCGCAGCAAGCGCGACCAGAACGATCAGGCCGATCTGCGTGAGGATGTTGTTGTCGAGACCGCGCAAATTGATGCCGGTCATCGCCGCCAGGACGCACATCGGCACGATCAGGATGACCGCCAGCGGCAGCGTCAGCGATTCATATTGCGCCGCAAGCACCATGAAGACGCAGAGCACTGCGATGGCGAAAACAAGCGGGGCCGTATTGCCCGCCGCCTGCTGCTGATAGGCGAGGCCGGTCCATTCGAAGCCGAAGCCGGGCGGCAAGGCCTTGGGCGGCGATGCCCTCCATCGCGCGCAGCGAGTCCCCCGAGGCGATGCCCGGCGGCGTCTGCCCCTGAAGCTCGGCCGCGGGGTAGTTGTTATAGCGCGTCACCTGCACCGGCCCGCTGCCGTATCGGAAGGTCGCGACCGAGGAGAGCGGGACCATCTGCCCCGACGCAGAGCGCACCTGCAGTCGCCCCACGTCGGACAAGATCGTCGCGCGCGGACGCCTCCGCCTGCGCCGTCACCCGGAACGTGCGGCCCAGCATGTTGAAGTCGTTGACGTAGGTTGAACCGAGATAGGTCGCGAGTGCGGCATAGACCTGGCTCGGCTGCACTCCGACGAGTTGCGCTCGGTCGCGGTCGACGTCCGCTTCGATACGCGGCGATCCCGTGTTGAACAAAGAAAAGACCTGCGTGACGTTCGGGTTCTGCGATGCGGCGCCCATCATCGCGAAGGTGGCACCCTGCAACGCCTGGTAGCCGGCGCTGCTCCGATCCTGAATCATCATCGAGAAGCCGCTGCCGTTGCCGAGGCCGGGCACCGGCGGCGGTGACAGGAAGAAGACCTGCGCGCTGTCTTCGGTTGCCGCGACCGCGCCGGTCAGCGCGCCGGCCAGCTCGGCGGCGCTTTCACCCTTCCCCTTGCGTTCATCATGGTCCGCCAGGCGCAGGAACATGATGCCGCTGTTCGACGCGGGGCTGAAGGTCGAGCCGTCGAGGCCGGCAAAGGAAGCGGTGTCGAGGACGTTCGGATTTTGCGAAACGACCTTGCGGATACGTTCTACTGCGTCCGCGGTCCGCTCGAGCGAAGCGCCCGGCGGCAGCTGAATGACGCCGATCAGGAAGCCCTGGTCCTGGTCCGGAATGAAGCCGGTGGGCGTTGCGTTGAGGCGCCATACGGTCAGTCCGAGCAGGCCGCCGTAGATCATCAGCATCAGCGTCGAACGGTGAACGAGTTTCACCGTCGTCGAGCCGTAGCGATCCGATAGCCATTCGAAGCCCTGGTTGAACTTGTCACCCGCCCGACGGATTGGCCGCATCCAGCCGCGTCGATCGTCGCCGTGCTCCTCGTCCGTCTTGTGCGGCTTCAGCAGGAGAGCCGCCAGTGCCGGCGAAAGTGTCAGGGAGATCACGCGTTGATATGGCCGCCGCAGCAGCGATCGTGACGGCGAACTGGCGGTAGAAGATGCCCGGAATGCCGGAAATCAGCGCGGCCGGCACGAACACCGCGACGAGCACCAGGCCGATGGCGATCAATGCTCCGGAAATTTCCTGCATCGTTCGATGCGCGGCGTCGCGCGGGGACAGGCCCTCGCGCATATGTTTCTCGACCGCTTCCACGACGACGATGGCGTCGTCGACAACGATGCCGACGGCGAGGACCAACGCGAACAAGGATAGCGAGTTGATCGAGAATCCCAGTGCCAGCTGCACCGCGAACGTGCCGACCAGCGACACCGGAATGGCGATGATCGGGATGATCGCCGCCCGCCACGTCTGCAGGAATATGACGATGACGAGGATGACGAGGATGATCGCCTCGACGAGCGTCCGTTCGACCTCGTTGACCGACTCCTGCACATATTCGGTCGGGTTGTACGGGATCGTATATCCGATCCCCGGCGGGAACTGCCGTGACGCGGCCTTCAGGTCGGCGAGGACTGCATCGGCGGTCTCGAGCGCGTTCGATCCCGGAAGCTGCTGGATTGCAATGAAGACCGCTTCCCGGTCCGAGGCGGTGCCGCGGATGCTGTAGTCCTGGCTGCCAACCTCGATCCGCGCGATATCGCTAAGGCGCGTTATGGCTCCCGTTGCCGGGTCGGTCTTGAGCACGACCTCGCCGAATTCAGCCGGGTCGGTCAGCCGGCCCTGAACTTGCACGGGCAATTCGAACGCCGACCCGCCCCTCCGAATGGGAGCCTGGCCGACGGATCCTCCGGCGACCTGCACATTTTGTCCGCGAAGCGCGCCGACGATCTCTTCGGAGGTCAGGTTGCGAGAGGCTGCCGCGTCCGGATCGATCCAGATCCGCATCGAATAATTGCCGCCGCCGAACACCTGCGCGGCGCCGACGCCGGGGATGCGCAACAGGCGATCGCGAATGGTCGAGTTCGCGTAATTGCCGACATAGTCGATACCGATCGCCGGATCGGTCGAATGCATCGCCGCAACCAGCAGGAAGTCGCTCGACTGCTTGGTCACCGTCACGCCGATCTGCCGCACGGCGTCGGGCAGCCGCGGCTCGGCGAGGGCGACGCGATTCTGTACCAGCACCTGCGCCGTATCGATGTCCGTGCCCGGCTGAAACGTGACCGTGATTGCCGTCAGTCCCTGGCTCGACGTCGAGCGCATGTAGAGCATGCCCTCGGCGCCGTTGATTTCCTGCTCGATCGGGGCGGCGATGGTCTCCGCCATGGTCTCCGCCGACGCGCCCGGGAAGGCGGCCGTCACCGCCACCGAGGGCGGCGCGATCTCCGGATATTGGGCGAGCGGAAGAAGCGGATAAGCGAACGCGCCCAGCAGCGTGATGAACAAGCGCAATGACCGACGCGAAGATCGGCCGGTCGATGAAGAAGCTGGACAGGTTCCGGTTCATCGCGCCTGCTAGCGGCCGCCGGCCTGTACCACGGAGGTGGCAACCGACGGCGGCGGAGCTTGCGGCGCAGGCGCGTCCGGCTCGGTCGTCGTCGGCGGCGCGATGCGGCCCTTCTTCGTTTTCACTTTCGACCCCGGCATCGCGCGCTGGATCCCGCCGATGATGACCTGGTCCTGCGGGCCGAGTCCGCTGCGGATCACGCGGAGATTGCCGTTGAGCGGCCCAAGCTGGACCGGCCGAACGCCGACGGTGCCGTTGCGGTCGACCACGTAGACGACACGGCGCGCGGCGTCGGTCGCGATGGCCGTGTCCGGGACCATCAGCGCGCGATAAGGCGCCGAGGAAGCCAGGCGCAGGCGCCCCATCATGCCCGGCTTCAGGAATCCGTCGGGGTTCGGAACCACGGCGCGCCCGCGGATCGTGCCCGAACCGGCATTCAGCACGTTGTCGACGAAGTCGAGCCGCCCGGCGTGGACGTACTGCGCTTCGTCCTGAAGCTTGATGCGGACCGGAGCGCCGATGCGCGAACTGTCCTGCCGCTGGAAGCGCAACAACAGCGCTTCCGACCCATCGAAGGAAAAGTGCAGCGGGTTGGTCGAAACGACCGTCGTCAGGACCGTCTGGTCGGCGGTCACGGCATTGCCCGGATCGACCTGCCGTTGGGAAACCTGACCCGAAATCGGCGCGAGGACACGAGTGAAGCCAATGTCGAGCTGACGTGCGCGAAGCAACGCCGAGGCGGCCGATACGTCCGCATTGGCCGAACGCAAGGCGGCCTGGCGCTGCTCGACTTCCTCGACGCTGGCGGCCCGTTGCTCG
This sequence comes from uncultured Alphaproteobacteria bacterium, assembly GCA_963846645.1. Taxonomy (GTDB): domain Bacteria; phylum Pseudomonadota; class Alphaproteobacteria; order Sphingomonadales; family Sphingomonadaceae; genus Sphingomicrobium. The sequence goes on along the minus strand of CAWJWR010000001.1, from coordinate 73,696 downwards.
GCGAGGGTGCGCGAGCGGGCGAGCTCCGTTCGGGCGTTGACCGCCTGCGCCTGGGCCCGGACCAGTTGCGCCCGCGCCTGGTCGAGCTGAGCCTGTGCCGGGCGAGCGTCGATGGTGAAGAGAAGCTGGCCGCGGCGGACATATTGACCGTCACGGAAGTGCGTGCCGATCAGATAGCCCGACACCCGAGGCTTCACGTCGACATTCTCGGGAGCCTCGAACCGGCCCACGAAATCGTCCCAGTCGACCACGTCTCCGGCTAGCGGGGTCGCGACCGTCACTTCGGGTGGCGGCGGCGCGCCCTGCGATTCTTCACCGCCCGAACAGCCGGCAAGAACGACAGACATGGATATGGCCAGAACGGCCAAGCCTTTGCGTAGCATTGCGTTTTTCCGAAGATTCAGCCGAACCGCCCAAGCGCGTACGCGCTCACAAGGCCTGGATCGATCCCGCCTGCATCACCCTTCGCGGCTGCACCTATTTGCACGCCGGTCTCAAGTCAAAACGCAATTCGGATATCCGAGAATGTTGATCGAATATAATGGATCCGGGGCCCTTCTACGCATGCCAGCCTCCGCCCAACGCCCGGAATAGGTCGATCTGGGCGACGGAGACCTGGCCGTTCATGCTGGCCAGCTCGGCCTCGGACTCGGCGAAATGTTCGCTCGGCGTCGAGCAAGGCGAGCGAATCGACCTGCCCCTCCCGCTGCTGAGCGCGGACGATGCGGGCGGCGACTTCGGCCTCGTTCGCGCGCGGCCTGCAGAGCTTCCCTCCGGCGCGAGCGAATTGGCGTAGGCCGACAGGGCCGTCTCGGTCTCTTCGAGCGAGCGCAGGACGGTGCCGTCGAACTGTGCGAGGGCCTCCTGCGTACTCGGCCTCGGCGCCCGCTACTCGTGCCCGGGCGCGGGCGTGATCGCTGAACGACCAGCTGATCAGCGGGCCGAGCAGGAAGCCGATCGGGTTGCTGAACAAATTGCCGAGGCTGCTTGCGCCCGACCGCGACCGATCCGCCGAGCGTGACCCGCGGATAGAGCTCGGCTGTCGCCACTCCGATCCGTGCCGTCGCCGCGGCGAGCCGGCGTTCGGCGGCCCGGACGTCGGGCCTCCGCGCGAGCAGCTGAGCGCCGTCGCCGACCGGGATCGGCCTGATCGAGCTTCAGCGATGAAGTTCGCGCGCCCGCCGCGAGGGGAGTTCGGCGGGCGCGCGGCCGGTCAAGCGTCGCCAGCCGGAACAGCGCGGAATCGCGTTCGGCGGCGATGGCCGGAATCTCGGCCTGTCGCTGGTTGCGAAGCGTGGCGATGCGCGCGGTGTCGAGCCGCGTCGTCTGGCCGATCTCGACGCTGCTTCTGCGTAAGATCGAGCGATCGGTCGAGCAGCTCGACGATGCGCGTCGCGACCGCCAGCCGCTCGGCGGCGCTGGCGGCGTCGGCATAGGCGCGCGCCGTTTCGGAGACGATGGCGACGCGAACCGCGTCGGCATCGGCCTCGGCCGCGCCGACCTCGCCGCGCGCCGCCTCGATGTTGCGGCTCACGCGGCCGAACAGGTCGACCTCATAGGCGACGTTCGAGACCGGCGCCGAAGCTGGTGGTCGGCGTCGCTCAGGCCGGTGTCTCGTCCGCGCGTTGCCGACGGCGCTGGCGCCCGCCTTGCGGCAGACGATCGACCTTCACCTCGCGAAGCGCCGCCCGTGCTCGCGACAGGCGAGCGACGGCGGCCCGGACGTCGGTGTTGTGCGGCGAGCGCGTCGGCGATCAGCCCGTCGAGGACCGGATCGTCGTAGAGCCGCCACCAGTCGCCGGGGACCGGCGCGAGCGGTTGGACCGCCGGCGAGTTGGCGGCGACGAACGGGCCCGCCGCAGCCGCCGGCGTCGCGGGCCGGGCATAGTCCGGGCCCGTGCTGCAGGCCGCGAGGGCCAGTGCCGAAGCGAGAGTCGTCAGTGCTTTATCATCGGATCATTCCTCATTCCGCCGGGCAGCAAGGTGAGCTGCTCGTCCGAGGGCCGGTCGCCGCGGCGACGCTTCAGCCTTTCGCCGAGCGTGCGGGTGGCGACGTAGAAAACGGGGGTGAAGACCAGGCCGAAGGCGGTGACGCCGATCATCCCGAAGAAGACCGCCGTGCCGAGCGCCTGGCGAAGCTCCCAGCCCGGGCCCGCTCGCGATCACCAGCGGCACGACGCCGAGGATGAAGGCGAAGCTGGTCATCAGGATCGGGCGCAGCCGCGTGCGCGCCGCCTCGACCGCCGCCTCGATGCGCCGTGGCGCCGCGCTCCTCGGCCTGCTTGGCGAACTCGACGATCAGGATCGCATTCTTCGCGGCGAGCGCGATCAGCACGATCAGGCCGATCTGCGTCAGGATGTTGTTGTCCAGCCCGCGCAAGTTCACGCCGGTCATCGCCGCCAGCAGTGTCATCGGCACGATCAGGATGATCGACAGCGGCAGCAGCAGGCTTTCGAACTGCGCCGCCAGCACCAGGAAGACGAACACCACCGACAGCGCGAAGATCGATCGCCGCGATATTGCCCGCCGCCTTCTGCTGGAAGGCGATGTCGGTCCATTCGGCCGGAGAAGCCCGCCGGCAGGTTCGACGCGAGCTTTTCCATCGTCGCGATCGACTGGCCGGTCGAAAAGCCGGGCGCGGTGTCGCCGTCGATCTCGACCGCCGGGAAGAGGTTGTAGCGGGTGACGCGATACGGGCCGGTCTTGTCCGCGAAGGTCGCGACCGCGCCGATCGGCACCATCGCGCCGCTGTTCGAGCGGGTCTTGAGCTGGGCGATGTCGGCCGGGTCGTCGCGATACTGGGCATCCGCCTGCGCGGTCACGCGGAAGGTGCGGCCGAGCAGGTTGAAGTCGTTGACGTAGGCCGAGCCGAGATAGACCTGCAGCGCCTCGAACACGCGCGCCGGCGGCACGCCGAGCATGTCGGCCTTGGCGCGGTCGATGTCCGCGAAGATGCGCGGCGTCGCCGTGTTGAACAAGGTGAAGACGTTGGCGAGGCCCTTGCTCCTGGTGCGCCTGCGCCGATCAGCTGCCGCGCGGCCTGCTCGAGCGCCTGGTAGCCGGCGTCGCTGCGGTCCTGCACGATCATGCGATAGCCGCCGCCGTTGCCGATGCCCTGGATGACGGGCGGCGGGATGACGAAGACGAACGCCTCGTCGAGGTCGGCGAGCGCCGCGCGCATGTCGTTCTCGATGTTGAGCTTCGGTCCGGTCGGTCCCGGCGCGCTCCTCGAACGGCTTGAAGGTGACATAGGCCGCGCCGGCGTTGGACGCCTGCGTGCCCGACGCGCCGTCGAAGCCGGAGAACATCACCGCCGCCTCGGTGCCGGGCACCTTCGAGCAGCTTGTCGACCGCCTTCTTGAGCACCGCGTCGGTCCGCTCGATCGAGCTTCCGGGCGGAAGCTGGATCGCGGCGAGCGCATAGCCCTGGTCCTGCGCCGGGATGAAGCCGGCCGGCGTCGTACCAGAAGACGCGCACGGTCAGGCGCGACGAGGCCGGCATAGATCGGCGAGCGCGCGCTTCGGGGCGTCGAGCAGCGCGACGCGTGAAGCTGCCGTACCAGTCGCTCAGCCGAGTCGAAGGTCGCGGTTGAACCAGTCGCCGGCCCGGTGGACGAAGCCCATCACGCCGGTCTCCGGCGCGATGGTCGCTCTTCGGCTGCAGCAGCCGGGCGGCGAGCGCCGGCGACAGGGTCAGCGACAGAAGCAGCGAGATGATCGTCGACGCTGGCGATGGTCACCGCGAACTGGCGATAGAATTCGCCGGTGATGCCGGTCAGGAAGGTCGTCGGCACGAACACCGCGCACAGCACCAGCACGATCGCGACCAGCGCCGCCGACACTTCGTCCATCGACCGGTGCGCGGCCTCGCGCGGGCTGAGGCCCTGCTCGAGGTTGCGCTCGACATTCTCGACCACGACGATCGCGTCGTCGACGACGATGCCGATCGCCAGCACCAGGCCGAACATCGACAAGGTGTTGAGCGAATAGCCGAGCGCCGCGAGCACCGCGAAGGTGCCGATCAGCGAGACCGGAATGGCGACGATCGGGATGATCGCGGCGCGCCAGCTCTGCAGGAAGACGATGATGACGAGGACGACGAGCATCATCGCCTCGAGCAAGCGTCTTCTGCACCGCGCTCATCGACTCGCTGATGAACTCGGTCGGGTTCCAGATGATCCGGTATTCGAGCCCCTTGGGGAAAGTCTTGGCGGCATCGGCGAGCTCGGCCTTGACGCCTTCGGCGGCGGCGAGCGCGTTGGTGCCGGGCCGCTGGGTGATGCCCAGGATGATCGAATCCTGTGCCGGAGAGATAGGCGTTGACGCCATAATCCTCGGCGCCGAGCTCGACCCGCGCGACGTCGCGCAGCCGGGTGATCGCGCCGGTCGGGTCGGTGCGGACGATGATGTTGGCGAACTCGTCGGCGGTCTTGAAGCGGCCCTGGGTCTCGACGTTGAGCTGCTGCGCCGCGCCCGTGTCGAACGGCGGCTGGCCGACGGTGCCGGCGGCGACCTGCACGTTCTGCGCTGCGCAGCGCCTGCGACGACCTCGCCGCCGGTCAGGCCGAGCGTCGAGGCGCGGCCCGGGTCGATCCAGACGCGCATCGCATAGTCGCGCGCGCCGAAGATCTGGCACGTCGCCGATGCCGTCGACGCGCGTCAGCCGGTCCTTGAGCTGGGTCAGCGCATAGTTGGACACGTAGCCGCGATCGAGCGAGCCGTCGGGCGACAGGACGTTGACCGCCATCAGCCAGGACGGCGAGGTCTTGCGGACGACGACGCCCTGCCGGCGCACTTCCTCGGGCAGGCTCGGCTGGGCGAGCGCGACGCGGTTCTGCACCAGCACCTGCGCGGTATCGAGGTCGGTGCCGAGCTTGAACGTGACGGTGATCGTCACGCCGCCCGTCGCCGGTCGACTGCGACGACTGGTAGAGCATGTTGTCGACGCCGTTGATCTGCTGCTCGATCGGCGCGGCGACGGTGTCGGCGACCGTCTCGGCCGAGGCGCCGGGATAGTTGGTGCTGACCGTCACCGTCGGCGGGACGATGTCCGGGAATTGCGACACCGGCAGGCCGACATAGGCGAACGCACCGACGATCGTGATGATGATCGCGATCACGCCGGCGAAGATCGGGCGCCGGATGAAGAAGTGGCTGAAGCGCATCGGGTGTTCGCCCTGTTGGCGAGCGGCCAAGGTTGCCTGTGACGCGCCTGGGCGAGGATGGCGGCGCGTGCCTTGGCGGCATGCCGCTTCGGCCGAGCTGGATCTGGGTGACCCGCGGGCTGCACCTTGGCGCCGGGCATGGCGAACTGGACGCCCTGGACGACGACTCGGTCGGCGGCGGTCAGGCCTGAGCGGATGACGCGAAGATCGCCGACCAGCGGGCCCGGTCTCGACCGGCTTGGCCGCGACCGTGTCGTCCTTGCCGACGACCAGCACGATCTTGCGTGCCTGATCGGTGCGGACCGCGGCGTCGGGGACGAGCAACGCCAGGCGTCGTTCCGCCGTCGGCCAGCCGCATGTTGCCGAACATGCCGGGCGTCAGGAAATAGATCGGGGTTGGGGACGACGGCGCGGGCGCGGATCGTTCCCGAGTTCTGGCTGATGCCGTTGTCGGTGAAGTCGAGCCGGCCGCGCCAGCTGTAGTCGCCTCGTCCTGGAGCCGGATCTCGGCGACCTCGCCGCGGCGCGCCGGCACTGGCGTTCGCGCGCAGTCCTTGAGGAACGAGCGACTCCGGCACGTCGAAGGTGAAGTAGATCGGGTCGAGCGCGTTGATCGTGGTCAGCAACGTGCCGCCGCCGTCGCCTGCGCTGACGAGATTGCCCGCGTCGATCCGGCGGTCGGAAATGCGGCCGCTGATCGGTGCGCGGACCTGCGCGTGAACTCGACGTCGAGCGAGCGCTGCGCGACGCGCGCCTGAGCCGCGGCGAGCGCCGCACGGGCCGATCTGCACCTGCGCGGCGAGCTGGTCGACATTGGCTCTGCGACACGGCCTCCTCGGCGAGCAGCCGGCGGGCGCGGCCGAGGTTCGGTCTCGGCCAGCGCCAAGCTCGGCTGCGCGCCGTCGCGACACCGGCGCGCGCTTCGGCGAGCGCGGCGGCGTAGGGCCGCGGATCGATCGGTGAAGAGCAGCTGGCCCTTGCGGACGATCGCGCCGTCGGTGAAGTGGACTGCCGACGATCTGGCCGGAAACGCGCGGACGCACCTCGACGCGTGCGGCTGGCTTCGAAGCGGCCGACATAATCGTCCCACTGGCTGACGTTCTGTTCGAGGGGCGCCGCGACCGTCACCTGGGGGAGGGGCGGAGCAGCGGCGGGGGAGGGATCGCTGCTCCACAGAGGTGACGGCCGCGGCAAGCGCGACCAAGGGGTTCCGACAATCGCAGTGCGTTGCCAGAGCGGGACGTTGGGCGAGCTTCAGGGCGCAGGCGCTTGGCCTCGCCGTCGGCGACGACGTTGGAGATCATGTTCATGCGGCAATCCTTCGCGGACGCGCTGAGGGCCGCATTGATGCTGCCGGCCATCAGCTCATATTGGTCGCGGCGAGAAGCCGGCGGAGATGAAGTTGGCGACGTCGTCGCCCGGAACGGTGAAGCCGTAGTGCCAGGTGAGCACCGCCATCCGGCGAAGCGCCTCGAGCCTCGGATTGGCGAGCTCGGGATTTCCCCGGCCGATCGAGCCAGTTCCAGAAGCGGCGCAGGCGACCGGCGGTCCGGAGCGTCCACAGACTGTCGATCCGGGCGAGCCGGATGACCGACCATTCCAGATTCGAGAATCCGGCGTTCCGGACGCGGACGATCGTTGGCGGCGGACAGGGCCACCGGCTGCGCGTCTGCGGTTCGATCCGCGAAAGATAAGCCATGTCATTCTCCCTCTTTTCGCCAGGCGAGCGTCATCGATCGCCGGAGCAGGGCTCTCGGCGCGTGCGGCTCGTCCAGGCGACGCAAAGACCTGTTCGGCGAAGCGCGGGCTTCGGCGCGGTCAGTTGTCAGTTCGTTACGAAATTACTGGCGGGCGTCAGGACCCGCGGAAGACTGGAAACCTGTTCAAACGCATCGCCCCTTTATCCAATCAACGGTCAAAAAGCGGTGGCCGAACCATGGCCCCAATCTTTCTGTACCGTTCAGTATAAAGACAGGTAGGGAGCGTCAAGCAATAATTCTATACCGACCGATAAAAAATCTTTTGGAGGGTATAAATCAGGCGCTCGGCCAGAGGGCGAGGCCGCTTTCGACCAGGCGGTCGAGATCCTCGCGGGTCGCGCCCTGGTTGGCCTGGACGGAGATGCCCTGGAGCATCGCGATAAGGACTGGCTCAGTCCTTCGGTGTCGATGTGCGCCGGAAGATCGCCTTCGGCCTTGGCGCGTTCGAAGCGTTCGATCAGCGCCCGCTTGCCGGCTTCTGCCGCGCTTCACGACTTCCTCGCGGATCGACTGCGACTTCGGGTCCGCAGGCAACCGACGTGATGACGCCCATGCAGCCGTGCGGCTCGTCGCAATTCACGCTCATGACGTTGTCGACCGAATCCGCGAAGCATGGTCTCCGCCACCCCGCGTGCCGTCGGCTGTGTCGAGGGCGCGCCGATATAGGCGAGCTTCTCGGTCTCATAGAGATCGAGCGCCTTGCGGAAGAGCGATTCCTTATTGCCGAACGCCGCGTAAAGGCTCGGACGGGTGATGCCCATCGCCTCGGTCAAGATCGTTCAGCGACGTGCCTTCGTAGCCCTTTTCCCAGAACACGCGCAGCGCCTTCGCAAGCGCATCGTCCACGCAGAATTCGCGCGGGCGGCCACGGCAGGCAGGAGCGCAGGCAAGGTCGAGAAGCTTATTCATATCGCACGGTACATAATAGCGTTCGGCAGAAAATCCAGTGCAATTTCGATGAGGAGCTTTGATCTGCCTTTGTTCTCGCGGCGTTCAGACGCGTAATGCGGCGGCGGCCTCCGCCTCCCGCTTCAGGTTGCGCGCGAGTTGGGACATGCCGTTGAGGTACTGCGGCGGGACATGGACGTCGCGATAGTCGAGCGAAGCGGCGGCGCGCAGCGTCCAGAACGGGTCGATCAGGTGCGGCCGGGCAAGCGCGACCAGATCGGCGCGGCCCGCGGCGAGGATCGAGTTGGCGTGGTCGGGCTCGTAGATGTTGCCGACGGCCATGGTCGCGAGGCGCGTTTCGTTGCGAAGCTTGTCGCTGAGGGGCGTCTGGAACATGCGGCCGTAAACCGGTTGCGCGCCGGTCCAGGTCTGGCCGGCCGAGACGTCGATCAGGTCCGCGCCTTCGCGGCCGAAAGCCTCCGCGATTACGACCGCTTCGTCGGGCGTGATGCCCTGATCGCCGGCCCAGTCGGTGGCGGAGATGCGCACCGACATCGGCCGGTCGGACGGCCAGGCGGCGCGCATCGCGGCGAAGACTTCGAGCGGGTAGCGCAGGCGGTTCTCGAGGCTCCCGCCATAGTCGTCGGTGCGCCGGTTCTGCAGCGGCGTAAGGAAGCCGGACAGCAGATAGCCGTGGGCGGCGTGCAGCTCGATCATGTCGAACCCGCATTCGAGACCCATGCGGGCCGCGCTCACGAACTGGTCGCGAACCGCGTCCATGTCCGCGCGCGTCATCGGTGTCGGTGTCTGGTTGACTGGCGACCAAGGAACATCGCTCGCCGCCATGACCGGCCAGTTGCCGTCCGGCAGCGGCGCATTGTCCTCCTCCCAGCCGACGCGGGTCGAGCCCTTGGCTCCCGAGTGGCCGAGCTGGAGGCAGATCTTCGCCTTCGAATTGGCGTGGACGAAATCGACGATCCGCTTCCACGCGGCGACATGTTCGTCGTTCCAGATGCCGGTGCAGCCGGGGCTGATCCGGCCCTCGGGCGAGACGCAGGTCATCTCGGTGAAGAGCAGGCCCGCGCCGCCCAATGCGCGTTCGCCGTAATGGACGAAATGGAAGTCGTTGGGCGTTCCGTCCACCGCCGAATACATCGCCATCGGCGAGACGGTGATGCGGTTCTCCGACCTGCATTTCGCGCAGCTTGAACGGCGCGAACATCGGCGGGGCGGTCTTGTTCGGACTTACCGTCCGTGGCGCGTTTCCAGAACCAGCGTTCGACGCCTTCGAGCCATTCGCGGTCGCGCAGGCGAAGGTTTTCATGGCTGATGCGCTGGCTTCGCGTCAGCAGCGAGTAAGCGAACTGCAGCGGCTCGAAATGCGTGTAGCGCTCGAGCGTCTCGAACCACTCGGTCGAGTTGCGCGCGCTGTTCTGAAGCTTGAGGACTTCGAGGTTCCGCTCGGCGACATACTCGTCGAGGGCGGCTTCCAGCGACAGGGCCTCGTCATTGCAGAGCCGAAGGCGACGCGGCAACCTGTCCAGAGTTTCTGGATTGCTTCGCGTCGCTCGCAATGACGGGACGCGGACAGTACCTCGGCCAGCTTGATCGCATCTTCGAGCGCGAGCTTGGTGCCGGACCCGACCGAGAAATGCGCGGTGTGCGCGGCGTCGCCGAGCAGGATGACATTGCCGGTCGACCAGCGTTCGCACTTGATGCGGCGGAAGTTGAGCCATGCTGCCGAGCCGCGCAAATGCGCGGCGTTGGACTGGAGCGAATGGCCGTCGAGATATTTGGCGAACAGCTTTTCGCAGACCGCGATCGCTTCGGCCTGGTCCATGCGGTCGAAGCCGAAACCGCGCCACGTCTCTTCCGAACATTCGACGATGAAGGTCGAGCAGTCCGGCGCGAAGCGATAGGCGTGCGCCCAGATCCAGCCGTGCTCGGTCTTCTCGAACGCGAAGGTGAAGGCATCGAAGACCTTGTTCGTTCCCAGCCAGACGAACTTGTTGGCGCGCACGTCGACGTCGACGCCGAACGCATCTTCATACGCGTCGCGGAAGCGCGAGTTGATGCCGTCCGATGCGATGACGAGGTCGTAGTCGCGCCACGTCGGATCGGCGGGATCGCACTCGGCATTGAAGTCGATCCGGACGCCGAGTTCGCGCGCGCCGGTCCTGCAAGATTTCGAGCAGGCGCTTGCGGCCGATGCCGATGAAGCCGTGGCCCGACGAGGTGATCGTCTCGCCGCCGAAGTGGACGTCGATGTCGTCCCAATGCGCGAATTCGTCGGCGATGATCTTTGCGGACTTGCGGGTCGTTGGCCTGCAGGTTCTCGACCGTCTGGTCGGAGAAGACCACGCCCCAGCCGAAGGTGACACCCGGAGCGTTGCGCTCGAACACAGTGACGTCGTGCGCGGCGTCGCGGAGCTTCATCGAGATGGCGAAATAGAGGCCGGCCGGACCGGCGCCGACGCAGGCGATCTTCACCCGATCAGCTCCGAATGTTCACAATGTTCACGGTCGTGAGCGTGCAAGTCGACGAAGCTGACAAAGTTGACGAAGTTGATTGTCGATGACGAGTCAACTTCGCTCCGCACGTGTGTCACTGGCTGGCCGTCTAACCGCATCCACGCACTATGGCACAGCCGCGCGGCTGTAGGACAGGGCGCCTTCGCTGTGAGCGGGTTCGCGTCAAAGGACTCCTCGCGCTAAGAACCAGCGCATGACGAATTCTGCCGCGGTCCAACGTGCGTTCACTCTCGCCCGATCGGGGCAGTGCCGCAGTGTCGCGGAGATCATCCGTCGCCTGTCCGAACAGGATCGCGCGGCCGTCGAAGTTCACCTGAGTGCCCCATCAGCAAGGCGCGAACTGATCCTGATCTGCAGCGACGCCTGGCTGGAAGCCCGGTAGTGTCCGGAATGAGTGGAAAGTGGACATTCGGCTAGTGGCAGGAATGGGTGGAAAGCAGACATTAGAAGTGTCAGTCAACAACGATGACGCTTTCCATGCTCGTAGCCATCGCGGCGGCTCGTTGCCCGCCTATTCCAGTTTTCAGCTTTCGGAAGCCGATTGGTCGGGGGTCACTGACGGCGGAGTATCGACGCTGCACCAGTGACTCCGTTTCAAACGGCGGCGCGGTGGAGTGCATTCGAGCCGAATGGGATCATCTCGATCGGCAGCTCAATGCAAACTACCGCTCAGCGATGGCCAGGATGCCAAGTCGTAAAGCTCGCGAGGGTCTTCAGATGGAGCAACGCAAATGGCTTCGGGAAAAAGATGAAGAGTGCAGTGTGGAAAATGCTGGAGGGCACACGCCCTATGAGCTTGCCTGCATATGCGCAGAGATCAACCGAACTGATACGACGCGTCGCGTTGGCTTGCAAGCATTCTAGCTCGTCGGTACACCGCGAGCGAGAATCGTCCGCAATGGCTCGAAAACTGAGGCGGCAGGCTTGGGTGGAGAGCAGACTTGCGTTGCTATGGTCCAGTGGATCGAGTGACAATGAACGACCACTGTGCCTGGAACGTGCGCGCCGGGACGGTGGATACTCGAAGGCGTAGAGGACCAGTCGGTGCTTGACACTCACTGGCACGCATCCGTCTGCGAAGCCGATGGAGCACTGGTGCTGGATTCCTGAGACGACAGATGCAGCCGCCGCCAGCGTTGCCGCAAAGCTTGAGATGCAGGTCTGCTTTCGATGATTGCCGAGATTGGTCGCCAAGGCGCTGCTTCTCTATTTACGCACCGAGGCCTATTGCTGGCCCGTTCCTAAGCATCTCCGAAGCACGGAGTCAGGTCAGCGGCGAACTTCTCGCCGTCGCCGAGATGGCAGCACTGGGTCGAAAGCAGACACTAGAATATCGATTGATCAATCCGCCGTGGGCTTCTTGGGTGCTGGTGTGCGATCGCCAAGGACGTAGCCAGCAATGCCGCTCAGCAGCGCGATCACCGCTTCGCCCGCGATCACCCCCAGCAGGCCAAGCAAGGATGCGGCGAGGACGATCATGATGATCGTCGCGAGCTTGGGGATGTCGGTTTGCTGCAGGATCTTCGCGATGCTCGCGCCGTCGAAATTGCCGCGCCAGAACAGGGTCACGTAGACCACCGCCGCACCGGCGATCATGATCGAGAATGCGATGAGCGAGATTTGCGCGAGCTGCAGGATGAATTGGAGCAGCTCCGGTGTAGCTGTGCCTTGCATGATGAGTTCCTCCGCCCTGCGTGGAGCCTACTCCGAACGCCGTCGAAAGTCGCCAACTTAATTGCGGCGCCGTTCCGATCAGTCTTCCGGAGCGACCGTCACGCACAGACCGTCGAGTTCGTCCGTCACCTTGATCTGGCAGGACAGGCGGCTGTTCGGCTCCCGCCAGTCGGAGAAGGCGAGGATGGTTTCCTCGTCGGCCTGGATCACGGGCAGGCGCTCCGTCCAATCTTTCGCGACGTAGACGTGACAGGTGCCGCAGCTTGCGCAGCCTCCGCAGATGCCGAGAATTTCGTCCATCCCGCCGCGCTTGAGATTGTCCTTCAGCGACGCGCCGGACTTGGCTTCGATCCGGCGTGTTTCACCGCCGCGCGTCGTGGCCCAGACCGTCGGCATGTCAGCCGAGCCCTTCGACGTTCGAGAGAAAGCGATCGACCGCGCGGTTGAACTCGGCGGGCTTGTCGAGGTTGGCGAGGTGTGACGCGCCCGAGAGCACCACTAGTTGCGATCCGACGATCTGCGCGTGGAGTTCTTCTGAAAGCGTTGGCGGCGTAATCGCGTCCTGGTCGCCGACGATGATCAGCGTCGGGACGTCTATCGCGGCGGCACGATCGCGCTGGTCGGCGAGCCAGACGGCTTGTGCGCCTATGCGGTATGCGGCTGGATCGATGTGGCCATCGTGTCGACGATGTCGTCGCGCATCTGCGGATCCTCGGACGCCAGCAGCGCACCGACACGAGCCTCCGCCAGGCCGCGCATGTCGTGGCTTGCGGCGATCGACCGGTCGTAGATCGCCTGCCCCTGTGGATGGACCGCGAAGCTGTCGGCGATGATCAGCGACGCGCAGCGGTCTGACGCGGCCGCGTTCATGGCGATGGCGACCACTCCGCCGAGCGACAATCCGCAGATGTGCGCGCGTTCGACGTCCAGCGAGTCCATCGCGGCGAGGATCGCGGCGGCATAATCGTCGCGCGTGGCGCCTTCGATGAGGTCGCTTTCGCCATAGCCGGGATAGTCGAAAGCCAGAGCCCGCCGCGTCTCTCCGAAATGCTCGAGCTGAGGCCACCACACCGATTTGTCGGAGCCGACTCCGTGCAGGAAAATGATTGGCGTGAGTTCGCCCGAGCCTTGCTCGACGTATCCGATGCTGCCCCGATTTGTGACGACGGTCGCCATCGCGCTGGCGTGAAGAAGCACAACCGGCTTTGCAACAAGGATTCGCGGGCGAAACGGTTAAGCCACGGCTCATCTGCAAAGGCGCACGGATGGCCGACAGAGATCGAGAGTGCCGAGGGTGTGGCCATGCGTAAATTGATGATCGTTCTGCTTCTTGCCGGCGTTGCGGCGCCGGCCTTTGCCGCCGACCGCGAGGGGAACAATCGCTCCGTCTTTCGCGAACGCCGCGCCGATCGCGACACGTCGAGCGACGATGCGCCGCGCCGCGAGGCTCCGCCTGCTCGAAGGCAGCCAAGTTCCGAACCCCGCGACAATCCAGGCCGTGGAGATGGACCCGGACGGGCGGCAGTCGCCCAACCTGCCGTTGAGCAGCCTCCTGCCGATCGCACTGAGCGGCGCGCGGCGGGCGATAGCGTGCGCAACTGGCGGCAGAGCGGCGACACGGACTTCGAACAGCGTGCGCGGAAGGTTGAGGGCTCGCGGCCGACGCTTCCGGATCGTCCGGCGGGCGAGCGCGTCAACCGCACCGCCGACAACGACACGGTCCGCAACTGGCGCGGGCGCGAACGCGACCGGGCAGACGTCGGCAGGACCATCGAGGAGCGCAACCTGCGCACCGCACCCGGCGTCCGCGACGGTGGCTTGGTGGAGACGCGGCGATCTACTCCGGGGGTATTCACGCCGAGAGAACGCCGGGTCAGCCGCACGCCGGTGTGGGGGACGGAGCCGCCGGCTCCGCGCTCGGCGCTGACGGCGCGGGCCAACCCCGCGCACCGCTGGCGCGGCGACTGGCGTCACGACCGCCGGTACGACTGGCGCGACTATCGGCGGCGGCATCACGACCGCTTCCGCTTCGCATTCTACTACGACCCGTTCGGCTGGAATTATCTGCGCTACGGCGTCGGTTGGCGGATGTGGCCGAGCTATTACCGGAGCGACTACTGGCTGAACGATCCGTGGCAGTATCGCCTGCCGCCGGCGTACGGACCGTATCGCTGGATCCGCTATCACAACGACGCTCTGCTGGTGAACATCTACACCGGCGAGGTGGTGGACGTGGAATACGACTTCTTCTGGTAGACAGCGGAAGTGCGTTGGACGAAGGGGCGTTGCGGCCGAGCCGCGGCGCCCCTTTCGCGTTCGTCCTGCCTGGCTTGAAGGTGTCCTGATGAAGTACCCGTTCCGTACTGCTTTTCTCTGTGCGTCCATGGCTGCGCTCGCCGCCTGTGCGACGGCGCCCGCTGCGGCGCCGGAACCGGTGACGCCGGTGGCCGAGCCTGCGCCCCTCCCGGAAAAGAGCGCGCACGAACGGTTGTTCGATCTGTTCAAGGCAAGCGACGAGGCCTCGCTCCAGCGCAATCCGCTCAACGCCATTTTCCGCGGCGACCTGCGCTACGCGGACCGGCTCGGCGACAGCATTACCGACGAATATTATGCGGCGGAGAAGGCTGCGGCGGAGGCGGACCTGTCGGCGCTGCGCGCCATCCCGCGCGACCAGCTCGATGCGACCGACCAGATCGCCTACGACACGTTCGAATATACGACCAAGGACGCGCTGCGCGGGTACCAGCCGGACATTTTGTCGCTTACGAAAGTTCGACCGCTGAACCACTTCTACGGCCTGCACACCTTCTACCCGACCTTCGCCAGCGGACAGGGCGGCGCGCCGTTCAACACGGTTCAGGATTATGAGAACAATCTGAAGCGCCACCGCGACTTCGTCGTTTACATCGACCGGGCGATCGGCCGCTTCAGGGAAGGGCAGGGGGCGGGCGTCGTCGAGACGAAGATGACCGTCCGCAACATGATCGAGCAGCTGGACAGCCAGCTGAAGATGAAGCCGGAAAACTCGCCCTATTTCGGTCCGGCAAAGGAGTTCCCGGAAGCCATCGGCGCCGCCGATCGTGAGCGGCTGACCCAGTCGCTGCGCGCTGCGATCACCGACGAGATCTACCCCGCTTTGACCCGGCTGCGCGACTATCTCAAGAATGATTATCTCGCGTCAGCGCGCGACGGCTTCGGTCTCATGTACATGAAGGGCGGCGATCATCTGTATCGCTACCAGATTCAGTCGACCACCACGCTGCCGATGACTCCGGAAGAGATCCACGAAATCGGTTTGAAGGAAGTCGCGCGGATCAGGGCCGAGATGGAAAAGATTCGGCAGGAGGTCGGCTTCAAGGGCAGCCTTCACCAGTTCTTCGAACATCTGCGCACCGCGAAGCAATTTCAGCCGAAGAGCCGTGAGGCGCTGACAGAGGCCTATTATGCCATCGGCAAAGAGGTCGACGCGAAGATCCCGCAATATTTCTCGGTCGTTCCGAAGACGAAGCTGGAAATCCGGCCGTACGAGCCTTTCCGCGAGAAGTTTCAGGCGGGTGGGTCCTACGAGCAGGGAACGCCGGACGGTTCGCGGCCGGGGACCTTTTTCTTCAACGCCTACGACCTTCCGGCGCGCAGCCTGTGGGGCGTGAACACGCTGTACCTGCACGAAGGCGCTCCGGGGCATCACTTCCAGATCAGCCTCGCGCAGGAGAATGAGGCGCTTCCCTCATTCATGCGCTTCGGCGGAAACACGGCGTTCGCAGAGGGCTGGGCGCTCTATGCCGAGACGCTCGGCTACGAAATGGGCGTGTTCAAGGACCCGTACCAGCGCTTCGGAACGCTCAACGACGAGATGCTCCGCGCAATGCGGCTGGTCGTCGATACGGGCATTCACTCGAAGGGTTGGACCCGCAATCAGGGCATCAAATACATGCTCGACAATTCAGGTCTCGGCCGCACCGACGTAACCGCCGAAGTTGAGCGCTACATTGCGATCCCGAGCCAGGCGACGGCGTACAAGGTCGGCTCGCTGACCATCCAGCGGCTGCGCGACAAGGCCAAGGCGGAACTCGGCGACAGGTTCGACATCCGCGATTTCCACGCGCAGGTGCTGAACACCGGCGCGCTTCCGCTGCAGATCCTGGAGCAGAAGATCGACCGCTGGATCGCGGCGAAGAAGGCTAGCTAGCGTCGCTGAGCTCGACGAACGGCGCGAACTTCACTTCGCGTTTGACGAAATGCGTTTCGTACCGACGCACGGTCGGCGACGAGGTCAGGAGTTCGTCCGCAGCCTGGTTGAAGGCCGTCATGCTCTCGCAGTCGAACAAGGCGATGATGTCGTGCGGGCCGGCGATTTCGTAAGTGAATTGCACGCTGGGTGCGGCGAGAAGGCGCTTCTCGAGCGCGTTCTTGCCCTTCAGGTCGGCATGTTCACTGAGCTGGATGAGAACGATCGCGCGCAGCCGGCGGTCGACGCAGCCGCGGTGAAAGCAAGGCGATCGTCCGAGCGATGATCCCGTCGGCGCGCAGTCGGCGCAGTCGGCGCGCAATTGCGGACGGCGACAAAGCGACTTCCTCCGCGAGAGATTCGGCAGTGCGGCCGTCGTCGCGCTGGACGATGTTCAGCAAGGCAATGTCGAACCGGTCCAGCATCTCCGGCAGCCTGCCAATTTTTGGCACGAAGTGAAGCGAAATTGCGCGCACTTGGCGACGTGTATCTATACTGTGTTATGTCAGTGACACAGTAGGTGAGCGTCCCATGCAGTTGAAGTCGATCATCCTGGCCAGCGTTGCCTGCGTTTCCGCGCCGCTTCTTGCCCAGGCAACTCCCTCCGCCGCTCCGGCGGCCGCACCGGCAAAGCCCGCGTTCGACAAGGCCGATGCTGAGAAGGCCGTTACCGAGCTCGCGTCCGCGCTCGAAGACAATTTCGTCTTCCCGGACGCGGGCAAGGCCTATGCCGCCATGCTTCGGGCGAACCTCGCAAAGGGGGCCTACACGAGCTTTCCGGATGCGCAGACATTCGCCGATAAGGTCACGGACGATCTGCAAGCCGTGCACAAGGACGGGCACCTGCGGCTGCGTGTCGCCCCGGCGCAGCAGCGTGGGCAGGCGCAGGCGCAGGCGCCGAACGGCGGTCCGGCGGACGCAAATGACGTGGCGAAGGCCGGCTGGCTCGCTCCGGGCGTCGCCTACATTGAGTTCAGCGGGTTCCCGGGAAACGAGACGACGGTCGCGGCCGTTCGCAAGTTCCTGGAGTCTCATAAGGACGCCAAGCACCTGATCATCGACGCGCGCCGCAACGGCGGCGGCGGGCTCGCGGAGATGAACCTCATCTTCGAGCAGATCTTCACCAAGCCGACCACGCTCGTGACCATGGATATACGGCAGCGGTTCGAGGAGAAGCACGGGACGCCGTTCGACCCGAACGATCCGCTGATGCGCAAGGTGAGCGGGCCGGCGACCATCATCCGCCGCGAGCACATCGCGATCCCAGCCGCCAAGCAAAGCGCGCTGAGGGATGCCAGGGTTTACCTGCTCACCTCGAAGAGGACGTTTTCGGCTGCGGAGCATCTCTCGCTGTCGCTGAAGCGTACCAAGCGCGCGACCGTGATCGGCGAAGCGACCGGCGGCGGCGCGCACTTCGGCGGAATGGGTCCGATGGGCTCCGGCTACGCGGCCTTCGTGCCGGTGGGGCGGACGTTCGACCCCGATACTGGCCAGAGCTGGGAAGGCACGGGCGTGGCGCCGGATGTCGCGGTTCCTGCGGACAAGGCCCTCGACGAAGCGTTGAAACTCGCTGGCGTGAAAGTCAGCGGCGAGGCCGCGTTGGCGTCGCTCAAGTGAGATCAGCCGACCGTTTGCCGAAATTTGGCAGGCTGGCCATCGAACTTGCATAAAATGCGTTCCGCCTCCGCATTAGAATGCGCCGAACGAGGGAGCATTCCGATGTGGAGGCATTCGCGTAACCTGCTGTTGATCGCCGCGCTGTGCTGGGTTGCGCCCGCGTCTGCGGAATTCGCGAACCCGGACGACGGCGAATGTCACGCCGGCGCGTCGCAGAGCGTCGTCATTCTTGCCGACACTGCTCCGGGCGATGTGCCCGTTTCCGCCGGACGGCGGACGCTGCTCCCCTAGGACAGAGCCTCGGCGATCAGCCGCCGGCTGTTGTCGATCCCGTAGAGCGCGATGAAGCTGCCCATGCGCGGCCCTTGGCTGGAGCCGAGCAGTGTTTCGTAGAGCGCCTGGAACCAGCCGCGCAGACTTTCGAAAGGGTGGCGCTTGCCGATCTCGAACACGATGTTCTGAATCGCTTCGCCCCCCGCGTCGGCCGGAAGCCTGGCAAGCTCGGCATCGAGGTCGCGTAGCGCGGCGGTTTCCATTTGGTTGGGCGCGCGACGCTGGAGCGTCGGAACGACGAAATCGCGCGCGTAATTGACTGCCAGGCCGATCAACTCATCTAGCTCGGCGTGCGTGTCTGCCGACGTGTCCGGCGCATAGCGTTGCACGAACCGCCACGCCGTTTCTTTGTCGTGGACTCCGGGCAGGCTGACCAGGTTGAGCAGCAGGCCGTAAGTGAGCGGCAGGCTGTACGGCTCCGGTACCTTCCCATTGTGGATGTGGTGCACCGGATTACCGAGCCTCTGCTCGATCGGCTGGTTCGGATAGTTTCCGCGGAATTGCCAATATTCGTCCACAGCGCGCGGGATGAGGCCGAGGTGCAGGCTCTTCGCCTTCTTCGGTTCGCGGTAGATGTAGAAGGACAGGCTCGGCTCGCTGCCGTAGCGCAGCCATTCCTCAAGGCTGAGGCCATTGCCCTTCGACTTGGAGATCTTCTCGCCCTTTTCGTCGAGGAACATCTCATAGTTGAAGCCTTCGGGCGGACGGCCGCCGAGGACGCGGGCGATCTTGGAAGACTGCGTGACGCTGTCGATCAAATCCTTGCCGGACATTTCGTAATCGACGCCGAGTGCGACCCAGCGGGCCGCCCAGTCGACCTTCCACTGAAGCTTGGACATGCCGCCAAGCGCGGATTGCTCGACGCGGCTGCCGTCCTCATCGGTGAAGGCGATGGTGCCGGCTTCGGCGTCGACGACTTCGACGGGTACCTGAAGCACCCGGCCGCTGGTCGGGGAAATGGGCAGCACCGGCGAGTAGGTCTGCCGCCGTTCCTCGCGCAGGGTCGGAAGCATCACGCCCATCACGCCGTCCCAATTGCGCAGGACGGAACGAACGGCCTCATCGAAGCGGCCGCTCGAATAGCAATCGGTCGCCGACAGGAATTCATAGTCGAAGCCGAAGCGGTCGAGGAAATGCCGCAACATCGTATTGTTGTGATGCGCGAAGCTCTCGTGGCTGCCGAACGGATCGGGGATGCGCGTCAGCGGCTTGCCGAGGTGCGACGCCAGCATCTCCTTTTCGGGCACATTGTCCGGCACCTTGCGCAGACCGTCCATGTCGTCGCTGAAGGCGATCAGGCGCGTCGGCGCGCCGCCGGTCAGCTCCTCGTACGCCCGGCGGACGAAGGTCGTGCGCAGCACTTCGTTGAAGGTGCCGATGTGCGGCAGGCCCGACGGCCCGTAGCCGGTTTCGAAGATCATCGGCTCGCCGTCCGGCTTTCCGTCGGGCCAGCGCTTCAGAAGCTTGCGAGCTTCCTCATAGGGCCAGGCCTTGGATTGCAATGCGGCGGAGCGAAGGTCAGTGTCGGTCATCCCGGGCGGGCGTTAGCCTGCCATCGGCTGAGGGGAAAGGACGGCGATGAGTTACCAGGCGTCATGTCACTGCGGGGCCGCGAAAGTCGATGTCGATACGGACATCCCTACAGAGGCGGTCTCGTGTAACTGCAGCCACTGCCGGCGCAATGGCCTGCTGCTGAGCTTCGTCGCTCGCGACAAGGTGACGGTCACGGGGGAAGAAGCGCTCGGCGAGTATCGCTTCAACAAGCATGTGATCGCCCATCGCTTCTGCAAGACATGCGGCGTGCAGCCGTTAGCAGAGGGGCCGGGACCGAACGGGCCGGGCGCGATGATCAATTTGCGCTGCGTGCCGGAGCTCGACCTGGATACTTTGAAGATCATCCCATTCGACGGCGCCAGCCGCTAAGACTTCGTGCAGCCGGTCACCGAATATCGGGACGTCGACCGCGCCCGGTTCGACGCGGAGATCGTGCCGCGTGGGCGCCCAGCGGTGCTTCGCGGGCTGGTTGCCGATTGGCCCGCGGTCGAGGCCGGGCGCGCGGGGGACGAGGCGCTGGCGCAATTCCTTCGCGACGCCGCGAGCGAGGAGCCGTTCGAGGCCTGGTTCGGACCGCCCGAGATCGGCGGCCGCTTCGGCTACAATCCGGACTTCGACGGGTTCAACCACGAACGGCGGCTGGCCACCGTCGACCAATTGCTCGAACTCCTGCTTCGGCAGCGCGGGCACGAAGCGCCTTTTTCGATGTACGCGGGCGGCATTCCCGTTCGGAAGCACTTGCCCGGACTGATGCCAGCCATCGACGTGCCGCTGATCGACAAGAGCCGGGAGACACTCATCTCCCTATGGCTTGGGAACCGGACGCATGTCCCGCCGCACTGGGACCTGCCGCAGAATCTGGCCTGCGTCGTGGCCGGTCGGCGGCGATTCACGCTCTTCCCGACCGACCAGCTCAAGAATCTCTACGTCGGGCCGCTGGATTTCACTTTGGCCGGCCAGCCGACGAGCCTCGTCAATCTGGAGGCGCCCGATTTCGAGCGGTATCCGCGGTTGAGGGATGCGCTTGAGGCCGCCGAGACTGCGGAACTCGGGCCGGGTGATGCGCTCTATCTTCCGAGCCTCTGGTGGCATGGCGTATCGTCGCTCGACGAGATTGGGGCGATGGTGAACTTCTGGTGGCGGGCGGGCGACCCCCCGCATCTCGCGCCGATCAACGCTCTCTATCACGCGGTCATCACGGTGAAGGATCTGCCGCCGGGCGAACGGGCGGCGTGGCGCATTTTCTTCGACCATTACGTTTTCGGGGACGACGGCGACCCCGCCGCTCACCTGCCCGAGGAGGCGCGCGGGATCCTCGGCCGGAGAACTCCGGAACTCGTGGCGCGGGTCAGGGCGTTGCTCGCGCGCGCCCTTTCGCGATGAGCTGAGCGTTCCACTTTCGTTCGCATCCATTATAGTCGTCGGAAATGCCTTCGCCGCCGCTTCCCTCCCTCCACGCAACCCACGCCGGCATCTGGATTGCCGGGCGCGGCGAGGACGGGCGCGAGGCGAGCCGGGGCGAGGCGATCGCGCGGGCGGCCGAGACGCCGCACATCATCCTCAACGCGCCATTGGTGGGCCAGCGGCTCGGCTATCCGGATCTATCCGGGCTCGACCTGCTGGAGCTGTTTGCCTTCATCAATCCGGCGAAGTTCGCCGTTCCGACCGTCGCGGGAATGTGCCGTGCGGTCGGGATCGAGCCGCCGGCGAGCGAGGCGGAAGCAGCTGGCGCCTTGCGGGCGATCGCCGGTGCATTGCTCGATGTGCTCGAGCAGCCGGACTGGGCGGAGCGCGAAGGCGCGTGGACGTCCAACCAGTCGCTGGCGCGGATGGGCTGGGGCTGGGCGCCGCTGGTCAGTGCGCGACTAGAGCGGCCGGAGCGCGGCGAGCGCATGCTTTATTCGCGGCTCAAGCAGTGGGAGGAAACGGCAGACCGGCCGCCGCCGCGGACGATCATCGTTCCACCGTCGGCGGCGAGGGACCGCCTGCGCGAGCTGACCGGGGCGCAATCGGAATTGCGCTCGGGGCAGGCGGCAATGGCGGAGGAGGCGACGGCCGTCTTCGCTCCGCGGCGGCAGAAGGACGTGCCGAATATGCTGCTCGCCGAGGCGGGCACGGGGATCGGCAAGACATTAGCCTATCTGTCGCCGGCCTCGCTTTGGTCCGAGGCGTCCGGCGGAACGGTCTGGGTCTCGACGTTCACCAAGGCGCTGCAGCGGCAGCTCGATGCGGAAGGGCCGCGCCTGGTTGCCGATGCCGCCGAGCGCGCGCGGCGCATCGTCGTCCGAAAGGGGCGCGAGAATTACCTCTGCCTGCTGAACCTCGAGGATGCTCTGCAGGGAGCATTCGCTGGGCGAGCGGCGATCCTCGCGCAATTGGTCGGCCGCTGGGCGGCTTATTCGAAGGACGGCGACATGGTCGGCGGCGACCTGCCGGGCTGGTTGCCGAGCCTGTTCCGCCGGGCCGGAGCAACGGCGCTCACCGATCGGCGTGGCGAGTGCGTTTACGCCGGCTGCCCGCACTATCGCCGCTGCTTCATCGAGCGCGCCGAACGAGCCGGGCGGGAGGCGGACATCGTCATCGCCAACCACGCATTGGTGATGATCAACGCCGCGCGCTCGCGCGAGATCGCTCCGCAGCGGATCATCTTCGATGAAGGCCATCATCTGTTCGATGCCGCGGACTCGACGTTCGGAGTCACGTTCGGCGGGCAGGACGTGATCGAGATGCGGCGCTGGATCGTGGGTCCCGAAGGCAAGTCGCGCGGGACGACGGCGGGGACTTGCAGCGCGGCTGATGGACGTCGCGTCCTACGACGATGAGGGCGCGCAGGCGCTGGAGGCCGCGATCGATGCGGCGCGGGCGATGCCGTCGGAAGGCTGGCTGCAGCGGATCATCGAAGGATCGCCGTTCGGACCGGTCGAGGCGTTGCTCGGCGAGGTGCGCGGCATGGTCTATGCGCGGGCCAAGGCGCAGGACGCGGGCTACGGGCTGGAGACGGAGCTGGCCGAGCCGGACGGCGCGCTGGTGTCCGCCGCGGCTGGGGCGCTTGAGAGCCTCGAAGCGCTGCAGAAGCCGCTGGCCGCGTTGAGCCGGAGGCTCGAGGCAGTGCTCGAGGACGCGCCCGATTGGCTCGATTCGCAGGCGCGGGCGCGGGTCGACGGGGCGATCAACGGCCTCGCGTGGCGGCGCGAAATCCTGTCCGCCTGGATCGCTTTGCTGGCGCGGATCGGCGGGTCGGCGGATCCGGAATTCGTCGATTGGCTGGCGATCGAACGTGCCGAGGGGCGGGAGTATGACGTGGCCATCCACCGTCGCTGGCTCGACCCGACCAAGCCGCTGGCCAAGGTCGTGCTTAGTCAGGCGCAGGGCGTGCTGGTCACGTCGGCGACGTTGCGCGGCGGCGACGCCAGCTGGTCCCGGGCGGAAGAGCGCACCGGCGCGGTGCATCTCGACGGCACTATCGGACGGTTCGAGGCCGACAGTCCGTTCGACTATTCGGCCTGTTCCGAAGTGCTGATCGTCACCGACGTGAAGCAGGGCGACCTGGCCGGGTTGGCGGGTGCCTATGCGCGCCTGATCGAGGCTGCGGGCGGCGGCACGCTTGGGCTGTTCACGGCGATCCAGCGGCTAAAGACGGTCCATTCGCGAATCGCGGATCGGCTGGCGCGTGCCGGTCTGCCGCTCCTCGCGCAGCATGTCGATCCGATCGATGCCGGGACCTTGGTCGACATCTTCCGCGACGATCCGCGCGCCTCCTTGCTCGGCACGGACGCGCTTCGCGACGGCGTGGACGTGCCCGGCGAGTCGCTGCGGCTGGTCGTCATGGAACGCGTTCCATGGCCGCGCCCGACCGTGCTTCACGGCGCACGGCGCATGGCGGGCGGCGGCAGCGCCTATGACGACGCGGTCGTGCGGGCGCGGCTGGCGCAGGCCTTCGGCACGGCTGATTCGCCGCGAAGGCGATCGCGGTACCTTCGTCATCCTGTCCGCGGCCATGCCTTCGCGCTTGCTGTCCGCCTTTCCGGCAGGCGTGCCGATCCGCCGCGTGCCGCTCGACGAAGCTATTGCGCATGTCGCCGCTGCTGGCACAGTCGTTCCGGTGACCATGCGGGAGCCGGTGACATGAAGACGCTCTACGTGCTTCGGCACGCTAAGTCCGACTGGGGCGATTCCTCGCTTCGGGACTTCGACCGGCCTCTGAACGAGCGCGGCTGGAAGGCGGCCAAGTCGATGGGCCGGGAGATGCGCGACCGCGGCCTCGTCCCGGACCTGGTGCTGGTGAGCCCGGCAGCGCGGACGACCGAAACACTCGTTCGCGTGGAAGAGGGCTTCGGCGGAAAATTCGAAACGCTGGAGGAGCGAAGCATCTACCTCGCCGAAACGGAGACCTTGCTCGGCCTCGTTCGGGGAGCGCCGGCCGAGTCGGACCGGCTCATGATCGTCGGCCACAACCCGGGAATGCACGAGCTAGTTCTCGTTCTGTCGGAAGGGCCGGAGGAATTGCGCGCCAATGCGGCGGAAAAGTTTCCGACGGCCGCTTTGGCGGAGATCAGCTTCGATGTTCGGGACTGGACGCACGTTGCGGCGGGCACAGGACAGATTCGCAGCTTCCTGAAGCCGCGCGACCTCTAGTCTTCGAGCAGCGCCGCCAACTGCTGCCGCACTGCCTTGAGCCGACTCACGTCGACGCCGTTGCCCGCGCGGCGTTGAGGCTCGATGGCCACCGTGGCATCGCCGACGGCGATCGTCGCAGGTTCGGCCGCGGCAGGTGCGTCCTTGGTGCGCAGGACCTTCTGCACGCCGCGAACCGTATAGCCTTCGCTGTTGAGCAGGCGGTGGATGGTCCGCGCCAACTCGACGTCGGCCGGCCGGTAGTAACGACGGTTGCCCGCCCGCTGCAGCGGCCGCAACTGCGGGAACTTCGATTCCCAATACCGCAGGATGTGCTGGGCGACGCCGAGCTCGGATGAAAGCTCGCCGATCGTCTTGAAGGCGCCGGGAGCCTTTTCGCCGGTCGCCATTGCGCTTCTTATCTCGCGATCCTGTCGCGCATGATCTGGCTTGCGCGGAACGTCATGACGCGGCGCGGAGCGATCGCGACTTCGATACCCGTCTTCGGATTGCGGCCGACGCGCTCACCCTTGTCGCGCAGGATGAAGCTGCCGAAGCCGGAGATCTTCACATTTTTGCCCTCGGACAGCGAATGGCACATGTGGTGAAGCACGCGCTCGACGAGCTGGGCCGATTCGGCGCGGGACAATCCAAGCCTGTTGTGCACGACGTCCGCGAGATCCGCGCGCGTCAAAGTTCCCCCCAAATCAGCGTCCTTGCCCATTCGTGCGATGCCGAGGTCGGCCATCTGCGTCTCCCGCCCAAAAAATGCCGCACGCCCCGTCGCGGCACATTACAGTTGCGTAACGGAAATCGGACTTGTCGGCAATCCGACTTTTGGCCGATTTTACAACAATATCAATACCTGAGGACCGCGGCCCCCCAGGTGAATCCACCGCCCATCGCTTCCAGGACGACGAGATCGCCGCGCCTGATTCGACCATCCTTCACAGCAACGTCGAGTGCAAGAGGCACGGATGCGGCAGACGTATTTGCATGCCGGTCCACCGTGACGACGATCTTCTCGTTCGGCAGGCCGAGCTTCCGGGCCGTTGCATCGAGGATTTGCGCG
Organism: uncultured Alphaproteobacteria bacterium; assembly: GCA_963846645.1. Taxonomy (GTDB): domain Bacteria; phylum Pseudomonadota; class Alphaproteobacteria; order Sphingomonadales; family Sphingomonadaceae; genus Sphingomicrobium. Next base: position 48,258 of record CAWJWR010000001.1, on the reverse strand, counting down.
TTCGCCTGATGCGGTACCACCCAGTCGACGTCGCTCGAGCTGAGGCCCGCCGCGGAGAGGACTTCGCCGAGCACCTCGGCAAGATTGACGACCGCGTGGCGGAACACCTCGCGGCCCTTCATCCGGAGCTTGCCCACGGTGCCGGTCGAGGAGGGGCCGCCGTCGACGAACAGGAGGTCGTTGTGGCGGCCGTCCGCGTGAAGCTTGGTTGCAAGGATCCCGCGATCGCCTTCTTCGGCGCGAAGGATGAGCGCGCCTGCGCCGTCGCCGAACAGGACGCAGGTCGTCCGATCCTCCCAATCGAGGATGCGGCTGAACGTCTCCGCGCCGATGACGATGGCCGTACGTCCGGTCCCGGCGCGGATCATCGCGTCCGCGACGCTGAGGGCATAGAGAAAGCCCGTGCAGACGGCGTGCACGTCAAAGGCGACGCAATCGTCGATCCCGAGCGCCGCCTGCACCTTGGTCGCCGATGACGGAAAGGTCTGGTCGGGCGTAGCGGTGGCGAGGACGATGAGATCGACCTCGGTCGCCGGGATTCCGGCGTCTTCGAGCGCCTTTCGCGCAGCCTCTGTCGCGAGGGTCGCGGTCGTCTCGCCTTCACCGGCGATGTAGCGGCTGCGGATTCCGGTGCGCTCGACGATCCACTGGTCGGAGGTGTCGACCTGCTTGGCCAGTTCCTCGTTGTCGACACGGCGCTTCGGAAGCGCCGAGCCCGTGCCGGCCACGACTGAGCGAAGGGTCACTGCGCGGCCTCGCTGAAGGCGTGGGCGCGGAAATTATCGAGATCGTCCTCGATCTTCCGGATGATGTCGTTGCGGACCATCGTCGCGGCGACGTTGATCGCGTTGGCGACGCCCTTCGGATTTGCACCGCCGTGGCTCTTCACCACGATGCCGTTGAGGCCAAGGAAGACTGCGCCATTATGATTGTTAGGGTCGAGATGGACCTTGAGCAGGTTCAGCGCCGGCTTGGACAGTGCGAAGCCCGCCTTCGATCGCAGCGAGCTCTTGAACGCGCGACGAAGCAGATCCGTGACGAAGCGGGCCGTGCCCTCGGCGGTCTTGAGCGCGATGTTTCCGGAAAAGCCGTCGGTAACGACCACGTCGACATTGCCGCGGGACAGCTGGTCGCCCTCGGTGAAGCCGTCGAAGCGCAGGGGCAGATAGTCCGCCTCACGCAACAGGCCGGCCGCCTCCTTCAACTCATCCGTGCCCTTCAGTTCCTCGGTTCCGATGTTGAGCAGCTTCACGCGCGGTTTCGGCAGGGAAAGCACGGTACGAGCATAAGCGGAGCCCATGACGGCGAACTGAACGAGGTTCTGCGCATCGCATTCGGTGTTGGCGCCGAGGTCCAGCATGACGAGATCGGTCTCGCCAAGCGTCGGCAATAGGGCTGCTAGCGCCGGCCGGTCGATGCCTGGCATGGTACGCAGCGCGAGCTTCGACATGGCCATGAGGGCTCCGGTATTGCCTCCGGAGACCGCGGCGTCGGCCTGGCCATCTTTCACGGCGTTGATCGCCACGCCCATCGACGTCGTCTTGGCGCGGCGGATCGCCTGGCTGGGCTTCTCGCTGGAGGCGATGGATTCGGGCGTGTGAACGACCGTTACTTCGCGGGCGAGTTGATCGTGCTTTTTCAACTCCTCACCGACGAGCTTCTCGTCGCCGTACAGGATGAACTGGAGCGAGGGATCCTTGCGGCGCGCGCGGGCGATTCCGGCGACGATTGCCGTCGGCCCGGTGTCACCACCCATTGCATCGATCGCGATCCGCGGGCCTGCGTCCATGTTCGACCGCCCCGCGCCTCCTCTAGCCGTCAGGCTTCGGTCGAGACGATCTCGCGGCCGTTGTAGTGGCCGCAGGCCTGGCACAAATTGTGCGGCAGCTTCAGCTCACCGCAATTGGGGCACTCCTGGAACGTCGTGGGCTTCAGCGCATGGTGGCTGCGGCGCATGTTGCGCTTGGAGGGCGAGGTTTTTCTCTTCGGAACGGCCATCGAGGCACCTGTCTTGGAATCTGATTACAAAAAAATTGGCGACGATCGGTGCCTCTTCAACGGGGAAGCCCCGCGGCGGCGGCCGCATCGTCGCGAACGCGGCTCCTATAGCGAATAGCCCGGCAAGCGCAAGGCGTTGGGGACCTTATGGACGCCGCGACCCGTTTCATTAGAGAACGGATAGCCGGAGGTGTCGAGAAGTATGAAGCGCTTGGTCCTGTTTGTAGCGTTATCGCTGGCGGCTTGCACGAGCGCCGGCACTGTCAGAGACGCATCGCCAGCCGTTGCGGCCGAACTGCCTGCCGACGCGCCCTTCCGGGATGAAATCCTGCGCTTTGCGGAGTTGGACAGGGAGTCCCCGCCACCCGAATGCCCGGTGCTCTTTGTCGGCAGTTCCTCGATTCGGCTTTGGTCGACCCTCAAGGAGGATATGGCGCCCCTGCCGGTCCTCAACCGCGGCTTCGGCGGATCGACGATCACCCAGTCCAACATGTACTTCGACCGCATCGTCGCGCCTTATCGTCCACGGGCGATCGTGCTCTACGCCGGGGAGAATGACCTGGATGGGGGCCAGACGCCGGGCGCGGCCGCGTCGGAACTCGGCCGGTTCATGCAGCTGAAGCGGGATCGGCTCGGCAAGACGCCGGTCTTCTACATCTCAGCCAAGCCGTCGAAGCTGCGCTTCAGCCAGATTGACATACAAACGCAGCTGAACGCGGCGATCCGGGCCATGGCAGCTGTCAGCGACGACCTCACCTTCATCGATGTGGTCACGCCGATGCTGCGCGATGGCCGCCCGCAAGACCTTTACGTCGAGGACGGCCTGCACATGAACGCGGCAGGCTATACGATCTGGCGCAGCCTTGTCCGGGATGCGTTGGCGAAGAAGGGCGTCGAGCGGATGCGCTGCCGCTAAGCGGCCAGCGCGCGATCCCCCACCAGCGGGTTGGTCGCGCGTTCGTGGGCGAAGGTGGACATCGGGCCATGGCCGGGGATGAAATTCGTTTCCCCGCCCATCGGCCACAGCCGCTGCGTGATCGAATTGATCAGCTGCTGGTGATTGCCCATCGGGAAGTCCCAGCGGCCGATCGAGCCCTTGAACAGGACGTCGCCGACGATGGCGAGCTTCGATTCCGGATGATGGAAGACGACGTGGCCCGGCGTGTGGCCGGGGCAATGGCGGACGTCGAAGGTCAGCTCGCCGACCGTGACGGTGTCGCCGTCTTCGAGCCAGCGGTCCGGCTCGAACGGCTTGCCGATGATGCCCCAGCGCTGTCCGTCTTCCTCCAGCTTGGAGATCCAGAAGATGTCGTCCCTGTGCGGACCTTCGATCGGGACGCCAAGCTCAGCCGCGAGGATTCCCGCCGACCCGCAATGGTCGATATGACCGTGGGTCAGGAGGATCTTCTCGATCGTCACGCCCGCCTGGCTCGCCGCCGCCTTCAGCTTCGCGAGGTCGCCGCCCGGATCGGTGAACGTGCCGCGCATCGTCTTCGTGCACCAGATCAAGGTGCAATTCTGCTGCAGCGGCGTCACCGGGATGATGGCGGCGCGGAGGGGCGGGATCGCCTGGTTCACTTGGTCAGCAAATTCTTCTGCCAGAACATGAGCGTCGACCAGAACTGATAGTCCTGGTTCTCCTTCTTGGCGAAGCCGTGACCCTCGTTCTCGCCGACGAGATACCAGACGTCGGTGCCCCGGTCGCGGACGGCCTTCACGATCTGGTCGGCCTCCGACTTCGGAACGCGCGGGTCGTTGGCGCCCTGCACGATGAAGAGCGGCGCCTTGATCTCCGGAATACGGCGTAGCGGCGAGATTTCGAGCAGCTTGGCGCGCTGCTTCGGATCGCGCTCGTCGCCATATTCGACGCGGCGAAGATCGCGGCGGTAGCTTTGCGTGTTCTCGAGAAAGGTGACGAAGTTGGAGATGGCGACGTTGCACAGCGCGCCCTTGAAGCGGTCCGGGTACATGATCGCCGAGGCGTAGCACATGTAGCCGCCGTAACTTCCGCCGGTGACCGCCATGCGATTGCCGTCGATGGCTGGATCGGCCGCCAGGCGGTCGAGGAAGGCGCCGACGTCCTTGACGCTATCCTCGCGCTTGAACGGCCCGTTATCGAGGCTGACGAAGCGCTTGCCGAAGCCGGACGAGCCGCGGACGTTCGGGAAGAAGATGGCGATGCCCTGCTCGTTGATCAGATAGTTGTTGCGGCCGAGGAAGCCGGCCTGGGCCTGGCTTTCGGGACCGCCGTGGATGTTGACGATCAGCGGGCGCTTGCCCGGGAACTTGGCCGGATCGGGGCGGTAGAGGAATCCGGAGACGGGCTCGCCATCGAAGCTCTTCACCTCGACCAGCTCGGGTTCGACGTTCGCCTTCGGGTCGAGGCCGCCCGTTTCGCTTTCGGTCCAGCGCGTGAGAGCCATGGTGGCCGGGTCGAGCGAGAAGGCGTCGGCAGGACTGCGCGCAGAAGTTAGCGTGAAGCCGAGCGGACCCCATGGCGCGAATTCCAGCCCGCCAATCACGCCGGCCGGCAGGCCGGGCACGGCCCGCGACTGGCCGCTGGCGACATCGAGCAGGAAGAGCTTGCTGCTGCCAGCCTCGTTCAGCGTATAGGCAATCGTCCGCCCGTCCTTGCTGACCTCGAATTCCTCCACGTCCCAGCGCGAGGCCGGGCGTGACGGCGGTGAACTTGCCGGTCTTGGGGTTGAGGCGGCCGAGGCGCTGGACGTCGCTGCCCTCGTCGGACGTGGTCCACAGCGTTCCGTCCGGCGCATATTTAAGGCCGCCGTAGGCGACATCCTTCTTGTGATTGCCGATCGGCGTCAACTTGCCGGTCGCGACATCGAGGAGGTACGGATTGCTCTTGGTGATCGAGAGATATTCGACCACCGCCGCCGTGGCTCCACCCGGAGCGAAATCGGTGATGCCCCAGCCGCCGCCCTTCACCTCGGCAACCTTGCGGTCCGTCTTCGGGTCGCGCGGATCGACGACGTAGAGATCGCTGTCGGTGCCGTTGCGCCGCGTCGAGCTGTAGCCGAGCAGGCGGCCTTCCTGGTCCCAGCTGCCGAACTCGTTGCGGCTCTTGCCGTCGGTCAGCAGACTCATTCGGCCGTTCGCCAGCGTGTAAAGCTGATAGAATTCGCCGCCGCCCTGGTGCATCGAGGTGACGAGAACGTCGCCCTTCGGGGACCATTGCCCGCCGACAGGTTCGACTTCGAAGCTGATCTGGCGCCGAGCGCCGAGCGGCGCGGCGACCGAGTGGAGCTGGTTCGTGTTGCCGAAGCGCGTGGCGACGAGCATCGACCGGTCTGCGGCGTTCCAGCCGGCGAAGCCCGCCGTGCGATATTCCATGTAAGGCCGGCTTTCGGCCGCGAGCGCGTCAGGAATGGCTGGCATTCCGTCGGCGGTAAGAGCCGCAGGCTTCGGAACTTCCGCGACGGCGGCGGTGGAAATCAGGGTGGCGGCAAGAAGGACGGCGCGGAACGAACGCAAGGCGGGACTCCCCCAAATGGAACGGCAGGTTCAAGCAGAGCCGCCGTGATGCGGCAAGGCAGCTTTATTTGCTTGCGGCGGGTTCGAGCGTCGCCATCGACGGAGGCTCGTCCTTCATCGACGAAGCGACGGCTTCGGCCTTGCGCAGAGCGCGGAGCACGTTGCCGCCCGCGAGCTTGGCGAGATTCGCGTCGCTCCAGCCGCGCCGGATCAGCTCGGCGAACAACAGCGGATAGCCTTCGACTCCGCCAAGCCCTTCGACGCCAAAGGGGATGCCGTCGAGGTCTCCGCCGATACCGACGTTATCGTGGCCAGCGACCTTGACTACGTGCTCGATATGGTCGGCGACCGCGCTGACGGTGACCGGTGGCCGCGGATGGGCGGCTTCCCACGCCTTGAGCCCAGCCTCCTGCTTGGCCTTGCTGTAGGAGAACAGCGACTTCAGCCGCGCCTCCTCCGCGGACTGTTCGCGCGACCAGGCCCAGACGTCGGGCGACAGGAAACCCGGCACGAAGGTGATCATCACCACGCCACCGTTTGCCGGCAATAGCTGCAGCACGTCGTCCGGCACGTTGCGCGGATGCGGATTGAGCGCGGCGACGTCGGAGTGGGAGAAGATCACGGGAGCGCGGCTCGCCGCGATGGCATCCTTCATCGTCGCGGGCGCGACATGGCTGAGGTCGATCAGCATGCCGAGCCGGTTCATCTCCTTGACGACCTCAAGGCCGAACGGGCTCAGGCCGTCATACTTCGGCTCGTCGGTCCCGGCGTCGGCCCACTCGGTGGTCTGGTTGTGCGTGAGCGTCATGTAGCGGACGCCGCGCGCGTAGAATTGCCGGAGCGCCGCCATCGAGCCGCCGATCTGCCGTCCGCCCTCGACTCCCAGCAGGGAGCCGATGCGGCCCTTGCGGTGGATGCGCACCATATCATCTGCGGTCTCGGCGAACTCGAGGTCCTTCGGATAGGCGTCGATCAGACGATGGGCGGTGTCGATCTGCTCGATCGTGGTGCGGATTGCCTCGTCGCCGGTGATGGTGCCGCTGATATAGACCGACCAGAACTGCCCGCCGACGCGTCCCTGATGCATGCGCTCCATGTCGGTCATTAGCGGCGGAGTGCGCTGGTCGGTCCCGCTTTCGAGACCCTCGACGCTCAACTTGAAGTCCTCCCGCAGCGCCCATGGCAGGTCGTTGTGCCCGTCGATCAGCGGCGTGCGCTTGAGAATCCGGTCGATCCTTTTCTGCACGGATCGCGGGATTTCCTGAGCGATGGCGGGGGTCGTGACAAGCAGCGCGGCTGCGGCGGCGAGGACGCGGGTTCTTACGGACATGGCGGGACGTCTATGGGCACCGGCGTCGCTTCGCAACGGCGGGACTTGTCCTAAAGGCGTTGGCCGTGGATTAGGCAGTGATGAGCCAGCCCCAACGCGACCTGTCCGTGACGATGCGCTTCGACCCCGAAGACGGTATCGCCGACCTCGACGTCTACCTCGATCAATTGAAGCGGGACGCCGACGCGGCGGGGTTCAAGTTTGATCATCATACGGCGCGCAACGAGCTTCAGGCCGCTACCTTTGGGAAGCGAACCGCTTCGACGGCTCGGTTGGTCCTGTCGCCGACCGGTACGATGGCGATCGAGGTTCGCCCCGCCTGAGCCACTCGTCGATGGTGTTCGCGATGCGCTCCGAGGCGCGGCCGTCGCCGTAGGGCAGGCAGGGCCTGCTCATCGATTGAAGGGCATTCCGGTCGTCCAATAGCCAATCGACCGTGGCTTTGATCCTGTCAGGATCGCGGCCGACCAGTTTCAGGTTGCCGCTCGCGATGCCTTCCGGTCGCTCGGTGCGGTCGCGCAAGATGAGCAATGGCACGCCGAGCACCGGCGCTTCTTCCTGCATCCCGCCGGAATCGCTCAGGATCAGGTCGCTGTCGTGCATCGCCTGAAGCATTCCGTGGTGGCCGAATGGATCGCGCAGCCGGATGTTGAGCATGCCGCCCAGCAGATGCCGCATGCTGTCCGCGACGCGCGGGTTCGGGTGCAGCACGAAGGTCATCTCTACATCGTCTCGGCGAGCGATCTGGCGCATGCAGGACGCGATCGCTTCGAGTTCTTCGCCCCAGCTTTCCCGGCGATGGCAGGTAATCAGCAAGCGCCTTCGACCCGCCTTTTCCACGCGGGGTCGAAGCAGAGGCAGGCGTTCCAGCAAGGCGTCGATGCCGGTATTTCCGGTCACTTGGATCTGGCCGCCGACGCGTTCGCGGCGGAGGTTCGCAGCGCTCAATTGGGTCGGCGCGAAGAGCACGGTGGCAACGCCGTCGATGGCGATTCGAAAGTCCTCTTCGGGCCACGGGTTCAGGCGGTCGTGGCTGCGGAGGCCGGCTTCAACGTGGGCAACCGGAATGTTAGCCTGGGCTGCCCCGAGCGCGCCGCCGAGCGCGCTCGAAGTGTCGCCCTGCACAACGACCAGTCGCGCCTGATCCAAGGCTGCCCCAATGTTTCGGGCGACATCCCGAACGTGAAGTTGCGGGTCGGGCCGACCGGCGCAGGCAAGCTCCACAGTCGGCACCGACGGCACGCCGTAGTCCGCTGGTTGAAGGTCGGGATGCTGTCCGGTGAGGATGAGGCGCGGGCGGATACCGCGATGGAGGAGCGCTTTGGCTAAGGGAGCGAGCTTGATGACTTCAGGACGCGTACCGGCGACTAGCGCAACACTTTGATCGTTCAGTCTTCCCCCTGGCTCGGCTCGCTAAGTGTGGCGGCCGGCGGTCAGGGTTGCAAGCGCCTAGCGGAAGTTGTCGGCGTAGGCCTGGATCTTCATCGTCACCTTCGCGGCCGGGATCAGATGATACTGCAGGCCCTTGCGTTCGCAGAAGGCGATCGCCTCTTCCTTTGTCTTGAAGTTGATCTTCACCTGCGTGTTCGTATCGCCGGAGCCGTTCCAGCCGGTCAGCGGGTCGGGCCGAAGCGGCTTCTGCCGCTCGAACTCCAGCAGCCACAGGCCGTTGTTGGCCTTGCCGGACTGGGTCGTGCGGCGGTCGAGCTCGGAGATGCGGGCGATCGTCATTGGATCGCGACGTGGCCCAGCACCGCTTCGGAATCAAGCCGTTGGCGCATCAGTAAGCCCGGGAGATCGCGAACTCGACTGCCTCGGTAAGCGCGGACTTCGCCTTTCCGGCTGGAAAAGGCGCCAGCGCATCGAGTGCGCGGCGGCCGTAATGGCGTGCGCGCTCGACCGTCTCGGACAAAGCCTCGCTGCCGTGGAGCAAGGCGATCGCGCGGGCCAGGTCTTCGTCGGAAGTCCGCTCGCCACTGATCGCGGAACGCCAGAAGGAGCGATCGTCTTCGGAACCACGGGCGTAGGCAAGGATGACGGGGAGGGTGATCTTGCCGTCGCGGAAATCGTCGCCGACGCCCTTGCCCATGACGTCCTGGTCCGACCCGTAGTCGAGCGCGTCGTCGACGAGCTGGAAGGCGATTCCGAGATATCTCCCGTACTTCTCGAGGGCGATTTCGGCTTCGTCGCTGGCTTCGGCGACGACCGGAGCGATGCGGCAGGCGGCGGCGAAAAGGGCCGCGGTCTTGGCCGAGATGATCTTGAGGTACTGTTCCTCGTCGGTTTCGATGCGGCGCTGGGTCGTCAATTGCTCGACTTCGCCCTCGGCGATCACCGCGGAAGCGTGGCTGAGGATCTTGAGGACCCGCAGGCTGCCGTCCTCGACCATCAGCTCGAAGGCGCGGCTGAACAGGAAATCGCCCACCAGCACCGTCGCCGGATTGCCCCAGATGAGGTTGGCGGTCCGCTTGCCGCGGCGAAGGCCCGAGCCGTCGACCACGTCGTCGTGAAGCAAAGTGGCGGTGTGGATGAACTCGACTGCTGCGGCGAGCTTCTGGTGCCTTGTCCCGCTGTAGCCGAGCAAGCGCCGCGGACCCGAGCGTCAGCATCGGCCGCATCCGCTTCCCGCCGCCGGCGATGAGATGCCCGGCGAGCTCGGGGATCAGCCCGACCTTGCTCTGCATGCGGTCGAGAATCACCGCGTTCACGCCATGCATGTCGTCCGCGACGAGCGCCATCAACGGATTGAGGGACGGCGCGGACGAGGTGTTGAGATCGTGAACGGTGGCGGACACGGCGCCGCACTAGCCGGTGACGTGCGCTTTTCCTAGCCCGCGGGAAGGCTCAGTCGGGCGAGCAGGCCGCCGAGGTCCTCGCTCTCTTCGAGCGTGATCGTTCCGCCATAGATCTCCGCGACGTCGCGGACGATGGCGAGGCCCAGACCGGTGCCCGGCTTGTCGGTGTCGAGCCGCGCGCCGCGCTGGAAGATCGCCTCGCGCTGCTGCTGCGGAATGCCGCGTCCATCGTCTTCCACGATCACATCGACGACGCCGTCCTTCGGCTCGACGGTCACGAAGACTCGGCCTCCGCCGTACTTGGCGGCGTTCTCGACCAGGTTGCCGATCATCTCGTCGAGGTCCTGCCGTTCCACGCGAACCTGGGCGGTCTTGTCGCCGGCGATGTCGACGGTGACCTTTTCGTACAGGCGGTCGACCGCCCGCTGCACTGCATCGACGCTATCCCACACGCGCGCCCGTGCCTGGGCAGAGGCTCGGCGACCGATGGCGCGAGCGCGGGCGAGATGATGGTCGACCTGCCGCCGCATGACGATCGCCTCGCGGCAGACCGTGTCGGCAAGGTCGGGCGCGTTCGCGGTGGCGGCGTTGGTGATGACCGTTAGCGGCGTCTTGAGCGCATGGGCGAGATTGCCGGCGTGGCGGCGCGCCTCCTCCGCCTGCTCCTCGCTATGCGCTAGAAGCTGGTTGATCTCTTGCGTCAGGGGCTGGACCTCGTTCGGGAAGTCGCCGGCGATGCGCGACTTCGCGCCAGACCGGATCGCTGCGACATCCTGCCGGATTCGGCGCAGGGGCCAGAGGCCGTAAAACGTCTGCAAGGCGGCGAGGATCAGAAGGCCGACGCCAAGCGCCAGGAAGCTCCAGAAGAGGGTCGAGCGCAGGTCGCGAATCTGGCTGTCGATCATTTCGCGCGATTGCGCGACCTGATAGCGCCAGCGGACCTTCGATCCGGGGAGAACGACGTCCCGTTCGGTTATCCGTAGCGGCTCCCCATCGAACTCGTTGCTGTCGTAGACGTGTACGTCGATGTCCCGATGGCGGTCCTGGACCGCGAGACGACGGTCCCAGAGAGAGCGCGATGGAAACGTGTCCGATCCTTCGCCGCTGATCTGGAAATAGATGCCGGAATAGGGCTCGACGAACCTCTGGTCAGCCGGCTGGCGAGTGAACCGAACCTCGCCGTCGGGCCCGATCTCCGACGCGGCGATCATCCCGTTGAGGACATATTCCAGCTGGTCGTCGAAATTCTTGACGATCCCCGCTCTGAGAATTTGGTCCAGAGCGAAGCCGCCGGTCAGCAGGAGCGCCGTGATCCAGAACGCCGCGACGACGATCATGCGCCGCGTCAGCGATCTCTCGCGAGATGGCTTGAGCGGCGGCGCTTCGGCTTGCCGATCCGCCGCCGTCACCGGGGCGGTTTGATCGTTCAAGCGCGCTTATCCTCCGGGTCGTCGAGCGTATAGCCGAGGCCGCGAATGGTGGTGATCACGTCCGCGCCCAGCTTCTTGCGGATGCGCGTGACGAACACCTCGATCGTGTTCGAATCGCGGTCGAAATCCTGGTCGTAGATGTGCTCGATCAGCTCGGTGCGGCTGACGACCTTGCCCTTGTGGTGCATCAGATAGCTGAGCAGCTTGTACTCCTGCGCAGTCAGCTTCACCGGCTCGCCGGCCTTGGTGACCTTGCCCGAGCGCGTGTCGAGGCGGATGTCGCCCGCGACCAGCTCGGACGAGGCATTGCCCGATGCACGGCGGATGAGGGCGCGCAGCCGGGCGATCAGCTCCTCCGTCTGGAAGGGTTTGGCGAGATAGTCGTCCGCGCCCGCATCGAGACCCGCGACCTTGTCCGACCAGCTGTCGCGAGCCGTCAGCACCAGCACGGGCATGCGCCGGCTTTCCTTGCGCCAGCGATCGAGCACGGTCAGCCCGTCGACCTCGGGAAGCCCGAGATCGAGGATCACCGCGTCATAGCTCTCGGTCGCACCGAGATAGTGTCCGTCCTCGCCGTCCGTGGCGAGGTCGACGGCATAGCCCGCCCCTTCGAGGGTCGAACGGAGCTGCCGCCCGAGATTGGGCTCGTCTTCGACGATCAGGACCCGCATGGAAATCTGTCCCCTAAAACACTGTTCACCGCGTCAAACCAACGCGAAGCTGAACGGTTGCTTTAGCGGAATGAACTGGGACGGCGCACGAAAATGTCAATGCGGCCGTCCGCTTTGCATCGGACAATAACCATTGTAGATTTTACCCTCGGCGGAAACTTGGGGGGTTGATGCCTGCGTTTTTCTGTCTGGCCGCGCTTGCGGCCGCCGTGCAGCAGGTGGATTTGGGGGGAGCAGAAACCGCCGAGGAAATCCTCGTCACCGGCGAGCGTGTGCCTCGGTCGCTCCGGGAAACGCCGTCCAGCGTAGCGGTCGTTGACGAAGCGGCGATGGAGGCGAACGGTGCGAACCGGGTCGATCAGGTCCTTGCACTCATTCCCAACGTCCAGCTTGGAAACGGGAGCCAGGGACCGGCGATCCGTGGCTTGGACACGACCGGTCCCCTTTACGCCCTGCCGGCATTTCTCGGCGGCAACCGGCCGCGAATGACGCTGGTCGTGGATGGGCGGCCGGTCAGCTATAACGAGTTCGTCTTCGGAACCTTTCCGGTCTGGGATGCGGAACGGATCGAGGTGTTCCGAAGCCCCCAGACGACCACTCAGGGCCAGAATTCGATCGCGGGAGCGATCTTCGTCAACACGAACGACCCGGGCCCGTCTCCCGAATTTGGTGCGCGAGCGATCGTCGGTAGCCTGAAGATGCGGCAGGTCTCGGCGTTGATGTCGGGTCCGCTCGCGGGCGACACGCTGGCGTTCCGTGTTGCCGGCGATTTTCGCTATGCCCGGACCAGCAGCAAGATCGAGGACGTGATCAGGGGCGGTGATCCGAGTCACGACGTCTACGGCCTGCTCCGGGCGAAGCTGCTCTTCAATCCGTCCACGCGCACCCGGATGGTCCTGACCTACGTCCATTCGGAGTCGCAGATGCCGCAAACGATCGGGGTCGATGCACCGTTCGAAAAGCGGCGGGACGACAGTGTCGGCTACGGCGTGTTCCGGATCAACGTGGACTCGCTGACTGCTTCCGTCCGGCACGAGGCAAGTGACGCGCTCACCGCCAGCTTCATCTTGTCCGCAGGCGACAGCAGTGCACGCCGCCTCGCAATTCCGGACTTCGGAGAGACACGCAACGATGGCCGGGACTGGTCCGCCGAGGCCGTGCTCAATTGGTCGCCCGCGGGTACGTTCAGCCTCGTCGCCGGCGCCGCCCACAGCCATGTGGAGTTGAAGCAGCACATCAACTTGCAGTTGCTGTCGGGGTCGATCGGCCGCTTCCGCGACTGGCAGGACGGGACGGGCCTGTTCGCCGATGCGACTATCGCACTTGGCCCGAAGCTCACGATGACGGCCGGAGTCCGTTACCAGCGCGACCGGCAGAAGCGGGAAGGCGCACTGACGGCGACCAGCTTCGTCGTTCCGGTGGACTTCGTCGGCCTGTTCGAGGCGTGGCTGCCAAAGGTCACTTTGGCCTACGACGTCTCGCCGGACCTTCGGGTCGGAGCGATGGTGCAGAAGGCCTATAATCCCGGCGGCACGACCATCCGCGTCGACACGCTGCAGCCCGACGAGTTCAAGGCCGAGCGGCTGTGGGACTATGAGCTGTTCGCGCGTGCGAAGTTCGCCGGTGGCCGTGGCACGGTCAGCGGCAACCTTTTCTATTACGACATAAGCGATGCGCAGCGCGCCCAGGACATCTTCGTCACGACGCCGAGCGGCCGTATCGCGGGCTTCGCCAATCTGTTCAACGTACCCAAGGCGCGATCCTATGGCGCGGAAGCCGAGCTGAGCTTGCGGGTGACGGATGCGCTTTCGACCCGGCTGGCACTTGGTCTTCTGGACACCAAGATGGTCCGCACTGAAGGGGAAAGCGCGGTATTCCACGGAAACCAGTTCGACCGCTCGCCGCACTTCACTTTCGCTGCAGCGGTCGACTGGCGAGCGACCGAAAGGCTCCGGCTGTCGGGTCAACTCAGGCGGCACAGCCCCTATTTCAGCAATCCCGAGAATAGTCCGGCACTGCGGATCGACGCCGCCACGAACGTCGATGCACGGGTCGCTTATGACATCGGACCAGTCTCGCTGTTTGGGCAGGTCCGAAACCTGTTCGATTCGCTGAACATGCTCAGCCTCGGTTCGGCGCTTTCCGGAGAAGCGGAGGATCCGAGAACCTTCGCGGTCGGGATCGAAAGTCGATTCTAGCCATCAATTTGGTAGTCGGGACGGACGTTGTGGGCGTGCCAGTAGGCGGTCAACCCGATCTCGTCGACGAGCGTCTGGAACCGAGGATCGGCCCGCATGGCTGCGATCGGAGGGGTGAATAGCCAGGGCGCAAAGCGCCATGCAGTGCTGCGAACGGACGCAGGAGACTTGGACCGAACGGAACCTGAACTCCCCACCGCAAAATAGGCGTTGGTGATCTCGAATGCGGTGTCGAGCTCACCGAGCGCGGACATGACCATAGCCGACTGGTTCGTCAGCCGAAGGTTCTCCGATGCCTCAAGAATCGCTCGTCGTGCGGCCGCTATGCTCTTTTCGCCAGGGTGGTCCAGGGCTGCGAGAGTCCTGCGCCATAACGCAACGGATTCCGGTGAGAAATTCTGTGGAGCAGTCTCGGGCTTCTCGATCATTGCCAACGCGGCCCGCGACCGGTGCGTGAAGGCGAAGATTATGAACCGCGCAAAACGGACGAATCTGTGGGTTGGCCAATATTGCAACGCCTTGGCAATGACTCGGTCCGCTTCGGCAACGCGTCCCGTAATCCACAGGAGTTGCGCGTGCGGGTAATGACTGCCCGCCGTGAACGGGTCGATCCGGAGCGCGCGCTCCACAAGCGCCAATGCATCCCGGCTTCTGCCCACGCATTGAAGCAGGTTCCACAGCTGCCTCATGACCTGCATATTGTTCGGGTCAGCAGCCAGAATCCGGCGAAGCCGATCCTCCGTGGCCGAAAGATCCAGCGTCCCACCTTCCAAGACCACCCGAGCGAGATGCGCATTAGGCTCACGGGGATCGAGAGCCAGAGCAGCGTCGATGGCATCCTGCGCTTCCTGGAAGGAGCTTTGGGACTCAGTTCGAACGTCATTCTCCGCCCGCAAGGCCCGAGAATAAGCGAACAGTCCCTGCGCCCTGGCGTCGTCGGGCCGAAGCGCAACCGCTCGACGAAAGAAATCTTGCGGATTTTCGGCCGGATCGCTTGAATTCAGTGCAGCCTCGCCGCGCTTCATGAGGTCCATGAACTCGCGGTTTTCGCCGATCGCAGCCACCATAATCCACTGACGCCAAGCGCGGCGGTGGCAACTGTGCCGCCGACGAGCTTGCGCCGCGAGATGCGTGGCTGCGTTTCTTGTTCGTCATTGGCCGGCGGTCCACTGTTCAGCAGCTGCAGAACTTCGCCCGTCAGCCGATATCCCGTGCGCGGGATCGTCTCGATCTCGTATAGCCCTGGCGCGACTTGAGCACCTGTCCGGCGTACCTTGGCAATCGCCCGGTTGAGGCTGTCGTCTCCGACGATCACGCCGCCCCAGCACTGATCGAAAAGCTCCGTACGGGTGACGACCTTCCCGCCTGCGTCGAGCAGAAGGAGAAACACCTGCATGATGAGGGGCTCGAGGTGCGCATGACCACCCGGGCCCTCGACCAGCCTTCGCGACGGACTGACCAGCATCGCGCCAATCTGAATGTCAGGCCGGAGCGCAAGATCGCTCAGCTTCAACATTCTACGCCCCCGCACCCTCCGCCCAAGAACGAAGATCAGCAAATGATCATAAGATCATCGGCAAACCTTCATCGCACATCCCGGAAGCGGTTTCTACGCCCCTTCAATCACTTGAACGGAGCAAGGAAACGTCATGAACAGGAACGTCTACATTTATGCGGCGACCGCTGCGACGATCGCCTTTGCAAGCGCGGCCGCGGCTAAGAATTGGGATGACTGGTCCACACCGGTGAACCTGGAAAGCCTGCCCGGCTCGAGCGCTGCGGTGAACACTCCCGCTGTGGACGGCTGCGCCAGCCATTCGCAGGACGGATTGTCGATCGTCTTCAACTCGAACCGCGGGGGCAATCAGGACCTGTACATCGCTACGCGATCGAGCACGTCGGCGGGCTTCGGCACTCCCGAGCGGCTTCCGGCACCGGTCAACACCTCGGCGAACGAAGCTTGCCCGACGGTCGCGAACGGCCACCGGCTCTACTTCTCAAGCGATCGCGACGACCCGGCCTATGACATGTACGTCAGCAAACTCGGTCAAAACGGCTGGAGCGAGCCGGAAAATCTCGGCCCGAACGTCAATACGGCAGGATGGCTCGATGAGGCGGCTGCCTTCTACGAAGATGGCGGCGACCAGGTCATGCTGTTCTCGAGCCGGCAAGCCGGCGGGTCCGGAGACGGCAACATCTATCAGAGCGTGAACGGCGGACCCAAGAGCCTGGTGGCGGGCGGAGCGAACAGTTCTGCATCGGACAACCGGCCGAGCGTCACGCGCGACGGCCTGACCATCTTCTTCGATTCGACGACGAAGCGGTGGGCTGGGCGGGCCGGATCTGTATTACGCGACCCGTTCGAGCACGTCCGAGCCGTTCGGACCGGCGATCCACCTTGTCGGCCTCAGCTCGTCAGTGTTCGATGCCCGAGCCACGATCAGCAAGGACGGAGTCGTTCCTGACCTTCGCCTCGCAGCGTCCGGGCGGCAGAGTCTGCAGCCCCAGACATGTTCTACACGACGAGGGACAAGATCACTGGCCAAGTAAGCAGCGGGGACGTGCCGTGCCCGTGGCCTTTGGGGAGGCTACGGGCGCGAGCGTCCGACGATCCGGCCGGTCGCGGCGTCCACGTCGACCCAGATGACGCGGCCTTCCTTGACGAACTTCAGCCGGTAGCGGTCGCCGTTGAACTCGGGACCGAGATAGTCGGCGCCGCCCATGAAGGGCATGACCCGGCGCTCGATTTTGGGCAGCGGCATGGCGCGTCCCTGGCGCTTCGCGTCGAACGCGCGATCGGCATCGCGCGGCGGTTCCGCTAGTGCGGGCGTCGCGAGCAGGCCTGCGCAAAGCGCGGCCAAAGCAGTTTTACGGAACAGGCTCATGGCGTTTCTCTGGTCGCAGCTTTTATCAGAAGCCATTGAATGCCTTATGAATGGTGCCGACCAATGCCGTTCAGGTAGAAGACTGCCGTAAAATTTGCGTTTACGGAAGTGGCCCGGCGGCCACACCGGTTTCCTCCGCCAAAACGACTGGCTAGGGCGCGTCCATGGCCGCGGCTGTTCTCTCCTACGAAGACCTTGGACTCGTGCAGGGCGAGGGCTGGTTGTTCCGCAACCTCGACGTGCACGTTCGCCCGCGCGACCGGCTGGCGCTGATCGGCCGCAACGGCGCTGGCAAGACGACGCTGCTGAAGTGCCTCGGCGGCCTGATCGACACGGACGAAGGACGGCGGACGATCGTCCCGGGCTCGCGCGTGGTCCTGCTCGAACAGGACCCGGACATGGGCGATCACGCGACCCTGTTCGACTGGGTGCTGGACGGAGCCGACGCGCCGGAAACCCATGAGGCGGCGGCGATCGCCGACCAGATCGGGCTGGACCTGTCCCGCCCGGTGGCGACCGCCAGCGGCGGCGAACGGCGCCGGGCAGCGATCGTCCGAGCGATGGCGCAGGAGCCGGACGTGCTCATGCTCGACGAGCCGACCAACCATCTCGACCTCGCCGGCATCGAGTGGCTGGAAGACTGGCTGAACCGCTTCACAGGCGCGTTCATCGTCATCAGCCACGACCGGACCTTCCTGACGCGCCTGACGAAGAGCTGCCTGTGGCTCGACCGCGGCAATCTGCGCCGGGCGGAAATTGGGTTCGGCGGTTTCGAGGCCTGGATGGAAAAGGCCTATGAGGAAGAGGCGCGCGCGGCCGAAAAGCTCGACTCCAAGCTCGCGCTGGAGGCGCGCTGGCTGGAACGCGGCGTCACGGCGCGCCGCCGCCGTAACCAGGGCCGCCTCGCCAAGTTGCACGAGATGCGGGCGCAGCGGGCCGCGATGATCGGCGGTCCGGGCACCGCGAAGCTCGCCATCGCCAAGGACGACGTTCGCTCCAAGTCGGTGATCGAAGCGGACCGAGTGTCGAAGAGCTTCGGCGAGCGGGCGATCATCCGCGACTTCACGCTGCGCATCCAGCGCGGCGACCGCATCGGCATCGTCGGCGCCAATGGTGCGGGCAAGACGACCCTGCTCAAGCTGCTGACGGGTGAACTCGAGCCCGACCAGGGCAAGATCGTGCGCGCCAAGACACTGGCCGGCATCGTCATCGACCAGCAGCGCAAGCTGATGGAGCCGACCAAGCGGGTTCGCGACGTGCTGGCGGAAGGCGGCGACTGGATCGACGTTCGCGGCACGAAGAAGCACATCAAGGGCTATCTCAAGGAATTCCTCTTCTCGCCGGAGCTGACGGAAGCGCCGGTCGGGTCGCTTTCCGGCGGCGAGCGGTCGCGGCTTCTGCTGGCGCGGGAGTTTGCGCGTGAAGCGAACCTGCTCGTGCTCGACGAGCCGACCAACGACCTCGACCTGGAAACGCTCGACCTGCTTCAGGAAGTCATCGCCGACTATGAAGGCACGGTCCTGATCGTCAGCCACGATCGCGATTTCCTCGACCGGACGGTGACGGTGACGCTCGGGCTCGACGGCTCGGGCAAGGTGGATATCGTCGCGGGTGGATATGAGGATTGGGCGAAGCGGAGGAAGCAAGCTCCCCCTACCGCTCGCGGGAGGGGGTCGGGGGGTGGGCCTGTTTCAACGAGATTGACCGCCGACATGCCCACCCCTCAATCCCCTCCCGCAAGCGGGAGGGGAGGAAAGCTATCCTACAAGGACCAGCGCGACCTCGATCGTTTGCCGGGCGAGATCGAGCGGTTGGAAGCCGAGATTGCGGCGACGGACGATGCCCTGAACGACGCCGACCTCTACACGCGCGATCCGAAGCGCTTTGCCGACCTCACGGACCGCGCTGCCAAGCTGCGCGCCGAGAAGGACGCCGCCGAGGAGCGCTGGCTGGAAGTTGCCGAAATGGCGGAGCAACTCGCCGGCTAGGCGGCGGCGAGCCTCGCCTTCACGCGCTCGTCGACCCGCCGCTCGAAGATGGTCAGCGGCATCGCGCCTTCCTTGAGGATGTCGTGGAAGTCGCGGAGGTCGAACTTGGCACCGAGCGCCTGCTGCGCCTTCTGCCGGGCGCGCGACCAGGCGAGGTGGCCGATCTTGTAGCTGCAGGCCTGGCCCGGCGAGGCGCAGTAGCGCTCGATCTCGCGCTGCACGCGCGGTCGGGCGAAGCCGGTGGCGGCGACCATGTGATCGGTCGCCTGCTCGCGGGTCCAGCGCTTGTGGTGCAGCCCGGTGTCGACGACGAGCCGCTCGGCGCGGAACAGGAAGGACTGCAGATAACCGGCGCGCTCGATGCCCTTGTAGGCGCCAAGCTCGTCGGCGACCTGCTCGGCGTAAAGCGCCCAGCCTTCGCCATAAGCCGAATAGAAGGCGATGCGGCGAAGCATCGGAATATCGCCCGACCCCTGCGTCACGCTGATCTGCAGGTGATGGCCCGGATTGCCCTCGTGGTAGGTGAGCGCCGGGAGCGAGTATTTCGGCCAGTCGCCGGTGCGACTTCAGGTTGATGAAGTAGATCGCCGGGCGCGACCCATCGAGCGACGCAGGCCGGTAGTAGCCGTTGGACGCGCCGTCCTGGATTTCCGGCGGAACACGACGGATCTCCAGCGGATCCTTGGGCGGATTGTGGAAGGCCTTCGGCAGACGACCCGTCATGTCCGCCATCCCTGCATTCAGGCTGGCGAGCAGCTCGGTCCGGCCCGCATCCGTGTTCGGATAGAGTTGCTCGGGTGACTTGTTGAGGGCCGTGAGCCGCTCGCCGACGCTGCCGCTCGTGAAGCCTGCAGTGCGCAAAATCCTGTCGAGCTCCGCACTGATCTCGGCGACCTGCTGGAGACCGATCTGGTGGATTTCGTCGGCGCTGAAGGTGGTCGTCGTCGCCTCCGCAAGCGCTGCAGCGTAGATGTCCGCGCCGTTCGGTACACGCCAGATGCCGTCGCCCGCCTGGCTCTTCGACCGAAGCGCAGCCACCGCCGCAATCTGGCGGTCGAGAGCCGGATAGACCTTCTCGGCGACGATCTTCGCGGCCCGACCGCGCCAGTCGCCGCCGATTTGCTTGGCCGCCGCCCGCTCGGCGAGGGAGCCCGTCATATTGCTTTGCGCGGCCGCCGGCTCACGCAGCGAACGCATCTGGCCGAGCGCAAGGTCGAGCGACCAGCCGGGCGCGAGGAAGCCGCGCTCCGCCTGCCGCTGCTGCTCGGCGGTCTCATTGTCAAGCACCGTCGCAAACTGCGAAAGGCGCGACAGGTACGCCTCGGCGTCCGCGGCATTCTCGATCGTGTGCGCCGAGTGCAGGAAATCCGGAATCGAGAAGTAGGCGCCGTCCTGCTGGCTGATGACGTACGGGCTCTGCGGGTTCGAGATGTCGAACTTCTCGGGGCCGACGTTGCTGGTCTTGAGATCCCAGATCACGACTTCGCGATTGAGCTTGGAAAGGTCGGACAAGCCGGCTTCCGGCACGGCAGCAAGCCAGCCGATGAACTTGTTGGTGCGCGCGACTTCCTCAATCCGCGCCTGCCGGTCCGGACGGGTGTCCAGCTGCGACTTGAGGTGGGCCAGCTCGCCCTTGTCGAGGCCGGTGTAGGTCGCCGTAAGAGGGTTCGTCTGGACCTGCTCCTGGAAGATCCGCTCGAAAATCTGGTTGATCGCAGCGTCCTGCGGGCTGGCGGCAGCCTGCGCCGTTGTAGCGAAGGCGACGCCCGGCTTCGCAAATGCGCTGACGAAGGACAGGCCCGCAGCTGCGCTGGCGGTCGAAAGAAATTGACGGCGATCCACGAAGCTCTCCCCTCGGCACGGACTCGGCTGGGGACGCTTAAAGCCGCGCGGGCGGGTCGCAAGTCCGTTCGTCGAAGCGAACAGCCGTTGGTCGGATTTCCGTCTGCTAGGCCGAGAGCTGATACTGCTTGATCAGGTCGTAGAGCGTCGGCCGGCTGATCCCGAGCAGCTTGGCGGCGCCCGAGATATTATTGTCGCGTGCGGCTCAGCGCCTGGCGGATCGCGCGGCGGTCCGCGATTTCGCGCGCGGCGCGGAGGTTGATGCAGCTCCGCTTCCTCGGCGGCGCGGTCGTTGCCCGGCAGGTCGAGGTCGTCGGCGCTGACCGACTTGCCGTCGGCCATGATCACCGCGCGCTTGATGCGGTTCTCGAGCTCGCGGACGTTGCCCGGCCAGCCGTAGGCGTCGATCGCTGCGAGCGCGTCGGCCGACAGCGACTGGACCTTGGTGTTCAATTCCTTGCTGAAGCGGTTGACGAAGTGCCGCGCGAGCAGGACGGCGTCTCCCGGACGCTCGGCCAGCGAGGGGATCTTCACCACGATCTCGGCGAGGCGATAGTAAAGGTCCTCGCGGAAGCGGCCGTCCGCGGTCATGGCGTCGAGGTTCTGGTGCGTGGCGCAGACGATGCGCGTGTCGACCGCGATCGGCTGGCGTCCGCCGATGCGCTCGATCACGCGTTCCTGAAGAAAGCGCAGCAGCTTGACCTGTAGCGGCAACGGAATGTCGCCGACCTCGTCGAGGAACAGGGTGCCGCCCTGCGCCATTTCGATCTTGCCGATGTTCGACTTGACCGCGCCGGTGAAGGCGCCGCGCTCGTAGCCGAACAGTTCGGCCTCCAGCAGGGTCTCGGGAATGGCGGCGCAGTTGATGGCGACGAACTCGCCCTTGCGGCCGCTCTTCTCGTGCACCGCGCGGGCGAGCAATTCCTTGCCGGTGCCCGCTCGCGCCCAGCAGCATCACCGATACGTCGGCGGTCGCGACGCGCTCGATGGTCTTGCCGACCTTCAGCATCTCGGGAGCGGAGCTGATGATCGAGCCGAGCACCTGGCCACCGCCGGTCTGCTCTCGAGACGGCGGTTCTCCGCCTCGATGTCGGCGACGTGGAAGGCGCGCGAGACGATCAGGCCGAGCTCGTCGATGTCGACCGGCTTGCGGTAGAAGTCATAGGCGCCGAGGCCGATCGCCTTGAGCACGCTTTCGCGTGCGCCGTGGCCGGACGCGACGATGACCTTCGTGTCGGGCTTCAACCGCAGGATCTCGGTCAGAGTGGCGAAGCCCTCGCTCGTGCCGTCCGGATCGGGCGGAAGGCCGAGGTCGAGCGTGACGACCGCCGGTTCGTGCAGCGCGAACGGCCTCGATGCGCCGCCGCGCGGTCGCCGGCGAGCACGACCTCGATAGCCCTCATAGGCCCATTTGAGCTGGCGCTGCAGGCCTTCGTCGTCCTCGACGATCAGCAGGACGGGGAGCTTCTGGTCGGTCATGCGATTTTCCGTTGCGGTTGGGCGGCCTCGTCGGCCGCGGGGAGGAAGATGGAGAATTCGGTGCCCACGCCCGGCGTCGAATCGACGACCAGCCGGCCGCCCATGGCGGCGATCAGCGAACGCGCTTCGAACGAGCCGATGCCGAAGCCGCCGGGCTTGGTCGACGCGAAGGGCTGGAACAGGCGGTTGCGGACGAAGTCGCCGTCCATGCCGCGTGCCGTGGTCGACGATGGTGATGCGCACCTCGGGATCGGCGGGATCGACCCGGACGGTGATCGGGATCTCGGGCGAGCTGGCCTCGACCGCATTCTGGAGGAGATGGCCGACCGCCTGCTCAAGGCCGGCCGCATCGACCACTGCCCACAGAGTCGTGTCGCCGAGCAACTTCACCTCGTGGTCGCGGCGCTTGGCGGCGATGGCGTCGGCGAGGATCGTCCGAAGCGGCTGCGGCTCCGCGCGATGCGCGCGCGTCTGCGCCTGGGGCGAGAGGCGGGCGAGAAGGTCGTTCATCTTGCCGACCGAACTGCGCAAGGTCGCGACCATGTCCGCGCGGAATTCCGGATTGTCGGCGTGCCGTTCGGCATTGCGCGAAAGCAGCGACAGCTGGCTGACCAGATTCTTGATGTCGTGCAGGATGAAGGCGAAGCGGCGGTTGAATTCCTCGAACCGCTGCGCGTTCGACAGCGCCTCCTGGCCGTGTGCTTCGGCGAGCGAACTCGCGGCCTGGCGGCCGGCGGTGCGGAGCAGGTCGAAATCCTCCCAGTCGAGCGACGCGGCGATATTCGGGCGATGCGAGCAGGATCAGGCCGAACAAACGCTCGCCGTGGATCAATGGCACGCCGATCCAGGCACGGCGCTCTTCGAGCAGCCATTGCGGCGGGAGAGAGACGCAATCTTCGGGCCGTGCCCAGCCGTTGCGAATGGCATCGAACTCGACGATCCGCCCATTGGCTTCGATCGCCGTCCAGAAATCGCGGATGCGATCGAGCTCGCCGGCGGGCGGATTGCGGCCCGACCAGTTCCAGGCGGAAGCTGTTGTGATCGCGCCCGACGGATCGGTCGCCAGAAGCAGCCCGCCGGGCGCTTCGAGGATGTCGGCGAACGCCTTGATCACGCGTTCGCCGAGCGGCGCGCGAATATGCGTCGCTCTTGCCGACCGTTTCGGTGAAGCGGAGCCATTCGGTGCGATAGTCGTAGCGATGCTCGAACAAATGCTTCGAGATCTTCACCTTGGCCCAGCTGCGGGCCTTGGCGCTCGGCAGAAGCACCATCGCCGCGACGGTCATCGCCGCCAGAAGGCCGACCAGCAGGCCGCGCGACCATTCGACGCTGGTCCCGCGAAGCGCCGTGGCGAGGATCGCCATCAGCGCGAAGTATCCGCAAATCGCAAGCAGCGAGAGCGACTGGAACGTCGCCGCGCGCGACAGCCGGACGCGCCACCCTTCTTCCCGGCGGGCGGCCATCGCGAACATCGGGGCGGTGACCGCGACGATTGCGCCTCGCGCCTCGAGGATGTCGGGCGTGAGCCGGCTGTCGAGGTAGGCGATGGTGTAGAGGTTGAGGTCGTAGCTCCACGATCAGCGACAGAGCGAGCATGGCCAGCCGGATGTTCGAGCGGCTCGCCGGCGACGCCTGGCCATAAAGATTGTGGACCAGAACGAGCGCGCCCGCGGCGGTCGTGATACGCAACAGGTTGATCGTGTCCGCGAGCCCGCTGAGCGGCACGAAGTAGCGGAGCGACGTGACGACGAACTGGAATCCGATGACGATGGCGACGGCGAAATAGACCCAGCGGACGCCGTGCTGGCGCTCGTCGCTGGTCGTGGACAGGCTGTGGAGCAGGCCGATCCAGACGAGGTTGCGGGCGGTTTCTGCATAGGCTGTCAGCGGGTCGCCGGGGAGGATGGCGCTAAGCCAGGCCCAGCAGGCGGTGACCGCGAAACCGGCGAGCAGGAGGCGCTGGTCCGGCTGGCGGATCGCGCCGACCCGCCAGATCGAAAGGCCGAGGAAGGCCGCCGCGCACAAAGCGTGGCTCCAGAAGCCAATCAGCGCCTGCACTGACGCCCACCTGTCAAATCCACCGACATGGGAGGGGGTGTCGCTAAATTTTACAAATATCTGGTGAACGTCGCATGCGATCGGCGATTCGGCAGCAGCGAAACGGCGCATGACGAGGAGGGTGCGAATGATGAAATGCGACCGCTCGGGGATCAGCGGAATCGAGGTGGCGCCGCTGGCGCTTGGCGGCAATGTCTTCGGCTGGACGGCCGACGAAGAGACCAGCTTCGACGTCCTCGACGCCTTCGTCGACGCCGGCGGTAACATGATCGACACGGCCGACGTCTATTCGGCCTGGGTGCCGGGCAATTCGGGCGGCGAGAGCGAGACGGTCATCGGCAATTGGCTGAGACGCGATCCATCGAAGCGCGAGCAGGTCGTCATCGCCACAAAGGTGGGATTCTTCGAGGGGCTTGCCCCCGATAAGATCGCGGCCGCTTGCGACGCGTCGCTCCGGCGGCTCGGCGTCGATGTCATCGACCTCTACTATCATCACAAGGACGATCCCGACGTGCCGCTGGCGGACAGCCTGGGTGCCATGGACGCGCTGGTGAAGGCCGGGAAAATCCGGGCCATCGGTTTTTCGCAATACGGCGCGGAGCGGCTCGACGAGGCGATGAAGGTCGCGGAATCCAATGGTCTCACGAGACCTTGCGCGCTTCAGACCTGGTACAACCTCGTCGAGCGCCCGAAGCTGGAGGGCCAGCTTCGCGACGCCGCGCTTGCTCACGGTCTCGGCATCGTCCCCTTCTACGGCCTCGCGAACGGTTTCCTGACCGGGAAATACCGGACCAAGGACGATCTCGACAAAAGTACGCGAGGATTGCGCAACGTCGAATATCTCGAGGGACGTGGTCCGCGAGTGCTGGAGGCGATGGACGGGTCGCAGCGGAGACCGGAGCCGCGCTGGCGACCATCGCCATCGCCTGGACCAATGCCCAGCCGGGCATCACGTCGACGCTGGCAAGCGCGACGAGCGTTCGCCAGCTCGAGGAATCGCTTGCGGCGCTGCAGCTGCGCCTCACTCCCGATCAGATCAGATTGCTCGACGAGGCCAGCAGCTAGCTCTTCTTGAGCACGTCCAGCGCGGCAATGGTCAGCGCTTCGGTCGCGGTGGAGATCACCGCTTCTGCATCCGGCGCCCAGAACGGGCTGTGCAGCGACGGCAGTTTCTTATGATCGCCGTCTGCCGCGTCCCATTTGTCCTTGGGCACGCCACCGACCCAGAAGATCAGGCTTTCGATCTTCGTATCCTCATGATGGAACCGGCCGAAATCCTCCCCGACCATGGGCGGGGGAACTTGCCGCACACGATCGTCGCCGAAATGCTGCTTGAACAGTGCAGCCGTCGATTCCGTCATGCCGGCCGTGTTGAAGACCGCCGGCGTATGTTGCCCTTCGTGCACGTGAACGATCGGCATGCGGTCCTCCGGAATTCCGGCGGCGATCGCCTTTCCGCGAGCGATGCGGGCAATGCCGTCGAGCAGATGGCGTCGTGTGTTGTCGGTGTAGCTGCGCACGGTGAGCAGCAGCATGGCCTCGTCCGAAATGACGTTGTGCTTTGCGCCCGCCTGAAAGCTGCCGACCGTCACGACTGCCGCATCCTGCGGATCGAGCTCGCGGCTGATCAGGGTCTGTAGGGCGCCGACGATATCGGCCCCGAGCACGATCGGGTCCTTGGTCGCATGCGGGACGGCGCCATGGCCGCCGACTCCGCGCACCTTGATGTCGACGGTATCGACGTTCGCGAACGAGGGGCCCGGCGTGTAGCCGATCGTTCCGGCGGGCAGCGACGCGCTGTCGTGAAACGCGAGTGCATGGGTCGGCTTCGGAAAGCGCGTGTAGAGACCGTCGGCGAGCATCGCCCGGGCGCCTTCGCTCGTTTCCTCGCCAGGCTGCAGGACCATGACGAGGGTGCCCGACCATTGGTCCTTCATCGCCGCCAGCCGCCGGGCCGCGCCAACCCAGCTCGCCATATGCGTGTCGTGGCCGCAGGCGTGCATGACCCCGGATCTCGACGCCGGAAGCGCTGGTCGCTTTAACCTTCGATGCGAACGGAAGGCCGGTCTGTTCGACGACGGGAAGGGCGTCCATGTCGGAGCGGAGCAGGAGAACCGGGCCGGGCCCGTTCTCCATCACTGCCACCACCCCGGTCTTCCCGACCTTCTCGGTGACCTTGAACCCCAGCTTACGCGCCTCGGCGGCCAGCTTCGCAGGCGTGCGCACCTCCCGCATCGACAGCTCGGGATTGGCGTGAAGATCCCGGTAAAGCGTCATCAGCATCGGCATGTCGCCGCGAATTGCTTCCGACAGCGAGGCGGCGTTGGCGGGGGTCGTGATGGTCATTGCTGCAACGGCCAGTCCAAGGGTCAACTTCATCAACGCACTCCGGATGATGAAGGTACAAGCTCCATCACGTCTATCTGGGATTCGAAATGGGGTCGGGGCATGATCAGGCGCCAGCGGCTTGGCCCGATGCGCTCGACGAAGCCCGCCACGTCGCGCTGCGTGTCGCGGCCGTATCGCATCGCTCGGGCCTCATCCCCGAGCACGAGGGTGCCGAGGAACACCTGCCGCAGCGCGTCTCCGGGGAAGATCGATCCGACCTGCCGCTGCGAACCGGTCAGCTTGGCGAAGTCCTGGACATGGCCCGCCTGCTGGATCCGGCAGTCGAAGGCGGGATAGGCGATGTAGTTGAGCATCCCCTCGCTTTTCGCGCCGACCTTGATCACCCGGCAGCGATAGGCGCCGTTGGGGATCGGTCCGCCGCCCAGCGCCGCGTCCGGTTCGAGCAGGACACCCTCGCGCTCCAGGTCGGCCGAGTGCCCGGCCGCTCGTGCTGCCCGCAAGCCGTCAACGAACGCCGATCGCCAGTCGCGCAGGCGGTCGCGGTCGGACAGTGTCGCCATGGAGCGCCAGTCGAGCGTCGGCTGGACGACGACTCCCGGGGAACTCCGGAACTGCGCGCACCCGGCCAGCGTCAGGAGCGCGGCGGAAAGAATTAGGCGGCGCATCCCCGAAGCCTAAGCTGCCGTCCAGCCCCCGTCCATGCTCAGGTTGGCACCGGTAATCGAGCCCGCCTCGTCGCGGCAAAGGAAGAGGGCGAAGGCGGCGACTTCCTCGGGAGTGACGAACCTCTTGGTCGGCTGGGCCGCAAGCAGTACGTCGTTCACCACCTGCTCGCGGGTCAGGTTGCGGGCCTTCATCGTGTCCGGGATCTGGTTCTCGACGAGGGTGGTCCAGACGTATCCGGGCGAGATGCAATTGGCGGTCACGCCGTCCCTGGCGGCCTCCAGCGCTACGGCCTTGGTGAAACCCGCGACGCCATGCTTGGCCGCGACATAGGCGGACTTGTTCGGAGAGGCGACGAGGCTGTGCGCCGAGGCCGTATTGATGATCCGGCCCCACCCTGCCTGCTTCATCGCCGTGATCGTCAGTCTTGTCGTGTGGAAGACCGCTGACAGGTTGATGGCCAGGATGGCGTCCCACTTCTCGGGCGGAAAGGTCTCGACCGGTGAGACGTGCTGGATGCCGGCATTGTTGACGAGGATGTCCGGCGCACCGAGCTCATCCGTGCAGTGGCGCACCATCTGCTCGATCTGACTGGGATCGGACAGGTCGGCGCCATCATAGGCCGCGCCCAGCTCGCTCCTGATCTTCTCGATTTCCGCCGGATCGCCGAAGCCGTTGAGCATCACCTTCGCGCCCTCCGCGGCAAGAGCGCGGGCGATGGCCAGCCCAATACCGGAGGTTGAACCCGTGACGAGCGCGACTTTGCCTTCGAGAATCATGGCGTCTCCTTTGCCGCGCTAGTCGCCCTGCCAAGGATGTTTTGCAACCGGTCCGAGTTTCGCGCATTTGGGCGTGGCAAGAGGGGAAGCGCCCATGGTTCGGTTCGACGACGGTCCCAGCTCCAACTTCGAGGATCGCACGGGGAGTCCGGGTGGCGGCGGCTTCGGCCTTGGAGGCGGCGGAGGCAACATGCTCGGTTGTCTCCTTCCGATGGTCATGAGCCGCTTCGGCATCGGCGGCGTGCTCATCCTCCTGCTCGGCTATTGCGCCTTGACCCAGCTTGGCGGCGGCGGCGGAGGACTGCTGCCGAGCGGTCCCTCGACGACGAACGCGCCTGCGGGCCAGTCGACCCTGGCGCCGGAAGATCGACGCATTCTCGTTGGAGCGCTCGAAGTCTACGGACGGAGTCTGGGGCCAGATTTTCCAGCGCAGCGGCGCGAGCTACACCGAGCCGACCTTGGTAGCCTACACGCGCGGAACGCAGACCGCATGTGGCATGGGACAGGCGGCGATGGGTCCGTTCTACTGCCCGAACGACCAGAAGATCTACATCGACCCGGACTTCTTCAACGAGCTGTCGCGCAGGTTCCAGGCACCGGGCGACTTTGCCGCCGCTTATGTGATCGCGCACGAGGTTGGGCACCACGTCCAGAACCTCGAAGGTACGCTGGATGAGGCGCAGCGCGCCCAGCAGAGCCTCGGCAAGGCCGAAGGCAATCGAGTCCAGGTCGGCGTCGAGCTTCAGGCCGATTGCTATGCCGGTGTCTGGGCGGCCAATGCCCGCACCGCCCAGGGCCAGCCCATCCTGGAACCCGGCGACGTCGAGGAAGGCATGCGCGCGGCCGAGGCGATCGGCGACGACATGCTGCAGAAGCAGAGCCAGGGCGTCGTCGTACCGGAGAGCTTCACCCACGGCTCATCGGCGCAGCGGATGCAGGCGCTCCGGACCGGGCTGGAGACCGGCAATCCGGCCTCCTGCAAGTTCAACCGCTAAAGACGGACGAGCATCTTCCCGACGTTCTCGCCGCTGAACAGGCCGCGGAAGGCGTCGGGCATTTTCTCGAGGCCGTCGACCACGGTTTCCTGTGACTTGAGCTGGCCGCTCGCAATCAGTTGCCCCGTCTCGCGATAGAATTCGTCCATCCGCGACTGGAAGTCGAAGACGATGAAGCCCTGCATCCGGATGCGCATGGCGATGACGCGCATGATGAAGCGGAAGCTCGCGGGCTCGGCCTTGTTATAGCCTTCGATCATCCCGCAGATCGCAAATCGAGCGCGCATCCGGGCGAGCGCGAAGGCCGCGTCGAGATGCTCCCCTCCGACATTGTCGAAATAGACGTCGATGCCGTCCGGAGCGACGGCGGCGAGGCCCTTGAGGATGGGCTGCGCCTTGTAGTCGACGACCTGGTCCGCGCCGAGCGAGCGGACGAACTCGCACTTTTCCGCTCCGCCGGCCGAGCCGATGACGGTCATGCCTTTGGCCTTGGCGATCTGCACGACGGCCGATCCGACCGCCCCCGCTGCGGCGGACACGAAAACGATGTCGCCGGCCTTGGCCGAGGCGACGTCGAGCAGGCCGAAGTAGGCCGTCGCGCCGGTCACGCCGAGATTGCCGAGAAAGGCCTGCGGCTCTGCGCCGAGGTTCGGCAGCTTGTTCACCGTCCGCGCATCGAGCACGGCCTCGTCGCGCCACCCGCCCATGTGCAGGACGCGATCGCCGACAGCGAAACCGTCCGCATTGGATTCGATGACTTCGCCGACTGCGCCGCCTTCCATCGGCTGGTCGATCTGGAAGGGCGGAACGTAGCTTTTCACGTCGTTCATCCGGCCGCGCATGTACGGATCGACCGACAGCCAGTCGTTGCGGACGCGGACCTGCCCGCGCCGAGCGGCGGAAGGTCGATGTCCTTCAGTTCGAAATTCTCGTTGGTGGGAAGTCCTTGCGGACGGCTCTTCAGGTGCCAGGCGCGCGCCATTGTCGTTCTCCCGTTCAAGAGCGCGCATAAGCGTAGCCAAGCGCATAAGAAAGGCCCGGCAGCCGAAGCCGCCGGGCCAATCCCAAGTCCCGAGGGACGGGCTTACCGGTACGTGCCGGAGAAGCTGCGATCGAGGACGTGCGGCCCGGCCTCACCCTGGTCCTCACGTTCGAACAAGGCGCGGCTGCGGTTGTCGTCGCGCCACCGCTCGCGTGCCTTGTCGGCGCTGCAGTCGAGGATCACGCGATCGCCTTCCACGCGGTCGACGTCCGACCAGCTGAGCGAGTGATGGACGCCGCCAGCCTCCGGATCGCTCTTGGTCAGGATGATCCGGTCGCCCGCGACCCGGTCCACCTTGCCGACATGCTTGTCGTCGCTGCCGACCACTTCCATGTGCTCGCGGATGCCGCTCAACAGCTGGCGCTTCGACTGACGGCGTTCGCGCCATCCGCCGAAATCGCTCTCGAAGTGCGACTGCCGCTCGCGGCGGTAATCGTCATAATCGCGGTCGAGGTCATCCATCTGCCGACGGCGCCATTCCGAATAATGCGGGTCGTCATGGTTCGAGCGCTCGCGCGAACCGGCGAAGCTGGTCCGGCGATAGGGATCGCGATCCCATTGGCTCTCGGTGCGGGAGCCGCCGCGGCCTTCGAAGCGATCGTCGCTACCGGACCGCGAATAGTCGCCGGCCATCGGGCGATAGCCTCGGCTGCTGTCCTGGCCGTAGCCGCGACTATTGAACTTCGTCGCTCCGGTTCCACTGCCTCGGCCGGCTTTCGTCGAAACGCGAGCGTTCGCGGCTTTGCCATTCGTCGCGATCGCGGCCGTAATCGCGTCCCCGTCCATCGTCATCGCCGAACCACGAGCGAACTTCCTCGCCCATGCGCTCGAAGAAGCCGCGGTCTTCGCGATCGCGGTCATAGTCCATGTCGCTGCGTCCACGCTCGAACTCGCGGTCGCGTCCCCAGCTTGCGCGCTGTCCGCGCTCTTCGTTGGTATTGCGCTGGTCGTCGCGCCAGCGCCGTTCGGGATCGTACCGATCGTAAGCCATACATGCCTCCTGACGGAAACGCGCCGGCGCCATGCCGGCCGCTCCTCATGTTCAAGAACGAACTCAGGGCAGGTGCCGTTCCGGCTTGCAGGTGGCAGCGAGACGAGCCGAAACTGCCGTAAGGCGGGTCATTGCATGGGGGAGGAGGCGTCGCTATGTGGGCCGCCTTGCCGAGGCGCGGGGCTGTAGCTCAGATGGGAGAGCGCTGCAATCGCACTGCAGAGGTCAGGGGTTCGATTCCCCTCAGCTCCACCAGCCCTTGCCATTGATAAATAAGCGAAAATCTCTTCACGCTGCCAGGGGCTCACTCGAACCCCTATCATTTCTGTATCGCAAGTGGGCTGAGGTCAGCTTGGATAGCTCGTCGAAATAGGCGTGAATCTCAGCAATGGCTGCGCTCAGATACTGCGGCGAAAGGTGCTCGTAGTTCTTGGCCGTCGTATCCTGCGCTGAATGGCCCGCGAGGGTCATCCGCTGCTCTTGGGGACACCGCGCTCCGCGAGCCAGGTGAGTATGGTATGCCGCAAGGTCTTCGGCGTAGCACCCGAATACCAGCATCCTCGCAAATGGCGTTCCATGTGTGGTGGCGAGCCCGTGAGCGTTGCACAATTCGAGCACACCGCTTCGACCTTCAAATCGGTGTTCCACAAACAGCTTGTTCTGAAACACACGAGCTTGCGAAGTCCTACACTCATTATCCGGGTGGTGCCTATCAGGCGCGGTGTTTGGTCGAGGAGTCATCCACCGGCCTAAGTCGTGACTTGCGTTGCCAAACCTGTCGCAACTTCGCAAAATCATGCCGCCACATTGTGCGGAACAGCAACCAGAATCCGGTCATCGCCGACCAGGCCATGGCTGAGCCGACCATGATGATCAGCGGGTGGTTGAAGCTGGTGCGCTTCGCGTAATCCATATTGTGGAGCATCCAGAAGAAGTCCCACCACCGCCAGCTGTCGTTCCGACGTTCCAGCAGTTCTCCGGTCGTGCCTGAAACATAGTAGCTGCTGTTGGCATGGTCGCGAAAGTCGATCTGCCAGATCGGGAGCTCGTGCTCACGCACCGGCAGCGTGAGCTCTCTGAGCGCGGCGACATTGGTCACGGCTGCACCGGATGGATGTGCGGCGGTGGCGATCGCTCCGGCAGCTTCGCTGTCGATTAGGACCGGCCGACCGTCTTTCGCATCGAAGAGCCGAATACCGTTCGAAGTCGTGACTTCCATTGCCAGTCCGTGCGGCAGGCCGCGAAGCGAAAGCTTGGAAATGGCGTCGCCGCCAACTTCTTTTTGGATATCCGACCAAGCTGTGCTCAGGGTCGGGATAGGAGGCACCGGCGCGTCGGCGACTTCGCCACCGGCGACTTCGCCCATCGGTAGCAGGGCCATGGCGGTTCCGCTGATCGCCCAGATCAGGAACTGGAGGCCGATGACCAAGCCCACCCACTTATGGATCGTGCGGAGCCAGATCGACTTGATGATCATGGCCGCACCGCTTTCCTCTTTCTCTTCTTGGGGAAGGCGTAAAGCAGCAGCCAGGCGCCCGATAGCGCCATCAAGAGGGCTCCCCAAGTGAAGGTCCGGAGAAGAGGGTTGTTCACGTTCTCCCGCTCGTCGTAGTCCATGATGTGAAACATCCAAACGAAGTCAAAGATGCGCCAAAGCTCATGGCGGCGGGACACGAGCTCGCCGGTCGTCGGCGAAAAATACAGCGTCGGCTTGTTCCAATGGTCGAACTCAACTCGCCAGAGTGGCGGCTTGCGGCCACGGATCTCCCCAGGAACCTTTGTGATCAGCGCAGCGGAGGCGATTGCCTCCCTGCCGGTATAGGTTTCTGTCGCAATCGAGCGAATCTCCGCTTCCGTTGGCGGCGGTACAGGCTTGCCAGTCCTTGCATCGACTACGGTTTCATCCCTTTCCCTCTTCACGACATACGCGGGTTGGTCGCGCACCTGGTGAGCTGCAGGTCCCTGTCCCTTATGGGCCGTTACAACGGCGATGGGATCGGTCAGGCTCGAAGCGCTCACCGGGTTAGCGGGCAACGACCGGATGAGATGATCACCATGAATCGTGTCGATATGAACGATGGTCATGTAGAGGCCGCTGAGCGACCAGATCACAACTTGGACGCCTATGAAGAGGCCCAGCCACTTGTGGGTTTTCCGGGCAATCACATTTAACCGCATCAGGCGCTTCAATTCTACAGGGGGGAGGTATGGATGATGGCTCTGGTAGCGTTCGCGCCAGAGCCATTGAGTTAATCTGTGCCGAGCCAAAAGCGGATCGACGGTCAACATTCCATTAGTGCTGCATCCTACTCGAAACTTCTTGATCAGCAGTGACCCGCTGCGCGATGCTCAGGCAGACAATTTGGGTCGGCAGCCTTTGGCTCTGCTGGCTTAGCTGCAGCCGTCTTCGGTTTGGCTGGCTCCGGCTTCGGCGTCGCAGGTTTCGCGGCCGGTTCCTTCTCCTTGGCAACTGGTTCAGGTGCTGTCGGCGCAGTCGGTTCGCTGCTTGGCTGCTGGCCTGACAGCATACCCTCGATATGCTCAATTTCCTTTTGCTGTTCGGCCTTGGTCTTTTCGATCTGGGACCGAATTGCGCCAGTCGCAACGTTCGCAAGCGCAATGTCTGACAGGGCAACTGCACCCTTGTGATGCTCCAGCATTTTACGGATGAAGGTATCCGACAGATCGGCGCCCTTGGCCGCCATCATTGCATCATGCATCCGCAACTCTGCTGGCGCGTAAAGCTGGGCACTCGCGGGGTTGGGATTGCCGCTGGCCACGAGCTTCTGGAGTGCCTCGATCTCCTTGCCCTGTTTATCGACGGTCTGTCGCGCCATGTCAGCGACATGGCCAGTGATGCCCCGGTCGAGCACGATCTGCGACATTTCAACCGCGCCCCGGTGGTGCTCGATCATCTTCTTGACCCAAGTGTCGGCGGCGTTCGTTCCGACGGCAGCGGCCATCGCATCGTGCATCTTCATCTCCGATGCTGCGAACGGATTGCTGGGATCGGCCATAATCGAGTTCATGTCGTTCTCGGCGACGACATTGTTTGCCGGCTGTTCGGAGCTGCCGCAGGCGGTCAGAGCGGCCGTCAACGCGATCGCTAGGGCGCCCTTGGATATGGTGGTCATTTTGTTGCTGTCCTTCTAATCAAGCCCGCCCCGGCTTAACTGCCTCTCCTCAGAGCCGTTCCAAAATCCGCTTCATCTGAGCGACCTCGCGTTTCTGCGAGGCGACAATCCCATTGGGGCCGTAACAAAGCTCGCGGAGCTCCGTGTCGCGTAGCTTTGCCTCGTTGCACATGAGGATTGCGCCCGAATGATGCGGAATCATGGAGCGTGCGAATTGCTTGTCGCCGACGAGCCACTGGCCGCGCACGGCGGCGAACGCGAGGACGAACAGCAGCGCCATGAGTGCATAGAGCATGATGTTGAGACGCTTGTTGGAATACATAGAGCCCATCATCAGCAGCATCAGCATGCCCATCGGCATCGCCATCGTTAGCGCCATGTAGAAGAAGTTGATGTTCTGGACGAACTCGTCCCAGCTCCAGATCATCTCGAACATCACGAGATACAGGATGATGGTGCTCAAGATCATGTTGAGGCCGAACATCAGATAGTGCCGTCGCATCATGCCGCCGCTCGTGCCGCTGTGCCCTTGATGTGCCTGTGGCATGTCGCCCTCCTTCAAAACATCAAATGGTCCATGCCGTGCGTGACGCCAGCGCCGAGGAAGCCCTGAACCGCAATCGCAACTGTCATAAGCGTGAGTGCAAGGATCATGCCCGCGCCACGATCCTCCCACGGCCGTTTCCAGGCCCAGAGGGCTAGCCCAGCGCCAGTGATCCCGATCGCGACGCCGAGCCAACGGTGGTAGGTCAGGATCGGCTCGGGATCGGCGCTCACCCCCGCGAGCCACCCGGCTGCCGCGGCTAAAGGCGCGAAAATGCCGCCCGCTACGACCAGGAACTGAACCGGCGCGCTGAACGGAGGCCGACGCCTGCCAACGATGGCCGTAAATAGAGCTGCGGGAAAGAAGGCGATCGGAAAGTGGACGATGAAAGGGTGTAGGCGTCCCAGCCAGGTCAAGAGGCGCTCGCCGAATGACATGGCCGAGCGATCCTCTGCCATGTCCATGCCTTCCATGATGCTACCGCGACCATGCTGGACGGCAGCGCCCGGATGTTTTTGCACCTGTGCGACGACAGATCGGCTTTCGGCCGGCCCAGCTGACTGGGTGCTGTTCTCAATGAGCTCTGAGGCTTCCTGCTCCTTATGCTTGTCCTTCTTGTGAGCCGTTGCCGCCGTTGACAGGCTGACGAACAGTATCGCTAAGCCTATCAACACGGCGACGAATCGAACTGTCCGTTGGAAGGACATCACTTCGCCGTCGCCGAGGACCAGTGGATGTGAACGATCTTCCACGCTGCTCCCGCGCGCCGGAGGACTATCGTCTCGGTGGTGACCTGGTCGATCGCCTTGCCTTTGTATGTTCCTGACGTGCGCCCCTCTGTGGCGATCCACGCCACATTCCCCATCGCTTCGCCCGCTCGCCTGGTCACCGTGCCGGGCACGGCCTGTGAGAACTCGGAGTCCGCGCCGAGGTGATGGGAGGCATATTCTTGCCGACCGCGTTCGGCGCCGCCAGCTTCAAAGATCAGTGCGTTCTCTGCCAGATGGGATAACGCAGCCCTTGTATTCCCCTGACGCAGGGCAGCATGAAAGGCGTCGACCACGGCCGCTGCGGGGCGCACTGATGAAGCGACCGCTTTTACATGGACGGCATTTGGGGTCTGGTTTGCATCAGGATGGGCAAGGGCGCTGTCGGTCAGCAACAAGGCGGCGGCTGCAGCAATCAAACATCTCATCGTCTTCCTCCCCCTCAGAACCAAAAGCGGACGCCGGCGAGCAGATTCAATCCGCCAGCATCTTCGTCGTCCGCTCGCAGGAAGCGGCGCGTGTCGCCAAATGCGCGTTCGTATTCGACACCTATGTAAGGGGCGACGAGCGGCGAGATCTGATATCGGAGCCGCAGACCGAGCGCGGCGCTGGTGAGCCCCGAACCGATTGCCAGATCCGGCACATCTTGGAGGGATAGGGCGACCTCGACACGCGGCTGCAGGATCAGCTTTTGCGTGATGCGGAGATCGTATTCCGCCTCGGCTCGAGCCGTAACATCGCCCTTATTCGACAGAAAGACGGCGCCTTCGACCTCCCACCAATAGGGTGCGAGCCCTTGGACGCCGAGTACCAGATGAGTGCGGTTCGGCCCCGGCTGCGGATCGTAGCGGACGCCCGCTTGCAGATCGAACCAGGGGTCGATGGCGTGGCTCCATAGTCCCTGGACTTCCGCATGTTCGAGCTTCTCACCCCACGTGCCTTCAACCTCGCTTTTGAGCCAGAGTTTGTCGATGTCACCACCATGCCAAGCCTGCATATCGAACAGATAGCCATCGCGCCCGTCGCGGAGGCGAGCTTCGGCCCTGTCGAGGAGGAACTTGGAAACGGGCATGCCTCCATGCTCTTCGCGAAGGATGTTACGCCCGCTCTGCATGCTCTCCGCGCCCCAATAGGCGTCAGCTGCGTGCACCGGGCCTGTCAGCGCTTCGGCTGGAGTGAGAGCCGGCCCGATCTGCGGTTCGGCTGTGGCTTCCAACTTACAATGCCCCATTGCAGCATGCTCAGGCAAACAGGTGGGCCGCTGCTGAGTAGCAGGCGCCGCTTGCGGGGCGGCGTCCGGCAGTCTGCAGTGACCCATCGCGGCGTGTTCCGGCAGACAGGTTGGCTCCTGGTGCTGAGCCGGTGCCGTCGCAGGTTGCGGAGCGGGGTCAGGCAATTTGCAATGACCCATTGCCGCATGCTCCGGCAGGCAAGTCGCCTGCGCTGTGGCTAGTGCAGCCGATGCGGGTTGATTGGATGCGCTTTGGGCCATCGCCGGGGTTGCTGCGCCGGCCAATAGCAAGACTAGGAGCGCCTTCATGCCTGCGCTCCTTCCAGGGGCCGGACGCTGACCACCCGCATCATCCCCGCGTGCATGTGGTAAAGCAGATGGCAGTGAAACGCCCAGTCGCCTGGAGCATCTGCGGTCAGGTCGAGGTCGATATAGGCGCCTGGGAGCACGCGCACCGTATGCTTGAGCGGCTGGTTGCCGCGATTGCCATTGACGATCTCAAAGAAGTGACCGTGCAGGTGCATCGGGTGAGTCATCATCGTGTCATTGATCAGCCGCAGCCGCACACGCTCGTTTCGTGCGAAGCGATACGGCTCAGGGTTCTCGCTCAGCTTCTCACCGTCCATCGACCACATGAACCGCTCCATGTTACCGGTGAGATGAATGTCGATGCGGCGGGTCGGGGCGCGCGTATCGCTGTTGGGTTTGAGCGAGATTAGATCCTTATAGGTCAAGACCCTGTGCCCGACATCGTCGAGACCGATGCCGGGATGATCGTTGCGATCCATCGGCACCGGAGCGATCATGTCCACGCCCGGTCCAACCTTAAAGCTGACCTTGGATTCGTCACGCATGTCATGGTCCATCGCCATGCCGCCTGACGCTGACCCCTGACCCCCCATATCGTGGCCCGAATGGTCCATTCCGGCCATGCTGCCCATGTCTCCGCCGCCGCCGTGGTCCATCATCATGCCCATATCTGCCATGGTCAGCGTCGGACGTTTGCGCAGAGCCGGCACTTCGGCGCGCATTCCAGCACTTGGAGCAAGCGTAGCCACACCCATGCCGGAGCGGTCGATGCCCTCAGCGACAAATGTGTAAGCGCGGTTTTCAGGAACAACGATCAGATCGTAGGTTTCAGCATTACCGATCTGCAGTTCGTCCACCTCAATCGGACGAACATCGATCCCATCTGTCGCGACCACGAGTAATTTGAGGCCGGGAATACGCACATTGAAGATCGTCTGTGCCGCAGCGTTGATGATCCGCAACCGCACACGCTCGCCAGCGCCAAACAACCCGGTCCAGTTCTCGGCAGGACTGTGGCCGTTTATGAGGTAGGTATAGGCAGCGGCTGTGACGTCGGAGATGTCGGTTGGGTCCATCCGCATCTCAGCAAACATCCGCGCATCTTCGGGCGAGAGATCATCCTGGCCTTTGTTCGCGAGCGTCCGCTTGCTGCGATTGAAGAAACCACCTTCCTGCTTGAGGCGGACAAAAAGAGAATGGGGATGCATGAAGGTCCAGTCAGACAGGACGATGACATGCTCTCGGTCGTATGCGACAGGATCAGGGCCCGCAGGATCGATGACGATTGGACCGTAATGACCAATCTGCTCCTGGAGTCCGCTGTGGCTGTGATACCAGTAAGTGCCTGACTGTTTGATCGGGAATTCGTAAGTGAAACTTTGGCCAGGCCGGATGCCAGGAAAACTGATCCCCGGCACGCCATCCATCTGGAACGGGACAATGAAGCCGTGCCAGTGAATTGAAGTGTCTTCGTCGAGGCGGTTTTCGACGGTCAGGCGGACATTCTGGCCTTCCTTGAGACGGATCAGCGGCGCCGGAACGGTCCCGTTGATCGCAACGGCGTGCCCAACGCGGCCGTCCACCATGAGCTTGGTCCGCGCCACGCTGAGCTTGATGTTCTCGCCAGATAAAGTGCCTTGCGCCTTGGCTGCCAAACCGGGGCTGACGCTGCGAGCCCAGCTGGGATGAAGACCGGCAGCGGCGGCGAGCGCTACGCCGCCGCCCATGAATGCACGGCGGTTAAGCGCGAATAGTTCGGTCATAAATGGTCTCCGCGCC
This sequence comes from uncultured Alphaproteobacteria bacterium, assembly GCA_963846645.1. Lineage (GTDB taxonomy): Bacteria > Pseudomonadota > Alphaproteobacteria > Sphingomonadales > Sphingomonadaceae > Sphingomicrobium. Next base: position 9,509 of record CAWJWR010000001.1, on the reverse strand, counting down.
CGTAAAGAGCGCTCGAAGCAATCAGTTGCATTGGGTTGGAGGGGCGCCGTCGATAGACGGCGCCCCAGTCCGACTAGTGGCCAGAATGATCCTGATGGGAGCTGCCATCGGTCGAAGCCGGCTTGGCCTCGTCCTTCTTATCCATGCACTCCATCTTGCCGTCTTTGCCTTTCATCTTCTCGCAGCACTCCTTGCAGTCATGCTTGCCCTGCTTGTGCTGACTATGATCCATGCCGGCGGGCATCGTATGGCCAGCATGTGGGTCAGCCGGAGCGGTCTGCGCAAAAGCGGGAACGGCGATGGTTAGCGCAATCGCGCTGACGAAGGTCTTCATTTCAAATCTCCGAAAATAACTGAAAATCAAATCGACTGAGTTTCAGCCACGCCTCGGAGGTGGCGTTGCAATTTCTGGTTCAACGCCCGCGAAAGGCGAAGCAACAAAGGTGCTTCGGACGGCCGCTGGCTTCATGGCTGAGCTTAGCAAGGGGCCGTTGGCGGCAGGAAGCGCCGTGCACATGGCCATGCAGTCCATTTTGGACGGCGCTGGTGCTTTGTCCTTCGCCGGTTGGTCGTCGCAGTGGCCCATCGCCATTGCGACGTGGTCAGTTGTCGTCGACTGGGCATTGGCAGGCGCCCCGGCCATGCCCAGAGGCATCAGCACAAGCGCAACGAGCGCCAACAGTCTGAAAATGGCAGCAGCCATGGCGGGCTCATAAGGACGTGAACCTGTCGCAGCAATGACTGACATCAATCCTTGCCCTCCAGATCGATCAAAATTGGGCAATCCGGCCGGTCGTCGCCGTGACAGCGCTCGGCGAGATGTTCTAGCGATCGCCGCATAGCGTCGAGTTCCTTGGCTTTCCTCTTGAGCTCGCCGGCGCGGGCAAGGGCAAGCCCCTTCACATCTGCGCTGGATCGTCCCCGGTCATGCCAGAGCGTAAGGAGTTGCCGGATCTCTTCGATAGGGAAGCCGGCATCGCGAGCGCGGCCGATGAAGCGTAGAGTATGCAAGTCTCGCTCGTCATAATCGCGGTAGCCGGAAGCGCGCCGCGCTGCTTTTGGCATAAGGCCGATCTTCTCATAGTGGCGGATCATCCGCTCACTAATGCCGGATGCCGCCGAGGCTGCGCCGATCTTCATAACTGCACTCGATTGAGCCGCAATGAGTTGCCGATCACCGCGACGGAGCTGAACGCCATGGCAGCACCTGCAATGATTGGTGAGAGCAGGATACCGAACCACGGGTAAAGCACACCAGCCGCGATTGGCACACCAGCCGCGTTGAACACGAAAGAGAAGAAAAGGTTCTCGCGGATGTTGCGCATGGTGGCGCGGCTGAGGTGGCGGGCGCGGACAATGCCGCTGAGGTCGCCCTTTACCAGCGTGACGTGGGCGCTCTCCATCGCGACATCGGTGCCGGTGCCCATGGCGATACCGACATCTGCCGCGGCAAGGGCGGGCGCGTCATTAATGCCGTCGCCGGCCATGGCGACGCGCCGGCCCTGCTTGCGGAGCTCCTCGACCTTGGCCTGCTTCTGGTCTGGCAGCACATCGGCCAACACCTCGTTGATGCCGACCCGCCGCGCCACCGCTTCAGCGGTGCGGCGGTTGTCTCCGGTCATCATCACCACACGGACGCCATTTGACTGCAGTTCTGCTACAGCGGACGGTGCGCTGTCCTTGATCGGGTCGGCAACCACGAGAAGGCCGGCGAGCTGGTCATCGATCGCGACGAACATGACGCCCTGACCTTCGGCGCGATGCTCGTCGGCCTCGTCCTCCAGCGAAGCGGATTCAATCCCGAGGTCGGCCAGCAACGCTTTGTTACCCAAGCCAACAGTATGGCCCTCGACCGTGCCTGTGACGCCTTTTCCGGTGTGCGATTTGAAGTCACTGCTTGAAGGCACCTCGATACTGCGCTCTTCGGCGCCCTCTACGATCGCCGCAGCGAGAGGATGTTCGCTGCCGCGCTCCAGGGCCGCAGCAAGCCGGAGCACATTGGCCTCCTGAAAGTCATTCACTGGCTTGACTGCGATCAACTTGGGCTTGCCGAGCGTCAGCGTGCCGGTCTTGTCGACGACGAGCGTGTCAATGCGCTCCATCAGCTCCAGCGCTTCCGCGTTCTTCACCAACACTCCGTGCGTAGCGCCCTTGCCGGTGCCGACCATGATCGACATAGGCGTAGCGAGGCCAAGCGCGCATGGGCAGGCGATGATTAGCACCGCGATTGCGTTGACCAGAGCATGAGCCAGTCGCGGCTCGGGGCCGATCAGGTTCCAAGCTGCAAAGGTTATGATTGCAATCAGAACCACGGCGGGCACGAACCAGGCAGACACCTGGTCGGCCAGTTTCTGCATAGGGGCCCGCGACCGCTGCGCATCAGCAACCATGCGCACGATCTGAGCCAGCATGGTGTCGCGGCCGACCCGCTCGGCGCGCATCAAGAGGCTGCCGGTGCCGTTGACCGTGGCGCCGGTGACCTTCGCGCCAGCCTGCTTCTCGACCGGCACCGGCTCACCGCTGATCATCGATTCATCGACCGAGCTGTGACCTTCGACGACAACACCATCAACCGGCACCCTTTCACCGGGCCGAATGCGCAGCAAGTCACGGACACGGACATGGTCCAGGGGAATGTCCTCCTCGTTGCCATCGTCGTTGACTCGACGAGCGGTCTTGGGAGCAAGGCCGAGCAAGGCGCGGATCGCCGCGCCCGTCGCCGACCGGGCGCGTAGCTCCAGCACCTGACCAAGCAGCACGAGCGTCGTAATGACCGCCGCCGCCTCGAAATAGACTGGCACCAACCCGCCCATCGTGCGGAGCGAGGCCGGGAAGATTTGCGGCGCGAGCGTTGCGACAACACTGTAGCCATAGGCCACGCCGACGCCGAGACCGATCAGGGTGAACATATTGAGGTTGCGGGTCTTGAGGCTTGCCCAGAACCGCTCGAAGAAGGGCCAGCCGCCCCACAGCACGACCGGGGTTGCCAGAGTGAGCTGCACCCACATCGACGTGCGCATTGGCAGCAGTTCCCAGCCAAGCAGTTCCGCGCCAAATGTGAGTATGACGAGTGGGAGGGACAGAACCGCGCTCACCCAAAAGCGCCGGCTCATGTCGATCAGTTCAGGGTTAGGACCCTCCTCAAGCGTCGGCTCGAGCGGCTCCAGCGCCATGCCGCAAATTGGGCATTGTCCCGGCCCGTCGCGCCGAATCTCCGGATGCATCGGGCAAGTCCAGATGGTGCCGGGCGCAGCCTCTGGCAAAGCACCCATCGCAGGCGCCGAAACCGCCGGGTCATTGGTCGGTGGGTTGAGATACTGGTCTGGGTTCGCCTTAAATCGATCGAGACAGCGAGCACTACAAAAATGATAGTCGGTCTCGCCCAGCTGATAATGATGAGCGGCGGTCTGCGTATCCACCTTCATCCCGCAAACGGGGTCGGTCACCACGGTGCCATGTTCGTGATCGTGAACGGCATAGCGGTGACTGTCGGTATGTGCGGCCATAGTGGCTTCCTCAACGCTTCGATTCTCGATCTAAGCGCTTCTGCACCTTGACATGATGTCAGAGTCAAATCGTGGCCGAGAGCAGGACTAGCCTTGTCCGGCCGAGCGTTCCTACCGGAGTTCAACGAGGGCAGCCTGACCGTCAGTGTGACGACCTTGCCGGGAACGTCGCTGGAAGCCTCCGACCAAGCCGCAGCAGAAGTCGAAGCAGCAATGCTGAGGCAGGCCGAAATTGCGACCACCGCACGGCGCACGGGCCGCGCTCCAGGTGACCCTCACGCACAGGAAGTGTTCGCATCCGAGATTGAGGCGACCCTTCGCCCCGGCGGGGCGATTGCCGATCTACCCGCGGGTCGCCCTGCCGCGTTAACCGAAATACCAGCCGTTGAGGATTGCAAGAGCGAGCGCTGCGCCAAGTGCGATAATCGCCAGCACCCGCCACATCCTGCCAATCCTAGTTTCGAGTTGCGCTTGAGGGAGTGCGCTGCTCACGAACTCCCGTATCGAAGCGTATCACAATGTTTTTGATTTTCGCTCTAAACGACGGCTTCGCCGTGCGATGAGCACGCAAAACTGCGAAAAACTGCTCCATTCTATGCAATCGCACTGCAAAGGTCAGGGGTTCGATTCGCCTCAGTTCCACGTCCGCAACGGTTCAACCCTAAGTCGCTGATAAAAGGACTATTTTTGTCTGGTCTTGTACAGATCCCGTGCCTATGTGCCGCCGCGGGACTGCCTTTGGCCGGCACTTTCGTCCATAAACCGAACGCGGCTATGTCGCGAAGACCAGTAATGAGGCGTAAGCGGTGGCATGAAGATTGCGGGGGTAGATCTTCCGAAAGACATGGCGGAGGCGGTCGAGGCCTGCCGTCCGCACTTCGTAGGAGCTGCGATCTTCAGCCTGTTCATCAACCTGCTGTTCCTCGCGCCGGCGATCTACATGCTTCAGGTCTACGACCGCGTGGTTGCGACGGGCGGCAAGACGACTTTACTGTTCGTGACACTGGCCCTGGCCATTGCGCTGCTGGCGCTGGCGGCACTGGACGCGATCAGGAACCGGCTTCTGGTCCGGGCGAGCATGCGCCTCGATGCGCTGCTCGCGCCGAAGATCCTCAAGCGCATGATGGCGCGAAACTCGAACGCGGCCGTGCAGGCGATGCGCGACTTCGAGACGATCCGGCAGGCGATCGGCAGTCCCGTCGCCGGCGCCTTGTTCGACGTGCCCTGGTTCCCGCTCTTCCTCTTCGTCGCCTTCCTGCTGCATTTCTGGATCGGCATGCTGGCGGTCTTCGCCGCGGCGCTCCTCTTCTTCGTCGCATGGCGCAACCAAAGGGCGACGGCGGAAACAATGCAGACCGCGACCCAGGCCATGGCCGCGTCGCAGGGCGCGGCGCAGACGGTCGCCTTGAACAACGACACGGTTCGGGCGCTCGGAATGGTCGGGGCGATGGTTCACCGCCAGCTCGAGCAACGCGCCTACGGGCTGTCGCGAATGGCCGACGCGCAATTCACCGGCGGCCGCTATTCGGCGATCAGCCGCTTTCTGCGCCTGTTCGTTCAATCGGCCGCGCTCGGCCTCGGCGCGCTGCTGGCGATCGCCGGCTATATTTCGGCGGGCGCGATCATTGCGGCTTCGATCCTGCTCAGCCGCGCGCTCCAGCCGGTGGAATCCGTCATCGGCGGTTGGCCGATGCTGTCCGGAGCCCATGCCGCTTTGCGCCGGCTTGCGGACGTGATGTCGAACGCGCCAGCGGACCGGATCTACACCCGCCTCCCGGAGCCTGCGGGTCGCGTGGCGCTCGACCAGGTCGGTGTTCGCGGACCCGACGGACGACCGGTTCTATTCGGCGTAAGCTTCGACGTGAGCCCGGGCGAGATGCTCGGGATCATCGGGCCCAGCGGAGCAGGCAAGACCACATTGGCGAAGGTTCTCGCCGGCGCCATTCCCGCCGAAGCTGGAACGGTCCGGATCGACGGTGCCGCCTACGACGATTGGGAACCGGACGAGCTTGCGCGGCATATCGGCTATCTGCCGCAGGAGCCGAGCCTGTTCGAAGGAACGATCAAGCAGAACATCTCTCGCTTCTCCGACACTGCGAACGGGCAGGACCTGGACGCGCTTGCGGTTCAAGCGGCAAAGGCGGCGGACGTGCATGAATTGATCCTGCGTTTGCCGAAAGCGTATGACACGCTCCTCGGGCCGCTCGGGAACGGGCTTTCGTCGGGTCAGGCGCAGCGGGTGGCACTCGCCCGCGCGCTCTACGGGAACCCCGTCCTGCTGGTCATGGACGAGCCCAACGCCTTTCTCGATTCCGACGGCGAGGCGGCTCTGATCAAGGCGCTGGCCGATGCGATGAAACGCGGAGCTGCAGTGGTGATGATTGCCCATCGCCGGTCGATTCTTGCGGGGGCCCGCCGCCTGCTCGTGCTCGAAGCAGGCAAGCCGAAGATGCTCGGGCCTTCGAAGGAAGTCGCCGCCCGGCTGACCCAGGGCAGTCAGGAGAAGGCCGGATGAACCTCCTCGCGCCCATCATCGAACCCTATTCGCCCGACGCGCCGGTGGACGATCCGAAGCGCGACATTCGCATCGGCGCCGGCATCGTCATCTTCTTTTTCGTCATCCTGCTCGGCTGGGCAGCGCTGGCGCCGCTCGACGCCGCCGTCCCGGCGCAGGGCGTCATCGCGGTCTCCGGCAACCGGCAGGCGGTTCAGCATCGCGAAGGCGGAGTCGTCACCGCGATCAACGTCCGCGAAGGCCAGCGGGTCAAGGCGGGCGACATCCTTGTCGAAATGGCCGCGCCCGATATCCGCGCGCAGGAGCGCGCACTGACCAGCGACTATCTCATCAACCTCGCCCAGCGCGCGCGGCTCATGGCCGAACGAACGGGGCAGCGGAATTTCGCGCCGCCCGCCGAGTTCGCCTCGCTGTCCGACGAAGATCGGCCGCTGGCGGCGCAGGCGATGCAGCTCCAGCGCGCGCAGCTCAGCGCTCGTCTGAACTCCATGTCGGCCCAGCAGTCGGTGCTTGGGCAAAGGTCCAACCAGCTCGGCGAGCAGCAATCGGGCTATTCGCAGCAGATCCTCTCGCTCCGCGAGCAGCAGCGGTTGCTTTCCGACGAGATTGGCGGTCTGCGCAAGATCCAGGAAAAGGGATTCGCGTCCGAGAACCGCATTCGCGCGCTTGAGCGGGCACTTGCCGAGCTCAAGGGCCGCGAGGCGGCCATGACGGCCGAAATTGCGCGTGCCGGCCAGGGCAAAGGCGAGACGCGCATGCAGTCCGTCTCGATCCAGAGCTCGGCGCTGGAGCAGGTCGCCACGGAGCTTCGCGATACTCAGGCGCGATTGTCCGACGTCCTTCCCAAGCTCATCGCCGTTCGCGAACAACTGCAACGCGCCCGCGTCCGCGCCCCGGCATCGGGTCAGGTGGTGGGCCTCAGCATCTTCACCGTCGGGGGGGTCGTGTCCCCAGGGCAGGTGTTGATGGAAATCGTCCCCGACCACCGCACCCTGGTCATCCAGGCCCAGGTCGCGCCCGGCGCCGCCGACGACGTCTACAAGGGCCAGACCGCGCAGATCCGCTTCGTCAGCGTGAACGACCAGACCCTGCCTTTGCTGTCGGGCACCGTCCGCACCATCTCCGCCGACAGCTTCAACGACGAGAAGAGCGGCCAGTCCTTCTTCCGCGCCGAGATCGAGGTGCCGCCGGATCAGCTCAGCAAGGTTCGCGATGCGCTTGGCCGCGGCGATCTGCGCCCGGGCCTGCCCGTCGAGGTGCTGCTGAACGTGCGCAAGCGCACGGCCCTGCAATATGCGCTTGAGCCGCTGACCCGGAACTTCTGGAAGTCGCTGCGCGAGCAATAGGCACGTGAGATTTGCACGCGCGGCTGGACGGTCCGGCCGCTCTGGGGCAAAGGGACGGCGTCACTCCGAACAGCACAGGCAGCCATGAAAGCGCGCGTCTTCGTTACTCTGAAGCCCGGTGTTCTCGACCCGCAGGGCAAGGCCATCCATCACGCCCTCGAAGGGCTCGGCTTTTCCGGCGTCCAGGACGTCCGGGCGGGCAAGCTGATCGAACTCGAGCTCGCCGACGGCACCTCCGATTCCGACATCGAGGACATGTGCCGCAAGCTGCTGGCCAATACGGTCATCGAGAATTTCCGCATCGAGCGTCTGGAGACGGCCGCTTGAAGAGCGCCGTCATCGTCTTCCCGGGTTCGAACTGCGATCGGGATATCGCGGTCGCGATCGAACAGGTGACCGGCCGCGCTCCGGCCATGGTCTGGCATCGCGACACCGAGCTTCCCGACGGGACCGACTTCATCGCCTTGCCGGGCGGCTTTTCCTATGGCGACTATCTGCGCTCCGGCGCGATGGCGGCGCGCTCGCCCATCATGCGCGCCGTGTCCGATGCCGCCGGACGCGGCGTTCCGTTGCTCGGCATCTGCAATGGCTTCCAGGTCCTGACCGAGGCGGGATTGCTGCCCGGAGCGCTGATGCGCAACGCCGGCCTGAATTTCGTCTGCCGCCCGGTGTCGCTGGAGGTCGAGAACAGCCAAAGCCTGTTCACCTCGCAATATGATGCGGGCGAGACCATCGTCATCCCGGTGGCGCACCACGACGGCAACTACCAGGCCGACGCGTCGACGCTCGACCGCCTGGAAGGCGAGGGTCGCGTGGCCTTCCGCTACCAGGAAGAGGTCAATGGCTCGGCCCGGGGCATTGCCGGCATCCTGAACGATGCGGGCAACGTCCTCGGAATGATGCCGCACCCCGAGCGCGCCCTGGAAGACGCGCATGGAAATACGGATGGCCGGCGACTGTTCGAAGGTCTGCTGGAGACCGTCGCGGCCTAGCCCCTGCGCTTCACCTGCACCTGGTGACAGCCCGCTTCACCGGGCGGAAGCATGCACATGAAAACCCGATCTGGCCCGTCGCGGTCGACGACGATGGTCTTGCGCTCAAGCGTTTGAGGATTGGTGAGGACCACAATCGTGGCGGCCGCCGCTGGGGGCGCGGCGCCTAAGCCCGCCAGACCTGCGACCAAGAGGAACGCCACGCGCATCCAGATCCCCTGTTACCCCGCACGATGGATCGCGCGCGGCTGTTGAACGGAAAGTGAATGCAGGCTTTGAGCAGCAAGCGCAATCCAGCTAACACGCAACGATCGCGCGCCCGTAGCTCAGTCGGATAGAGCACGAGCCTTCTAAGCTTGGGGTCGCAGGTTCGAATCCTGCCGGGCGCGCCAGCATTCAGAAACCATGGAATTTTGGCGTTTTCGAAAACGGCCAGTCCGTTCGATACTGAGAACCCAAGCTCTAGCGCTATCTCGTGCGAGCGAGGAATTTCGCAATGCCTTCTTGTCCTTCCTGACCTGCCGCTGAATCAGCGATCGCGCCGGCCTCAAGGGCTAGGTGAACGGCGAGGCTCCGGTCGAAACTTGTCGCAAGAAGCCAACGCGCTCGTCCGGAGGCAACGATCGATCCTTGATCCAGTCGGGTGGTCAGTTCGCGTTCCGCTTTTCCGAGTTCGGCGTGCGGCACCACGCGCGTCACAAGCCCGATCTTCGCCGCTTCGTCGGCCGGGATTCGCCGGTTGGTCAGCACGATGTCCAGCGCGAGGCGGAGCCCGATCAGTCGCGGCAGGAGCCAACTCGTGCCGCCATCCGGGGTCATGCCGATGGCCGTGTAGGCCGACGTAAAGTGCGCGGTATCCGACGCGATTACGATATCGCCGAGAATAGCCAAGCCAAGGCCCGCCCGGCCGCGGGCCCGTTCACGATACTCACCAGCGGCTTTTGCATCTCGGCCAGGACCAGGATCCCGCGGTGAAGGTTCGAGGTGATCCGATCGATGACGGCCGAGGCTCCATCGGGCGCGGAAGCCATCGCTCGCACGTCCCCGCCTCCGCAAAAGAGCGCACCAGCCCCCGTCAAGACTACAACCCGGACGGAAGAAGCGGTGGCAAGATCGGAAGCGGCGCTCGCAACCAGCCTCTGCCATGGCT